>CALSAD010000002.1:0-525808 GCA_943372845.1 Chitinophaga pinensis | reverse complement strand
GCGAGGCACGAAGCAATCTGCACTTCGAATGTTGTAACACAGATTGCTTCGTGCCTCGCAACGACGAAGGGTGTACGTTTCGTTACAAATAATATCATCTAGATATTTTACAACTCACTCATTTGTAAAGTCTGATTGGTATAATTTATATAAAACGGTTAATGATGTTCTCAAGGTATTCCTGCTTACCACTTATTACAGCCGGCTCACCATTGGCAACTGCGAAATCACGAAGCGCTTCCAAAGAAATTTTACCTTCTTCAAAATCTTTACCGGTACCGCTATCGAAAGATGCATATCGTTCTGTTCTGATTTTTGTATAATCTGATGTATGCAACACTTTAGCTGCAACAATCAATGCTCTTGCAAATACATCCATACCTCCGATATGTGCATAAAAAAGATCTGCGGGGTCTGTTGAATTTCTTCTGCGTTTTGCATCGAAATTGATCCCACCTCCTCCGAATCCGCCTGCTTCCAATATAACAAGCATAATCTCTGCAAGTTCATTGATGTTGTTGGGAAACTGGTCTGTATCCCATCCATTCTGGTAATCGCCACGGTTGGCATCAATGCTGCCCAGCATGCCTGCATCAGCCGCTACTTGCAATTCATGTTGCATGGTATGACCGGCAAGCGTGGCGTGGTTAACTTCAATATTTAATTTGAAATCATTCAACAGGTCATACTGGCGCAGAAAACCGATAACCGTTTCACTATCATAATCATACTGGTGTTTACTTGGCTCACAAGGCTTAGGTTCGATGAAGAAACTGCCTGTAAATCCATTTCTTCTTGCATAGTCTTTGGCTGTGTGTAAAAATTTAGCCATATGCTCTTTCTCACGCTGCATATTTGTGTTAAGTAAACTCATATATCCTTCGCGCCCACCCCAAAAAACATAGTTTTCTCCACCTAGTGCTATGGTTGCATCCAGGGCAGCTTTTACTTGTGCACCACCATGAGCCAGTACATGAAAATCTGGGTTGGTTGAGGCACCATTCATGTAACGGCGGTTACTGAAAAGATTTGCGGTGCCCCATAATAGTTTCACACCACTATCTGCCTGTTTTTGTTTTGCATACTCCACCAAAGCCTGCAATCTTCTTTCATTCTCCGCTATATCATTGCCATAGTTTACCACGTCTACGTCGTGAAAACAGTAATAAGGGATATTCATTTTGGTAATGAATTCAAATGCCGCATCCATTTTATCTTTTGCTTTTTCAACAGCATCCGTTTTTGCATCCCATGGAAAAACATGCGTAGGTTCTCCAAAAGGGTCACCCCCATTACCTACAAATGAGTGCCAGTAAGCACAGGCAAACCGTAACCATTCTTTCATGGGCTTACCAGCCACTACTTTATTCTCATCATACCACCGGAAGGCCAAAGGATTATCGCTTTCTACTCCCTCAAACTTCACCTGCCCTACTCCTTTAAAAAATTCCTTGTCGCCTGTTACAATTTTCATTTTGATTACTTTTAAATATTTACAATATTGGCCTGTTACACTATTTTGAATACGATTTTTTTAGATCACTCTAATCTAAACTGTCATACATACTTCCACTTTACATACCAAAGTCCATCTCGGACAATTATATTTTCCATTCATTTTATTTGTGCAAGTGCCCGGCTGGTTTCTTCTTCAGGCCGCTTACACAATTTATCAGTGCATACATAAATGATGGTTTTCCCCGGAACCAGCTTATTCTGTAAAAGCGGAAGTGCTGATTGTTCTGTACTGCCCATTACTATGGTTGTTGGCAAAAAAGATCGCTGCAACTCTTTGTTTTTCACCAGGGCATCTTTTCCTGTTATCGCTACTTCATAAGATTTGCCCGATACCATTTCATTTAGCAGACACCACTGAAGATGGAACCTTGGCATATTGCTTACACGATCTGCTACCGACTGCTTCATTATAGCCACTTTACCGGTGTAAGCAGTGTCATTATACACTTTACCCAGCAGGTACAGGTTCTTTGCCATCAGGGCATTGGAAGAAGGAAGTGCATCGTCCGAAACTTCTGTTTTTCTAAGTACAAGTCCGGATTGTTTTTCAGAATAAAAAAACAATCCTGTATTACCGTTGTAAAAATTGGCGATTGTATAGCCGGAAATTTTTTTAGCAAGTTCTATCCAATGGCTTTCAAAACTTATTTCGTATAAACGGATCAGCGCTGAGATCGCCCATGCATAATCATCAAGAAAACCTGCTATTCTGGCTTTACCATCTTTAAAATTCCGATATAGGCTTCCATCATTTCCAAGCAGGTTTTTTTCAATAAATCCTGTGCATGATATGGCCTTTTTAAGATACCCTTCATTACCGGTTGCAGCATAGGCATCTGCATATCCCTTTAGCATGATACAGTTCCATGCCGTAATAATCTTTGTATCTACAGAAGGCTTTGTACGTTTGTTTCTCTCCTTTAACAACCTGCTATTGGTTTCATTAAGACGCACAAGAAAAGCTTCTGTTGATATATTTTTGGTTACTGCAAACTCAGCGGGTGTTTTATCTGCGTATAAGATGTTGTGAGGTGGTTTCCAATTCCCTTTTTCTGTTACATGGTAATATGCGGCAATCAATGGATCAATACCTGTAACATCTTTCATGCGCCATGCATAAAACATTCCCTCCCCATCCTCTGTGTCTGCGTTCAGCGAACTATAATATCCACCACCCGGTGCTGCAAGGGTTGCTTCAACAAATCCGATAATTTCTGCCAGTTTGCTTTTATAGAATTCGTTTTTTGTTAACTGATACGCGTGTGCGTAAGCACTGATAAGCTGACCGTTATCGTACAACATTTTCTCAAAATGCGGAATCCGCCATAGGCTGTCTGTGGTATACCTTGCAAAGCCCCCTGCAACCTGATCATACATTCCGCCGAGCGCCATTTTTTTTAAAGTAATTTCCGCCAGACTAAGGGCTTTGGGATCGCGTGTAATGTAATAGTGCTGCAACAGATATTCGATGAATACGGGTGTAGGAAATTTTTGAGAACCCTGTAACCCGCCATTCGCAATATCTGCTTTTTCATAAATCCTGTTGAACAACGAAGCATCGGATATATATTCCCTTTTACCGGGTGTTGTTCCCACGAAAGAAATATCCTGCTCAACCATTCCATTCAGCAGTGCATTGGCCTGCGTTACCACTAGATTGCGTTTACTATCGTATGCTTTTGAAACGCCGTTTAACAAATTAACCCAGCTCTTCTTATCATTATACGTTACTGCATGAAAGGGTTTTCCGTCCGGTAACGCAAACGCATTGAGTGGCCATCCGGCATCACCGGTTAATAGCTGCAAAGCATTCATATAGATTTGGTCTATATCTGGGCGTTCTTCCCGGTCTACCTTTATGCAGATAAATTTTTCATTCATGATTCTTGCTACTGCAGTATCCATGAAGGATTCATTTTCCATCTCATGGCACCAGTGACAGGATGCATAGCCAATACTTATCAGCAGTGGTTTGTTTTCCAGTTTCGCTTTGTTCAGTGCCTCATCGCCCCACTCGTACCAATCAACAGGATTATCTGCATGTTCCTTCAAATAAGGGCTGGATGAAAACTGAAGGCGGTTCTGACGTTTGCTTTGCGTGTCCGAGCAACTGCTTACAAGAAACAATAGCGCAACCAGGTGTAAAGGATATTTGATTAGGGCCTTCATTATTTTTCCAATCTCAAATGCTGTTTATTGTTTGCTTTTAAAAACCCGCAGCCGATCATTATTAGAACTAACCAATATTGCCCAGCCCCCATCTATTTGTAAAGGCTTGATATCTTTTACATTGAATGGAGCAAAGAAACCGCTCTCCAGTGGCTTATAACTCTTGAAATCCATATTACCCATCCCTTTCATAAATACCCCGGGAGAAGCATCCGCTGGTGTAGTTTCCACTTCTACATCAAACTTATTACCTGCGATAAGAATATCTTTCTTTCCATCTCCATCAAAGTCTTTCACAATAATTCCGTTAGCGGTTGACAGCTGCGCTTCCATCGCCAATTTTTTAATGGTAAATTTTCCTTTGTCATTTACAAAAATGACTGTTGAAAAAACATGCGCCTTATAGTGCAATGCAGTCTTCAGTTGCTCTTCTCCCAATATTCCACCGAGATCGCTTTCCGCAAACGACAAGTAGGTGGGAAATTTCTCAGCAATCATAGGACATTGTTGTGACGTACACTCCCTACCACGGATTGGCACTATGATATCCTTATCTTTTAAGTGCCGGGCGAGAAAAATATCATTGGTGCCATTACCATCAAAATCTTTTGAGTATACTTCAAATGGTTTTTGCATACTTGCTTGGAACTTATAATTCTCTCCAAGGTTTCCGGCAATCAGATCCATGTCTCCGTCCCCATCAATATCATCTGCAACTAACTTGTTCCACCAGCCCTCTGTATTTTGTAGTCCAAAACTGCCAGACACATCTTTCATTTTCCCTTCCTTATAAGCAAATACCCGAATGGGCATCCATTCTCCGGTTATCACCAGTTCCCATTTTTTGTCGCCATCCAGATCGGCCCATACCGCAGATTTTACCATTCCTGCCCTAAGCAGGTCTGGGGCAATTTCATTTGTTTTATTTACAAACTTTCCATGATCATTTACGAACAGGTAACTTAATGGTGACTGCGGATACTGATGCGCCATTACCTCTCCTCCTCTGAATATGTCGATATCACCATCGCCATCAAAATCAAAAGCAGCAATAGATGAGCCACTGCCTGCAGTAACCGGCAAGCTTCCTTTTGCAAAATTTCCTTTACCGTCATTTATGTACAACCTGTCCTGGTAAAAAACAGATCCTTCATCGTATTCACTTCCACCACTTACTACATATAGATCAAGGTCTTTGTCTCCATCCGCATCAAAAAATGCGGCACCCATATCTTCATATTTCTTATCGGTTTGAAATACCGGAACCGGTTTGTTTACGAATCTTCCTTTTTCCTGCATGTATAAACTACCTGGCTGATCTTTGGCACCTCCCACATAGAAATCTTCTTTACCATCACCATTCAAATCGCCTGTAGCCACAAAGGGACCATCACGGCTGAATTCATGTGGCAGCAATACCTGATCGGCATATTCGTTCACTTTATTTTCTGTATGAATAAACGGTACGGTCAATAATTGATCCGTTGCTTCAGCAAACAAGGGTGCATATTGACGGGTATGATGTATACCGGAAACCGCCTGTTGATAGTTTACTTTTACTACCTGGTTTACTTTAATATTCTGCGTAGTACTTGCTTTACCATCTGGCCATACCACCACAACGCTATCTACTTTATCTTTTTTTCCTAACCCGAAATGGATAGTAGGTTCATTACAGGAAAGGTAACCGCGAACCGTTTTTTGCTGAAAAAATTGTTGCATTTTCCCGTCATAGTATACCGAAACTTTTGCGCCAAGTCCTTCGGGATTTTTTTGTGGCCCTTCCAGTTTCAGTCGCAGAAAATTATTCTTTGCACCGGAAATATTCCGGTAGATATCCGCTACACCATCCAGGTTATTGATTACAAGATCAAGCTTACCATCATTATCAAAATCTGCTACGGCTGCGCCATTGGAAAATGTACTGTCTTTAAAACCCCATGCTTCTGAAACATTTTGAAATTGTAACCCGCCATTATTTTTGAATAAATAATTTCTTACTTTAATCGGGTCGTAAATATCCATGTACTCTTTAAACCCTTTCTCGAACATTTCTTCTGAAGAGCTGTATTTATGCATGTTTGCTTTAATGTACAAATCCTGCTTCTTCTGTATGTCCCCATCAAACAAATCTCTTCGGTATCCATTGGCAACAAAAATGTCACGATTACCATCGTTATCAAAATCAGAAGCCAATGTAGACCAGCTCCATTCTGTTTTTTGAATACCCGCCATTTGCGAAACATCGCTGAAGAAGCCGTTGCCATGATTCAGTTGCAATACATTGTGCATGTACTGCTTCTGAAACCCACTGTCGGCAATGGCCCAGAAACCTTCCACATCCATTCTGGGCATTGACACTTTGGACCGTTTGTAATTTTCAGGCAACATCTCCATTACCAATATGTCTTCGAATCCATCATTGTTGATGTCTGCTATATCGGAGCCCATCGAAAAAAGTGATACGTGATTGGTCATTGATTTGACTTCATCCCTGAATGTGCCATTTTTTTGGTTAATGAACATATAGTCATTGTCAGCATAATCATTCGCAACATAAATATCGGCGTATCCGTCATTATTCAAATCTGCTACTTCTACCGATAAGCCGTATCCGAAGCTGTGATTGATGCCGGCCTGTTTGCCGATCTCAATAAATTTACCATTATCATTACGATACAATTTGTTCCTGCATTTTTCAGGTGGATTCCTTTTTCCCGCTACCATTCTGGATAAACCAAGGTAAAATGTATCAGGGCGACTGGTGAGATAGACGTCCAGATCGTTGTCGTTATCCATATCAAAAAAAACGGATTGCAGAGAATAGCCGTCATCATCCAGACCGTATTCTTTCGCTTTTTCCTGGAAAGTAAGATCTCCTTTATTAATGTATAATAGATTTCTTCTTTCTTCATCCGTATCTCTGAATCCACCTCGGCAAACATACATATCAAGGAAACCATCGTGATTGATATCAACGAGGGTTACCCCATTTTTCCATCCGATGCTGGCATCAACCCCTGCAGTTGCAGTGACGTCTTTAAACTTCATGTTGCCCTCGTTAATATATAATTTATTGGGCACTTCATTACCTGTGAAGTAGATATCAATCAGGCCATCATTATTAAAATCTCCGGTGGCTACGCCTCCGCCATTATATATATAAGCAAAAGATTCATAACTGGTTTCATGTTTTTCTTCTACAGCATTATCAAAACTGATACCACTCAATAAGGCTGGCACTTTTTCAAATACAGGATCAATAGATGGCTGATCTTTTGTTTCATTTCCTTTACAGCCAGTCTCCAAAAAAATAATTGTCAACAGAAGTCCTGTTACAATCAGGTAGAAGCCTACACTTTTCTTCGCCATTTTTATCAATTTATATTTGAAGTGGTTTCGCCTGTAAGATATAAATACTTGTTCCACACTTTTGCTGCCACCGATCTTCCCATTAACAGGCCTTCTTTGTTTTCACATTGTATATGGTAACCACCCATTACGCGCGACATACCCGCCATTTCTGCTGTTGCTGTAAAGGTTGGAAATGTCAAGGTAACTTCAGGCCCTGTATGATCAGGCTCAGTGAACTCACCCGGGGTTCTTTTTACTTCAATCCCAAAATGATCACTGCCGGTATATAATTTTAAAATTTCTGCACAGGCACCGCTGATGGTACTATGACCTGAAACATAGCTTGGAAATGGTGGACACAAAAAAGTTTCGGGCGAATATGGTCGCCAATCCTGGCCCAGCATGTCTGTCATCCCTTTTTCTGCTCCACCCCAACCCCTGATCTTTTTATTTTTAAAATAATAATGCACGAGCGTATACGGCCGTGCAAAATCATATTTCATTTTGGTATCCCAACATGCAATGAACGCATCCATTGCTGCAGCTTCTACTGCAAAATACATTTTTACATCTTCATCAAGTGTGTGATTATCTCTAACAGAAACATCCTGTGCAAAAATGAGCCAATGTCCTGCCTGTTGAACAGATCTCGGACCATCTCTCATAAACTCTACCAATGCTTTTTGCTCATTGGTCAGGCTTGCCTGCAGCGCAACTACTTCCTTCACTTCATTTTCAAGTTGTGAAGAACCAATAGCGGGTGGAGGTTGTGACCGGAACTGGGCGCCCGAATCGAGCAACAATGTTTTCACTTTACCCCAATGCGGGGTAAGACATTCGGGTGCAAATTTGCCGCCCTTCTCGTCAGAAAAATATTTCGGTTGCCAGTGAATAAGATCGCGTAATGTATCTGCATGATTAACGGGTTTATATCCCGTATAATCTGAATAAGCCATTCCGGGTGACCCCGCCATAGAACCTGTTTGATTGGAGCCATCGTTCAATCTTGCTTCAATTATTTTTTTGGCAGCAAGATTGCCAATGCCTTCCGGTGCTTGGGGGTCTAGTGAATGGTTATCAGGATCGTAACCGAACGCAATCATCTTTGCTCTTAACAGGATCGAATCAGAAGAAAAATAAGCGAGCATAGACCTGTATGCTGCGTAGCTTATGGCTGTCTCTTTATTTTTCAGTGTTCTTTTATTGGGTGCAACCCGTTCAACATTTTGTAAATAAAGCGGTTGGGCTTTGGCATCAAACCTTGTCCAGGCATCAAATACCGAAGTCCATACCAGTGCAAGCATCCTTGATGTAACGGTAGGTCTTGGTCTGTATTTTTCTGTATTATTTGCGGTAGCTTCTAATGCTACCTTACCCCATTTATAGGCCATATTTTGAGCACCAAGGGGTTCATTGGTTGCAACAGGATTACAACTTAAACCAGTACAAAAGAAGATGATAGCGAAAAAATAAACTACTTTCTTCATGAGGGTGAGATGAGAATAGTGTATGAAAGACCAAAAATAAGTGGATTGGATAACTTTATTAATTAAGAAAACCGGGGACCATTAAAGTTAGTCCCCGGTTTACATCATGCCTTATTAATCTGTACTAATAGAAACTCAATAGTGCACGTTTAGTAGCCAGTATTCTGAGGATATCTGGGTCCTTCAGTTACTAAGTCGATATGCGACTGTGGTATTGGCCTTAACATATTGAAAGGTTGTACACCAGCTGCTGCTTCTGCATTGTGCAATTGAACTCTTTGAACCAAAGTTTTGGTTCTTGAGAGATCGTACCAACGTATATCTTCTCCAAAAAACTCTCTGCTTCTCTCATCCATTAAGAAATCAAGCGTGAGTTGACCAGCTGTAATTTGTTGTGCTGCTACTGCGGCAGCATATTCAGCCGGTGTTTGCACAGCTTTGCGGGCAGCACGGGTTCTGAGAACATTAATCATATCAGCACCTTGCTGTAAAGTGGCACCACCTTTTAAAGCAGCTTCTGCAGCAGTTAAATACACATCCGCAAAACGGTAGAGAATTTGTGGTCTGTCTGAATAATCGTTCATATGACCACGGGTAGAGTCATCCCATTTACGCAAACTAGGAAAAAGTGCACTTGTATACTTAACGGTTGCAGCTGTTAAATGATCAGGCTCCAGGATAACTCCTTTGAACGCTGCTCTTTCTGCTGCTGAAACTACTCTATCAACCATCCAAATGGCAGTATCTACACCGTTAATTAACGTTCCCCTCGGAGTAGTAGCTCCTGTGGTTCCTCTTATTGATTCCGGCGAGCTGTTAGATAACCATACTGTTTGGAAAGTTCCTTCGTAACGTGAGTCAGTTGCTCTGTTAGCAAAGGCAACATCCATTACATATTTTGTATTGGGTCTTAAGCGAACGAAAGGACGTCCATTGGCAATATCTCTAACAGTAACATTGGCGCCACCTCCCGCAGGGAAGTTTGCATTCAATGTAGGATAGTTGGGTTTCCACATGAAATTGGCTTTGTTTTCGCCAAAACTGGTGGCACCGGCACCTACAGGAGAGTTATTACCAAATTTAAGATCCTTCGTATGGTCAACAACCATTAATACTTCAGCACCATATTCATTTCCTTCACGGAAAACGTTTTGGAAAAAAGGTAATAAGTCTAAACCATAAACAGCTTTATTATCAATAATGGCTTTAGAAATGGTGTAAGCCTGGGTAAAATCAGTGGCCTGAGCAACGGTTGACCATCCTCTCCAAAGATAGGTTTTAGCCAAAAGATATAAAGCGGTTGCTTTGAATGCCGGCTTACCTAAACCTGCAGCTGGTGTATTAGGCAAATCTGCCGCTGATTCAGTAAAATCTTTAATCATCAAAGCATACAAATCTGCTAAAGGGGCAGGCGCTGCTGCTGCAGAAGCAGAAGTGCTAAAGGTGGTACTCAATGGAACTGCTCCAAAAGTAGTTACTAACTGGTAGTAACAGAAACCACGTAAGAACTTAGCTTGTGCTAATAACTGCGTTTTGGTAGCTGCAGGAATATCTGCTGCGGCACCATATTGCAGCACACCATTGGCTGTATTGATGTCAATGAATAAGCTGTTCCACATACCCTCGTAGTTATTGGTATTGCTTTTAATCACCGGATTGTTGTAAACCATCCAGTGTACAGCACCATTATCAACAGATCCGCCACGGAGTGCCTCGTCGGTACCTCCATTGAACAACTGCATATTAATTTGCTGCGACCATATTCCGCGGAAGCTTGCATAGATACCTGCAATACCACCTTGAATACCGTCGTTTGTTGTGAAAAAAGTAGGCGCGAAACTTGTTCTAGGCTGCTCTTCCAACAACTTCTTACAACCCGTGGTTGCAAAGAGTATTACCCCCATTAGAAGGCTATATCTGAAAGTTTTATTTTTCATTGCAATTATTTTTAAAATTTAAAATCTCACGTTTACTCCAATAATCATTTGACGGGTAGGAGGAACTCCCATACCTACAGTAATGGCACGTCCCGGAACTGCTGTAGCACCACCACCCTGGGTACCTACTGTATTTCCGGTTCCATTTCCTTCCGGATCAAGCCCTAATCCATCTCTTACCAATGGAGACCATAGAATAAACGGATTTTGAACAGATATATAAGCTCTCAACGATTGGATGCCTGATTTACCCAATAATTTAGGGGAAAGCGTGTAACCCAGATCAATGGTTCTGATTTTGATGAAAGAACCATCTCTGTAGGTTAACGTAGAAGTAAATGGCAAACCATCTACTGCTGCATCAGGTTGAGGGAAATCGTTGCTTGGATTGGTTGGTGTCCAATAATCCACTTTATGCTGATTTACACGGCTATTTAAGAAGAAAGGATAACCTGCACCACCACCATCTGCTGCTAAATAATTAACTACTACGGTTTGTCCAAAACGACCAAACATTACGATGTTTAAATCAAGGTTTTTGTATTGAAAATTATTGGTTAAACCAGCCACAAGCGTAGGCTGAAAATTGCCAATGATTTGTCTGTCAACTGCAGTAATAGAATTGTCTTTACCAACATCTTCCACTCTGATATCACCCGGCTTAGCTCCATACACTGCAGCTTGTGCAGCTTCCGAAGTTTGCCAGATACCTGTTTTTCTATAATCGAAAATAGTAGTAACCGGTTGGCCAACAAACCAACCATTACCTAAATCCTGACTAAGACCACCTTGCAAGGCATCAATTCTTTCTCTGTTAAAGAAAGCATTGAAATCTGTGCGCCATGTAAAGCCAGATGGACTTTTTATGTTAGAACTACTTAAGTTAAGTTCCATACCATACGAAGAAGTTGCACCAACATTGGTTAAGATAGAGTTGGTTCCATTACTACGAGGCAGGTTACGCTGTAACAGGATATCAGTTGTTTTGGTACTGTAATACTCAAGCGAACCAGATAAACGATTATTAAAGAGGGAGAAGTCAACACCAATATTTAAACCCGCTGTTTTTTCCCAGGTTAAATCCGGGTTGGGACTTGTGTTGATAAGATACCCATTCACATAGTTGGTTCCAACAGCTGTACCTGAACCAAAGTTATAAAAACTGGTTCCCAGACTACCCAGGGTAGTGTAGGCACCAATACCGGCATTAGAAGAAATACCGTAACCAGCTCTTAATTTAAGGCTGTTGACAAACTTAACATTTGACATGAATTTTTCCTGATCAATATTCCAACCTACAGAAACCGCCGGGTAAGATACCCATTGATTTCCCGGTGCTAATACGGATGCACCATCTGCTCTTCCGGTAGCGGTAACATTGTATTTACCATCGTAAGAATAAATAGCGCGAAGCATATAACCTATCACAGCTGACTCGCTAAAGTTACCACCTTGCGGGGTTACGGTACTTACTTGCTGCCAGTTAAAATCCTGCATGAAATCGGCAGGCACACCTACCCCATTAAACTGCTGGGCTCTGAAATGATTTTTCTGAACCTCTTGTAAAGCCAGCACCTGGAGTTTGTGCTTATCTCCAAAATTTTTATTGAAATCTAATGAGTTGTTAACGGTATACTGCCATCCTTCAGAATTACTTGAACTAAGACCCGCATTAGCAACATTGGTATTTACGTTAAAAACCGTATTAGGACCTGTATAGTTGCTTCCGAAAGTTTGAGACCAGCCATAACCGAAGGTGGTTTTGAATTTCAATTCTTTTAAGATCTTCACTTCCGCATAAAAATTATGTTGGAATTGATACCTGCGCTGGAATGCTTTGATCAGATCATTATTACCAATAGCGGTAAGCGGACTGATTTGCTGATCATCTACACCTTGCGTTGATGCAGGCTTAAAATTAATTGTTCCATCATCATTATAAGGTTTAAACAATGGCCCAAGCCTAGTAGCAGAACCATACGCATTGGTTCCAAGTCTGTTGGAACGCAACAAAGTATTAAAACTGGTAAACCCAACTTTAAGACGCTCACTTACTTTGTGATCTACGTTAAAAGTAAAGTTGTATCGTTTTAAATCCTGATCAGTGATAATACCGGTTTCATTATAATAACCAACGCCAAAATAATATTGTGTTCTATCATTACCACCGCGCACGTTTAAATCGTGGCTGCTTCTGATACCAGTGGTAAGCAATAAATTTTGCCAATCGGTACTAACACCTGCTGCCAGATTGGTTTGTTCAATTGGGCGTAAAGCATATAAGTTAGCGCCTGCAGTAGTTCCATTACCTGCAGCAGCATCGGCTTTAAACTGAGCGTATTCTGCACCATTTAATAATCGGTAAGTACCAATTGCATTTACAGCACCAACATATCCACTGTAAGAAGTTACCGGTTTAGAACTGCTGGTACCACGTTTTGTGGTAATGATGATAACACCATTCGCTCCGCGTGAACCAAAAATGGCTGTTGCAGAAGCATCTTTTAAGATATCAAGATTAGCAATATTGTCGGGGTTAATATCATTTACGCTACCACCGTACACCATACCATCCACAACAATCAAAGGATCATTGTTACCAGTAATAGAACGGTTACCGCGGATTCTGATTTGGCCACCTGCACCAATTTGTGAACTGTTATTAACGATATCTACACCCGCAGCCCTACCCTGCAATTGGTTTAAGATATTTGGCGCTTTGATTTCATTCAGGGTTTCTCCTTTAACAGTAATAGTAGAACCGGTAACATCTTTTTTCTTCTGTGTACCGTAACCGATAACAACCACTTCACCTAACAGGGCATCTGTTCCTATTAAAGTAACCGAAACTGATGCCGAGTTTACCTTTACCTCTCTTGACTCGTGATTCAGGGCACTGATTACCAGCGTGGCTCCCCGGGGAACTGAAATCGAAAAATTTCCAGAGGCGTCTGTATTGGCACCGTTCGAAGTCCCTTTCACAAGAACCGAGGCTCCGGACAAAGGCACCCCTTTTTCGTCTGCAACACGGCCTTTCACACTTAGGTTTTGTGCAAAAGACAAAATTGCAAAAAGCTGCATGGTGAGCACCAGAAGCAATTTTGCTGTTTTTTTCATAATCATTTTTTCTTTTTTTGGTTGTTAAGCATATCGTTTGGCAAAGGGTATCTATAACTATGGCATGATTCATCCATAATCAATAAAAAGGGTTTCTATGTTACTACGGGGAAAAACAGTTAAGAGGGAAAGATGTAGAAGAGGGCTGGAATTGTATTTGACTACACGGGGAAACAGGCCAATAACAGGCTTCCTCATAGTGATGAGGTGAACCACATGAACAAATAGAGAGGCACTGTTTCTCATACAAGCAGCAATCTTTTTAATCGAACGAATACACTAATGTAACAGTTTTTGTAATCGGTTGCATTAATTTTTTCAAAAAAAACTGAGTCGGCAATTTACCAATTTCAGTTTCAATAACATGATTTTCCGCTTTACATGCAGTGATGTCAATGGTTTTGGCCTATTTGCCTATCCTATCGTGTCTCATTCCAAAATATCGATTTCACCAACGGAAGCATGATAATTCAGACTCAAATTATAAAAAAGAAAATTAAAAATGCAATCGGTGGCATATTTTTTAAAAAAAAACTTACTTTGGTTATCTGTTTCATGTAAAGATCCAGGAGTTTACGATTGATGATATTGCCAGTGAAATGCACGCTTCCTCACCAGCAATTAGTCTGTCAATACCCCGGTTCAGAGGTTTTGTGATGGACCTTTTTCAGGGATTTTCCTTTTACCAGAAACCCCGGAAAGAAAAAATCCCATACCATCGAATGTATACAGGAAAATGGCCGTACCGTATGGGAAACAGTTATATGCCATAGCTTTCATGAGTAATAAAAGAAAGAAGTAACCCGATAGAATTCTTTACAATTGTATTCAACCAAACGGGTACATCCCGTTATGATCGAATAAGGAGATGTTTGTTTTCATGCCAGATGTTGCAACCGATTGCATTATATTGATTTTTTTATTTAACTGATAATATGAGCGCTGCTTGCCAAAAAATGATCTGTTTTACCTGCCTCCTGTTGATGGTATACACACAGAAAACTGCTGCTCAAGCAGGAACCGCGGAAAGTATTTCAAATTATAATGAAGTGAATATGTATACGAATCCGGTTTTACCGGGTTACTATCCCAACCCATCGCTTCTGAAAGTTGCCAATGATTTTATTCATGCGCGTTTGACTGTAAAACTGCAGCCGTATAATGATGGGGGGATGTCCCTATTTAGCCTGATGCCCCTGAGCGGAAACTATCCATTGATCAATCCCAGAACACATTAACCTACACTAAAATCATTGCCTAGAAATATGAAAAACGTACTCTTTACTACAACCTGCCTCGTGCTTTTTTGGGCATCGGGTCATGCACAGGAAATGATAAAACCTGCCACTCCGGGTTTTGATGTAAAACGCGAAGGCATTGCCCATGGCAAGATTGATACCATTACCTATGAATCTAACACTGTTGAAACAAAAAGGCATGCGTTGATATATACGCCTCCGGGATATTCGAAAAATAAAAAATATCCCGTATTATATCTATTACATGGTATAGGTGGCGATGAAAATGAGTGGCTGAATGGTGGAAACCCACAAACCATTCTCGATAATCTCTACGCCGATGGAAAGTTGGAACCAATGATTGTAGTAATGCCCAATGGAAGGGCTATGAAAGACGACAGAGCAACTGGAAATATCATGGCACCGGATAAAGTTCAGGCTTTTGCCACTTTTGAAAAAGATCTTCTCAATGATCTGATTCCCTGCATAGAAAAAAATTTTCCGGTTCTCAAAGATCGTGAACACAGGGCTATTGCCGGTTTATCGATGGGTGGTGGTCAATCATTAAACTTTGGCTTGGGTAATCTTGACATCTTTGCATGGGTAGGAGGATTTTCATCGGCTCCAAACACAAAACCGGCAGCAGAACTTCTCCCCGACCCTGAAGCGGCGCGAAAAAAATTGAAACTGTTATTTATTTCCTGCGGAGCAAGCGATGGACTGGTCAGCTTTAGCAAAAGAACCCATGATTACTTTGAAAAAAATAATGTCCCCCATATTTATTTTATTGAACCCGGTGTACACGATTTTAAAGTGTGGAAAAATGGGCTCTTCATGTTTTCACAATTACTTTTTAAACCGGTTGATCAATCCAGTTTTTCAAAGTATCCTGTTGCCGGAGTGCCTGCTGCAACTAATATCCGCAATGGCGCCTATCCGCAAATAATGAGCGATAGCCGTGTAAAATTCAGCATCAAAGCTCCTGATGCAAAAAAAATACAGATCGATCTTGGCAAAAAATATGACCTGGTAAAAGATGATAATGGCGTTTGGACCACTACCACAGATTCAATCAGCGAAGGATTTCATTATTATTCATTACTAATAGATGGGGTTGCAATCGCAGATCCTGCAAGTGAATCATTTTATGGTATGGGAAGAATGGCAAGCGGTATTGAAATTCCTTTTGCAGGCGGAGCGTATTATGCAGCAAGAAATGTACCGCGTGGAGATGTCAGGATCAAAAAATATTTTTCAAGGGTAACCAATTCCTGGAGGCAATGTTATGTGTACACACCACCTGCATACGATTCAAATGCCACTGCCAAATATCCTGTTCTATATCTTTTGCACGGCGGTGGCGAAGATGAAAGAGGATGGGCGCAACAGGGAAAAACGGATCTGATACTTGATAATTTAATTGCTGCAAAAAAAGCAAAACCCATGATCATTGTAATGATGGATGGCAACTTTGGTGGTGGCGGGATTGCCGGCTTTGGAGAACAATCGTTAAAAACATTTGAAAATGAATTGAAGCAATCGGTGATACCCTTTGTTGAAAAGAATTTTCGTACAGAACCCGGCGCCAATAACAGGGCTTTGGCGGGATTGTCAATGGGTGGTTTGCAAACATTGTATGCGGGTATTAAAAACACAGACATGTTTTCTTACCTCGGCGTATTCAGCTCGGGCTGGTGGGCCAATCAACCAGCCTTATCTGATCCGCAATATCTTTTCATGAAAAACAATGCAGCCACCATTCACACTAACCTAAAAAGTTTATGGGTATCAATGGGTGGCAAAGAAGATATCGCATACGCCAATTGCAAAATCATGCTTTCCAGATTTGACGAAATGAATATCAAATATCAATACAGCGAATACCCGGGTGGTCATACTTGGCCGGTATGGAGAAACAACCTTTTCAATTTTGCGCAGATACTGTTTCAATAATTGTACTGTTAGATGATCATTTGATTTGTAAAAGAAAATTCTATGAAAAAAATACGCAAATTATTTTTACTCGCATTAATACTAACCACTGCTTTCAACACTTACTCGCAGGATAAGAAATTTTATATTTTCCTGAGTTTCGGACAATCAAACATGGAAGGGAGTGCCAAGATAAGAGCTGAGGATACGATCAATATCGACAGCCGTTTCCAGGTAATGGAAGCCGTAGACTGTCCGAATCTCAACCGAAAAAAAGGCGAATGGTATACTGCTTTTCCGCCATTGTGCCGTTGCCGTACCGGATTAACCCTGACCGATTTTTTTGGAAGAACGATGGTAGCCAATTTACCTGCGGATGTAAGAGTGGGAATCATCAATGTTTCCATTGGCGGTTGTAAAATTGAATTGTTTGACAAAGACAATTACCAGTCATATGTTGCCAAAGCGCCTCAATGGATGCTTGGCATCATCAAAGAATATGATGGCAACCCGTATGCCCGATTAATGGAAATGGCCCAGCTGGCACAAAAAGATGGTGTAATCAAAGGGATACTGCTGCACCAGGGTGAATCAAATCCCAATGACTCCATGTGGACTACAAAAGTAAAAGGGGTATATGAAAATCTTTTAAAAGACCTCAACCTGAAAGCAAGAAAAGTTCCTTTGCTGGCAGGCGAAACGGTAAACGCAGACCAGGGTGGAATCTGCTCGGGCATGAACAAGATCATTGCCACACTACCGCAAAAAATTAAAAATGCACATGTGATTTCATCCGCAGGTTGCGCAGACGGTGCGGATAACCTGCATTTCACGGCAGATGGCTACAAGGAATTGGGGAACCGATATGCAAATAAAATGCTGGAACTAATGGGCATCGATATTGCTAAATAAATCATTACATCATTAAGGTATTGTGCTATTGAAAATGCTCGTAGCCACATACCATGCAGAAACCAACAACAATATGGACATAAAAAAAGCATCTATGAAAATATCAATGAAAAGCCTGATTTTTATTGGGTTATTTGTTACGTTAACCATAACAAAATCTACTGCGCAAAGCACAACATTAATCAATCCGATTTTGACAGGGTTTTATCCTGATCCAAGTATCGTAAAGGTAAAAAATGATTATTACCTGATCAATTCTACTTTCTCCTATTTTCCGGGCATCCCTGTTTTTCATAGTAAGGATTTAAAAAACTGGAAACAGATTGGCAATGTAATTGACCGCACTTCACAACTTGATTTTATGGGCGAGCGTATGACAAGAGGTTTGTTTGCCCCGGCTATTTCGTACCATAATGGAACCTTTTATGTTACCTGCACCGATATTGACCATGATGGGAATTTTGTAGTAACTGCAAAAAATCCGGCCGGGCCATGGAGCAACCCATTGCGTATTCCGCAGGTAAGAGGTATAGACCCTTCGATATTTTTTGATGAAGATGGCAAAGCATATATTTTATACAATAGCGATGCACCGGGAAATAAACCATTGTATTCAGGACACCGTACCATTCGGATGTATGAGTTTGACCCTGTTTCCTTACAAGTAATTGGCGAAGAAAAACAATTGGTAAATGGTGGCGTTGATCTATCTAAAAAACCAGTATGGATCGAAGGTCCACATATCCTGAACAGAAACGGTTGGTACTATTTATATGCAGCCGAAGGTGGTACTTCCGTTAACCATTCGCAAGTGGTATTCCGCAGTAAATCAGTTTGGGGGCCTTATGTTCCTTATGAAAAGAATCCAATACTTACGCAAAGACATTTACCTGCCGACAGAAAAAATCCCATTACCTCAACGGGACATGCACAGTTTGTAGATGGGCCTGATGGTAAAACCTATGCCATATTCTTAGCAGTAAGACCATACGAAGGCGATTTTTATAACACCGGAAGAGAAACATTTATTGCACCGGTAGAATGGAAAGATGAATGGCCGGTAATTAATCCTGCAAACGAAGAAGTATTGTACAGCTACCCTGTAAACATAAAAGAAGTAAAACAAAAAGGAACGCTTCCGCAAGCAGGTAATTTTTCTTACACGATGAGATTTGAAAAAGAGCTGGATCCTTCTTTGCTTTTTATGCGTAAGCCGGATAGTAGTGCATTTAGTTTATCAAAAAAGATGGGGCTTACCTTAAAACTAAAACCAGAAACCATCATGGATTTTAGTAATCCATCATTCGTGGGCAAACGACAGCAGCATCTATACAATACGGTTGAAACAAAAATTGATTTCAACCCGGTTGATACCAATGAAATTGCGGGTTTAACCATATTTCAAAGTGAATCGAATTTCTATTTCATAGGCAAATCAATTTCCAATGGAAAAGAAGTGGTACAACTTTTTAAAGGAGTACCCCGTGAAAAAAGAATGGACAAAATCACAGAAACCCCATTGGAAACCAAAGCTTCAAAATTGTATTTAAGAATACAGGCAGAAGCAAACACTTATAATTTTTATTATTCAACAGATGGAAAACACTGGAGCCTGTTAAAAGATAAAGTAGATGCAAAATTCGTAAGTACCAGAACTGCGGGCGGGTTTGTGGGATGTGTTTACGGTATGTATGCCACATCATCCGGCAAACCATCCACTAACGCTGCCTCATTTGAATATTTGATGTATACAGGTGATGATCCTATATACAGATAGCAACACTGAATAAAAATGAACATGATAAAAAAATACCTGGCTATCCTGTCATCAATACTTGGTTTTTGTTTTACACATTTAGAAACAAAAGCGCAGCAGGCCAACAATCCAATTATACATGCCGACGTACCAGATATGTCAATCGTACGCGTGGGCAACGCTTATTACATGAGCAGCACCACTATGCACATGAGTCCCGGCGTACCCATTATGAAATCAATGGATCTGGTAAACTGGAAATTGGTAAGTTATGCGTATGATACGCTGGCAAATGTGGATGCCCTCAATCTAACGGATGGAAAGGGAACCTATGGCAGAGGTTCATGGGCAAGTTGCATCAGATACCACAAGGGCACGTTTTATGTTTCCACTTTTGCACAAACCACAGGTAAAACGCATATCTATTCAACAAAAAATATTGAGAAGGGGCCCTGGAAATCAGTTTCTTTCAAACCCTCCTATCATGACCATACCATTTTTTTTGATGATGACGGTAAAGTGTACATGATTTACGGAGCAGGCAAATTGAGCATAGTAGAACTGAATGATGATCTCTCCAAAATAAAACCTGGTACAGAACGAGTGCTCATTGAAAATGCCAGTACCCCTTCGGGAACTGGTGGCGGATTACCTGCAGAAGGTTCCCAGCTTTTTAAAGTGAACGGAAAATATTACCTATTCAATATCAGCTGGCCACGAGGAGGTATGCGTACTGTGCTTATTCATCGTGCAGATAACATCAATGGTCCATGGGAAGGCAAAATTGGTTTGCAGGATTTAGGCGTGGCACAAGGTGGTTTAATTGATATGCCTGATGGAAAATGGTATGCATACCTGTTTCGCGATTATGGATCTGTTGGTCGTATACCCTATCTCGTTCCTGTGAAATGGGAAGATGGATGGCCGGTTTTGGGAGAGAATGGCAAAGTACCGCTAACACTGGAGCTGCCAGCCAATAAAAGCCTGATTCCCGGCATTGTTGCATCAGATGAATTTAATCGCAAAAAAAAGGAACCCCTATTGCCATTGGTTTGGCAATGGAACCACAACCCGGATAACAGTTTATGGTCTGTTACCGAGCGAAAAGGTTTTCTACGTTTAAAAAACGGAAGAACAGATACCTCTTTTTTACTGGCGCGGAATTCATTAACACAACGCACGATAGGGCCCACATGCACAGGAACCATATCGCTTGATGTAACGGGTATGAAAGATGGTGATTTTGCAGGACTGGGTTTGTTACAAAAACAATTTGGTTTATTGGGCGTACACATGAATGGCAACAGTAAGAGCATTGTAATGATTAATGCCAGTACTTCAAAACCTGTAGAAGCAGCAAATATTCCACTTACGCAAAACATAGTGTACTTTAAAGCAGCATGCAATTTTAAAGATAGAAAAGATGTGGCTGATTTCTTTTACAGTTTAGATGGTAAAAACTGGCTGCCCATTGGCACACAGTTGAAAATGGCATACACAATACCTCAATTTATCGGTTACCGTTTTGCCCTGTTCAACTATGCCACTAAACATGTAGGAGGCTTTGCAGATTTTAATTATTTCAGAATTACGGACAATAAGTGAGCTGAATAACCATTTTATAAAAGAGTCAAAAGAAAACTATGGCAATTTTGGTACGATGTAAAAATCGATACTAATGAAAAAATATAATTTATTTATCTACCCAACCTTCAATTTATAAATAATATGAAACAGCAAACATTTCTTGCACTGGTTTTGATTTCTGCACTTGTAATAGCCGGTTGCTCGCCAGCAAAACAAAGTACTACTGCTACTGCCATACCTTCTTTGAAACGCATTTTTAAAAAAGATTTTGGTATTGGCACCGCGCTTAATAATATACAGATTGAGGAAAAAGATCCCAAAGCAGCTGCTTTGATTGAGCAACAATTCAACATGGCTACTCCAGAAAACATTATGAAAGCGGAGATCATACATCCACAGTGGGATACTTATAATTTCGATATGGGTGATAAAATGGTAGCTTATTGTGAGAAGAACAAGATTAAAGTAAATGGACACACATTGATCTGGCACAGCCAACTCCCTGTATTTGCACGCCGAATACAAAGTGTGGATTCTTTTAAAACTTTTTTTACCGATCATATCAGAACTATTGCTGCCCGTTATGATAAGAAAATATACTCATGGGATGTAGTGAATGAGGCATTGAATGAGGATGGCACCTTACGTAAATCAGTTTTTCTGCAAAAACTGGGACCTGATTTTGTGACTGAGGCGTTCAGGATTGCACAACAAGCAGCCCCCAATACCCAGTTATATTATAACGACTATAACAATGAACAACCGGCAAAAAGAGCTGGATGCATTGACCTAATCAAAAAAATACAAGCAGCCGGTGTTCGCATAGATGGAGTAGGTATTCAGGGGCATTGGCATCTTGGTAAAATTCCTTTAAAAGACATCGAAGAAAGTATTATTGCCTATGCTGCGCTGGGCCTCCAGGTTATGTTTACGGAACTTGATATTGAAGTGTTGCAACGCAATTTCCAGGGAGCCGATATTAGTCAGCGTGCCAATCAAACCGCGGCAGCTAATCCATATGTGAATGGGTTACCTGACAGCATTCAACAAAAATTAGCTGATGATTATGCAGCATTATTCAGACTCTTTCGCAAATACAAAGGCAATGTTTCCCGTGTAACCTTCTGGGGTGTAAACGACGGGCAAAGCTGGCTGAATGGATGGCCGGTAAGAGGAAGAACGAACCATCCTTTGTTATTCGACAGAAACTATTTACCAAAGCCTGCATTCGATGCCGTAATAGCCACTGCCAAATAAATGAGTTACTGAGTAGTCATTTAATGAGCAGCCTATCTTCCCTGGGATTCGAATAAAGCGGATAAGATTTTTGCTGTACCATAATGAAAGGATTATTCAATTGACTATTCCTTTCATTTTTTCTGTCTGCAATGGCAGGCTCTCTTTTTTATTTGACTAAGAACAATCAAAAGAGCTCCTTATAAATATCACCAATCATCTGTTCTGAAAGAAGATGCTGGTAAGCCTTGTGTATTGAATAAAGAAGCTTCCACCCAACTTTTGAAAGAGTAGCGAACACTAACGGGATTCTTAACCTGCGTATTCCACACTATTACACCCCCAGCTTTTTCATTACTAATGATAGCTTCTGCAAGATAGAAAATTTTATCCTCCCCTGCTATTTCAAAATTGGTGAGTGCTTTACCAAAACTGGTTAGTCCCATTTCGCTATAATCAAATGTTAGCAATATCCTATCGTTAGCGTTTTTTTGCATGCTCTTGTAAACAGGTCCACTATATGTAACTCCTTTTACTCCATACTCTTTGGCCAGTGCCCAGTAAGCCAGGCGGTTGCCCACGGTTTCTTTTTGCGATGGATGGATCACTGTTTTTTCACCTATGTCAAGCGTTACTACCATTCCGGTATTTTTTACCGTTTGCATAGTTTTCAGTTGTGCTTCGCGAAGGAAAGCTGCGTTCATTTTCGGATAATCAAAAGGTGCAATCTGAACAAAATAAAAAGGAAAATCACCTTGCAACCATTGCTTTCGCCAAGAGCCGATCATGGTACTGAAGAGTGATTGATATTCATGTGCGTTTTCACGGTTGGCCTCTCCCTGATACCACAAAGCCCCTTTTATCGTATACCCGATATAGGGATGTAGCATCGTATTGTACATAATGGTAGGCGCTTTGTTAGCTTCTGTTTCCGGCAATTTTTCCGGTATCACAATATGCTTATACCCGGATAATGCTTCCTTATCCATCCAGCTTTCAATAGTAGAAGCGCCCCAGGAAGTATGAATGATGCCAATGGGTACACCTAATATAGTCTGCAGTTTTTTAGCAAAAAAATAAGCAGCCGCACTAAAATTTCCGGTAGTTGCGGGACTTGCAGCGATCCATTTTTGTTTCACATCATCCAGTGGCGTTATGCTTGGAGAACGGGGTGCACTAACCATCCGGATCTGGTCATTATTTGAATGCAAAATGGTTTCATTACTTCCTAACACAGGTTGGTTCATGTTTCCCTTTACCGGCATCTGCATATTGGATTGACCAGAGCATAACCATACTTCTCCGATAAGTATATTTTTAATGATGCGTTTACTGCTTCCCTTTATTTCAATGTTGTAAGGACCACCTGCCTGGGGTGTCTGTAAAAACAATTTCCAATGCCCTTTTACATCCGTAACTGCCGTGCCCTCTTTACCCCAGCTACCGGAAACAATCACTTTTGTACCTGGCAGATCGCTTCCCCAAATGGCTACAGGTTGCTGTTGTTGTAATACCATGCTATCGCTGAAAAGCGCTGGCAAACTGGTTTGTGAGAAAGAAGTAGCTACAATAAAAATACATAGCAGGGATATTAAGAACTGTTTTTTCATAAAGCAATCTTATGTGATTTTACAATGCGCAGGCCATTAATACAACAACTTTATCGCCTGCTTCAATAAACACTACAAGCGTTTGTGAATGGAAGTCATTCCCCTCGCCTACTAAAACTTCCGGCTTACGTATTCGCCTTATTATTTTTGTAATGTGTTTCTCCGGATTCTTTTAACCGGGCAGCTGCCAATTCTGCCGTAATATCCCGTTGGGGATTGGCCAGCATTTCATATCTAACCATAAATTTTTTAACCGTTGCGCTTCGTAGCAATGGTGGATAAAAATGCATGTGCCAATGCCACTCGCTATGATCTCCATCATTCACAGGCATTTGATGCATACCTGCCGAGTAAGGAAATGAAATATTGAATAAGTTATCATACTTAGTGGTCAGTTTTTTTAAGATAGAGGCAAAAGCACTTACTTCTTCATTGGTAAATTGTAAGATATGCTGTACATGACGTTTGCTAACAATCATGGTTTCGTAGGGCCAAACTGCCCAATAAGGAACCAATGCTACAAAATGTTCATTTTCGATAACAATGCGTTCCTGTCTGGCCAATTCCACATCAAGATAGGCCGCCAACAAACTATCTCCATGAAGGTCGTAGTATTGTTTCTGTTGTATCGTTTCTTTCAACAATTCAACCGGTATGGAAGAGGATGCCCATATTTGTCCATGCGGATGCGGATTGCTGCAACCCATGATCTCTCCCTTATTCTCAAAAATCTGGATGTATTTAACTGTTTCATTAGCCGAAAGTTCAGCAAACTCCTCTTGCCACAATCGGATAACACTTTCAATAGCCGCTTCTTGCATCAGGGGCAGTGTTAGGCTATGATCGGGAGAAAAACAGATTACCTTGCAAATGCCGGTTTCACTTTTGCTTACCAGTAAGTCGTGCGTATTTTCATTTCCTGCAGGTGTATCAGGTAATAACGCCGAAAAATCGTTGGTAAACACATAAGGGCCCTCATATTGGGGGTTATCAGTTCCGTCTGAGCGTTGGTTGCCCGGACATAAATAACACCCCGCATCATAAGAGAGAAGATCATTACCGGCAAATGTTTCTGATTTCCCCTGCCAGGGTCTTTTCATACGGTGCGGCGAAACCAATACCCAATCGCCGGTAAGTATATTTAATCTTTTGTGTGGATGTTCACGACTATCAAACATGATCAAATAATTTCTGTTCCGTTTTCAATAGATACCATATAGTGGTCAAGTTGCAAACCCGTTGCCAACTCATAGGCGGGTTTAATATCTGTTAGTAATGTTTCGATGGAAGATTCATGAACAAGGTTTATTGTACAACCACCAAAACCACCACCCATCATCCTGGCACCAATTACCTCTGATCTGTTTCGAACAAAATCAATCAGAAAATCGAGTTCCTTACAACTTACTTTGTACAGGTTAGTTAAGCCATCATGTGTATCAAACATTTTTTTACCCAATGCAGCTATATTCCCGCCCTGCAAATCTGAACACGCCATGGTAAGTCGACTGATTTCCTCTACAATAAAACGGCTACGCTTATATACTGTATTACTTTTCGGTAAAACATATTCATGAAGCATCCCAATATTTACATCGCGCAATGATTGAACCTCCGGATGATGGGCCTGAATCCAATTAACAGCCTGCATACACTCGTTTCGCCGGGTATTGTATTCAGAAGAAGCAAGCGAGTGCTTCACATTTGTGTTTAGTAATACAATTTTTATGCCTTCCAATTTAAAAGGAACATACTCATAGGCCAATGATCGACAATCCAGTTTAATAACATGATCTGCTTTACCCATCATCGAAGCAAACTGATCCATAATGCCACACATAACACCCGCATATTCATGTTCGGCTTTCTGGGCCATGGCCACCATGGTTATTCGATCAAAATTTGTTTGCAACAATTCATTTAAAGCAAATATGGTTGCACACTCAACTGCTGCTGAAGATGACAGGCCCGCCCCAATAGGTACATCACTTGATAATACTGCATTAAAACCCGGCATTGCCACTCCCTGCTTTACAAATTGTGCAACAGCTCCCAGTATATAATTGGGCCAACTCGTTTCGCGTACCGGTCGCAGATCAGAAACATTGACAGAAAAAGTTTCGTCCAGATCCAATGCTGTTAGATGAATCTCATCATCCTTTCTTAATGAAACGGCTATATAAGCCGCTTTATTAATGGAAGCAGGCAACACAAACCCATTATTATAATCCGTATGCTCACCAATAATATTTACACGTCCCGGTGAACGAACGATGATAGCAGGTTGTTCCTGGTACTTGCTTACAAAATAGGATTCCAGTTTTGTTTTCATTAGTCATTCAATTATTGTTACGATACCCTTACCAATAAATTACCGCAATGATAAAACAGCAGATTTTTTTCAGCAAACAGAAGCACTATTTTATTTGAAATTGTGGATGGGTGGATTGTATATGTTCTTTATCCATAATCGACTCCATCATACTAACTACTGCTGGGTATTGCATCGAAATATTGTTGGTTTCACCTATATCTGATGCAAGGTTATACAACTCCGTTCTTACAGGCGTTGCTCCTTTGTAAAAACGAATTGCCTTCCAGTTATCTTTTCGTACGGCTTGTTTAAAGCCTCCTTCATAAAACTCCCAATAAAGCGATTCGTGTTGTTTTTGTTGCTTTCCTAAAAGAGTTGGCAACAGAGATATACCATCAGTACCAATCATTGTCTTCAGTCCGGCTGCCTCACAAATAGTAGGCAGCATATCCCAAAGTGCAGCTGTATGTATATTGGTTGATCCGGATTTTATTTTACCATTCCAACTAACAATGAATGGTTCGCGTATACCTCCCTCGTATAAATCTCTTTTAATGCCTCTTAATGGGCCACTACTTTGAAAATATGCCACATCCTTTTTTGTTCTGCCACCTTCCGTATGCGTACCGTTATCACTTGTAAAAATGATGATGGTATTTTGATCAATTTTTTGCTTTTGCAAATGGCGCATCAACCTACCTATGTAATCATCCATTTGCGAAACCATTGCAGCGTAAGCCGCTTTCGGGTAAGGTTGTTGTCCGTAGTGCTGTCCGCTCGCATGTGCTATTTCGGGCGAAAATGTACTGCTACCCTCTTTGTTTAGATATGCTTTTAAAAAAGTATCGGGTACAGACAACTCTGCATGTGGCAGTGTGAAGGACAGGTATAAAAAGAAGGGGGATTGGGGTTTGAGATCAATAAACCGGATGGCTTCTTCTGTAAACCATTCGTTACTGTATTTCCCTCGGGGAATGGGAATTTTTTGGCTGCGCTGATCCAATAATTGCCAGGCAGAATCTGGGTGTTGATAATGACCTTCCACATGATGTAAAAGACCTGAGAAAAAATCCCATCCTTTTTTTTCGGGTGCGCCACTGGTGCCTGCAACACCTAAACCCCATTTTCCAACCATCCCATTTCTATATCCTGCCTGGTGCAGAAATTGTGGCAGAATACTATCTGTTTCCGGAAGGGGTATTTCGCCATTACCGCGAATAAGATTGTGGCCGGTATGTTTTCCGGTCATAAGAGAAGCCCTTGATGGAGCACATACCGTGCTGCCTGCATAAAACTGGGTAAAGCGCATCCCATTTTTTGCCAATGCATCAATATGGGGTGTTTTGATCAGTGCTGATCCATAACAGCCCACATCGCCATACCCCAGATCATCTGCCAAAATAAAAATAATATTAGGTTGTTGCGCACGGGGTGGCACCTGAGCTGATGCCGAAAAAGCAATCGATAAAACTGCAAGTAAAATGTTTCTCTTTGATACTTTCATTTTTACTTACTGTTTTATCGATTGAATGATTGATACTACCCTATTGCCATACCGGATTCTGCACCAATTTAGCATTTGCATTTAATTCTGCCAATGGTATGGGGAATATCTGAGATTTTTCGGCCCTGTAAGTTGCACCATAACCGGCAATATTATCAACAGCTACACGCTGAAAAGACTCTGCAACCGTACCCCATCTTTTCAAATCATAAAAACGTAAGCCTTCAAAAGCCAGTTCAACGCGTCTTTCATGTCTAAGAATATTCCTTAAGGCTGCTTGCGATAATCCTGTTCCCTCTGCTGTTTCAACAGTAGGCATAGCAACCCTGGCCCTTACCTGGTTAATTAACGCATACGCTCCGGATAATTGATTCAACTCTATCAAAGCTTCTGCACGCATCAACAAAACATCGGCATAACGCAGTACAATAAAATCTTGTCCACCCGGATTAAATACAGCTATCCCTGTTGCAGAAGCAGCCGTTCTGATGTATTTTTTTTGTCCAAACTTTGTTGCGGTATTCCCTGTAAACGCCCTGTTGATATCAGTCAGAAAAATATCGTTGGTGAAAAATACAGACGATATCAAACGGGGGTCTCTGCTGACCTTAGGTGTTGCCGGCCTGTATAAAGGTGAGGTGGTAATAGGTTTCCCATCGGTACAATAATAATCATTTACCAGATTAGGCATGGGTTGCTGATCTATTTTTGGCGCTGTTAAGAAAGTACCAGAAAAAGTTTCTGAATTATTTGATACATCCTGGAAAAACCTTACTGAAAAAATAATTTCCTTTGAAAACTCACCCTGCTCCGTAAACAGCTCTGCATAATTTGCATTCAATGTATAGCCAAGGGTTAAGATGGTAGTTGTTGCATCCAACGCACCCTGGTAATCTTTATTATACAGTAAAAATCTGGCCAGCA
The DNA here is from genome assembly GCA_943372845.1 of Chitinophaga pinensis. Lineage (GTDB taxonomy): Bacteria > Bacteroidota > Bacteroidia > Chitinophagales > Chitinophagaceae > Sediminibacterium > Sediminibacterium pinensis_K. Next base: position 497,213 of record CALSAD010000002.1, on the reverse strand, counting down.
TTCCTAAGGCTGCTCCTTTGGTAGCATATCCGTATTGTCCGGCAGGATACGAAACCGGCAACACATCAATAGATGCTTTCAGATCTTTAATGATCTGGGTGGAGAGTTCTTGGTAAGTATTTTTAGGAACATAGGATTCTTCTAAAGATTGTACAGTTAATACAAGCGGTGCATCCTGAAAATAAATAGCCAAATGCATGTAAAATAATGACCGCAGAAAAAGAGCCTGACCTGTCAGTGCCTTTCTGCTTGCATCGGTAATACCGGCAGATGGAATTTTAGCAATGTTTTCAATGGCTACATTGGCCCTGCCTATCCCCTTGTATAAAGCTCTCCAAAATTCATTAAAGAAAGCATTGGAAGGATCTATATTGGCTGCCATAAAATTACCTGGTCCTTCGAACTTGAATGAATTGTATGCATTATCGCCAAAGCAATCATACATGGGTAATCCTGCATTGGCATTGAGGTTTCCACTGAATAAAATACGATCCTGCAGCACATCATAGATACCATTGACACCTAAAATGGCATCCTGTTCCGTTTTCCAGAAACTGGCTTCTCCTAATTGGGTAAGCGATCTTCTGTCTAAAAAATCTTTTGAACAACCAGTTAAGGCAAATACAAAAATTATAATGATTAGCTTTTTCATGTTGATTAGAATTTAAGGTTTAAACCAAAGGTGTAAACTTTGTAAAGTGGTGTTAGTTGATCTGTATTTCCGCCTCTGGCTCTTTCCGGGTCAAAGTTTTTAATCTTGGTAAATGTTACCAGATTCTGACCACCCACATACACTCTCAGTTTAGAAATTCCCCATTTCTGTGTTAATGCTGTTGGTAAGGAATATCCGATTTCCAGGTTCTTCAATCTTGTGTAAGAAACATCTTCGATATAGAAGGTAGAGGCAACCTGGTTATTCTGACCACCCAATCTTGGCAATTTTGTTGAAGGGTTAGTTGGTGTCCATCTATCTACCCAATAAGAAAGTGCATTGTTTCTATCTCCTTCAAAAGGCAATTGTCCATTATCATTCAAGAGCCTGTCAAGCTTACTTACACCTTCGAATAAAATACTCATGTCAAACTCCTTATAATTCAAACTACCATTGAAATTATAGATCATTTGAGGAAACGGATTTCCGATCACGGTTCTGTCGAACGCATCAATCACACCATCGGGTTTACCACCCGGGCCAGATAAATCGGCATACTGAAAATCACCCGGTGCTGTTCGCACGCTTCCAAACTGTCTGGGTGCAGCGGCAACTTCACCTGCATTTTGAAAAATGCCAACTACCTGGTAACCATAATAAGCATTGAATGGCACGCCAATTCTAATAATGCTTTCTGCATTGATGGTTTCCAGTCCCTTATCACCTAATCCGGTTACTTTGTTATCTGCAAATTTTGTTAAACTGGCTCCTACACTATAGGTAAAGTCTTTTACTTTATCGCGGTAGTTAACAGCCAATTCTAATCCGCTGTTAACCATATCAGCAGCGTTTTGCGCGGCAAGATTGGTTACACCAATACTGCTGGGAACAGGAAAGTTGCCATACAATACATCAGAGCTAATACGCTTAAAATAATCAGCGGTTACAGATAATTTGTTGCGATAGAAACTTGCATCCAAACCAATATCATATTGCTTCACCGTTTCCCAGGTAATGGTTGGATTGGCCAGCCTGGTAAGCGCTACCGCACTTACTACGGTACTGGTTCCTAAGAAATAATCCAGTCCTGCATTGTAGTTCTGATCAAAAATATAATTACCAATATTATCGTTTCCGGTAATACCCCAACTACCTCTTAATTTAAGATCTGAAATCCACTTCATGCCATCCATGAATTTTTCCTGACTGATACGCCATCCTGCAGAAGCTGATGGGAATGTGGCGTATTTATTGGTTGGACCAAATTTAGAAGACCCATCTTTCCTCACATTGAATTCAAACAGATATTTGCCATTGTAGGCATAATTGATCCTGGAAAAAAATGATTGCAAGGCTTCTTCAGACGCATCACCTGTTACGTTCGGATTTAATACACCACCACCATTAAATTCCTGAATGGAATTGGATGGGAACCCTTGTAAAGAACCCTGGAATCCATCATTACGATTGTAAATAACAGAATGACCGAGGAGGACAGACAGATCATGTTTGTCGTTGAATTTTTTGGTGTACCGTAAAATATTTTCGTTTAACAATCTGTAGTTAAGACTGGTTGTGTTGCTTAATGAATTCACCAGACTTTGCCCAACTAGATTACCCGCCCAATCATACGTATTGGCGGTTGGATTAAAATTAGAGGTACTACCATAATTCAGGTTAATACTTCCGCTGGTTTCGAAAGAGAGGTCTTTTGTAAAATCAACTTTTATACCAAAGCGATCTGCGATATTAATATCATCACTTTGATAATCGCCTTGAAAACCTCTATTTAGGGCATGGGTAATGGGGAAGCTTGCATTTACCTTAAGGTAAGAGCCATCCACAATTCCATACTCTCCATTAGAATAGTAAACCGGTACAGTTGGTGCTGAACGCTGGAACTGGTTAATGATTCCTGTTTCTCCTGTAATGGCACCTTCGCCACCGGCAGGCCCTCTGAATTTTGACCAATAGGCATTGGTAACATTAGAAATGGTTAACCATTCTTTTATTTTAGAGTTGATATTAAAGCTGAGATTAAATCGCTCAGATTTAAACTTACCACGAACTACCGCCTCCTGCTTCATGTATCCTACTGATACCCTATAAGTTGTTTTATCATTTCCGCCGGAGAATGCGAGGTAATGATTTTGCAAAGGGGCCATTCGCAGAATCTGACTTGCCCAATTAGTATTTGCATATTGGTCAGGCTTAGATCCGTCTATAATAGCCTGTATATCGGCATCAGCATATCTGATGGGCGTAGTTGCCCCATTCACATTAATATCTCTTTCATTCTTAAGACGCGCATAATTTACAGCGTCGAGGTATTTAGGCACTACGGTTACTTCCTGCTGACCAGTATAACTATTGTACACAACACTTGTGCTACCACTTTTTCCTCTTTTGGTGGTAATCACGATAACCCCATTGGCAGCTCTTGCACCATATATAGCACTGGCAGATGCATCTTTCAAAACCGAGATGGTTTCAATATCAGAAGGAGCCAGATTATTAAATGCCTCCAGGCCGGTATATTGAATATTGTCAATAACCACCAACGGATTGGTTGAACCAAAAGTTCCAATACCCCTGATAACAATACTGGAAGCATCGGCACCCGGCAATCCACTACCCTGGGTTAACTGTACACCTGAAAATTTACCGTACATCAGTTGTCCGGAGTTGGTAACCGGCTGGTTAACCGCATCATCCAGTTTCAGGGTTTGTGTTGAACCGGTTTGGTTAATTTTTTTCTGCACGCCATAACCCACTACTACAACATCCTGCAAAGCAGAAACCGCAGCTTCCAATTTTACAACAAGGTTAGCGGTACCATCCCAGTTTAGTGTGTAAGATTGAAACCCAACACTACTAAATACCAGTATGGATTTGGCGCTTGTTACATTCAGGGAGAAGGCTCCTCTGCTATCAGAAGCAGTTCCTTTGTTGGTACTTTGCTCAACAATAGATACGCCTGACAAAGGAGTATTGTCTCCTGCATTTACAACCGTACCTTTTACAGTAACCGTTTGTGAAAATGTTTGAAAGCTCATTAAAAGAAGGAGAAAAAATAAGCTGGTGAGGGGCAGCAGTTTTACTTTTGGCATAAGCATCGTAGTAGTTTTAGCTTGGTTAGAATTACAAAGGCTAAGTAAGCAACTAAATGTTACATACCAGGTGTGCTAGTTCTTCAAATATGCGGTGTTTTTAATTCAATACAGGTAATTGTGTCTGTTCTGAATCAGGAATGATACAAGCCACACAACAATTATGTTCATTTTATTTCCTGTTAAAATACTAACTATAATGAGAGAGAATAGTGTTTGCAGTTAGTATTACAATTATTGTATGTATGATAATTGTATCCTCATTCAGCAGGCCTTCCTGTTACAGATAAGGAGGAAGTGATGTATCCGGAATTGCGGTCTGGTGTTGCTGCTTTTGTCTCTTTCAGCCATCGGAAAAGTTTTTCTTTCAGTCGTTTTATTATGGGAAGATGCGCACCTGCAATATTCTTTTTTTCACTGATATCCTGTACGATATTGTACAACTCTACCGTACTATCCTCATAATTGTAAATCAATTTATAATTACCCTCGCGTATGGCCGAAGCCGGTTTACCTCCCTGGTTACTATAATGCGGATAATGCCAGAAAACAGCTCTTTGTTGAAGGGCTACCGGTTTGGCTATTTGCGCCAATATATTTTCACCATCAATGGATGCATCTTTTTTATCGTTTGGATTGATGGCTTTGGCAAGTGTTGGAAAAAGATCAGCAGCATGAACCACGGTATTGGATACAACGCCTGCTTTGATGTTTCCTTTCCAATACATAATCAAAGGCACCCGTATACCACCTTCATATAACCAACCTTTTCCTGCACGTAATGGGCCATTGGTTGTAGGACTTCCCTCTGCGGTGCTTAATCCGCCATTATCAGAAGTAAAGATTACGAGTGTATTATCATCCATGCCCAGTTGCCTTAGTTTTTCCATCAATCTTCCAATATTCCAATCCATATTTTCGATCATGGCAGCATATACCGGATTATCCTGTATCAATCGCCTTTTCCAGCCCGCTTCATTCTTCATCCATGCTTCATCTTTTATGAATCTGTCATTGGCAGCAATATTCAATTGCTTTTGTTTTGCCTGGTATTTTTTAATGAGATCTGCCGGTGCCTGCAGTGGATTGTGTACCGCATATAGGGAGTACACCATAAAAAATGGCTTTTGCTGGTTGTTATCCATAAAGGATAAGCATTCATCAGTTAACCGGTTGGTTAGGTATTCTCCTTTGGGGCCATCACTTAGTTTGGGATTTTGATAGGGCGTGAAAAAACCGCCCGTGGTATCATTGATTCTGCCGGTAGGTGAACCTTTACTCCAGCCACCTTTATTCATTTGAAAGCCCTGATAATCGGGCCAGTATTTTTCTTCTTCCCCCAAATGCCATTTACCTGCAAGAAATGTATGATACCCGTTTGCCAGCGCAACTTCACTAATGGTATTTTCTTCCAGCGATAATTGGTATTGGGTGGCTTTTGCAATCAGTTTTTCATACGGCTGGGCTTTGCCATTTTCCTGACGGCCACGGATCCAATCGGTAACCCCTGTTTTTACGGGATACTTTCCTGTAAGCAGGCTGGCTCGTGTAGGACTGCAAACAGGACTGGTTGCGTAGTGCTGCGTAAAACGAATTCCGTTGGCGGCAAGCTTATCCAGATTGGGGGTTTCGTAAAATGGACTTCCATAACAACCGAGATCGGCCCAACCCAGATCATCTGCCAGAATGAGGAGAATATTGGGTGGTTGCTTTTTGCTTTGCGCAGGAACAACATTACCTAAAAAAAGTACTGATACAAGAGATAACAAATATTTGAACATGATGAACAATGTTTGTAGTGACTATTCAGGAGCAACATCTTTCACACATCTAAAGCCAGTATGTTCTAAACCGGTATCCGGACTACTTTTCATTCTCCGCGCAACGCGATAGCCACTGCAGTAACTATCGTTACAAAGAAAGCTACCACCACGCAATACTTTTTTGGGCGTATACGGATCTTGTGGATCAAAGCTTTTTTGCGGACCCGAAGGATTGAGGACTGTATTGCCGCTTACTGATGCATAATATTTATTGTCGTACCAATCGTTACACCATTCCCATACATTTCCTGCCATATCAAAAAGACCATAAGGATTACAGGTATACGCTTTTACGGGAGCACTGGTGAGATAACCATCGCGCTGTTCATTTTGGTAAGGGAAATTACCTTCCCAGCTATTCGCTTTAAGCGTGCCCTTACTAATATGTTCGTTACCCCATGGATAAATTTGATTAGTGCGCGCACCTCTGGCAGCAAACTCCCATTCTGCTTCTGTTGGCAGACGTTTACCTGCCCATTTGCAATACGCTTTTGCATCGTACCAACTAACCTGCACAACAGGATACTGCTCTTTTCCTTTAATGCTGCTGTTAGGGCCTTGCGGATGTTTCCAACTGGCTCCGGCCACCCAGCTCCACCATTGCGAATAATCGTTTAAATCAACCGGACCGCTACCAGGTTTAAATACCAGTGAAGCAGCAACCAGCATATCATCCGAAGGTTTGGCTGTACCGGGTGGGAGTGTTTTTTTTAACTCATTCCAATCAGGTTTTTGTTCGGCGGTTGTTACATATCCGGTGGCATCTACAAATTGTTGGAACTGCACATTGGTTACTTCCGTAGCATCCATATAAAAGGAAGTAATATTTACTTTGTGTTTTGGAAATTCATCTTCAGATGCCTGGTCATTATCACCACCCATATCAAAACTTCCGCCGGGTATCAGCACCATACCGGAATAAGAAGTATCCTGGTTAAAAGCAATGCCTGTGGTATCGGATCCTTTACCAAACCTCGTGGGAACCTGCATACAGGAATGTATGGAATCTGTTTTCTTTTGAACTGATTGGTCTTCCTTGTTAGAACCACAACTACCAACAGCAAGCATTACCGGAATCGCTAAATAAAATAATCGTATTTTCTGTATACCTGTCATACTTGCTGTATGTATTTATTCAAAATAGGTTTTACCAAAAGAAAATTACTTTTTCTTAATGCTTTCCAGCATCTGTTTCATTTCCATTACACGTTCGGGATATGCCGATGCAAGATTTTTGGTTTCGCCGGGATCATCAGCTAAGTTATACAATTGTGGCTCAGGCAAATTACCCAATTCTGTATTGGTATCCTTATTGATTTTTACTCCTTTAGATGGCTCAATGTATTTCCAGTTACCCCTGATCAGAGAAAGAGTAGAGTTGATGGATTGTTCTATCAAAAAATCTCTTGATTCATTGGTTTTATTTAGCAAAACCGGCAATGCATTTTTACTATCTGGCGCCTGTCCTACTTCCACTGCGGAACCAGCCAAACTTGCTAAACTCGCATACAAATCTATCTGACTGAATAAAGCGGTATTGACTTTACCGGGCTGTATAGCTCCTTTCCAACTTACAATGAAGGGTACCCTGGTACCTGCTTCAAAAGCACTGTATTTACCACCCCGATAAATTCCTGCAGGTTTGTGAGCACCTAATTTTTCAACGGCATCATCTTTATAGCCGTCATCAATTACCTGTCCGTTATCACTGGTAAAAATGATCATGGTATTATCAAGTAATCCATTTTTTTTCAGGCAGGCAACCAACACACTTACAGTCCAGTCTAACTGTAACAAAGCATCTCCCCGAGGGCCCATACCACTTTTACCGGCAAAGCGGGCATGCGGTAAACGGGGCACATGAATATCGTGTGTGGAGAAATACAAAAAGAAGGGACGCTTTTTTTGAGCTGTAATGTATTTGTCTGCCTTCTGAACCAGTATGTCGGCAAAGTCTTCATCTTTCCAAAGTGCGGATACACCACCCGTCATATAACCAATACGGCTCACACCATTCACAATGGTCATATCATGCCCATGAGAAGGTTGCATTTTGAGTAACTCCGGATTTTTTTTCCCGGTAGGTGCATTGGGATCTACTGGTGCGTTATAACTTACCTTAATAGGATCATTTTTATCCAGATTCACCACTTCGTGATTCTCTACAAATACACAGGGCACCCTGTCGCCAGTAGCCGGAATTAAAAAAGAATAATCAAATCCTATTTCATTGGGTCCGGGTGTAATTTTTCCGTTCCAGTCAGCTCCCTTTTCATCGCCTAATCCAAGATGCCATTTACCAATCACTGCAGTATGATAACCTGATTTTTGTAACATACCGGGAAGTGTAGTGGTAGCAAGAGGTATGATCAAAGATGCATCGCCAGGCGCAATACCGGTACCTTCTTTTCGCCATGCATATTTTCCGGTGAGTAAAGAAAAACGTGAAGGCGTGCAAGTGGCAGAGGTTGTATGTGCATTGGTAAACCGAATGCCGTTTTTAGCAAGCAGATCAATATTGGGAGTGGGTATGGCAGAACTGCCATAGCTACTCACATCACCATATCCAAGATCATCTGTATAGATCAAAACAATATTGGGCTGTTGTTTTTTTTGTGCCTGAACCGATGAGGCAACAAAAACAAGTAATAACATACATACCGGCAGGCATGGAGTAATTATTTTTTTCATTTTCATTATTTTAATACTGGCTCAATAATATAACTATAGGTGTAACTGTTACCATTTAATAAATAAGGCTTATGCGGATACGCACCCCAACTGTTATCACCTCCTACCCCACGTTGCGTTAAGTCAATATGCACTGATATAAAATTATGCTCATTTAAATCAGACGGGTGCTGTTGCTTTTTGGTATTACCCGGATCCATATCCTCTGCTGTATAGGGCAAGGCACTAAAACAGATTGGCTGTGTACCGGTAATTTTAATACCCTGTTTTTCTTTATCGTAAAACTGTACCCAGCGTACATCTGTTTTATACCCGTTCTCCTGTGGCCGGATATAATTGGCAACAAACTGCTCGGCTGCTTTTTGTTGGTACAAGCCAAAAAATGAGGCAGTATTCCGGTCGCTGTAATTTTCCCACGGGCCTCTTCCATAAAAATCAATTTGTTCATATGATTTGGGGATGGTTAAGCGCATACCAAATCTCGGCATTTCAGGAAAGGATTTGTTCAGTAAATCTATGGAAGCCGTTACCTGTATCGCTCCATTGTTCAGAATCTGGTAGCGAATATGGTATGGTATGCCCGTTGCTTCCATCGTATAAAAACATTTAATGTCTACTCCCTGTTGATTTTGCTCGTTCACTTGTACACTATCTAATTGTATTAAGTTATGCGCATTTCTCCAAAAGCCCAGTTGCTGTGGCATTTTATTGCCAAAGTCATTATCGGTAGGTGCACGCCAGAAATAAGGCTCCGGAAAAGAATTCAGCAGGGAGCTGTTATTGAAAGCATATGCAGTAAACTTTCCCTGACGAATATTAAAACTACCGGTGGTTTTACCAGATTTGAAATTAAGGGTAGCAGCATTTTTAGAAACCTGCAGTTCACCGGATACGTTTGGCAACTGTGTAAAATAGCGGGTTGTTTTTCCACCAAATTGTTCACGTGCTATTTCGTGGCCGGATGGTATGGAGGGAGTCGCCGTTTTTGTATAGGCATATACATTCAGCATGATCTCTCCGCTTTCATCTACTGCGGGTATCGTCAACTTTACGTTAGTGGCAACTGATGCGGCTAATTTGAGCGAAAAAGTATCTGACTGAATAGCTACTCCGTTTTTTAGCATCACCCATTTGAACTGGTAGGCTGAGAGATTGACAAAAGAAAAATTATTCTGTATCTGAATATTTCCTTTTCGCCAATCAACATCTTTGAAGATAATATCCTGGTACACTTTTTTAACTTCATATATACTGGGGTGCGGTGAACGATCTGCCGCTACCAGGCCGTTGGCACAAAAATTTTCATCATTGTGTAAGTGCCCGGCACCGAGATCACCGCCATAGGCCCAATATTTTTTCCCGAATCCATTGTCTTTTTTAATACCCTGATCAACCCAATCCCATATAAATCCGCCCTGCATATGGGGACTGGAATTTATGATATCAAAATATTCCTGAAAATTACCACTACTATTCCCCATTGCATGTGAATACTCACACATAATATAAGGTCGTTTTTTACTAAGGTCTTGTGCATACGCTTTCATACGTTGTATGGCAGGATACATTGGGCAAACAATATCGGTATTCCAATCCTCACCTGCCTGTTCAAACTGAACCGGGCGACTATTATCGCGCTGCTTGATCCATTGATAGGCTTCGCGAAATACGTTCCCGTTTCCACATTCATTTCCCATACTCCATATAATAACGGATGCGTGATTTTTATCCCGCTCCACCATTCGAATGATTCGGTCTGTTATGGAAGGTTTCCATTCAGGTAAATACGCAGGATGAATCGTGGTATCATAGTTTCCCTGCAGGGAAGCGCCCATGCCATGTATTTCAATATTGGCGTCATCTACCACATACAATCCATATTCATCACACAGTTTTAACCAAAGCGGATCATTAGGGTAATGGGCTGTTCTAACCGCATTGATATTGTATTGCTTCATTAACTGAATATCCTTTATCATCATTTGTCTAGTGGGTACATGTCCCAGCTTTTCATCATGCTCATGACGGTTAACCCCATGCACCATGATTTTTTTCCCATTCACCAACAACTGTGCATTTCTGATCTCTACTTTTCTAAAACCAATTTTGGTGACTGTGGTGGCTATCAGTTTTCCGGAAGCATCTTGTAAGGTAATGGTGCAGGTGTACAAATTCGGGGTTTCTGCTGTCCATTTACTGGCAGAAGGAATTGTTCCTTTAAAACTAATCGACTGCATACTATCCTCCCCTTCGGGTATTTTTTTCTTTTCGCTAAAAATAATATTTGCCTGTTTATCCTGCAATTCAAAAGAAAGTATTGTATTTTTTGGGATGGTCTTTTGAAATTTCCGTAAAACAATTTCTGCATCTAACAACCCATTGGTATAGGTTGCATCAAGATCGGCTTTTAAATAATAATCCCAAATGGTTACAGAAGGCATGGCGTATAAAAAAACATCTCTTTCTATACCACTGAGGCGCCAAAAATCCTGGTCTTCCAGATAGCTGCCATCGTGCCAGCGAAATACCTGAACGGCTAACAGATTTTTTCCTTTTTTCAAATAAGGGGTGATCATAAATTCAGCGGCTGTTTTGGATGATTTACTCATACCCACTTTCACCCCATTCACGTACACAAAGGCACAACCTGTTATCGATCCGAAATGAAGCATCACCTCTTTATTACCCCAGCTATCCGGAACAGAAAATTCTTTCCGGTAAGAACCCACCGGTACGTCTGAGCCCACAAAGGGCGGATTTTTGGGAAAAGGATAAATGATATTAGTATAAATGGGTAAGCCAAATCCCTGCAGTTCCCAATTGGAAGGAACCGGTATGGTTTGCCAGGAAGCATCGTTTATAGATGGTTTGAAAAAATCCATCGGCCTGCCCGCAGCAGTAGCTGTATAGGCGAATTTCCATGAGCCATTCAATGACTTGTAAAAAGCTGAACGGGAAGGATCATCGGCAAGTGCATCCGCTTTTTTTTCGTACAGCATGAATGCCGCATGCGGTTGTTCTTTATGCTGGTCAACCAACGCAGGATTTTCCCAATCAGCGTTAGTAACCTGCGCATAACCGCAATACATGGTAGATAAACATAGTAACAAATAGAGAGCAGGTTTTGAAAGAAACAACTTTCGTATACCTGAAATAATAGCAACAATCTGTACCATAGACAACCATTAGTTTTGCCAAAAATATTTCTGCGGGCTACACAAGCAACAAAGAAACCCTCCCTGTTGAGCATGTGATATGCCAAAGGCTAAATTATTATAACGTAACCGCCTTTGTATGTCAAAAAGGGGGGACAAACAGGGCAATATGGTGTGTACGTAAGCTTGAACTGCTTTACTTTTTTTGAGGAATGTGCTATTATCATTCAAGCACTTGGTTATTCGAAGTTTTATGTCGTTCAGGGACGCTGGGCCACAAAGGCACACCAAGGCACAAAGCAGCACTAAGGGTTTCTATTCAGTTTTGGAAAACCATTTCTTATTGCTCAAATGGTCATTTTTTATATTCAGATGGGGTAACCTGAAACTGTTCCTGAAAACGTTTACGGAAGTATTTGATATCATTGAAGCCTGCTTCAAATGCAGCTTCGGTTACTGAGTATTTACCACTCTCTAAAAGCTTGGCTGAATAGTTTAAACGGGCCGTGCGAATGAATTCGTTGCCCGACATGCCCGTCATGGCTTTCAGCTTACGGTAAAAAGTAGATTTACTCATGAACATGTGATTGGCCAGTTCATCGTTGTTAAAATTAGCATTCGAAATATTCTCCTCCACCACTTTAATCAGTTTGTACAAAAATTCCTCTTCGTAGGTTTTAATTTCAAAGTTGCCAGATCCCAGGAATATTTTTTTGGCATACAACTCTTTCAGTGTATTGCGCGAGTTAATTAAATTATGGATATGCACCAGCAATAACTGGGAGTTAAATGGCTTGGGTAAAAATACATCTGCCCCTTCGCGGATACCTTCCACATGATGCGACATATCAGACAAAGCAGTGAGCAGCACAATCGGGATATGCGAGGTACTCTTGTCGGATTTCAGTTTCCGGCACAACTCATATCCATCCATTTCGGGCATCATGATATCGCTGACAATAAGATCGGGAATGGTTTCGAGCGCTTTTTCAACGCCTTCTCTCCCATTGGTTGCCGTTACCAGTTTGAAATTGGGAGAAAGAATTTCGTAGATATACTGCAACATATCCGACTCATCTTCTACCAAAAGAATAATCGGCTGTTCCAGTTCGGGGTTGGGTAACTCATTTTCCTCTTGCATAATCGATGAATTTAAAAGAGATTCTTTATGCTGGTTTACTTGAAGTATGTATTCTTCGTTAATGGTTGATCCCGAATGGATGGTTGTGGCGGGAGGTAATACAATTGTAAATACACTACCCTTTACACCATCACTCTCGGCATGGATGGTTCCTCCATGCAATTCAGTAAGCTCTTTTACAAAAGAAAGACCAATTCCTGTTCCTGAAATATTGGTAGCATTGGTTTCTTTGCCACGGTAGAACCTGTCAAAGATACGATCCAGTTCATGTGGTGGTATGCCCATACCCGTATCCTTAACCGTGATGTTACAATTCCCATTACCATCTTTTAATACGGCAACCGCTATGCTTCCATTATTGGGTGTGAACTTAAACGCATTCGATAAGATATTGAATACAATGATCTCCAGTTTATTGGGATCAAATACAAAGGAGATATATTTTGCTTCGGCATGAAATGTATAATTGATGTTGCGTCTGTTTGCTTCATCAGCAAAGAGGATAAAAATATCCTGACAAAATGAAACAATTTCCCCTGGTTGAGGGGTCAGTTGTATACTACCCGCTTCCGCTTTTTGAAAATCCAATAACTGGTTTACCATCCGCAACATTCTTTTCGACTGCTTTTGGATAAGTCGAAGACTTTTTTCAACAGGGGTTTCTATTTTTTGCCGTTGCAGCAAATCATCAATAGGCCCCAGTATCAGGGTTAATGGTGTACGAAACTCGTGCGATATATTAGTAAACAAGCGCTCTTTAAAATCAGATAACTGATTCTCCTGCTGTCTGGCAAGATTGGTGAAAGCCAATTGATTTTTCAATGCCTCCTGGCGCAAACCAAGATAACGTGTTAACCAAAGCAGAAAAATAAATACGGCAATATAAATGGTAAATGCCCACCAGGTTTTCCAGGGCGGCGGCAGAATCTGAATTTTCAATGTATGCGGATCCTGTTTCCAGATTTTATCACTGTTGGTTGCTTTTACTTTTAAATAATACGTTCCCGGCTCTAAGTTGGTAAAAGATACCAGCCTGCTCTTACCTGCATATACCCAATCCTTATTAAATCCCTCCAACTGATACATATACTCGTTTTTATCAGGAGCATGATAATCGAGTGCAGCAAATTCAATGGAAAATATATTTTTCTTATAGTCGAGTGTGATACTTTCCGTTTCTGAAAATGGCTTTGTAAGAATAGAACTATCCGCTTCTTTCATACCAAATTCGTATGGAAGATTATTGATCGTTAAATTGGTAAAATAAACGGGAGGAGAAAACCGGTTGATTGTAATGCTGTCGGCATTGAAATACGTTAGTCCCTCAAGCCCTCCGAAAAAGAAACGATTGTTATTATCTTTAAATGATGCATTTTCTGAAAACACACTTGACAGAATACCATCCCGCTTATCAAAAACAGCAACTGCATTGGTTGATGGGTTAAGCCTTACGATGCCCTTGTTGGTACTGGCCCAGATATTTCCTTTTGCATCCGCAGACACAGCAGTGATGTAATCACTTGGTAAACCTTCTTTTGTAGTATACCTGGTTAGCTCCAGTGTATTATTTGTAATACCGGTAATTTTGTTCAGGCCATATTGTGTACCAGCCCAGATATTTCCATCGCGATCTTCTGTTAAACAAAGAATGGTATTGTTACTGATAGAATGTTTGACATCGCTGTTTTGAATAAATACTTTGAACTGATCAGTTGAGGGTTCGTACAAATGCAAGCCTTTATAGGTGCCTACCCACAATCTTTTTTTTGTATCTACCAGTAAGCTACTTACACGCTCATTTTGCAGCGCACCTTTAACACCATAGGCCGGAAGATAGTTCTTGAATACGGGTTGTTGTTTCTGGTTGTAGCCGGCTAAATAACTAAGCCCAGTTTCCTGCGTACCTATCCACATCTTACCATCCGCATCCCTGGCCATGGCATTGATCTTTTTACCACTGATGGAAGCCGCATTGGTTAAATCAGGTATGAATACTTCAAAGTCACCAACCTTGTTTTTTTTATTTACAATGCGAACCAGTCCTTTGTTCGTACCTATCCACAGATACTCGCTCTCCTGCATAAAGCAACGGCTTTCATAAGGTTGCGGTAAGGGATTTGTTTTCTCCATGGGATCAACCCCTACCCTCGTAAATTTTTTCCAGTCTGTAGCATATTGTATACCGCCACCTTTTGTGCCTAACCAGAGTTTGTTGTACTTGTCTACAAAAACAGACAACACATGCGTACTTCCCTGAAGTGAACTGGTTGTGTTTTCATAACCGATGTTGAAAAATTTTTTCTGGTTGAGATCAAACTTAAAAACTCCGGCACCATCTGTACCAACCCAAAGCAATCCCGAAGAATCTTCCTGGATGGTTAAGATGATTTTATTATCGTTTGTATAGAGCCCCGGAATATTCAGATCTACTTTTTCAAATATCTCCGATTGTCTGTTGAACCGGTTTAATCCACCACCCCAGGTTCCTACAAACAGTGTTCCTTTCGAATCAATAAAAACCCGGTAGGTATTGTTTGCACTTACCGAGGAAGGATCACCCTTTATATGCCGGTAGTTCTTAAACGTTTTTGTCTGCAGATCAAATTTAAAAAGTCCCTCCCCCCATGTACCCAACCACAAACAATGATTTGCCTGATCGGCTACTATGGAAGCAACATTCAAATCAGGTATACCAAAATCATAACTCACATCATTTACCAGTTGCCGGTTCAAATGCCTTAGCCCGCTATTGGTTGCAAGCCAATACCCTGTTCCACCATCCGATTGTATATCGAATGTTTTCCATCGGGTACTTAAAATCCGGAACCGGCCTGTTGTTTTATCAACATAGGCAAAGCCCTTCCAGGTTCCAATAAATAATTTTTCTGTGTCGGTATCGAGAATGGAGAGAATGTAATCTGCATTAAAACCGGATACCTGCGGGTTATTGTTGGTATAGTTACGGATTTGGCCTGTTTCTAAATTGTATTCGCTCAGTCCGCCGGATTTGGTACCAATCCAGATATTATTTTTTTTCCCGTTTTGCAGCACTTCAATCGACTGGCCCGGAAGATTATTCCCTTTTTCAAAGTCATTTTTCAACAGCTTCATTTCATACCCGTCAAATCTTTGCAATCCACCCCGGGTACCAAACCAGATAAAGCCGTTCTTATCCTGAATGACTGAAGTAATTTCATTATTAACCAGTTGATCTGAAATACTGATAAAAGCACTGCGCTGTTGCGCGCGCACTATGGCAGTGAAGCTTATGAGAAGCAGCAGGCTAGCAATTATTTTTTTACAGAAAACCAATGTTTCTAAATTATCTTATTAAACCGATGCTGAATTTAAATGATTTTTGAATGATTTACCTGTATATTCTTAAACGAAGAATGACTTGCTACAGCAACATAATTAGAGAAATAAATAAGAGAATCAGCAATACATAAATGAGTGTAAGCTTTACACTCATTCGCTGACTATTTTTATCAAGATTTTCATTGTTTTGTTTGAAAAGCATAAAAACGTTTAATTTATCTTATCAAAGACTATTTTCTCTTTGTACGAAACTGTTCCAGTTCACTTGGATTTTGTACCCGAACTTTCCGGTTATGCATCAAATCATCATGAATCATTAAAGTAATGGTATCCCAAACCGCACCTTCTGTCCAGAGCGGTTTCATTTTATCCATTTCCCAGGATCTCAGTTTCTGTTTCAACATGGTATATATACGGGGTAGCTTTTTTTGCAAGTCATTCATTTCTCCCGGATCTTTCTCAAGATCATACAAACGATCGCCCAGTTCTCTAACCTGTATTAACTTATATTGCTGAAACCGGATAGCCGCAGCAGCATCTTTACGCCATACCAGCTGTTCATGTGGATTACCTTTTTTAATGCCTTTTACAAAAGGTAAAAGACTAACCCCATCCAATTTCTGTACCGAATTTATTTTTCTAATGCCTGCCGCTTCCAGTATGGTGGGTGCAATATCCAGCGAAGAGGTAATACCCCTGAAAGAACTACCTCCTTTCATTTGCTTAGGCCAGCTCATTAAAAATGGCACCCTATGCCCTGCTTCATATTTATTCCCCTTAAAACCCTTCAAAGGAAAATTACTGGATTGATTATTGTTTGCACCACCATTATCGCTTAAAAAAAAGACAAGCGTATTGTCTAATATTCCCTGCCTTTTTAACTCGTTCATTATTTTACCAATGGCCCTGTCCAATGCAAACGTCATGGCCGCCAGTTTCTGTCGCGGATGATTGGCAAACTTTTTCAGGTCGCTGTCTTCGGCTTCCATAGGGGTATGTACTGCATTGGGAGCCCAGTACATGAAAAAAGGCTGGCGGGTATGCTGCTGAATAAAGTCAACTGCTTTATCGCCAAGTGCATCGGTAAGGTAGCCCTCAAATTTTACCGGTTGCTTATTTTCAAGTAACGCTGTTTTTGCACCAGCATGGTCATCTTTCGCGGGTTGGTAAAAATAACTTCTGGCACCACTTAAAAATCCATAAAAATACTGAAACCCTTTTTGCAGGGGATGCTGGTCGTGCGCAAATCCAAGATGCCATTTACCAAAAGCCGCTGTTGCATAACCATGATCCTTTAAATACACCGGAATCATATTTTGCCGGATATCCATTCCTGTATAGCCTTCCCCTTCGTTACATTCATATCCAAATCGTTGCTGGTATTTACCGGTTAGTAAACCGGCTCTGGAAGGACTACACACAGACGCCGTAACATGAGCATCCATAAAACGAACCGATCTTGCCGCAAGCTGATCCAGGTTAGGTGTCTGCAAATCTTTAGATCCCATGAAACCAAAATCTGCATACCCGGCATCATCTATCAATATCACAATAATATTAGGCTTTGAAGCATCAATATGGTTTTGAAAACCAGTATTCATAATAAAGCATAGTGCCAAGCACAACCATGACAAAGAACGTTTGGTATATATACAGGGGGGATTTTTTCTAGAGAAAAAACGTCTTGTCATGGTTACTGTTGTGCTTGTTGTCATATGTACTATATGATGGATCTCCTTTACAGTTTTTTACGGTAATTTCTTTTGACGGTTATACAGTTCTTCCTGGTTCAATCCAAAAAAAGCCGGTGCTATCATTTGAGCTTCCCATTTCTTTTGTTGCATTTTAAACTGTTGTAGGATGAGGCTATTACTGCCGGCAATATCTGTTTGCTCGCCAATATCATTTTTCAACTGATACAAATTCACGCTTGAATCTTTGTTCATCAACAGCTTCATACCTGATTCGTGCACCACTGCATATTTCTGTTGATCGTACTGTCTCCAAAACAGGTATTCATGCGGGGCATTTTTTTTCGATCCCTGCAGATAAGGCATTAGGTTAACGCCGTCAAGCGGGTTTTTCGGAGAAGGCGCTCCTGCTACATTTGCCGCAATCGTGGCAAAAATATCCAGCGAAATGATGGGTTGATCGTAACGGCTACCTGCTTTAATTTTTCGCGGCCACTGAATGGCAAACGGTACACGGATTCCTCCCTCAAAAAGAGAACTTTTTCCGCCACGGAGTATGCCATTGTCACTGGCATTGTCTTGCTCTGGACCACCATTGTCAGAAAGAAAAATTACGATGGTGTTCTCTGAAATATTCAGTTGCTGTAATTTATTCAATACCAATCCTACCCCATCATCAACGGCACTTACCATGGCCGCATAAGTTTTTCGTTTAAGATCTTTGATCTGTTGAAAACGGTTCAGGTATTTTTCAGTGGCCTGTAAGGGTGAATGGGGCGCATTGTATGCGAGATAAAGAAAAAAAGGATTGGCCTTATTACGGTCAATAAACGAAACTGCTTCGCGCGATAAGGCATCGGTAAGGTATTCAGACTCCTCAACTACCTGTTCATTACGAATTAATTTGGTGCGATAGCTTTGTGCTTCGTTTTTGGTACTATCCTGATTTGTGATATCGTATTCACTTGGAAAATACCTATGGCCTCCACCCAAAAATCCAAAGTATTCACCAAAGCCACGTTTCCATGGGCGAAACTTTTCATTGGCACCAAGGTGCCATTTACCAATACCCATCGTTCTATAACCTGTTTTTTGTAATAGATCAGGCAGCATCTGTTCCGTAAGTGCCAATCCATTTTCCGGATCCAATGGTTTGTACAAAGGGTTACGGCTATAGCCAAACCGATCCTGGTACCTGCCCGTTATCAGTCCGGCACGGCTGGGTGCGCAAACCGCATAACTAACATAAGCCTGACTGAACATGACACCATTTTTGGCAATCCTGTCTATGTTAGGCGTTGGTATATCGGTGCATCCATTAAAGCCAACATCATGATAGCCCTGATCATCGGTGAGAATGATAATGATGTTTGGGCGCCCATCCTGCTGAACAGTTTGCGTTGTTTCTTTTTGGGTAAATGCCCATACCATCAGCAACAGTAACAGGCCTAAAGACCCTCGCAAAATGCTATGTATTTTTTTTGGGTGAATCATATCATTCGTCTTTTACCGTAATTCAATAGCCCCCAAACCGGGTTGTTCGTTAACAGGGTTTCCTAAAATATCGCGTGTTACTTTCAAACCTATTCGCAGCCCAATGGTATCGTTGGGAATGAGCGGGATGCGGATCCCTTTTTTAAAAACGATTTGTTTAGCAAGGGGGGTATAGTCTGCCAACCGTACCCCACCTTTTTTGGTAAACAGCGGATCTCCCGTCAATGGAGCAGTATCCTGTATCACAAGATCTGATGGCCAGTTATCGGGGCGTAAAAAAAGATTGTTACGGAATAATACATGCGGTATAGTACCCTGATCAACTTCTTTCGCTTTTTGATCGCCGGCAACAGAGAGTGCGCCACCTTCAAAATAAAAAATATTATTTGCGATCAGTACTCCGTCCGAGCTACTGCTGACCGCTATTTTTGGGGTAATGCCTTTGGCTACATAGATACTATTGTTATAAAAATAACTATTGTAAGGGCCTGCTTTAGGTTTCTGATCGCCCTGGTAACCACTGAGCCAGAATATTTTCCCTTCCTGAAAAGCACCGTTCACTCCTTTTTCACGAAACCCATCATTCACACTAATATTATACCGGTATGCACAGTTATAATTGTTCCCGAGAATCTCACAAAACCCACCTGCATTATTCGCACTCAGGTTATATTGAACTACCACATCATTGCAATTGTAATCGATATGAATACCTGCCGAATCACCGGGTCCGTTTGCATTTTCAAAGCGATTATTTTCAATGAGGATACTGCTGCAGCTCCATGTCCAGAGGCCACTACCCCTACCCCAGTTACGGCTATCGGCAGTAGAACCGGAATGATCGATCTGGTTATGATGAATATGCCCGTTTACCACACCGGAAAATTGCATACCCGGCCCTCCTGTTTGATGAACTTTACAGTAGGCGATGGTCATATCCTGTATACCTTCCGTTCGCGCCGTAATTTTTACACCTGTATGGCAAACGTTATACACTTCTGCTTTCAACACTTCAATATGTTTGAGTAGCCCGGCCTTTGTATTGTTTATGAAGCGTATACCCCATCCATAACCCTGTGTACCATTGGCCGATTTTGTTTCAGCAGCTGAGCGGGTAAAACCCTGGCGCATCAGGTATACATCATGCACCAATACATCCTGCACACGAATGTTTTGGAATAAAGCATCACTGGTTACCTGTACAAGTATACCGCAACGCATTTCTTCTTTTTTAACCACACTGTTTTGATCCCGGATAGGAATCACAGCGGTGATCTCAAGTCCTTTCACTTCTATAAAAGAAGAATTCTGAATCAGTATGGCATTAAAATCATTTCCTGCATCCAATACCGGTTTCTGAACAGAACCCAGATAAGGATAACCCGTGATGACTATCGGATGTTTGTCGGCACCCGTTGCATTGAGTAATGATAATTGTCCCGTAAATTTCTGTCCATTTGCAAACAATACAGAATCACCCGGTTTTAATAGAGCCACATTTATCGCCTCAACAGTTTTCCAAGGTTGTTTGGCACTGGTTCCTTTGTTTGTATTGTTTCCAATACTGGTATTGATATAATAGTTGGCAGCCTTAACAGAACCCAGCAAACTACTGGCGATAAGCAGGCAAAAAAGAAAGCGGCTTTTCATGAAAGAAACATTGATATGAATGAATACGTTTCCGTTTCAAAAAGGCTTCTGTTTCCGTTATCGATATCAGCAAAAAGAAACCATTTCATCAATTAAAACTAAATGGAAAGGCCGGAATCAATGGGGACTATGCATTCAAAAACAGGGTGTATATTACTCAATAGCTTCTTAGAGGAAAGTTGTATTTCTGTTTTTGAGCAATATGTGATCTCGAATACTTGTATAAGTAACCTTAATGGCACCATATGTTTGCTATTATGATCCATTTTTTTGCGTAGAATTTCTTTCCATCAATTTTGATTTCAATACAATTTGCTCCTGCAAATAATAATATTCTTTCTTTTCAATCAATGTAAACAGTATCTCCCCTGCTTCCCTGCCCATTTCATATGCGGGCTGGGTAATGGTTGTTAGTGAGGGATTGAGCCAGTCTACTGTATACGAATTAGAAAAGGTAATCACTTTTATATCCTCCGGTATCCGCAATTTCAATTCTTTGCAAACAGAATAGGTACTAATGGCTAATTTTTCCACTAACGCAAAAACACCATCAGGCCTATTTTTTCTTTTTAATAATTTTTTTATTACATCATAATTTCTATCCGGGCATGAATTACAAAAAACAACCAAACTATTGTCTTTTTTAATTTTATTCGATTTCAGGGCCGACAGGTATCCGTTTAAGCGATAATTACAAATGGAAAGATTTTGGGATATGGATAATAAAGCAATTCGCTTACATCCTTGTTCAATCAGGTGTGTTGTTGCTTTAACACCACTATGATAATCATCCGTTATCACCTTGGGTGCATCCATATGCTCTGCTATCCGGTCAAAGAATACAATAGGAATTCCCTTATCCTTTATCATTTCCAGATGCGATGTGTCAGAAGTCTGTTCCGCTAATGAGATCAAAATTCCATCTACCCTGCCATTTTGTAAAAGTCTGGTAATAGCAATTTCGTTTTGCATATCCTCATGTGTCAGATAGATCAACACATGGTATCCTTTTTCATGCGCAATCGATTCGATTCCGTTAATCACCGGACCGAAGAAATCATTTACAACTTCAGGAAGAATAACGGCTATCGTTTTTGATAAATGCTTTCGCAAACTGCTGGCCATTGGATTTGCCTGATAATTCAGTTCTTGCGCTTTTGCCAGCACTTTACTTTTGGTGGCTTTGCTGATTTCATGGCTATCACTTAGGGCTTTCGATACTGTAGAGAAAGATAAATTCAGCTCCTTAGCAAGTTGTTTGAGATTCATAAAAACGGATTAATAATTCGCATACGAATACAATAGTGCAAAACAAAATCGGGGTTATTTAACTACAATACCGGAAATACTGCTACAACGTTGTAGTAAATAAATACGGAGAAAGATGATAAGAGAAGATAACTTTTATTGAAATTAACAACTTGAATTAAGGGATAAGATGTTAAAGCATATACTGTATTGACAGTAAGTCATGACTTCAGGAATACTTTATATACACCTACGATTCAGATTTCTTTTGCCAGAATACAGCGCTAAATGTAATGAATGTAAAAGAAGCTTGCATGGATGAAAATGAACAAATATTGATTTTAAAACTCAAAAATGGCGAAAAGGCTGTTTTTGAATCAATCTTCCATAATTACTATTGTGTACTTCTTGCTTTCACAAAAGAATACTTACCAGATCTGGATGTTGCCAGGGATATTGTTCAGGAAACCTTTATTACACTTTGGGAGAAAAAGGAAATTTTAAATTCAGATACCAACCTCAAAGCCTATCTCTTTACCATTTCCAGGAATAAATCCCTGAATTACCTGAAAAGAAGGCAACTTGAAAATAAAATAACCAATGCTACTGCTGCCCGACAGGCTGAAATCTATCTGAATTATTATGCTCTGAAAGATCAAAGTGCAGAACAGATTTACAAAGCCGAATTTGAACAATTGATAGCAGAGGGCATTCAATCGCTCCCTGAACAATGCCGTAAAATATTTTATTTAAGCAGATTACAATACCGTAAAAACCAGGAAATTGCCAACCAACTTAATATCTCCATCAAAACAGTTGAATCTCATATAACCAAATCGCTAAAGATACTTCGTGAGAAACTTTCGCCATACTTACAAATGATCCTATCGGTTAGCCTTCACTTTATTAACTGATTTTCGGACAATTCTGCCTTATTAACCAATTTCTCCATTTTTTTTTGCTGTAACATCAGGGTTGCGCCCGTTTCAATTGTTTAGTATATCTAAAACTGCACAATTGGAACAGATGGAATTGATTTTTAAATTTCTCAATAAAGAAACTTCACCTGAAGAAAACAACTTATTACTTGAATGGGTAGAAGCATCCCCTGCAAATGCCAAAATTTTTGCTGAAACCAAAACTTTATGGACAGCCAGTCAATTGTATGATAAGAATGAAAAAATAGATCTGAACCAGGAGTTCGAGTTATTATCACAAACGATTTCCTTACATGAACCGGAACATGGCAGATATCGGGTATTCTTCCGTAAAGCAGTACAGTATGCCGCCGTTATATTGGTCACATTTTCATTTTCTTATCTCCTGTTAAAGCGATCTGTGGAAATCAATACCGGCAAAAACACGCTGGCCTACAACGAGGTACTAACAGCAAAAGGTCAAAAAACACAAATTGCACTCATTGATGGTACAAAGGTTTGGATGAATGCTGAAAGCAAACTAAAATACGGGAGTGATTACAATCACTCAGACCGGATCGTGTATCTGGAAGGGGAAGCTTTTTTTGAAGTGGCAAAAAATAAGGAGAAACCATTTATTGTAAAAAGCCAGAACATATCAGTAAAAGCATTGGGTACCTCCTTTAATATAAAATCATACCCAAAGGAATCTTCATTTGAAACCAGTCTTATGACAGGCTCCGTTAGCATAGAGAATCTGAATATGAAAGATAGTGAAGCCAGATCATCCCTATTGGTTCCTAACCAGAGATACATTTTTTCTCAAAATACAACACCGGTAATTGATTTCGTTGAAAGCAAATCGTTACAAGCGTATGCTGCCTGGAAGGATAATGTATTGGTGATTCAGAGTGAATCGCTTGATGACATTGCAAGAAAACTGGAACGCTGGTTTGATGTAAAAGTGCATGTTCTTGACAAATCTGCCAGTAAAAATATTTATTCGGGAGCTTTTAAAAACAAGGAAAGTATTCGCCAGGTGCTCGAAGTAATGAAGCAAACAACCGCTATTCAATTTACCATTAACCAAAACGATGTATACATCTATAAAACCAAATCCAAACATGGAAAATAGTCGTCAACCTAATTGTCAACCCTTACAATAAAAAACCTTCATGAAACCCTTTACCTAATAGCGACAATCTTTTTTAGAGGCAACACAGTTATGATTCTTACCAATACATAACTAAGAGAAAGCCGCCATGCTTTCTACACCATTTCGATTACTTGAAAATATAGCCATATGAAAAAAACAAAACTGCTTTTAATTGCTATTGCTATGCTGGTTACCATCAATGGATTTAGCCAGGATGCCATTATAAAATTAGACAGTGCTACAGTTACCCTAAAAGTCATCATCAAAGCGATTGAAAATCAAAGTCAATACAGCGTTTTTTACAAAGATGATCAGATCAGGGATGTGAAAAGTATCCGTCTGGAAAGCACCACCATACCCATCAAAAAAGCATTGGATGCCATTTTCCTCAATTCAAAGCTTGGTTACAAAATCATTGATAAAACAATAGTCATCACCGTATCAGAGAGTCTGAATGTGGTTAACCAGGGACAACTATTTGTAACTGGCTCTTTAAAAGATTCGAAAACAGGTGCTACACTTGAAGGGGTGAACATTAAAATTGAAGGTACTGGAGGTGGTGCTATCTCAGACAGGGAAGGAAATTTTACTATAAAAGTACCCACTAGCAATGCCAAGTTACAGTTCACATTAGTAGGTTATCAACCTATGTCTGTAGCGTTGGAGGGAAAATCTAAAATTGATATCGCTCTGGAAGAAGAAGCAAAAGGTCTGGATGAGGTAGTGGTGATCGGGTATGGTGTGCAGAAAAAGAAATTAATTACCGGAGCAACCAGCCAGGTTAAAGGAACTGACATACATAAACGCAATTCAACCGTTCTTTTAGATGGATTGAAAGGTCAGGTTTCAGGATTGAATATAGTAAAGAATTCTGCGCAGCCGGGAGATGGTTTTAAAGTAAACATCAGGGGCATGGGAACCATTGGAAACTCTTCTCCCCTTTATCTGGTGGATGGGATACCTGTTCCAGATATCAATAACCTGAACCCAGCAGATATTGAATCAATTGATGTATTAAAAGATGCAGCATCTGCAGCCATTTATGGATCCAGAGCAGCCAATGGTGTTATGCTGATTACCACAAAAAAAGGTAAAGTTGGAAAACCGGTGATTGCAATTGATAGTTATTACGGGGTTCAAAATGTTGCGCATAAATTGAAATATGTTGGTGCTAAAGATTATTTACAACTATTTTCTGAGCACTACCAATATAACGGGATAGCAGTGCCCGATTTTTCGAAATTAATTCCGGCCTATGCAGGTATTGCCAATGGTACCTGGGATGGAACCGACTGGCTAGAAGCTACCTCCTATAAAAATGCACCAGTACAGAATTACAACATGAGCTTTTCTGGTGGTACTGACCAGAACGTTTACGCTATGGGACTTTCTCTTGATGATCAAATTGGAATTGTAGGTAAGCCGGCAACCCCAAAATACAGACGATTGGCTTTTCGGATGAACTCTGAATTTACTTTACTGAAAAACAGCAATGGCCCCATTCTTAAAGTAGGAGAAAATTTCAACTACAGTACTACTGATAGAAATGTAACCGTTCTGGAAGGTGCCGGAAACGAAACCAGTTTTGCATCAGTTGTCAGTGGTAGTCCTGTTATTCAGATATACAATCCGGATCCTACTATCCAGGGGCCATATCCCTATTTCCCTTTTAATGTCTATGGAAGCCCAACAGGTGTGGCACCTACGGCACCCAATCCATTAGCCTGGTTGGATTATGCCAAATCAGGAAACTTTAGTCGTAATAATAATCTGATCAGTAATGTATACATGATTCTTCAACCTGTGAAAGGATTAACCTTCAGATCTTCTTTTGGTATCAATTCATTTGCTACTTCATCAAGAAGCTGGGTTCCCTCCTACCTGCTTTCTGCAACAGCAAATATTAGTTATTTCGTAAACCCTATAGATATCACTGCACAATCCATGCAGCAGGGCACCAAATGGATTTTTGAAAATACACTCAACTATAAATTTTCGTTAGAGAATAAGCACAACTTTGATGTACTGGTGGGTACGTCGTCTGAAAAGTCTGGTATCGGTGAATCACTTAGCGGAGACAATGGCAATTCACAATTCAATAGTTTTGCCAATGCGTATTTAATCAATAATGGAACGATAGATCCTTCCTTCACCCATTTGAGTGGTCAACCGCTTGTGGCAACCCGGTTATTATCAGGCTTTGGTCGTATCACCTATGATTACAATCAAACCTATATGTTGACTTTGGTTGCAAGGGCAGATGGTTCCTCCAATTTTGCGTTGGATAAAAGATGGGGGTATTTCCCATCGGTTTCTGCAGGATGGACGATTACCAATGAAAAATTTATGGGGCAAACCCGTAATTGGTTAGACTTCTTAAAACTGCGGGCAAGCTGGGGACAAAATGGAAATCAATCAATAAGTCCTTTTCAATATTTATCTACCATTTCATTTAACGGGGCACCTTATTACAGGTATGGTGATCGTACGAGATTTTTAAATGGAGGTTATCCTAATATCTTACCCAATCCAAATGTTAGTTGGGAAACTTCCGTACAAACAGATATTGGTTTAGACGCCCGATTTTTTAGAAGCAAACTCGGACTGACATTTGATTGGTTTAACAAAGTAACAAAAGACTGGTTAATTCAGGCACCGATATTGGCAACGGATGGAACAGGAGCTCCATTCATTAATGGTGGTGACGTACAAAATCGCGGTTATGAAATAGCCGTAACCTGGAACGACAATATTGGAAAGTTTAACTACGGTGTATCTGCCAACTTCTCTCATTTGAATAATGTAGTTACTAATATTGCCAACCCCGAAGGTATCATACATGGTCCCAATGCTGCACTCCATGCAGACCAGAAAGAATCGTATCGCGCAGAAATCGGCAAACCCATCGGATATTTTTGGGGATTGCAAACGAATGGCATTTTTCAGAATGCACAGGATGTGTTGAACTATAAAAATAAAAGCGGTGTGGTAATTCAGCCCGGTGCCAAACCCGGAGATATCCGTTATATGGATTTAGATGGCAGTGGGGCCATTGACCAATCTGATTATACCATGCTGGGCGATCCGAATCCCAATTATCTTTTTGGCATTTCATTAAATGGTTCTTACAAAGGTTTTGATTTTAGTGCTATTGCAAACGGAGTTGCCGGTAACCAAGTAATGTGGAATTATTTTAACAATAATAATCACGGCACTTACAACTGGTCTGTATTGGCAATGGACAGATGGCATGGTGAAGGAACATCAAATACACATCCCAGAATCAATATTGGAAGCACACAGGATATCACCTTATCAGATCGCTTTGTTTCAGATGCGAGTTTTCTGAGATTGACGAACCTTACGCTTGGATACGATTTCAAAAAGTTGCTGGGTCGTTTACCCATACAACAATTCCGTTTTTATATCTCTATGCAAAATGTATTTACCATAACAAAATACAAAGGTTTCAACCCTGAAATTGGCAATGGAGGTAAAAACGGCGGAAACTGGGCTGGTGGTGTTGATTCATCCCCCTACCCTATGGCACGCACATTACTGATTGGTGCTTCTATTAAATTTTAAACAATCAAGAACTCAATGTAAAATATACAACAATGAAAAAAATAAGTATACTCATAGCCATCAGTGTTTCTTTATTGGGATTGAGTTGTAAAAAATTCTTAGATACCAATAACCTGACAGAGAAAACCAATGCCACTTTTCCACTTACAGTGGCTGATTTTGAACAGGCCATTGCAGCAGTGTATTCATCTGAACGGGATTGTTACTATGATCAATTAAATAGTTTTTTAGGAATATCCTCTTATATGGATGACGATTATGTTGCCAATGGAAGGGCTCTATTTGATGATCCCATGATCCGTGCCAATGAAAGATACCAGGTTAGAAATATGGATCAATACCTTGTACCCTGGCAGAATTATTATAAAGGAATATTCAGGGCCAATTTTGTATTGGAAAGCCTTGAAAAAACCGGAACTGTTTTAACCGCAGCACAAAAGGCTAGCTACAAAGGACAGGCATTGTATTTGAGAGGTTCGTTATATTTCAATCTATGCCGTTTGTTTGGTGCGGTACCTTTAAAAACTACCACCGAATCAAGCAATCCTGCCAGAACATCGATAGATAGTTGTTTCATGCAAATAGCCAGTGATTTTAAAAACGCTATTGACTTGTTACCGGCAACCCCTTTTCAAAATATTAATAAGTCTTCGGATCTTTTTAATGCACACAAATATGCAGCAGAAGCAATGATGGGCAGGATGTTTTTGTTTTACACAGGATTGTATGGCAAAACAGAAATCCCAACTGTAGGTGGTGCACCGATAACCAAAACAATTGTTTTAGGTTATTTACATGATGTAATTAATAACAGTGGATTTGGGCTGATAGATGATTTTCGCAATTTGTGGCTGTATTCACTGGCAAATAAAGATTATAAATTTGCGAAAGACAATAACCTGAACTGGATTGGTGAAAAAGGAGCCAACAACGAATGTTTGTACTTAATACCATTTTCAGGATTAGGTATCACAGGGTACTATGATCGATTTCAACATAGTGTTAGCACGTCTGTTCCGGGATTAATTCCCTTTGGTGCAGGCGGAAGTATGAGTTCTGTGAACCCGAAAGTATATGCTGAGTGGGATGATGCCGATTTGCGAAAAAACGGATCCATCTATAATGTAAAAGATTTTGCTACAGAAGGTATTGCCTTTAGTGCAACACCTGCTCCGAATTCAGGTAAATACTATTTCAATTCTCAATCAAATGTGGAAGAAACAGGTTACTTGCAAAAAAAATATGGACATATCTATATCATGGTTGATGGCAAACGCACTGCTGCCAATACCGTTATTAATGGTATTGCCACAAGAAACGGCGCCAATGATGCAACAGTTGGACAATATGTAATTCGTTTTTCAGATGTGCTATTGATGGCAGCAGAATTGGGAAGTCCGAATGCGCAAACCTATTTTGACAGAGTAAGATCAAGGGCTTATTTTAAAAATGCAGGTAATACACCTATCACAGGCACACCCTTTTTTAAACCAGCTACATTGGCCAATATTCAAGATGAGAGAAGACATGAGTTTGCATTTGAGGGAATGCGTTGGTATGATTTACAAAGGTGGAAAATTGTAGATCAACAAATTGCCATGTATAAAACCAATATTCCGGTTTACAAATTTGGGGTTCTTGAATCGATTACTATTAAATACAGACCCGAAACCAATGGGCTATTGCCAATTCCGCAAAGCCAGATAAACTTGAGCAATGGGGTACTTAAACAAAATCCGGGTTGGGATGGAAGTGCCGGAATTTATTCCGGTCTCTAACCTGTTATTGACTAAAACAAATTAACCAGTCGTATTTATTTACTTTTTTAACCACGTTTTAAATTTTTGATCTGTATGAAAGTATCAAATTTCAATAATACTAATCGTAACAAACAATCATTGCTCAGATTTACGGTAATGGTTGTATTCAGCATCTGTACTTTCACAACCTTTTCTCAAAATACCAATACTGAAAAGGAAGAGCCATACATTAAACTGGCATTAAACGCCTATTCTTTTAATGATATGATGGTTGGTAAAGATCAGCCTAACAATAAACCAACGTTATCGTTGATGGAGTTGTTGGATTGGTGTGCAAAACAAAACATTGATGCCATAGATGTAACGGGGTATTATTTTCCTGGATATCCAGGGGTACCTACTGATGAATACATTTATGAATTAAAACGTAAAGCCTTTAAGTTGGGTATTGATATTAGTGGTACAGGCATCAAAAATAATTTCGCATCACCCGATCCTGCAGTAAGGGCCGCTGATGTAGAAAGAGCCAAAAAATGGATTATTGTCGCTGAAAAATTAGGCGCTCCCGTACTTCGCCTTTTTGCCGGTGAAATACCAAAAGGATATGAAAACAAATGGGATGAAGTTGCCGGCTGGATGATTGAATGTTATAAAGAATGTGCCGCTTTTGCTGAAAAACATGGCGTAATCATTGGCATTCAAAACCATGGCGATATGTTACAAACCGCAGACCAATGTATCAAAGTGGTAAAAGCGGTGAATTCGAAATGGGCAGGCTTAATACTTGATACCGGAAATTTTAAAGTAACAGATCCCTATAAAGATATTGAAGCTGTGATTCCCTATACAGTTAACTGGCAGGTTAAAGAAAGTGTATTTGGCCTTGGCAGCCCCATTAAAACAGATCTGCAAAGATTTATGAAAATATTGAAAAGAAGTAATTACCGCGGATATATTCCAGTAGAAACATTGGCAGTAAAGAATATCCCATATGATCCTTATGCATTGGTACCTGCTTTGATGAACGATTTAAAAAAGGCTTTACAGGCCGAATTTAAGTAAGTAACTACTTACTCACTCTATTATCGTGTTAAAAAAAAACATTCTCAACGCTGATGAACCTAAAAAAAAGTAGCATCCGGAATATCACAGTAACCTTATTCCTGATGCTACTAAATAATGGCACTTTGTGTGCACAAGAAATCCCTGGTAAAGGATATGCCTTTGAACAAAACGAACGTTTGGGCCGGGGTGTAAATATTATTGGATATGATCCTTTATGGAAAGATTCTTCGAAAGCAAGAATGAAAGAAAAACATTTTAAACTGATAAAAGAAGCCGGGTTTAGTAATGTTCGTATAGTGATTAGTCCGTTCCGATTTTCTTTGAATGATTCAAACCATACTCTTCACCCTGCATTTTTCAGCACATTGGATTGGGCCATCAATGAATCCATCAAGAATAACCTGGTTGCCATTGTTGATTTTCATGAGCACGGGGCAATGGGTAAAGATCCATTGGGTAATAAGGCCAAATTTTTATCCATGTGGCAACAAATAGCCAATCATTGCAGAGGCTATTCCAATGACGTATTATTTGAAATTGCAAACGAGCCGAATATGAAACCTGAGATATGGAATAACCTCCATACTGAAGCCCGGGAGATCATAAGAAAATCAAACCCCAAAAGAACACTAATCATCGGAACCATTTATGGTAACCAGATCAAATATCTGCAGGATCTCATTCTACCGGAAAATGATAGAAACATTATTGTAGCGGTACATTATTACAGTCCTATACAATTTACTCACCAGGGAGCACCCTGGTCTGTAAACAACAAAAACCTGAGTGGCATTCAATGGACAAAAACCGAATCAGAAAAACAGGCAGTGATATCGGATTTTGACCTGGCGCAGGAATGGTCAAAAAAGCATAACAGGCCCATTACACTTGGCGAATTTGGTGCTTATGAAAAGGCCGATATGCCATCAAGAATTTTATGGACGCAGTATATAGCCAGACAAGCCGAAGCCAGAAAATGGAGCTGGAGTTACTGGCAGTTTGATTCTGATTTTATTGTGTATGATTTGAATAAAGACGAATGGGTATTACCAATTAAACATGCGTTGGTAGAAAAGTAATTCTGGATAACTATCAGGCAGCTTAGTTGAATAATATACCTTACGTTAGTACATTCTGAACAGGAGACCTTTCAACTTTACTATATTCATAGGAAATCGTTTTTTACTGTTTGATTAGATATTTTTTTAATTGGATAATCATTTCTTACACGCATATAAAATCAATAAAAATCAGATACTGTACTATTTAAAATAATTTATAGATACCACTGGGTATTTAATTGATATCGTTCGTTTTAGTTTGGGTTGGTTAGTTTTCTCATTGCCATATAAATAGTAGTCTTACATGAACAAGAAAATCTTACGTGCTGGGATTATTGGGTCCGGATTTGCTGCACGATTTCATTTTGAAGCTTTACAAAGGGTTTTTAGTGCACAAGTAGAAGTCATAGGTGCCTACTCCAAATCTCCCGATGAATTAACAGAATTTACTTCGCAACGTAACATAACCTGCTTTACTAGCATGGAGGAGCTTATCAATAGTTCTGACGTGTTGCATATATGCACTCCCCCTTCTACACATGAACCGATAGCAGTTACCGTGCTACAAAACAATAAGCATGTTATTATAGAAAAACCTTTTACCGGTTATTTTGGGGATGGCAAAAAGGAGTTTAGTGGAGACAACTTTGATCGTGAATTGGGCATGAAAAAAGCATTGGAAAGCATCAAACGCTTGCTAGATGCAGAACAAGCCAGTAATGGCAGTATTATGTATGCTGAGAATTGGGTGTATGCTCCTTCCATTCAAAAAGAAAGGGAACTGATTGAAAAAACAAAAGCACAAATTCTTTGGATACAGGCTCAACAATCTCATTCCGGCTCACATTCTTCTGATTATGGAAAATGGCGGCTTTCCGGAGGAGGTTCTCTAATGGGAAAGGGATGCCACCCGGTTGCGGCGGCTATCTATCTCAAACATGTTGAAGGACAAGTCAGAAATGGAGCACCTATCCGGCCCAAAAGTATTTCAGCCAGAACACACGCCATTACAAGGATGCCCGGGTTTAAAAATGAAGGACATCTCAGAGATACCTATACAGATGTAGAAGATTATGCAGTGGTGCATCTGGTATTTGAAGATGGAACCATTGCTGATATTACGGCTAGCGAATTGTTACACGGAGGGGTTAAAAATTATGTGGAAGTGCATGCAAACAATCATCGCAGCATTTGCAATATCGCTCCGAACAATGCGATGATAACTTATAACCCAAGCGAAGAAAACTTTTCTGATATCTATGTTGTAGAAAAAACAGGAACCAAACAGGGTTGGTCACAAATTTCTCCAGATGAGGCTTGGTTTAATGGATACCAGCACGAAATGGATGCTTTTTACAGATCACTGGTACTGGGTGAACGAATAGAAAGTAACAGCCGTTTGGCAGGTGATGTGATTACCACTATTTATGCTGCGTATGTTTCTGCAGAACGACAAGGGCAAGCAGTTCCGGTATCAATTTTTACTTAACTGGTATCGGATATGCCTGACATAGCAAACAATCGCATACGCTTAACCGAACAATTACCGTAAACAATTGCAATGACTTTACGCAGCACGTCTCATTCTACCAAGGTTAAAAAATACAGATGGACAATCCTTTCCTTGGTATTCTTTGCAACCACGATTAATTACCTTGACAGGCAGGTGATCAGTCTTTTAAAAGATGATTATTTAGAACCGTTATTTGGATGGAACGAAACGGATTATGCAAATATCGTTATTGCCTTTCAGGTTGCTTATGCTTTTGGAATGGTTGGTTCAGGTTTTATTATTGACCGAATTGGGACCAAACTTGGCTATGCCTTTTCATTAACGGTATGGAGTTTAGCGGCTATTGGTCACGCATTTGCAAAATCTACCGCTGGCTTTGCATTAGCAAGAGGTGTACTTGGATTTAGTGAAGCTGGAAATTTTCCGGCAGCCATCAAAACAGTTGCGGAATGGTTTCCAAAAAAAGAACGTGCACTGGCTGCAGGTATTT
Source organism: Chitinophaga pinensis (assembly GCA_943372845.1). Classification (GTDB taxonomy): domain Bacteria; phylum Bacteroidota; class Bacteroidia; order Chitinophagales; family Chitinophagaceae; genus Sediminibacterium; species Sediminibacterium pinensis_K. The sequence goes on along the minus strand of CALSAD010000002.1, from coordinate 463,693 downwards.
TTAATTCAGGCACCAATGTTGGCGCAATTTTAGCACCACTCACTGTTCCTCTGATTGCTGTATCTATGGGATGGGAATGGGCTTTTATCATTACGGGCGCTATTGGACTTATCTGGCTGATCTTTTGGTGGCTCTTGTATGCAAGTCCACAACAACACAAAAAAATATCAGAAGAAGAATTACAATATATCCATAGCGATGATACTGAGAATGCAGTTACCGAAGTGCAAGTAGAAAAAATAAAATGGATTCGCTTATTAGGATTTCGACAAACATGGTCATTTGCGCTTTTAAAATTTTTCACAGATCCAATCTGGTGGTTTATTTTATTCTGGTTACCCACTTTTTTAAACAGGCAATATGGAATGACTAAAATGGCACTGGCATTTCCCATTGCAGTAGTATATACCATGGCCATGTTTGGAAGTATTGCAGGAGGATGGCTATCTGGCTATTTCATGAGTCGTGGCTGGCCCTTACATAAGGCCCGCAGAACTGCCTTATTGATATTTGCATTATGTGCCCTGCCCATGCTGGCGGCACAATGGCTGGGTACATTCAACTATTGGTATGCAGTGGGCATCATTGGTTTTGCAGCTTCGGCACACCAGGCATGGTCGGCAAATATTTTCACAACCGTTTCAGATATGTTTCCTAAAAAAGCAGTGGCATCTGTTGTAGGCATTGGAGGAATGATAGGTGCGATTGGTGGTATTATCATTGCCAGGACAGCCGGTTTACTTCTTGATCATTACAAAAATTTGGGTACAATAGAAACAGGGTATTATATCATGTTCATCATCTGTGCCACCTCTTATATTGTTGCCTGGTGTTTATTCAGCTTGCTGGTTCCTAAAATGCCTAAAGTCAATATATAATATTGGGTTTTTACAGATGCGTTGTAACTGCTTTACAAACAAATGAAATCGATTCATAAAAAATAATGAATACATGAAAGCCTTACCAAGTGTAGTATGTTCAATTCAACTGCTATTGCTAATAACAAGTAGTGGATATAGTCAGGAGAAAATAGCAAGTGTATCCCCTCTCCGACCCGGCAATCCCAATTGGCCAAGGGCATGGGTAAGTTACCAGGTTTGGGAACGAAATAGTTTATCCAATTCATTAGAGAAAGATTTTATTGATCTTAAAGAACATCATACAGGTTTGGTATCCATGGGTGCAAAATCTGTAGAAGATGCGAAGATGAAATTAGCAGTTGCCAGAAAATTGGGAATGAAATTCCATATTCAGCTGAACAAGATGAATGAAAGAAAAGACTTGTTGGCAGGGATGGGATTAAAAGCGGTAGATGCTTTAATGATCGGTGGTGTTTGTCAGGGCAAAGCTATAGACAGATTTCTATATACATTTACCCCCGGCAAGCATTCCGTTATCATTGAACCACCGGTATATAATGCCACATTTGCTTATCGCTCCAGAAAAGATTCAGCTACCATTCCCTATGAGGATCGTGAAAAACTGGGGCACTATTACCCGGATATGCCTAACCCGGTAAAAGCAGAGATAGTTGTTCCACAAAAAGTATTCGACGGCAAACAACATCTTACCATTCTACCTGCCAGCATAGAAGAATTACCGGCGGGTACAAACCCAGAGGATGATAGTGTACTTCCCTCCATGCGGGATGTAAATGAAATAAAGAACAGAAAACTATACCGAATTTCTTTTGATCTCACCGGTATGGATAAAGCTATGCTTACTAAAATTGGCATTGCCGTTTATTGGCCCTATCATGGTTCTGACAAATGGTATGTGTTTGGAAACGGAACACTAAGCATGGCTGCAGAAAGCACGTTGGAAGCGGCTCGCAGAGATGCGCAAAAGCAGTTGAACGTATGGAAAGAAGCCAATGGGGGAAGCTTTCCAACTGATGTAGTCATTGCCACCAGAATTGGTGATGAACATTTTTACATATCCAGTCATTTATACCAGCCGGATAAAACAGTCAATTTCCCTTTATGGGATTACAGTGAACCGGCTGTAAAAACATTTACCCGCAATGCAGGCAACATAGCTTACCCGAGAACATGGGGCTACCCGGAAATATATGGCACAGATGCTTATGCCTGGTGGTTGTATACCCTGCATCAAAACAGTGCTGCACTGATAAAAGCTACCGTTGAAGAAGGCGAGAAACAGGCGCCTGGAATGTTGTTTTTTAGAAACACCACAAGGGCTGGCATTTTTTCATTGGCCAATGATCATGATGGAAGCGGACCAGAATTGTTAACCCGGCAGTTGAACGTAGTTCACCTCGATCCTTATCCGGCAGGTGGCGCATGGTGGGGTGGTTCTGGTTACCGGGATGATATTATTCGTGACATGAGCTATTATGCAGGTTTGTCAAGAAGATATCACAGGCTGCTAATTCCATGGATGCAGGCACATATCTATGGTGGACCTGATGGACTTCAGCATGTAACACCAGCCCAGGTTAAACGTATGGGGGAAGAACAATATGCCATGGGAGTAGATGCGATTATGTGGCTTGGGTATGGACCTTCGGTTAACAACACATTTCCTAAAACCCGGCCAGAAAGTTGGGAGCAAGCCACCCGGTTTCATAAACAACTGATACAAAAACCACCGGGAAAACCTACTGCTAAACTGGCTGTCTTAAGATCTTATCGAGCATGGGCATTAACCAGTTATGATGAAAAACACATTTTGAATCCAAAGGATTGGTTATTGCAACAATGGTTAGAAGTTTGGGCAGTAAAAAACAGGCAACCGTATGATGTATTCGAAATCCCTCCTTCCTTAACAGCTACAGATCGTATACGGATTGAAAAAGAACTAAAAAAATACAAGCATATTATTTCAACGGAACCCTGGAAAAATGCATGGATCATTGGAGACAAAACAACAGGTTCCTTTGTAAAACCCGCAGATGCCATAGAATTTCAGGAAAAATTTCAGAAGGAGCTACGAAAAAAGAGATGGTTATAAAACCAACCATCTACGCTATTTACTAGTTGTTCTGAAAGTATATTTTATCCATCGCTTTTCGGTAAAATATAAACAGCAAAGATGTAAGAAGTCCAGGTAGCAATTTGGCTTTTGATACAGTCTTTATTGTTTCGGGGCATACCCACCCTTCTCAATCCAGGTATCCCATACCTTCACAAATTCGTTGTAGGGTAAGGGTGGCGGCTTCCGGCCCTCGCCCATATTCCATGCAGCTTTTACGAGTGTGTCTCTGGCATGCTCAATCAATGCAGCTTTATTCTTGTGCCCGTTACGGTTATAGTCCATGATCTGCAAAGCCAGTTCGCGCGCCTTCTTTCCTTCAAACACCATTTTCATATTGGATGGTGGTAAAGCCCATTTAGGATTACCTGGTGGCGTATGAACCCCGGGAGTATTTTCAGGCTGGTGACAGTTACCACACTTCATTGCATACAGTCCGTGACCATCATTGCCCCGCTTGGGTGCCATTGAATGCAGGTGGCTATCATCTCCCTGCAGCGGTACTTCTCCTGCAGGATGACAGTTCATACATCGCGGACTCATCAATACCCTGTATACCTCAGCAAAAGCCTTTACAGACGCAATGCTATCTGCGCTCTTACCCTGTGGTATTTCTTTACCTGTAACAGAATTGTCAGCCATGAATGCTGAATTGGCTGCTCCGATTAGTAAAGTGATGACTGCCATAACCATCACCATTCTTACAGGCAAAAAGTAACGACGCTTACTGGAATACTGTTTCATAGTATGAAATGAATTTACGGTTAGGTGTGTCTGTGCTTTGCTACGCTATTTCTTCTGCATCTCAGCTGCCAAATGAATGGCGCTTTTAATTCTTAGATACGTACCACACCGGCAAATATTACCCGCCATAGCATTATCGATATCCTGGTCAGTTGGGTTTTTATTTTCCTTAAGCAATACCGCCGCCGACATGATTTGTCCGGCCTGACAGTACCCGCATTGTGACACATCTTTTTCTATCCACGCTTTTTGCAAAGGATGATCATTGTTTGCTGAGAGGCCTTCAATCGTCACCACTTTTTTTCCTACAGCACGACTCACTTTTGTAACACAGGAACGCACTGCCTCTCCGTTCAAATGAACAACACAAGCACCACATTGTGCCACACCGCAACCGTATTTTGTTCCTACCAGATTAATCACATCCCTTAGCACCCAAAGCAAAGGCGTATCCGGATCTACTTCAATGTTGTATGTTTTTGTATTGATGTTTAACGTAATCATATCTGAAGAATGAGTAATGATAAAATTGCTTACTTAATTATGTGTTCGAAAGCGTATTCCATTGGGTAATAAAAGGCTGGTTATAAAAACGTTTGCCGGTGATTTTGTATAAAGCACCTGCTACTGCTCCAAATACCGGAGGAAAAGGCGGTTCTCCTAATCCGGTTGGATCGAGGTCGTTCTGCACAAAATGAACCTCTATTTTTTTTGGCGCTTCGTTACATCTGATCATTCTGTATTGACTGAAATTCTTTTGTTCTGGAGCACCCTCTTTGTGTGTTAACGCCCCATAGAGAGCATTCCCGATGCCATCCACAACTGCACCCTCTACCATATTGATAGCCGCATCCGGATTAATCACAATGCCACAATCTGCTGCACTGAAAACCCGTTCAACATAGGGTTGTCCATCCCTCTTTACCATATCCACAACATGGGCCGCATAAGAATTATGACAGAAATAAGCAGCTACCCCGCGGTTGTATTTTTTATTTTCAGGTTTGTTCCATCCCGACTTTTCTTTAACCAATTCCAATACGCCTGCATACCTGTCTGCGTTATAATCATTGTTTTTGCCAACTGGATTTTCTTTCGCTCTTTTTAGCAACTCCAGTCTAAAATCTATCGGGTCCTTACCCATTGCTTCGGCTAACTCATCAAGAAAAGATTGTTCAGAAGCCGCGTTAAAGTTTGATCGGGGTGCCCTGAATGCGCCAATGGTAATATTGGAGGGGATCTGCCAGGCTTCTGCCAAGTAATTATCTATGGCGCCTGCGGGAAACCTATTGGCATGAACCGCATGTTCAGGAATGCCTCCTCCTTTCACATGAAAGGCGATCAGGTTTTTATTGGCATCCAGTGCGGCACGATAGGTAGCTGTGTACATGGGTCGATAGATGCCATAGGTCATATCGTCCTCGCGTGTATAGATAAGTTTTACAGGTGCTTTTACTTTTTTAGAGATAAGGGCTGCTTCATACAGATAATGCCCGTAGGCTCTCAAACCAAAGCCACCACCCATACGGGTCATTTGAATTTCAATTTTGTCTGCCGGTAAGTTTAATAATTTTGCAAGCGTAGGCTCTGACCAGCCGGGTGCCTGCAGTGGCCCAACCAGTAAGGCTTTCTCATCCGTAACATGCGCAAAAAAATTCATCGGCTCCATACAGTTATGGGCCAGGAAGGGTGCGTGATAAGTGCGTTCGATAATCTGGGCCGCATTTTTAAAAGCCGTTTCAGGGTCTCCGTCTTTTCTTAATTGTTGCGCAGGTTTACTCGCATACTCCTTCATTTTTTGTAACTGCGTACTCGTACTTTCCAATTCACCGGGAGTAATTACTTCTCTTCTCCCTCCCATGGTATTTTTTGTATCACCAGCAGGCTCCCAGGTTACTTTTAATTTTTTACGTGCATTAATTACTTCCCAGGTAGTATTGCCAACCACAACCAACAATTCGTTAAAAGTACGGGTGTCAAAACCTCCCTGTTCAAAACCATTTTCATATAATGTTTGCCTGAACACATTTTTGATACCAGGCATTTTCAATGTTTCGGTTGCATCAAACTCTTTTAGTTTCATACCAAAAGCGGGTGGATGTTCTATCATGGCAATCAGCATGCCTTCGTGTTTGTAATCCAACCCAAAAAGCGGTTTACCGGATACAATTTTTAATCCCTCTACATTTTTCTTTGAGTTTCTTACTACATTAAAACTCTTTACCTCTTTCAGTTTCACTCCTTTGGGAACGGTAAGCCCGGAGGCTTTTGAAGCAAACGCACCATAGGTTCCCGACTTACCCGTTTTTTGATGAAACAGCATACCTGAGTTGGTGGTTACTTCTTCTATAGGTACACTCCAGGTTTGGGCGGCAGCTTCCATCAACATCTGGCGTGCAGTTGCTCCCGCTTCGCGAAGTGGTTTCCAATACATTCGCATAGAATTACTGCCACCGGTAAATTGCGGCCCTAATTTTACACTGTCGTGTGGCCCCATTTCAACCACAATGTTTTGCCAGTCTGCCCCGAGTTCTTCGGCCACAATCATCGGCAGTGAGGTCATTACATTTTGTCCGAATTCAGGATTAGGGTTAAGAATTTTTATGATATTATCCGGTGTGATTTTTATATACCCGTTTATTTCAAACCAATCACCGGCAGCATCAGCAACGTCCGGTACACCGGCGGGACTGAATCCTGACAGCCAGGTAAAACTTAGCATTAGTCCACCTCCTGCCAGTGCAGAAGATTTCAGAAAAGACCGTCTGTTCTGTTTACTTTCTATGTTTTCCATGTTGTAACACTTTGGTAATCTATTAGATTTAAAGTTAACAGGTTCAGGGCAGTATTCCTATACGGTGCAAAGAATCTGTAAAATTGGTAAGTGCCCGGTAATGGGTATGGTTCACACGCTGAACAATGATTGCGAAAACCAATACAACTTTAGTTAATGGCCCTGATCATTGGTTCAGTTTACTGAACGAAAGTGATCCCATGATCCATTTACCATTTTGATTAACATACACTTCCGTAACCATAAATGGATTGGTTACTTCATTGCCGCCCACCACAGCCAGCAGCGTGATTCGGTTCAATAGGATCGCTGTATTACCAATGATATTTACTGATACAGCATGTATATCGGCTTTCTTATAATGAATGCCGCCAGATTTTATGATGCCCATCTCTCTTTCTTTGTTCCAGCTTCCACCCATATGCACAAAAACAGATTTTGCATCAAACAACGCATCCAGCGAATCAGCATTTTTATCGGACATCCATTGCCATTTGGTTTTAGACAATTCAATAATTTTCTTTTCTAATGGAGATGCCATCTCCGGAGTAGTTCCGGGCATGGATTGTTGTGCAGTACCCATTTGTACAGAGGCGATAAAAGTGAACAGCGCAATAAGGATAATTTTCATGGTGATGCGTTTAAGGTATTAGGTTATATTTTTTTGTTTAGAAATTGTTTGCGTTTCACAATACAGATTGTTTACTACTATGCAAAAACAACGTATACACTGCGGCATCTCTGTTGGTGCATGCTCAATCTAACCGCAGGAACCGCAGAGATGAAGGAGTTTTCGCAGAGAATATTTTAATCAGCTTCTTAGGCTTTGTAAGTCTAATTCATAGCATTCCGGAACACTTGTGGAGATACTCCGGTATATTGTTTAAAAACACGGGTAAAATGCTGTGGGTACTTGAACCCCAGTTCATGGGCAATCTCGCTAACCGTTTTACTTTTATCCAATATCCTTTCTTTCGCTACATCAAGCAGTTTTAGTTGGATGTATTCATGGGCAGTTTTACCTGTTTCTTTTTTAATCAGGTCGCCAAAATAATTTGGCGACAGGTTAAGTTTAGCTGCACACCAGGCAACAGACGCAAGCCCTACACTTCTTGGCTGATCTGATGAAAAGAATTCGTTGAGCAGAAATTCAAACCTTTCCAAAATACCTTTGTGAACATGGTCGCGGGTAAAGAACTGCCTGTCATAAAAGCGTACACAATAACTAAGCAGCAATTCAATATTATGAGAAATCAGTTTCCTGCTGTGCTTATCTACTGCCTGCTCCAGTTCATAACGAATTTTTGAAAATGAATCCAATACCAGTTGACGCTCACGTTCAGAAATATGAAGTGCCTCACTCACCAGATAACTGAAGAAAGTATATTCGTCGATATGTTTGCCCAGTGAGGTTCCTCTAATCAGGTCAGGATGAAAAGCAACACCATATCCTTTAGGCTGGTACAGTTCATCTGAATGAACACCAATGATTTGCCCGGGCGCAATAAATACCAACGTTCCCTCCTGGTAATCGTATGTATGTTTTCCATACAGCAGGTCACCGCATTTTACCTCTTTCAATATGATGTAGTAAAACCCAAAATACGTTCTCCGTAGTTTTCTGGGCGAAGCTTTGGAATAATCTATCACACTAACCAACGGGTGCAGTGTTTCCTGGTTATTAAACGCATTCAATTCACTGATAGATTCAAACCGCATGATCTCTTCCATGTACGATGTTTAATGAAGTGATGTTATTATTTAGCTGCGCTTGTATACTGTTCATCGGTTACTTTTTCCAACCATACCGTAGGTCCTTTTTTGGCGGGTGAGGCGGCTATATAGGTAACACCAGATTCAATAGAAGCGCCATGCCAATGCTGTACACCGGGCAAACACTTGATCACATCCCCTTTGCGTACAATTTGCTTTGCCTTACCTCTTTCCTGGTAGTATCCGGTGCCATCGGTAAAAATCAATACCTGACCACCGGGATGATGATGCCAATCCAACCTTGTGTTTGGTAAAAAAGCAGCAACCGATATGCCCATATCAATCAGGCTATCAGCTTTATTTAACTCAAGTAGCCACGCAGCAGGTGTAGCCCGCGGAGGCGGCAAAGGCTGACCTTTTAAAAAGGTTGAAATATCCTGTGCAGCTATCGTTCCTGAAAAAGCTATGATGGCAACCATTGTTAGCCAAATTGATTTCTTGCTGTTCATGGGTAAACTCTCTGTTTAGTGGTGCACTAAAGTTAAAATATTCAGGGCTGCCTCCCTTGTTTGCGCTACCGAATCAGTAAAAATGGTAGGCAATACCGTAAATTGTATCATTAGAAGCCACGGCAATCTGCATAAATTTATAATTACCGGTGCCGCATCGTTGCATCAAAACTTCCCCGAAACCATTCGCCGGATGATAGAAAACAAAGAAGAAATAAAATTACTTGAAGGAGAGGTATGTGCAGGATTGCCAGCCAGCAGTCCAGCTTATGATCAATACAGAATCCAGAAGGAACATTTCAGAATTTTAGATGAAAGTTCAAAATTGTCAATTAAAAAAATACTCCGGAACTTGTTTGACTTCAAAAGATCATTTCAGTAGTGAAAAAGAAAAAGGAAATGCTGTTAACATTTCCTTTTTGTGCCCCTTATTGGACCTTTCTCGAACCATTTAATATCTGATTTAAGACAATTAGCAGAAATTTAGGGCCCTTTCATCTAGAGTCGAGGGGAGTACAATCGACCCACTTTTCCCTCTTTTATTGCTTTTAGACAACATATATGCTGTGAAAAATTGACTTTGATCAACTTCTGAAAATAATTTTATTTTAACCGGTTTCCGGGCTCGGAGAATAAATAGAACGATTCTCATACAAGCAATTGTTAGCATTTATTATGCTGATGTGAATCCAGACTGCACAAACCAATTTCATTGACCACCTCAGTCCGATTTTAACGACGCAATAAAGAGGGATAAATATGTCAAACTAACCTCAATTGGGCTTAGTCAGCGCCTAAAAGGCAGGGAAAGCATTATGATTTTTTTACCTATGGTTACCTGGTATTAACATTTACCAATATCAGCTACTGCATAAGCTGATTGAGTTGACTAAGATGTAAAATATAAATTGAAAGAATAGTCCCCTTTTATGATTTGATTGTTTCCTTATACTGCACGCAAGAAAATATTTTTATGGAATCGATTAAATCAAAACGTTCCTGCCATGCGTAATTATTACAACTGCCGCCTTCCATTATTATTTTTAGTGTCATTATTCAGCGTTTTATCGTTTACGGCTTCCGCTCAACAAGGAAGCCCCTGTGATGCCTCAACAAACTACCTCTACTGGACAGGTGAGGTAAACAATGATTTCTTTAATGAAGGCAACTGGCGAATGGCAACTGAGGATAACTCAGGACAATCCTGCAATGCTTCAAGCCCGTATTTATATCAGATTTGTCCTTCTGTACCTGATCTTATTAATAATCCGCACCCCGATGCTAATACCTTAGAGCCTGGTGCAGCTATCAATTTCAATCTTTACATTTCATCTGCAACTGTAGCTGTCAGTGGTAATATATTTTTTGGTTGTGCTCAACTGGGACTCACATTGGCAAGTTCTACTATTACTGTAACAAACGGCTCAGTAACACAAGGCGTTGTATCATTAAACAATGAGAGCACCGTGTATCTGCAACAGGGAACCATGTCCGCTTCGCTTTCATTAAACTTTCTCGATGCAGCTTCATGGGTTTACTTCAAGCAGGATAACCCTTTAAGTCTTCAGGCAAGGTTGAGTAATATTTTGGTAAATGATGTTACAGGCTCTTTAGATAATAATTTTCGCATCAATCAATTTTATCAAATCGGCTCGGTTATCAGGCCGCTTTCCAGCTCATTTGCACCAGCAAAGATTTACAGCAATTCAAATTTGCAAGGTTCTTCTGCGGATGTAAATGAAGATATTATTTATAAAGGCGCATCTGTGCCTAATGGAATGAATAACAACATTCGTTCATTCAAATTAAAAAGAGGCTTTATGGCCACTCTGGCTGTAAACGACAACGGTACAGGGAAAAGCAGAGTGTATATCGCATCAGAATCAGACCTTACAGTGAATACGCTTGATGTAGCATTACAGGGTAATGTAAGTTTCATTCGGGTAGTGCCATGGAATTGGGTGATCAAAAAAGGTACAGGTGGTTTTTATGATCAATTGAATACCGGTTGGTTTTATAACTGGAACAATAATAATAATTCATTACCTAATTACGAATATGTACCGATGGCATGGGGTGCAGGAGGTGCATTACCTGCCGCCATCAACCTGGTGACACAAAAGAAAAAAACTACGCATGTGTTAGGTTTCAATGAATCTGATAACTGTGAAGATCAATCAGGTCAATTTAATAATCTATGTCAGCCTGCAGTAGCGGTTGCCTATTACGAAAATTTAATGAGTCTTGGTGTACGGTTAGGAACACCGGCTCCAAGAGAAAATGGACCAACGGGCTGGTTAAAAGATTTTGCAGATATTGCAAAAGCAAGAGATGTGCGTTTTGATTTTGTTGCTGTGCATTGGTATGATTGGGGAAGCAATCCTGCTAACAGCCCGAATGCTGATCCACAACAAATTTTCAATCGGTTCAAGACCTATCTTGCAAGCGTTTACAATATTTACAAATTACCGATCTGGATCACAGAATTTAATGCCAACCCAAATCGTGGCAACCCAATACAGGATGCCTTTCTGCGATTAGCTCTTCCCTATCTTGAAAGTTTAGATTATGTAGAGCGGTATGCATACTTCCAACCTAATTCTGCTTATGCTACCGTTCCACAAACGCCTGCGAATTACTATGAGAATGGCGCATTAACTAACATCGGCGAATTGTATATGAATCATATATCATCGCCTTCAATACCTGAAGCAACAGTTGAATGTCCAAACAATCTTGATGGATTAGATCAACCTTATGTTACTCCAATTATAAACACAACGGCTTTTGAGGCAGAATGCGGAAAATATATCGGCAACCAATGGACAGTGTTACCTGATGCAAACGCTTCAAATGGTTTGTACATTAATGGCGATGCAAATCTTGCAGGAGCAACAACACTGGCCAAACAAATACATTTTGAATTTGAGACATCAGTAACAGGCTCTTACAGGGTTTATATGCGCTCTTCTTCCACCGGAACGGGAACAATAAAAATGGGAATGGATGGCGCTACACTTGAGCAGCTGACACCATTTACAAGCACCGGCTTTACCTGGTTTCAAATACCAAGAATTTATGACCTCGGAACTGGCATGCATCGCTTAACTATTGAATTCCCAAACGCCAATATCAAACTTGATCAAATTGTGATTTCCAATGGGATTGAAACCTTGGATGCACTTAAGAAAGATGCAGGTTACTGTACTCCTTCTGATGTGAAGTTTGGTTTGGATATAACAGATGTTCTTACTTTTTATGAAGCAGAAAATGCAACACGTGGTTCCAACTGGAGTCTTGAAACATCAACCAATACTGGCGGCGGTGCTTATTTAAAGAGTGCAAATAATATTACATCACCTCAACCACCTACCGGCACTGACAATCATATCACCTTTACGATCAATGTTGCCAAGGCAGATGAGTATGAACTTTGGGCAAAGATCAAAGCAATCAATGCAGGTGAAAATAGTTTATGGATCGCTGTTGATGATGAGCCTTACCGTAAATGGGATCGTTTGGGAAGTTCGGTTTATGAATGGTATTGGAAAAAGTTTCATTACAGTTACGGAACGGTAGACAGAAGTTTCAGTTACTTCCTGTCTGCCGGTCAACACACAGTTAAAATTGCGATTGCAGGTGGCAATGTACATGTTGATCGTATTGCTGTTGCAACAAAAGGAAAAATTCCATCAGCAACAGATCCTGATGTGTTACTGCTAAATGAAAACTTAGAATTTGAAGCAGAAACTGCTACGTTCCTTGGTACAATAGTTCAACAAAACTGTGTAAATTCTTCTAACGGTATCCAGGTAAATATGGCTGCAGCCGCTGCCAATGGAGTAAGATTTCAAAATATAATTGCGGCTACTCCCGGCGCCTACAAATTGAAAGTTTCTTACATGAGTAAAGACAGCAGAAGCTTCAAAGTAATTGTAAATGGCGTCACCATGGGCAGACAAATAACAGTCTCTTCCGGAAACTGGTGTTATATTGATGCCTCAAATCCAACATTAGGTTCTCCTGCTATTCATGAAGTGATAGTAAATCTTAATCGTGGTATCAATACCATTGATATTAAACCATGGGGTACAGGCTCTCCGCTTCCCAATTCTCCTTTCATTGATAAAATTAAATTGGAGAAAGCTCCTCTTACTGATGTTAACCTTGAAGCTGAATTGGCAGAAATTGTTGGAAGCACAGCTATCGTTGCCTGTAACACGGCGTCTAATGGTGCTTTAGTTAGCCCTGCATTAGGTACTGCTAATGGCATCCGTTACAATAACATTTTATGTTCTGAAGCCAAAACATATGATGTTGATATTTCCTATATTTCTAAAGTTGCACGTAATTTAAGAATCTCAGTAAATGGAGGTGCTTATGTAACTTACTCATTTGATGCCTCCGGCAACTGGTGCTTTGAAGGTGGCTCACCCAAAATAAAAACAATACCTCTGGCATTGGTGCAAGGTGTAAATACGATTGAAATGCGGGCAACAACTGCTGATGCTCCTTTTCTTGATAAAATAGCCATTAAAGAACAGCCAATAAGCAATGTTACTTTTACAACAAGTGGTTTACCCGCAGGCACAACTTCCGTAAACGTTAACTATAAATATTACACCAACCCTACTACACTAAGTGCTGCGTTGAATGCGGCGACAGATTTTACAGCATCTGTCGCTACCAATAAAGAAATATATTTCTCTTACCCTGCAATTATTACTGTTCCGGGTGGCAATGTTTATTCTGTATCTGGCGTTAGTGCAAGTGGCGGAACTGTATCAGCTTCTCTTCAATCAGGATACAACAATCAGCTCATGCCAACACAACCACGTACAATAACCGGTGCTTACCAATTAAGTTGTGCTGTTCCCTCCATTACCACACATCCAATTGACCGGGCGAAAACCTATGGTGATACTGCCCGTCTTGCATTGGTAGCTACCGGGACAGATGTTTCTTACCAATGGCAAATCAATACAGGCAGTGGCTTTGTAAACATCACTTCTTCTACCAATAACCCGGGAAATATTTACACCGGTTTTAATTCAGCACAATTGGATATTGCTTCACTCATTGTATCTATGAGCGGTTATCAATACAAATGTGTTATAACAAACAGCTGCGGGAGCATTACAGCAAATACGGTTAGTCTTACAGTTAATCCGGCAATCGTTAGCATTACAGCAAATAACAAATCGAAAACTTATGGTGAGGATAACCCAACCCTTGATGCAACCATTAATGGTATAATCAATGGAGATGTGTTGAATTACAGCCTGGCCACGACGGCAGTGAAGTCTTCAACTGTGAACAACTACCCTATTACTGTATCCATAGGTCTTAATTCCAACTACAGTATTATTGTTAACAACGGCAGTCTTACAATTAATGCCCGCAACGCTACAATAACAGCGAACAATCAAACCAGGATTTATGGTGACGACAATCCAATTCTGGATGCAATAATAACCGGAACAGTGAATGATGACATCCTGAATTATTCACTTTCAACAACGGCTATGAAGTTTTCGGATGTGGGTGGCTATCCCATAAGCGTTTCAATAGGTTCTAACGCTAACTACAATATAGTTACTGAAAACGGCAGCTTACAAGTGGGCACCCGCAACGCAACAATAACAGCGAACAATCAAACCAAGACTTATGGTGATGACAATCCAATACTGGATGCAACAATAAGCGGAACTGTGAATGGCGATATCCTGAATTACTCGCTTTCAACAACAGCTTTGAAGTTTTCGGATATAGGCAACTATCCAATTAGTGTTTTGTTGGGTTCAAACGCTAACTACAATATAGTTATTGAAAACGGCAGCTTACAAGTGGGCACCCGCAACGCAACGGTTAAAGCCAACAACCAAACCAAGACGTATGGTGACGACAATCCAATTCTGGATGCAACAATAAGCGGAACTGTGAATGGCGATATCCTGAATTACTCGCTTTCAACAACAGCTATGAAGTTTTCAGATATAGGCAACTATCCAATTAGTGTTTCCTTGAGTTCTAACGTTAACTACAAAATAGCTACTGAAAACGGCAGCTTACAAGTGGGTCCCCGTACCCCGTTGATCAGTTGCCCGACGAATATTACTGTGAACGCAGAAAACGGCAAGTGCGGTGCCAGTGTAAATTTTGCTGCAACCGAAACCCAGGCCTATCCAGCTGCTACTATCACATATACGGAGAATGGAAATGCAGTTAGTTCAGGAGCATTCTTTGCTACTGGCGTACATACCATCACTGCAACTGCTACAAATGTAGCAGGTAGTAGCACCTGCAGCTTTACCATTGAAGTGAAGGATACGGAGAAACCGTTGATCACCGTACCTACGAATGTTACCATTGCCTGTTCAGCGCCTACCAGTCCATCAGCACTGGGTACGGCAACAGCAACGGATAACTGCAGTGCTACGGTAAGCTACAGTGATGTAGCTGGCAGTAACCTGATTACCCGTACCTGGACAGCTACAGACCCATCGGGTAACAGTGTTTCGGGAGTACAGGTGATTACGATACAGCCATTTTCTGCCAGTGTAACCTCAGTGCCAACAAGTACTGTGTATACGGGCGGTAATCCGAATAACCTGTACCTTGGGTATGGGGCACAGAGCAGCACCCTGAAGTTGGATGGTTCGCTACCATCGTTGGGAGCACCGTACACCTATAGCTGGAGTGGAGGAAGCACGAATATGTTGAGCAATACAAC
Source organism: Chitinophaga pinensis (assembly GCA_943372845.1). Lineage (GTDB taxonomy): Bacteria > Bacteroidota > Bacteroidia > Chitinophagales > Chitinophagaceae > Sediminibacterium > Sediminibacterium pinensis_K. Next base: position 448,206 of record CALSAD010000002.1, on the reverse strand, counting down.
AGTGGCCAGCCCTGTGTTCACACCAACCACTGGTGGATACTACACATTCACGGTTACGGTTAAGAATAAATATGAATGTGCCGCAACGGCTACGATCAGCATCTGTGTAACAGATATCCGGGTAGTGGGCAGTAATGGGGCAGGCAAAGTGTACCTGTGCCATGTACCAAATGGTAACCCGGCAAACAGGCAAACACTGTCTATCAGTGTGAATGCGGTGGATGCACACCTGACACAGCATACGGGTGACAGGCTGGGAAGTTGCGACCAGAGCCCATGCGCTTCAACAGTAGTAGTATCATCATCAGGGAATAGTACAGCGACAACAGCGACAAAAGAAGTAAATGAGGTGGTGGCAACGAGTGAAGAGGAGTTGAAAGTTACAGTGATGCCAAACCCAAGTACCAGCTACTTCACGTTGAAGCTGGAAAGCAAATACGACCAGCCGGTGAATCTGCGTGTGATGGATGGCAGTGGCAGAGTAGTGGATGCCAGATCAAAACTGGGATCGAACAGCACAGTGCAGATCGGACAGAACTATAGCATCGGCACTTACTATGCGGAACTGATACAGGGTAACAGGCGTAAAGTGGTGGAGTTATTGAAAGTAAAATAAGCCTCCAATGTTTAAAAAGGGCCGTTTTTCAGCGGCCCTTTTTCGACGTTATTGGTCGCTGGCCAACAACCGTAATAACAACAAATGTTAAATGGTGGCGAGCTATCTGTTGCAGGCGGAGGCAGTTGTTCATCTGTATCAGTAACAAGTAATAACGATATCCAGAATTTTGAGTCAAAGAATGTTGAGTCAATACCTGATATTCATTTCGCCATCAAAGCTTATCCAAATCCGACCGCTTCTTATTTTATACTCAAAATCGAAAGCTTGGATAAAAAAAGACCCATTCATGTTCGGGTTCTAAACATGAATGGCCAGGAAATGGAGATGAGGAAAAATGTAGCTGCAGGACAAACTATCCAGTTTGGCAATAGCTATTTGGCCGGTGTGTATATAGTAGAAGTGATGCAGGGAGAAAAGAAGATAATGACGAAGCTGATCAAACAATCACATTAGATGGTTACTTTCCTATTGCAATCGTACAAGGTTCCTGCGTAAAATCAGGAACCTTGTTTTTTTATTTAAACAAAAAAATGGTCAATTATGCATTACATGGCTAAATCGCAATCAGTTGATCTATGCATTAGGATTTTGCGATGAACAGCCAAGATCCGCAAGTGAAAATCGAACCCGGAAAGCAACAGGTAATTATCGAACCGCTTTTTTGGCAAACAAAACCACCATGCTTCGTTAATATAGAATCACTTATGCGATACAAAAAAGGAGACAACCAGTATTGGTCGTCTCCTCAAGTGCCGGTTAGTGTACTTTTTTCGAACCTTTTTTTGGCTGATTTAGGGCAATTAGCAACAATGTAAATTACCAAAAACTAAGCCATCACTAAACCCTGATGCAGCCAAACCCACCAGGTGGAGGTAGAAATGTTGGAAGCAACAATGCGGCACCGATTACTGGCCATTTGAGTGAATGCCCTGCTAGAAAATACCCATCGGAATTCATGGATTTCTTTCGAACTACCCATAAACCAATGACCAATATACCAATAAGGTAGAAGGCAATTACTAAAGTATCTATTACTATTTGTACATATTTTAAGTTTAATTGAACCAATGAAAGGGGTATTGCATGTTTAGTTAAAGAATTTTAAACGTACAGTTATCTATCAGATCCCAATCCAGTTCAATGCCCAACCCTGGTTTTTCAGGAAGGTGGGCATGGCCATTTTCTATTCGTATGGGTTCTGCAAGACCAAAATCAAAATATTCTATTGGGTCAAGAACCTCGAAAAATTCGCAATTTTTCATAGCCGCTGCACAATGCAGATTTACTAATTCAAGCGGCATATAGATTGCCGTGTGTATTTCACACTGCATGCCGAATGATTCGGCAAGGTGTGCTGTTTTCATCACAGGTGCAATCCCTCCTTTCCAGGAAACATCCGTTCGTACAATATCAACTACCCTCGATGAGATACATTCCGCAGTGCTATAATGACTTCCGGCAAGAACTTCCGTTCCACAAATAGGTATGTCTAACTTATCGGTCAACATGCGTAAACCATGGTAGTCAACATCATACAAAGGTTCTTCCAGCCAGTAGTAGTCCAGTTTTTCAAGTACCCTGCCAATTTTTAAAGCCTCCTGATGGTTGTAACAGGCAACAGGATCCGCCATTAATTTAAAATCTTTACCAACTGCTTCCCTACACAACGTGTAAGCTTTAATATCAAATTCGACATCCCCGGGTGGGTGCAGTTTGAAAGCAGCCCATCCGCGGTCTTTGATCTTCAGCGCTTGCCTGGCATAGTCTTCAGGCGTCTTATTGACCAATGAGCTTGCATATATGGGTACTTTGTCACGATATGCCCCAAGAAATTTGTATAACGGAAGTCCGGCAGCTTTGGCTGAAAGAATCCAACAGGCGATATCAAACGGGCCATATGAGTAAATGGGGAGATGATTCCACCAACGATCAACCATACGGAAGTCATGCCAATGTTTTTCACGATAATCGGGGTCTTTGCCTAAAAAGAAAGGTTTTAATACATCTGCTGCAATTTGACCTGCGATTTTTGCACCTCTGCCAGCAAAACCAAATGTATCCGCCTGAATACCTGCATCTGTTTTCATGGAAATAACAAGAAACTCAAGATCAGATCGTATACCATCCCTCATCTCGCTATCTTTCATTGCAGCAGTAGCGTGCTTGCAAAGCCGTATTTCTATATCAGTTATTTTCATTTTACAGGATTTCTATTTTCAACTTTAGGATTACTACATTCACTTTTATTGGTATTAATTTTCTTACCTACAATCTGTAAAACCGTTTTGCATTGTCGTAGTAAAAACTAATTTTTTCTTGTTCGCTCCAGTCACTGGTCCATTCACTTACAAAGCTGTACCAGTCATGGTAGCCTCCCGCCAGCGTACAAACTGGCCAATCACCTCCATATACAATGCGCTTATTTCCAAAGCATTCAAGTACATGATCTGTATAAGGAATTATATCTTCCCTTTTCCAGTTCTTTACATCTGCTTCAGTTAAGAGTCCGGAGATCTTACAATCCACATGCTCATACTGGGATAGCTGCTTCATATTCGTTTTCCAATTATCAATTTCTCCATCCTTGATACCAGGTTTTCCACAATGATTCAATATCAACGGTCTTTCCGGTAAAGCACTGACAAGCTCAATACACTCAGCCAACTGATCATGTGTGATGCATAATTCAAAATGCATGTTTACATCAAATACCTTCTTTACACCTTCAATAAATGTTGGCTGTGTAGCAAATCCCGGTTCATTAAACTGTATGTTGTGCCGGATACCTTTCACCATTTTATTGGCTGCAAGTCTTTTAAGTTTAAAGTCTATATTATTTACCTCCATAAGGTCAGCATAAGCCACAATAGCTTGAATGCGTTCATCAGTTTTAGCCAATTCCTGTACCCATTTTATTTCTTCCTCATTCGAACTGGGCTGACAGTTACATTCAACAAAAACCATTTTATCAACTTCGATTCCCTCAGTAGCTTTACGATAATCTGTTAATAGAAAAGGATAATTTAGTGCCCCAGCCGATTCGAGCCAATCATATTTTAATTTAGCCGGATCCCAAAAATGTACATGGCTATCAATAATTGAAATGGATTTCATTGCTTACAGTTTTAATGATCATTCAGAATTTCCCATACTTTAAATATGCTTCTTGTGGATCTACTCCCTCCAATATGGCCTTCCGTACTAAACTCTCAGTTTGCAGCACGGCTTCTGTTTGCTTTACCACTTCTTCGGCAATTGCTTTTGGAATAATTACAATTCCATCTCTATCGGCCATTACATAATCACCCGTTTCTATTTCTACGTTCCCGATTTTTATGGGTTCAGCGAATGTATCAGCCACCCATCTCCCTACTACATCTACTGGTGTGAAGTATTTACAGAATACTTTGAATCCAATTCTGCTGATAAATGCTGAATCCCTGGATCCTCCGTCAACAATATATCCACGAATACCACGTAACTGTAAAGTCTCAGAGGACAATTCCCCCATGTGAGCCAATGTATCATCATTCGGCTGGCAGATCACCACACTTCCTTTTGGTGCTTTTGACAACAAACCTGTCCATTGAAGAAGCGTTTCATGAGGATCCATTGTCTCATCATAGCGTCCACTTACCGTATATATTGAACCGGCTAGTTTGGCGTGAATGTCTATTGGGCGAATGGTATTGGGTAATGCCTGATTGGGATACCCCATCGCACGTAGTACGTCATACACTGCCCCGGAGTAACATTTTTCCAGTCTATCGCTTATAGATGTTTCCTTATTCATATGCAAGCTATTTTTCGTGCAAAAACAATAGGGTAATTTTTTGCCGGTCTAACCCTGAACAAAAGATGTGGCTTATTCAGTTATTGGTGAAAATTTGAAGAAAATACCTACATCATACTGTCCTGGGTGGCCTATTAGAATTGAAAACTAAATGCATTAACTTAATCATTTAATAAAAAAAGCAATAGAGCACTACCATTACAGCTAATAACAATAGTGACAAAACTTTATAGTTTCCAATTCCCTTCCACCCTTTGTCCTGCAAAGATTCCAATGGTGATTTCCAATATAGTACATTGCTTTCTGCGGTATGCTGTACCGGAAAATAATAAGACAATGAAACCTGTAATACCACACAGGCGATAAACAAATAAAAAGCCATCATCATAAATGGCACATGACCCAAAACCGAATCGGGTAATAATTTATTAAGAACAAATACGCCTGCACCCAGTAGAGAACCAATCCACAAAGTATATTGTGCTGATTTAGCGGATGCTTTTTTCCAGAAAACTCCCAATAAAAAAACAGTGGTAATGGGCGGAGCGATGTGTGCAATTACATCGGTGATGCCATTAAACAAATTTTCATACTGATTGATTAATGGCAATAATGAAAGAGATACGATCAATGCAATTACTGCCGAAATACGTCCCACTTTTACCAATTGCGAATCGCCTGTTTCGGGCTTGTACCTTTTATATAAATCATAACTGACCAAAGTTGCGATTGAATTGAGTGCACCGGAAATCTGGCTCATTAAACCAGATAACAATGCTGCAACCAGGATGCCTACCAAACCAGTTGGCACCAGTTGGGTTATCATCAGGGTATAAATTCCTTTGGTTTCGGTAACTACGTTTCCTGTCACATCCACATGCTGCACTGCAGTGATATTGAACAAGCCTTTTTGCGCCAGCACATAAGCCATTAAACCAGGCAATACGAAAATAAACACCGGAAGAATTTTAATGAACCCGCAAAACAAGGCGCCACCTCTTGCATGATCAACATCTTTTGCACCCAACACCCTTTGCACAATGGTTTGATCGGCACACCAATACCAGATACCCAACACCGGATACCCTAAAAACACGGCATACCAAGGCATACCGTCTGCATCACCAGATGGTCTGAGCATAGAAATTTTATTCATGCTGTTATTTTCCTGCAGCACATGGGTGATACCCGCCCAGCCTCCAACTTTATCATAACAAATAACCGTAATGATGATTGCACCGGTTAATAATACAATGGTTTGAATCGATTCTGTAATTACTACTGCTCTTAACCCTCCGATTACAGTATAGATTCCTGTAAGTACAGCTATGACTATAATACTTACGTAAATATTTACCCCAAATAGCGTTTGTAAAACAATACCCCCTGCTAAAAATGAAAAGGCGATATGGATCACTATTGCGGAAAGTATAGAAATAATTGCCAGCCAGTCGCGACATGCCCGGTTATAGCGTTTCTCCAAAAAATCTGGCAGGGTGGCTACTTTTGACTTCATGTAAAAAGGAACAAAAAACAATGCGAGCAATATCAACGTAAAAGAAGCCATCCACTCGAAATTGCCATTCAGCAATCCGGTATCAAAGCCAGACTGTGCAAGACTTACTAAATGAATACAGGAAATATTAGTAGCGAATAAAGCCAGCCCGATCATTGGCCAACGGAGCGATTTTCCCGCAAGAAAATAATCATTGGATGCATCTCCCTTTGCAACCGCTTTCGTCTTCAACCCGGCCCATAGCCCAATGGTAACAATGCCCAAAATGTATAAAACACTTATTGAGATATCCAATCCTTTTATCATCCGTTTGGGTGTTTAATTTTTTAAATCACAACTACTACCAATTTCCATGGGGGTTTTGTACACACCGTTTTCAATGGTTGCAGGATTCACAAAATACTTTTGTAAATGTGGAATATGTTCCAGAAACAAGGCTTCATGACCGAGAGAAATATGATTGAATAACACCAGATGCTGGTGCAATTGCCCCATATCACCCACATGCGGAACTACCGGTATTCCATATTTTCTACAAAGTAAACTTATCGTTATGAATTCACTAACTCCACCAACCCTTACGGCATCTACCTGTATAAATCCTGCACAGCCTGTTTGTAAATAATTTTTAAATACGATCCGGTTGGGAACATGTTCTCCCAATGCCAATTTTATGGGTGCAATAGTTTCAGCGAGGGTCTTATGTGCCAGTACATCATCCGGATGCGTAGGCTCCTCAATCCAGAAAGGATTCATTGATTGTAAATCTTTACAAATGCTTAGCGCCTGTGGCAATGTCCATTGTTGGTTAGCATCAAGCATAACTTTTATATCTGTTCCCGCTTCCTCACGAACAATATGAGCCCTACGTATATCCCGTTGTGGATCTGCAGAACCCACTTTTAGTTTCATAGCGGTAAACCCTTCTGCAAGGGCTTTACGGCAGTTTTCTCGTACTTTTTCGTCAGAATAATTGAACCACCCAACAGAAGTGTCGTACCCCGGATACCCTGTATTGAGTATCCCCATTCGCTCCTGTTTAGTTTGTGCGTTTGCTTGTAATAACTGGAGTGCAGCTTCTTTTGTTAACACATCTTCCAGATAGGAAAGGTCAAGTGTGTTTACAATTTGCTGTGGTGAAAGATCAAGTAATAATTTCCAGAGAGGTACACCTCTTTTCTTTGCCCATAAATCATAACAGGCATTGGTTACAGAAGCCAACCCTAAATGTACCACCCCTTTATGTGGACCCAACCAACGAAATTGTTGTTCGTTGGATAATTGATTAAATAAAACACCATAGGAGTCCATTATTTCCTCAATATCCTTCCCTTCCAAATATTTTGCATAAAACTCAGCTGCTTTACAAACCAAATCATTGCCTTCACCTAATGTAAATGCAAAACCTGTTCCAACGATACCACTGTCATCAATTAAATTGGTAACCGCATAAGAGTAAAAAGGATCTTTATGTATGGCATCACTACCAGCTCCTTTTCCCAATTTGTACCGAACATCTTGTACAGTTATTTTTTTAATCATGGGGGAAACTTCAAAATTCTATATGGCAATAATTACATTAATATATTGAACTACCGTCGAATTGCGATCATGAAAGTGCACAAGAATTAAAATTGTAAATGCGGATACAAATTTGCAAACATTGGATTCAACAAAGCTTTTGTTAAATACATATAAGAACAAAATAGTAAAATAACGATCAAATTATTGAATATAGCATACTAGCTGATGCAGTTTGGTAAAAGGAAGGGTGGATTGCCTGCCACCCTCCTGAGATTGCATAAACCAACAACTGCTATATACTATTTTACTTAGTAACACCAAATATTTAATAAGAAATGTATTGCAATTGAATCATTTCAAATTAAAGTCACGCGTACAGCTTACCTCATTTCACACTATTCTCTACGTGTGCTTGTTAAAAAAAGATCAAAAACTTAGCTTAATAAAAAACCTGTTAGAAAATACTATTCACATTTGGTCTATTATTTATCACTAAAAGTATCTGAAGTAATATTTTCCTGCTCTACAACTCGATAGCCCAATTCTGCACCGCCGGTTACAGGCAAGATACAACCCGTTACAAAACGTGCCATATCGGAAATCAGAAAAGTACAAACATCTGCAACTACATCTCCATTGGGGCAATAGCCCAAAACGTGAATTTGCTCTAGGTAAATTTTCATTTTATCAGGATCTTCCTGTTCGCTATTCCATTGGCGTAGCATAGGCGTCCATACTCCGGCCGGAGCTACCGCATTTACACGGATACCAAACGAAGCATAATCAAGGGCCATAGATTTTGTTAATGCATTAATTCCCCCTTTTGTTGCTGTATATGCAGCGTGATTTTGTTGTCCGATTTCCGCAACCATACTGCTTGTATTTAATATACAACCACTTGATTTTTTTAATGCATCAATTCCGAATTTAGTCGTCAGAAAAATACTTTTCAAATTTATATTCATTACGTCCTCCCATTCTGCATCTGTTGTATCATGTAAGGTTTTTGACGGATTCGCTATTCCGGCGTTATTATGTATAGCATCTAACTTGCCGAAGTAATCAAGTGTTTTTTGAATAGCATTTTCCACTTCATTGCTTTTAGAAACATCGCAACAAATGCCCAGATGGTTTGAACCTATTTTACCTAAAACCTCTTCCAGTAATTTTTTATTCTTATCTAGAACCGATACAAATGCGCCTTGTTTTACGTATTCTTTAACGCATTCCAACCCTATACCCTGTGCACCGCCGGTTATAAGAATGATTTTATTTTTTAATAAAGAATTCATACCTCAACTATCAATTTATGTGAAATGAAACGTAATTTATGAGTATAATGTAACCAGAGAAATAGACAATTCATTCAAAATAATGGATTATCCTACGCTCGAAAATCGCTTTACATCCTGCTGAAATGATTAATGAAAAATATTGTAAATAGCATGTGATTATTTCTTTTAGCTATTTATTTACCAGAAAATGGACAATCCTGCAAGCAGTACCACCTGAATTACCTTTGATTGATGATATTTTCACCTCTAACTTGTGCTTTCCAGACTGTAATCCGTCTGCTAAAATCAAATACCAAGGCAGATGCAATGAACTACTCCATTTTGTTAAAAGAGTAAGTGTTTTGGTTTTACCCTTGTCAATCCGATACTCTATAAGACCGGCATCAGGACCAGAAACAATAGCGATTCCTACAGCATTACCAGTAAATGAAAAGGCAAAAGAACTTTCTGGTTTAGTAGCCTCCAAAACAGGAACGTTAACAAATCCTTCCCGCGTTGCTTTTTGATCGGCAGGTTTCCATTTGTCTACCACTGAAAATCCCTGAAGCTCAGTTGCGAGAGATATAGCTGCATATACACCGGTAGAATAACAGTTTCTGTTTAATGGCTCAGGAAGCGGGGCACTGCTAACATACCCGTAATTATATTCTCTATCTGCAAGCTGAAGCATGGTTTTGATTGATTGGTAATAGAGATTTTGCCCGTAAGGAGATGGGTGAAGATTTTTAAAATCATCCTTCCAGGTAAACTCACTATGTTCGATTCTTTCATATACTTCTCTCGCAAGATTAACAAATGGTAAATGATACAATGATGCCAATTGCCTATGTACTTTTACTTCAAGTGGCTCAATATTTTTTTCAAAATCACGAATCTTGTCTTCATCTGCGAGAGCCATGAGTACAATATTCATAAAGGGGTTGGTTGTAAGTGCATGACGAATAATGCCCTCCATAGATTTAACCTGTATGATTGAATCTGTACCATTGGCATGATCGTTTACAGCAGCTTCCAGAAATAGCAGATCAATTTTCCCTTTATCTAAAACATCCGTTTGCAAACGAAACGAATGCGGTAAGCTACCTAATGACGGGATACCGGCAGATATAAACGTAAACCTTGTTTGTGGATAGGTTTCACGCAGATACTGACAAACTTTATCTCTCCAACCAGGATTATACGTAATAGAACCACCTAAAAAAGCTACAGTAATTTTCTTTTCACTTTTTACGTTATAAAAAGTATTGTTCAGTTTCCCATTTAGCTCTATAAAGTTTGAAGAAGAAAGAATATTTTTTACAGGATTATTAGATTCGCTAATGAAATCGGCATACTTTTTCAGATTATTAATGGTAAAATGATGCCCATTTAGTGTAATATTTTCCCACATAGTATCAACCCTGATCGGACCACCCAATTGCAGATATCTTTTACTTAGGATAGCCGTATTTTCTTCAACCGGAACAATACTATCGCTTTTGCACACTACATGAATAATAGGCACTTTATAAGCAGCCAAAGATTGCAGATGATCGATAGGATTGTCGTTAAAATTAAGCGCTTCCTCTTCAGTTAAGGAATAAGCAGACATACATTGCTTCCAATTTTCGGCATTGCCTTTTCCCTTTCCTTTGCCGCCTGGCCAACTTTTGATATCAAGCACCGGAGCTTCTGCATAAATACAACTCACTTTATCCGGATTTCGTTTTGCCCAATTATACACATATAGACCTCCCCTGCTAACACCTTCTAAAACAGCTTTTTTGGCAAACGAATAGTTAGCGATAAGATGCTGATAATACCTTTCCCACACCTGCATTGCCGCCGGAGAACCATACATATCATTGCAATTAATAAAAGCAATATGGAACCCTCGTGATAAAAGGATACTGTCCATCTCATAATGCCATTCGGGGAAATAAGCACGCCAAACCCAGGGATTACCGCTTATTGCTTTTACAGGTTTCACAATATAAGCAGCTCTTCCATCAAAAGAAAAACTCTCTTTTTCAAATCCATGCCAGGATGAATTTGTATTCTTTTGCGCATAACTTACTGTTATCATAACCGTAAGAATACTGCTTAAAACAAAAGTATTTTTCAACATCATTTTGACGAAAATTTGAATTTTATATCACGTAAATTTAATTCAATCATCCAGTTATTTTTCATCCCGTATTTTTTCCTTTTATCCGTTACTTAACAATAACAATCTACTATTTCTGAAATACCTTGTCTACCTCATCGGGCCACGGCACCTGCTCACCCGTCTTCTTGAATAATGGCATTGAGGCATTATTCCTTTTTAATTCATTCGTTAACAGTTTAGCCATTTGCTTTGTCTTATCGAAAAGCTGATCTGCCAGATTATTGGTTTCGCCGATATCCTCCTGTAGATTATACAATTCTTTTTTTCCTGTCCGCATATCGTATACCAATTTCCATTTTCCCTGCCTGATAGCAGATTTGTAATTAATACCCGGTCCGCCCTGTGGTATCCATTTATTTGGATAATGCCAAACCAGAGAACGGTTCGTATCTGAATAATTTTTATTTTTCAAAACAGGAACAAATGATTTCCCATCTATTGTTTGGATCGTATGATATTTTCCAATGCGTGCCATCTGCAAAATGGTTGGAAAGAAATCCTCTATGATCAAATATTGATCTGCAATTGTTCCTGGCTTTACAACACCATGCCATTTCACCAGCATCGGCTCACGAATACCCCCTTCATATACCGATCCTTTTCCTGATTTCAAAGGATCATTATGCATAGATGGCATCCCACTACGGGGCGCCATGCTTAAACCACCGTTATCACTCATAAAAATGATAATGGTATTTTTATCAATCTTTTTCTTTTGTAACCAGTCCATAATATCACCCAGGCTTTTATCCATACCTTCTATAAGGCTTGCATATTTTGCTTCTGTTTCACTTAATCCTGCATCCATATATTTTTGAAAAAAACGCTGGTCTTTATCGAATGGCAAATGAATGGCGTAGTGAGCCATGTTAAGAAAAAAGGGTTGTTTGTTTTGCACAGGTGCTTCCATCGCCTTAATGGCTTCCTGTGTTAATGCTTCCGTTAAAAAAGTATCGGTACCAAAATATTCTTCCAGATCAGGAACAGCCTGTTCACTTGCTTTTCCTGCATTATTGCCAAAATTATCTTTGCCTAGATAGCTCTGCGGATGCCCCGCGGCATGACCTGAAATATTTACCATAAATCCCATGTTATATGGATTCGCTCCCGGCGTGCCCATTGGCGCCCAGTGCGCTTTGCCTGTATGAATGGTATAATAACCCGCATCTTTAAGCAATTGCGGAAAAGGTGTAGCATATACTGTATTGGGAATGCCCGGTACAGGACTTAAGCCATTGATATTCCATTTTGCTACTGTCATTTGATCATCAGCATTGTCCGTATTATTATTCTTCCTGGGTGAGGTCCAGTTGGTAACTCCATGGTGTACGGCATTCATACCAGTAAGTAAACTGATTCGTGTAGGTGTGCATACCGGGGTTGCATAGGCATTCGTAAATTTCATTCCTTCGCTTGCCAGACGCTCCATATTGGGTGTACGGTATCGTTTGTTAAAATCAGTGAGTTTTGTCCAGAACGACACAGAACAATCCTGCCAGCCCATATCATCAACTAAGAAGAGAATGATATTAGGCCGGTCTGTTCTTACGACATTTGGCTGTGTCCATGCCGTTACAAATCCCGCAAGCAGAACAATACAAATGCTAAAGCTTTTCTTTCCAAAAGAAATTGAATGCATGTATACTCACTTAATCGTTTCAACAAATGATAGCACAAGAACCGGTTTATTTAACAACTATTTTCTTCTTAATCATAAAATCAACAACCAAAGTTGCGAGGTAATGATACCCGTCTTGATTTGGGTGTACCCCATCCATTGTAGTCATTAAATGAGCTTTTCCTTTAAACGGTTTAGTCAGATCAAGGAAAGACAAATGTTCATTTTTGGCAATTTTTTTTATTCTTTTACGCAATTCCCAAATCCGTGGTCTTCTTCCAGACAGGTCTTCTTTCCTATCAGCTGTTAATCCGTCTGTCGAAATCACCATATCTAAAGGGCTACATATAATAATGCGGCAATCGGGATTTATTTTCCGAATCGCAGCAACATAATCTGAGTAGTCTTTTTCAAATTCATTGATATGTTCCCAGTTAAGACGTGGTGCACCAACTGTTTCATTGGTACCCGCTTTAATGACGACGATATCGGGAGGGAAATTTTTTAGAGAATCCAAAATGCGCCAGAGATTAGGCTTCCCAAATCTTAGTATGGTAGCACCTCCGATGCCAAAGTTTTTAATATCATAGTTACCATATCCTTTTTCATTCAACAGTGTAGTTAATACGGCTGGATAGGATGCTACTTCCGGATGCGTTAACCTTGCTCCGGCAGTAATGCTGTTTCCGATACAGGCAATTTTTATTTTCTTATTCTGTGCTGTACTGTTATGTGAATAAAACAGGCATACTAAAAAAAACAATGATCGCCATAGCATTGTATTGATTGCATTGAAATTTACTTTTGTAAGCATACTGTTTACATTTGTTTTATTATTCTTTATACTTCAATACATAACTGATTGTAGATTCGCCACCATACACATTACAGCCCGAAGCCACATACAACCAAACAGGTTTTCCATTTTTCATCAAAATCTGTGGGCGTTCAAATTTCATGATGGCTTTAGCGCCATAGTGCCATTTTGGAATGATTAATGACGTATTATTTATATACTCATTTATCAGATGAAATCCGGCTTCATATGTTTTAAAATTAATTCCATCATCGGATTTCCAAAGTAACCCTCCTCCCTGTTTTAAAATGCCATCATTATCTGTGGTTAACAGGCATATCTGATCGTTGAATACAAAGGCGTATCCGTCTTCTATACGACGGCTATTGGCTGTAATCGGAAAAGGGAGTTGTACATAAGGCCCTTTCATATTCTCAGCCACGGCGAGACCCATTTTTGCGTTCTTCGATTTAAAATACAACAGGAAGCCGCCTTTATAAGGTAATAATGCGGGATTATTCACGCCATTACTTGCCTTGTAGTTCCAATAGCCAGCATTTTGTGGCGGACTGAGTATTTTACCATCTTCATTTACTTTTATCCAGGGCCCGTTCAAAGTTTTCGAAGTTGCCATTCCGATGTGTTGGTTTGCAGGATGTGGAGGCTGACGATAATCATTATTGGCTATGTATAATAGCACGTATTGGTTGTTAACCTTACTAATTGCAGGATTATGCATTCCATATTTGTCCCAAGTATCTTCCCCGCTGCCTCGTAAAGCCACATCAGAAAATCGAAAGGGGCCTTCAGGACTATCGCCAACATAATGGGCTATTTCAGAATGTGAACGCCACCCCTGATCTACACCATACATCTTAGGCCAACGGGATACAAACAAATGAGTTTTACCATTGTCATCCTGAATAGGAGAAGTACACCAGATATGATAGCCGGAATCCTGTACTGCAACCCCTTTGAATTCCCAATGATCAGCAAATGATTTGTTTGTTGTGATATTAGATTGAGCATATATAACAGCGGTTATCTGCAAGCAGATAATAATTATCAATACTGGTTTTACAAAATATGTATACTTGTTATTAATCATTTTCCTTTTCTCATAATAGATAGTTATTCATACAAAGCAAATTGTTTAATCATTGGTTCACCAATTGATTTCTCAATAACCAATCTCACTTTTTCACAAGAAACCGGTTCCTGCAATAGTTTGATAAATTTGTGGCCAATAGAAGTACCTGAAAAAATTTCTTCCCATTTTCTATTGCGATAAACCTGTACCGTAAATGAACGCACCCTTTGTCCTTTTTCTATTTCTTCTGCAATTACTATCTGATTAAATGTTTTATTTGCCGGAATTTTCAATTCTGTTTCTTTGGTATCGCCTTTAGCAATCGCTATCGGTTTATTGAACCGATTTTTAACAGCTTCTCCAAACGCCAGTAAAGTATCTGCATCCTGTTTCGGAATCAACCCATTGGCATCTGGTGTAAGTCCCAGGATTAACGTTGCATTGTGCCCTACGGATCCGTAATACATGTCAACTAATTTTTGAACCGGAAAAATGCTTGCTTCATCACCCGGCTCCCAAAACCACTCATGCCGACCTTTATAACCTCGTAAAGGTGCGTCGGCCATTGCAGGCATATAATACTGGCCATTTTCAATACCATATTTTATCGGGTTGAAGCCTTCTTTAGCACCACTGTATTGGAACCAGGAAGGGTAATTAAATGTAGCCCAACAGGGATATGGCACAGTGCCTGATTCAGAACCACCCCAACGAACATCCGCCCTTTGCAGGTTATGATAAAAGATCGCTTCGGGTTGGTGTTTTGCTACAATTGGTAAAATATCCGGACCTCCCTGCTCGGGGCCATGAGCACCACCATCGAACCAAATGAAAAAGAATTTTCCATAGCGGGTTACCAATTCTGTGGTCATCTTTTCACAATAACGATTATAATAAGCCTGTCTGTTTTTTGCAAACTCGGAATCACCCTGCATAACAAAATCGTGTATACCCATGAAGGAATTCCATCTGATTCCTATATAAATTGCTGGTTTCAGTCCATATTTTTCACAAGAGTTAACAAAGTCTCTTAGTATATCGCCCTTTCCATTTTTCCATTTTAGCGCTTTTAAGGAGTAAGGATTTACATCGCTCTGATATAAAGCAAATCCTGTTTCATGTGTTACTGTTAGAATTGCAAAACTGGCACCTGCTGCTTTTGCTGACTGCACCCATTGGTCCGTATTCAGTTGTTGGGGATTAAAAATATTATAATCAGGCGTGGGTGTTATCCGGTTTACAGCCTGATTGTATTTTTTGTTATCGAACACATGTAGATCGTAATGAAAAACAACACCCAACTCAGCCTGTTGCCAGGCAAGCTGTTGCGGTGTGGGAAGCGGTATCTGTGCCTTTAATGTAGTAAAGGCTGTTATACTACAGGTAAACAATATTAACACCACTTTGCTACACTGTTTAATTGATTGAAAACTTGAATAGATATTCATGCGCTCTTACTATTTTATTAATTTGGAAGGTATTTTATATCTTATCAAATAACATTCGTCACCATTATGCACCATTGAAATTCCCCATGTTAGGCCTTTTCCCTCTGTGGATGGGGAAGTCAAATCGCCTCTATATGCACCCGGAGCCTTTGGAAATGACTTTACTTTAACAGAAAATTTATTACTTGTAAAATCAATTCCATCAGGTGCATATTCCAAAGTACTACTTAAGGATGAAAGTGCACCAATGCCAGAACCTTCTTGCCAAATCATCACTTCATGGCTTTGCGGCAAAATGGGTTGGTGATATTTGATAAACGGACCCTGCGGGTTATTGGAATAGGCAACCCCCATTTGTGTATGGGCTGGTCCTTCCGCTTCATTTACCCTGCTTCTACCTTTATGATAAAGCCAGTATAACCCATTTCTGTATAACAGTGCTGCATCATCCACCCGGTAGCTGTCAAATTTTTCTGGTTCAACACTTACTTTTAGAATGGGTTCCTCTGAAACTCTTGTAAAAGGCCCGTCTGGAGAATCAGACATGGCAACGCCAATCGCTGTTATATCGTTAGTTGAATTGTTTTCAAATTCTCCTTTTGCATTTCCGGGTGTTGGTTTCACGCCGGTGTAGTACAAGTAATACTTTCCGTTTGCAAAAAGGATATTTGGGGTAAATGTGGCCTGCGCGTCGAACATATCTTTTTTTCCTAACCCCAATATTTCACCTTGCTCTTTCCAGCTATAGCCATCATCCTTTGATGTTGCATACCATACAGTACCCCAATAACCGGGTGCGCGACCATATATCTTAGTGTAATACACATAGCAGGTGACCCCGACTTTGATCACATCACTCGGATCGCGGCGGGTACAGCCTTTTTCATAACCAATGCCAGAAACCTTATCGTACGAGAATTCTATTTTGGAAAATTTTTCTCGTATTGATTCAGTATCCTGGGTTTGAGCATTCAATACAGCTAATCGACCAAGAAATACAAGAAAAAAAACAATGAAATATTTCATTAAGAGGCTTATTTAATATATGGCAATTTCGATAGTAAGCTATATTGTTCGGGTTTGATAAATATTAGTAGTTATTTACAAAGCCAATTCGGATCGCCTAACATTTGCCAGCTATTGAGGCAATGAAGCTTCCTTTTGAAAATGTATACTATTAATGAATTTTCGATTTTTCCAATTTATTACTTATTGCATTAAACCACAATTGAGCATACGCATTCATTCCAAAATCGGAAAAGTGCACGCTGTCATGGCGATGTATGGCATGAATAATTGAATCGGTATCCGGACCTGCCAGTACACCTTTCTGTTCATTAATAAATTCCTTCTGCGCATTTCTTATCATACTATCCACGCCCAATGGCTTTGTAATAGCTCCAGGATGATAGGATGCAATGGACACATAAAAATCTGCCGACTGATATTTTCGAAGATTTTTTAAAATAGACCCTAACTGTTCTTTGTATTTTTCTTTTGAAGTGTTTTGGAGATTATCTGATTCCCCCTGGTGCCATAATATATGCGTAAGGCGAATGTGTAAGCTATCCAAAGCTTTTAATGTTTGCTGTAGCTTTTCAAAACAATCGCCACCATTCACCCAACGTTCAATGGCTGTTGCGCCAACGGCTATGGGTATAAAAATCACTTTCTTGTAAAAGCCACTGTCAATCAATTTGTCACCTAATCTTGTCCATACACTTCCTCCCTTTCCTGTATTACCTAGTAATGGGTCTTTGGCTGTATACAGTTTACCACCATAATAATTGAATACAGAAGCATTATGTGTTGTGTATACTTTCTGGCCGTTGTTGGCTGCATTTGACTGGCCAAATACTAAGGCAATCATAGTTTTGTCATCACTCTTTAAGTTAGATAAACTGACCATCCGAAGGGTATCGGCATCGGTGGGTACCATCAGTTGGGCAGAACATATTTGTATACATTCAATAAAAGTGAAAAAAATAGTTGCTATGATAATTTTGAAACACATATTCCTGTTCGATTTGGATAATAAATAGGAGTTAATTTGTTTCCAATTCCTAACCAATAAATGGCAACAGGAGTAAAGTCAATTTGTATATAGACAGTAACATACTTTGGAATATCAGAATTAGTTTTTTGAAAGTGTATAAGCTGAAATATTCAACAATTGTGGCTCTCCTTTTGACGCTAAAATATTCAGACGAATAGCAGAAACGTCGATATCATCAAATCTGTAAATGAATTTATGCCCGATACAGGAACCCTTAAAAATAGACTTCCACCCATTATTTGTTTTTCCTTCCAGAACAAACTCTCTAACCCGTTCTCCTTTTGCAATGTCTTCCATTAATACAACCTGGTTCACTTTTTGCTTTATAGGAAGCGTAAGTGTGAATTGTCGACCGGTTCCTGAAGTAGACGCGATTGGTTTTGAAAATCTTCGCATTATTTCATCGCCGAATTCCTTAAGCCTTTCTACATCTGGTTGAGGCATTAGTCCATCAGGGCCGGGCGTAACACCCAAAATAAGACTGGTATTATGCCCTATCGAATTGTAATACATGTCTACTAATTTATTAAGCGGAAAAATAGTATTCTCTCGGTCGGGTTCCCAAAACCAATCGTGGCCACCATTACCCCGCAGAGGGGCATCACTCATGGCAGGCATATAGTATTTTCCATCGGGTACCCCGGTTTTAAGCATGGCATAATTATTTGCGTAAATTTCCTTCTTTGCAGTTTCACCCGCACCTGTTGAAACGTAAGGAAAAGTTCCCCAGCTAGGGTAAGGTACAGTTCCCGACTCACTTCCTCCCCATCTCATGTCCGCGCGTTGGAGGTTGTGGTAAAATAGACAATTGGGCTGATATTTTTCAAATACTGAAAGCACATCAGGACCACCTTGCTCCGGGCCATGTGCACCGCCATCGAACCATACCATAGCCCAATCACCGTAATTTGTAAATATCTCTTTAACAATACCCTCTATCATCCGATTGTATTGCTTTTGACGATTTTCAGCAAATGGCCCTTCTCCATTGACTTTGAAATCATACACTCCATAAAATGCATTCCACCGCGTACCAATATAAACACCCGGTAATATCCCGTATTTTTCACAGGCAGTTTTAAAATCTCTAAGTACATCACCCTTGCCATTCCGCCATTTCAAGGCCTTCATACTGTAAGGGGTAACATCGCTTTGGTGGAAGAAAAATCCTGTTTCATGACTAACCGTAAGAATAGCCATTTTGAATCCGGCATCTTTTAAAGATTTGACCCATTGATCCAGATCATAGTTTTGGGGATTGAAAATATTGTAATCGTCAACAGGCGTTATCCTTGCTTTAGCTTGTACATAAAATTTGCCATCAAAAGCGTGTAGATCCCAACAAATCAAAGCTACTAATTCAGCATTCTGCCAGGTAAGCTGTGGAGCAGTGGGCAAAGGCACCTGGTATTGAGCTGTAACAAAATTTGTTTTTAGCAGGAACAAAAAAAAACTAACTATGACAGCACTTTTTTTCATTATTTCCAAAAATTTTTAAAGAACACTCAGAACTTACAAGTGCGCTGTTTACTCCCACTTGAATTTACCAACCAGGTGGCACCTGACTTAAATTTTGTATTAACATGAAATTCCTTTCAGCACGAGCCATTTATTTGGCGATTTGCTCTCAGCATATTGTCGCCCATAATAATGTGCTTTAAAAAAATCATTACCGTTACCGAAAATTTTAGAACTACTATGTAAACTCTCTTAATTAGTAATAACAATCGTCCAGTCACGCGTTACACCATTGGCAGAATACAACTTATATACAAATTGTTTAGTTGAAAAATCATTGATTATTCCTGCAATAGGGGCCCCGTTGACAGGCTCTATTTTAACTGCTTTATGAACAAACTCAATTCCCACTTTTTTAAGATCTATCGTTACAGGCACTTTAACTGTGGCTTTAAAATTTACCAAATCAATTACAGCGTTACCTGTTGAAACATAAATCCGCCTGCTGGCTGGTGTCAATACACCGCTGGTATAAAATTCCTGTAATTGCTGATCCTGCATCTGGATATTAAATATCTGCACATTTTCGATCAAAGCTCGATCACCCCATTGGTCCATATTCATTTCTACCCTTGGTGTACATGAGAACAATGAGCTTGTCAATAAAACGACAACAAAATTATTAATAAATGCTTTTTTCATAATTTCTATTATTAATTAGACATTAAAACCATCCTGGATTTTGCGTTAGTGTAATATTGGCTTTTTGAAGGTACAAATCAATCTCAGCCCTCGGAACGGGTGAAAGATAGCTTCTGCCTGGTTCAACGAAATAACCCGCTCCGGCACTATTAAATTCAGGCACTTTGAAAAACGGATTAATATTCCCCTGTGCATCAATATCAAAATTCACTCCTTGTGTCAACTTACATTTTGCTGCATCACTTGCATTGAAACCATCAGCCATAAGTAATGTTGCATTGTTGAAGTAATCAAAAAATTCTTTAAAATGTGCGCCTTGTGGTTTAAATCCGTTCATCACATCATCGTATACTGCCCATCGTTTCAGGTCATTTACACGATGTCCTTCATAACAAAGTTCAACCAATCTTTCACGACGAATTTCATTAACGAGGTTTGATTCTGTTGGATCAAAACTCTTGTTACGTGTATAGGGAACAAACCAGCCATTTACTGCAGCTATTTGCATACTTACCATTCCTACACGGCTACGAATGGGATTAACTGTTTTATCCAAATCACTTTGTGTTAGCGTTCCCAACATCGCTTTCGCCTCTGCAAGAGCTAACAAGCCTTCTTCGTACCGGATAAGTACGTCATCGGTTGATCCGTTTCTCCATTCATTTGCATCGAGTATTGCCCCCTTCCAAAGTCTTAGCCCAGCTATTCCGAAATTACTTGAGAAAGCATTGCTGATCAGTGGGTATCTAGAAGGCAATGCCTGCTTTTCTAAACCAATTAGTTTATTCTGAGGACCACGGTCAGGAGTCCAGATTGTCTGCCTGAAGCGTGGATCTAAATTACCAGCTAGATTAATCAGGCTTTTCTGGTCTAATGGCAATGCAGAAATTGACTGTGGCCGTCCTTGTTTGTCAAGATATGCTTCCATCATATTTCTGGGTGCAGTGTAGAGAGCATCCACTACATTATCAAAGAAATTATGACCCACAATCTGGCTTGCATCATACACACGATATAAAAAAACACCTGCGGTACTGGCACAATCTTTTTGTGAGAACAGTTGATTGTATGCTTCATTATAAGGACCACCGGTAGTAAACAAAGTTGTTCCCTGACGTGCAATCAGTTGCAGAACAGCAGGTTCTACCAACTGAAGAAAATCATCACCGGTTTTGCCTGTTACCTTAAATGCAGTATTTTTTTTACCATGATAACGTTCCCAAGATCCTTCAAATAAAGCCACACGCGCTTTCATCACAAGAGCAGCCTCTTTATTAACCCGTCCTCCCCCCGCAAGAGTGGTATTTTTCCATCCAAGGTTGTTAATGGCTGAATCAAGATCCTTAATAATAAATTTTGCAACATCGTAACGTGAATCGCGGGGCTTGTAAAGATCCGGACTCTCTGTATTTAATACTTCTGTAATGATAGGAACATCGCCAAATTGTACCAACATGTTATAATATACCCAAGCCCTGAAAAAATATCCCTCTCCGGCATATTGTTTGGTTTCTGTACTGGGATTAACTCTTTGATAGTTACTCAAAAAGTAATTAGTCCTTCGGATCCAGGTAAAATTAGATGTCCATGTACCGTTTGTCAATGGTGCCTGACCGGTGGCTCCTCTCTGAAGAAGCGCAGAGCTTGGACCAGTAGAAGCAATCAAAATATCTGAGTTGGCATCTACAACCATATTTGTTGCACCTTCGTTTAGACCTTGAAAATGATACCTCGGGAATAGCGGATAAAAGCCGTTAACGTATACTTTTAAATCGTTAGCTGATGCAAAAAAAGTAGCATCACTCATATTATCTAAGGGAGCCCTTTCCAGAAAATCTTTCTTGCAACCACTAAGGGAAATAATCAGCATTAACAGTAAAATCCCTGAATATTTTATTATTGATTTCATTCTTTTTAGATTTAGGTGTTAAAGACGTATGTTAATACCAAATGAATACTGCCTCTGTGGAGGATAGCCCGATCCGCCATAATTCGCAAGAATCTCAGGTTCGTATTTTACAAAGGATTTATTATAAATATATCCGAGGTTTTCAATACTCACATACATGTAAACCCGATCGGTCTTAAACCTTGATGCAATTTTTGGGGGAAGTTGATATCCAACCCGAAGGTTCTTTATTCTAAGATGAGCAAGATTTAACAAGTACTGATCATTAGCAGCATAGGTTCTGGAAGAATACCTTGGATAAAATGCATTTGGATTTTCATAAGACCAGGTTCCTAATTGCCTTTGTGCAACAAACCACTTGGAATTAAATTGATCACCTGCAACAGGCATAACATAGAAATTACCGGAATATATCTTCCAATAAGGAACGCCTGTCAACTGAACTGAAAGATCAAAACCATTCCAGTTTGCCTGAAGGTTAAAACCATAACGGTAGCGAGGATAGGTATACCCTACTTTTTTAATATCACCCTGTGAATACCAGAAACCTCCATCTCCTGAATTTATCCTACCGTCACCATTACGATCTCTTAGCATCAGGTCTCCCGGGACATTGAATCCACCTGTTTGCACTACATTTCTAGCTATATCATTTGCATTCTGTGCAATACCATTGGATTCATAAACATATAGTTCACCAAAAACTTCACCTGGTGTCCATGTTCCAGATCTTGCACCAGATATATTTTCTTTGTAGTTAACTACATATCCTATATAATCCGAAATATTAAAACTTACAGAATAATTTACCTGCTTTTTACCAATCTGGAAGGCTTTGTCTTTCCAGTTTGCCGTAAATTCCCATCCACGGGTTTCGCTTACTGAGTTATTTGTTTGAGGAGGAGTTGTACCCAACGTTACCGGTAATACTTCAGCAGGTCCTGCCTGATCATACGTTGTTCTCTGGTACCAGTCCCAGGTTACTTCAAGTCTATTCCTTAAGGCTACTACATCAACACCAATACCAATTGACTTAGGTTTTGCCCAGGTAAGCGTTGGGCTAACTAACCCTGGCATTGACACCATATTGGGTTTTGCACCTTCCAGCAAAACATCTTTGGTTCCTACAGCAACTCCCAATGTTGGCAGATAAAGATAATTTCCACTACCGTTATCCCCTGAACCTGTGTACGATCCCCTTATTTTAAAACTGCTGATGGCATCAAATTTCCAGAAATTCTCTTTAGCAACGTTCCAGCCTGCTGAAAAAGACGGGAAAAATGCCCACCGGATATCAGCTGGAAATTTAGAATGGGCATCATATCTGCCATTAAATTCGACCAGATACTTTTCTTTGTAATTGTACGAAAGTCTTCCAAAAAATCCTTGCGTTGCCCAATGGCTTAATGCATCATCTACAAGCGGCTGTGCATTGTATGCGGTATGCAGTGTTGGTACTGTATTGGTATAAAGATCTTTGCGCGATCCGATCAATGAGGTGGTACTGTACTCCTCCTCCTGGTAACCAGCCATAATTTGAAAAGCGTGTTTATTAAATGTTTTTTGGTACGATGCAGTCAAATCAGCAGTATGATAATTAGTTGTCGACATTGATCTATATACTTCACTTTGCGTAACAGATCGCCCTGAAAACCTGTTGGTACCATCTGCATTTATACTGATAATAGGTAGACTTACAACGTTTGTATGATTTGAAGTGTTCTTCCAAGAATAGCTGCCACTAACATTTAACCCTTGGGTTGGTTTAAGGTCAAATCTACCTGAAAGAAATAAATCGTTTGTGTTATAGATTGCATTACCACCATCACCTCTCATGGTAGGTCCACTGCTTAACCAATAGGGACTACCATTTGGACTTAGGTCTGACCAGTTAGGGAAAGATCCTGCAGCATTATTCATCATATCCCCATAGTCACGCCCCCTACCCCGAATATTAAGCCCGGTCTCATCGCTCTTAACATAGTTCATGGTTAATCCAAGCCCAAACCAATCGGTTACATCTGTTTTTACTTTGAGTAAAGAGGAAAATCTTTCTTTTTTATCATTGCTTCCAACAATCAATCCAGCGGCTTTATTATATCCAAGTCCCATATAATAAGTTGTATTGTTGCTACCTCCCGAGAAATCCAGGTTATGCTGCGAACTTGGATTTTGATCTTTGAACATAGTGCTGAACCAATCATTATTGGCATAAGAATCGTAATGCGCTCCCCACTGTCCATTCGGAAGCGGATCATTCCAAACTGACAGTTTACCGGATCCAAAGTCTTTCATCTTTTGAATGGTTGCATCTGAGTAAAGTGTACTCTGTAAACTGTTCCTGTATTTTTCATTTATTTTTTCGGCGAACTCCCATGAATTAGCCCAGTGTGGCATTCCAATTGGGGTTCCTATTAACGTACTTCCGCTATAATTGATACGGGCCTTTTCCCCTTTTTTACCAGATCTTGTTGTTACGAGTACCACTCCATAAGGTGCACGCGAACCGTAAATAGCAGAGGCCGCAGCATCTTTCAGTATAGAAACATTTTCAACATCATTGGGATTAATGTCGCCAAGGTTACGTTCAACTCCGTCAACCAATACCAAAGGGCTACCCTGGCTGCCTAGGCCAGTAAACCCACGGACATTGAGTGATGGATTACTTTCAGGTGAGCCGTTGACGGTATTGACATTAAAGCCTGCAACAAACCCCTGTAACCCTTCTGCAACAGATTTTATAGGGCGGTTTTGAAGAACAGCCCCATCTATTTGGGTAACAGCAGCTGTTAAATTTGATTTTTTCTGTTTACCAAACCCCACTACCACAACGTCATCTAAAGTAGAAATGGATTCGACAAGTGTGATTACGAGGCGGCTCTCGCTCCCTACCGTTATCTCCTGTGTTGTAAATCCGATACTGGATATTACCAGAACATCACCAACATCAGCTTTTATACTGAACTGGCCTTTATCATCGGTTTGTACTCCATTCGCTTTCCCTTTTAAAACAACAGAAACATCCTTCAGTGGTACTTTTTTATCACTTGACACTACACTACCGGAGATGCTTTTTGAAACCTTCTCTTGTGCAAATGAAGAAAATTGCAGTCCCGCTAATGTGATTAGCAGCAATAGTTTGGTTATAACTCTCATATTTTTCTTATTAGGTAAGCAATCAAGAATAAGCATAGTGAAAGTAAAACACAGAAGATGCTGGAAGAATAGATAATTCCATGTATAATATGGACTATCCTATGATAAAGGTTAATTGAAAATGAGGTTGATGAATTTTGAAAAGATATCAAAATTGTCAAACAACATGTATCGCTTTAACTAAGGATCTGTTTTTATTAAATCAAAAAAACAGCGTATTGTGTAGCCATAAACTTAGTATGTAGGACTAATGAAAATATGTTGGGTATTTAGGGAATGCTACCTACGCAGTAAGGTAATGGCAAGTAATAAATATGCAATCCGTTTTTTATTTTCCCGCTATCTGGTATTTACCATTGATAGTGATACCCGGCCAGTTATCTGTTCGAAAGGGAACTGCGGGCAATCCTGATTGATTAAAGAGATTGGCAGAGCCTGCATCATCGGCCCAGGCATATCGTACTGCTACGGGTATCCTTATTTCAGGGGCAGTGATAATCACCTGCTTTCCACTTATACGCGCAGTAGCTTTATAAAAATGTTGATCTTCACCGGCTATTTCAAATCCAATCAGCATTCCATCTTGCCCCTCGGTTCTCAAACCATCATTATGGGAAAAAGAAAGTACCACTTCTTTATCGTTTACACTCATTGAATGATAAACAGGTCCACTATATTCTACTTTTTTTCGGTAAGTATGATGTAAGGCTATCAGCGCCAAACGTTTTCCTACGTCCCGTTTATTACGTGGATGAATATCCTTGGCATTTCCGATGTCGGTGGTTACCGCCATACCTGTATTCGGCAAAGACAGTGTCATTGTTTGCGCCTCGCGAAGTTCAGCCCATGCACTGCCCTTCTGGCTATTTCCGTTGTCATAATTGAAACTGGAAAGTTGAACAAAATAAAAAGGAAAATCGCCTTGTTTCCAATGGTTTCTCCAATCGGTAATCATCAACGGGAATGCCTTTCGATACTGATAAGAACGGCCGGCATTGGCATTTCTCTCACCCTGATACCAAATAACACCCTTTATAATATAGGGAGTGAGTGGATGTATCATGGCATTAAATAATAAGGAGGGAAAACTATTTGGATTTACTGATAACGAATGCGTGACAGATGCCAGTTGAAATTTCCAGTTACCGCTTATTGGCACCTTACTTCCTTTACATAGCACTACCAGTTGAGACGCATCTCCGTTCAAACCACCATTCCCTCCTATATCTTCAACCCTGATGGCAATAGTATTAATGCCCTCTCTTAAAATACCCGGGGGTATGTTATATAATCTTTTCTGGTTGTCGCCCTGGGTAGCACCAACTTTCGAACCATTTACATAGGTTTCATCATTATCATCAATCATAGTAAGCGAAATATCTGCACCAGTAGCCGCCTGTTCTGCCGAAAGGGTGATGGTTTTACGAAGCCAGACAATCCCATCAAAATCGGCTAACCCTTGAGAGTCCCAAAAACCCGGTAATTTCATTTCGGGCCAATGCGAATCATTGAAACCGGGCTCTTTCCAGGCGATAGCAACTGATGCAGTGGGTAACGAACCCTGAATTTTCTGAATCCTTTCCTGCATCAGTTTTTCCTTGTCTAAAATAACAGAATCTAGATTTACACGCTTGATATCTTTGTACAGATCCTTGAATTCATCGCTACTACCGAAGGCATCGCCACTAGTCCAGGTTTCGACTTGGGTTCCACTCCAACTTGTATTGATTAAACCGATTGGAATCTTTAATTCCAGTTGTAAATTTCGTGCGAAATAATAACCAACTGCGGTAAAACTACCTACTTGTGCAGAATTGGCACTATGCCAACCGTTACCAGCCCTAGTATCTACCTCATGATGAAATGCAACAGTATTAGGAATCTTATGATGCCTGATCAAGGGATACGCTGCAGCTTCTATTTCTGATTTGCTATTATTTGTATTAGATAGAGGTAATTCCATATTGGACTGACCGGAACATATCCATACATCGCCCACTAAAACATCTTTTAATTCGATCTGCGAACTACCTTTCACCACCAACGGATAAGGACCGCCAGCTTTCTCTTTAGCAAGATTTACCCGCCAACTTCCATCAGCACCAACCACTGCTGATAAGGATTGATTATGAAAATTAATAGTAATCTTCTCTCCTCTCTGGCCCCAGCCCCAAACAGTAATCGGCCTGCCTCTTTGCAGCACCATACTATCACCAAAAATTTGTGGTAAACGCAACTGCGCATTAACATCAATTAATAGGATAACCAATAAAAGACTAATTACTATTTTTTTCATAATTGTCATTTTTATTGTGCCATGGAATGGCTGGATAAATAGGATTCTTGAAATATTTTATTTCAGGAGAGTCTGATTTATTTGCGTAACCATTTTATTTCTTCTGGTTTCACTAAGCGTTAACTAAACTAATAAGGACAACATATTCGAAACAGATTTTAAAAGGGAGATTCACTTTATCAATTTTCAAACAATGAATACTTTTTACCAGCTTCGGTATTAATGCTAATTTGTTTACCATTAAATTGTACAATAATTTTTCCGCTTTTTTTGGCTAACAAATATGATTGTGTCAAAACACCCTTATTCCATTCCATATCTATCACAACTCCACCCCTGGCACAAAGACCTTTTACCGATCCTTTGTCCCATTCCTTTGGTAATGCCGGCAATAATTGAATAACACCATTGTGCGATTGAAGCAGCATCTCGGCAATACCCGCAGTTCCGCCAAGATTCCCGTCAATCTGGTACACATTGTCGAGATTAAATAAATTATTATCAGTATAACGCTTTAATAATATCTCTACCTGATGATATGCATCCTGGGCTTTAAGAAGACGGGCAAAACAATTGATAAGCCATGCACTGCTCCATCCAAAGTTACCAGATCCATTTTTAAGTCTGCTCATAACAGATCGTTCTGCCGCTGTAAACAAATCGGGAGTTTGCTTATTAATCAAAGACCCGGGATACAAACTGAGCAAATGGGCAAAATGTCTGTGACCAGGTTCTGCCTCTTTATAATCCTTTATCCATTCCTGTATTCGTCCTGTTTGTTTACTTATTTGGATGGGAGGCAGTTGATTTAAAGTTTGCTTCAACTTAATGCTAAATAGGCTGTCTTTTTTTAAAATAGTTCCTGCTTCAATTACAGCCGTATATAGTTCTCTGATGAGTTCAATATCGATTGTGGGAGAAATATCAATATACCCTAACTTCCCATCGGCCAATAAAAAAGCATTTTCAGGCGAAATAGAAGGAGCGGTAACCAAAAATCCCTCTTTGTTTTTAATTAAAAAACTTTCAACAAATTCAGAAGACTCTTTTAAAATCGGATAAATTTTTTGCTTCAGATAAGAAGTATCACGTGTAAATAAAAAGTTTTCCCACAAGTTGAGACAAAGCCAGGTACCCATTAATGGAGAAGCTCCCCAACTTACACCACTGATGAGGCCGGTTTTACCAAATATATCCGTTGTATGGTGAATAGTCCATCCTTTTGCATGATACATTTTTTGCGCAGTTACACGCCCTGGAACACGCAACTTATCTGTAAAATTGATTAATGGAATAGTGGTTTCACTCAAGTTGCAGACCTCAGCCGGCCAGTAATTCATCTGTATGTTGATGTTGGTATGATAATCTGAATTCCAGGGTGCATCATATAAATTATTCCAAATACCCTGAAGATTTGCAGGCAGCAAGCCTGGCTTTCGCGATGAACTCATTAAGAGATATCTTCCATATTGAAAATACAGTGCATATAATTGTGGGTCATTATTGCCCTTACGGAGGGAATCTAACCTTACATTAGTTGGTAAGCCAGTTAAATCCCTATCACCTAATTTCAAACTTACCCTGCCAAACATTTCCTGGTATTCCAGTAAATGTTTTTGCAAAAGCTGTTGGTAAAGGATAGGTGCTGCTTTTGAAAGTATATTGCGGCAAATAAGCTCACTATTGATATTTCTGTCAAAATTCAATTTTGAGAAATTATAATCGGTAGCAGCAGTTATCATAATGGTAACACTACTTGCATTGGTAATCAATAACGAGTTATTAACGGCAGAAATTTTGCCATCATTTGTAAAGGCTTTCAACAAAGAATGAAATTTCATGTGTTTCCCACCTATACCCTGCAATGCATTGGGTAAATCTGAAATCTGGCCCGACATAATTAATCCATTATTTCCTGAAGGCACAACCGAAGCATCTTTTTCTCTAGACAAAAGAACATTACAATTAATAGCGCCGGGCTTATCAGCTGTTAATTGTACAACGATACAATTTTGAGGAGCCGAAACAAAAACCTCTCTTGTATATTTGATACCATTTGATTGAAAACTTGTTGAAATAATTCCCGTACTGAGATCTAATTGCCTGGTATAATTTTTAAGTGCTATAGGTGCACCAAAATCAATAAACAAATCTCCAAGGGTTTGGTAAGACCTTAGCCTTGGTGGGGTTGCCATTAATGCCTCAGTACTTAAATCATAGGCCTTTTTATTTTCATTGTTCAGCAATAAGTCTTGAATTTTCTTTATGTTATTACCTGCCTGTGGGTTATTATTATCGAACCGTGCGCCAGCCCAAAGTGACTCCTCATTTAACTGAATTCTTTCATAAGCCGGGTTGCCAAACACCATCACACCTAAGCGGCCATTTCCAGCCGGCAAAGCTTCATTCCATTTGGCTGCAGGAGTTTTATACCAAAGTTTTAGGGGATTACTTTCTTGTGCATGCGAAACTCCTGTAATCCACAAGAGTAATCCAACAGTTAGTATTTTTTTCATACAGTATTTTCTATTTTTTAATGGCAGCAGCTTAAGCAACATCATTCTTTATTTTTAAAGAATATATATTTAGCACACTAAACAAATACACAATAAAAGTGGCATATCCAATGTAACACTTGTTTTAAAAATAGATACAACAGCTCTTTTTAAAATAGATTATCAAATGATAAATATGGACAATTCAATGATTCAAAAAAGCTTATTTGAAAAATATACTTTAACTTCCAAAAGCTAACTACCAGCCGATTCAACTATTTTATCATAACCCTGTCATATTAGTGAAATGCATTTACTAAAAATTAAAGATGGATTTTCAGGTGAACTACAAATCAATATTCCGAGAGAGGTTGTTGTAAAACAGCTAAGAAAACAAGAGTTCTTAAACAATCTATTTATTACCCATATTGGTTTTTTCCCAAACGCTAAATTTCATTACCGTGAACGCCCCTATGGTTGTGCAGATAATATTTTAATATACTGTGTAGATGGAAAAGGGCATTATCAAACAGAGAAGGAAAATTATATTTTACAATCAAACCAGTTTTTTATTTTACCATCCGGAAAGTTTCATATTTACCAGGCTGACCTCCGTAATCCCTGGAGTATCTATTGGGTTCACTTTAGCGGGAACATGGTAAAATCACTTAACAAATGGATGAACATAGATGAATTTAGTAAGCCTACCAGCATTACCTATGATAAAACAATTGTTGACCAATGGGCCGATATGTATTATGCCTTAGAATCTGGATTTACAGAAAACAACTTAGCATTTGCCAATCTTTGTCTTTATCGTTTTCTCACTTTTTTTCTTTGCCAGCCAAATCGAAACGCTTACGTAAGAAAAGAAAATCCCGTCAGCGAGTCAATAGCCTATATGAAATCCAATATTGACAAACTGCTATCAGTAGAAAATCTTGCAGCAAAAATGAATTGCTCCAGCTCACATTTTACATCAATCTTTAAAAAGGCCACCGGTGTTTCTCCTATTGAGTATTTTATAAAATTAAAAATTCACTATGCCTGTCAATTATTGAGTCAGACAAATTTAAGAATAAGTGAGGTATCGAATAAGTTGGGCTATGATGATTCATTTTATTTTTCAAGACTGTTTAAAAAAATGACAGAAAAATCTCCAAAGGATTATCGGCAATCAGTAAAGAAGGGTATTCAACTTTGATTGAGAAATTTCTTTGACTGACTCAGTTTCTTGAAAATCGATAAAATATTATTTTTAGTCTTCAATACCCATTCTTCTCCTATTCAATTTTCGCTGATCAGAATATATTTTATTACATAAAAATCAATCTCCCAAGATAACTGCAGCGTCCTTGTCTTTATATTCATTAATCAATGCACGAAGCTGCTTTTCCAATTGTTGAATCAGTTTTCTATATTTAGCATTCCCATATAGGTTCTGCATCTCGCCCTTATCATTTTTGAGGTCATACAATTCCCAGTGATTGTCTGGTCCATAGAAACGGATCAGTTTGTATTGTTCCGTTCGGATACCAAAGTGCGGTGCTACTCTATGTGGTTCAGGATACTCGTAGTAGTGATAATACATGCCTCGTCGCCACGACTGCTTTACGGAGGGCGATGACAACAGTTTCCAGAAACTTTTCCCCTGCATATCTAAAGGCGCCTTAACGCCGGCTATCTCAAGCAGTGTAGGTGCAAAATCAATATTTACAACTATTTTATCCATTCTTGTTCCCGCTTTGATCTTTCCCGGATAACGAATTACAAAAGGAGTTCGCAAACTTTCTTCATACATAAATCTTTTATCAAACCAACCGTGCTCGCCCATATAAAATCCCTGGTCTGAGGCATAAATTACAACTGTATTTTTGGCAAGGCCTGTAGAGTCAAGATATTTCAATATTCGCCCGATATTTCTGTCAAGCGATCGGGCCGTTGCGAGGTAATCCTTGATATAACGTTGAAATTTCCATTGCTCCAGTTTACTACTATCATTTTTCACTGCATCATATTCAAGGGCTATTTTATCGTAATATTTTTTAAAAGGCAGTAACTGTTCCGGGGAAAACCGGCCAAACTGTGAACGGCTGTTGTAATCAGGTCTTACCTTAAGATCATTTTGCACCGATAATGTTTTTCTCACTAACATATCCTGATTTCTGGCAGCAGTTCGCCCCTCATAGTTATCATGAAAATTGGGAGGTTCTGGAAAAGTTACTGCATCGTAAGCTCCCAAATCAGGAATATCGGGTAACCAGGAACGATGGGTGGCCTTTTCACCTACAACAAGAAAAAAGGGTTTGTCTTTATCACGCTGGCTAAGCCAGTTCATAGAGAAATCACTGATAAGATTGGTTACATAACCTTTATACCTAACGGTATCGTTCCCCATATTGATAAAATCAGGTTGGTAATAATGGCCCTGATCAGGCAATACCCGCCAGAAATCAAAACCCTGTGGTAGTGTTTGTAAATGCCATTTCCCAATCCAGGCAGTCTGGTATTGATTAGTAGCCAATAATTTCTGGAGCTGTTGCTGTGTGCCATCAAACTGGCGGCGGGGATCATTATCTTTTAACCCGTTCAGGTGACTATACTTCCCCGTTAATAATACTGCACGGCTCGGTGCACAAAGTGAGTTAGTAACAAATGTATTCCTTAGAATGGCTCCTTCATGTGCGATGCGGTCAATATTGGGCGTCTGCATCATACGACTTCCAAAGGCACTGATGGTTTGATCAGCATGATCATCTGAAAAGATGACGAGGATATTGGGTCTTGTGTTTTGTGCAGATACACTTATTAAGATGGCAGATAAAGACCATGCAAATAAGAATGAACATAGTTTTTTCATACTGGCAGTTAAATTAGGTTGTGAACTCTGATAAAGTATTCATCAAAAAGTACAAAAAATAAAATTATGTCAAATAATACATTATAATCATTTGGATTAGTTAAGTACCACATAGAACAAAATATTTCTGAGAACACGCTAAAAAAGTCTGAATTGTTTCAACTTGATTTATTCTACAAATCAGACTTAGGTGGTCAATCTAAATTTAATATCTAGTGTGAAATTGATTGCCATGCAACATCAATGAGCAGTTATACCGATCGAACTGATAGGTGAATCTTTGTGTGTACCTTTCTCTTACGCCAAATGTGCCCCACTTAAATGCATTAAGATTTTTTTAAAACTTTGCGCATATTTGGTCAAAAATGATCAATTCAAGAATTAACCAAATCTCTGCGATTTTATACACCCGAGTAAGCACCGAGGAACAAGCAATCAAAGGTGGTTCTTTGAAAACACAACAAGATACACTTCGACAATACTGTCATCTCCAAAATATCAAAATTGAAAAAGTATTTATTGAAGATCATTCTGCGAAAACATTTAACAGGCCCGAATGGAAAAAATTAATGGTTGAAATTGAGAATTCAACCATTCGACCACAATTGGTGTTATTTACCCGATGGGATAGATTTAGTAGGAATACCGGAGATGCTTATTACACAATCAAGAAATTAAAAAAACTAGGAGTTGAATCGCAGGCAGTTGAGCAGCCATTAGATTTATCTATCCCGGAAAACAAAATGATGTTCGCATTTTATCTGGCGATTCCTGAAGTAGAAAATGATAGACGAAGTTTAAATACTCAAATGGGAATGCAGAGGGCAAAAGAAAGAGGAGTTTGGCTTGGTCGTGCCCCAATTGGATATGAAAATCATTATTTTGTCGATGGGTCTAAACTCATTATTCCCAAAGAACCAGAGGCTTCAATTATCAGATTTGCCTACCACCAGTTGGCAAATTTAAGATGCAACATTACTGATGCATACGAGGCAGCTAAAAAAGAAGGCATCAAATGTT
This sequence comes from Chitinophaga pinensis, assembly GCA_943372845.1. Classification (GTDB taxonomy): domain Bacteria; phylum Bacteroidota; class Bacteroidia; order Chitinophagales; family Chitinophagaceae; genus Sediminibacterium; species Sediminibacterium pinensis_K. The sequence goes on along the minus strand of CALSAD010000002.1, from coordinate 414,406 downwards.
GCAGAAGTAATTTCTGGAAGTTACTTCAAAATACAGTTTATACTGGGAGTATAAAGATTATAGACTTACAGTGTTCATCTTCACATGTTATTCCAGGATTACATAAAGGAATCGTTTCAACTCCAACGTTTAACAGGGTACAGGAGCTATTCTTTGCAAAAGCACAGAAAAACACGAAGAATAAAAATATCAGAAATTCAAAATACCCTTTGAAGGGATTTATTGCTTGTCCAAGATGTAACAAACCTCTTACAGCAAGTGCGTCATCAGGTCGATCTGCATCATACGACTATTACCATTGCCATTCAAAATGCGGATATCGAATCAGGGCTGAAAATGTCAATGAGCGCCTGCTAGAAGTCCTAAGATCTTTAAAACCATCCTCTGAATACAATGAAATGTATAAAAATCTTATCCGGGCTAATTATTCTAAAGAAAATCGAAGAGTAAACTTCAAAAAAAATAGATCCCTGAGGACTATTGACCTTTTTACTGAACGCATCTATAAAGCGAAGAACTTATTGCTCGATGGCCACATTGAATTTGCACATTATGCAGAAATCAAATCGGACCTGGAAGCAAAAATCAAATTGATCGGCTACTCAATTGAAGCTTACTCGAAAAAGCAAATCGAACTTTCTGATAAAATCGAAGTAGCTACAAATCTGTTTTTGCATCCTGATAAGCTATTGTCAATTCTGGATAAAAAAAACAAACATGCATTATTTAATAAAATCCTTCTTAAAACCCAAAATTGGGAGTTAGGAAATTTGAACCATGCCTTCAATAAGCCATTTCGAATAGTATTTGGACTTGAAAAAAGGCTTCCTGAACTGGATGATTCAGTTAATCAAGAAGTAAAAACGTTTTTGCATTCCATGGCTGACATGGAATTATTGCTTTGTGAATAATATCCGGTTCGATTTTTACTATATAACCTAAATGAAATTTCTGCCTCCTATTTTGGCAATAATTAGAAAATTATCTGTATATCAACGAGTTATGAAGGCGAATGCGGTTCAATTGAAAAATCAACAGAGTCAACTACCTATTAATCTCGAGTCATGAAATTAATGAACAATTAAAAATGAACTTCAATGAAACTTAATGCCAGAAAGGGTTTCAGGGTAGAAAAGGAAAAAGGAAAGTCGCGTTAACTTTCCTTTAACTAAGTGCCCAGGAATGGATTCGAACCATCACATCCTTGCGAACGCTGCGACCTGAACACAGTGCGTCTACCAATTTCGCCACCTGGGCAGGGTTTAATTAACAATTAGAAATTAATAATTAGTAATTGTTTCTTTAATTCAGGGCTGCAAATATAATGGCAAAGCGGGGTATTTACCAAGCATTTTTTAAAAACTCATTCCACAAGTTTACATCTCCCATACTGCGCCCCATATACCCTTTGAGCAAGTATCCCTCTGCCTTCAAATTTTTAATTATTAATTTCTAATTGTTAATTAAACAACCAGTTGGCTGCATCCCCTAACATCACTATTATCCAGCCTTCCCCATACTTCAAAACTGCCGTCTTCGTGTACCATGCCCACATCTTCAGTGGCAATAAAGGAGCAACTGTAAAGGTTGGCCAAGTCAATTACCTGTAAAATACCACGCCCATGGGGTTGTATGGTTAGCGGGTCTTCTGCATCCCTTACCATTACTTTCATCCAGGGTGGGCAGATAAAGCGTCCATCACCCGCGGAATAGGCCTGGCTTAGCAGTTCCGTCATCCCATATTCGGAATGAACCTGATCTATACCAAGGCCAGTTTGCAGGAGCTCATGCACTTCGGCCCTTGTCAATTCTTTTCTTCTGCCTTTCATACCGCCGGTTTCCATTACGATGGTATGATTGAGTTTTTGTGGACATGCGGCTGCAAAATCCAGTAACCCAAAAGTTACCCCAATCAATAGTGTTTTTTGACCCTGTAATTCAAGCCCGGTAAGCGTTTGAGCCAGTTTTTCATGTTCATCAAGGTAAAACCCGCTGTCGGGGTGTTTGCTCTGCCCTATCAACTCGTTCACCATGTATACCAAGGAGGAATGTTGTCTTTCCAGATAAGAGGGCAGTAATCCAAGAATACACCAATCTTTCACCTCCCCATAAAACTGGCGAAAAGCATGCAGAAAACTGCTTTCATAAAGGGACAGATCTTTTACCAAATGACGGCTGGTTTGAGTTTGCGTGGTTCCACTGCTTTCAAATACAGCTTGTGGCGTAAAGTCTGTTGCCACCACTGTTTGGGTTTTAAAAAAAGAAATAGGCAACGCGGGGATGGAAGCATGCGTCTTTATCAAAGAAGCATCCACACCCATCAGTGTGCACCATTGCCTGTATACTTTGTTTTCCGCATATTGAAACCGGAAAACAGCCTTGCAGGCTTCATCAAATGCCCGTGGATCGCCTGTAAGAGAGAAAATATTGTTAACATCAATTACCTGCACAGCTATCTATTGTAATGTTTTAACTAAATTTGAGTTGATAATGAAACGAATGAAAACAAAATTATTGATACTATTCGCAATACCGGCTATGTTTTATGCCTGTAAAAAAGATACCTATACCACCAAGCCGCAATTATCTATCAAGAGTATAAATAACAAAACCTTGTCGCCCGGCGGCTTATTGCTGTTCCAGATTGACTTTACGGATAAAGAGGGAGATATTCAGGATACACTTTGGGTGCAAAAAATTTCCAGAACCTGCCCTACCACCAGCGGTGCACAGTTTATCAGCCCGAACCGGGTACCCAATTTTACCCCCACAGCTAACCTGAAAGGAATTTTAGAAATCGGGTATGGATACAATACCAATGTTCAGGGCTACCAAACCATTGCCGGCTGCGGCATCAAGAATGATACCGCCTATTTTCGTTTCTGGCTGAAAGACAAAGCAAAGAACGTGAGCGATACACTGGTTACTGAGAACATCGTATTCATAAAATAACACAGATTGAATGGCGTAATCCGCTTTTTATTCTTCGGAAACTACTTCTATGGTATTTGTGCCGTGGCTTTATCTGTAGAAGCCAGCCTGCAGCAGCGTAGCCCGCTGAATACGCTTCCCTATTACATTGTTGTTTTTGTAGCTACCATTCTGTATTATACCCATGCGTACATAGCAGAGCCGATGGGTAACAGTGGCAATAAGCGGTCTGACTGGTATTACCAATACCGAGTAATGATAAGGGTTTCACAGTTATTATTGACCATACTACTGATCTCAGGTTCCATCTACCTTCTTCGTGAACACCTGTCGGGCATACTAAAAGCAGGCCTGCTATCCTGGAGCCTTTTACTGGTGTTTCCGTTGATAGCTGTTTTATACTACGGCAGTACCATTCCTTCAAGAGCCAGCTATAGTCTGCGCAATAAAGGATGGTTAAAACCCTTTGTCATTGGCTTTGTATGGGCGGGCGCTGTAACGGTGTACCCCGTGGTATGGTACTGCATCGAATCCGGAACGATGTATCAGCCTGATATGACCAGTGTATTGCTCTTTATCAAGAACTTCATGTTCATCACCATGCTATGTGTGATGTTCGATATCAAAGATTATGCAGCAGACCATAACCGCCAGTTGAAAACCTTTGTGGTAAGTTATGGGCTCCGCAAAACCATTTTTTACATCCTGATACCCTTAACAGCCGTGGGTTTGGGCACTTTTCTCATTTTTGCTGTGATGCGTGATTTTCCTTTGCTGCGCATATTCATTAACACCCTGCCATTTGTATTGTTGATAATTGTTGCCTACTCATTACACCAACGTAAAAGCATTCTCTATTATCTTGCAATCATTGACGGACTCATGCTGGCAAAAGCAATCTGCGGCATATTGGGAATGATACTTGTAAAATAAACACCATGGCTAAAACCAAAAGCTCCAAAGCAAAAGCAAAATCGATACTGACAGATACTTCTCTGGCATTTTTAAAGAATTATATCAACACGCCCTCTCCGGTTGGATTTGAAAGTGGCGGACAAAAAGTATGGCTGGAATACATCAAACCGTTTGCTGATACCCATTTCTCCGATCCTTACGGAACAGCAGTAGCGGTGATTAACCCAACCGCCCCTTTTAAAGTGGTAATTGAGGCGCATGCTGATGAGATCAGCTGGTTTGTGAATTATATCAACGAGCAGGGATTGATTTACCTGAAACGGAATGGCGGTGTAGACCACCAGGTAGCTCCTGCCAAAAGGGTTTGGATACATGGTAACAAAGGCCCGGTAAAAGCCGTTTTTGGATGGCCCGCCATTCATACCCGCATGAGTAATCCGGAACAAAAAGAGCCACAACCAAAAGTGGATAATCTTTGTCTGGATTGTGGTGCCCGCACCAAGAAAGAAGTGGAAGCATTGGGCATTCATATTGGCTCGGTAGTTACCTATGAAGAAGGATATGATGAACTGGCCTACGATTACCTGATTGGCCGTGCATTTGATAACCGGGTAGGTGGTTTTATGATTGCAGAAGTGGCCCGAATGCTGAAAGAGAACAACAAAAAATTACCATTCGGATTATACATCGTAAATGCAGTTCAGGAAGAAATTGGATTGCGGGGCGCAGAAATGATTGCCCGTAGAATTAAACCCGATATTGCCATCATTACCGATGTTACGCACGATACCAGCACACCCCTGATCAGTAAAGCGATTGAAGGTGATATACAGTGTGGTAAAGGGCCTTCGCTTGCCTATGCCCCCGCTATACACAATAAATTATTGAAAGTGGTACAGGATGTTGCCGAAAAACAAAAAATTCCGGTTCAGCTAAGAACACTCAGCCGCAGTACCGGTACCGATACGGATAGTTTTGCGTATGCCAACGATGGTTGCCCTTCCGTATTGATCTCAATTCCATTACGCTACATGCACACCACCGTAGAAATGCTGCACAAAAGCGATATAGAAGAAACCATCAAACTCATGTACCACACCTTACTGGCACTGACACCGAAAACCAATTTGAGCTACTTATAAAAAGTTAGAAGTCTGGAGTTAGAAGACTGGAGTTTTGATAATTTACTTCAGACTTCTAACTCCAGTCTCCAGACTCCCTAAATCCCCTATTTTCGCAACAATGAATGGAACAGAGAAAAAAACAATTCGGGTAGCTATTCTTGATCTGTATGAAGGTCAGGCTAACCAGGGTATGCGTTGTATTCGGGAGATCTTACAGCAATGGGCTTCACAACATCAGCTTGAATTGATCTATGAAGAATTTGATGTTCGATTAGGATTGGTGGTGCCCGATACTTCTTTTGACATCTATTTATCCAGCGGCGGCCCGGGCTCTCCTTTGGAAAGCGTAAACAGTGAATGGGAAAAAAAATTCTTTGGCTGGCTGCAAAGCATAGAAGATTGGAACCTCTCTGCAGATACTTTTCCTAAAAAACATGTATTCTTTATCTGCCATAGTTTTCAACTTGCCTGCAGGCATTATGGCATCGGCACCGTATGCAAACGTAAGTCTACCGCATTTGGTGTATTCCCCATTCACATGCTTGATGATGGAAAGAACGAAGCTGTATTTGAAGGCTTACGCGATCCTTTTTATAGTGTAGACAGCCGCGATTACCAAGTAATAGAACCCAACCATGCCCGCATCCGCGAAATGGGCGCAGCCATTCTGGCGATAGAAAAAAACCGTCCGCATGTGCCTTACGAAAGAGCCATCATGTCGGTTCGGTTTAATGATTATTTTATGGGAACCCAATTTCACCCCGAAGCAGATGCATCGGGTATGAGCATGTACCTTCAAAGGGAAGATAAAAAACAAACCGTGATAGAAAACCATGGCGAGGCCAAGTGGCAAAGCATGGTGGAGCAGTTGCAGGATCCGGGAAAGATCATGTGGACCTACCAACACGTGTTACCCAATTTTTTAAACCATGCCATGGAAGAATTGGTGGAAGCTGGTTAAACCCATACGAAGAACACTATAATAAGAAATGATTACCTTAAAAAATCCTTGCCAAAGAACGACAAGGATTTTTACTTTTGTATCACTAAAAAAGGCCGTTATGGTTTCAGCAATCAGACAAGCGTTCAACGAACAATTTTCGAAAGAAAAATACGAAGCCTATTTGCAGGATCTGAATAGTAAACATCCGGGAGCGATTGAGTTTCGTGTAGCAGAAACCCCGGTTTTTATTGATCGCTCATTCACAGATAAAATACTCTCCGCCTGTGAAAGCATTGTAGATGTAATTACCCAATACAATTTCAATAGTATCAGTTCACATGCTATTCCCGATGAGGTACGTGTGCTCAACGAAAATGCACATACCCATTTTATTGCCTTTGATTTTGGCATTTGCCAAAACGAAAATGGAGAACTGGAACCGCAACTGATAGAAATGCAGGGCTTCCCTACTCTTTTTGCTTACCAGATCTGGCAGGATGAAGTAACGCGGAGGCATTTTACTATTCCTGAAAATTATTCAACTTATCTCAATGGGTTTAATGCAACCACTTACCAGCAATTACTTACAGAAGTCATTCTTGGCACACACCAACCCGAGAATGTAATTCTATTGGAGATATTGCCCCATCAGCAAAAAACAAAAATTGATTTTTATTGCACCACCGATTATACGGGCATACCTGTGGTATGTTTAACAGAATTGATACAGGAAGGAAAAAAACTCTTTTACCTGAAGGAAGGAAAAAAAGTTGCTGTAAACAGAATTTACAATCGCATTATTTTTGACGATCTGCAACAGCAATCACCCGAGATACAAGAAAAGGGAAAACTATTGTTAAGTGATCTGGATGTAGAATGGGTACCGCACCCCAATTGGTTTTACCGCATCAGCAAGTACACGCTTCCCTTTATCGATCATCCCTATGTACCAAAAACATGGTTCTTAAGCGAATTGAAACAATTGCCTTCCGACCTTGACAATTATGTTTTGAAACCATTGTTCTCTTTTGCAGGGCAGGGCGTTGTTATTGATGTTACACAAGCCGATATTAACAATGTAAAAGATCCACAGAACTGGATCCTGCAAAAAAAAGTAACCTACGCAGATGTAATTCCCACCCCGGATATTCCAGCAAAAGTAGAGATCCGTATTTTTTATTTCTGGAAAGACGGAGAAGCCCGTCCGATTGCTACCAATAACCTCGCACGCTTAAGCAAAGGAAAAATGATTGGTGTGAGATACAATAAAGACAAAGAATGGGTAGGCGGCAGTTTGGCTTATTTTGAAAAATAGCCGGATACCCCTTTTATTTTTTATTGCGTATTTTTAGGGCTAACCCTATCTTTTTGCAGCAAATGGAGGTTTCGAAAAAAAATAAGCAACGAAAGCAACAGGCAAAACTATTGCGTGTATTCAGAAAAATACACAGAACCACGGGTGCATGTTTGTTTATCTTTTTCTTTATTGTTTCTGTTACCGGTATTTTATTAGGATGGAAAAAACATAGTGGCGGACTGATACAGCCCAAATCGTATGAGGGAACTTCAGCAAACCTGCAAGACTGGCTACCGATTGACAGTTTATATAAAAATGCCTGTAAAATTCTACACGACTCCATTTCGCCGGATCTGTCATTAGACCTGGAACGGATCGACATTAGAAAAGATAAAGGGATGGCCAAATTTATTTTTACCGAAAAATTCTGGGGCATTCAACTTGACGGTACTACCGGAAAATTACTTCACATAGAAAGAAGGCGCTCTGATGTGATTGAGAAAATTCATGATGGTTCTATCCTTGATCACTATGTTGGCACAAGTAATGGACAAATAAAATTGGTGTATACCTCCATCATGGGTTTTGCGTTATTAATTTTTACCATCACAGGTTTTTGGCTATGGTATGGTCCAAAGCGAATGCGTAAAAACACAACTGTTCATTAAACTATACTTATCAACCGCATGAATATATTCTGGTCCAAACTAATCAAAACACTCATTCTTCAATCGCGGAAGAATGACCCCAGGCATGCAACTGAGTATACCCGATATGAATTAGCCAAAGCCTTCCGTGAATTAAAGATTACTACGTTCCGTTTTATTAAAGACATCTTCCTGATGGCTGCAGGTATTGGCTCTGCAGCGTTTGGTTTAGAAAGCTTTTTATTACCTAACAAATTTATTGATGGTGGTGCCACCGGTATTTCTTTGTTGATATCAGAATTAGCAAACATCCCTTTATACATTTTATTGATAGTGATCAATATCCCCTTTGTATACCTTGGCTTAAAAGTAATTGGTAAAAACTTTGCTATTAAAACTGCTTTTGCCATAACCGGATTAGCGCTTTGTGTGGCTTTTGTACATTTTCCAGAAGTAACGCACGATAAACTGCTGGTGTCTGTATTTGGTGGTTTTTTCCTGGGAACCGGCATTGGTCTTTCCGTAAGAGGTGGCGCCGTAATTGATGGAACCGAAGTACTCGCCATTTTTTTAAGCAGAAAGCTGGGAACCACTATTGGCGACATCATTATTGTATTCAACATCATGGTTTTTTCTGCAGCAGCCTACCTGTTATCAGTAGAAACGGCGTTGTATTCCATGATCACCTATATCGTTGCCTCCAAAGCACTTGATTTTATTATTGAAGGGATTGATGAGTATACCGGTGTTACCATAGTCTCCTCACACAGTGAAGAAGTTCGCAAAATGATCATGGATAAAATGGGACGCGGGCTTACCGTTTACAAAGGTAAACGCGGATTCGGCAGCCATGGTGAAAGAAATGATATTGATATTGTATATACCGTAGTAACAAGGCTTGAACTGAACAAACTAACTACAGAGATCGAAAAAATAGACCCCAATGCTTTTGTGGTGATGAACAGTGTGAAGGATACACGCGGCGGCATGATCAAAAAAAGATCTTTAAAACATTAATCAGTTCTTTGAGCTACTTGTTACAATATCAAATCATGCGTCATTTTGAACGAAGCGCAGCGTAGTGAGAAATCTTTTCCTCGGTCAGCAGATTTCTCAGTCGTTCCTCCTTCGAAATGACGTGAGGGGGATTTTTATTTCTTCTCATAATATCTCCGCGAAAACTCCCTGCCCTCTGCGGCTCAGCGGTTAGTACAAGCCTATATAAACAGAGGAACCGAAATATTATTTTCTGAGTTTCCGCAAACCAGCTTCCACCCCATTTCATCAGTTCACAAAATTCCACCACAGTCCAAACCTTAGCCATAATCCAGTTCCAGGATTCTGATTCGTCATGAAGTTGAGCTTATTAAAACTGAATCCATTTGTTACATTCAATGTATTCAGGTTCTCTACCCTGAAAAAACCTTTGAAGCTCTTGATCCGAAAATGCACAAAAGCATGAATGTCTGGCCGATTGGTAATGGTATTCGTATTCTGTACAAAATACTGACCCAGTACCGGCGAGTAATTATCCGCTTTATACCCGGTATTGTACCTGATCTCTATACCGGTTGATAAAAAAAGATTGGTAGCAAAATTTCCTTCAAACGCAATACGGTTGCGTGTTAAGAGGAACGGAATATTTACGGGAGGTTGCCCTGTAGTTTGCTGTACATGTATTTCGGTATACCAATTCCAGTAACGGGATAGTTTGAATTTCTTTTCGGCGTTCAGGTGTAATACATTGAATAAAGTAGCTTCCTGTTTCGCAGAAAAAAAACTATCGAAATACAGGTAATTACTCACAGCAAAATATTCGCCACCCAATTTCCATCCGTTGCGCGGATTATCATATTGCGCAAAAAAGCGGATGATATTTTCCTTCCCATACGCTGATCGGTTGTTCACGGGAAAACTACTGGCTTTTTCAAAAATAAAAGAAGGTGAACGGTTTACATTCTGAAAGCCAATATTCAGGAAGCCCAGTTTTCTTCCCAGCATTCGTTTCATACTAACATAGGCAGAATAATCCCCGTTATTAAATCCGGTGAGATACAGTTGTCCTGATGCTTCAATATCCCATACCTGGTTTCTGGTTCGGTTACGATACTCACCAAGCAGGGAAAGATTGTAAATAGTGGGCCCCGGAACTGTATCATTAAACGTTCCTTTGATATTCTGCAACACCACCCCTGCTTTCAGAAACTGTGCCAGGTTATTTTTATCCGGAAATGAAATCAGGCTGAATTCATTATACACTTCATTCCATTTATCTTTAAAACTGATGGCTACACTATTGGCTGTGGTATAATTGAAATAGTCTTTGTAGCGTGTGGCATCAACAAAATTATCCAGATAGTTATAACTGCCGCTGATCAGTTTAAACGTATGCTCTATCCGTAATCGCGGAAAGAACAGTTTATACGTAATAGAATCTGTTACCAGTGAATCTTTGGTGCCAATATCAAAATGATGACGGTAAACCAAGGTGCTGTTTTTGTAAATATTACCCGTATTCACACCAGTATTAAACGGATTACGGCCTGCCGCTCCTGCCCTGCCCAAACGGGTTTCCAATTCGTAGGGATCGTTTAAGGCAAGACTATCCAGTTTTTTTACATCTACCAATCCTCCATTTTCAGAAGAAGCACTTTTGTTGGAGATATAAATCAGGAAGCCTTCATATTTTTTATTGAGTGTTTGGTAATGAGACGTAAACCGAAAATTATTCTGGCTCGCATTCTGATTTTTCAAATTACCCGGTGCATTGTTAAACCGGTACTCCATCGAAAAATTAAAATTACTTTTTCGGTTTTGCGTGTGCACCACATTCACCAGTTGTTCTGCTTTACTTCCTAATACATAGGCCAGTTCGGTATATGGCCGTGTGGTCTGATACAGTTTGGTTCCTTCCAGGGTAAACGCATACACATCATACTGGTGAAATCCCGCATCAAAACCGGGCTTCATTAATGGATTAAAAAAGAAGGATTGGGAAGCCGTGGAATAATTCCCCAGCGTATGATAATAATAAGGCAATGGAAACCTGGTCGTAAAATCATTGATCGATGAATCAACAGTACGAAGCCTGCTGGAATCAAAGTATTTATAAAAAATAGTAATGGAATCGAGGTTACGATCTCTTCGTTGCAATGAATCATTACCGGAAGACTTCCTAACTGGCCTTCCCTGGCTATCATAGCCTACCTGCGGAGCCTGTCCTGTATTTAGTTGTTGCAAATTTCTAGTCTGCCCAAACAGCGATACCTGTGCAGACATCAACAACGTAAAAAAAATCAATATGCTTTTCCGTAACGGTAAACCCATGCTGGTAAATCTGCTGTAAAATAAAGGAAAGCTAAGTAGCCGGGAGTTAAAAGTTAATAGTGAATCGTTAAAACTGAATTTACTTACTCCTCACTATTAACTACTAAAGGCTTTTCATCAATTCGGTAAACAATAAAGTCAGCTTCGGTTCTGCATCCTTGGCTGCCTGCAATACTTCTTCGTGAGTAATGGTATTTTCTTCTTCGCGAATGCCGATATCGGTGATAACGCTCATGGCAAATACCTGCATACCACAATGCACTGCTGCAATGGTTTCCTGTACGGTGCTCATACCCACAGCATCTCCGCCCAGCACATGAATCAGCTTGTATTCTGCCCGCGTTTCGAATGTTGGGCCGGTAACTCCTGTATACACCCCCTGTTTCAGGGTAATCTTATTTTCTGCGGCTATTTGCTGAACGATTTTGATCAACGCCTTACTGTATGGCTCACTCATATCCGGAAAGCGGGTTCCGAGCGTATCTTCATTCTTTCCCAACAAGGGATTTTCTGTAAACAGACTAATGTGGTCATTAATGATCATCAGATCCCCAATGGCAAAATCCGGATTTACCCCGCCTGCTGCGTTGGATAACAAGAGTGTTTCTACACCCAGCAACCGCATTACCCTTACAGGATACGCAACCTGCTGTGCCGTATACCCTTCGTAATAGTGAAAGCGCCCACCCATTACCCAAACTTTTTTACCCCCCAGTTCCCCAAAAAGTAAACGCCCTTTATGCCCCTCCACCGTACTAACGGGAAAATGCGGGATCTCGTTATACGGTATTTCCTTCTCCACCACAATCACATTGGCCAGATTACCCAACCCACTACCTAAAATAATCCCTGTCTTAGCCTCCCCCGATACCTGGGCACGAATAAAATTCACGGTTTCCTGTAATTGCTGCATCATTTCTGACATCTCTATCTGTTTTAGTAATAAGCGGGCAAAGATAATGATATGGGGTGAGACGTGAATCGTGAGGCGTGAGTTGTGAATGGTGAATGGGCAATGGTGAATACGATCCGGCTTACTAATATAGAATCTAAGAAAGGGTAATTGTTTGTTTTTCAGTATCCAACTCACTATTCACCATTCACCATTCACCATTGCCCATTCACAAAGAAAAAGGCCACTTCGCAGAGCGGAGTGGCCTATAGTAGGTTAAGAAAGTTCAGTGTTAACTTAAACGTTTCACGTTAACGGCATTCAAGCCTTTACGTCCTTCCTGTACATCAAAAACGACTTTGTCGTTTGCTTCGATCTGATCGATCAAGCCATTGGCATGTACAAAAGTTTCTTTACTGGAGTTATCATGCTTAATAAATCCAAAACCCTTTTCTTCGTTGAAGAACTTTACAGTTCCTGTGATTTGTGTGTCCATTTGTAAAATTGTAAATAATTAATGGCCGCAAAGGTAACGGTAAAATGCTTCTCTACCTAAAAAAAATCAATCTGTATTGTTAAAGTGCCGTTTTTTTCGGCAAGATTAAAGCACCTAACCGATTAATAATCAGGCTAAGTCAACAAATTGTAACCGTTCCTGTAAGGTTTGCCGTGTAACCTCTCAAAATCGGCATGGTAACTTATCTTAGCAATTGGCATGTATCAAAACCATCCTTACGTTACCATGAAAAAAATTAGTCTGCTTATCGTATCCTCGCTTTTTGTACTGTTACTCACTGCACAAAAAGTTGCTTATAAGGTCTCTTTCCAAAACGCAGTTCACCACGAAGCACATATAGAACTCACCGTTACAGGTATTGCGGCTAAACCTGCTGTGCTTAAAATGAGCCGCTCCTCTCCCGGCCGTTATGCCACTCATGAATTTGGCAAAAATGTATATGATGTAATGGCAACTGATGCGGCAGGCAAAAACATCATCGTTAATCGTATCGACGGAGATGTATATGAAGTGCCTAAGCACAACGGCACCATTACCATTGCTTACACCCTTTTTGGTAATTATGCAGATGGCACCTATGCAGGCATCGATCCGGAGAGTATTCATTTGAATATGCCCGCCAGTTTTATGTGGATGAAAGGGTTGGATAACGCGCCTATCGAAATTAGTTTTGATCTTCCCAAAGAAAACAAAGGCGTAATTGCTACCCAACTGGTACCCACCAATAAACCCAATACGTTTACCGCACCCGGATTGCAATACTTTATGGATAGTCCTACTAAAATTGGCAACCAACTCCTCAGACAATGGCCCATCACCAACCCTGATGGAAAAACATTTACCATGCGCATCGCATTAGAATCGAATGCAACAGAAACGCAGGCAGATGAGCTGGCAGAGAAAGTAAAGAAACTGGTACAGGAAGCCAAAGCGGTGTTTGGTGAATTTCCCAATTATGATTATGGCACATACACTTTTATCGCCGGTGCAAACCCCTATGTAAATGGGGATGGAATGGAACACCGGAACTCTACCATGATCACTACCCCCATGGGTACATTTAATGCAGATAGGTTACTAGGTGTTTTTTCTCACGAATATTTCCACAACTGGAATGTAGAGAGGATTCGCCCGAAAACACTTGAGCCGTTTAATTTTGAGAAGAGCAATATGAGCAATGAACTTTGGTGTGCGGAAGGTTTTACACAATATTATGGAGAACTCATACTCACAAGGGCCGGATTGCAAAACAGCAATGGGTTTATTGGAAATGCCGCAGGCCTGATCAATGCCAAAACCAATACACCGGGAGCAAAATATTACACACCTGTTCAGGCAAGCAATCATGCTGTATATGTTGATGCTGCTGTTTCGATTGATAAGAACAACTATGCCAACATGTTTACTTCCTATTATACCTATGGGGCTTTGATTGCGCTGGCATTGGATCTGGAACTGCAAACCAAATACAATAAGAACATTGATGCATTTATGCAGGCTATGTGGAAGCGGTTTGGCAAAACAGAAATTCCGTATACGGTTGCCACTATGGAACAGACATTGGCAACCATCAGCGACGCAAAATTTGCTGCTGATTTTTTCAGCAGGTATATCAATGGTCATGAGCCGATAGACTATGCTTCTCTTTTTGCAAAAGCCGGTTATGAATTGAAAAATCCAAACGCCGGCAAAGCTTCTATGGGTATTTTTAATGGCGGGTTTGGAGGTAGAAGCACCAATACCGCTGAAGCCAACAAATTGATCGTAGACAGGGCTACTACCAAAGGCACGGCTGCTTACGAAGCCGGATTGGATATCAATGATGAAATTCTAAAGCTGGATGAAACAGCTGTAAAAACGGCAGCAGAAGCCAATGAGTACCTCAAAACAAAAAAACCGGGTGATGTGATTAGTGTTACCTACAAACACCGCGGAAACGAAAAGAAAACCATGCTCACTTTACAGGAGCAAACCGGCGTTACACTGGTTCCGTATGAAACCATTGGCAAAGCGATTACCGAAGAGATGAAAAAGATAAGAGCCAGTTGGTTTACCAGTAAGGGTAAATAAATATTTTTCTTTTATTACAAGCTATTTGAATACGCCACAGCCAAATCAAGTACTTGTCTTCTCACTCCTTAAAGCAAGATAAGCCCATATAGCACTGGCCATCATAAGCACTGAACCCAATAAAAATGCAGCCCCGGGAAAATACACCGGCGCATCGCTATTGGTAAAATAGGCAAAGAGGTGGGTCATCATCAATGGACCAACAATAGAAGTGGCACTCATGATACTGGTTAATGCCCCTTGTAACTCACCCTGTTCGTTAGGCGGCACATGACCTGAAATGATTGATTGCAATGCAGGGCCGGCTATCCCTCCCAAACAATAGGGTATTAAAAAAACAAACATCATCCATGTTTCTGAGGCAAATGCAAATAATAGTAAACCAATAGCATACAGGCTCAATCCTACGTACACACTTTTTTCATTCCCGATTCTTGGGTTCACAATACGCACCAATCCACCCTGCACAGCTCCTACCAGTAACCCAACCACTCCCAATGAAATACCGATCATTTTAGGCGACCATTTGAATTTTTCAATATTAAAAAAACTCCAGTTGCTTTGTACGGCATGTGCTGCGAGATATACCAAAACCAGAGAAACGACTAGCCCAGCCACCTCAGGATATTTTTTAAGTTGGAGGAGCGATCCAACGGGATTGGCCCGCTTCCATTCAAAGGGTCGCCTGTGTTCTTTGTCCAGCGATTCAGGCAACACAAAATATCCATAAATACAGTTACTCAATGCCAGCCCTGCCGCTACCATAAAAGGAACACGCGCTCCCAACTCTCCCAATAATCCACCAATTAACGGACCCAGAATAAAACCCAACCCAAATGCCGCACCAATCATTCCAAAATTTTGTGCACGGTTTTCAGGTGTACTAATGTCTGCGATATACGCAGATGCCGTAGTAAAACTGGCACCGGTAACACCGGCAATCATTCTTCCTACAAACAACCAGGCAATGGTTGGAGCAAACGATAAAAAAATATAATCGATTCCAAAACCGAATAAGGAGAACAATAACACCGGCCTTCGCCCATACTTATCACTGAGGTTACCAAGCACGGGTGCAAACAGAAATTGCATTGCCGCAAAAGCAAACGTTAGCCAACCGCCGTATTCTGAAGCTTTGCTAATATCTGATACACCTAACAATTGTTCAATAAGTTTAGGCATAACAGGGATGATCAATCCAAATCCCGTAACATCAATCAATAAAGTGATAAAAATAAAGCCCATTGCGGCTTTGCGGTTGGTTGCCATGTTGCTGATACATTAAGAGCCGTGAAAATACTTTTTTATGAGGCAATCTTACAACAATATCTCTTCCCGGGTTACACCGGGTATTTCCATCACCAGATCCGCACCATAGGCACCGGCTGGTGTTTGATACCCGGGCTTCCAATTGCCTTCCAATACTTTGCGGGTGATGATGAGACTACTGATAGCTGTTAACGTATAGCCTTCCGGACATTGCATGCGAACAGATTTGGTTTCTCCGGCAGCATTTACCACCTCTCCCCAAACAAGGCTGGTAGCTTTCGCCCGCATCTCATCAGAAGGGCCGGCAGGTTTTTGTTTGATCTGTTGTTTGGCCCTGTTACGCACAAAAGAAGTACGTAGTAGCCAGTTATATAAAAACTGCCATTTTAAAAGTTTGAATGTTTTGGGGGATGTGCCGGTATAGGTTTCTATATTGGGAATTCCGGTAGTTGTGTATGCGGTAGAGATATCGCCCCAGGGAATACACATCACAAACATTTTTTTAATCCCGAAATCGACCCAGAACCCTTTATGACCAAGTGGTTTGCGAACGATTGTACCCTGCTCTCTTACCACACCCCCTTCTCCCATATTTTCTGCCATGGTAGTGGCGGTGCCATGAGATAATTTTCCTCCCAGCATGGCAAAAGCAAGTTTGAGATGTGTGGCATCAGTTAATTGATTTTTTAAATACAGCGCCGTGCAATCTGTGGGTACCACATCAAACCCAACACCGGGCATGATCATGATACCGGCTTCTTTGGCTTTGGCATCATACTGCTTTCCGGTTTCAAAAACACTGATCTCTCCCGTAATATCCAGGTAATGGGTTTGTGTACGAACACAGGCTTCCATCATTTTCTTAGCTGTAAACTGGAATGGGCCTGCCGCATGTAATACAACAGCTACTTCTTTCAAAGCAGCATCCAGTAATGCACTATCAGACAAATCGATAACCTTATAAGAGAGCTGAAGCGATGATGCCATCTCTGCAAGGGCAGTTTCATTTCTTCCAGCCAGAATGGGTTCCAGTCCATATTCAGCGGCCATACCGGCTATCAGTTTACCTGTATACCCATTGGCACCATATAATAGAAAGCGATTGTTTTGCATACGGAAATGTACAAACAAACTGGCTCATCACAAGTGCAGGCACATAAAAAAGGGAGTATCGCTACTCCCTTTTGCACTTTACTTTTTGTACGAACAAGTACGCTTATTTGCGAAGCGTGATCACACCCACAGAAGTTTCTCCTGGTGCTTTCACTTTCACATTGGTAAGGGTTGTATCAAGGTATCCGTTTGAAGCATTAATGTAAACAGAGTATATACCATCTTTCAGTCCTCTTAATTTAAAATAGCCTTCTTTATTTGGCAAAGCATATGCGGTATCTGTGGCATTGAATACGGTTACTACAGGATACCCTTCTTTTGGTCCAACACGGCCGGATAAATGTCCGGTTTTATTTACCACAAAGAAATGGAACACGGGACGCAGGTAAAACTTATTATCTCTTTCCTGAATGATAGAGCGTGTTACATCAAAATCAAGCCATAAACGTTTTTTACCGGTAAGGTAATTTTCACACTCATTACCTTTTAATTTGATCAGGATATAATTCAATGCATTCGCAGGTAAATTCAAAGGATACGTAACACTGTCTTTCACCAAAGAATTATTGGTACCAATCTCAATTTTGATCAAACGAATCGAACCTTTGGTAATTGTTGCTGAAGCCAGTAAAGTATCTACTCCATTACGTAATTTGAGCACATCATAAATACCGGGTGCAATGTTCAAATCTTCCCATAAAAAAGAAGAATCTTTCTTCCTGTCATCAGAACCCCTGCGATCCCAGTCATCATTATCGTGCTGACGGGTGTCTTTACTGGTATCAATCAATACTTTTACCGAACGTATATCAATGTATACGTTATCAAATAAACCCGGCCCATCGGTCAGATACAAGGAGAGCTGTTCTTTACCGGAAGTATTTGCTTCAGCGGATGTGTTTTTGGTACAGGCTGTCATTACCAATGAAACAGCAATAGCCATACAGGCAACAAGGAAAAGGTGTTTGTTTTTCATGTGATATAGGTTTTGTTGAAGTAGCCTTATGCCATAGACAGGTATTCGTTGCTTGTTATAAACCATCATCCTGAAGCAACAACCATACTACGCTGCATAAAGAATTTGTTAAAGAATTTGTCACCCTTTTACCAACTTCCTTATATGGCAAACAATTTTCATGCATGTTTTATGCGTTTGTTTAACACTCAGGAAGTTTTGGTATTTTTTTTAGCGCATCCTGTATAACCGAAACATTTGTTACTTAACTTGTCCTTAACCAATATGCGCTTCATGAATAAGATACCCGCCGTTCTTTTGGCGTTGCTTGTATGCAACACTATTTTTTCGCAGCCACTGTCCGATGCTGAAAAGAAAATCATCAGCTACATACAATTACATACCAAACAGGCAGAAACCCTGCTGGCTGATGCCGTAAATATTAATAGTGGTACCCTGAATAAAGCCGGCGTAAAAAAAGTAGGCGACCTGTTTGCCAAAGAATTTGTGAAAGCCGGGTTTGGTACCGAGTGGGTAAACTTGCCCGATTCCTTGAACAGAGCAGGCCATCTGGTGGCTACCCGTAAAGGAAAAAAGGGAAAGAAATTATTCATTATCGGGCATCTTGATACGGTTTTTGAACCCGATATGCCTTTTGCACCCTATACCATATTAAATGATTCCACTGCCACCGGTCAGGGCGCCAATGATATGAAAGGTGGTGATGTGATTGTCATCACTGCTTTACAGGCCCTGCATTCCATGGGCTTATTGGATGATACGCAGATCACCGTGTATTTTACCGGAGATGAAGAAAAAGCAGGCATACCCACCAGTGTAAGTAGGAAGGATTTTATAGAACGTGCAAAGCAAGCAGAAATCGCTTTGGGCTTTGAAGGAGCACAGGGATTAAACACCGTAGCCACTGCCAGAAGAGGCAGCAGCAGCTGGAAATTACAAGTAACGGCAAAAACCGGCCATTCCTCAGGTATATTTACCAATGGTGCAGGGTATGGTTCTATTTACGAAGCTGCCAGGATCATCAATAGTTTTAGGGAAGAGTTGAGTATGGAAAAATACCTCACATTCAATCCGGGACTCATCATTGGCGGATCGGATATGCAGTATGATGATGCAAAGGCCGGTGGAGAAGCGATGGGTAAAACCAATATCATTTCTCCGGAAACCATTGTAACCGGCGACCTGCGATTTTTAACAGAAGGACAAAAAGATGCCGCCCGTGAAAAAATGAAAACCATTGTCGGCAAAAACCTGAACGGAAGCAAAGCCAGTATCCGTTTTCAGGATGGCATTCCTTCTATGGAACCTACTGAAGGGAATAACAAAATAGCAAAGCTGGTTGATGGTATATCGCAGGCCATGGGTATCGGTGCTACCAAAGCAGGAGATCCGGGCTCGAGGGGCGCAGGCGATATTTCGTATGTAGCGAAATATGTGGATTGCCTTGATGGCTTAGGCGCTTCGGGCAGAGGTGCACATGCGCCCGGTGAAACCATCAACCGAAAAGAATTTCCTTACCTGATTCAACGTGCTGCTTTATTAATCTATCGATTAACCCATACAGAATAAAAATTAACCGCCATGAGAAAAAGAATACACTTCGCTTTTGCAGTTACCTGTTTACTGATGGTATCGTTCTTCAGTAATGATACATATGCAGCCGACAACAGGGCTTTTTACGAAATCAAACTCTATCGTTTAACCAATAACGAACAGGTAAAAAGAGTAGACGATTATCTTCAGCATGCCTACCTGCCAGCTTTACACCGAGCCGGTATTGGCAAAGTGGGTGTGTTTCACTGGACGGGTAATGATACCGCTGCAGAAAAAAGAATTTATCTTTTTATCCCGCTCAAATCATTGGAACAGGTAAATACATTGGAAGATCTTTTGGTAAAAGATAAGCAGCTACAGAAAGACGGCGATGCTTACTGGAATGCGGCTTTTAATGCACCAGCATATACACGTATTGAAAATATTGTACTTAAGGCATTTCCCTTAATGCCTTCTTACAGCGTACCCAATTTAACCGGCAAGAAAACAGAAAGGTATTATGAGTTGCGCAGCTATGAAGGAAGTACTGAAAGATTGTACCGCCAGAAAGTAAAGATGTTTAATGAAGGTGGTGAGATCGCTTTGTTTAAACGGCTTAATTTCAATGCAGTTTTTTATGCAGAAGTAATCGCAGGAAGCCGCATGCCTAACCTTATGTACATGACCAGCTTTAACAACAAAGCCGACAGAGATGAACACTGGAAAAAATTTGGCGAAGATCCCGAGTGGATTAAACTGAAAGTAGTACCCGAATACCTGAATACCGTTTCTAAAAATGAACAGGTATATTTAAATCCGACAGAATTTTCTGAATTATAATACGCATTTACGCGGTAAAAAATAAAAGCCATCATCTATCGTATGATGGCTTTTATTTTGCCTGTTGCTTATTGACAACTATTGTACTTTTCAATCACTTGCGCCAGTTTTGAAAAATCAAATTCTTTTGCTTTGATCCCCGCCACTACTGAAGCGCAATCAGACAATGCAGCAGAAAGATTTATTTCAAAATCTTTAAGGGTTATCCGTACCCATTTGCCGTTAGCTTTTATCTGTACATAATAATCTCCATACTTACCTTCTGCGGTAGTAACGCTAACTACTTCGGCTCCGTTGTACAGCATTTTACCACTGTTATCGGTAACCCGCTGGTATAGTGCTACTTTACCTGCAGGCACCACCAGTTTGTAAAAATCGCTGGCATACGAAACATACGTACTGCCATTAACCGTAAAACCGGATAACTCGGCAGGCGAATATATTTTTTTCTTTCCGCCCGATGCTTCAAACTGAATAACACCTTTGCTTTTGGTCTGGTCGCGAATGGTGCCATCCAATGTTTCATTGTTGGCCATTACAATACTTCCCTTTTGAAAATCAGGCGAAGTGGTTTGCGAAGCAACCATAGAAGGGATGGCTGCACTTAACAGAAGAGAAAACAGAATCTTTTTCATATTGTTTGTTTTGAGGTGTGTTAATAAATTACTTACTAATAAGTAAGTAATCAATTCAAAAAAATATCAGCCTTTTAACTGCTTCAACAAGGCAACCTTAATGGAAGCATAATCTTTCTTACCGGAAATCCTTGCCAGTTGCACGCCTGCAGCCAGATTGGTCATGATCAGCAAAGCACGGGTTCGTGCCGTTTCCTCAAAATGAAACTCACCATTTTTCTTTCCCTGCTGCAAAGTTTTTTCAACCAGACGCATCACCAGCTCTATTAATTGAGTGGTTTTTTCCTTTACCGATTCAGGTAAGGTATTGTAATCAGAAGCCACAGAGCCAATGATACAGATACTGTTACAGGCTACCAGGTAAGAGTAGCGCTCAATAAATTTTTCTATTTTTTGCAAGGCCGTCCACCCCGATGCCTGCAACTGTTTGTCCATCATTTGGTATTCCTGAACATAGGCTTCCAGAATACCCGCCAGCAGGTCTTCTTTACTTTTGAAATGATAATGCACGGCTGCATTCTTCATGTTCAGCTGTTTTGATATGTCCGCATAGCTGAATGCATTGTATCCATACATCTTAATCAGCTCCCGGCCAATACGGATAATTTCCTGTTTGGTATCTGTGTTTCGAGGTGTCACAGGTTAAAAATACAAAAAACTTACTAAGTAGTAAGTTTTGCCGTAATCTTTTTTCCACAAGGTTTCCCACCAGGTACCTCATTGATCCAATCGGGTAATGAGAACCGCCAGATCTTTTTCGTTGGTAATCTTTGCCGGTGGCGTTCCTAACAAATGGGTAATGGCTTCTGCCAATGCAGGTAGCGACTCATTAAGCGATTGCTTATCTTTAAGGGTGGTGAGTAATTTAGTCTGCTTATCATACACACACAATTCAGTGGCCATGCGATAGGTTTTGGAAACAGCAGAACCATACTCATAATAATCATGTATGGTTTTATACTGGTGCTTCAACAACTCAAAGCGTTTACCCGAAGCCAACACCTCATAAAAAATCTGCTCTGCCCGCAAAGTGGTACCGGGATATCCATTTTTAAAAAGAGATTGAATGGTGTTGCCATTATCAATATACGTAAGGGAAAACTCTGTAATGGGCTCTGCAAAGGGAAACTCTGAATTATCTATCAGGTAAAAAAGCTGGTTGGTTAACAGGTTCAGCCGCAGTGTGGCATTTTTCCATACTCTCCCACTGGCCAGTTTCACCGTTCCGGTACCCCAGTTCTCATTCAGCAGGGGATTTCCATTGATTTCAGATTTGATCCTGGTACTGACGGGGCGACCGCTGATATCGTACATTTCCAGTAGTATACCGTTATTGGTGGTAAGAATGGTTTGCGCAAAACCAACAGCACTGAGCAACATACATCCTATTACAAATACGGCTTTCATGGCAATCTGAATTGTGAGAAAGTTACGAATTAATACATAGCTTCTCCATTTACCTGCGCTAAGATTTTGCCAAAAAAATTAGGTAAGCCCTCTCTTCTCTTTTTCTGCCTTCTGGCTGCGCACCATGGTTACAAAATCCTGTTGTCGTGACAGTGCATTGATTACCTGGGCCATCCGTTTAGCCACGGCGGCCTCTGTTTTTACACCACCCATCCATTTGATAAAATAATTTCTATGCGAGGGCTTCATAGAATCAAAAAATAAACGGGCAGCAGGTTCATCTGCCAAACAATCCATAAATCCATCAGGTAGTTCCAGTGGCTGCAGATCTACTGCGAGCTGCACCTGTAGCATCCCTCCTTTTTTCTTGTGAATGGCCTTCCGCATGGCTCCATTCAAAGGCAGAATATAATCACCGCCGCCCATGGGAAGCAGGGCTATCCCCTTTATCGCATGATCATCCAGCTTTCCTTTTACCCGAAATGATTTTTTACTGCCGGGCTGTAATGCTGCGGCTATATCAGCAGGAATGGTGATGTAAGTCCAGCCGGTTTTTTCACCCTGTTTACCGAATTGCTGTATGGTAGCTGTCATTTTTATCATAAACTGTAGTCGAATTTCGGGAATATAGGTATACCGTACAAGCGTTTATTCTGTTTGCCCGCTTACCACATTTGCATACCTTTACTGAGTTGAAAAAACTAATTGCGATATCATTTCTCACAGTCTACCTGTTTTCAACAACAGAATTATACCAGTTGGTAAAATTACCCTGTCTGGTAGAGCACTTCATTGAACATAAGCAGCAGAACACAAAGATCACCCTTTGGGATTTTCTTTGTATGCATTATGCGCAAGGCGATGTAAAGGATGCAGATTATGCCAAAGACATGAAACTGCCATTCAAAACGCATGATGGATGTACCAACTCCAGCGTATCCGCTTTTTCGCCTAATAATTTTTCTACCGATATTATCAGGCCCGTTTTTAATGAGTTACGTTCTTTCCCATCCTATCAGGAAGTATTTACAGCTTCTTCTTTCCTGTCCAATATCTGGCAACCACCCAAATCCTGCTGATCATTTATTTTTATACACCATACATCAATTTCTTTGATGTTATGCGTCGTGCAATGAACTCATTCATTCAAATTGATCAATTATTGATATGCTCAACAGAATTATCGATTTTTCCATCAGGAATAAACTGATTATTGGATTATTTGTGCTTGGCCTGATTGGTTATGGCATTTACCAAACAACCCGTTTACCCATAGATGCGGTTCCGGATATCACCGATAACCAGGTACAGGTGATTACGGTGGCCCCTTCGTTTGGCGCCACCGATATTGAACGACTGGTTACTTTTCCTATTGAACAGGCCAACAGCAATATCAGCGGGATTAAGGAGATCAGAAGTTTCTCGCGCTTTGGCCTTTCGCTGGTTACCATTGTGTTTGATGATGCCACTGATATTTATTGGGCAAGGCAACAGGTAGCAGAGCGATTACAGAAAGTACAATCTCAGATACCACAAGGTATTGGCACACCTGAAATGGGTCCCATCAGTACCGGTTTGGGAGAGATTTACCAGTATGTAGTACGGCCCAAAGAAGGCTATGAAGACCGTTATGACGAAACACAATTACGTACCATTCAGGACTGGATTGTAAGAAGACAGTTACTTGGCGTGAAAGGAGTAGCCGAAGTAAGCAGTTTTGGCGGTAAACTAAAGCAATACGAAATAGCGGTGAACCCCAATAAACTGCAATCCTATAACCTTACCATCAATGATGTTTTTACGGCACTTGAAAAAAACAACCAGAATACCGGTGGTGCCTATATTGAAAAAGGAGCTACTGTTTTATTCATCCGGAGTGAAGGATTGATTGGAAACAAAGCCGATATCGAAAATATTTCCATCAAACACACATCCGGCGGAACGCCTTTGTTTATGAGGGATGTGGCCGATGTGAGTATTGGGTATGCTACGCGTTATGGCGCCATGTGTTACAACGACAAAGGCGAAGTGGCCGGCGCAGTAGTGATGATGTTAAAAGGAGCCAATAGCAGTGAGGTAATTAAAAATGTAAAGGAAAGAATTGCCCAGATCCAAAAAACATTACCTGCAGGCGTATTGATTGAACCCTTTCTCGATCGTACCAAAATGGTAAACAATGCCATTGGTACTGTAGAAAAAAATCTTCTCGAAGGTGCATTGATAGTGGTGTTCATCCTGGTGCTGTTTCTCGGTAATTTTCGGGCGGGGTTATTGGTTGCTTCAGTGATACCATTGGCCATGTTGTTTGCCATTATTTTAATGAACTTATTTGGTGTAAGTGGCAACCTGATGAGCCTTGGTGCGCTTGATTTTGGATTGATTGTGGATGGTGCCGTTATCATTGTAGAAGCGGTGATGCACCAGCTAACACACAGTAAAAAATTTAGTCAGGTTACCGCACTTAGCAGATCCGAAATGGATGAACAGGTAACCAAATCTGCTGGTAAAATGATGAACAGCGCCGTATTTGGACAAATCATCATCCTCATTGTATACCTGCCCATTTTTACTTTGCAGGGTATTGAAGGAAAAATGTTCAAACCCATGGCACAAACGGTTGCCTTTGCCTTACTGGGTGCTTTTGTACTCTCACTCACCTATATCCCTATGATGAGTGCATTGGTATTAAGCAGAAAGATCAAACACAAGCCCAATATTTCCGACAAAATCATGTTTCGTATGGAAAGTGTTTACCAGCATGCACTGACGCGGGTATTGCAGTTTCCCAAAATGGTTTTGTCTGGTGCATTGATTTTATTTGCACTGGCCCTGTTTACATTAACTACGTTAGGCGGTGAATTTATTCCCGCACTGGAAGAAGGCGATTTTGCCGTAGACACGAGGGTATTAACCGGCAGCAACCTGAATACAACGATTGAAAGCACACAGAAGGCAGCCCATATATTAAAAACAAGATTTCCTGAAGTATTAAAAGTGGTTACTAAAATAGGAAGTGGTGAGGTACCCACCGATCCAATGCCAATGGAAGCCAGTGATATGATGGTGATATTAAAGGATAAAAAAGAATGGACATCCGCCAAAACTTTCCCCGAACTATCAGAAAAAATGAGTGTGGCTTTACAGGAAGTTCCGGGGATCACCACAGGATTTCAGTATCCGGTACAGATGCGTTTTAACGAGTTAATGACAGGTGCACGGCAGGATGTGGTTTGTAAAATTTTTGGCGAGAACCTTGACACACTTGCCTTGTATGCCCAGCAACTTGGTAAACTGGTAAATACGGTAAAAGGCAGCCAGAATTTATTTGTAGAGCCGATCACCGGAATGCCGCAAATTATTATCAATTATAACAGGCCGGTTATTGCACAATACAATCTAACGATTGCAGATATTAACCGGATTGTAAACACCGCGTTTGCAGGACAAACCACCGGATTGGTTTTTGAGGAAGAAAAAAGGTTTAACCTTGTTGTAAGGGTAAACCTTGGTCAAAGAAAAAATCTGGAAGATGTACAAAACCTGCTGATCCCAACACCGCAGGGGACACAGATTCCTTTATCGCAGTTAGCTGATGTAGCCATAAAAGACGGGCCCAATCAAATACAAAGAGAAGATGCCAAAAGAAGAATTGTGGTGGGTTTTAATGTACGCGACAGGGATGTACAATCAATCGTAACAGAATTACAGCAAAAAATAGAAGCGCAAATTAAATTGCCCCCGGGATATTATATTACCTATGGTGGTGCTTTTGAAAATCTGAATGAAGCAAAAAAAAGGTTAGGGATTGCGGTACCTGTTTCTTTATGCTTAATTCTGGTGCTGCTATATTTTGCTTTTAATTCAATAAAACATGGTCTGCTGATTTATACTGCTATCCCACTTTCAGCCATTGGAGGAATCTTTTTTCTGGCCCTTCGGGGAATGCCATTTAGTATCAGTGCCGGAGTAGGATTTATTGCCTTATTTGGCGTAGCGGTTTTAAACGGTATTGTACTGATAGCAGAATTCAATCGACTGAAACAGGAAGGACTAACCAACCTTCACAATATTGTGCTGATGGGAACCAAGGTTCGTTTGCGACCGGTATTGATGACGGCTTTTGTAGCTTCTCTCGGATTTTTACCAATGGCTCTTAGTAATGGTGCAGGTGCAGAAGTGCAAAGGCCATTGGCAACTGTTGTGATTGGCGGATTATTAATTGCAACATTGCTAACCCTTTTTGTATTACCCGTATTGTATATTCTTTTCGAAAAAAACACCATGAAAATAAAACCTGGTGCAATGGTACCCATATTGATACTGGTACTATTGTTTGGTGGAACAGCATCCGCCCAAAGTATCAGCATCGAAGCCGCTATTGATACAGCCCTGAAGAATAACCGATTGGTAAAAAATGAAAAACTAAAGGCGGAGTATCAGGAAAAACTGATCCGCTCATCGTCCACCATACCCAAAACCTATTTTACAGCGGAAGCAGGACAAATCAACAGTGTGTATACCGATAATCGTTTTGGTGTTTCACAATCGTTCAGCTTTCCAACCGTTTATTCCAATCAGAAAAAACTATTTACGGAAGAATGGAAAACAGCAGTGTTAGGCATTTCCTTAAAAGAAGCAGAGATTAAAAAATCGGTAACCCAACTTTATTATGGCATCCTGCTGTTGAGAGAGAAGAAGAAACTATTACAAAAAGCAGATAGCAACTACAGTTCCTTTCTTCAAAAAGCAACGCTACGGCTTAGCAAAGGAGAAAGTAATATTGTTGAGAAAAGTACGGCAGAAATTCAACGAGGCAATATTTATTTACAAAGCAAGGCATTACAGGAAGAAATAGACTTAGCCTTAGTACAATTTCAATTACTTTTAAATACGGATACCTCTTATGAACCTTCAGCCATCAGTGCAGTCATGAAGGATCCAGGATTGTCAGACAGTTCGGTACTCGCCTCTCACCCATTGCTTCGTGTATTGCAACAACAAAAAAATACTGCACAAACGAATACAGAGCTTGAGAAATCGAAGCTACTGCCCGATCTTTCCATTGGTTATTCCAACATGAGTATCAGGGGTACCGGAGCGGATAATGTTATATATGGATCTTCTGCACGATTTGGCGCTGCCCTACTGGGTATTGGTATTCCCATTTTTTCTGGTAGTCAGAAAGCGAAAATCAATGCTTCTAAAACAAATGAGGCACTTACTGAGAATGCTTACCAGCAGCAGTATTTAATGATACAAACACAATACAAAACTGCCCTGATTCAATACCAGCATAGTGTCCAGAACCTCCGTTACTTTGAGGCAACTGCTCTTCCCAATGCCGAGATTATTGAAAAAACGGCCATGTTGCAATTCATCAACGGCGAGATCAATTACCTTGATTGGGTAATACTCAACAACCAGTCAGTTACCATACGGAATAATTATCTCGATGCGGTTAAAACCTATAACGAAGCGGTAACCAGTATTCATTACTTACTTTCAAAATAACCATACCATGAAACATCTAACGATAACTTTTCTCTATATTCTTTTACTTTCCGCATGTAGTCAAAAAAAGCAGGAAAGCACAACACCTTCCGATCCCATTAATGAAAGCCTGGTTACACTTACTGCAGCTCAATTGGCTTCTGCAAACATTGAATCAGGAAAACTGGAAGAAAAAAACATGTCAACGGTTTTAAAAGTAACCGGAAAAATTGATGTACCCCCACAGAATATGGTATCGGTAAGCATGCCACTGGGAGGGTATTTAAGAACCACCAAACTATTACCCGGTTTGCATATTAGTAAAGGAGAAGTGATTGCAGTAATGGAGGATCAGCAATATATTCAATTGCAACAGGATTACCTGACCACACGCACAAAACTCACTTATCTTGAAACAGAATACCAACGGCAAAAAGAACTAAACCAAAGTAAGGCCACCAGTGATAAAGTATTTCAACAAACACAGATGGAATACAATACGCAAAAAATTATACTGGGCGGTTTAGCGGAAAAACTAAAACTCATTAATATCAATCCTGCATCTGTTACAGAAACGACTATCAACAAAAGTGTTAGTATCCTGTCTCCCATCAATGGCTTTGTATCAAAAGTAAATGTGAATATTGGCAAGTATGTAAACCCATCTGATATTTTATTTGAACTGATCAACCCTTCAGATATCCACCTGAACCTGGGCATTTTTGAAAAAGATCTTGAAAAATTATTCATTGGTCAGGAACTGGTTGCCTATACCAATAGCAATCCGTCCAGAAAATATCTTTGTGAAATTAATCTGATCAGTAAAGACCTTTCAGAAAATAAAACAGCCGATGTACATTGTCATTTTGAAAAATATGACAATACACTTGTACCAGGCATGTATATGAACGCAGAAATCAAAACCAGTAACCTGAAAACACCTGCTATTCCCGAAGATGCGATTGTAAGTTTCGAAGGAGGTAACTATGTTTTTGTTCCTACAGGAAAAAATACTTTTCAACTTACTTCTGTAGAAACCGGAATTCAGGAGAAGGGGTTTACCGAAATTAAAAATGGGGCTTCTTTTGCAGGAAAAGAGATTGTTGTGAAAGGTGCATATACTTTGCTGATGGCATTGAAAAATAAGTCTGAAGAATAACCATAAAAAACTGCTCACTCATTGCTTCTTCTAAAGCCAATTCTTTGACGGGCAGGTTGTGGTGGATTAAGCAGCTGTTTGATATACAGAAAAATTCTTTCTATCTGTCCATCATGGCCAGATAGCTTCTGTTCTATTTTTTCCAACTGGAGTAAAATATCTTTATGCGTGAGCAACATCTCACGCATCCGGCTGAAGATGCGGATCAATTGAATATTAACCCTAATGGCTCTTTCGCTGTTTAGAATACAAGAGAGCATGGTTACACCCTGCTCTGTAAAACAAAAAGGCGCATAGCGCAAACCCAGTTTATCCGAATTGGAGGACGCAAATTGCGTCCTCCAATTTGTGAACTCTTTCCCGTTCATTTCAAACATGAAATCTTTGGGAAAGCGGGACCGGTTTCTACGAACAGCTTCTTTTAATCTTTTCGTTTCCACTCCATATAGTTCAGCCAAATCCCTATCGATCATTATTTTTTGACTTCTTACGAGGTAAATTTTATTCATGATTGCTTCATCTGCCAAGGATAGTTTTAGTGTATTCTTTGCCATATAATCATTTTATTAGTGATTGGAGGACGCAATTTGCGACCTCCAATTAGGAGTAAATAATGAGCTAAAACTAATAAAGGGCTAATGAAAAGGATAGCGTATTTACCGCAAAAATCAAAAATAAATCACCTATTCTCCTGAAAGCTCCATTACGCAATGGCCACAAAAAAGACCGAAACATTGCTGTCCGGTCTTTACGTTTCAGATATTTCTCTTTTATTCTTCGTTTCTAAACACCACCACCCCATCAAACACATCTACCAGTACCGGTTTTGATTTATCAATATCACCGGCCAGTATTCTTTTACTCAATGCATTGATGATCTGTTTCTGGATCAACCTTTTTAAAGGCCTTGCGCCAAATTGTGGATCATAACCCTGTTCAGCTAAAAATGCCAACAGGTATTCACTGTACTGCAAGCTGATTCCATTTTCGGCAACCAGTTGTTTCAATCCTTCCAACTGAATTTTTACAATACCCATGATCTGTTTCTTCATCAGGGGACTGAACATGATGATCTCATCCACCCTGTTTAAAAACTCAGGCCGTATGGTTTGGCGTAGCAGGTTCATTACTTCCACTTTTGCTTTTTCTGTAACATCTTCCACATTGGCTTCGGTTACCGTTTCAAAAGCATCCTGTATCAAGTGGCTACCAATATTACTGGTCATGATGATGATGGTATTTTTAAAATTCACCACCCTTCCTTTATTATCGGTAAGTCGACCATCATCCAAAACCTGTAATAAAATATTCCAAACATCCGGATGCGCTTTTTCAATCTCATCCAGTAGTACAACACTATATGGTTTTCGTCTCACCGCCTCTGTCAATTGTCCGCCTTCATCATAACCCACATAACCGGGAGGGGCGCCTACCAAACGGGATACCGTATGTTTTTCCTGGTACTCGCTCATGTCAATCCTCGTCATCATTCCTTCGTCATCGAAAAGGTATTCTGCCAATGCTTTGGCAAGCTCTGTTTTACCTACCCCCGTAGTTCCCAAAAATATAAATGAACCAATGGGTTTCTTGGGATCCTGCAAACCAGCACGGCTTCTTCTGATGGCATCGGCTACGGCAGTAATGGCTTCTTCCTGCCCTACTACCCTATTATGCAACTCATCTTCGAGATGCAATAATTTTTCTCTTTCGCTCTGCAGCATTTTGGCAACGGGTATACCGGTTGCTTTGGCCACATTCTCTGCAATATCTTCGGCATCCACTTCTTCTTTCAGTAAACGTTTGTCAGTAGAACTATTAATTTGGGCACTCACTTCTTCAATTAGTGTTTCCTGTTCTTTTACTTTACCGTAGCGTATTTCGGCCACTTTCCCATATTCGCCATTTCTTTCTGCCTGCTCTGCCTGTTGTTTCAGCTCTTCTATTTTCGCCTTGGCAGTCTGCACTTTTTCCACCAATTCTTTTTCTTGTTTCCACTTAGATTTCAGTGTGTCGCGTTCAACAGTAAGGGTACTGATTTCTATATTCAACTCTTTCAGCTTCACTTCATCGTTCTCACGTTTAATGGCTTCTCGTTCTATTTCCAACTGGCGTATCTGTCTTTCCAATTTATCCAGTTCTTCCGGCATGGAATTCATTTCCAGCCTGAGTTTAGCAGCACTTTCATCTATCAGATCAATGGCTTTATCTGGTAAAAAACGATCGGTCATATATCTGCTTGATAATTCTACCGCTGCAATGATGGCTTCATCTTTAATACGTACATGGTGGTGTGTTTCGTAACGATCTTTTAATCCGCGCAGAATAGAGATAGCGTCCTCCATGGATGGTTCATTAATCATCACTTTTTGAAAACGACGTTCCAATGCTTTGTCTTTCTCAAAATACTTTTGGTATTCATTCAATGTGGTAGCTCCAATCGCTCTCAACTCGCCACGAGCCAATGCGGGTTTCAGAATATTAGCCGCATCCATTGCACCTTCACCACCACCGGCTCCAATCAAGGTATGGATCTCGTCAATAAATAAAATAATTTCTCCGTCGCTGGTAGCCACTTCTTTCACTACGCCTTTCAATCTTTCTTCAAATTCGCCTTTGTATTTCGCACCTGCAATCAACTGTCCCATATCCAATGCAAAAATGGTTTTAGAGCGGAGGTTATCCGGCACATCGCCATTAATGATCCGCATGGCCAACCCTTCCACAATCGCTGTTTTACCTACACCTGGTTCGCCCACCAGTATGGGATTATTTTTGGTTCTACGTGTGAGGATGTGCAGGGTTCTTCTGATCTCTTCATCTCTGCCTATCACCGGATCTAATTTACCCTGCCTCGCTAATTCATTCAAGTTTTTAGCAAATTTATTCAGCATATTCAGCTGTGTTTCCTGCGTTTGCGATTGTATGGTATCTCCTTTACGAAGATCTTTGATAGCCGTGATCAATCCTTTCTCTGTTAATCCTGCTGCTTTTACAATTTTCGCCGTATCATCATTCACCTGCAATAAAGCAAGCAATAGGTGTTCGGTACTGATGAATTCATCTTTGAATTCCTTTAATACACTATTGGCTTTCAAAAAAACGGTATTCAGATCACGGCTGATATTTTGCGCTGGTTCACCGGAAGAAATTTTAGGCAACTTTGCAATACTTTCATCTGCCTTGGTTTCAGTGAATCCAACATTTACATTGTTGCGTTTCAGTAAAAATTCTACAGGACTATCCTTATCGGCCAGCAATACTTTCAGCAGGTGATTGGTTTCAATATTGGGATTCCCATTATTAAATGCTACCTGCTGTGCTGCCTGGATGGTTTCCTGGGCTTTGATGGTATAATTACTTAAGTTCATATTAGGGGGATTAGTTTATTTGTTTACTGGTTTATTGGTAGCTGTACTAATTTTTTACTCTTGGTATTTTATTGAGATTGGTGATTAAAAAGTTAAAGTAGGTATATTCAGAAAACACGTTTTATAATTGCGTTGTCTGCAACGAATTTTCGAATAACTTTAAATTCTATTGCAAACCTTAATCCAACACAAAAATTCGGAAAATATGGCGGCAAAATCTGTTGTAACCTGCGGTAAAGTCAGTGCTATATTGATTTATATGCTATTCTTTCAGTTTGTGCACGCGCAAACTGATTTTTCTGAGATTGACAGAAAACTGGAATCTTCCAAAAAAGAACTGGAAGGCCATGTGGTTGCCCTTATTTACAAGGATGGCAAGATTATTTACCAGAAAGCAATTGGAACCGATTTTAATGCTAAAACACAGGCTCCTATCGCCAACGCCAGTCAATGGTTAACGGCAGCTTTGGTAATGAGTTTTGTGGACCAGGGTAAAATATCATTGGATGATAAGGTGAGTAAATATATTCCCATTTTCACTAAGTTTTCCAAAGGCTATATTACCATTAAGGATTGCCTGGCACACTTAACCGGTATTGAATCTGAATCAGGAAATTTTTTCAGTAAAAAAAAGTTTGCATCGCTTGAAGAGGAAGTAGAGTATTATGCTTCCAAGAAAGAGATTCAATCAAACCCCGGACTTGAATTTCGTTACAGCCAGATCGGCATTAGTATTGCCGGGCGTGTATTGGAGGTTGCCACCAAGAGAAGTTTTGAGCAACTGATGCAGGAGCGTATTACACGTCCTTTAATGATGCGCAATACCAGCTTTGCCAGTTTTAATGCGGTAAACCCATTTAGTGGTGCTGTTTCAACTGCGAATGATTATATGAATTTTCTCAGCATGCTATTGAATAAAGGTATGTTCAATGGTAAACAGATATTAAGTGAAAAAGCAATTGCAGAAATGTTAACCGTAAGAACCACTCCTGCCATGATGAAGTATTCGCCTAAAGTTGCAGAGGGTTACCAATATGGTTTTGGTGAATGGATATTGCAAGCTGATGAAAACGGTAAGGCTACTGTGATGGCAAGCCCCGGATTATCGGGTACATGGCCTATGATAGATATATGCCGCGGATATGCCTGTATCTTTTTTACCAAGGGAGAACTGAAAGAAGAGAAAAAAGAAATTTACTTTAGCATTAAGAATATGATTGATGCACAGTTGCCTTCTAAATGTCAATAGCATCACTATTTCATGTATCTTTTATTGATTGCAACCCACACAAAAAAATACCTCTCTCATAAAACAAACCGCCCGCGATCTGGGCTTTATGTATTGTGGTATTGCCAAAGCAGAAAAATTAGATGAAGATGCCCGCCGGCTGGAAACATGGCTTACCCAAAACATGCATGGCAAGATGCAATACATGGAAAATCATTTTGACATGCGTGTTGACCCCCGCAAACTGGTACCTGGAGCCAAATCCGTGATCACCCTTTTACAGAATTATTTTCCGGAACAGCAGCAGCGTTCTGATGCCCCAAAGATTGCCAAATATGCTTTTGGAAAAGATTATCACGAAGTGATCCGCGCCAAATTGAAACAGTTTTTACAAATGCTCAATCAACAAATTGGCGAAATACAGGGACGTGGATTTGTAGACTCCGCACCGGTTCTCGAACGTACATGGGCGTTACGAAGCGGAGCGGGTTGGATTGGCAAGAATGGCAACCTCATTAATAAACAATCGGGGTCATTTTATTTTATCGCTACATTGATTGTAGACCTGGAACTTGTTTATGACGATCCCTTTGCCAAGGATTTTTGCGGGACCTGCCGTAAATGTATAGACGCCTGCCCTACCGATGCCATTCTGGAGAATAAAGTAGTAGACGGCAGTAAATGCATCAGTTATTTTACTATTGAATTAAAAGATGCACTGATTCCTGATACATTGAAAGGCAAATTTGAGAACTGGTTTTTCGGTTGCGATACCTGTCAGGATGTTTGCCCGTGGAACCGTTTCAGTCACCCACACCAGGAAATGGCATTCACACCCATTCCCGAAATATTGAATCTCTCTACCAAAGAATGGGAGGAACTCACAGAAACTTCGTTCAAAACTATTTTTGCCCAATCGCCCTTACAACGGGCCAAATTCAGTGGCATACAAAGAAATCTTTCTTTTCTCGCTGCTGAGTAACAAGTGTGATGGATCCGTACAGATTACAATCTGAATCCTACCCGCAAAGCAAGCCTGTTAAATGTATACTTATAGGAACGAATGGTGGTTTCTGCAATATAGGGTGGAAAGTCGCGAAATATGGTTTCCGGAACTGTTTCTGTAATAGTTTTCAGGGTATACCCAATACCTACTAAAAATCGGTTTTTCTTTTTTCCCTCTATTCTGTAACAGAGCCCCATATCAGCATACAGGCCATTGCTAAAGCTACTCTTACGCGTATTCCACCATAACCCATTTTCAGTATATTGATTCTCCATGGGCCAGGCAATATTGGTGCCCATGTTCAGGTAAGCAGCAATGGAATTCGTTTTGTTTAATCCAACACGCAGATCTGCAAAAACGGGGATGGTTCGTACTTTATAATAATCAATTGCTGCACCGATACCGTAGCTCCATTTTTTCTTTTCAATACCACCCACTAACTGCACCTGCGCACTGGCAGCGTAATCTCCATTGAGCAAAGCAACCTGAGGAATGAGGTAATACTTATTATTTGATTGAGCCTTCACCTCTACTAATGTCATCATCAAAAATAATACACAAATAATTTTTTTCATAATTATCTGGTTTGATTGATTAATAGTTTACCAATAATACGGGCATCTGACACCTGAGAATAATCAATAAAATACAAGCCATCTTTTGCAGTCACAATAGCCATTCCCTGAAAAGCTATTACATCCGTTCCTTCAAAATTGCCTACTTGTTTTACAGTTACTACCGATTGTGGATGGCTGATGTCTAATAATTTCAATCCGCTTTTACCATCGCATACCAATAGCAGATTACCATCTTTGGAAAGCCCTTTCGGAGAACTGAGGTTGTATGTTTTGATCAGAGAAGGACTGGCAAGGTTGGTGATATCGATAATATCCAATTGATTGCTGAACCCGCCGCAAGCCGATCCTCCTGATAAGGTTACATAGGCGTACCTATCATCAGCAATTACCGGATCGCAGGAGCGCGCATGGGTAAACTGGCTAAGTTTCTGTGGCTGATCCGGATTAGATGCATTATAAACAAACATACCCACTCTCGAGCCAATGAATAAGGTTTGCTTATAAGGAAAAATGGTTTCAATATTTCCCTGCTGTATGGCAAGGGAGGATACATACAAAGGTGCTGCCGGCTGGGTAAGATTAAAGATCTTAAGATCATCTTCACTAACCGTATACATCCTGTTATTTAGTAAAGCAAATCTTGCCAATGAACCGGCAATGGAAATACCGGAAGCAGAAACAGCACTGGCCGATTGAGCAAAGGAACTACTTGACCATGACATAAAAACACGGCTGTCTGCTTTTGCCAATGCATGTGTGAGGGTTCCGGTAAACCTTTTCTCAACTACTGTATCAACTTTTACCCATGTTTGAATCACCTTCGTTGTATCTGCTCTGAAATTTTGATAATACCGGTGTGGAAAAACACCATTGAGAAACTGTTTTACCACTACCTGTTTTGGGTCTGCAATATCAAGTGTTACCAGATCGGTGTAACAATCTGCATACAGGTACTTTCCATTGATCGCAATATCAACACAACCCGGTATTGCTATGAATGCTGTATTTACAGGAGCCACCGGATTGGTCATATCAATTACATGAATGCCTTTGTCTATCTCGTTTAAAAAAACATACCCATCTTTCACCACTATTTTGCCAGGCTGCTGGATCAGCACAGGCGCACTGCTGCTGATATTAGCTTTTACTTCGTTGCGTGTGGCATACACGGGCCGGTAAAAAGTGTATTGTTCTTTTACTACATCTTTCATACAACCTGAAACAACCAGCAATGCGCATCCTAATAGTACATATACATATTTCATGGTATTTTATTTATAGCCTGACACTGCCCGAAAGATCAGCGTTGCACCGGCTTGTTCTTTTTTGCCAAAGACATGGAAAATTTCAGAGAGGTAAATAATAGATGCCGGCTGTTACCCAACCTGTTTGAGAGAGGGGTAATGGTATATTGCAGATGTGGTCCCAGATAAAACAGCGACTGTTTGCCAATGGCCAAATCAAACCCGGTTGAGACATTGGGTTGGATTTTTGCCAGTAGTGACGTGTTGTTGAAAAAAGTGTTAGTACTCTCATCATACAATAAAGCATTGGATGCGATCATTGCCTGAAGCCCTGCACCCAACTTCCATCGTGCAGCTATTTTTCTGAATAATTGAAATGGGAGATACAAATTCAGATCTGCATTGATAAAATGCTGTACCTCCCGATACATGGCTGCATTACCCCGGGTGAAATAAAAATTATTATCATTATAAGATCTTGCATTTGCAAAATACATGGCACTATCTACCCTGTTACCCACCCTTACATTTGTTTGATACATGGTATAACCCAATGAAATACCTAACGCAATTCGTTTTGACATTTGTTTTTGTATTTCAAACCCCGCATTTAATGATAATGCCGGATTGCCTGAAGGCGATGCATCCTGTGCGGCAAAGGCTGATTGGCCACCACCTCCCTGCGAGCCAGACAGACTACCGGAGTTGGAATTGGCAAGTGCCCAATTGCCGGATAATCCGTTGCGCGTACTGGTATAACCTGCGGCCAACAGTATATTCTTTTGCCATTTTTTTGAGATAGGTTTCTGAGCTATCAGGTTATTAGCAGTTGAATCTTTTATTGTTTGACTCTGCGAAGAAGTAAGAACCTGAGATGTTACTCCTTCGGCTAAGCTATTAGCACTATCTATCTTTCTATTTTCGGAAATAACTACTGCGTTTTTCTTATCCTGATCATTTACCTCTATTAAAACTTTTGATTGCTCTGATACAATTTTATTTGTGATTACTTCTCTCGAATTCGTTTTGGAATCAGTTGCTGCAGCTACATTCTCCGTATCTGTTTTGCTTTTTATTTTTTTACTATCCGTAATCGCATGGGGATTTTTTTTGAAACCGGCAATGATGGGTTCCTTTATATCATCATCAACACCCTTACTAGAATTAGTTAAGCCAGATGCAGCCACCTTTTTTTCCAAACCAGGTAATGGCTTTTCAGACATCATATCCCTTTTTACAGAACCCGGCTCAGGTATCGGGGTTGTAGCCTTGTTATGTTCGTCAGTACGTGTATTTATTGTTGCCTCGTTCCATGAATAGTAGGTCCACACCCCGGCAGTACCAGAACTGGCCAGTAATATCAGTAGCCAGATAAACCAGCGGCGTTTTTTTTCTTTATGGAGTGCGGATTCAATGACAGTCCACGCGGCCTCATCTGGCTTCATCCGCAGATCCGCCAGTTCCGCTTTTACGTTCTGCTCAAAAGATTTATCGGCCATAACTGTCTTTTTTATCGTTATCGGAATATTTTTCCAGCCATTGTATCAGCAAAGCCCTTGCACGGGCATACTGTGAACGACTGGTAGCTTCTTTGATCCCCATCATTTTACCAATCTCTGCATGAGAGTAGCCTTCTACAGCATATAGGTTAAAAATGGTCTGGTAACCCGGTGGCAACTGCCGAAGCAGGTTCAGCAGGTCTTTCAGGTTCAGGTTAATATCCGGTTCATGATCAGTAACCGGATGCAGGTAACTGTCTTCAAAACCCAGATCAAGCTGGTACCTGGGTTTTCTTTTTAAATAATTAATGGCAGTATTCACCATGATGCGTCTGATCCACGCACCTAGGTCGCCCTCCATTTTATATTGATGCAGGTTTCGGAAAATCTTGATAAAACCCTGTTGCAATACCTCTTCCGCATCATTCATGCTTTTGGTATAGCGATAACAAACACCCAGCATTTGCTCAGAAAACAGGTCGTACAGCCGTTTCTGGGCAATAGGATGGTTCTTAAGACAGTCTTTTACCAGTTTTTGATGATCATCCATGCATTCGGGTTCGCTACTTTGACACAGCATCATGTGCTGCCGTTGCACCCTTCCCGTAAATTTTATGTTTTGCCGCTGGTTTAGCGTTCAACCTTAGGGGCGGGCAATTACATTTGCAGTATGAGCTTAGCAGACAGAGACCGGCAGGTAATTTGGCATCCGTTTACGCAACAGAAAAATATGCTCTCTCCTATTCCGATTGTAAAGGGTGAGGGAACCATTTTATATGCCGAAGATGGCAGCAGCTATATCGATGCCATCAGCAGTTGGTGGGTAACCCTGCACGGTCATGCACATCCTTATATTGCCGAAAAAATATACAGACAGGCCCTTCAAATAGAGCAACTGATCTTTGCCGGTTTTACACACGAGCCCGCCGTAACACTGGCGGAAAGATTACTGCCTTTGCTACCCGGACATTTTTCAAGGATCTTTTACAGCGACAATGGTTCTACCTCAACAGAAGTGGCTTTGAAAATGGCCATTCAGTATTGGTGGAATAAAGAAGAGAAAGGCAGAAAAAAGATACTGGTATTTACCAATGCATATCACGGTGATACATTTGGGGCCATGAGTGTGAGCGACCGAAGTGTATTTACCCTCGCCTTTCATGACCATTTGTTTGAAGTGATATTTATTGATACCCCGACTGCAGAAAATATTGGCGAGATAAAAGCAATCATTCATCAACACAGTAAAGAAATTGCCGCTTTTATTTATGAACCACTCATTCAAGGAGCCGGTGGTATGAAAATGTACGATGCTTACCTGATGAATGAATTATTAAATACGGTAAAGCTGGCGGATATTATTTGTATTGCCGATGAAGTAATGACCGGCTTTGGCAGAACCGGTACTTTTTTTGCCAGTGAGTACATGCATAAAAAACCTGACATTATTTGCCTTAGTAAAGGACTAACCGGCGGAACAATGGCACTGGGTGTAACAGCCTGTACCGATCGAATTTATCAGGCGTATGTGAATGACGACAAATTCAAAACTTTTTTTCATGGGCATTCTTTTACGGCTAATCCTATTGCCTGCAGTGCAGCATTGGCGAGTTTGGATTTATTGGAAAAAGAAAGTTGTTTGAAACAGATAGCATGGATTACCGAACAAAACAAGCAATTTGCCCAGCACATACAAAAGAACGCCATAGTAAAAGATACCAGGATGCTAGGCACTGTACTGGCTTTTGAAATAAAACAAGGGGAAGATGTATACCTGAATCAGATTAGTGCCACATTTACACAATTGGCTATGCAGAAAGGGGTTTACCTGCGGCCATTGGGTAATACGGTATATATCATGCCACCTTACTGCATTAGCAAAACAGAACTGCAAAGGGTATACGAAGTAGTAGAAGAGGTATTGAAAGAGTTGCCGCAAAAAAACAGTAATTAGTTTTTCTCAGCCAGCAGTTTCAGGTTGTTCAGGTTTTTTTCCATCATGGTTCCTAAAATTTTATCGTTCATCATAGAGCCCAATCGCTCCCAAGGGTACCATTTTACTTTCTGTTCAAACTGCCATTGTACAATGGTTTGTTGGTGAACCGTATCCTTAATCATCCGAACCGTACTTAATTGAATACCTCCATTTTTGGTTTGCCAGGTAGATACGATTGTTGAATCGGTAATTGACGTAATCAATACTTTGGTTCCTGCCAGATCGGCCTGCTGCGCAGATTGAATTTGTACCGATGCCTGCTGCATCCCATCCATCCATCCTTTCCATTCTTCAATGTTGTTCAGGTAAAGTACAATGGAATCTTTTGGTGCTTTGATGTCTACCGCTCTTGATACCAATACATGAGATGGAAGCAGGATGCCAATCAATGAAGCAATGGCAAACAGAGATAAAACACTAAATAAACCCAGCCTGATCAGTTTCATACTTATTCCCACTTAAAGGTTTTAAATGCAACACCATATACGATTACAATCCAGATACCTAAAATACCCAGTTCTTTCCAGCAACTGGCTAGGCTGGCACCTTCAAAAGCAATACTACGCATGGCATTATTGAAATGCGTAAGTGGCAAAACCCTGCAAATAGGCTGTAACCAAGATGGAAATGCTTCGATGGAAAAAAAAGTTCCTGCCAATAAAAACTGTGGTAAAGTAATGAGATTGGCAAAAGGTGGAATGGTGCTTTCACTTTTTGCCACGCTGCTAACAATAAAACCAAAGCCCATAAATAAAATTAAGGCAATAAAACTGAGCAGCATAATCACCATAAAAGTTTGCAGGCCATGTACCAATGTAAAATTAAATACAAAGTGCCCTACACCGATAACAATAACAGAGGTGAGCATTTGAAAAATAACCCTGCTCAATGCCTCGCCTAAAACAATATAAGACCGCTTAATAGGGGTTGCATAAAATCGTTTCAGTACCAATTGCTGCCTCAGATTGAAGAATAAAAAAGCAACACCAAACACACCGGAACTTAATAGAGAGAACCCTAATTGGCCGGGTAAAATAAAATCAATGGTACGGTAGATACGGCCTGGTATTTTTTGAACTGTATTGTTAACAATGGCTATGGTAGGTGCATTGGCATAGGTTTTCTGGTTAATGCCTGCAATGACAGCATTCAAAATAGATTGCAATACCTGTATGTTTTGCGGATTCACCGCTTCAGAGCTAACAAGACTGATCGTATAAGGCGGATTATCTAACCCTGATTTTGTAATATTAATGACTGCTGTAATACGGCCTTTCTCAAGATCTTCTTTTACTTCAATGGCTTCTTTCTTAACTACTTTAATTCCAGCGATGTTTTTAATTGCCGCATAAACGGGATTTGCCGTATCCGTATTCCCGGCAAAAGCCACATTCAGCGAAACCCTACCTCCTCCTCCAACAAAACCAAAAACCAGAATAAAAATCAAAGGGAAAGCAATACTGAAAACCACTGCAGAGGGACTGCGAAATATGGCCCGCAGGCTACCTTTGGTAATGGCCAGCATGGCTTTGTACTGGCTGTAATTTCCTTTCATAAACCATTCATTGTGAGAACAAATCTATCTTATTATTGTCCGAAAGCAAAAAAATGGAAAAAAAGAGGG
Source organism: Chitinophaga pinensis (assembly GCA_943372845.1). GTDB lineage: Bacteria > Bacteroidota > Bacteroidia > Chitinophagales > Chitinophagaceae > Sediminibacterium > Sediminibacterium pinensis_K. Next base: position 372,778 of record CALSAD010000002.1, on the reverse strand, counting down.
AAGATTTAAAAAATTGAGACAAAAGTCGTATATTAGTGCGACAAAAGACGGAAATGGCGAAACTACAGAAATATAGAACGCAAAAAAATAGCTCTCAGAAAGTAGAAGAACCCGGGGCTGTTTACCTGCCTGTAAAAAAACCTTTACTGGTAGCAGATTATTCCTACCGTAAGTTAAAAAAAATCACAGACCTGGTTCCGTTTACACAAACTGAATGGGCCAATATGCTGCACCTTTCAGAAAGAACCCTGCAACGCTATGCTAAAAACAATTCTTCTTTTGAAGGTATCTATACTGACCGCATCCTTCTTTTACAGGAAATGATTCAACTAGGGCTTGAAACCTTCTCTGATGCCGATACTTTTTACAATTGGCTTAAAAAAGACAAAGCAGTTTTGGGGCAAATACTTAATTTTTCTTCTTTGTATTCAGATCGCGGCATACAACAAGTCATTGATCAGCTTACCAGAATTCAATACGGTGTATACACATGATTCTATACAGATTTGCGCACCGAAAGTTTGCACATGAACTCTCCGGTACCGGAGCGAAATTAAAAGGCGGAAGATGGAACCCCGCCGGTATTCCGGTACTGTATACCAGTGAGCATATTTCGTTAGCGGTATTGGAAATACTGGCCAATGCCTATACGCTGGAAGAACTGCAAGCTATTCAACTAATGGAAATTGAACTTCCTTCCAATACTGATGTGCAGGAAATACGGTTGAATAGCCTTAAGAAAAACTGGTATACCGATTTTGAATACACGCAATGGATGGGACGGGAAATTATGCAGTTACAAAAAACACTGTTGTGCCGGTGCCCTTCTGCGATCATTCATCAAGAGCATAATTATTTAATCAATCCGCTTCATCCGGATTTTAAAAAGGTAAAACTAAGAGATGCGTCTGATTTTTATTTTGATGAACGACTCTTTCCTAAACACCCTGTTAGTTAATGACGTGTTGTACTTACTTTAAAACTAGTTTATTTTAAACCGTGCCGTGGTGCTCTTGTGTGAAAAATAATCGCACACAAGGGCACAAAGGCACGGTTTTATTTCTGTATGATGAATAGCTGTTACTTTTATGGTGTTAGCCTTAAAAGACCAACATTTGTTTAGTGAATCTCCAATGCAAAAGGCAATCTAGTTTGGGGAACACCGATCATCTGTTTTACTTTTTTCAATTCATTCAAAGAACGGAATTGTTCCTCCCCTATTTCTTCTTTGATCAGGTTGGTCTTGATAGATCTTTTATAGGTATTCATGATCTGTTCAAAAATGCTTTTCTTCTCTGGATATTCTTTTACTGTATAGTCTTTTAGTTTAGCCATCCCAGCCGCACATTTCATAGCATCCTGTAATGTCCCTATTCTATCAATCAGTCCTACCTGCAAAGCGCGTGAACCCGTCCAAACTCTTCCCTGCGCAATACTATCTACATATGCAATCTCTTTTTTGCGTCCATCTGCAACCCTTGTTTTAAAGGTATGGTACACAGAATCGGTTCCTGCCTGAAAAAATCTTTTTTCAGCTTCCGTCAACGGGCGTTCGCCACTTCCCATATCTGCATAAGGTGCCGTTTTTACACCGTCGAATGTGATGCCGATCTTATTTTTAAAAAAGGATTGAAAATTAGGCACGATACTGAATACCCCGATAGAACCGGTGATGGTATTGGCATTGGCAAAAACAGAATCTGCGTTACAGGCAATATAATACCCACCAGACGCTGCCACATCTCCCATACTAACCACTACCGGCTTTTCTTTACGAGCCAGAGATATTTCGCGCCAGATTACATCACTTGCCAATGAACTGCCACCAGGAGAATTGATACGAAATACAATAGCTTTTACGCTATTATCCATCCTCAGTTTTCTGATGACTGAACGAAAAGCATCGCTGCCTACCTGCTCATTATCTCCGCTGCCCGATACAATGTCTCCATCAGCAAAAATCAATGCAATCTTACCGTCACCACTGGTTTCTTTGTAGGTGACTGCTTTTTCATAATCGTTAAAAGTGACAAAATTTATTTTGTCCTTATTTCCTAATTTCAATTTATCCAGTAATTCTTTTTTTACTTCGTCGTCGTATTTCAATCCATCTACCAATCCATTCACCCATGCATCATGGGCAGTTTGGATAGAACCCTCCTGCGCCAATAAACGAAGTTTGGTGCTATCGATTTTTCGAGTAACCGATGCGGCTGTAATAAAATGTGTGTACAGATCGCCAAGCCAGATAGATGTTTGCAGGCGGTTGGCATCTGTCATTTGCGTTTCACGAAGCGGTTCAGTGGCACTTTTAAATTTACCTGCATAAAATATCTGTGGTTGAATTTCGAGTTTATCAAGCATCCCTTTTAAAAAAAGTAAGTTAGAGGAGAATCCTGCCCACTCAACACCACCCTGGGGATGGCAATACAATTTATCCGCTGTATTGGCCACATAATATCCTTTTTGAGAAATGGCTTCACCATATGCCACAATGAATTTTTTACTGCTTTTAAAATCAAGTAATGCTTTGCGCAATTCTTCACTGGCAGCAAAACCATTCACATTGTTACCGCAAAGAATATAGATTCCTTTTACAGAAGAATCAGATTTGGCATACTGAATCATCCGTACCATATTGAACAAAGCGGGTGTTTCGTTGTCAGATTCTTTAATAAAAGAATTGAAAGGATTATCCTGTGATTGCTCTTTAAACTGATTTGACAAATCAACCACGAGCACCGCATTGGAACCAACAAATGGTTTATCAGCGGTTGCAGCACTGGTAATAAAACCGATCATCAGAAAAATGCCAATAATGGTAAATATGATCAACGCAAGTAATGCAGCAAAAAAGGTTTTGAAGAAGCCCCTCATAATTAATTATTGATTGGTAATGAATTTAAAGATATTTGAACCAGCATATACTTCCAATTTATGAATACAGCCTATTTGCTGATAGGCGGCAATCTGGGAAACAGATCCGCTTACCTGCAGCAAGCCAGAGAATTAATTGAACAATCCTGCGGCAATATCGTTCATTCTTCGGCTATTTACGAAACTGCCGCCTGGGGATTTACAGATCAGCCTTCTTTTTACAACCAGGCACTGGCGTTGGAGACGCCCCTTTCGCCAGAACGATTAATGCAGCAACTACTGGATATTGAAGCAGACATGGGCCGTATCAGATCCATTAAACTGGGGCCAAGGATTATTGACCTGGATATTTTACTGATAGATGCACTGGTAATTTCATCGGGGTTATTAACATTGCCCCACCCCGCCTTACCGCAACGAAGGTTTGCCCTCTTGCCTTTGTGCGAAATAGCACCATCGCTGATGCATCCGGTAATGCACAAGACAGTAACACAGTTACTGGAAGCATGTACGGATGCGCTGGATGTGCAAAAAAAAACACTTCCCACTAACTGATGGCGGTTAATTTTGGCCATCATTGAGTTCCGTTTACATGAAGCATCATTTTATTACAGTTGAAGGAAATATTGGCGCAGGTAAAACTACGCTCACTCATTTATTGGCAAAGCATTTTAACGCAAGGCTGATACTGGAAGAATTTGCAGACAATCCCTTTCTGCCGAAATTTTATGAGAACCCTGCCCAATATGCATTTCCACTGGAATTATTTTTTATGGCGGAACGTTACAAGCAATTGAAAGATATGGTGCATACCAAAGATCTTTTTCAAAGCATTACGGTATCGGATTATCTGTTTACCAAATGCCTGTTGTTTGCCAAAGTAAATTTACCCGAGGAAGAATTCAGGTTATACCAAAAATTGTTTGAGATTATTCACCAGCAACTTACATTTCCTGACATCCTGATTTACCTGCATGCACCCGTACAAAAGCTACAGGCCAATATCCGCAAACGGAATCGTTCTTATGAGCAAAGTATTCCGGACGAATACCTGTTTAACATTCAGGAAACGTATACCAGTTATATTAAGCAACACAATATCAAAACCATTTTTATTGATGCCAGCAATGCAGATTTTCTGGGTAATGAAAAGCATTTACAGGTAGTAATCGATGCATTGGATAAGGATTATGAGAATGGGCAGCATTATTTTAGTTTACCGTGAGGCGTGAATCGTGAGACGTGAATCGTGAGACGTGAGTGGTGAGTAGTGAAGCGGAGAAATATGATATCTTGCAGTTCAAAACTGAAGACTGAAGACTGAAGACTGAAGACTGAAGACTGAAGACTGAAGACTGAAGACTGAAGACTGAAGACTGAAGACTGAAGACTGAAGACTGAAGACTGAAGACTGACCATTGACGACTGACCATTGGCCCTATGAATGTACCACAGGAAAAAAATGATCCCTTTGCATCGATGCGGATTCCGGAGTACCGGAACCTGATGATGGGACGTTTTCTTTTTATTATGGGCCTACGCATGATGGGTACATTGGTTGGCTGGTGGGTGTATGAATTAACCAATGAGCCATTTGCCATTGGATTAATTGGGTTATCGGAAGTGATTCCGGCTGTGTCACTTTCACTATATGCCGGGCATGTGATTGATATCAGTGAAAAAAGAAAATTACTACTTCGCGGCGTTTCATTGTATTTAGGGTGTGCCATATTGTTGCTCTTTCTATCTACCAGTTTCACTACATCGCAATTGAGTAACCACTGGATCGCTTTCAGCATTTATGTGATCATTTTTTTAACAGGCATTATTCGTTCTTTTACAGGGCCCACATTTGGAACCATGGTAGCATCTATCGTTCCTAAAAATATTTTACAAAATGCCACCACCTGGAACCAAGGCATATGGCTGTCGGCATCTGTAACAGGTCATGCTACGGTAGGTTTTCTGATTGCAGGTTTGGGGCATACCGGTTCCTTAACCATCATTTGCACACTGGTAGCCATCGGCTTTGGCTGTATGTATCAGATAAAACCCAAGCCCCCATTAAATGAACCGGGTGAGAAAAAAACGCTGGATAGTGTAAAAGAAGGTTTGCGTTTTGTGTTTACCACCAAAGAAGTGCTGGGTGCATTATCACTGGATTTATTCGCCGTTTTATTCGGTGGAGCTGTAGCCATGATTCCCGTTTTTGCAAAAGATATATTGAAAGTGGGACCGATTGGTTTTGGCTGGTTAAATGCGGCTTCCGATATCGGTTCTATTTTGATCGTTATTCTTTTAACCATTTATCCATTGCGCAACCGACAGGGTAAAAAATTATTATATGCCGTTGGCGGATTTGGTATCTGCATCATCATATTCGCTTTATCTAAAATATTCTGGCTCTCCTTTGTTGTTTTACTATTGAGCGGCATATTAGATGGCATTAGTGTTGTGGTACGAGGCACTATTCTCCAATTAAAAACACCCGACAATATGCGGGGAAGGGTAATGAGTGTAAACTCCATGTTCATTAATAGCAGCAATGAGTTGGGCCAATTTGAAAGTGGTGTGGCTGCCAAATTAATGGGCGTAATTCCTTCTGTTGTATTTGGGGGATGTATGACATTACTTGTTGTTGCCGGTACCTGGATCAAAGCTCCCAGTTTGCGAAAAATGGAGTACTAAACTTTTGTATCATTCTTTTGTTGAGTTTGTTAAACCCTTAATTACTATGCAACGTCGTACTTTTCTTCGAACTACCGGCCTGTCTGCCGGCTTGTTAGCCCTTTCGCCCAAAGACATTTTTGCTTCTTTTCTACAGCAACCTGCTTATAAAATAAAAATGCTTCGCGGAGATGTGGGCATTTTTACGGAGCGAGGTGGTACCATTGGTTTTTATCAATCCAGTGAAGGGTATGCCGTTGTTGATTCGCAATTTCCAGACCCAGCCAAACACGCTATTGAAGAACTAAAGAAACTGAAGGATATTCCTTTCAAATACCTCATCAATACGCATCACCATGGCGATCATACGGGTGGAAATATTTCTTTTAAAGATATTGCCGAGCATGTGGTGGGCCATGAAAATTGTTTGGCTAATTACAAGCGTGTATCAGAAGCAGCGAAGAATGCCGACAAACAATTGTTCCAGGATATCACTTTTACCAAGACCTGGAAGAAGAAAATCGGAAAAGAAAGAATTTGCGCTTATCATTTTGGAGCGGGTCATACTAACGGAGATGCCATGATCCATTTTGAAAATGCCAATATTGTACATACAGGAGATTTGTTGTTTAACCAACTCTCTCCTTTTATCGACAGAACATCGGGTGCCAATATTAAAAGTTGGGTAACGGTTATGCAAAAAGCACAGAAAACATTTGATAAGGATACGCTTTTTGTGTTCGGCCATTCCGCCGATCCTGAAAAAATAACCGGAACAAAAGAAGACCTTGTTGCATTCGAAGATTACCTGAATAAGTTATTGGATTTTGTAGCTGCCGAAATAAAAGCAGGTAAAACCAAAGACCAGATCATCAAATCAAAAGAAGTACCGGGTATCAGCTGGAAAAACAGTGGCGCAGAAAGAAGTTTAACTGCTGCTTACGAAGAACTTACTTCGAATTAACCATGAGCTTCTCGAGTACAAAATAAACAGCCGGACAAAAAGTAGAATTTTTTAAAGTAATCAAAGGCCGTTTGAGAATCACATCTTCATCTGTATAGGGAAAGCGGTGACAATCAGACGGCCTTGCTTCGTAAATGTTACAGTAATTATCATCCCCTAAAAAAGGGCAAGGTTTGGTTTGGGTAACGTAATCTCCCTCTTTATCCAGAAAAAGATATTTCTCAATAAAATCACCCTCCTTCATGCCAAGGTACTTGCTGATGCGTTTGATATCAGGTGTTTTAAAACGGGGCGAATAATTTTTACAGCAATTGGCGCACTGAAGACAATCGATCTTGCTGAAAGCCTCCTCGTGCAGATCGGGTAATTGTTTCAGCACTTTGTTTTTATCAGCACGATTCAGAAACTGCTTGTATTGTTTCTGGTGCTCGCCACTTCGTTTCTCCCAATTTTCCAGATTTACTTCGCTCATAAAAAATACACAGTTTTACCAAACCAAAAAGTTGATAACACAAGATTAAAAGGATTTAATGGTATTTCCGCATAATCCTTTTTACATTTCGGGTAGAATTTCTATATGGAGGACCTAAGAGAACAATGGCTTATTTTAATGGCTGCACCGTTTTACCTTCTTGTTATCGGGCTGGAGATTATTTTGTCGCACCTGCAGCATAAAAAAATATATTCACTCAAAGATACCGTTGCCAATACCTACCTGATGTTGCTGAATGGAGGGCTAGATCTTGTATGCCGGCTGGCATACATGGCTATTCTCAGCTATTTTTACGAAAGGGCATGGATGCATATCTCCTCTTTTTTTCTATACTGGCTGGTACTGATATTATTAGAAGACATGCTTTATTACTGGCTGCACCGGTTTGACCACGAGATCCGGTTGTTCTGGGCAGTACATGTAACACATCATAGCAGCCGGAAAATGAATTTTACGGTAGGCTTCCGTTCATCGTTATTGCAACCTTTATACCGTTTTATCTATTTTATTCCTCTGGCAGTATTGGGTTTTCGTCCTATTGATATCTTACTTGTATACGCAGGCACCCAAATCTGGGGCATTTTTGTTCATACAGAACTCATTCGTAAAATGGGTTGGCTGGAATATGTAATGGTTACTCCCTCCCATCATCGCGTACATCATGGGTCTAACCCTAAATACCTGGACAAAAATATGGGGATGTTCCTGATCATCTGGGATAAGCTATTTGGCACATTTCAACCTGAATTAACCGAAGAGGAATACCAGCCTATTTGTTATGGACTAACCAAAAACATAGAGAACCCCAATGCCCTATCTCTGATTTTTCATGAGTGGAAACAAATCTGGCTGGATACCACACAAAAAAGTATTTCCTTAAAAACGCGCCTGCAATACCTCTTTGGCCCTCCCGGCTGGAGCCATGATGGCAGCCGGATGACCAGCAGGGAGTTGCGGGAGGAGGAAGATCGTGAATCGTGAGGCGTCAATCGTGAGTGGATAGAGGTTAGAAAAAATATCTCAATCTCACGCCTCACGATTCACGACTCGCGCAATCCACCCCCTATCCCCAAGTTCAACAAAAGCTTTTCAATGCTGTTATATCATAGTACCTTTGCGCCGAATTATTGATTTTTTGCTGCTTTCCGGGGACCTCCTTCAGAGCAACAGTTAACCTCAAACTACAGACTCGTATATGAATTTATTTGAACAGCAATCAACTGAATTTCAAGGCAGACACATCGGACCGGGCTCCGCAGACACCAAAAGCATGCTGGATACCATCGGTATCGGATCATTGGAGGAACTGATTGGTAAAACCATACCGGATTCTATCCGTATCAAAGGCGATCTGAACATACCCGCCGCCATCAGTGAATTTGAATACCTGAGCGAGCTGAAAAAAGTAGCTGCTAAAAATAAATTATACAAAAACTATATAGGCCAGGGTTATTATGGAACCATCACACCAAGTGTGATACTACGTACCATTTTTGAAAACCCGGGTTGGTATACCCAATACACCCCTTACCAGGCAGAAATTTCGCAGGGCCGCTTAGAAAGTCTGCTGAATTTTCAAACTATGGTAACCGATTTAACAGGGATGCCTATTGCTAATGCTTCTTTGCTGGATGAAGCTACTTCTGCAGCAGAAGCAATGGCCATGATCTTCCACCATGTGAACAAAACAGATGTGATCAGCAAACCGAAATTATTTGTTGATGAAGCCGTCTTCCCCCAAACCAAAGATGTATTGGTTACCAGAGCCGAGCCCTTGGCCATTGAAATAGTGTATGGCGATTACAAAAGTGTTGCCTTAGACGATACTTATTTTGGTGCCATTGTTCAATACCCTAACGATAATGGGTCTGTAGAAGATTACCGCAACTTCATCAACAGCGTACATGCGGTAGATGGTTTGGTGATTATGGCTACCGACCTGTTGGCACTAACCTTATTAACCCCTCCGGGCGAGTTAGGTGCAGATGTTGCTGTAGGTTCGGCACAGCGTTTTGGTGTACCCATGGGGTATGGCGGACCACACGCTGCTTTCTTTGCAACCAAAGACGATTTTAAACGCGGTATGCCCGGCCGTTTAATAGGTGTGAGCATTGATGCACAAGGCAACCGTGCCCTGCGTATGGCGCTTCAAACAAGAGAGCAACACATTAAGCGCGAAAAAGCAACTTCTAATATCTGTACCGCACAGGCATTACTGGCCAATATGGCGGCTATGTATGCAGTGTATCATGGGCCTGATGGTTTAAAAAATATTGCTACCCGTGTACATGTCATTGCACAAGCAGTAGCTGATGGCTTAGCTAAATTGGGAGTTGTGCAAACCAATACTGGCTATTTTGATACACTGAAAATATCCGGCGTGCAAGCTGATACCGTAAAAACAATGGCTGAAAAATACCATACCAATTTCCGTTATTTCCCCGATGGAACAGTTGGCATTACCATTGATGAAACCAGTTCTATTGAAGATGCCAATACCATCCTGAAAATATTTGAAGCGGTTACAGAAAAAAGTACCGGACATCCACTCAGTTCTTCTATTCTGCCAACTGGCGGCTACCAACTGCCAACTGATTTACAGCGTAGTTCTGCTTACTTAACACATCCGGTATTCAACACACATCGCAGCGAAAGCCAGATGATGCGTTATATCAAACAATTAGAAAATAAAGATCTTTCCTTAAATACCAGTATGATCAGCCTGGGCAGTTGTACCATGAAGCTGAATGCGGCTTCTGAAATGATACCTGTTAGCTGGCCTGAGTTTGGTGGGTTACATCCTTTTGTACCTGCCAATCAAACAGAAGGATACCAGCAAATTATTGATGAATTAAATGCTTACCTCTGCGAGGTGACCGGTTTTACTGCCTGCAGCCTGCAGCCCAATAGTGGTGCACAAGGTGAGTATGCAGGATTATTAACCATCCGTGCTTACCATGGTGCCAGAAATGAATCGCATAGAAATGTGGTATTGATACCCATCAGTGCACACGGCACCAATCCTGCCAGTGCGGTAATGGCTGCATTTAAAGTGGTTGTTGTAAAATGTGATGATGCAGGTAATATTGATGTAGCCGATCTGAAAGCAAAAGCCATTCAATACAAAGACAACCTCGGTGCCTTAATGGTTACCTACCCTTCTACCCACGGCGTATTTGAAGAAACCATTAAAGATATTTGTGCCACTATTCACGATAACGGTGGATTGGTGTACATGGATGGTGCCAATATGAATGCACAGGTAGGACTTACCAGTCCTGGTATGATTGGTGCCGATGTTTGTCACCTCAACCTCCACAAAACCTTCGCCATCCCGCATGGTGGTGGCGGCCCCGGCATGGGACCTATTTGTGTGAATGATAAATTGGCCCCTTATTTACCTGGGCATCCTGCTTTCGTGAGCCGTCAGTCGTCAGTCGTGAGTGAGGGAACTAATACTCACGATTCTTACGGCTCAGTAAGTGCAGCACCTTATGGATCGGCCAGTATTTTGTTGATTAGCTATGGTTATATTAAAATGCTGGGAGCAGTGGGCATTCGCCAATCAACGGAATATGCTATTCTGAATGCCAATTACATGAAAGCAAGACTGGAGAAATATTATAAGATTTTGTACACCGGAACCAATGGAACCTGTGCGCATGAATTTATTGTAGATCTGCGCCCATTCAAACAAAGCGTGGGTATTGAAGCAGAAGATGTTGCCAAACGTTTGATTGATTATGGCTTTCACGCACCCACCATGAGCTTTCCTGTACCGGGAACGATTATGATTGAGCCTACAGAAAGTGAAGACAAACCCGAACTGGACAGATTCTGCGATGCCCTGATCTCTATTTATGAAGAGATCAAAGCCATTGAAGATGGCAAAGCCGACAAATTGGATAATGCCTTAAAAAATGCACCACACACACAAGGTGTTGTTTGCGCAGAAGAATGGAAACATGGCTACAGCCGTAAGGAAGCTGCCTTCCCATTGTATTATGTAACCCTGAATAAATTCTGGCCAAGTGTGGCAAGGGTAAACAATACGCATGGTGATAGAAACCTGATCTGCACCTGTGAGCCGGTGTCGGCCTATGCAGAAGAGTAGGAATATTGAACAGATGAATAATGAATATTGAAGGATGAAGTAACTTTTACTTCATCCTTCTTTTTTATCGATGTTATCTCACTCTTTTAAAAACAGACCTGCCTATCTGTTTGATTTGCTCTTCCTGCAAGGCAATGATTTTTTCCTTATCTGCCAGCATGGCTTCCATTTTCAAAATCTGCTTATTGAGTAAACAAATAACATCTTCTTTGGAAGAGAAAAATAATCGCTGCTCCTCTGTCAACTCAAACTGAGCAGATAAACCAGTATCGCTCGATGGCGGTGGAGAAAGTAACATCTTTCCTTTTCCGGTTACCAGCCATACCAGGCTTAGATCTGTGTAATTTTGTTTGATACGTAAGAGAATCTCCGACCCTACAGATCCCTTTCCTTTTAACTGCTTACCCAGATAACCATTGGCCAATTGACAATCGTGTTCAAATGCATACGCTGATATGCGGCTGTACAAGAGATATTCCTGAAGTCTTTCAATCAATCGCATGAGAAATAGGTTTCTGCGAAATAAATCGATCCTTACAACTTCTGCAATACGGCAAATACCTAATCCTGCTGTTTTTTTCACGGTATCTTCCTAACTGCGCCTTTGCGCCTTTGCGAGAAAATTATCTCGCCAAGGCGCAAAGGCGCAGTTTTTATGTGAGCGTATTTCTGGTTATATTTAAGATCTTAAACCAACCAACCATGGATCAGCGTATCATTAGTCTTTACGACGAATACACCCACAAACCCTTGCCGCGCGAAGAATTTTTAAAAAGATTAGCGGTTATTACCGGCAGTATGGCCATTGCCTTATCCATAACGCCCTTACTGGAATCCAACTATGCCAAAGCAGCGGTTATTGCGGAAGACGATGCGGATCTGGAAACAGAAACCATTTCCTATGATGTAAATGGCATTACCATGTTTGCCTATACAGCTAAACCCAAAAAGAAAATGAATATGGGTGCCGTAATGGTGATTCATGAAAACCGAGGACTTACAGAACATATCAAAGATGTAACCCGCCGTGCTGCCAAAGCCGGATACCTGGCCATGGCACCCGATGCCTTATCAGAATCCGGTGGCACACCAGCCAATGAAGACGAGGCCAGAAAATTATTTACACAGATAGATGCCAAAAAGAACCTGGCTAATTTTATCAAATCAGTAGATTTTTTACGCGCCAGAAAAGAGACCAACCGAAAAGTAGGATGTGTAGGCTTCTGTTGGGGCGGCGCCCTATCCAACCAACTGGCGGTAAATGTACCTAACCTCAACGCAGCGGTGGCTTTTTATGGTTCGCAACCCAAAGCAGAAGATGTACCTAAGATCAAATGTGCCGTACAATTGCATTATGGAGGTTTGGATGAGCGGATTAATGCAGGTATTCCTGCGTATGAAGAAGCTTTGAAGAAAGCAGGTGTTATTTACGAGCTCTATACATATCCCGGCGTAAACCATGCATTTCATAATGATACTTCAGAAGCACGCTACAATGCAGATGCAGCTTTGCATGCATGGAAACGGACATTGGATTTCTTTGAAGTGAATTTGAAGTGATTTTTTTGCCACTGATTGCACTGATTAGCACTGATAGATTCAGTGCTAATCAGTGCAATCAGTGGCAACTATATTTTACAACGTAAGCATCATGCTCACCAGAAATAAATATATTCTTACTGTACTATTTACTTGCTTTTATTCCTCTCTTTTCGCACAGGAAAAAACAGATACCTGGCTACAGCAACTTATACAAAGAAAAGCTTCTCCGTTGCTTTTACATATTTTGAACAATCCGGATAGTTTTCAATACCAGATCATTTATACAGAGATCAATCGTGATAAAAACAATCTCCCGCAATTTAAAAACCATCACCTCCACCTAAACCCTAACCGATATTTCAATCCCGCTTCAACCGTTAAATTACCTACTGCCTTGATGGCACTTGAAAAACTGAACACCCTAAGAAAATCCGGACTGGACATACATACAACCATGCTGACAGATAGTTCCTTCAGCGGACAGTCAGCCGTTACCAAAGACACATCCGCAGCTAATGGTATGCCCTCTATTGCAAATTATCTCAGGAAAATATTTCTGGTTAGCGATAACGACGCTTACAATCGCTTGTATGAGTTTAACGGACAAGATTATCTGAATGAATCTCTCTGGAAAAAAGGATACAAAGACGTTCGCATCGTGCGCCGTTTTGTAGGTATGACGGAAGAAGAAAACCGGCACACCAATGCCATTCGATTTGTAAATAAAAAAGATACTATTCTTAACATAGCACCGCGTTATAGCCAAACTATTTTTGATTATAGCAAACAAATTTTAGTTGGCAATGCACATTACAATCGTTACGATTCTTTGGTACAAACGCCTTTTGATTTTACCAAACATAACAACCTTCCACTGGAAGATTTACAAAGAATGTTACAGTCTGTTTTATTCCCACAATCTGTAGCGGCCAGTCAACGGTTTGCCATCAGCAAAAGCGACAGGCAATTCCTGTTACAGTATCTATCTGAATATCCTTCTGAAAGTAACCATCCCAAATATGACACAACTGAATTCTTCAACAGCTATTGCAAATTTTTCCTCTATAAGTCCGGGAAGAAAACACCACCACCCAATATCCGCATCTTTAATAAACCCGGTTGGAGTTATGGGTATTTAACAGATGCCGCCTACATGGTAGATTTTGCTTCCAAAACAGAATTCATGTTAAGTGCAGTAATTTATGTAAACAGGGATGGTATTTTGAATGATGATAAGTACGAGTACAAAGAAATTGGGTATCCCTTTTTTAAAGAGATTGGAGAAATAATATACCAATATGAGATTACAAGAAAGCGAAGCAACCTTCCTAACCTAAGGGCTTTCAAAATAGATTATACAAAGCAGAAATAGCTTTTTTTTGCCACTGATGGCACTGATATGTTCAGTGAAATTCAGTGCCATCAGTGGCAAAAAAATCATAACCCATATTTCAACCAAATGATGCGACATTTGTTACACAATTAAAATCAACTTATCATGATAGCAACCAAAGCCTATGCGGCACAAGCTCCCACTACTCCCCTAACGCCTTTTAATTTTGAAAGAAGAGATCCGGGCCCGCACGATGTGCAAATCGAAATTTTATACTGTGGCGTTTGCCATTCTGATATTCACCAGGTGAGAGATGAATGGGGTGGTTCTATTTACCCAATGGTTCCGGGCCATGAAATTGTAGGGCGCGTAACCGCTGTTGGTGAACACGTTAAAAAATTTAAAGTAGGTGATCTGGCCGGTGTGGGTTGTTTTGTAGACTCCTGCCGTACTTGTGCCAATTGTAAGGATGGAATTGAGCAGTACTGTGAAGAGGGTATGGTAGGTACGTATAATGGCAGGGAAAGAGGCACGAATGCCCCCACGTATGGAGGTTACGCTACCCAGATAGTGGTAGATGAGCAATACACGTTACAAATATCTCCCAAACTTCCACTGGAAGCTGTTGCACCTTTGTTATGTGCGGGTATTACTACCTATTCGCCGCTTCGGCATGTGGGTGTTAAGAAAGGTGATAAAGTAGGTGTGCTGGGATTAGGAGGGCTTGGACACATGGCAGTAAAATTTGCCGCTTCCTTTGGTGCAGAAGTTACTATGCTGAGTACTTCTAAATCCAAAGAAGCAGATGCCAAAAAACTGGGCGCCCATCATTTTGCATTAACCTCAGACCCGGCTACCATGAAAGGTTTGCAGAATAGTTTTGATTATATTCTGAATACGGTTTCTGCTCCGCATGAATATGGTACCTATCTCGAACTGTTGCGCACCAATGGAACCATGATTGTGGTAGGTGTTCCTCCAACCCCTTCTGCAGTTCCTGCATTTCAATTGATCATGAAAAGAAGAAGTATTATCGGCTCACTCATAGGTGGCATTAAAGAAACCCAGGAAATGCTGGATTACTGTGCCGAGCACAACATTGTTTCAGATGTAGAAGTAATTCCTGTTCAACAGGTGAATGAAGCGTATGAAAGAATGTTGAAAGGAGATGTACGCTATCGTTTTGTAATAGATATCGCTTCTTTGAAGTAGACCAAAGACCATAGTCGATAGACCATGGTCCATGGTCCATGGACTATGGTCTATCGACTATTTTATAAATCAATCCTCTTCTGCGATTTCTTTTTCAGCAGATAAATAATCCAGAAACCCTTGTTTTGTCCAGGATTTTTTTTCGTCTATCCACATACATACATGGCTATTTACCCGGGAAAGTATTTGCCAGGCCTGTAAAGAAAGCTGGGCATCTTTGGGCGATTTTTTTAATGAGTCCGACATATCGGCGCCTAATTTAGCAATAATCTTGCCATTCTTTTTCCGGAAAGTATCGTTAAAGAATTTACCGGCGGGTTCTGTTTGTTTACCAAAAACACAATTACCTAACAATAGGCCAATTACTGTCTCTTTGTTTATGTCCAGAATCATGTTCTGGTATAAAAACGCTACTGTTTCCCCTGATTTATTTACAATACTGGTCATACGCAATCGATGCTAGTTAGGCAAAGTAGGGTATTCTGATGAGGGGTGGATGGAAAACAAAAAACTTAATACAATCTTCATATTCGTGAGTCGTCAATCGTGAGTGGTGAGACGTGAATCGTGAGACATCAATCGTCAATCCAACTCACTACTCACGATTGACGATTCACGTTTCACGTTTAGAACCTAAAATAAAACTTCACCATCACCATTCTTGGACGAAGGCGGTAGCTGCTTTCTACAATGCTGTTGGCAGATAAAGAAGCAGATCCATAGGTATCCATATTGGCTAAATTGGTTAGTGATAATTCAATATCTGTTTTGTATTGATTTAGCTTATACGTAAATGCTGCATCTACAAAAGTGTAGTTTCTATCCGGTGAGCCCGGCACATAGTATTGATAATTATCACCACCTACCTTAAAATAAAAAATATTGCTTATGGTAAAATTAGCGGCAACCTCATGTTGCCATCTTTGCACCTGTGGTGAGGCAGGCCGGGTTGTATGTGTCTTGCCAATAGGCTTACTTCCAAACGTTGTAAATGTTCCGGCATAACTGATATTGAACCAGGATGTAAATTTAGAATTGATGCTGGCATTATAACTATAGGCATCACTTTGTGTTTCTACCAGATTGCCATTTTGTAATTGATTAACGATAGATCGTTGCCAACTTATTTTACCACTAAGGGTTGTCATTATTGGAAAGATATATTTGCTTGCAGTAGTAAACAATTGCATGCTTTGGGTAGCATTATCAAAAGGAATTAACCGCGACTGCTGCAATACAGAACTCAAGCGGGAATCATTGATGGTGTTGCTATTATTCTTCAGATAAGAGCCGCCCACTGAAAAGAAAATTATCTTTAAGGTGTTCTTGAAAACATACGAACCGTTGAAGGAATGGCTTCTGGATTGATTTAATAAATTTCCATTCGTAAAAAAATTACGGTAACCAGTCATCACATACCCATCATACACCTGGCTGATGCCACCGAAAGAATTCCCGTAATTGTAACCAAGGCTGATAAAGTCTTCCTTTCCGGTCATATATCTGAAAGATAATCTTGGCATAATCAATGGATCTGTTGTATGGTTTTGTGTCAATCGCCCTGTATATTTTGTATCCTGATAGGTCAGCGGTAAAGTCAACCTCAAAAATGTACGCCCGCTGGTATAGGTAAAATCAGCCTGAACATACGCTTTTAGTCTTGTCCAGCTAAGCCGGTTAACAAAACTATCCGCTACGGCTGCTTTACTGCCACTCAGTTGTTGCGACTCAAGTAATGAATTCAAGTGCTGATCCTGGTAGTTAGCACCTACTTTATATTGTTGCTGAAATGTAGCCGTAGCCCTGCCAAAACTGATATAGTTATCCGTATAAAAAGTAGGCACGGCTGCATGTTGTATTAAACCTGCATACGCAACACTATTATTGAATTGAGTGGGATACAAGCCCGGCTCTACAAATAAGGTTGCAGGGTTATTTACATGGCCTATCGTTGAAAATGCTTCGAGTACTCTACCGTTCGCAAACTTTTTAATGATGTTAAACCTGTTCGAAATACTGGTTACTGTTCCATTCAGATTCTGGATGATGTTATTGTTGGTAGTAGCCTGCAAACCAGCCAATATTTGTGAAGGTGTATTTTCAATTACCGTTACATTGTTCAAAAAATAATCTTTCTTATTGGCAGTAAGGGTAAACTGTGTATTGAAGGTGTTACTGATGATCCGCGCATCCTGCGTTTCGGCATAACGGATGGTATCGTTGGGTAAAAAATTGGTAGATGAAAATTGTGATTGCTGAAATTGCCTGTCCCACAAATAAAACGCATTGATGCGCAACTGGTATTCGTTCTTCAGGTTCACCAGATCATTCACTGTAACAAGACCTACATTATTAAACAGGTATCTTTTCTTCAGTAGCGCCGGATTACCGGCACCACCGGCACTTAATAATCCAACCGGTTGAATATTATCTCCACCAAAATGATTGAAGGTTTCCTCGCTATTATCAACACCGATATTGTTCAGCTTTATATAATTGATAAACTTTACTTTCTTTTGAAACAGCATGGCATTCACAGAAGCATTGTAAACACTGGGCGTACCAATAGCTGCATCACCCGTACCTATGATCTTTATCCGGGCTTTGTCTTTTAACACAATATTCATGGCAGCCGATTCACTTTTCTCAATATCCTTCAATGCTTTTACCGGTTGATGATTTTCCAGCACCTGTATTTTAGAAACCATATCATTGGGTATGCCTTTGGTTGCCATATTATATTTACCATCCAGCAGGTTATCTCCATCAATATAAAAACGGTTGATAGGCTTACCGCCTACTGATATCTGACCATTATCTGCTACTTCAACGCCGGGTATTTTTTTAATTACATCTCCTATTGTTCGGTCTTGCTTGTTACTAAAAGTAGCCACATCATAGTTTAATGTATCTCCTTCTTTTCTTACCGGGTTTGCTTTTACAGTTACGTTTGGCAGTTTTACCGCAGTTGACTGCATGGTAAAATTGGCAACCTGTGTGGCACTGGTAACAGAGAGCTTCTGTTTTACATAACCCATGGCGTTGGCTTCAACAGACAACGTATCCTTTACAGAGGCATTGGCATTTTGTATTTTGTAAGTACCTGTTGCATTGGTGATCGCAAAAGACAATACAATGCCATTACTTTTTTTAAGGGTAATACTTACGGATGATACAGGCTTTCCCAAACTATCTGTAACGGTTCCACTCACAGCAACCTGAGCAGTAAGCTGTGAAGAAATGGTAACGAAAAAACAAATTGACAGTAAATGTATTCGCAGATGAATCATGAATTTATTTATCAGCTTTTTCAATAGGGTTATTCATCTGGCGCATTTTTATTGGTTTGCCATCGGGACCAAGTGTACTGGCAGAAATCGTTCCTCGTACAGTAATCATTCCTCCTGCAGCACCCATATTGTTATTGGTAATACCCGCCTCACGATCTCTCTCCAGCGCTTCCTGGTATTGCTTAAATTCTTTAACAGTGGTTTTTACTGCCGTACCGGGAATCTCAATCACGGGTGGCTTCTCCGTTGCATTCTCATAACTCACAAATTGAAACACCACTTCTTTTTTGGTATCGTATGCTTCTATAATTAACCCAGGCAACCCACCTAATTTCCAAGGGCCATTGCTATAGGGAAGTGAACTGCAGAACCAGGCATCATAGTTGCGTCCTTTAAAATAACCGGTAGCTTTCTGGCAATCTAACCCCTGGATCTGTTTTGTTTCCTGCGTAATGGTCCAGTTAATGGCAGGTGTAGTTTCCTCCACTGCAAAAACCTTCCCTCCTGCAAATTGCATGTATGCCATTTTGGAAGAATTCATATCCTTATAATAATTACCCAAAGTTGCAAAAGGAGAACTGCCGCCCTGCATAGGCATTACACCAACCACCGCTAAATTTCCTGCACTAACCGTAGCACCCCTGACAGCGAAATTAGTAGCAGAAGACATCATACTATCTCTTCCCGCTTGCGGGCGGATATCTCTTGTATAATTGGTCATACTCTTACCCAAATGAAGTACCATATTACTAATCAGTGGATTCTCTGGTTGCGTGGTATCCATAATATGCTTCAATGTATATCGTACCGAAGCAAAAGCGGTATCAGCCACCTGTGCGGAAGCATACAAAGCAATGAACACAAAAGAGAAGGTGAAGAGTACTAATTTTCTCATGATAGTTTTGGTTAGAGATGATGAATAAAAACGGTACCTACTCATAGTAAGAGCAGGTTTGCATTATATAGTTGGAAAACCAACCAATTATTTAGGGGGAAATAATAATATTTTGAAAATAGTTGATTCAATCGTCAACCACCGTTAATTAAGGTTAATTAAGGTTAAAACATATTGTAATAATGGCAATTCATTTATTGCCAACCCATTAGCAACTCTCTTTTTCAATACCTATATTTGTAAAAATTAAAAACATGGGCGTAGCAGATCAATTAGCACAAATGAAAGCAGAAAAAGCAGCTGCCAATTTACAGGCAGGACAGGATTTTTTATCCACCAACAAAGCAAGAACAGAAGTAACTGAGTTACCCAGCGGATTACAATATGAAATATTGGTTGCCGGTGCAGGAGAAAAACCATTGGCACACAATGAAGTTACCTGTCATTACCACGGAACCTTAATAGACGGAACCATTTTTGATAGTTCTGTACAGAGAGGAAGGCCGGCTTCTTTCCCACTGAATATGGTGATCAAAGGCTGGACGGAAGGCCTGCAATTAATGCCCACCGGCAGCAAATGGCGTTTCTTTATTCCGCCGCATTTAGGTTATGGAGACAGACAGGTAAGTGCGCAGATTGGACCGAACAGTACGTTGGTGTTTGATGTGGAGCTGATAAGCTTTGTATAAATAAAAAAAACGTCATTTCGACGAGGAACGAGGAGAAATCTGCTAATCGATTAGCAGATTTCTCTCTCCGTTTCACTTCGTTCGAAATGACGGTGTATATATAAATTTCAAAATCCCTACTACCCCGCCATCTCACTCAACTCCAGCCAACGCAATTCTTTTTCTTGCAGCAATTGGTCTATGGCGATTACTCTTTCGCTTAATCTCTGTAATTGTTCAAAAGGAACCGTGCCCATTCCCATTTCTTCTGTGATAGTTCTTTTTTCTTCTTCTAGTTCGGGCATCTCTTTTTCCAATTGCTCAAATTCACGCTTCTCTTTAAAACTCATTTTCTTTTTCGCAACCGGATCCTTACTCACGACAGACGATTCACCACTCACCACAACTGATTCAGTTGTTTCGCCTTTACTTTTTCTATCCTGCAAAACATCCCACTTATTGTCTTTCTTCTCGTTGTCTTTCAGCCAAAGCCGGTACTGCGTATAGTTTCCGGGGAAGTCGCGCACTTCGCCTTCTCCTTCAAACACAAATAAGTGATCTACCAACCGGTCCATAAAATACCTGTCGTGACTCACAATCAAAACACAACCCTGGTAATCGCTCAGAAAATTTTCCAGTACCGCCAATGTAGGAAGATCCAGGTCATTGGTAGGTTCATCCAGTATCAGGAAATTGGGGTTGGTAAACAGAACAATCAATAACTGCAATCGCTTTTTCTCACCACCACTTAATGAATTGAGGTAAGTGTATTGCTTATCCGGCGTAAATAAAAACAGCTCCAGAAACTGCGCAGCACTAAGGCTACCGCCATTGGCCAGCGGAAAATTTTCGGCGAATGTTTTCACATATTCTATCACACGCATATTTTCTTTGAACACCAATCCCTGCTGAGAAAAATTACCAAATACCACCGTATCTCCAATATTGATTTTGCCACTATCCGGCACTTCCAGTTGCTGTATCATATTCAGAAAAGTAGATTTACCCACACCGTTCTTTCCTATAATACCAATCCGTTCGCCTTTACTGAATGTGTAATCAAACCCTTTTAAAATAGGTAGTTCACCATAGCTCTTATTCACTTTTTTCATCTCCACCACTTTACCACCCAGACGGCTCATCTTTACCTGCAGTTGCACCTGTGCATCTTCAATTTTTTGTTTGGCACGCGCTTCTACATCATAAAAATTATCCTGCCTGCTTTTGCTTTTGGTGGTTCTGGCTTTGGGTTGCTTGCGCATCCATTCCAGTTCTTTACGGTATTCGTTTTTGGCTTTGTCAATACTGGCCAGTTCACTTTCAATTCTGGCGGCTTTTTTTTCTACATAATTTTCATAATCGCCGCGGTACACATACATGTTCTCGCGTTCCAGCTCCCATATCTCTTCGCTTACGGCATCCAGAAAATAGCGGTCGTGCGTTACGAGTAGCAGCGTTACATTTTCCTGGTTGAGGTAATTCTCCAGCCACTCAATCATTTCAACATCCAGGTGATTGGTCGGTTCATCCATCATCAGCAGGGTGTGCTTGTGGTCAAACCCAATATCGATCAGTGTTTTGGCCAATGCCACTCGCTTGCGTTGTCCGCCACTCAAATCGCTCACCGGTTGTTCCAGGTGATGCACATTGAGTTTGGTAAGGATCTGTTTCACTTTCACTTCAAACTCCCAGGCATTCAGGTCGTCCATCTTTCCAAACAGTTCAACCAATGCATCACCATCTTCGCTTTCGCTTGCCAGTTCATACTCACGGATCACATTGAGTACCGGGTGATTGGTATGAAAAATATTTTCGAGAACTGTTTTGGTTTCATCAAATTTCGGATCCTGTTCAAATAAGGCCACCGTAACATCTTTGTGAATAAAGAGTTTACCCTGATCAGCGGTTTCCTCTCCGCTTAAAATGCGCAACAAAGTAGATTTTCCCACCCCGTTGCGGGCAATCAAAGAGATCTTATCCCCTTCGTTAATATGGAACGAAATATTCTTAAAAAGCGGGTTAATACCATAACTTTTGGTCAATCCTTCTACAGAAACATAATGCATGCGGCGAAATTAAGGGAATATTGATAAGGGTGAGCTGTGAGCTGTGAGCTGTGAGCTGTGAGCTGTGAGCTGTGAGCTGTGAGCTGTGAGCTGTGAGTAAAAGAAAAACGATTGGGGAAAAAGCGTATTGTACACTTTAAATATATTTGTCATGTATTTACCCCCACTTCATCATTCATCTGTTCCCTGTTCATCTGTTCGATATTCCCACCCCGGCTGTGCTTCGTGTTTTCATTTCGCGTATTTTCGTGGTATCTATGAAGAAGATTGAACTGGAAATCGTGGCCCTTTCTCACAGCATTACACAAACGCATTCTTATGCCGTGGTTTTGGGTGAAATGAATGGCTTACGACGTTTACCTATTGTGATCGGCGGATTTGAGGCGCAGGCCATTGCCGTGGCATTGGAACATATGCAACCCAGCCGGCCACTTACCCACGATCTGATGAAGAACTTCATGAATGCCTTTGGGGTTGAATTGCAGGAGATCATCATCAGCGACCTGCAGGAAGGCATCTTCTACTCCAAACTGGTTTGCTTTACCGAAAATGATACTGTTGAAATAGACAGTCGTACCAGCGATGCACTAGCCCTGGCCGTTCGTTTTGGCTGCCCGGTATATACCTATGAACATATCCTGGAAAATGCAGGCATTTTAATGGAAGATGGCACGCCCAAAAAGAACAAAGGCGAAGCCGTTGGCATTGAAGAAACCGGCGGCAACCGCGATGACCTCAGCGCCCTGAACCTGGAAGAACTGCAAACCCTTTTAAATGAAGTACTGGAGCAGGAAGATTATATCCGTGCTATTTCTATCAGGGATGAGATTAATAAGAGGAAGTAATCCTTGTTA
The DNA here is from genome assembly GCA_943372845.1 of Chitinophaga pinensis. Taxonomy (GTDB): domain Bacteria; phylum Bacteroidota; class Bacteroidia; order Chitinophagales; family Chitinophagaceae; genus Sediminibacterium; species Sediminibacterium pinensis_K. The sequence goes on along the minus strand of CALSAD010000002.1, from coordinate 349,803 downwards.
ATTCAAAAGTAAAAAGTCAAAATTAAAAAGTAAAAATCTGATTGAGGTTTCCAATTTCTAATTTCTAATTTTTAATTTTTAATTTTTCTCCTGATGGTTAGCTTTCCTAATTGCAAAATCAATCTCGGCCTTAACATCATCCGTAAAAGAGAAGATGGTTACCATGATTTGGAAACGGTTTTCTATCCAATTGAATTAAAAGATGCATTGGAAGCGATACTCTTGCCTATTAAGAGTGAGCCTTCTTCTATTCGATTCAGCAGTTCGGGCTTAGCTATTACCGGAGAAGCGAAAGATAATCTTTGTGTGAAAGCGTATCATCTATTGCAAAAAGATTTTCCTGACATCCCTTCCCTACAAATGCATTTACACAAAGCCATTCCGATGGGTGCCGGACTGGGTGGCGGCAGTGCAGATGGTGCTTTTGCGCTTTTATTGATCAATGATCTATTTGGATTACAACTTTCCGAACAACAATTGATTGCCTACGCATTACAATTGGGTAGCGACTGTCCTTTTTTTATATTGAACAAACCTTGCTTTGCCACGGGCCGCGGAGAAAATATGGAGCCATTGGCCCTGGATCTTTCTGCCTATCGCTTTGTGCTGATTAATCCGGGCATACATGTATCTACGGCATTGGCTTTTTCACAAATTACTCCGCATAAACCGATTCAATCAATTGCTGAGATTGTTCAACGGCCCGTTATAGAATGGAAAGCATTATTGGTAAACGATTTTGAAGCACCCATTAGTCAACACTATCCTGCTATTGCCAGCATTAAACAGGAACTCTATCAAAAAGGCGCTGTGTATGCTTCCATGACCGGTAGCGGCAGCACCGTATATGGACTCTTTCCCAGGCACCACAAACCGCAACTTACCCTCGATCCCAACTGGCGGATGTTTGAAGCAGGATAACAATTGTTAGTTTATCGAATAGATAATATTCAATAAATAGTTTAATTGTTTGAATATTATCAACCTATCTGGATAATTAATTTATACAATCTTTCATAAAGACCGATTTTTTGCATAAATTCACAGTACGATTGCCTGCCATTTTATTTCCTGATTATTAATTCGATTGTACATGCTTGTTTCAAGACACAGCGGGGGATTGTATGACCCATCGTTTGAACATGACGCCTGCGGCATAGGTTTCGTGGCAAATATCAAAGGCAACAAATCTCACCAGCATATTGCAGATGCACTTACCGTATTGGAAAATATGGAGCACCGTGGTGCCTGTGGCTGCGAAGTAAATACCGGTGATGGTGCAGGCATCATGTTGCAGATACCACACGAATTCTTTTTTGATGAATGTCTGAAACAGGGTGTTCATTTACCCGCTTATGGAAAGTACGGTGTAGGTTTTGTTTTTTTTCCCAAAGAGATCCGCCTGCGCGAAGAGTGCCGCGATATTTTTAATCGTGCCGCAGAAAAATTAGGTCTGGAAATTCTTGCCTATAGAAAAGTTCCCGTTAACAAAGAAGGTATCGGACTAACTGCTCTCTCTGTTGAACCCTGCATGGAACATGTATTTGTTGCCTGCCCCGATTCCATTACTAACCCCGATGAATTTGAGCGCAAACTATTTGTATTGCGCAATTATGCCAGCCATACCATCAGCAATAGTGTAAAGAAAGATGAGATCGGTTTTTATCTGGCTTCTCTTTCCTATAAAACCATTATTTATAAAGGACAGCTCACCAGCATGCAGGTACGGAATTATTTTCCAGACCTGAGCGATAAAAGAGTGGTATCTGCCTTCGGGTTGGTTCACTCCCGTTTTGCTACCAACACATTTCCCTCCTGGAAACTGGCACAACCCTTCCGTTACATTGCACACAATGGTGAGATCAATACCTTACAGGGCAACCTGAACTGGTTACGCACCAGTGAAAAAGGATTTACCTCTCCTTATTTTTCCAAAGAAGAAATGGAAATGCTGTTACCAATTGTAACACCGGGACAATCCGATTCTGCCTGCCTCGATAACATGATTGAACTGCTCACCCTTACCGGCAGATCCTTACCACATGTGATGATGATGCTGATACCCGAAGCATGGGATGGCAACGAACAAATGGATCCGGTTAAAAAAGCATTTTACGAATACCATGCCTGTATGATGGAACCCTGGGATGGCCCGGCTTCCATTTCTTTTACAGATGGAAAAATGATTGGCGCTACGCTGGATAGAAATGGCTTGCGTCCCTCACGCTATGCAGTAACGCATGATGACCGCGTGATCATGGCATCGGAAACCGGCGTTCTGCCCATCGATCCAGCATTGATCAAAGAAAAAGGAAGATTACAACCTGGTAAAATGTTTGTGGTAGATATGGAACAGGGCCGCATCATTAGCGATGAGGAACTGAAACAATCCATTTGCTCGCAAAAACCTTATGCCGAATGGCTGAATAAATACAAGATTCGTCTGGAAGAATTACCTGAACCACGTGTGATGTTTACGCACCTGGAACATGAACAGGTATTCAAATACCAGAAAGTATTTGGTTACTCAACAGAAGACCTGGATACCATCATCGCCCCTATGGCCATTGATGGTAAAGAACCTATCGGCTCTATGGGTACCGATGTGCCATTGGCTATTTTAAGTGAGCAGCCGCAACACCTAAGCAGCTATTTTAAACAACTCTTTGCGCAGGTTACCAATCCACCCATCGATCCGATACGCGAAAGAATGGTGATGTCGCTGGCCACATTTGCCGGCAGTAACGGTAATTTATTGGTAGAAGATCCGTTGGCCTGTCATAGTGTGGCATTAAAACATCCGGTACTCAATAACCATGAACTGGAAAAGATCAGAAGTATTGATACGGGCATCTTCCAGGCAAAAACATTACAAACCTATTTCAGGGCCGATGGAAAACCCGGCTCACTCAAAGCAGGTGTTGATCGCTTATGCCGCTATGCGGTAGATGCTGTGGAAGATGGATTTGAAGTGATCATCTTAACCGATCGTGCCATTGATTCTGATCACGCACCCATTCCTTCTTTACTGGCAACAGCCGCCGTGCATCACCACCTGATCCGCAAAGGGTATCGCGGACAGGTAGGCATTATTGTAGAGGCGGGTGATGTTTGGGAAGTACATCATTTTGCCTGTCTGCTAGGTTTTGGGGCAACGGCTATCAATCCTTATCTCGCACTTTCTTCTATACGCGATATGAAACTGGATGGCAAACTGCAAACCGATCAGGATGCAGACCACCTGAAAAAGAATTATGTAAAAGCCGTGAATGAGGGATTATTGAAAGTGTTCTCTAAAATGGGCATCTCTACTTTACAATCTTATCAGGGTGCGCAGATTTTTGAGATCATTGGTTTGAATAGTTCAGTAGTGGATCCTTATTTTACCGGCGCCACCTCCCGCATACAGGGTATGGGATTGGATGAAATTGCGAAAGAAGTGTTGGCCAAACATTTCTTTGCGTTCAGTAAAAAAGAAATTCCCATCGATCGCTTACCGGTAGGTGGCATGTACCAGTGGAAACGCAAGGGCGAATTCCATTTATTCAATCCGCAAACCATACACCTGTTGCAGCATTCAACCAAAATGAATGATTATGCAACTTTCAAAAAATATTCAAAAGTTGTAAACGATCAAAGTGAAAAGGCATGCACATTACGCAGCCAGTTCCGCTTTAAAAGAACAAGGCCATCCGTTTCTATTGATGAAGTGGAATCGGCAGAAAATATTTACAAACGTTTTGCTACCGGCGCTATGTCGTTCGGCTCCATATCCTGGGAAGCCCATACCACATTGGCTATTGCAATGAACCGTCTTGGAGGAAAAAGCAATACCGGCGAAGGAGGAGAAGATGAAATACGCTACACCAAATTAGCCAATGGCGATTCTATGCGCTCTGCTATTAAACAGGTAGCTTCTGCACGTTTTGGTGTAACCAGTTTTTATTTAACCGAAGCAGACGAATTGCAAATTAAAATGGCACAGGGTGCCAAGCCCGGAGAAGGCGGACAATTACCCGGCCATAAAGTAGATGACTGGATCGGTAAAACAAGACATTCCACACCGGGTGTGGGTTTGATTTCACCACCACCCCACCACGATATTTATTCGATTGAAGATCTGGCACAATTAATTTTTGATTTGAAGAACGCCAACCGTGCTGCGCGCATTAATGTGAAGCTGGTATCGAAAGCTGGCGTGGGCACTATTGCCGCCGGCGTGGCAAAAGCAAAAGCAGATGTGGTATTGATCTCAGGCTTTGATGGCGGTACAGGGGCCTCTCCCATTAGTTCCATCAAACATGCCGGTTTACCATGGGAACTGGGATTGGCAGAAACACACCAAACCCTTGTAAAAAATAAATTACGCAGCCGTGTAACGGTGCAGGCTGATGGCCAAATGAAAACAGGCCGCGATATAGCCATCGCCACTTTATTAGGTGCGGAAGAATGGGGCGTTGCCACTGCTGCATTAATTGTGGAAGGATGTATCATGATGCGCAAATGCCATATGAACACTTGTCCTGTTGGTGTTGCCACACAAGACCCTGAACTGCGTAAACGTTTTACCGGAGATCCGGATCATGTGGTAAATTTCTTCCGTTTTATTACGGAAGAATTAAGAGAGATTATGGCGGAACTGGGTTTCAAAACCATCAACGAAATGGTAGGCCAGGTAGACTCACTGGAAATGCGCGATGATATTATGCATTGGAAATACGCTACACTGGATCTTTCTCCCGTATTATACAAAGAACCCGCATCAGACGATACAGGTTTATACAAACAGGAAGAACAGGATCATGGTATTGCCGATGTATTGGATTGGCAATTACTGAAAGCAGCACAGCCTGCTTTACAAAACAAAGAACGCATTGCTGCCTCTTTCCCGATAAAAAATACCGACAGAACTGCGGGTACCATTTTATCGAATGAGATCACCAAAATCTATAAGGCAGAAGGTTTGCCGGAAGATACCATTCATTTCAACTTTACCGGAACAGCCGGACAAAGTTTTGGGGCCTTCAATACCAAAGGCGTAACGCTGGAACTGGAAGGCGATGCGAATGATTATTTTGGTAAGGGGCTCAGTGGTGCAAAATTAATTGTGTATCCATCCAAACAAGCATCGTTTGTGCCGGAAGAAAACATCATCATTGGTAATGTAGCTTTTTATGGAGCTACTGCAGGCGAAGCCTATATCAGAGGAAAGGCAGGTGAAAGATTTGCTGTACGAAACTCCGGTGCCAATGTGGTAACAGAAGGTGTTGGCGATCATGGTTGCGAATACATGACGGGCGGAACAGCCGTAATACTGGGAAGCACCGGTAGAAATTTTGCTGCGGGCATGAGTGGCGGTATAGCATATGTATATGATGTGAACGGTGAGTTTGATCAATTGTGCAATAAAGAAATGGTTGACCTCGATCCGCTTAGTCAGGAAGATGCACAGATCCTGCACGATATGGTAACCCGCCATTTTGCTTACACGGCAAGTAGTGTTGCCAAATTTGTACTGGATGATTTTGAGAACCAGTTGAAGAATTTCATCAAAGTATTTCCGAGAGATTATAAGAAAGCATTGGCGGAGAGAAGTCAAAAGTCAAAAGTTAAAAGTTAAAAGTGTTTTGTGCTTCTTAGCTAACTGCAAGACCAATAAACTAATAAACCAATAAACAAATAAACCCAATGGGTAAACCAACCGGATTTATAGAATTTACGAGAGAAATGCCAGGCAAGCGTCCGGCCGGAGAGCGTGTGAATGATTACAAGGAATTTGTAGAAAAATTTCCTGAGGAAAAACTGAACCAGCAATCTGCACGATGCATGAATTGTGGCGTTCCATTTTGCCACAGCGGTTGCCCGCTGGGAAACATCATCCCCGAATTCAATGATGCTGTTTATCGCAAAAGCTGGGCAGAAGCTTATGAGATCTTAAGTGCCACCAATAATTTTCCGGAATTCACAGGACGCATTTGTCCGGCACCCTGTGAGAGTGCTTGTGTATTGGGCATCAATCAACCACCGGTTGCTATTGAAGAAATTGAAAAGCACATTATTGAAATTGCATTCGACAAAGGTTTTGTGCAACCGCGCAAACCGAATGTAAGAACCGGTAAAAAAGTGGCTGTCATTGGTTCTGGTCCTGCAGGACTGGCCGTTGCAGCACAATTGAATTATGCCGGCCATCTGGTAACCGTATATGAAAGAGACGATGAAGCGGGTGGACTGTTACGATATGGTATTCCCGATTTTAAGCTGGAGAAATGGGTAGTAGAGCGCAGGGTGCGTTTGATGGAAGAAGAAGGTGTGGTATTTAAATGCAACGCTAATGTAGGTGTGAATACCAGTATCAATGACCTCCTGCGTGAATCGCAGGTAGTGGTACTGGCCGGTGGTTCAACCATTCCACGCAACTTGGACATCCCCGGAAGAGAATTAAAAGGTGTTCATTTTGCCATGGACTTTTTAAAGCAGCAGAATAAAAGGGTAAGTGAAAAACCCGTAGAAGGAGAAGATATTTTTGCCACGGCTAAAAATGTGGTAGTCATTGGTGGTGGTGATACCGGTAGCGATTGCGTAGGAACTTCCAATCGGCATGGCGCCAGTTCCGTAACGCAGTTTGAGCTAATGCCCAAACCACCGGAAAGCAGAACAACCGGTATGCCCTGGCCCAGTTATCCCATGACATTAAAAACCACTTCTTCACACGAAGAGGGAGCTAACCGGCATTGGGCCATCTCTACCAAAGCTTTTATAGGTGATGCCAATGGATTTTTAAAAGCAGTAAAAGTGGTAGATCTTGTTTGGAAAACCCCTGAAGGTGGAGGGCCGGCCAGGTTTGAAGAAGTAGCCGGAACTGAAAGAGAAATTCCTTGTGAATTGGCTTTATTGGCCATGGGTTTTGTTCATCCACAATACGAGGGATTGCTGAAACAGTTAGACGTGGACCTGGATGAAAGAGGCAATGTAAAAGCCACAGAGCAGAGCTTCCAGACCAATATTCCTAAAATATTTACGGCCGGGGATATGCGACGCGGACAATCACTGGTAGTTTGGGCCATTAGTGAAGGAAGAGAATGTGCCCGCAAGGTAGATGAGTACCTGATGGGCAGTTCCGTATTAGAATCAAAGGATAAAAGTTATTTAATAAGTATTTAATTTATTACTATATAATATTCAAAGGCTCCCAATTGGGGGCCTTTTTTGATATTATTCATTCAAAATCAATATGATTGAATAAATTTTAATTGGAAAGGGCAAGCGTTGACTTTATACATTATAAATTATAAAATGTTAATATTTTTTGCATTTTTAGTTAAAATTTATATTATCTTAGATTTATAAATAATTATTATTATTTAATTTAATATCAAAACTAAAAGCGTATGTCTAAAACCACTGTGAAACAATTTGCGCCATTCCTGGTGTTGGTAGCTGTTGCTATCGCTGCTTTATTTGTCCCTTCCCTTCCCAGTTTTAACGACGAGGGTAAATACAGTGCAGCTGATATTGGCTGGATCATTGTAGCCACAGCACTTGTATTTTTAATGACTCCCGGACTTGCCTTTTTTTATGGCGGTATGGTTCATCGTAAAAATGTGATCTCAACCATGATCAAGAGTGTGGTTGCTGCCGGTGTGGTTAGCATCCTTTGGGTATTTGTTGGCTACAGTCTTTGTTTTGGTGAATCAATCGGAGGCTTTATTGGTAATCCGAACACACACCTTTTCTTCAAAGGCATCAATTCCGGTGCTCCCTGGAGCCTGGCCCCAACCATTCCCATTGCACTATTCGCTCTTTTTCAGTTAATGTTCGCCATTATTACACCAGGCCTGGTGGTGGGTGCCGTAGCTGAAAGGATCCGTTTTACTGCGTACATCCTGTTCATTGCTATGTTTAGCTTATTGGTGTATGCGCCAATTGCACACTGGACCTGGCATCCCGAAGGCTTCCTGTTTAAAATGGGTGCGCTGGATTTTGCCGGAGGTACCGTAGTACATATTTCTGCAGGTTGCGCGGCCCTTGCCGGTGCGCTTGTATTAAAACGCCGTAAATCGCATATTGAAAATAAAGAGATCCCACCTGCCAACATTCCATATGTATTGATCGGAACCGGATTACTCTGGTTTGGCTGGTTTGGATTTAATGCAGGTTCTGCCTTAGGTGCCAACGCACTATCTGTTTCAGCTTTTGGAACCACCAATACTGCAGCAGCCGCGGCTGGTTTATCATGGATGTTCTTTGATGTGATCCGCGGTAAAAAACCATCTGTACTTGGATTTTGTATCGGCGCCGTTGTAGGATTGGTTGCCATTACCCCTGCAGCAGGTTTTGTAGCGATTCCACAAAGTATTTTCATTGGTATGATAGCTGCCATCGTTTCTAACCTGGCGGTTTATTATAAGAACAAATCATCTTTGGATGATACACTGGATGTATTCCCCTGCCATGGTTTAGGCGGTATGGTGGGTATGTTGATGACAGGTATTTTCGCTACCAAATCTGTTAATACAGCTGGTGCAGACGGTCTGTTTTACGGAAACGCCACTTTCTTCTTTACACAGATCAAAGCATTGGTAATTGTAGTTGCTTACAGTTTTGTTGTATCCTTCTTAATCTTCAAGTTTATTGATCTGATTCTTCCATTAAGGGTTAGTGAAGCAGAAGAAGAGCAGGGACTGGATGCATCTCAGCACAACGAAAAATACGGAAGAACGCCACAAACAGCCTAATTCCGGAATATATCCATTACGCAAGTAATAAAACGGCACCACAAAATATCCTTTCAAAAGGACGTAGCAATTTACTAACGAAAAAACCTCTGACCAGGTTAGCTATGTTCCGGATGCCGGATTCAAAAAAAATAAGGTACAGCCATATGATAAACTTCTGACCAAGTTTATCGGCTGTACCCCTTTGTTAATCATAAAACCCATTGCAATGTTAAAGAAAATTTCAGCAGTATGTATTGGAATTTTGGCCCTTCAAGCTGCAAATGCACAGTCTGACTCAACCAAAAAATCCACCACCACATTTACAGGTTCTGCAGATGCCTATTATCGCTTCAGCTTTAATGATGCGCCGGGCGGCACCAACAACATTACCAGTTTTACCAACTCAAAAAATTCTTTTGAACTCGGCATGGCCTCAGTTAAAGTAGATCATACCGTTGGTAAAGTAACCGCTACACTTGATATGGGCTTTGGAAGAAGGGCTCAGGAATTTTCGTACAATGATATTGGTACTACACTAACCGCTGTTAAACAAGCGTATGTTACCTATGCCGCCTCTGATAAAGTAAAATTTACTTTTGGTAAATGGGCCACACATGTGGGCTGGGAATTACTGGATGCCTATGCTAACAGAAACTACAGTATGTCGTACGGATTCTCTTTCGGTCCGTTCTTTCATACCGGTTTAAAAGCAGACATTTCGCTGGGAGGCAAAAGTGCCCTGATGTTGGGTATTGCCAATCCTACCGACTATGTTAGTGCCCCTACCACCGTAAAAATGTTATTGGCACAGTTCAGTACGGCTACTAAAAATGATAAAATCAAAGCCTATTTTAATCTGGTTACCGGAACTGGTGTTACCCAATACAATGTGGTAATCAATGGTGTGGTGAGTGATAAATTCAACATCGCTTACGACGGAAGTTTGAACGATAGCAAATTTGGCACTACCCGATCCAGCTGGAAAAGTCATGCTGTTTACCTGAACTACGATCCTACCAAACTATTTGGATTAACCTTGAGAGGCGACTATTTTGATGACAGAAAATTATCTTCCGTAATACCAAGTGCCAACAAAATTTTTGCTACTACCCTTTCCGGAAATGTGAAACTAGATAACCTTACCATCATTCCTGAATTCCGTTTGGATAATGCAAAGGGAGCCATTTTTACAAAAGGAAATGGAACCGCAACCAAGAGTACTGCCAGTTTTATTTTAGCAGCTGTGTATAAATTCTAATAGTAAGTATTCAAATTATCTAAAAGAGACACTCGTTGGGTGTCTCTTTTATTTTCAACAACCGTCATCAGCGTTGTTTTATTTGCTAAGTTCGATTGATGAAAGGGATCTTACGCTTCTTGCAATATATCTATTGTGTATATGCGCTGGTAACGTTCATCCTTCTCATGTTTGTAGCACTACCCCTGGTATTGCTTTCCTTATTATTGGGAAAGCTACGTGGTGGAAATATTATTTACCAAGTATGCCGTTGCTGGGCCCTTATATGGTATGTATTGATTGGTATTAGACACAAAGAAATTTATGAGCATCCGCACGATCGCAGCAAACAATATATTTTTGTGGCCAACCATATTTCCTATATGGATATTCCTCCGATTGTATTAATAGCACACCAGCCGGTTAGAATTTTGGGCAAATACGAAATGGTAAAGGTGCCCGTGTTTGGATGGATTTACCGGGCTGCCGTAATTTTGGTAGACAGGCGTAATTCTGACACCCGTTCGCGCAGTGTACGGGCATTAAAGTCGGCACTGAAACACCATATCTCAATTTTTATTTTTCCCGAAGGAACATTCAACGAAACCAAACATCCACTGAAAGAATTTTATGATGGTGCTTTCCGGATTGCCATTGAAACAAAAACACCCATCAAACCGGTTTTATTGGTTGATACACTCGACAGGCTGCATTACAGAGGTCTGTTTGAACTGACACCGGGCATCAATCGCGTGGTATACCTGGAAGAAATTCCGGTAACGGGTCTTACCATGAAAGACATTCCCATGTTAAAACAGAAAGTATATGCTATTATGGACAGTGGCCTTCGCAGGTACCGCAACTATCCATCTGCTTAAAGCGTATTTTTGAAAAAAAACAACTGAATTGTTTGTTGAAGTAATCATACCCCTTGCCTTGCCCAAAAATTATACATGGGCTGTTCCTGACATACTACAGGCAGGCATACAACCGGGTATACGTGTGGAAGTGATATTAGGAAAGAACAAACGGTACGCAGGGATTGTAAAAAAAATACTGGCTGATAAACCCGAGGCCTTTGAACCAAAAGATATTTTGAATGTGCTCGATACTGAGCCATTGGTATACCCACATCAGCTGCAGTTATGGGAGTGGATGGCACAATATTATATGTGCAGTGAGGGAGAAGTAATGCAGGCCGCCATTCCTGCCAACCTGAAATTATCCAGTGAAAGTATCCTGATATGGAATGAAGAAAGAAGCTACGACTTCAGCGATCTTACCGATGCAGAATATGTGGTTGCAGAAGCATTGGAAATAAAAAAAGAATTACGACTGAATGAGGTACAGCAGTTACTGGAATCATCCAATATATATCCTGTTATAAAAAAACTGATCGAGAAAGGGGTTTGCCATGTGTGGGAAGAGTTAAGAGAAAAATATAAGGCGAAAACAGAAACGTATATCACCTTACATCCTACTTACCATCCTGAAGACAAACTGGCCGACCTTTTAAACAACTGGAGTAAGGCACCCAAACAAATGGAACTGTTATTGGCTTACCTGCACCTGATGAAAACTGAGGGAGAAGTAACACAACCGCAGCTACTCAAAAAATCAACTGCCAGTGCAGCACAGGTGAAGGGATTGATTGAAAAAGGTATCCTATTGTCTGAAAAAAGATCAACGGACCGCATACCACAATTGCCCCGTAACATACAGATCGATTTTACCTTATCTGCTGCACAGGAAAAAGCATTGGGTGAGATCAGACAAATTTTTACAGAAAAACCGGTGTGCTTGTTGCACGGTGTAACGGCCAGTGGTAAAACAGAGATTTATACAAAACTGATAGAAGCATACATTGCCAAAGGAAAGCAGGTACTATATATGCTTCCTGAAATAGCACTTACTTCGCAGATCATACGCAGACTGCAGAAACATTTTGGAGGATACATTGCTATCTATCATTCCAAATTTAACCCAAATGAAAGAGTAGAGATTTGGAACAAGATCAAAAATGGAGAAACCAAAGTGGTGTTGGGTGCACGCTCTTCTTTGTTTCTTCCATTCCACGATTTAGGTTTGATTATTGCCGATGAAGAACAGGATGCTTCCTACAAGCAACAAGATCCTGCACCACGATACCATGCAAGGGATGCCGCAATTTATTATGCATCGCTAAATCAGGCCCATGTATTGTTGGGCAGTGCCACACCATCTTTAGAAAGTTACGAGAACTGTGTACAAAAAAAATATGGATTGGTAAGGCTGGATGAGAGATATGGACAGGTTGAGTTACCACAAATCAGTATTATTGATATCAAGAAAATTCCCTCAAAGGAAAAAGGAAAAATTGCTTTAACACCCCAGTTGATCGCCGCTATCGAAACTTCATTACAACAAAAAAAACAGGTGATCCTGTTTCAGAACCGGAGAGGGTATTCACCTTACCTGTTATGCAATACCTGCGGATGGATACCACAATGCAAACATTGCGATGTAACCTTAACCTATCATAAGGCAAAAAACAGTTTAACCTGTCATTACTGCGGCACCTCCTACCCGGTTATCAATACCTGTGCGGCATGCGGTAGTCATCAGTTTACACAGAAGAATTTTGGCACAGAAAAAATTGAAGAACTGGTAGCAGAAGCATTTCCTGATGCAAAGATCTCGAGAATGGATTATGATAGTGTAAAAGGAAAAAACGATCATGATGCACTCATTAAATTATTTGAGCAACAACGGATCGATATACTGGTAGGTACGCAGATGGTGGTAAAAGGACTTGATTTTGAATACGTGAATTTAGTAGGCATTATAGATGCAGATGGAATTTTGAATTTTACGGATTTCAGGGTTAATGAACGTGCTTTTCAATTGATGGAGCAGGTAAGTGGCCGTGCCGGAAGAAAAGATGGAAAAGGAACGGTACTGGTACAGGTAAGCAATCCCTTGCATCCTGTTTTACAATTTGTGAAAGAACACGACTTTTCCAAACTGTACCAATACGAGATACACAACCGGAAGCAATTTGATTACCCGCCTTTTACGCGCCTAATTCAGGTAACTTTCAAACACAAAGAAAAACACCTGGCAGAAGAAGCAGCCCATATTATGATGCAGGGATTGAAAAAAGATTTTGGGGCAGCCTGTAATGGTCCGGCACAACCTGTGGTTGACAGGGTGCGAAACCAGTACCTCTGGGAAATTCTGATCAAGCTGCCTAAAGATGCCAAACGAATTGCACTTTGTAAAAGAGAGATACAACAACAAACCATCATTATACAAACCAATAAACGATACCGCAGTGTAACCATCCTACCGGATGTAGATCCTGTGTAACCCTTATGTCTTTTTTAGAGAACATATCCCTGAAACCATTCAATACTTTTGGCATTGAAGTAAAAGCCAGACATTTTACTTCTTTTGCTACCCTTACTGAATTACAGGAATTATCTGCTACCCATTTATTCAACTCGCAACCCGAAAAACTGGTTTTGGGTGGTGGTAGTAATATTTTATTTACAAAAGATTTTGATGGGCTGGTGCTAAAGAACAACCTCACCGGTATTGAATTGGTAAGAGAAAATGCGGACCACTATTATGTAAAAGTAGGTGCGGGCGAAAACTGGCATGGCTTTGTGATGTATTGCGTAGCAAACAACTACGCAGGTGTTGAAAACTTAAGCCTGATACCCGGGAATGCTGGTGCTTCGCCCATGCAGAATATTGGTGCGTATGGAGTTGAGATCAAAGATGTTTTTCATGAACTGGAAGCATGGCATTTGCAGGAACATACCATAGAAACATTTACCAATAGCAATTGCGACTTTGGCTATCGTGAAAGTATTTTCAAGAAAAAGCACAAGGGCGCATTTATCATTCTCTCTGTTACTTTCCGTTTACGTAAACAGCCGGTATTTCAAACAAGCTATGGCGCCATTGCACAGGAACTGGAGAAAATGGGGGTAAAGGAATTATCCATACAACAGATTTCGCAGGCGGTGATCCGCATTCGCAGCAGTAAACTACCAGACCCTGCTATAATAGGCAATGCCGGCAGCTTTTTTAAAAACCCAGTTATCACCATTACCCAATATGAGGAATTGAAAAAACAGTTCCCCCAAATACCCGGCTACCCAGCCGGAGAAAATAACATTAAAATTGCTGCGGGCTGGCTGATAGAACAATGCGGATGGAAAGGATACCGAAAAGAGGATGCCGGTTGTTATGATAAGCAGGCCTTGGTACTGGTAAATTATGGTGCAGCCAGTGGTAAAAACATCTATGATCTTTCACAAATCATTATAGAAAGTGTAGCGCAAAAATTTTCGGTACTGCTTGAGCGAGAAGTGAATATTTTGTAACACAGGTGGGGCCATTAAACTAGTTTATATTAAACCGTGCCTTGGTGTGCGATTATTTTTCACACCAAGGCACCAAGGAACGGTTCAATCTCCTTATGATGTATCTGCTACAAATAAAAAGAGGCTACCAAATGATAGCCTCTTTTTTATTCCAATCTGATCGATTAATAGTATTTCAGTTTCATTTCAACGCGACGGTTAAGACCACGGCCTTTTGCGGTTTTGTTATCAGCGACCGGTTTGGTAGAACCAAAACCTTCAGAAGTAACTCTGGATGCATCTACACCACCTTTTGTAGTAAGGTAATCGTAAACAGATTTTGCACGGTTCTGACTTAATGGGTTGTTGATTTTATCGCTACCGGTATTGTCGGTATGTCCTTCAATATCCAGTTTCAGTGCAGCATCTTCTTTCAAAATAGCAGCAACATCATTCAAAGATTTGAAAGATTTAGGTAACAATTTAGCACTGCCGGTTACAAAGAATATATTCTTGGCACTGGTAGCTACTTTTTTAACGATCTCTTCTTTGATTACCGGACAACCATTGTTCTCACGAACACCAGGTACATCCGGACATCTGTCTTCTTCATCATTGATACCATCCTTATCACGGTCAGGGATAGGACAACCCTGGTAACGGGCAACACCTGCTACATCCGGACATTTATCTTCTTCATCATTGATACCATCTTTATCACGGTCAGGAACCGGACAACCCTGGTATTTAGCCAATCCTTTTACGGTTGGGCATTTATCATTCTCATCATTGATGCCGTCACCATCAGTATCAGGTACGGGGCAGCCATCGTATTTAGCTGTACCGGCAACGGTAGGGCACTTATCGTTTTTATCAAGGATACCATCGTTATCAGTATCTTTTTCAACAACAGGTGCTGGTGGTGGTGGCGGTGGAGCAACCACAACAGGCGCCGGTTTTCTCTCTTTTAAAGGAGAACCGATACCTATTGAATAGGTAAGGTGATTAGTAGAGAGATTTGAAATTTTACCATTGGAACCAAGATGGGTATTCAAAAAAGTTTCTTCGCCCAGGTTAAATTGTAAGCCCAAACCCATTGGTACATAAGCAGCAAAATAAGTGCCTGCATACATAGATGCACCTAATCCAACACTGAAATAGGGAACCATGAAATGCTTGTCTGTCAGCAACTTGACATTAATGTTAGCCGATGTTTCCAGAAAAAATCTGTTTTCGTTAGTAGCTGTTACACCAGAAGTATAAGCAAACGGGTATTTTACGTATGAACCACCTAAGGTTCCCATAAAATCAATATGCTCGGTCAATCCTTCGTAATAATTGATTCCTACACCGGGAGACATGTCTTTAATCTTAGTCCATTGTTTGTTACTCAATACAGAAGACAGTGAACTGCGATCTATCAGGTCAGCTGTTTTCATATCTTTCAAAAAGAAATTGAAAGACAAAGTGGGTCTTTTTTTATAGCTGATGGTGGTTTGTGCGAATAATCCCGCAGACATACCAATAGCTATCAGGGAAAAGATGAGTTTCTTCATAATACAAGTTTTAGTATAAGGATACAAAAATACAGTCAGAATCTGACTTTTAAAAATTAAGATAACTTTATAATTATACCCATTTAGTTAAGGGTGCCCTTTTTTACCCGCTCTACTTTCACTTTCACCAAACCGCTCTTGATGAAATTCAGCTTTTTAGCCGCAGCCCTGCTGAGATCTACCACCCTGCCCTGAGCTTTCATTCTAGGGTGCATGCGGTCGTTAATTCTCAATATGATGGATTTGTTATTTTTTATATTGGTGATCCTTACCCATGTATTTAAGGGAAAGTTATTACTGGCGGCAGACATTTTATTATTCCTAAATATCTCACCGGTAGCCGTTTTGGTACCATCAAAACTGGCACTGTAAAAGCTGGCTATCCCTACTATGCTATTTTTATTGGCATCCGCTACATTCGGAGCATCTTCTTTTACGGAATCCTCTCTTATCAGGCTGTCTGTAATCAAAGAGATAGAATCGGATATGAAAGGAGCAGGCTTCGCTTCGCGAACAAACTCAATTTCCTGAACCTTAACCTTGGCTAAACCCGCTTGTTTATAATCCAGTATAGCGGCGGCATCCCCACTCATATCCACTACCCTTCCCTTTTTCTTCATCCGGGGATGCATTCGATCGTTAATACGAACGATAACCGATTTCTGATTCTTAAGATTGGTAACCAAAACCCAGGTATTCAGTTTGAAATTATTACTGGCTGCTGTCAGCTTTTTATTTCTGTAGCGTTCACCGGTGGCCGTAATTGAGCCATCCAGGTTTGCCTTGTAAAAACTGGCGATGCCTGTAATGGCTTTGCCCTTAGTTTTAAAAGTATTGGGAGTGGTTGTGGTATCAGGAAGAACGAGGACAATGGGCTTTTGTAAAACGAATTCAGATTGAATAATAGTATCTGATAAATAATTAATTACAGATATTTGCTCAATTTTAATAGTAGCTTTTCCAGTCTCAGACATCCCTAATTTAGAAGCAGCAATTCTGGTGAGCTGCACTATGGGTGCCGACTTTTTTTTAGAGGTCCGGTCTGTGATCCTAACCAAAATAGATTTACCATTTTGGCTGTTGGTTACCTTAATCCAGCTATCCAATGAAAAAGAATTACAGGCGGAGGTAAAAGAATTATTATCCAGAAAACCACCATTCGCCATTTTCTTACCCTCCGCTTTCAAACTGTACACGGCAGCTTTCCCTTTTAGTGCTTTACCCACTACCTGAAATGAATCGGGATAAACTGTCAGATACTTCCGGATGATTCTGGAACTATCTTCCTGGGCCTCTAGTGAGGCCAGATGGGTTACACAACCTAGTATAAATAGTATCCTTTTGAACATGAATTAGGTACTTTGTGTCTGGTATCGCTATCATCCGCAGGAGTAAAGTAGGGAAAGCCCGGGGATTAAGACAATATTTCGACTTGTTTTTCTATGCTTTGAAAACGCACTAGTTTTCAAACATTGTGCCAAGATCTTTTTGAATAATGCTATTAAATTATAAATAAATTTTATAATTTAATGATAATCAAATATTTATACTATTCAAATGTATTTTAAAAACAATCCGATCTTATTACGTAAACAGCTTTTGGTTGCAGTCATTCTGCTGGGGGCTTTCTTTCAACATCTGTCGGCACAGGAAGAAACAGGCCATCGCCTAAGAATTGCAAACCCTGTAAACCAAACCCTTACTGAAATAGATTTACCCATGGCTTTGAAGGATTGGGATCTTACAAAGAAAACCACCCTCATCTTTTATGCCCTACCCAACGGCAATAGCATTGAATGGACCCGCGGCAGGAAAACAGGGCCTGATGACGATTGGCATTATGATATTCAACACATTGCAGCACAGACTGCTTATTTGAGACAAGTAATCCATGACCAGCATATTGTAGTTGCCTATATGGCCAATAACCTGAAAAGCTGGCCTGCGTGGAAAAAACAACAACCTAACGGACCTGCAGAAATTAAGCGAATAGTAGATTCGATTACAGGGATGTTCGAGCGGTTTCGCCCGAACGTTATCCTAAACAGCCATAGCGGGGGCGGCAGCTTCATTTTCGGCTATCTGGATGCGGTAACAGCCATACCTGATCAGATAAAACGCATATCGTTTATTGATAGCAATTATGGATACGAAGATTCACTTCATGGAAATAAACTAATACAATGGCTTTCATCCTCATCAAAGCATTATCTGAATGTACTGGCTTATAATGACAGCGTTGTGGTGTATAATGGAAAACCGCTGGTAAGTGCCACCGGTGGCACCTGGTACCGCAGCCAAATGCTGCAAAGAAAACTTGCGGAAACCTTCCGATTTACAATAACGAAAGATACAAGTCTGATACATTATAGTTCTACATCAAACAGGACTGATATTTATCTGAAAACCAACAAAGAAGGAAAAATTTATCACACAGAGCAGGTAGCCAGAAACGGCTTCATTCATACCATCATTAGTGGAACTAAATACCAGAAAAAGGCGGGATATCAGTATTGGGGTGATAGGGTTTATGAGGCATTTATTCGTCCATAGACCATAGACTATGGACCATGGTCTATGGTCTATGGTCTATGGACGGTATTTATCCGTCTTTTCATCTGCCGTCATATCACCCTTACTTCTTACTTGAATTTGTACCTGTGCTATCCATTCGGGACACTCACGGGCGTTGAGATGCTCATTGACCTGATTAATGACTGACATTACCTCAGCATAAGTGCCTTCCAAAACAGTGGCAAACGGGCCTACTTCATATTTGATCCCGGATTGCTGGATAATGCTTATGGCTTCATCAACCCATTCATATGGATGCCTGTCCTGAACAATGGGCAGAATCTGAATAGACGCATTAATCAAATGAGTATGCATGTTAATTATATTTCGGACACTTCAATAACCGCATCCAGATTCAATGCACCGTGAATGTGCGGGAAAACTTCGTTTATGGAACCGGCCAATTCAAATATTAGCGGCCTTTCAACCTTGCTTTTCTCTATTTTTAGCTTGATAAGTCCTGTTTTGCCCTGATAATACCTGTTTAACACTCCGGCAACCTGTGGTTCTGTACTGCAATGGATAAACCCTTCTGTAACGAGGCTGTCTGAATCATAATGACCTAATTTCTGCGCCTCAGCCCATTGCTCGCGGGTGGTGACGTGGTATATAAAATCGGATTCCATGTTTTCTTGTTTTGGTAACACAATCAATCGTGAAGTATGAAACGTTTCTCCTGCCTTGCATATTGCACCAACTGTATTTTATGCAATAACAGGTTTTATTTTCTGATCTATCAGCATCAGATCAGCAAGTACCATGGCTGTTACTGCTTCGAGTACTACCGGAACACGGAGTGCTATGCACAGGTCGTGCCTGCCTTTTACAGAGAAGCTTTCTGTGGTATTGGTTTCCCAATTCAGGGTTATTTGTTCTTTAGGAGTTGATGAGGTAGGCTTTACAACTATTCTGAAAACCAGTTCATTGCCATTTGTAATACCGCCAACAATACCACCCGCATGGTTAGTCGTTGTTTTTCCGGATGCATCGGCAATAGGATCGTTATGGTCTACCCCAAACATTTTGGCAGCGGCAAAACCGGCCCCAAATTCAATGCCTTTAATGGCAGGAATAGCGAATACGGCATGCGCCAGTAAAGACTCAGCTGAATCAAAAAAATGCTCTCCTAAGCCAACGGGCAAACCATTTACCCGGCATTCCACAATGCCGCCTATGCTGTCTTTGGCTTCGATGGCTTTATTCAATCCTTTTTCCAAATCCGCTTCCCCTCCTATTTCCAATATGGTTGATTTTACTTCAACCCCCTTCAATAATTTCTTGGCTATCACGCCGGCAGCCACAAGGCAAACAGTTAATCGTCCACTGAAATGCCCTCCTCCCCTGAAATCTTCAAAACCACCATATTTGGCATGGGCCGTAAAATCGGCATGGCCGGGACGGGGTACCGACCGCTGTTTTTCATAATCGCCGCTTCGGGTATTGTTGTTTTCGAAAAGTATGGTGATGGGGGCACCTGTGGTAAGCCCATTAAATAACCCGCTTTTAAAGATGGGAATATCATCTTCTTTACGTGGTGTGGTACCTTTTTGAACACCTCCTTTTCTTCGTTCTGTATCTTCGGTAAAATCAGCCACAGTTAAAGGGAGGCCTGCCGGACAGCCATCAATGACCAATCCGACTGATTCGCCATGCGATTCGCCAAAAATATGAATGCGGAATATGCGGCCGAAACTGTTCAATGTGGAGGGTTTATTGGTTTATTAGTTTACTGGTTTATTAGTGTATTAGACTATTAGTGTAGCACCGAACTTAATCAGGTGCTGGTAGAAATCGGGGTAGGATTTGTTGATGGCTTCGGCTTCTTCGATGGTTACAGCACCGTTTGCCTTCAATCCGGCAACGGCACAGGCCATGGCGATGCGGTGGTCGTGACGGGAATGTGTGATTGCACTTTGAACGCCGGTTCCACCCTTGATAAGCATCAAATCGTCCTGTAAACTGATTTCAATGCCCAATTTAGCAAACTCCTGCTGTAATGTGAGTCCACGGTCACTTTCTTTATGTGCAAGCCGCTTCACACCTTCTATCACCGTGGTACCCTCACAATAAGCAGCAAGCGCTACCAGTGGTGGAAACAGATCCGGGCAATCGCTTGCATTGAAATGAAAAGCTTTCAACGGCAGGGGGCCTATTTCAATTTCGTCCGGACGAATAGATAGTTGGCAACCACAATCGGATAATGCCTGTAAAATAGCTTTATCGGCCTGGGTTGAGTAAATATCAAGTCCTTTTACCGTAATCGGGCCCGCAATAGCCCCTGCAACAAGCAAAAATGCAGCTCCGCTCCAATCGCCTTCAACGGTATATTGGATGTTGGAATTGGGAAATTGGGAAATTGGGAAATTGGGAAATTGAAATAACTCGTGGTTGGTGTGTTGTACCTCCCAGCCAAAATCATGCATTACTTTCAGCGTAAGATCAATATAAGGCTTGCTTTTCAGGTCTTTTACGGTGATGGTAACATCATGGGCACCTGCTGCACCGTATGCCATCAATAAGCCGGTGAGGAATTGTGAACTGAGTGATCCATCCACCGTAATGTTAGCTGGTTTTATAGGGCCCTGAATTTGCAGAGGCAGTTTGCCATTATTTGATTGCACTTTCACACCTAACTGCGGCAGAATCTGATCAAAAAAATCCATGGGGCGGGTTAATAAACTGCCGGTACCGTTTAATGTAATAGCTTCAGTACTTAATGCCGCTATGGGTGTAAACATGCGAATACCCAACCCACTTTCACCGCAATTCACTTCCTTATTTTTGGGATGGATGCCCTGAGATTTTATGATGAGGTTCCCATTCTCTGCAAAAACAACTTCTGCTCCCAGTTTCTGAATCACATCAATAGCTGCCAAATCATCATTGCTTTTACCCGGGTTTACCAAGGTGGTTTCACCAACGGTAAGTAAGGCTGCAGCACAAGCACGTTGCATACTGCTTTTGCTGGCCGCGGCATGGATGGTTCCGGATAGTTGAGATGGTTGAATACGTACAATCATAGGTTACTAGCACGCGATAACAGTGGATCTACAGAAAATTCATGATCCGTGAAATCCGTGATCAGAATTGTTTAAAAATATCCTGGAGCTGAACAAATAACAAAGGCTGCACCACTCCTTTCCCGATTTTTTCGAGCAGGATATAATTGATGCTTACATTGTCTTTCTTCTTATCCATCATCAACACTTTAAATGCTTTTTTGGTGTTGAATTTGGCAAAAGTGGGCAGTCCGTATTTTTCCAATACCTGCACCACCAGTTCTGCACCGGTAAAATGTTTTAATTGCTGCGACATCACTGCTGCATACGTCATCCCAATGCTGATGGCTTGTCCATGACTGAGCTCGTACATATTTTCAATAGCATGACCCAGTGTATGCCCAAAATTCAGCAGTTTACGTTCGCCCTGTTCAAACTCGTCATTTACCACTACTTTGGTTTTGATCAATACATTCTGTTCGATCAAAGAAGCCAGTAATTTTTCATTCTTCTGAAAATCGCTGAGTTTGTGTTTTTGCAGCAGTCGAAACATCACAGCATCTTTGATACAGGCATGTTTGATGATTTCTGCAAATCCATTTTGCCATTCGGCTTTGGGTAATGTTTTTAGAAAAGACAAATCAAACAGTAAAAATGCCGGCTGCCTGATCAATCCCACCATGTTCTTGTATACGCCTACATCAATGCCATTCTTACCACCAATAGACGCATCTACCATAGCCAATAAAGAGGTAGGTACAAAACCAAAACGAATACCACGCATATAAATACCTGCCACATAACCGGTAATATCTGTTACCACACCTCCGCCTACGCCAATCAGGGTCGTTTTTCTATCGGCACCAAACGCAAGCAACTGATCAATTACACCATCTACCGTTTGCTGCACTTTATATTGCTCACCTGCTTTTAATACAATGGTATTCCAGCCTTTGAATTTCTTTTTGTGTTTGGCAAAAACATGCTCATCCGTTATGATGACAGCATTTTCTTTCGGAGCCAGTTTTTCGATGTAAGAAAAATCTGCTTCGAAATAATAGTTGACCGTAGTGCTAGAGAATGTGAAATTTCTTTTCTTCAAGGGGGATATTAATTAACGGATTGCGTAAAGGCAAATTAACGGATAGTGAAGTAAATTCATCCATCCGTTAATGCACCCATTTGCTAATTATGAATTCATGATCTTGTTCTGGTGGGTAATACTTTCCATGTGAACCGCATCAAAATACTTGGTCACAAATTCTTTGCTCAGTCCCAGTTTTTCACCTTTTGTAAAAGCCCTTTCCAGAATACTATTCCAACGATTGGTTTGCAGGATGGTAATATTATTGTCTTTTTTATACTGACCAATATTTTCTGCCACTTTCATACGCTGGCTAAGTATCTGCATCAGTTCATCATCCAGGTTATTGATCTGCTGGCGCAATTTTTCCAATGCTGCATGGTACTCAGGAGAAGCTGTATCTTCTTTTCTCCAGCGAATGCTGCTGATCATTTCTCCCAGTTTCTCTGGTGTGATCTGCTGTTTGGCATCGCTCCAGGCATTGTCCGGATCGATATGACTTTCAATAATCAGTCCATCAAAATCCAGGTCAATAGCAGTTTGCGCAACGTCTAATAAAATATCTCGTCTGCCACAAATATGCGACGGATCATTGATCATTAACAATTCAGGATAGCGGCGTTTCATTTCAATAGCCAGATGCCACATAGGTGCATTGCGGTATTCTGTATTTCCGTAAGAGCTAAAACCGCGATGTATTAAACCAACATGTTTGATGCCTGCTTTCTGCACACGCTCCATAGCACCGATCCATAATTCCAGATCAGGGTTGATGGGGTTCTTGATCAACACCGGTACATCCACACCACGCAATGCATCTGCAACATCCTGTACACTAAATGGATTAACCGTTGTACGTGCACCTATCCAAAGTACATCCACATCAAAATGCAAAGCATCTTCTACCTGTTTGCCGGTGGCTACTTCTACTGCTACGGGCAAACCCGATGCTTTACGGGCAGCCTGCAACCAGGGTAATCCCTTGGTTCCAATACCTTCAAAACTACCCGGACGGGTACGCGGCTTCCAGATTCCTGCACGCAGGATATCTACTTTACCCGTTGCTGCCAAACGGACAGCGGTTTGCATTACCTGCTCTTCTGTTTCGGCACTACAAGGACCTGAAATAATGAGTGGACGTTTTTGCAATAAAGCTTCCACTGATGTTGTTTGTTCGATTGCTTGCTCCATGGTTAATTAATAATTAAGAATTAATAATTAATAATTGGTTGTGTGATTATTAATTATTCTATTGTTTTTCATTCGGTTGTAATTACAAACAGGTTTTTTGAATGATACGAAAACCTTCGCTGCACTTCAATCCCTCTCAGCTAATGAAATCAATGAAGAACTCTCCTCTATCAATTATTAATTATTAATTGTTAATTGTTAATTAATAACTACCCTTCTCCTCTTCTCGGTTTCTTCGAAAATCCTGCCGGGCCGCCACTGTCTGCATCATTCATACGAATGCGTCTGCCTTTATAACTTTTACCGTCCAGAGAACGGATCATTTGTTGTGCGGCACCTTTATCGATCTCGATCCAGCTGTTCATGTCTCTCATATCTATCTTACCCAACACTTCTTTCTTCAGATCACTCATATCCAGGATATACTGAAGGAAGCTTGCTTTGAAGAAGCCATCCTTGGTTCCCAGGTTCACAAACAAACGGGTATTACCGCCACCACGTGTGTATTCTTTTCTGCTATCCCCTCGTCCTTCGCTTCTATCATCCCTTCTTCTTGGTTCGCTTCTATCGCCGGCATCACGCTTGCTTCTTTCACGGAGGTTCAGGTCTTCCGAGTTCTCATAGTATTTCAGGAACCGGTCAAACTCCATCGCAGCCACTCTTTTCAACACATCTTCTTTACTTACTTCTGCAAACTTTTCTGCCAGCATGGGAACATAGGTTTCATAATCACCATGACTGATATCAGCGGACAATAATTTGTCCATGAAAGCAAAGAATTGTTTTCTGCAAACATCTTTACCACTTGGAATATCCAGCTTATGAAACTGCGAGTTATTGATGCGTTCGATCTGCTTGAATTTGTACATCTCTTTTGCATGCACAATAGAAATACAGATTCCCTGGTTACCGGCACGACCGGTACGGCCGCTTCGGTGTGTATAGATCTCTACGTCATCAGGTAACTCATAATTGATCACGTGTGTTATACCCACCACATCAATACCGCGTGCTGCCACATCGGTAGCGATCAGTAACTGCAAGCTCTTATCACGGAACTGACCCATTACACGATCACGTTGCTGCTGTGTTAAATCGCCATGTAAAGCATCAATATCATACCCTTCCCTGGTTAAACGTTCAGAAATTTCCTGCGCGTCTAATTTCGTTCTGGTAAAAATGATACCATAAATACCCGGGTTAAAGTCAATGATCCTTTTCAGCGTTTCGTAACGGTGTTGTGCCGTGGTTACGTAGTACTGGTGATCGATACTTTTGTTAGCTGTATTTACTTTGCCAACAATGACCTCTTTCGGATCTTTCATGTACTTCTTGCTCACCTTTCTTATTTCGGCAGGCATGGTTGCACTAAACAGCCAGGTACTTTCGCGGGCCGGGGTATTCTTGAGGATGAATTCAATATCATCCTGGAAACCCATGTTCAGCATTTCATCTGCCTCATCCAGCACCACATATTTGATCTGTTCCAGATTGATCGCTTTTCTTTCAATCAGATCGATCAAACGACCCGGTGTGGCTACTACGATCTGTACGCCCCTTTTCAGGTCACGGATCTGTAAACCGATAGACGCACCACCATACACAGCCACCACAGAAACACCGGTCATGTATTTTTTAAAGAGCTCTATTTCTTTCACGATCTGCAGGCAGAGTTCCCTTGTAGGACAAACCACCAGCGCCTGCGGATACTTTGCCGCGGCATCAATAATATGTAGCAAAGGCAGGCCAAAAGCCGCTGTTTTGCCGGTTCCCGTTTGCGCAAGGCCAATAAAGTCCTGTGTGCCACTCAGCAATACGGGGATTGCCTGTTCTTGTATTGCGGTTGGGTTCACATACCCCAACTCATCCGTTGCCTGAATCAATCTAGCATCAATTCCCAACGCTTCAAATGTCGTCATGTATTAAAAAATTTGCCGCAAAGGTACTTTTTATATGCCTCTTTGACCGTTTTTTCTTAGGGCAGCCGTGAGCTGCGAGCTATGAGCCGTGAGCGATATGGCTGATAGGGTTGCACAAGGCAAGCTCGCAGCTAGCAGCTCATAGCTCATAGCTGCCTATTTCAATATCCTCCTGATCCCATTCGCTTTCTCTATCAACTCTCCCAAATATTCGTAATTCTCCTTCTCCAAACAGGCTTTGAACTTGCGTAGCTGGGCAATATGTTCATTTAGCACATCCAGCACATTGTCTTTGTTCTGCATAAAGATTGGCACCCACATGGCCGGATTACTTTTGGCCAAACGCACCGTACTTTCAAAACCTCCGCTGGCCAGTTCAAAAATGGCATCTTCCTCTCTTTCTTTCTCCAAAACAGTATTGGCCAGTGCGAATGAGGTGATATGCGAAATATGACTCACATAAGCCACATGCACATCGTGGTCTGCGGCATTCATGTATACTAAGTGCATGCCTAATAAGCCATATACTTTCTCTACCAGTTCAACTGCATCTGCATCACTGTCTTCTTTACTGCAGATTACGGTGGCCTTATTTTCAAATGCACCCTTTACCGCAGCTTCCGGACCGCTATATTCGGTACCCCACATGGGGTGTGTGGCAACAAATCGGCCGCGATTGTTGAATTGAGCCGCTGATTCGCAGATTACTTTTTTGGTAGAGCCTACATCCATCAGCACCTGATGGGTTATTACCTGCATAATCATTGGCAACAAAGCTTCTGCCGCATTAATGGGTGTGGCCAGTATTATCAGGTCGGATGCACGTACCGCTGATTCCAGTGTGCTGATCTCATCCACCAATCCCAGTTCCAATGCTTTTTTACAATGAGCTTCACTGGCATCTACCCCAATCACCTTATCGGCAAACCCCTTTTCCTTCAATGTCAATGCCATTGAACCACCGATGAGGCCGACTCCTATTATTGTTATAACCATGATAATTATAAATTAGCAATTAAAAATTAACAATTAACAATTGAAGAATATTCATGTGGTCCAGTTTCAAAATTTTTAATTTTTAATTTTTAATTCTCCGTATTGCTTCTTCAAACCTTTCCACACTTCCACACAAGCTCACCCTGATGTATCCATCTCCGGCACTGCCGAAAATGCCGCCGGGGGTGATGAATACGTTTGACTTGTAGAGTACTTCGTCACTCAATTCATACCCTGTTTTATATTTCGCCGGAATCTTTGCCCATACAAACAAGCCCACTTGTGTTGTAGAAAATTCACAATTGAGTAAGACTAACAGCTCAAATACTTTTTCCCTGCGCTGTTTGTAAATGGCATTGATATCATCGTACCATTCCTTTCCAAGGCTCAAAGCCTTTGCTGCTGCGAGTTGTACGGGAAGGAACATGCCACTGTCCATATTACTTTTGAACCGTAAGATCTCATCAATTCTTTCTTTGTCACCACAAAGCATACCCACTCTCCAGCCGGCCATGTTCTGGCTTTTACTTAATGAGTTTAATTCAATAACCACCTCTTTTGCACCTTCCACACTTAACAAACTCATGGGGGTATCATTCAGAATAAAACTGTAGGGGTTATCGTGACAAACAAGAATGTTATGTTTTTTTCCGAAGGCAACAATTTTTTCGAACAATGCTTTGGTTGGCAATTGCCCGGTAGGCATGTGCGGATAATTTACCCAAAGTAATTTTACTTTACTGAGATCTGTTTTTTCCAACGCATCAAAATCCGGCGCCCAATTGTTATATTCTTTCAGTTCATACGCTACCGCTTTGCCTCCCGCAAGTTTTACAGCACTACTATAGGTGGGATAACCGGGATTGGGAATCAACGCTTCATCCCCTTCATTTAAATACGTCATGCAGATATGCATAATGCCTTCTTTACTACCAATTAATGGCAATATTTCTGTATCTGCATTCAGCGTAACCCCATACCATTGTGCATACCAATCTGCAATTGCTCTGCGCAGTATGGGCGAGCCTTTGTAATTCTGGTATGCATGCGTATTAGGCTTTGCCGATTCTTCCTGCAATACTGTTACCACATCATGGTGGGGAGGCAGATCGGGACTACCAATACCCAGGTTGATGATATTTTTACCCTGTTTATTGAGCTCATCAATCTCACGTAATTTCTGTGAGAAATAATATTCACCAATACCATCCAGTCTTTTAGAAGTAGCTACTGTCATAATTATCCTTTTACAACTTTTCCTTTTTTGTATACCCCAAATATTTTAACGCTGTTGGTAAGCGATTGCATTGCATAGAGTACCGATTCGAATTGTTTGCGCGAGTCGAAATCCATATCAGCATAAAAACCATACTTAAAATTACTGCCAGGGATAGGCATACTTTGCAGTTTACTAAGGTTAATACCACCTTCTGCAATCGTTGCCAAAACCTTGGCCAGTATGCCTTTGGAGTGATTGGTCTGGAAGTAAATAGACGCTTTATCTGCATTGCTAACCGCTACCGCTTCCGCTTCTCTTTTCAATACCAGAAAACGGGTTACATTATTTTTTTGTGTCTGGATATTGGGAGCTATCACATCCATTTCGTACAGTTCAGCCGCGAGTTTACTGGCAATAGCGGCAGCATGTTTGTTGTGTTTCTGGTGAATGTGTTTGGCACTTAAAGCGGTGTCTTCTGTTTCTACCAGTTTCCATCCGTATTTTTCTAAATAATCCAGGCATTGTAAAATGGCCATTGGGTGGCTATGCACTTCTTTGATATCTTCCAGCGCAACGCCAGGGTTAACCATGAGGTTTTGACTGATGGAGAGATATACTTCGCCGATCACTTTCAGTTTACTTTTCTGCAACAGGTTATAATTGGGAAGAATGCTGCCCGCGATAGAATTTTCGATAGCCATAATACCACCGGCAGATTGTTTCGGATCAAGTGAAATCCGAACAAGATCGCGGAAAGTGGCGCAGGGAATGACTTCTACCTGCTTTCCAAAAAAAGAACGTGCAGCCACCTGGTGAAAACTTCCTTCATACCCCTGAATACAGATGCCATTGTTTAGCTGCCCCTCGGAGAAGGAAGTAAGCGTGGGTTTATGTTGTTTTGTACTGATCATGGTTGCTGTCGGTTTCATTTTCTGCCTAATGCAGGGCAAAAAAAATCCCGGCCTGTTGGGCCGGGATTGTATCTTAATTTGTTTTTAGCTTTTTTATGCTTTGGCAAATACTACCCGGCTTCTTTTTTCAAAGAAGTAATAAAAGAAAAAATAGAAAGTATTTGCGATGATGTTTTTCATTCTGAATCAAATATAGGCATTGTGTTTATTCAATTTCAACATTTATTAAAAAAAATTATACTAACAAACCTTAGTTCATATAATAGTACGGTGCGGTCACATCAAAGGCGGTATACCAATCCTGCAGTTCTTGTACCTGCAGCACCCGTAAATAAAAAGCCCCTCCGTGGAAACGGAAGGGCGTCTAACGATTGCTTGCCATATGAAAAATAGTTCGAAAGCTGTTCAGACCGGCAAGCTAAGTCACCTCATATTCTATCACACTTAGCTTTATAGAAATTACTTCTTGGTAGTATCTGCAGCAACTTTGGTAGTGTCTACAGTAGCTGCGGTAGTATCAACTGGTGCAGTAGCAGTATCAGTTTTTACAGTGTCAGCAGCAGGTGTTTGGTTTTCTCCAGAACCGCAGGCAGCGAAAGCGCCAAGGGCCAATACGAATAACAGCTTTTTCATTTTTTGTTTGTTTTGTTGTGAGTGAATTTCTTATTAATACCCGCAGGTGATAAAAGGTAACCCTGAGGGCCAAGTATTTTTAAAAAAATAATTTTAGGCCTATTTTGGGTTACTTTTGCCCCCTCTCTAGTATTAAAAGGACAGATAGTGAAAGCCGATACTAACGAACAAGCATTATTGAAGGGACTGGCACTGAACGACTCCAAGGCCATCGAAACCATTTACAAGGATAATTTTTCGATGGTACAGGCTTTTATTCTGCAAAACAACGGTTCTTACGACGACGCCCGGGATATTTTCCAGGAAGCAATGATTGCACTGTATGAAAAAGCACAAAGCGAATCATTTGTCTTAACCTGTCAAATTAAAACCTATGTATATTCCATATGCAGGCGTTTATGGCTTAAACGACTACAGCAGCTTGGTAGATATTCGAACCAGGTTGATAGCCTGGATGAGACTGTTCCGGTTGAAGAGGACCTTGAAATACACGAAAAACGCAACGCTGAGTTTGCGATAATGGATCGGGCGATGAACAGCCTGGGAGAACCGTGTAAGAGTTTATTGGAGGGGTATTACCTGAAAAAAATGGGTATGCAGGAGTTGGCCGCCGAATTTGGCTACACCAACGCCGACAATGCCAAGAACCAGAAATACAAATGTTTGATGCGGTTGAAGAAATTGTTCTTTTCGCAATATAATATCGGAGACTAAATATCATGGACGACATTCTACTACTCGAAGCAATTGAAAGGTACCTCAACGGCGATATGGATGCTGCTGAACGTACGTATTTTGAAACGCTCCGGAAAAATACCCCTGAAATAGACCAGATGGTGGTTGAACATAGTATGTTTCTTCACCAGATGGACATCTATTCGGTTCACCGTAACCTGAGAAACAGCTTACACATATCGCATGCCAAATTGCTGGAACGTGGCGATATCAATGAAGGTGGTGAATTGACCACTAAGGGAAAGGTTATCCAGATCTGGAATAAATACAAACGCGTAACTGCCATTGCCGCATCGGTAGGTGGTGTAATTGCGTTAGTGATCAGTGGTCTGGCCATTTATTTCTCACCGGTAATTAATGGCAACCAGATTGAGCAGCTGAGCAAAGCAGTAGATGTAATTAAAAAGAACCAGCAATACCAGGGTGCCTTAATTAATGAAGTGAAAAAAAGCAAAGTTCCGGTAGATGTGCGGGTGATTAGTGGCGGCTCTGGCTTTTTGATAGACCCTAAAGGATATATTATTACCAATGCACACGTACTGAAAGGTTCCGGTGCCGTGGTGGTAAACAGTAAGGGACAGGAATTCAGTGCTACTATCGCACATATTGATACTGAAAAAGATCTGGCCATTTTGAAAATCAACGACACTGATTTTGAGCCTTTGAAAACACTCCCATACAGTATTCGTAAAGGAAGCTCTGATCTGGGTGAAGAAATATTTACGTTGGGCTATCCCAGAAATGATATTGTATACGGTGAAGGGTACCTGAGTGCCAGAACCGGTTACAACAGCGACTCCCTTACCTATCAGGTACAAATCAGTGCCAACCCCGGTAACTCCGGTGGGCCGGTGTTTAATAACAATGGTGAGGTTATCGGTATTTTAAGTACCCGTCAGGCGCAGGCAGATGGTGTGGCTTTTGCAGTGAAATCGAAAAGCATTCACACCATGGTGGATGAATTGAAAAAAACAGATACTGCTTTCGAAAAAATGAAACTCCCTTCCCGCTCTTCGTTAAGGGGTGTGGAAAGAAAACAACAGATCACCAAACTGGAAGAGTCTGTGTTTTATGTGAAAGCATTTAAGAAATAAGTAGAGTTAGATAATAATATTTTGGTAGCCTGCTTATTTTAAGCAGGCTGTTTTTTTTCGCGGTATACCCTGTTTACAATCAGCATGGCCGGAAATATCAATGCATAAATAAACCTTGCTGCTATGGATGCAGGCAACCATCCCGGCAAACATAACAGTAACCCCAATAGAAAAATAATAGCAATAGAAAGGCTTCGGGTAGATGACATTTTGCGCAGTCGTTCATCATCTGCTATGTACGAAAGTTTATGCTTGGGGTTACCAATATATTTCCAGAGCATAAATAAGGAAAGGCCGATCATAAACATATTAAAACTGTACCACATCCAAACACTATCTGCCCCGCCATACCTCGAGTTTAATGCACTGCTGAATGGAACCATAATAATCCAAAACAAAAGATGCAGGTTCAACCATAACAATCCTCCGTTATAGCTGTTTACATAGCCGAATAACCGGTGATGACTTAACCAGAATTGGCCTATCACAATAAAACTGAGCGTGAATCCAAAAAATTCAGCGAATTTTTCACGGAGGGCTTCTTTTAATGCATGGGTTATACCACCTGGAATATCGAGTGGAATTTCAGGAACTTTTATCTCGATAACCAACAGTGTAATGGCAATGGCAAAAACAGCATCACTGAATAAGATCAATCTTTCCAGTTGAAACTGTTTTCTGTTTTCAAATAGGTCATGGTGTGGTTGCGACATATAATAGCCGGTTTTGGTTTTTCTAAAATAACCAAAAAAAAGGAGAAGCAACCGCTTCCCCTTTTCAAATAATTTGCTATTAAGAATACATCAGGCCCATAAATTATCGGGATACTCGCCGGAACTTACCAGGGCGTTAATGCTTGCCTGCACACCCGGTGCATCTTCCTTATACGTTACCCCAAACCATTTGGCCGATGTAGGAATTACTTTTACAACCCCTTTGCCCGACTGTATATAATGCTTGGTAGCAGTAGGAATAAAGAATTCCGACTTGGGTTCCTGCATGTGTTTATCCAGAAAATCACCGAATTGTTCTTCACACAGATCAATAAATCCGGGTGCAAAACAGAGATAGTTCATGCTTACCAGGCTGTCTTCCGACACTTCATGCAAACCTG
Source organism: Chitinophaga pinensis (assembly GCA_943372845.1). Classification (GTDB taxonomy): domain Bacteria; phylum Bacteroidota; class Bacteroidia; order Chitinophagales; family Chitinophagaceae; genus Sediminibacterium; species Sediminibacterium pinensis_K. Next base: position 317,472 of record CALSAD010000002.1, on the reverse strand, counting down.
TTGTGTCTTCATAGGTAATTTTTCCGTTCTCGCCACGGAAAATGCTGGTACGTTCATTAATATCCGTGAGGTTATGAGAGGCATCTACATCGCAAACACCACGGCTTACACTGCCATTATCGCTAAGGGTATTTTTTAATTCATAGCCCACAATACAATAGGTTTGTTCATTGCATTGTGTAGTTAAAAAGGTATGGGCTTTTACAAAGGCATCGCGGCCATAATAATCGTCTGCATTGATCACAGCAAATGGTTCATTTACTTTTCCTTTACAGCAAAGTACGGCATGGCCTGTACCCCAGGGTTTGGTTCTTTCTGCAGGAATGGCCCTATCGCCGGTAAAGGAAGTTAACTGCTGGTACACATAATCCGTAGCAATTCGTCCGCTTAATTTGGGTTCGAAGATGGCTTTGAAATTGTCTGCAAATTCTTCTCTGATAATAAAAACAACCTTACCAAATCCTGCCCGAATGGCATCATAAATGGAATAATCCATAATGGTTTCACCGGATGGACCGAATGATTGGGTCTGTTTCATACTTCCATAACGGCTGGCCATTCCGGCGGCTAAAATCACAAGCGTTGGTTTCATATGGTATCTTTACTGGTAACGATCTTTGGGATCTGAAATTAATAGGTTAGTGATGACAAATTTACAAAATATACAGGTTCAACGGCTTTCACATTTTTCAAATGTGGATGTGGAGGTTGATGTATTACGTCTTGATCTGCTTCATCCAATTGTATCGGGCAATAAATGGTTTAAACTGCAATATTATCTTACGGAAGCAAAAGAGCTGGGTGCTGATACCATTACCAGTTTTGGAGGTGCTTATTCCAACCATATTGTGGCTACCGCCTTTGCAGCAAGAGAAGCCGGTTTTAAAAGTATGGGATTGATCAGAGGAGATCAGTTACCCACCCTCTCTCCCACACTTTCAGCAGCAGTGAGCTATGGTATGCAATTGGTATTTATCAGCCGTGAGGCTTATCAGAACAAAGTGATTCTTAAGCAAACGCATCACCGGCAGGGCATGTACTGGATTGAGGAAGGAGGCTATGGTGCATTGGGTGCAAAGGGGGCCTCTGAAATACTGAAGGTGATTGACACAACCGGCTACACCGATATACTTTGTGCCACCGGAACCGGAACCATGCTGTCCGGATTGATCAGTGCAGCCTTACCACAACAGCGGCTTAACGGTATCAGCGTATTAAAAAATCATTTACAAATGGAAAAGGAAGTAAGGGCACTACTTAATAGTACCGATGCTGCAAAACCCTTTACCATACTGCATCCCTATCATTTTGGGGGCTATGCAAAGCACCCTCCAGAGCTGATCAGTTTCATGAAAAAAATATGGGATACCGAAAAAGTGCCTACCGATATTGTGTACACATCAAAACTATTATTTGCAGCAGCAGACCTGTTACAAACAGGCTATTTTCCCGAAAAAAGCAAAGTGCTGCTGATCCATAGCGGCGGTTTACAGGGCAATGCATCCCTCCCACCCAACACATTACCATTTTAATAACCCAACAGCTTTTATATTTGCATTAAATGAAACTGATTTGTTGTTTTTGGGGATTTCTGTTGGGGCTGTTGCTATACACGCCCATTCATTCGCAAGCCCTGCTGCCCGATTTTTCTGTAAGAGAACTTACCAGAGGAAAAATACAGATCAGTTGGAACAATCCTTACCAAAATTGTATTCAACTTGCCATACAGCGCTCTACCGACAGCAGTAAAAACTTCAGAACCATTTTTTCTGCACTATCGCCGGAACTCGCATCCAGTGGTTATGTAGATAACAAGGCCGTTTTTGCTAACAAATATTGGTATCGCATATTCTATGTATTGGAAGGGGGTGCCTATTTTTTCACCAAAGCCATTGCGATTGAACCGAAGCCATTTCCTCAGCCTGGCAATACCATTACGAGAGACATTCCTGTTAAGGAAATACCCAGGGAGACGGATATGACAACCATATTCATCAAAAAAGACAGGGCTTTTCGTTTGAACAAAACAGAGTACAGCCGTTTCAGGGATTCGATTAACCAGAAAACAAAAGACAAACTGCGCAGGTTGGACGAGAGAAATGTTGAATGGATCCCGGCTGTTACACCAGGCAAAAATGGTTTGTATTATATCTACACAAAAGATACATTGGTGGCTATCCTTACAAAACGTAAATACGAAATATTTAAAGACTCAATTAAAAATAATAGCAAAGATTCTTTGTATGTTATCGGACAAACACGTGTACAAATACATCCATTTGTTGTACCATCCACTAAAAAATATATTTTCATTTATAGAAACGACAGTTTAATACAAACCTTGGAACCTTTTCAATATAAAAAATTCAAAGACTCTGTATCTACAAAAACCAAAGACACTTTATTTGTATTGGATAACCAGCATATAGCCATTCACTCTTTTGTTCCAAAATATGTTTGGAAGCCATCACCATATGTGTTTACCAATAGCAAGGGGTATGTAACCATATTGTTACCCGAGGTAAAGCAACACAAATACCAGTTGATCTTTTATGAAGAAGACGGAACCGAAGTATTCAGAATTAAATCCATCAAAGAACCCGAACTGATTCTAGACAAAACAGATTTTGTTCATGCCGGATGGTTCTTCTTTGAATTGTTTGAGGATGATAAATTGAAGGAGAAGAGTAAGTTATTGTTGCAGCGGAATTAGCGTGAGGCGTGAGTAAAAAAACCTTTATTTATGCGTAACTTATTGTGCTAAATATTATAATTCACGATTCACGATTCACGATTCACGATTCACGATTCACGATTCACGATTCACGATTCACGATTCACGATTCACGATTCACGATTCACGATTCACCATTCACCATTCACCATTCACCACCCACCAAAAAGCAATCAAACACCTTCTCAAAATTCCGTTTCACTTTTTCCTTTACTTCGTCCATGGGAATTTTTCTGCCAAGCTCTTTTTCGAGTGAGGTTACCTGTTTGTTTTCGATGCCGCAGGGTACAATGAAATCAAAATAACTGAGGTCTGTATTTACATTAAATGCGAAGCCGTGCATGGTAATCCAGCGGCTGCATTTAATGCCCATGGCACAGATCTTTCTTTCTTTTCCTTTCAGATCCGGATCCAGCCAAACACCGGTTTCCCCCGGGCTTCTATCGCCTTTGATCCCATACTCAGCCATAGTAAGAATAATCACTTCTTCCAGGCTGCGTAAATACCAGCCGAGATCGGGTTTGAATTTTTCCAGATCGATAATAGGATAGCCTACCAATTGTTCAGGCCCATGAAATGTAATATCTCCACCACGGTTAATATGAAAATATTCAATCTGCTTTTCGGCCCGCTCGGATTCATTGATCAATACATGCGATTCTTTCCCATTCTTACCCAATGTGTACACAGGATGATGCTCAACAAACAAGAGATGATGTATGGTATCTGTTGCTTCTATAGGAATGGCAGAGGATGCAGCAGAACGTAAAATGGCCTTGCACTCGGTATTCTGTTTCAACAGTTGTTCCTGGTAATCCCAGATTTCTTTGTAGCCCCTTCTTCCCAGATCTTCAAATACGATTTGCTGTTGCATGGCACGAAATTAAGTAGAATTTTTTAGGCACCGCTGTTCATGGACTATATACCATGGACCATAGTCTATAAAGAAACCCATGAACTATCACCGCTCTCCCTGCAAACCGCTATTTTTGCCGGATGCTGGATGAGATCGATAACCTGCCGGAAGAAAGTTCTGAAACCCTGTATGAACGCAAGACCTTTACCATTGATAAGGGCCAGGAACCCCTGCGCATTGACAAATGGATTCAAATGCATGTGGAAGGCGCCACTCGCAATAAAGTACAACAGGGTATTGAAGCTGGTTTTGTTACGGTAAACGGCAAGACTGTAAAAAGCAATTACAAAATAAAGCCGGGTGATGAATTGTTGTTGATGAGCCTGATTAATCCGGAGCACACCATTCTCAAAAAAGAAAATATCCCTTTGAACATCGTGTACGAGGATGATGCGTTGATGGTACTGAACAAACCACCGAATATGGTGGTGCATCCGGGTGTGGGTAATTTTAGTGGTACCCTGTTAAATGGAGTTGCGTATTATCTCGAGCAACAACGCCCGGGGTTGGATGAAGACACACTTCCCCGGTTTGGTCTGGTGCACCGGATAGATAAAAACACCACCGGATTAATTGTATTGGCAAAAACACCCGAAGCCGCGGCGCATTTGGCCAAACAGTTTTTCAATCATACGGTTAAAAGAAAATACGTGGCATTGGTTTGGGGTGATGTTACCGAAGACAGTGGTACCATTACCGGACATATTGCCCGCCACAAACAACACCGTAAAATGTTTGATGTATACCCCGAAGGAGAAACAGGCAAGCATGCCATTACGCATTATAAAGTACTGGAACGCTTTAATTATGTAACCATGGTAGAATGTGTATTGGAAACCGGACGCACCCACCAGATCCGTGTGCACATGAAACACATTGGCCACACACTGTTTAACGACTGGGAATATGGTGGAGATAAAATTCTGAAAGGAACCATTTACTCTAAATACAAACAGTTTGTTGATAATTGTTTTGAGGTTTGTCCACGCTGTGCCCTGCATGCCAGAACACTTGGCTTTATCCACCCGGTAAGCGGAGAGGAAATTTTATTTGAATCAGCCCTTCCGGATGATATGCAGCAGGTAATTGATAAATGGCGGAATTATATCAATATTAAGAAAGAATAAGAGCCTGTTTAAAAATGCAAGATTTTCGTTATAAGCTCCTAGCTATTAGCTGTGAGCCGCGAGCTTTACAGGTGCTTATCGAGATAAATAGTGCATCTATCATGAAATTTCAACAGACCTATAGTGTTTGAAAACTTTAATTTTAAACAGGCTCTAATTACCCGCTTTTTACCAACGAATACACAAAGACAAGGTTTGTGATTCCAAAGAGCCGCTTATATTTGTGCATTAAATATCCGCTATGCCAACTGATATCAGAAATAACTGGAACCTCGCAGAAATCAAAGAAATATATGATACGCCTTTACTGGAACTGGTGTATCGCGCAGCAAGTATTCACAGAACCTACAACGATACCGCAGAAGTACAGGTGTGTACTTTATTAAGTATTAAAACCGGTGGCTGCAGTGAAGATTGTGCGTATTGTCCGCAGGCAGCACGTTACAGTACCGGCATAGATGTGCAGGCTTTGATGCAGAAAGAAGAAGTACTCTCCTATGCACAAAAAGCGAAGGAAGCAGGCAGTACCCGTTTTTGTATGGGTGCTGCATGGAGAGAGGTAAGAGATAACCGCGATTTTGACCGCGTACTGGATATGGTAAAAGGTGTAAATGAAATGGGGATGGAAGTTTGCTGCACACTGGGCATGCTTACCGAATACCAGGCACAGAAACTGGCAGATGCCGGCCTGTATGCTTACAACCATAATTTAGATACCAGTAAAGAACATTACGGAGAAATTATAACCACACGCACCTATGACGATCGTTTGCAAACATTGGAGCATGTGCGTAAAGCAGGCGTAACTGTTTGTTGCGGTGGCATTATTGGACTGGGAGAAACGCATGAAGACAGGATACAGATGTTACATACCTTATCCACCATGCCAGAGCATCCGGAAAGTGTACCCATTAATGCTTTGGTGCCTATTGCCGGAACACCGCTGGAGAAAAACACCAAAGTGGATATCTGGGATATGGTGCGTATGATAGCCACCGCCAGAATACTGATGCCCAAAACCATGGTACGTTTAAGTGCCGGCAGAAATGATATGAGTATTGCCGAACAGGCATTCTGTTTTATGGCCGGAGCCAATTCTATTTTTGCAGGAGATAAATTATTAACAACTCCCAACCCTGCATTTGATGAAGACAATACCATGTTTCAATTACTGGGATTAAGTCCGAGAAAAGCTTTTAAAGAACAGAAACAATATTTGCGGGAAATGACGGAAGCTTAGTGAGTAACTGCTTGATTTATTTTTACCAATCAGCATCTCCGGTTTATTTTTTTATTTCGTTAGGTCTCTTTTACATGAAGCTTTACGTTGATCAAGTGTGATTGTGAGGACACAATCACGGCGTTTACGCCGTTGCGCTGTTGATGTGTCCTCACATCAACAGCTGATTGTATGCAACTTCAATTTCAATAAAAGCTTACAATTACACAGAAAAAATTATCGGATAATCACAATCCATCCGGATACAGGTGGCATACCAATATTCAGATCAATCACATAGTAATAGGTTCCAACTGGCAAGGCTTTGCCATTAAGGGTTCCATCCCAAAAAGCACCACCTGTTTTTGTTATAAATACCAGTCTTCCATTACGGCTAAACACTTTTACCAATGCAGATGGATAGGTATCCATATTCTGTATCATCCATGTATCATTAATGCCATCGCCATTGGGTGAAAAAATATTGGGGATGCGTAATTTTTTATACACACGGACAAACACATCATCTGACTCTACAGGACAACCCAACCCTGGCACTGCAAACAAACTGTATGTGGTATTATCAACCGGATTTACTGTGGGTGTTACAGTATTGGTATTTTGTATATTGGTAGTGGGTGTCCAGTAAATATCGAGTGGGTTACCTTGTATACTTCCATTCAGCATAACCGTATCTCCTTCAAAAATGGCTTTATCAGGCCCCGCACTAACGATCAGTTTTTTTAACACGTTTACCAATACATATGCTGAATCTTTACAACCATATTGGTTGCTCACTACTATTTTATAATTAGTGGTATCAACTGGCGATGCTAGGGGGTTGGCAGAAGATGCATTCGACAATCCAATGGCCGGCGTCCATTGATAACTGTTTCCGCCTGATGCAGCTAATGCAATACTACTTCCTTCACAAATATTACCTCCCCCACTAACGACAGCTTTGGTTCCGGGAAAAACAGTGATGTTGAATGAATCAAGTCGCGAACAACCTACATCGGTTTTTACTAACACGGTATACAATCCGGAATCTTTGTTACTCACATTATATATAAACGGATTACGCACCTGTGAGGTAAAACCGTTAGGGCCCGACCATTGATAAGTAAATGCACTGCCATCTGCTGCATCCAGTCTGAAATCACTTCCGATACATCCCAGTAAATTTTTATCACCCACAATACCCGGCAAGGGATTCACCGTAACACCTGTTACATTGGAAGAAATTCTGCAGGACACAGAACTGAAATTACCAGCTTCGGCCATTACAGCCCTGTATTGATACACACCACCTCCCGTTGGCTTGCGAATAAATGTGAGTGATTTTTCTCCAACAATATCTTTCCAGCTTTTACCGGTATCCACACTGATCTGCCATTGTACCTGAGGTGTTATGTATTCTGTTGGAAAACTGGTAGTGAATAACAGATCAGTTTGTTGGGGTTCGCAAACATCTACCAATGTTTGAACGGTGTTGTTAACTTTTGCCGTAATAGATGCGCCGCAGGGCCTGAAAGTAATATCATCCAAAGCTAGATCATTACCACATTGCGTTCCCCCCGGAGCATTGTTGGTAATGCGCAACACTACGGTGCTTACGCCCGCAGGTGTTGTAAAAAAAGTACCATACTGCTTCCATACTTTCTGGTTTTCGAAAGGGATATCGCCCGAATCAAACTTTTTCAATACCGTTCCATTGGTGGTTTCAATACGAAAAGTAAGATTGGGTTTTACCCCTGCCCCATTACAGGAAGAAGGCCTGAGCACATTGGCTACCCAGGTGGCAAATTCAAAAGTAGTGTTGGCACATAAGCCACTTACCGTATCAATATAAAAATCGCTGGGTTCCTGCGAAGCATTGATGATCATGAAACGTCCGCCAGTATCCCCTGTATGATCTCCCACCATTAAATGCCAGGAATTATTAAAACAGCCAAACGACATATTGGTAATATTGTACTCGCCATCATTTGGGCAACCGGAAGCTGTGTATCGTAAATTAGTCACTCCTGCTTTTAAAGGCCCCCTTGGCGTTGCGTCAGAACCAAATGTGATATTCACTACAGGATCTCCCAAACTGCCATTGCAGAGTTGTCCGTTTACATGACAACAGGTTATCAGTAAGAGTAAGAAACAGAATAAGCTTTTCTTCATGTCGGGCACAGGTGTCAGTCACATGCAGCAATGGGTAAGTAGATGGTTAACTTTCTAAAAATACAAACAAAAGTACAATGGGTTTTACATTGACGTATTTTAACATCATATAGTAACAAGATCCGGACTAACAAAGCCATGCAGCCTGTAACCCGGATCTTATATAAAAGCATTACACTTTAATGTGTTGTGCTGTTACACTCGTTTATTTTAACCGTGCCCTGGTGCCCTTGTGTGCGATTATTTTTCACACAAAGGCACCAAGGCACGGTTTTATATCTGTATGGTGTATAGTACTTTCTTGCGTTCATTGCGATTCTTGGCGATCGTTGCGATACTAAAAGGTAAACGGTAACGCAAAGCCCGCAAAGGATACGCAAGGTTCGCTATGATTATTGGTTTTAATAGCACAACACGTTAGACTCTATTTTTTCTTCGCTTTCTCTTTTTCTGCTTTTTCCGCCCTTGCTATCAGTTCAGCTAAAGGCATGGCAATGATTCTGCCCACTTGCTTTGCTCCCTTATACGTAACCACCTTCAGCATCACTGCTTCCTTTGGGGCGATGAGTGGCGCAGTGTATTTGGGATAGAACTTATCCGGAAAGCTATTATCAAAGCTGTAATAAATATCGAGTGCATCCACTTCTTTTTCCAGTTCAATACTCAATTTTCTATCGGCTGTAAAGCTTGCCGTAAAGGCAGGATCATATACACTGGGTGCATACTTTTTCTCTGCAATATCAAATCGCTCAAAATGCTTTTCTACTTTAGAGAAGAAATGGTTCCAGTTCTTTTTTTCCTTTGGCGACCAAACCGTTTCGGCAATAGAAAAAGCGCGGGGCCATGTCATGTATTGCGCGTGGCGCATGTTGTACAGTTGCTCACTCCATAAATTAGCCTGTGCCCCTTTGATGTACTTAGCTTCTACCCCATCCGGTACCGGTTCAAATTCGTAGGTTTTTTTCAATCGCAATGTGGCATAAATCCTTGGTTCCACTATGGCATCTCCCTGCATATAATCAATATAGGCATAGGTTGTAGGACTCATGACTACTTCGTGTTTCATTTTTGCCGCTTCAATACCACCTTTCATTCCCTGCCAACTCATTACCGCAGCACTTGGTGCCAGACCTCCTTCCAGAATTTCATCCCAGCCCATGAATTTTTTACCTTTCGATTCAACAATTTTTTCCAATCGCTTTTCAAAATAGCCCTGTACTTCTTCCATATTTTTCAGGCCTTCTTTTTTCATGAGTTCTTTTATAGGTTCCATTTTTTCCCAATAATTTTTGGGGCACTCATCTCCTCCCACATGTATGTATTCAAAAGGAAACAGTTCTGCTACCTGTGTCATTACTTTATCGAGAAATACATATACTTTTTCGTTGGCAGGACTAAGCGTATTATCCACCAATGCGATGGGTGGTTGGCCTTTAGACCAATCCATGATCTCTTCGCCAGATCTTACGCGATATGTATTGGCTTCGGCTGTGCCGGATAACTCAGGATAAGCAACAACTGCTGCAAGGCTATGCCCCGGAACATCTATCTCAGGTAAAATATTTACAAAACGATCCTGCGCATACTTTACAATCTCCTTAATATCTTCCTGTGTATAAAAACCACCGTAGTCTCTGGGTTCATCCGCAGCCGGTGGAGCGAAGGTTCCGAAGTAGCCAACTTTTTTTACATTCCATGCACCTACTTCTGTCAATCTAGGTAAACCTTTGATCTCTAAACGCCAGCCTTCATCATCTGTAAGGTGCAGGTGCAACAAGTTGTATTTGTAGCGAACCATATCATCTATAAACTGCTTCACTTCTGCTTTGGTAAAGAAATGCCGGGCAACATCAAACATCAATCCACGCCAGCCGAAACGAGGGATGTCTGTAATTTCAACTACAGGTACCTCCCAAGTTATATTGGAAACCCTGGTAGCACTTTCAATTTCTTTTGGTAACAATTGTAAAAGCGTTTGTACCCCATAATACAAACCCGCAGGTTTATTAGCCCTGATCACAATATTTTTTGGTGTAACAGATACATGATATCCCTCTGTACCAATGGCAGATTCTGCAGTTGTATTCAATACCATACGAATATTGGCAGATGGAAGATTACCCGCTACAGAAATTTTTATTCCTGCGGCTGCAGTTAATCGTTCTTTCAAAGCTTCAATCACCTGTTTCATCTCCGGCTGAGAGGGCGCTTCAATAGATACCGAGGCGGGCAATCTGAAATTACCCACTCCCTGTTTCAAGGAAACTGGTTCCGGAATAATGGCAATTTGTTTTTGGCTATTCTGTGCTAAAGCAACAAAATATAAGAGCACACTGAAAAGGGTTAGCGTTTTTTTCATGAAGCGATTGTTTTTGTAAAAAATGATATTTAAAAACTATGTTACGTATTCGATTTATTTATTTTTAATGACCGATTATGATAACTAATTCTGTCTGTATGCCTCATTTCATTCAAGCCATTATTTTTGATCTAGACGGAGTCATCATCAATTCCAATCCTGCCATTGAAGCTTTCTGGAAGAGCTGGACTGACAAAGAAGGTATTCAACTTACCGATGCGCTGATCCGTCAATGGATACATGGCCGCAAGGTAGGTGATACACTCAATGGTTTGTTTGGACATCTCACCGAAAGTAAACAAACAGCTATCCGTGAATCTGCGTATCATTTTGACCAGCATATGAACCCTGGCCCTATTCACGGCATTCATTCCTTTGTTACCGCCATCAACCAATTATCTTTACCGGTAGGCATTGTAACCAGTTCTCACAAAGAAAGAATGATGGATATGCTGATTCGAATTGATATTCAAACCAACTTCACACATTTTGTAACGGCACATGATGTAACCAATGGCAAACCCCATCCTGAGCCCTATCTGACCATGAGTAACAAAATGAATGTGCCTCCGCATCAATGCCTGGTATTTGAAGATGCTATCAGTGGCATACAATCTGCAACAGCTGCCGGCATGCTATCGGTTGGCATTGGTGATGAGCAGGCTAAAACTGCATTGCAAAAATTTGGCGCCAGCGATGTAATTCCCGACTTTACCCATATCCGTGTTGATCAAAGAACTTTTACAACCAGCAATAGCGTCATATTCACTGCAAAATAGATGCTGATTATTTTTTTTGATACCCTTAGCGCCTGTTTAAAATTAAAGTTTTCAACTACCATTGGTCTATTGAAATTTCATGATAGGTGCATTACTTATCTCGATAAGCACCTATCAAGCTCGCGGCTCACGGCTAATAGCTAGTAGCTAGCAACGAAAATCTTCCATTTTTAAACAGGCTTTTATTATTTCAAGATCTTTTGAATAATATTCTGTCCTACTTTCTTACCCGCTTCTGCACCTGCATCAACGCTTTTTCTATAATGAATACCGCCATACACCCGGCTGATAGAAGCTTCCGCAGCCGCTTCCTGAAAAGAATTAAAATGTCTTTGCATCCCTATGTACCGGAGATCACTGGTATCCTGAAAAGCGAACGCATCTCCATACAAATGAGCCAATACCTGCGCAGCGGATGCTGTAATGGTACTATGGCCGCTGGTGTATTCCGGAAAAGGAGGTGTTTGTAAAAAGGCTGTCCAACCTTTATCCAATACCTCATTAATCACCGTAACCGGGCGTACCACATTGCTTCTGTACTTCTCATCCCAGCAAGATATAAACGCATCATACAAAGCGATGGCCGTTAGCGCATACCCCTCTGCCGTTTTTACCGCATCGGCTTTTGTTTGTTTAGCTGCAATCGCTGCAATACCCATCCAATGACCACCGGGCGTGATTTTTTTATTCCCAAATAGCATATGTCCTGAATGTTCTATTACAAAAGGATTATCATCCCAGTATTTGGCAATAATTTTTTGTTCTTCCGTTAATGTTTTACCAATTGTATATACTTCCTTCACTTCCTTCATAAATACACTTGTGCTATCTGTACTATACTTGGGCGGCCGGGCTGGCATAAACTGCGATGCAGAATCCATCACCATGGGTTTCATGGTATTCCAGCACCATTCTACACCATCCAGGTAATCGGGTGGTGTTGGTCGCCATTTACCTGGATCATTACTCCCTAAAAATTTCGGCTTGCCTCTTGAAAGTGCATAGCCATCCGCCATCGCTCTTGCCAAAACAATTTTACCAATAGAATCTCCAAAGGCTACTGAACGATTAAAGGTTTCTTTATCCAGTTTATTCTGAAAACTTTCAAGGGTGGCACTCTCATAGGCTTTCAATGAATCGAGTGAGAATACTACTTTATGAACCACAGTAAAAAAAGCACGGGTAGCTGCTAATGCAAAATCATATCGCTTATCTTTTTCAGGCTGTGGCATCGGTTTAAACCCTTTCAACTTTTCTGTAATAGATGTGCTTCCAGGTTTCGAAAACCGAATGGCTTCATAGGAAGCAATGGATGAATACACATAAATACGGCTGCTTACCGGTGGTGTAAACACATCGTATATGATGATCTGTGTTAGCTGGTCCTGGTTATTGTGTAATACATCCGCATCTGCGATTGCCTTATTTTTATTTTTTCCACAACTGCCCAGCAGGATCGCTACGAAGAAAAGGGTTGACAGGAAATATTTTTTCATACACGTGCGATTTCTTTAATTCATTACTACTTTCCGGATATTGCCCCGGTTATCCTTTATTGCTAACTCCTTTATATTCTTACTAACCGAAATACTTCTACCTGATTGCGATAAAAAAGATGTACCATAATATAATTCCTGCAATTGTTTTCTGCCATCTTTCAACCAAACCGTTGCACTGGTTTCTGCAGGTGTAACAGATACCGTTTTCAATTCATTTCTTGGCCTGAATATTTTTAGTGGCCCGCGATTCTGGCTTCCGGCCAACAGGCAATTGCCTTTGTTATCGCGCAATTGAACCATAGCTTTTCCGTTACCGGGAATAAAAATTCCACTTTGCAAAATAGATAGTGATTCAAAATTTCCTTTGCCATCTCCTTTCAGTACCAATCCATTCAAAGCATCATACCTGCCTACCGATACTTCGGTTCCATAATCATTGCCATTGATCACGGCATCAAGGTTACCATCACCATTATAATCTGCAACCGTTATTCCATTTAAAGCTGAGAACTGCGCCTGTTGTGGCAGCGCCTGCATGGTAAATTTTCCTTTTCCATCATTACGCAGGTAAGCGGATTGAAAAGTATTGGCTTCCAGCCGTTGCGCTACTTTTACTTGTTCAGGCGTAAACAATTGATCCATGGTTCCTTCGGCAAAAGTTTTGTAATTCTGAAACTTACTGCGCATGCTGATCATCTGTTTCACAACATCATCTCTTACCTGCGCCGGATATTCTTTTCTTTCCCCGTTTTTATCCGGCAGAAACAAAGAGGGAAATGCATCATAACTTCCATTCTTATCAAAATCAGCAGCAGTAATATGTACCGGATATTTTTCGCTTGCGCGATAAAAAGAATTCAATCCCATATTACCCACGATGTAATCCATATCACCATCATTATCAAAATCGCCGGGTGCAATGGTATTCCACCAGCCGGTTTGTGTACTGATACCGGAAGAAGCTGTGACATTTTTAAACACACCTTTTTCATTTTGTAAAAAAGTCACCGGCATCCATTCACCGGCAAGCATCAGATCCGGCCAGCCATCATTATTAAAATCGGTAAATAAAGCATCACAAACCAACCCGATATTATTTAGGTCTTTTGCAATTTCGGTCGTTACATCAGTGAACTTTGGCTTTCCTTTTTGGGAATCATTTCTAAAAATAAAACTTGACACAGGTTTGGGATAATTCCATGCATCTACCCTACCCGATACAAACATATCCAGATCACCATCCTGATCATAATCTGTTGCACGCACACATAATTTACTTGTGCGATTAACAGGAATTGCCAGCGTATCGATTGTGAAATTTCCTTTACCATCATTCACATAGAACTTATCCTGGTACACTACACTATTCCGGTCGTTCTCATATCCACCGCTGGACACATACAAATCCAGATCGTTATCTGAATCGGCATCAAACAATAACATGCCTTCATCTTCCCAACGTTTGGTATTGATGTCGGCATTGGGCAATATACTTTTCTGCAAAAATTTTCCATCTTTCTGTTGCAAAAACAACTGACCGCTGAAAGAGAATGAACCGCCACTTACCAGATCATCCAATCCATTGCCATCCACATCGCCTACTGCCAGTGCAGGACCATACTCAGAAAATTTATGCGGCATCAGTTTCTGAATATTAAAATCTACAAAATCTTTTTCGGGCTGTGTGTAATGAATATTTACCGCATCTGTTATCTCTGTAAACCAGGCATTTTTTACCAATACCGGATTACTGAATGAATCAGTTTCTTTTGCATCAAGTATGTTAACCTTGATTAGTTTATCTGCTGTTATATTTTGCAGCCGCTGCATTTTTCCACCGGGCCAGCGTATAATGAATGAGTCAATAGTGGTTACATTACCCAATCCAAAATGAGCAATGCCATCTACAGAAGAAAGGTAACCGCGGTAAGGAGTATTTTCAAGAAACTGTTTTTTTCCGTGATCATAATACAATTCCAGCCAGGCACCTAATCCTTTTTTATTTAATGAATCACCTACCAGTTGTACCTGCAGGTAATGCGAGGTTTCTTTATGCGTATCCCGTTCATTGTTTCGGTAAATAGCGGCTTCATCATTGATATTATTTACCACCACATCCAAATCGCCATCATTATCCAGGTCTGTATACACGGCCCCATTTGAAAAACTGGGGATGTTCATACCCCATTCATTCGTTACATTACTGAACTGCAGGTTGCCATTATTTTTAAAAGCATAATTGTGAATTTTCACTTCGGGGATCTGTGCCAGTAACTGTTTTTTTTCTGCTACCGCATAGGCCGTATTTCTAAACGCTACAAAATCATGATCCGTTACATCGCGGGGAAATCCGTTGGTAATAATCATGTCGCGGTTTCCATCATTATCAAAATCAGCTACCAGTGGTGTCCAGCTCCAGTCTGTTTCGGCTATACCTGCATAAAAAGAGATATCACTGAAAATGGGTTCACCAATGGTATCATTTTGTTTTACCCTTGGGCCCTGGTTCAGTTGCAAAGTGTTTCTTACGTATTGAAAATTATATCCGAAAAATTCGCTGTTCTGGTAAGTCTGGTAGCTGTTGGCATTCAGCATCATTTTCTTCCGGAAATTATCTTCCGGGTTCATATCTAGCGCCACCACATCACTCAATCCATCATTATTGATATCAATGATATCATTCCCCATGGCATTGGCAGATGTGTGTTTAAAATAATCTGATAATTTTTCCGTAAAAGTTCCATCATGGTTATTGATCCACAATAAATCATTCGATAAGTAATCATTACTTACATACATATCTTTCCATCCATCTTTGTTGATATCAGCAATGCTTACTGCATGCGCATAGCCTTCTACCTGTATCCCCGCTTGTTTAGATACATCGGTAAATACAGGATGGTGCAGGGTTTCATTCGGGTCGTTACGAAACAATTTATCTGTATTAGCATGCGAACCATCTTTCAAAATGGGCCTGAAACGATTTGGGAAATCGTTTTTTACAATTTCATTATTGGCAATATATACATCAAGGTCTCCATCGTTATCATAATCAAAAAAAGAAGCCATGGTACCATGACTGGTATCGGCCAACCCATAGGCTGCCGCCATATCTGTAAAATGTGGTACACCATCTTTATCAGCCCCCTGGTTCACATACAAAAGATGTTCACGCAGTTTTGGATTTTTCAGCAGTGTGGCGCACACATATATATCCATCCATCCATCGTTATTGATATCGATGACAGAAACACCGCGGCACCACTTACCATTGCCATTTACACCCGCTGTTTCTGTAATATCCTGAAAAGAAAATTTTCCTTTATTGAGGTATAGTTTATTTGATACGAGATTTCCTGAAAAATACAGATCGGATAATCCATCGTTGTTAAAATCACCCACGCCAACGCCGCCGCCATTGTACACGTTTTCAAAGTCGAGCACGTTTACAGAATCATTTTCAATGATCTGGTTGTTAAAATGAATACCTGATTCAGAGGACTGAATACGGGTAAAAAGCGTTTTCTCTTCCTTACAGGATTCTATGAAAACAAGTACACATAGCAATGCAAATGCACGAAAATGAAATACCGGCCACTTCATGTGTTGGAGATTCAAGCAATGAATAATAAGGTGTCACAATATCCTTAAAAAAAACGAAAAGAGGCAGTGTAGTAACGCTGCCTCTTTTCAAAAAATCTATACACCAATCATTGACTTTCTTAGAAGCCAGGATTTTGTTTTAATGCCCCTTTGCTCAAATCAATCTGCGATTGAGGAATTGGGAAATATTCATTTTTACCTTTGGTGAAAGTAGAGCTGGTAAAGTAAGTACGTTTTGCTTTTTCCTTGGCGATGTATGCGTTGAGCTCAACATCAGCAGTACCATAGCGTACCAGGTCAAAGAAACGATGACCTTCCATAGCCAGTTCCAGTTTTCTTTCAAAACGAACCGCTTTACGGCCAAAAGTTTGGTCAGCGAAAGCTGTATACAAACCAATTTGGTAATTGGCAACGTTTACACCACCACTTTTAACCCAGGTTGCAGGATTGTCTTTAATTCTTGATCTTACCTGGTTTACAAGTAAAACAGCATTAGCCAGAGAACCCACTTCTACCTCGCACTCTGCTGTCCATAACAGTACATCAGAAAAACGGATGAATGTATAGTTGTTGGCAGTAACACCGGCAGTCCAGAATGAATTATCTGTTAAAGCACCTGCCTGGCGTTTGTAATATACGTGCTTGATAGCTGCATAAGGTCCACCATTGTTCTGATCACGGATCCAGTCGTTACCAGGGTGGTTGCCCCAGTCAAGATAAGGAACACCTCTTCTACCGATAGTGAAATCCAAACGTGGATCAACAGGGGTAGTTGCATCAGGTGTAAAAAAAGTTGCTGGATCAGAGGCTTTAAAAGAAGCTATTCCCTGATCATTTTTAAAATCAGTTGCATTCCAGGTATCCAGTAAAGGAAGACCAGTAACCGGATCTACTTTATAAGAGTTGGCCAAGCTGATAGAAGGCTGGTAAAAACCGCAGCATCCACCGGGACCGCCATTGTAAGGGAAGTTCAATACATCGCCCCATCCGCCATTGCTACCGCCGGAGTTGTCGTTTACAGATTGCTGACAAGAGAACACAGCTTCAGAAGAGTTTTTGGTTTCTGCATTGAAGTTGTCGAACATGTTAGGCGTTAATGCATATTTTTTTCCGGAAGTAGTTATGCCATTCGCAACCACATCTTTCAAAATTGGTAATGCAGCGGCAAAATCTTTTTTAAACATCAGCGCTTTTGCTTTAAGTGCTTTAGCAGCCCATGAGTTGGCGCGACCAACAGAGGTTTGTGTAGCAGGCAAATTAGCGATGGCAAAATCAAGATCAGCCAGAATATTGGGCCAGATATCAGCTGTGTTGGCAACATTAAAGTTACCGGCAGCATAGGTAATGGTTTCATCTACATAAGGAACGTTGTTCCACATTTTTTTGGCTTCCATGTGGTAATGTGCGCGAAGAAAACGGGTTTCAGCAGAAATACGTGCTTTATCGGCGGCACTGATATCACCTGCATTAGCCATCAAACGCAGTACATCGTTACAACGCTGAACACCATCATATACGGCCTGCCATTTCTGGTTAAAATAACCATTGGATGCAGTAGGTGTATAGGTTTCTATAGGAACGATATCGGCCTGGTCACCGGGGTCAGATCCTTTGTAGGCATCATCAGAAGCTACACCACCATATACCCAGTTAGAACCGGCACTCTGCCAGCCACCGCCGGCACCACCATAACCATCCAGCATAGAGTACGCTCCGATCAATACACCTTCAACACCGGCTTTATTGGCGAGGGTATTCTGATCGAGTGAACCTATAGGTGATTTGTCGAGGAAATTTTTGGAACATGCGTAGAACAAAACCAGCGAAGTGGTTACGCCTACCAGTAGTATTTTAAATTTTGATTGTTTCATATTGACAATTTTAAACACAGATAAATGGGTTAATTAGAATGATACGTTTACGCCTATGTTGAAATTTTTCTGGTTATTGGGATAGTTACCAAAATCAATTCCGAATGCTGCGTTAGAACCAGACAATTCAGGATCTAACCCTGTGTATTTTGTAATGGTAAATAAGTTAGCAGCCTGTACATAGAACCTGAGTTTTTCGATACCCCATTTCTTTAACTGAGAAGCTGGCATTGTGTAACCGAGAATCAGCGACTTACATCTCAGGTAAGAACCATCTTCTTTGTAATAAGAGTTAGGCACCTGATTGGTACTGAAACTGGCATCGTTCTCTGCAATAGGAACACTGGTATTGGTTCTGGTAGGCAACCATGATTTGGTTAAGGCATCAATGCTCTTGGCACCCTGAAAAGAAGGATAGAAATCTGTCCAGTAACGTACATAGTTAATTACATCGTTTCCGAAAGAACCATAGAGGAAGGTTGAGAAATCCCAGTTCTTATAGCTGGCACCCAGGTTCAGACCTAAAGTAAAGTCTGGGTTTGGATTACCAAAATGGATACGATCCGCATCAGAAATTCTACCATCACCATTGGCATCGCGGTATTTGAAACGGCCAGGCTTTGCACCATCCTGCACAGCTGATTTGGTTACATCTGCTGCATCCTGAAACAAACCAACCACATCATAACCAAAGAAAGAACCGATAGGGTTTCCTATTTCATTTCTTACAAAATCACCGATACGAGATCCGCCGGCAGTGAAATAGTTACCCGGAATGTTTACGATATTACTTTTATACGTGGTGTAGATCACACCTACATCATATTTAAAATCTCTGGCAGCTGTTCCGTGGTAAGTAACAGAGGCATCCCATCCTTTATTCTGGATATCACCAATGTTTACGTTAGGTAAAGCAGCACCACCCACGGTGGCAGGAGCCTGATCGGTAAACAACAAACCATTGATTTTTTTCTCGTAGTATTCTACAGAGAGATCAATTTTATTTTTAAACAACTGTGCATCTACACCAAAGTTTGTTAAGATATCTTCTTCCCATCCTGTTTTAGGGTTACCAATACGTGTTGCATAGAAGCCCTGTACAGAGCTGCTGCTGGCACCATTGATATCATAGAAAGAATTACCGGCAGCACTACCAAACTGACTGAATGCATTAGAAGGATCTACGTTGGCCTGGTTACCCAGTTTACCCCAGCTTCCGCGGATTTTCATGTCATCAATCCATTTTACATCTTTCATGAAATTCTCACGTGAGATTCTCCAACCACCTGCAAAAGAAGGGAAAATACCATAACGCTTATCAGGTCCGAATCTGGAAGATCCATCACGACGAACCGTTGCACTGAACAGGTATTTATCATTGTATGCGTAATCTACTTTACCAAACAAAGAGTACAGTGAATTCTGGTAAGCATAACTGTAATTGGTAAATCCTGATGAACCACCATTTAAAGTTCTGTAGGTTGGATTATCGGTAAAGAAACCAAGTGATCCGCCACCTACACCACGACCATAGGCTTCAACAGATTCTATACCGGCCAATGCAGTAACCGCATGCTTACCCGCAAATACATTACTGTACTTAACGGTGCTGGTCCATGTCCACTGCCTGTTATACCCTGCATTTTCGCTGAAAGAGTTCGAACCATTGTTCTCTGCATTTTCATAGGTTCTGTAACCGTAGTTATAGTAGTAGAAATTGCTCATAGTACCACCGAAAGCGGTTCTTGCAGTAAAATGACTTGCGAAGTCGATCTCGGCAAACATATTACCCTGAATATCCCAGGAGTTTCCTTTGTTATCAAAGGTTCTCATCTGGTTGGCAACCGGGTTCTGGGCATTACCCAAACCTTTGGCAGCGGTACCGGCAAATCCACCGTTGATATCAAAAATCGGAATGATCGGTTGTTCGCGATATGCCATAGAGATAGCATTACCCTCACTCTGGTTTCCGATCTGCGGATTATCTCTGTTAAAGATGTAGAGGTTTTGTCCTACGCGGATATTGTTCTTAATATTAAACGTAGTATTCACACGGGCAGAATATCTTTTCAGGTAAGTGCCCATTAAAGTTCCCTGCTGGTTAAAGTAGTTTAATGAAAAGAGATAAGTATTTTTTTCATTACCACCACTGGCAGTTACCGTATGACTCTGTATTGCCGCCGGAGCGAAAATTGCATGGAACCAATCTGTACCTGTTTTGTTGGCAGGAACGATCTGGAAAATGCCTTTGTTAAAGTCAGTTACATTGTATTTAGCCAGATCTGCCGCAGATACAGTACCGGTGATACCGCCGTTTCCACCTACATTAATGTAGTCAGGAATAACGGGCGTAGCACCACTACCATATTGAGGGTGTGTGGTTGGCTGTCCAGAATTTTTTAAAGCCAGCCAGGTAAGGTCGGCCATTCCCTGTGTACCCAACAAGTTAAACGGGTTGCCACCTGCGGGTCTTTGTGTTCCGATGTAGGCATCGTAAGTAACGGATGCACGACCGGCTTTACCTTTTTTAGTGGTAACCACAATAACACCGTTGGCACCACGCACACCATAGATAGAAGCGGCACCGGCATCTTTCAATACCTGGATAGATTCGATCTCTGATACATTTAAATTAGATAAGCTACCCTGAACGCCATCCACAATCACCAATGGATCTACATTACCAAAGGATGTGATACCACGGATACGGATATTGCTACCGGAACCGGGCTGGCCAGAGGTAATTACGTTTAATCCGGAAGCACGGCCTTGCAGCATTTGCTCAGGACTACCCGCAGGTACCGCTTTCAGGTCTTTTACGTTTACAACGGAAACAGATCCGGTGATGTCTTTTTTACGCTGGGCAGAGTAACCTGTTACCAACACTTCATTCAGTTGACTAGTGGTCTCGGTAAGCGAAAAACTAAAATCGCTTTTTCCTGCAACTGTTTCTTCTACTGATTCAAAACCAACTACGCTAACCACCAATACCGATTTGGGGCCGGCGTTAATGGTAAAAGCACCATCATTATTAGTGATGGAAACATTGGTTGTGCCTTTTACCTGAACGGTAGCACCTGCAATCGGTTGTCCGCTTGCTTTGTTGGTAACCTTACCGGTAATGGCTTTTTGTGCGAAAACATTGAAACTGAAGAACATGAGAAACAGGGCAAGGAGAGAGCCCCTCACGAGCAAGTTAATTTTCGTTGGCATAGCAATTTGGGTTGTTTGTTAAAGTATATAGCAATTCAGATCTAAATTTATAACCGTTTCTTAACGTATGCGCGTGATTTTTTAACATTTTATTGTATGATTTTACCAATTATACTGTGTGAAAAATACACATAATATTTTTTTATGGTATCTCTTTGCCGTCTAAAAGTCAATACAGTAAAGGCTTTCAGCTAATTTTAGAAAAAAATGTACAGATTCAAAAACATTCGTCGAAATTTGAAACCGATGATTTTTAAACACGTATACTCTTTTCTATTAATAGGTACGTTGGTAACCGGTTGCCATTCCAACTCAACATCCCTGAATTCTGCATCGAATACGCAACCCATTGATAAAAAAGTATTTACCGCTATTCAATGGAAAGATTCGGTTATTCATTTAGGTAATATCACAATGGGTGATACTGTTTCCTTCCATTTCCGGTTTCAGAATATAGGAAAAGAGCCCCTGCTGATTAAAGAGGTGATTACCAGTTGCAGTTGTACCCATGTGGATGAGGTTAGCCAGGCCATCCCACCAGGTGGAGAGGGAAAGATTCATGCCGTATTCGATACACGAAAATCAATTGTGGGTTTTGTTAAGAAAGGTATTCTTGTTACAACCAATACGCAACCTGCTCAAAAACAACTTTTGTACACTGCGGAAGTGACTGGGCATAAGAAGATTGGTTGAGTTACTGGTTACTGGTTACTGGTTGCTGGTTACTGGTTGCTGGTTGCTGGTTACTGATTTTTCAGTTCTCCAGTTTATTCCACCAGGTTTTTTTGAGGATCAGGATGATCGCAAATAATATCACTGCCGTAATCAATAAAGGTAGTTTCATCCATAATACCAGGTACATGGGAAGAATGGTTAAACACAGTTGAGCGATGATGCCCAATACCACATTGAACATGTCTAATGCAAATCCCTTGTTGGGTTGAAATGATGGATCTTCCGCTAGTACCTGTTCCTGTATCGGCTTCCAAAAACCCCATGGGTTTACCGTACGGTAAAACTGTTTGAGTACATCAGTATCTGTAGGAGGTGCTGTAAAAGTTCCCACAACACAACCAATGATGGAGATCAGAAAAAGCCATGGCCAGTTGTATAACGGCAGGCCATCCAGCACATAGGGAAAAACCAATGCGGCAATAATGCCACTCATCATACCCCAGAAAAAACCATTGGCATTGAATCGCCACCAATACCATTTCAACATATTGGAAGCAATGTAACCGCCATACAATGCACCTACAATCCATTGCAAAACAGCATTCACATCTTTTGCAAAAAAGCCAAGCACAATACCAATTACAACTACGACTATTCCCACGAGGTAATTCATAGTAATGATCTTTTTATTACCGGCATCGGGATTCACATACTTTACATAAATATCATTCACGATATAAGCCTGTGCCGCATTCAATGTTCCGGAGAAGGTTCCCATAAATGCACCGAGTAAGCCTGTAAGCACCAATCCCAAAATACCGGCGGGCAAGTAATTATTGATCACCGCAGGTAACACTTTTTCAAAGTCTACCCCATTTGCCGTATGCAGATCCAGTTGCCGGTAATAAAGTAACCCCAACACCGTTAACCCTATGATCATGGCATACCGAACAGGCAATAAAACAATGGAAACAAAACCACTCATTTTAGAAGCTTCTTTAGGCGAACGGGTAGAAAGAATTTTCTGCATATCATAGTTGGGGGCGGGTCCTGCCAAACTTGCAAAAATACCTTTGAACAACATCATCATAAAAAATAAACCAAATAATCCAAAACCATCGTCTGCAATTTTTTTATCGGCAGCAGGAATTAATTGGCTCCAGTTAAGGTTCAGTTCCCATACAAAAAAAGGATTCATCCATCCATCAGGTACCGGCAATGTCTGGTGCTGCAGGTGCTGTGAAGCAATGATGGCTATGGCTATGCAGGCCATCGTCATTATGATATACTTGATCAGATCTCCCAAAACAATACTGCGCATACCACCCAGTATAGAATAGAACATAGCAAACAACGTAAAAACAATTCCATAGAAATGAGCCACATACTGGGGAGCAATGGTAAAGGGCAGATAATTTTTTACTTCACTCCACGGAATAAATATTTCTATAAACTTACCAAGACCCACAAACCCATATGCCAGAAAACCAAAGCAACTGAGTAAGGCAAAAGCCACTACCACATTGTGCGAAGCCTGCACGGATCGTCCGCTTTTTCCAAAACGGGTGGCCAGCCATTCTGCTCCGGTAGTTGCATTGGATCTGCGCAACCATTTAGAGAGAAACATCATCAGTATCACCTGGTTAAATACCGGCCACAACCAGGGAATCCAGATACTTTTCATGCCGTATACAAAACACAGTGCCACCATCCACATGGTGCCACTGATATCAAACATATCCGATGCATCACTCAACCCCAGCAAATACCAGGGAAGTTTTTTGCCTCCCATCAGATAGTTCTCTTTATTCTCACTGGCTTTTTTCCGCAGCAACCACCCCAGCATAATCATGGCTATCAGGTACGTGACCACAATGGCAATATCGATGAAAGTTAATTTCATGCAATTGAAATGGTTAAAAATAGAAGGGTGTTTACCTTATTAAACATATGATTGGCCAATGATACGACAAAGGAAAAATACACGACTATAGATGCAGCAAAAAAAGAAAATAGGTTGTCAAAAATTGGTGCGTTATCGTGTATTAGCGTGAAAAGATAACAACAAAAGGGTTCGTTATCCTGATTACGTATCGTCCGCGGATTTGCGGATAGTGCAAGCTGAAACCAACCGCGGAGCAGCAGAGAACAGGGAGTTTTCGCGGAGAATAGAGTATAAAACCAACAAAAAATCATTAACGCAAATAGCTTCTGAATAGGCTTGAGCATGTATGGACCAGGAAGATGGTAAGATAAAATGTATTTGCCCGGTTCATTAATTTGTAATACTTTATTGTCATATTTAGGTACAAATTTTGTTCGGTCAAACAAATACGTACCTGCTATTTTGTGATTAAGTTATTAATAATTAGTTGGTTGCCTACCGTTTAGGCCGGCAATACTATTTTAATTTCCGATATATACTTTTAATCCCTTCGATAAGGACAGAAGTAAACCGTTTACTTGCCATGCAGAAAAAAATCCTACGAGAAATTACGCCCCTAACCCCGGCCGACTGTTTTACTGTTTTTGCCCGTACCAAAACGGAATTCGACTTTCCTGTGCATTACCATGAAGAATTTGAGTTGAATTTTATCAAGAATGGTAAGGGCGTTAAGCGCATTATTGGCGACCATGTGGAAGAAATTGGTGATTATGAACTGGTATTGATTGGGCCTAACCTGCAGCATGCCTGGTTTACACACAAATGTAAAAGTCAGGAGATCACAGAAGTCACCATACAGTTTCACAAAGATTTATTTGATGAAAAATTTCTCAAAAGAAACCAGCTGAGTTTTATTCGCGCCATGCTGGAAAACTCATTGCGTGGTATTTTGTTTTCGTACGAAACAGCCTCACTCCTTTCTTCAAGGCTGATACGACTGAGTAAGAAAGATGGTTTTGAATCGGTATTCGAGCTCATGTCGATACTGCATGAATTATCTATTTCCAGGCATTCCAAAGTTCTCTCCAACTCCACTTTCAACAATATGGCGCACCTGAATTATAACAGTCGCAGGGTTGAAAGAGTGATGGAATACCTGAATGAGAACTTCAACAATCCCATTTCACTAACCGAAGTGGCCAAGCTTACCAATATGGCAGAATCGGCTTTTAGCCGTTTCTTTAAAACAAGAACCGGAATGACTTTTATTGATAGCCTTACGGAGATTCGTCTTGGCCATGCTTCAAGAATGTTGATAGATACCACCCAGTCTGTAGCAGAGATTGCTTATGAATGTGGCTTTAATAATATTTCTAATTTCAACCGCATCTTCAAAAAGAAAAAAGGCTGTACCCCAAAAGAGTTTAAGAAAAGTTATTCTTCCGAAGAGCGGATATTTTTCTGAAAGAATTCTACGTTATAATTTACGGCTAACCTTTGCAAAGTCTTTGGTAACAAGTGCTTTCATTACACCGGTAGTATCATTTCCATTTTGTATCATACCCACCCTGAACTCGCACTCATAGCCATTGTCCTGTTCAAAATAAATCACTTCATGTACCCTGAATTGTACGCGCGAAGAATCGTTGTTGACAGAAGTGTATAAAAACTCCGTCATTGCTTTCTTTAAATGTTTTTGAACCTCTTCGGGTTTAGGTTTTTTTTGGCAGGCAGTAATGGTAGCAAACAAAAACAGGCAGGCAAATAGCTTTTTCATACAGGGCAGGTTAAATCAATGCTCAAAATAAACAAAGCACGGTTATCCCGCAATCTTTCCTTCAAAAAAATTATCTTTTCTACTTTCTTTAAAAAATATTTTCCTTTTTGTGATATTCCGGGCATCTGCACGAATCATATACAGAGATCATTATGCGCAAAACAGATACAGATAAAAAAGAAGAACTCTTTCTCGGATTGATTGAGGAGAATAAGGGCATCATTTATAAGATTTGTTATGCGTATTGCCAACGGGAATCTGACAGGGAAGACCTGGCCCAGGAAATGATTTACCAGCTATGGAAATCGGGCAACACATTTGATAGAGACCGCCGTTTTAGTACATGGATGTATCGGGTGGCTTTGAATGTGGCCATTTCTTTTTATCGAAGAAACAGCCGGTTGCCTGATACCGATGCATTAACCGGTGAGGAAGAAAATATAGAAGACAGTTCGGCCAATGATCCTATAGAAGAAAAAAGAGTTGCCCTGCAGCAATCCATAAATCAACTGAAGGAACTGGAAAGGGCGATGATGATCTTATATCTCGATTCGAAAACCCATGCTGAAATAGCAGAGATACTGGGCATTACAGAAACCAATGTGGCAACCCGAATCAGCCGTATTAAAGAAAAAATAAAACAAAAAATAGCACCTCAAAACAAGTAATTATGCAAGACCATGAACTTAAAGCCATCTGGCAATCCTACAATAACACACTGGCGCAGGCACAAGTATTGAACATGCAATCATGGGCACTCAATTTCAAATGTTTTGAAACACTTCAACACGAAAAAGCCAAAGGCAGATTAAGATCTCTGATACGATTCAAGGTTTTTGCCGTGGTATTGGGAATTATATGGGTCGGCTTTTTATCATTGTTGGTTTGGGGAAATAGATTTCAGAATCCTTTTTTTTCTATATCGGTAAGTGCTATCGTTTTGTTTTCCCTGTATGCCGTGTGGGTATACCTGTATCATATTATTCTCATTAAACAGATCAGGTATGATGGCACCATAACAGATACACAAAAAAAGCTCGCGGGTCTGCAATCGTCTACCTTTCAAAGTACGCGCATCATTTGGTTACAACTTCCTTTTCATACTACCTGGTTCTGGAACACCGAATGGGTATTATCCGGCGATACGTATTTCTGGTTGATTGCTGTGCCCATTTGTGTCGCTTTTATCGGGTTAGGCGTGTACCTGTATAGAAATATCCGGATCGAAAATATGAACCGTAAATGGGTAAAAGCCTTGATGATGTCGGGGCCAGAATACAAAAACCTGGTTCAATCCATGGCATTCATGGCAGAAATAGATGCCTTTCAAAAAGAGCTGACATAACCCTGAGGCGGTTATTTTATTCAAATACAATTTTTTGTTACAAAATTCCTCGTTTTTAGCATTCTTTACTGGCAGTTCACAAGGTTTGGTATTGTATTTGCCCTACGGCTACGAATCCGTATTTTTACCATTCAAACCAAAAACCGCCTGAAGCGCTTCCTAAAAATATTACGCAACACCGTTCTTGTTCTCGTAGCGCTTCTCTTGCTGTTATTTATTGCCATTCAAACCTCAACCGTACAGAACTGGATAGCCGGTTATGCAACCGAAAAATTATCCAAGGCGCTTGGTACGGAAGTAAGTATTCAGAAAATCAGTTTTTCCCTCTTTAACAGCATGAATATGGAGGGAACGATGGTGCGGGATAAGCAAAAAGACACCCTATTGTATGCCGGGCAATTGAAAGTGCGTATTACCGACTGGTTCTTTCTGAAGGATAAAGCGGTTTTAAAATATATTGGACTGGAAAATGCTGTCATCAAACTAAACCGGAAAGATTCGGTTTGGAATGTTGGATTCATTGTGGATTATTTTGACTCTCCCACCCCATCAAAAAAGAAGGGTGGATTAGACCTGAACCTTAAAAAGGTAGACCTCAGAAATGTACGTTTTGTTAAGAATGATCTATGGGTAGGCGAAAGAATGGATATTACCGTTGGCAGCCTTTTACTGGATGCAGAAAACATAGACCTCAAAAAAAATATTTTCGAGATCAATTCTCTGGAACTGGAGAAACCCTTTATTGAGATACAAGGATTGGTTCCACTAAGACCTGAGTCTTTACGCAATAAAAAAGTTTCGCAAGACACAGGCATGTATTTTAACGAAGGTAATATTGCCTTACGCATAGCTAAAATTTCTATCCGCAATGGCAGTTTATTTCTGGATAGTGATACCGATAAACCATTACCCTATTTCGACGGAAGCCATATTCAGCTGAGTAAACTGAATGGCAGTCTGGAACAGATTAGTTTTATCAAAGACACGTTACGGGCAGCCATCGATCTGTCTGTGAAAGATCGCTCGGGAGTGGAACTGAAAAAATTAAAGACACAGTTCAAACTCACTCCGCAAATCATGGAGCTGGCAAAACTTGACCTGCAGACCAGTAAGAGCAGGTTAACCAACTACTATGCCATGCAGTTCAAAGACTTTAATAAAGACTTTGGAAAATACATTAGCAAGGTGATCATGAATGCCAATTTTACAAATGCCAAAATAAGCAGTGATGACATCGCCTACTTTGCACCTGAATTAAAAGGATGGAAAAAAGAAGCATTTATCAGTGGTCGCTTTTTAGGTACCGTTGAAAATTTTGCAATCAAAAATTTATCGGCGCAGATAGGTACCACGACAAAGATCAGCGGGATGCTTTCCATGAAGGGCTTACCTGACATCAATACCACTAAGATCGATCTTACCAACGGAACCTTACAAACCAATGCTACTGATTTGGGTATTTTAATTCCTGATGTAAAGGGAGTTACTTCGCCTAACCTGGCAGCGCTTGGTAATTTTATTTACAGAGGTAATTTCAAAGGTACCATTCAAAATTTTGCAACGGCCGGCACACTAAGTACACAATTGGGAGGTGTAAAAGCAAATGTTAGTCTTACCCTGCCCCGTAAAGGAGACCCAACCTACACCGGTGCCATTGAAACAACCCGTTTCAATATTGGTAAATTTTTAAACGATAGTTTATTAGGCCTTATTGATTTCAAGGGAAGAATAGTTGGTTCGGGTTTTAACATAGACCGTTTAAAAACAACGGTACAGGGAACAGCAACCTCACTCGAATACAATGGATATACATTTACCAATATCATTACACTCGGAACTTTTCAGAAAAAATATTTTAATGGGGAATTAAAAATTGATGATCCCAATCTTGATTTTACCAGTACGGTAGAGATAGATCTGTCAAAAGAATTACCGCGTTTTAATATTGTGGGTGATCTGGTTAAATCAAATCTGAAAAATCTGAAACTAACCAAAGACTCTATTCAGCTAACCGGTTTATTGGATGTGAATTTTAGCGGAACCAATATTGATAATTTTCTGGGTACGGCTAAATTTTTGAACGCTACTATCAAAAGCGAAAAAACCAATATCAGTTTTGATTCTTTAAATCTCACATCAGCCTACACCGATTCTGTAAAATCATTGCACCTGGGCAGTAATGATTTCAATGCCACCATATCGGGCAAATTCAGCATTAAAGACCTGCCTGCCAGCTTCCAGGCTTTTCTAACAAGGTACTACCCTACCTATATTAAGCAACCCAAATCGATCCCGCAAAATCAGGTATTTACGTTTACGGTGAACACAGGAAATATTGAACCCTACCTGCAGATACTTGATAAAAAAATATACGGGTTCAATGATGCCAATATAGCCGGCTCAGTAGATACCCGAAAAAATTTACTTTCTGTAACCGCGGCCATCCCCACCGGAAAATATGATCAATATAGTTTTACGGGATTGGATCTTACCGGGCAAGGAACCAACGATAGCTTATCCCTGAAAGGAAATATTGCGGGCATACAGGTAAGTGATAGTTTACGTTTTCCAAATACACGTTTGAATATTGTTTCCAATCAGGATCATTCCATTGTATCTATAAAAACCAGTGCCGACAATACATTGAATGATGCTGATCTGTATGCGGATGTATATACGTTATCGGATGGCGCAAGAATACAATTCAGGCCCTCCACATTTGTATTGAATGATAAGAAATGGAGTATTGAAAAATCTGGTGAGCTAACGCTACGTACCAACCTGGTATTGGCAGAGAATGTAAAATTTACTCAGGGCTTTCAGGAAATTGTTGTGGAAACAGTGCTTCCCGATGATGGCAGCAACAGTAATAACCTTGCGGTAAGATTGAAGAATGTTGTATTGGGTGATTTGAGTTCTTTGTTTTTTAAAGACCCCAGATTGGAAGGTATTACCTCAGGTACCGTTCAACTGAATGATCTCACAGGTAATTTTAATGCAGCTGCAGACCTGAAAGCAGAACAATTCCGGATGGATGAAGATTCGATTGGCCTGGTAAACATCAAAGCAAGATACGATAGCAAAACAGGTGAGATACCTTTCAGTATTGAGTCGCCCAACGAAGGATACCGCTTTTCGGCAAAGGGCAATTACAATCTGAAAGACACCACCGGAAAATCATTCACTACAGACATTCAATTGGATAACTCCAAGATTGATATCATACATAAATTCATCGGCGACATATTCACGGAGATCAAAGGACAGGCAACCGGTAAGCTTACCATCAGTGGAGATTTGAATGCCCCTGATTTGACAGGTAAGATCAAACTCAGAAAAGCGGGAATGAAAGTAGCCTATTCACAGGTATACTATACCATTGATTCTGCTGATATTGATTTTACAAAAGAGGGCATTGATTTTGGAAGTTTTACAGTACAGGATCGTTATAAAAATTCCGGTACAGTAAGGGGCAGATTATTGGAAAGAGGATTTAAAAACATGCAGTTTGATTTTGACCTGCTAACGAAAAAATTGTTGTTGATAGATACCAGAGCGCAGGACAATAAACAGTTTTACGGAAAAGCCATCGGCTCGGCGCATCTGACTATGAAAGGGCCTGAGTCAAATGTAAGAATGACCATCAATGCAGAATCCAACGACAGTTCACATATCTACATTCCCAATTCAATAAATCGCGAGAGTGGTGTAGCTGATTTTATTGTGTTCAAGCAGTACGGTACTGAAATGGCACAGCAGAATAAAAAAAATAATTTTAATTTAACGGTAGATCTGGATATTACAGCCACCAATGATGTGATGATTGATGTAATACTGGATGAAGCTAATGGTGATGTGATCAAAGCAATTGGTAGCGGAAGACTGGTTATTAAAGCAGGAACTACAGAACCCCTGAATATCCGTGGCCGATACAATATTGAAAGAGGAAGCTACGTATTTAACCTGCAGAATATTTTACACAAACCTTTTGAATTATTACCCGATGCGGGCAATTTTATTGAGTGGAACGGAGATCCTTTTAAAGCAGATATTCATATTGATGCACAGTATACAGCAGAACGCATTAGTTTGTCGGAGTTGGTAAGCAGTTTGCAATTAGGCCCTGCTGTTCGCGGGTATCGTGGCGACGTATATATCATTGCACAACTGCGTGATAAATTAAACAAACCGGGTATTACTTTTAAAATAGATTTTCCACAGGGTAGTGCTGTAAAATCCGACAACGAATTCATGCAATACATGAGTCGCCTGGAGAAAGATCAGAATGAGATACTGAACCAGGTAGCATTTCTGTTCATCTTTAATTCATTTCAGCCACCGGGTGGCTTGGGAAGTTCCAATGCACTCAATGCCTATTCCATTACTTCATTAGCAGCCAATACACTTTCTCAATATTTAACCAAAAGTGTCAATAAAGTTTTATCCAACCTGTTGTATAAAATTACAGGCGATAAAAGTTTGCGGTTTGATGTGGGCACCAGCTTATACAGTAGTTCTAACCTGGTAACAGGCGAAAATGGAAGTATCAATTCTTCCAATGGAAACAGGATTGACCGAACCAGAGTAGATCTTAAATTTGGTTATGCCTTTGCCAACGACAAAATTATTGTTACGGTAGGCAGTGATATTGATTTTAATTTTGGAGGAGCCGCAGTACAGGGCAGCACGCAGTGGTTACCAAACGTAAATATTGAATTCATTTTATCGCAGGATAAAAAGTTACGATTGATCGTATTCAATAAAACCAGTCTTGACCTAGAAGGTATCAGCTTTGGCCGTCGTATCCGCCGTGGGGTAAGTATTTCTTACAGAAAAGATTTTGAAACCCTGTTTGCCAAAAAAGAAAAAGAGGTGGAATTAAAAACACCGATTGATAGCACAGGTAATCAATAAACAGCAACAACGCTCTATCATAAAATGTTTTTTACCGTGCCTTGGTGAGCAAATTAATTTCTCACACCAAGGCACTAAGCCACGGTTTTATTTACGCATTAGCAGAACAGACTTAGGTATTTCTTTACAACCTTTCAAACGGTACACATAAAAATACCGCACCACACCCCCGCTTCTGGTTTGATTGATCACGACGGGTTTCTCTATGCTTGTAAAATACTGCCCATACACTTCAGCTATATTTAGTGGCAGATTGGAAGGAACGATTGTATACGCATCATTACCCAACTGCAAGGGTTGTCTTTCCTTATTTGTCCAGGCAAATTTATGCACATCTTCAAGGTTACCTAATGCAACTATGGGTAAGCCAGCTGCACGCGAAGTATAAAATTCAAGATGCCCACCCGGAAACCATTTATTGATCAGTATGGGTGAATGTATTTTCATCAATCCCTTTTGCTCATCTTCTTTAACCTGAAGAGTAAATACTTTACTGAAATCATTCCAGCCAGAAAGATCCAGCGTGGGGCAATACTCGCCGTAATTCTGCTTATCATGACTGCCAAAATTAATCGGCGAAAAGCGCACCAAAGCAATTCCTGCCATCAACACAACCAGGACAAGTGTACCTGCTACTTTAATAAATCCGGGAAATATTTGGTGGGATCTTTGTTCCAGAAACAATCCGCCCACAAAAAATAAAGGAATATAAGCAGGGCCACTCCAATGCGGTAAGGTTGGATTTAATAACGATACCCCCCAGAATAAAAAAATCATCGGCAGACTCATGCAAATCAACCACAGAGATGCTTTTTTTCTATCAAAGCGAATCCGCTTACGAAGCATTGCCACCAGTGATAGCAACAATAAAATAAACACGACAGGATTCTGGTATGCAAACTCCCCGCCTATCTCCCTACCCAGCATATCCCATTGAATAAGGGTATGGGTTACCCTTTCTGAATGATACCGGTAGGTAATAAAATCATTCACCACATTCCAGTAAACAATGGGTAAAACGCAAATGATAGTAACGGCAACCCCTGCATACAATCGCCAGTTAAGCAACCATTTGATTCTGGTAATGATGAGAAATAAACCAAACCCAGCCCATAAATACAACCCATGTACCTTACACAAAGTGGCAAGGCCAATCACTAATCCGAGCAACAACCAGATACTTAATTTATGGCCATCATTTTTGATAAACAAATGGCCCATGATGTAAAGGGCCGCTGTCCAGAAAGGCATTTGCGGAGAATCAGGCAAGATAAAAATACCTGCGATGATGCCCGTATACACAGAGCAATTATAAATCAATGCTGCATACCAGCCAGCTTTTTCATTGGCAATGAGTTTGCCCGTTTTAAAAATAAACCAGGTTGATAAAGCGGCACAAAGAATACTGCCTAACCGCAGTGACAATTCATTTACCCAATTCAGATTTAGTGTGGTGAGGCGTATCATCCATCCCACCATGGGTGGATGATCAAAATGATTCCAGTCGGGTTGTATCGCATAGGTCCAGTAATACACTTCATCATTACCGAGTTCAATCGATGATGCAACGATCATTTTTACAATAGAAACGATCAGAATTAACCAGCCAACTTTTGTAGAATATGATTGATTCATGGTGGTTGTAAGAAAAACAAATAACGTACCGATAATTGTTATTTCCTGTTAATGAGCCAGCGGATAGCCAGTTCATATCCCTGCAAACCCAATCCGAAGATACTGCCGGCTGCTTTACCGGATACATGCGACAAATGCCTGAAATGCTCTCTTGAATGCACATTGCTGATATGTACTTCTACTACCGGTGCGGTAATAGCGGCAACGGCGTCGCCAATAGCAACGGATGTATGCGTGTAACCGGCAGGGTTTAATACTATGCCGTCGTAATCGTAACCCACTCTTTGTAATTCATTGATGAGCTCTCCTTCTACATTACTCTGGTAATAATGAAAATCAATTGTTGGAAACAGGGCTTTCAGTTCATCCAAATATTTTTCGAATGGTCTGTTCCCATAAATATCTGTTTCTCTTTTTCCAAGAAGATTCAGGTTAGGGCCGTTGATGATGGCGATTTTCATAGGACTAAGATAGACAAAAAAATTAGCCGCAGATTCGCAGATCATAAAAGGTCATCTGCGAGTCTGCGGCTTAACATTAAAACCGTCTTTTCTACGAGCGAGGAACGAGTAAGGAGAAATCTCATGCGGTTAATCAAATGATGAGATTTCTCTCCCGCCTCTGGCGGAATCGAAATGACGGTTATCGTAAAACGAATAAGGATGTATTAAGCAGTCATCATTCCAATAAAATTATCAAACAGGTAACGGCTATCGTGCGGGCCGGGTGTACTTTCCGGGTGGTATTGAACACTAAAAGCGGGCCTGTCTTTCAAACGTATCCCCTCAATAGATTCATCGTTCAGGTTTACATGGGTTACTTCTACATTTGGATGTTTGCGAACCGCCTCCGGATCAACACCAAAACCATGGTTCTGTGTAGTAATCTCACATTGACCCGTAATAATATTTTTTACCGGATGATTCAATCCCCTATGCCCATGGTGCATTTTAAAAGTGGGAATATCATTGGCCAATGCCAGTAGCTGATGACCTAAACAAATACCAAACACCGGTTTATTTTCATTGAGAATATCTTTCAAGGTAGCCACTGCATAAGGCATGGCTGCAGGATCGCCGGGACCATTGGAAATAAAATAGCCATTGGGATTAAATTCTTTCAACCGACTCAACGGTGTTTTTGCAGGGTGCACACGAATGTGCGCGCCTCTTGAAACAAGGCATTGGAGTATATGTTGCTTTACGCCAAAATCAAGAACGGCTACTTTTAATGCAGCGTTGGTATCTCCCATTTCATATTCTTCTGTGGTACTTACGGTGCTGGCCAGTTCCAGACCATCCATATTGGGTACGTTAGCCAATTCCTTTTTTAATTCTTCCACATCCAATATGTCGGTAGAGATAATACAGTTCATTGCACCTTTGGTACGTATATGCGCTACCAATGCACGTGTATCAATATCTTCAATAGCAACAATGTTATTTGTTTTGAGGTATTCGTTCAAATCTCCATCGGCCATTAAACGGCTGAACTGTTCTTCCAGGTTACGCGCAATCAGGCCGCGGATTTTTACACTGCTACTTTCCACATCTACATTCTTTACACCGTAGTTTCCTACATGCACATTGTTCATGATCAGGATCTGGCCTGTGTAACTGGGGTCTGTAAATACTTCCTGATAACCCGTCATACCGGTATTAAAACATATTTCACCAGTAGCTATTCCGGTCTTCCCGAATGAATGCCCGTGAAATACATGTCCGTCTGCTAATACTAAAATGGCTGGTTGCTTGGTTGGGGTCATGGCTCTATTTCTGTTTACGATTGCAAAAAAACTTCATCCTTGGTAAATTCCCATATATAGTTTCTCACACTATCCGTTGCTACACACAAAAAAGGCATCCTGCAATAAGCGGGATGCCTTTTATATCAAATAACTTTCATTAATTATTCAGCTGCTTTTTCTTCAGTGGCAGGTGCTTCTTCAGGGGCTACTGCTGCTTCTGTTACAGGAGCGGCTTCAGCTTTTTTAGGAGCGCGGCCACGACGTGTTTTCTTAGCAGGTTCTGCTGCCTGACTAACACCATTACCGTAGATTTCATTAAAGTCTACCAGCTCAATCATTGCTTTTTCAGCATTATCACCCGGACGGATGCCCAATTTCAGGATCCTTGTATAACCACCCGGACGGGGAGCTACTTTAGGTCCAATTACTGTGAACAATTCTTTCACAGCTGCCTTATCCTGTAACTCAGCAAACACCAAACGGTGGTTGTGGCTGATCTGCGCAGCAGATTCTGTTTTCTTTGTTTTGGTGATCAACGGCTCAACATAAGTTCTCAAAGCTTTGGCTTTGGCCAAAGTGGTAACAATACGTTTGTGTGTGATCAGTTGGCTGGCAAGGTTCTGTAATAAAGCGATTCTGTGTGCTTTTTTCCGACCTAAATTGTTGATTTTGTCTCCGTGACGCATGACTTGTTGTTTTTAATCTTGTACCGTGTCAGGAATTACAAGATGTTTAAGAATAGCTTCGAGCTGTGAGCTATGAGCTGCGAGCAAATGCTCAAAGCTCATAGCTCGTGGCTCATCACTTATTTAGTTATCTAGATTATCTAATCCCAATTTATTCAAATCCATTCCAAAGCTCAATCCTCTTTCAGTTAACACCTGCTCTATTTCAGAGAGTGATTTCTGACCGAAGTTTCTGAACTTCATCAGATCTTCCTGCTCGTACTGTACCAGTTCGCTCAGGCTGTTGATTTTGGCTGCTTTCAGGCAATTGAAGGCACGTACAGAAAGATCGAGGTCTTCCAGTGGTGTTTTCAATACTTTGCGCAGTTGTAAAACGTGCTCATCCACCACATCTTCTTTCTTATCTTCTTTGTTATCGAAAGTGATGTTCTCATCAGTGATGATCATCAGGTGCTGGATCAGAATGCGTGACGCCTGTTTAACAGCATCTTCCGGATGAATGGTTCCATCGGTAGCTACGTCGAGGATCAGTTTCTCGTAATCGGTTCTTTGTTCAACACGATAGTTCTCAATAGCGTATTTCACGTTCTTGATAGGTGTGTGAATAGAATCGATGGCGATATATCCAAAAACAGCATCTTTAATTTTATTCTCTTCTGCAGGGATATAACCACGGCCTTTGGCAATGGTTAATTCAATATCCATTTTAGAAGTGGTATCCATAGTACAAATCACCAGTTCAGGATTCATTACCTGGAAGTTCTGCGATAATTCGCCGATCATTCCGGCAGTAAATTCTGTACGGCCTTTGATGGATAAAGTAATTTTTTCGTTGGCAACATCATGCTCAACATGCTTTTTAAAACGTACCTGCTTCAGGTTCAGGATAATTTCAGTAACGTCTTCTGTTACACCTTTGATAGTAGCAAACTCGTGGTCTACACCTTCGATCTTGATACCAACCAATGCAAATCCTTCTAAAGAACTTAATAACACTCTGCGTAAAGCATTGCCGATGGTCAGACCGAAGCCTGGCTCTAACGGACGGAATTCGAATTGTCCTTCGAAATCATTTGCTTTTTGTAAAACGATCTTATCGGGCTTCTGAAAGCTTAATATGGCCATATTAAAACTTGTTTTTACTTGTTTGTCTTCGCGCCCACAAGAGACGAAAAGGAAAATATGTGGAACGTCAGCCGTGAATCGTCAAACGTGAGTAAAAAACTCACGATTGACGTCTCACGATTCACGTTATTTAGAGTACAACTCGACGATCAATTGCTCCTTGATGTTCTCAGGAACACTTTCACGCTCGGGGAAAGTAATGAAGATCCCTTTCTTATCTGCTTCATTCCAATCCAACCAGCTGAATTTAGGATTTTTACCACGGCTCTTACTGGTTACAGCAGAGTTATCGGCACTTTTTGGTTTGTAGGCAATCACATCACCCGGCTTACACTGGTAAGAAGGGATGTTCATGGTTTCACCATTTACAGTAATGTGTTTGTGGTTAACCAACTGGCGTGCTTCCGGACGACTAGCAGTTAATCCCAAACGGTAAATGGTATTGTCCAAACGGGCTTCCAATAATTTGATCAGGTTTTCACCGGTAACACCTTTTAAGCGTTGTGCTTCTTCAAAAGTTTTACGGAACTGGCGCTCCAATACACCATATGTGTATTTAGCTTTTTGTTTTTCACGCAGCTGTAATGCATACTCACCAAGGGTTTTACGCTTACGAGCTGCACCGTGCTGACCGGGAGGGTTGCTGTTCTTACCCAACCATTTGGCATTACCCAAAATGGGTTCGCCGAAGATTCTTGAAATTTTGGTCTTGGGACCTGTGTAACGTGCCATTTTTTTTATTTTGCGATTTTTTAATGACGGAGATCTATCATAAAAATCTAAAATCGATAGAACTCCCTATTTGAATTATGAAGTTAGAAGTACGAAGTACGAACAGATGCGTTCGTACTTCGTACTTCTAACCTCACACTTATACTCGGCGTTGTTTAGGAGGGCGACAACCATTGTGTGGTAAAGGAGTTACATCTTTAATGGAGGTAACTTCTACACCTGATTGTGCAATAGAACGGATAGCACCTTCGCGGCCTGATCCTGGTCCTTTAACAAATACATCCACTCTTTTCAAACCTGCATCCAATGCTACTTTTGCAGCATCGGCAGCGGCCATCTGGGCTGCGTACGGGGTGTTCTTTTTAGAACCTTTGAAACCCATTTTACCCGCACTGCTCCAGCTGATAACCTGGCCGGCTTTATTGGTAAAACTGATGATGATGTTGTTGAAAGTTGCAGAGATACGTACCTCACCGGCAGCATCTACTTTTACAACTCTTTTCTTGGCAACAGCTTTTGCACTGTTTTGCGCTTTTTGTGGTTTAGCCATGTTTCTTTTTTGAGGTAGTCTTTAACAATAAAAAATCCGTTTACCGGATCACCTCAATGTTCTCCTTTCTCATATTGAGAATATCCAAACTTTTGAGGATTTGTATTTTGGAATTTTGAGATTGGGAAATTTTGGAATTTGTTTAGCAATTTCAAAATTTCCCAATTCAAAAATTTACAAATTATTTTTTCGCTACTTTCTTCTTACCAGCAACCGTTTTACGTTTACCTTTTCTGGTACGGCTATTGGTTTTGGTGCGCTGTCCGCGAACAGGCAATCCTTTACGGTGACGCAGGCCACGGTAACAGGCTATATCCAATAAGCGTTTGATGCTCATAGATACTTCACTACGCAAAGCACCTTCGGTTTTGAACTCACTGTTTATAATGTTACGGATAGCAGCTTGTTCATCATCGTTCCACTGGTTAACTTTTTTGTTGAAGTCAATACCAGCTTTGGTAAGAATGTACTGAGCAGTTGAGCGGCCAATACCAAAAATATAGGTCAGACCAATTTCTCCTCTTTTATTTTTTGGTAAATCAATACCGGCAATACGAGCCATAGTTTTATTTTAAATTAGTACTTAACTGTTTTTAAAGTCAAAAATTAAAAGTCAAAAGTCAAAAAAGATATATTTTGAATTTTTACTTTTTAATTTTGAATTAATTACCCCTGACGCTGCTTAAAGCGTGGGTTCTTCTTGTTGATCACAAATAACTTGCCTTTCCTCTTCACAATCTTACAATCAACGCTGCGTTTTTTAATGGAAGCTCTAACTTTCATTGTCTGTTTTTTATCTTGTTCCTGCTTAAGCTTTCAGCGTTATGCGTTCAGCGTTCGGCTTTAAATTATTTATACCTGAATATAATTCTTCCCCTGCTCAAATCGTACGGACTCATCTCCACACCTACTTTATCACCCGGCAGAATACGGATATAGTGCATCCTCATTTTACCTGAGATGGTGGCCAGTATCTCATGACCGTTTTCCAACTTCACCCTGAACATAGCATTGCTCAGAGCTTCCAGAATTACGCCATCTTGTTTGATCAGTGGTTGTTTCGACATACAATTTTTGGGGCTGCAAAGATATTACAATGCAACCGGAATAAGAAAAATTAGTGGAAAAAATTCTCAAAAATGTGGAAAAACCTTGCCAAAACCGGTCACCCCGGGGCAAAATTAGCCAAAACAGGGCTAATTGAACAGGTTTACCGGCAAAATCAGCTCCCAAATATTGGGCTGGGTGGTTCCCCGGAACTCATTATCAAGCAGGCGACTGTACCGGATGCCAAAGGTAACCGGTTGCTGGTTCCACCAGCGGGTATCAAAAAAGAGCTCGGTACCCACTGTTTTGAAAGGGAAACGGGTTCCGGTTCTCAAACTCTTACCTTCTGTATAGTCGAAAAACAGGTTGCTTCGTATGCGTTGAAAATAAACAATGTTTCCAAACCCCCAATCCGGATAGGCAAGCGGAAAGTGATAATTGGCACTGATCTTCCACATTCTGGGAAAATCTACAGCAGTATAGCCTCTTGCAAAAGGAAAATTATTGGAAAACAGGTATTGCTGCAAAGTATCTCTGCTGTGGTATGACGCAGAAAGCACCAGACTATGGTTATTACTGAACCCCGGCAAATACAATGCGCCACTGGCCAGAAACTGATTAGCACTATATTGATTGATACTGTTTCTGTATTGCACCAACATGCTTTGGGCAAAATGCGGAAAGATCTGCTGAATGGCTTTCTGCATCTGCGAGGTATAGCTGATCCTTGCTTGCAGGTATTGAAAACTTCTGTTGATGAGTAGCTTCTCCCCAATACCTGTCCATTTTATCTGGTCTATATTATAGGTAGTAGATAGCGTAAGATTCCTGTATTGTTTACCACCCGAAAAATTTAGCGGCAACTGCAATCCTACATATCCGACCAGCTCATTCCAGTTTACGGTAGTGTCTTTATTCAGCGCAGCTGCTCTTTGCCAGGTTTGGCTTACGCCAAACACAGGTTGCAGAAAAGATCCTCCATACACGCCGTTGTAACCAAGTTTATGACTGCCCTCGTTCTGGTTATAGGTATAGGCAATTTCTGATTGAAAGGTATTGAGCACATTTTGTCCGTATAAGGTAAGTGAGTACTCCGGCTGTTCATAAAATGGACGAAAGCTGTGCAGGTTCAGCAAACCGAATGATTTTGCATATTTACTTACCGGATAGTTCTGTGCAGGTATAGCAGATAGTGCTGAGTGGTCTTTTATCGCATACGCATCGGCAACATACAAATCTTTCAATTCATCTTTCAAGGCCACGCGCTCCCAGGCAGGGGTAAAACTGCCCAACCGGTAGCCATCAGCAGTGAATGCCGATGCCAGTAATTTTCCATTGGGCTGTAACGCCCCCTGGTACAGGCCTGTGGCAAAAGAAGCCAACCTGAATGGTCCTTTCTTTTCTTTTCCGTCAATGATGGCCCATATTTCATCTCTTCCCTGAAAAGTAGTACTGAATAAGATGGTATCATTCTGCGTCGTTACAAAACCGATGATGCGATTGGATGGAGGCATCAATGTATCAGCTATTGTGCTTTTACCAATTGTATATTTCATGAGCGACATCTCGCCAACTTCATTTCTTTCCGCTACATAATATCCTTTGTCGTCTGCGGTAAATTTAGGATGTGAAAAAACAATCCCTGCTTTAGCTAATGAATCTAACACCAACCCTTCCCTGTTCATCACCACTAATCTGGATGCACCTGACAAATCCATGTCTACGGCAAGCAACTGATCGCCCTGGTATGAAATATCCGGAGAAAAATACCTGGATCCGGAAACTAATATTTTTTCTTCACCGGATGCTATCGTGATTTCTCTGATCGATTGAAAATCTCTGTTACCCCAGCGCAGATCCGGTTGTGAAGCAGCATATACAATCTTTCCGTTTTTGTAAGAAAAATAAGTATCTGCGGAAATTGATTTTACGGCAATTTTTTCTTCCCTTCCATTAGCATGTATTTTATAAAAAGCAGGAATGTTGCGGTTACTGTTTTTTACAGTAATAATAGCCCCATCAGCAGTAGCATAGGGGTATTGGTAATTCACTACATCATTTGCCACAGTATTTGTTTTCCACTCTACGGCATCAGCCTTTATGGTTTTCCACTGATTGTCATAATACGCCATCGCATCGTTTACAAACTGGTTGTACCGGGTGCCGGTATGTTTTTGTACCGCTCCCTGAAAGGGATAGAATAAGGGCGTAAATCGCGCTGCATCATCCGTTACTTTTCGCCAGATATCTGCTCCATATTTTTTTCGTCCATACGCTACGAGCAAATAGCCAAGATCATAATGATTGGGCACATAATTGCGGAACGAACCATTCCGCAATTTCATATAACTGTACTTTTTATTACTTACTGATAGAGATTGGTAAGCGCTGAAAAAAGAAGGTAAACTACCCCTTCCCTGTTGTGTTAATTGCGTTTCACTGAACACGGCATCTCCCTCAAAAAACCAATCGGGTACCGCCAATGCATTGGCTACGGCCTGCCCCTGTTCCCCTAAAATAAAAGAAGCCACACGCGAAAGGCCTTTATTGAAATTACTGTATTGCTGCACATGCCTGAATTCATGAACAGCCAGGTTATCCGTCCAGCTTACTGCACCTAACTCAAACGGATTTTGTGGAGGTGTAATATAAAACTCACTTCTGTAAGGGGCGAGCGCCACATAGGCGTTGGAAAATAATGTTTGGTTCTGCAGCACAATACTGATCTTACGAATAGAATCGCCAATGGTATGTGCATAGTTATTTTGTAAACGATGTACAATGGAAGCGATGCGCTGTGCTTTACTATCCAGTCCTTTTGGGAAGATGATACGAACCGTATCAGTATTGATCTGTTGCCACTTTACAGCAGAAGGATTACCTCCAAAAGATTGTGCCCCTGCGGTAAGCACCACTTGCCAGAAAACAATGATCAATACGATTCGTTTCATAAACCCTAGTATGAATTAAGTTCAAGTTACAGAAATACATGAATTGGAAATACCCTGTAGCATAAAAGGCAACTTTTCAGTCGCCTTTTAGGTAGTTATTTTTTGTGTATACAATGGTGTGCTTCCCTATTGTGCTACATGGGTTCATCTGTGAGATGGATCTTGGTCATATCCAAATACATGTTTTGTAACTGGTGTACAAAATGTACATCCGGGTTATGCCTTTTATCTTCCCTGTACCACATTTCCAAATGCGAAAAATCGCCTGCCTTCGGTGTTACCAACCGGAAAGAACCTTTCAGGTATTTCACGGATCCATCATCATTGGCCTGTTTTTGAAACTGCAATTTTAGCAAAGCTTCTTCATTGAGTTCGATAGGATGCAGTTGATCTGTTTCAAACCAGAATTCCTGTACATCGGTTTGTACGCAAACCTGTTTTTCGTCTCCGTTAAGGCGAACCACTTCCCCATCCCACATTTTTCCTTCGTATTCCGCTTTCAAATAGTCGCCGATTTTAATGTCGCTGAATTTAATCATATGGCAATGTTTTTTTAGAGTGATAAGTTAGGATTTTTTTGGGAAGAAAAAAAGAATGAAGGAGGGGTAGCGTATGGTTCGTGGGAAATTAAGCAATAGACCATAGTCCATGGTCCATGGTCTATGGTCTATGGACTATTAACCGTACACCATACACCCTACTCCGCCCAACTCATTGTATAGTTTGGGTTTTCTATTTCCAGCCCTTCAACGGTTAACTGCAGTGGGTGAAAGGTATCTACCATTACGGCCAGCTCCTGTGTTTCTTTTTTACCAATACTTTTTTCCACGGCTCCGGGGTGTGGCCCATGTGGAATGCCTGCAGGATGTAATGTGATCATACCGCGGGTTACATGTTTCCGGCTCATAAAATCTCCTGCTACATAGTACAGCACTTCATCACTATCAATATTACTGTGGTTGTACGGTGCGGGAATGGCATCGGGGTGGTAATCATATAAGCGCGGACAAAAACTGCACACCACAAAATTATTTGCCTCAAATGTCTGGTGAACCGGCGGTGGCTGGTGTACTCGCCCTGTAATGGGTTCAAAGTCGTTAATACTGAACGCAAATGGGTAACAGCAACCATCCCACCCCACCACATCAAAAGGATGGTGTGCATAATGCAGGCCGTACAAAACACCTTTCTTTTTTGTTTTGATCAGGAAATCGCCTTCCGCATCAATGGTAACCAGGTTTTGTGGTGTACGGATATCTCTTTCACAATACGGTGAGTTCTCAAGCAACTGTCCGTATTTACTTACATATCTTTTCGGATAACGGATAGGGCTAAAACTTTCTACAATAAACAAGCGGTTATTTTCATCGCTAAAATGAATCTGGTAAATGGTTCCCCTTGGTATCACTACATAATCACCATAACCAAAAACAATTTCACCATATTGTGTAACCAGTTTGCCGCTTCCCTCGTGTACAAAAATCATCTCATCTGCATCTGCATTTTTGTAAAAATAATCTGTCATACTTTTTTTTGGCGCAGCCAGCACAATATGACAATCATTATTTACCAGCACTGCTTTGCGGCTTAG
This sequence comes from Chitinophaga pinensis, assembly GCA_943372845.1. GTDB lineage: Bacteria > Bacteroidota > Bacteroidia > Chitinophagales > Chitinophagaceae > Sediminibacterium > Sediminibacterium pinensis_K. Next base: position 273,320 of record CALSAD010000002.1, on the reverse strand, counting down.
CAAATAATCGTTTACGGGTTTGATCAGAAACCCTTCAAAGCTCCGGTGTTTTAACATTTTTTCTTCTGCCACCCTGGGCATTACCGATACCGGTTCATCGGTATGTATAATCTGCGTAGGCGGCCAGGTATGGTACAGCAAAGAATAATCGTTACTAAAGCCTTCTGTAGAAAACAATTGCTCTGCATATAAGCTGCCATCCGGTTTGCGAAACTGCGTATGACGTTTATGGGGAATATTTCCTAATGTATGGTAATGAGGCATGAGAGGTTAATTAGTAATTAAAAATTAACAATTAAAAATTGAGTTTGCTAATGTGTGGCTTGTCCATGAACTAACGTCCATGGTCTATTGTCTACTTCGATAATTGCAGGGAGAGCATGAGGAAATAATATTTCCAGATGCGTTTGTCTATCCAGTAAGTAAAGTTGCGGTGGAGCGGCATGTCAATCAATCTTGGATTAAATGTAAGAAACTTAAGCGATGATCCTTCAAAACCGTGCCTTGGTGTAAGAATGGTTGGTATTCACACAAGGGCACAAAGGCACGGTTAAGGATTTTTTTAACGGGCTACTACTATCTTGTATTTGGTTCCCTTGATCTTTTCGTTCTGTACCAGCGGAAGCAGGCTTTTGATCTTGTGTTTCTTCACCGCTACAAATGAGTTGTGGTCTTTAACAATGATCAATCCCAACTCATCTTTTTGCAGTCCGCCTTTTTGCGAAAGAAATCCTACTATATCCACTTTATTCAGTTTGTCTTTTTTACCGCCATTAATATAAACGGTTATCCATTCAGCAGGTTTGGGTAATGTTTGTCCGGCAGGTATCGCTAACAGTTCCGGTTTTTGCCTGATATAGTAAGGCAATGGCTCATCCGTATGCATCAACAGATAAGCGGTTCCGGTTGCTTCCATTCTGGCAGTCCGCCCATTGCGATGGGTAAACTCCGCTTCGGTAGACGGAAGGTGAAAATGAATCACATGCCTCATCTCGGGAATATCCAATCCACGTGCAGCCAAATCAGTAGCTACCAGAAAACGAACACTGCCATTTCTGAACTGAATCAGGGTCTGCTCTCTTTGCATCTGCTCCATGCCGCCATGAAAAGCAGCCGTTTCAATCCCTTTTTCTTTTAATAAAGTAGCGGTTCTTTCAACAGCATCTCTGTGGTTGCAAAAAATCAAAGCCGGCTCTGAACCAATATAGCAAAGCAGATCAACCAGGCGGCTTACTTTATCTTTTTCTTCGGAGATTACCCATTTCAGGGTAAGTGCCTCTACACTATCTGTTCTTTCCGTAAAATCAAGAACGGTCAGCTCTTCTACCCCCACAAATTCAGGAATGGCTACACTGGCAGTTGCAGAAACCAATATTTTTTTGTTGATGTATTGTAACGATTTCAGGATATATGACATGTCCTCTTCAAAACCCAATGCCAGCGATTTGTCAAACTCATCCAATACCAGCGTAGTAACTGCATCCATGGCAAATGTGGCCCGCTTGATGTGATCGGCAATCCTGCCCGGCGTACCAATTAACAACGCTGGTGGCTCCGCAAGGTTTTGTATTTCCGTTTGCATATCATGCCCACCATAACAACAACTCACTTTATAGCCGCTAGCCATTTTTTTCCACACCTGTTCTATCTGAATGGCCAGTTCACGTGAAGGGGTAAGCACCAGGCATTGTACTTTTTTTTCATCCGGCTTCAGCAATTGCAAAACGGGCAATAAAAATCCTAATGTTTTACCAGAACCGGTTGGCGACAAGAGTAAAATCTCTTTTTGAGAAAGAATGGATGCCGAAGCAGCTTCCTGCATAGGGTTTAAGGAAACGATACCGAATTGTGCAAGTATTTGTGCAATAATTTCTTTCTGAAGCATACACAAAGGTAACGTTTTTGCCATCCTGCTACTAGTGCTGCTTTAAAGTCAATGTTTTTCTCGCAGAGGCGCAAAGGCGCGGTCTTATAGAGGAGTATGTAGAAAATAGTTGTTTAATTGTTACCCTGCTACCTCAAAAGAATTGTACCATTCGTAAACATTCTATCTGTTTTCTTGTTTTTATGGGTGAATGTGATGAGTATGGGTACACTCTCTTCACATTGCTAACTTACTGATAATAATTATTGACATATTTATGTTGAACCATGAAGTAAATAGAGATTATCATAAATTTACCGCCTACATTAATTTAGTAAAAAACAGAATATGGAAAATAACACATCTAATGGCACAGGCAAATGCCCGTTCTCTGGTGGCGCTATCAAACAAAGCGCTGGCAGTGGCACCAGAAACCGCGACTGGTGGCCCAATCAGTTAAAATTGAATATCCTTCGTCAGAATTCTTCTCTGTCCAATCCAATGGGCGAAGCATTTAATTATGCCGAAGCATTTAATAGTCTTGACCTTGCAGCTGTTAAGAAAGATATTTTTGACCTGATGACCACTTCACAGGATTGGTGGCCCGCAGATTATGGCCATTACGGACCATTGTTTATCCGAATGGCATGGCATAGTGCCGGTACGTATCGTATCCAGGATGGACGTGGTGGCGGAGGTTCAGGTATGCAACGTTTTGCACCACTCAATAGCTGGCCCGATAATACCAATCTGGATAAAGCACGTTTGTTGTTATGGCCTGTTAAAAAGAAATACGGTAAGAAATTGTCATGGGCCGATTTGATGATTCTGGCAGGTAACTGTGCACTCGAATCAATGGGTTGCCCCACTTTTGGTTTTGGTGGCGGACGTGAAGATGTTTGGGAGCCCGAAGAAGATGTGTATTGGGGTTCTGAAAAAGAATGGTTGGGAGATAAGCGTTATACCGGCGACCGTGAACTGGAGAATCCGCTGGCCGCTGTTCAGATGGGTTTAATTTATGTGAATCCGGAAGGACCTAACGGAAACCCTGATCCACTTGCTTCGGCACGTGATATTCGCGAAACCTTTGGCCGTATGGCAATGAATGATTATGAAACCGTGGCACTGATTGCCGGCGGACACACATTCGGGAAAACCCATGGTGCTGCCGATCCGGGCAAATATGTTAGCCGCGAACCGGCAGCAGCAGGTATTGAAGAGCAAAGCATGGGTTGGAAAAATACATTTGGCAGCGGCAATGCAGGGAATACCATTACCAGTGGTTTGGAAGGCGCATGGACCACTACCCCAACCAAATGGAGTAACAACTATTTCGAAAACCTGTTTGGTTTTGAATGGGAATTGACCAAGAGCCCGGCAGGAGCCCATCAATGGCAGCCTAAAAATGGTGCAGGTGCCGGAACAGTACCTGATGCACATGATGCTTCTAAAAAACATGCTCCCTTTATGCTAACGTCTGATATTGCATTGAGAGCAGACCCTGCGTATGAAAAAGTTTCAAGACATTTCTTCGAAAACCCTGCAGAATTTGCTGATGCATTTGCACGTGCCTGGTTTAAACTTACCCACCGCGATATGGGCCCAATTGCCCGCTACCTCGGACCGGAAGTACCAAAAGAAGAACTGATCTGGCAAGACCCAATCCCCGCAGTTACACATACTTTAATTGATGATGCGGATATTACCGCATTAAAAAATAAGATCCTTGCTTCCGGGCTTACCGTATCACAACTGGTATCTACTGCATGGGCATCTGCTTCCACTTTCCGTGGTTCTGATAAACGTGGCGGTGCCAATGGTGCACGCATTCGTTTGGCTCCACAGAAAGATTGGAAAGTAAATAACCCCTCTCAATTGGCAACTGTATTAACTACACTTGAGGGTATTCAGAAAGAATTTAATAGTGCACAAACAGGTGGCAAGCGTTTATCAATGGCCGACCTGATTGTATTGGGTGGATGTGCCGGTGTTGAAAAAGCTGCTAAACTGGGTGGTCATTCTGTACAGGTTCCTTTTACACCAGGAAGGGCCGATGCAAGTCAGGAGCAAACAGACGTAGAATCATTTGCTGTACTCGAACCTGCTGCAGACGGTTTCCGCAATTACTTCAAACCCAAGCATGCAGTAACTGCAGAAGAATTGTTGATTGATAAAGCACAATTAATGACATTGACTGCACCTGAAATGACGGTTCTCTTGGGTGGTATGCGTGTGTTGAATACCAATTTTGATCAGACGCAACATGGTGTATTCACCAATCGCCCTGAAGCACTCACCAATGATTTTTTTGTGAACCTGATTGATTATGGTACCAAATGGAATGCCACTTCAGATGCGCAGGATGTTTTTGAAGGAAGCGATCGTGCCACCGGTAAAGTTAGCTGGACCGGCACACGTGTAGACCTCATCCTGGGTTCCAACTCTGAGCTGCGCGCACTTGCTGAAGTATACGCCTGTGAAGATGCACAGGAAAAATTTGTACATGACTTTGCAGCTGCCTGGAACAAGGTGATGAACCTTGACCGTTTTGATCTGGCATAAGTAAAGTACGTTATCATCATACCTAAAACGGCGGTCTGCAAACAAGGCCGCCGTTTTATATTATTCCTTTAAGAAATCGTGAGTGGTGAATTGTGAATCGTGAATGGTGAATGGTGAATGGTGAATTTCTACTTTTTTAATTTTTAATTTTTAATTTTTAATTTTTAATTAAACCGCAACTACACCCTCAGCAAGCCCCGAAACGCCCGGGCAGCATAATAAGATTGTGCTCCGTTATGATATACAAACACATGACCATATCGAAAATCGCCAAACACGGCACCACCCAGTTTTCTGATCGCAGCTGGTGTTTGTAACCAGCTGGATGTTTTACAATCAAACTGTCCCAGCTTTTGCAATTCGCGGTATGGTTCTTCAGTTAACAATTCAATACCCATAGCGGCCGCCATATCTACGGCGTTATTTTCCGGTGCAAATTCTTTTCTCGATTCCAAGCCTTCGCGGTCGTAACAAACACTTCTACGGCCTTTAGGGCTTTCAGCAGAACAATCGCAAAAAATATATTCCCCTGTTTTGGTATCATATCCTATCACATCGGGTTCACCGCCGGTGATCTCCATTTCGTTAAGCGACCAAAGTTTATCCGTACGCAACAGGCGGGCTTCTACATCAGCCCATTGCATACCTGTATGACGTTGTTTGTTTTTTTCAAAACGTTCCTGCATTATTTTTAATAACTCTTTATGTTGCGCTTGAGACAACTCTTTTTTATTTGTTTTAGGCATAACCGGCTATGTTAGCATGTTTTACAATTAATAATTTGTTTGCGACTTATATATTGTATACTATTTTTTATACTTTTTATTTGTATGTGGAAGCAAAAAATGCCAACCCGATAATAAGAATGGAATACAGATAAAGTGATTTTATACTGAATCTTTCCTTACATAAAAAGTATATAGATATTACTGGCAATAGAAAAAACATAACTACCATCGGAAGCCAGAGTATTTCAAAAAAAACACCAACAAAACTGAAGCGATACACATCAACTGTCTGTCCGATGTACCAGAAAACAGACACCAACACACTCAGGGCAAAAACAATTTTACTTTTTTGAGATATTTGAAATGCATGCATAGCGTCTGTCATTTTCTACAATTGAGCGATTCAAAAAAGAGGAAGTTCTGGAAATAGTACTCAATGTACGTGGTTGTAAGCAGTTAGTGTAAGCCAATCTGTAGTTTGTTGCTATGCCAGACTTAGCCATGAGTGAATATACTAATGCTGGTATTGGCAATTAGCTGATGTTATAATGTTGAGCCCAACTTGTATAAAACCCATGTTAACTGTGGCCTTACTCTTGAATTCTATTTTTCAAATCCATTTGAGTATGCAATATTCTAGCTATGTCAACTTTGTCATGACTATGTTTTCTGTAAAATAGTATTTGTTAGCTTGTCCCTCCGACCATGTACCAACAGTATAATCCCAAATTGCTGATAAATTTAAAACAGCTTTATTTGTAAGAGTGTAACTAGCTATTTTTTCTTTTAGCAGCTTTTAATTTTTCAAGATACTTTTTAGGATCGAAATTTCTGGCTACACGACTTTCAATACCATCAGCTATGGCTTTTCTGAGAGCGAGTATTTTAGATTCTTCCTCTTCAAGAAGTCGTAGGCCCGCCCTTATAACTTCACTAGCATTCTTAAATCTTCCTGTTGAAATTTTGTCGTCAACAAAATCTTCAAAATGATTTCCTAATGAAATGGAGGTATTGCGTCCCATTGATATATTTTTTTAAAAGTTACCAAAAATTGGTAATTACCCAAATTTTGAGACTTTAAAAAATCATAGCAACCGAGCAGGGCTATTAACAGTTGGAGCATTCCTATCCGTCGCCCTTGGCTCACTGATAATGACTAATTATACAAAAAGTGGAGGATATGTTCATCGGTTGATCAGCATTCCATCCGTCAAGCCGGAACTGAAGCCTTGATTTTTGCTGTTATGAGAAGCTATTCTGTCCGGCCCAAATTGCCGGAAGCCGATCTTGTGTGCAAGTTTAATTGGATTTGTCGAATCTTATATTTCCACATGATTCGCATGAAGATGCAAGAGGCGTTCTATATGGCTTACCACATTTCTTACAAGGCGGTCCGTATTGTGCTATGCGATGATGCATGATTACGTTGGGGTCAGTTTCATTTCCCCCAGTTAGGTTATTATAGTAATCTAATAATTCTTTTTCCTTTTCCTGTGTTGGTTTATCAAGTATGTCCAGGTTTCTTCTGTAAATCTCTACCGCCCGAAAATATTCTTCGTCGTCCAACATGGTAACTTCCATCTTACATCTCCAACACCAAAGTTTTTGCATTTTGTTTTGGGTTAAATCTATACAGTTCTAAATGTACAACGAATTAGGGCTTGGCAAAGTTGAGGGATTTGAAATACATCTGCTTGGATTCTGCACAAATGCACAATAGAACTTACTAAAGTTTAATTTACCAGTTCTGCCCCAATTTTGCCAAACCCATGTTAGTGGATAGTATTCTATCTTTCTTTATTATTATGGTTCTTTAAAGAATTATTTTTTGTTATAGATAATTTTTTAATCCGTTGCGAGATTATTAAAAATTAAACCCAAAATGAAATCCAGGTTCTCCGAAAACAAATTTCGACCATTTATCGTCTAATTGTTTAAATCCATCAGGCATTTTTGTGTGATAAATACGATGGGTGATTGCAATTGAAGGTTGAATAAAAAATCTGTCCTTAAAAAGCTTGATGTGATAACCAACACGGTAGGTATTGAAAATCTGAAATCCATTATCAATTTTTTTGCCGTCAACATTCACAAAAGTTTGCCAGGTAGGCATTACATTAAGTTCGGCATATAAACCTTTCCGAAAAAATCGTTGGTAAGCCATTGCAAAGCCATATTCTCGTATATAACCTGGAAATTCTTCTTCTGGTTTTCCGTATGATTTGTTTAAAAATGGGTGAATTCCATTTGGCCAGGCATATTTCCAGGTTTTGGGTTCTAATGTAATTACATCCTTTCCTGAAATACGATAGCCAACATTGAGTTGAACGAAGTCTGGGCTGTTTGTTGAAGCCAAATTACCTAATAAAAACATAGTACTACCAACGAACCACCGGTTATAAATGCTGTCTGTTTTAGCATATTGTGCTTTAAGTTGAAACATGCTTGTCATCATTAAGACAAAACCAATGAATAGAACTTTCTTTTGCATTTCTTTCTTTTTTATGTGAAACGATACTGCAAAAGTCGATTGGCGAGATACAATAATTCGTTCACTTAAGTTAAGAAATACGTTTTAGCTCTTTTTTTCAAGAATTCTTGCTCTTAGTCTGCTTAATGATTGAGGTTTGATACCTAAAAAGCTCGCTAATTGGTGTTGTGGAACACGCTGAATAAGGTCGGGTCTTTTTTGTAGTAAGTTTAGGTATCGTTGTTCAGGTGAAGAAGTCTTAAACTCGTCAAAGTCTATTTGTTGTTTAGCTAACAATTCTTCCGACAATATTCTACACATTAATTCAAATTTTGGAAATTTACTGTTGATTTCTACTTCCATATCAGAATTTGAAACGGTAAGAATACTGTCTTCAACACAACTAATGAAATATTCAGAAGGAGCTTTAGTTATAACACAATGAGGTGTTAATGCGTCCATTTCTGTGTAGAAAGCTGTTGTTTTTTCTTCTCCGTCTATTATGTAATAGACCCGAATACAACCTTTTAGAACAAAGTAGCTATCCTTCGAATTTTGTCCTTCTTTGAGTAAAGTCGTCCCTTTCTCTACCGAGCGAAATAGATCCAAAGAAACGATTGCGTTCTTCTCATCTTCTGTCAGTGAAACGTATTTTGATATAAAGTCAAATAGTATGTCTTGCATTGTTTGTATATGTTGTTATATTATTGCCTTCTGTTACACTTGCCACCAACATTGCTGGTAACGAACAGGGCTTTATGCAGGTTGGGAAATAGCATTCCGTCTGCCCGGGCCGCTGCTGATTCAACATATGTAGATGAAGTTAAAAACTAATGACCAGCGATGTTTGTCCAGCCCAAACTGAAGACCGGCTTTACAATTGGCTGATGTTTTGTTTGTCAAGCCCAACTTGCATAAAGCCCCATGTTAGCGGTTGGTTGTTCTCTGGTGTCGGTTATTGAATTTGAAATCCACTGCCTGCAATTACCTTCCACGAATTTTCAACTAATTTCCATACTCGTAAATATCTAAATTTTCCATCAACATTTTGGTCTGCATATTTTGCCTTTAGATAAAGTGTCACCGCCACAGTAGAAATGTCGTCAACAGATTTGATGATTTGGTCAGTTGCTGATATTTCGTGAACCATCAACATACCTGAACGATAATTGTCAATATCCATTGCTTTTGTAATTGTCTGTCCGGTAGGAATATTAAACATCAAATTATCGTGTATTAATTCATCAAGAATTTTGATATCTCCAGTTTTCATTGCTTTTAAAAGTCTGATTTCACATTCTAGTATTTGGTTTTCTTGTGTCATAGTTTGTCATGCCAATTAATTTTTGGCTTGCGTTTTTTGTCGGCAGTCTGTTGCCTTTACAATGACCGCTAACGTACAGGCATTACCGATGGTGGGGAATTTTATATTCGTCCGCTCGAAACTGCTGCCTGACTTTTTGATAAAGTTAAAGATTAAGAACTAAAGTTGGACTTTATTCGTTAAGCCCCGAATCAAAGCACAACAGAATTACCACTGCCGATTGTTTCATTGTTGAGCCACTCTTTTGGCAATACCAATGTTATGCGTTCGCCCTTATTTCAATCTCTTGCCAAATTCTTCAACTTCGGAAATCCATTTTAATTTTTTTCTTTCGTTTGAACTTTTAATAATCCCAAAATACGAAACTCTGACGTGTCTAATTCCACAAAATTGCAAGGTTGATTTTTTAAGTTGATTTACACTTGGTCTGCCATATACAAGCCAATAATACCAAGATGGTTGGTCAAGTGTAGTAATGATATGTGCTGACTTACCTTTTAATAACTTGTCCCAAAAAGTAGAATTTTCCTTGTATTTAAAAGCTAATCCTGGTAAAAAAAGCCTGTCAATAAAGCCTTTCATCAATGCAGGTAGTCCACCCCACCAAACAGGATGAATCCAAACCAAATGGTCTGCCCATTTAATTTTTTCCCAAGCATCTAAAAGATCTGGTTCTAGCTGAGTTCTTTTTTGATAACCAAATTCAAGATTTGGATTAAATTTTAGGCTGGCAATGGAAATATCTTTCACTTCGGCATTACTTTGTTGTGCTCCCTTTTTGTAAGATTCTACAAATGCGTAGTTCAAACTCTCTTTATTTGGGTGTCCATTAATAATCAGGATTTTCTTTGTCATAATTTTTTTGTTAAATTAAAATGACAAAATTAGATGAAGGAATAACGATGTTATAGGACAAATGTCTAAAAAGAAAATTCCTTGCGTATTCTGCTCAAATGTCTTTGGGTAATACCTAAATAAGAAGATAAATATTGTAAGGGAATTTTTTGAATATACTCTGGCTGATTTTTCATTAAGTCCGAATATCGTTTGGTAGCATCACTTCTTTGTAATTGGAAAACTCTTTTTTCAAGCTCAATATATTGTTGTTCTGCTATTACTTTTAAAAAACAAGTCCAATTCGGGCTTTTACTTATAAGTTTTTCTATGTTTTCTTTTGTAATAATGAGAAATTCAGCCTGTGTTATTGCTTGTATATTTTCTTGAGTTGGTTGACTTGTCAAAAAAGAAGAATATGCTGTCGTAAAATTGTCTGGGAATAGTATGCAATAGGTAACTTCTTCGTCTTTGTCAGAAACATAATATGACCGAAAAATCCCTGATAGTACAAATGCTACCTGCGAGCAGATTTCACCTTCTTTAATAAAATAATCAAACTTATTGAGTGATTTTTTCTTAGTTAACCTGATAAAATCTTCCATTTCACTATCTGTCAAAATGTTGAAAGACTTTAAAAAGCTCTTTATTATGACTTGTTCCTTCATTACGTTTTGATATTCGGTAGTTTTTGTGGGTGACGCATAACGTCCTAGCATTGAAGCGGTTGAGGAATGATATTCCGTCGCCCATGGCTATTTATCGCTGAACCAAGTTACAAAAGATCATGATATATTCTAGTGCCGCCCAGAATTCCTTCAGCCGGAACTAGTGCTGGGATATTTGTCGCAGTTGAAGAACGTTATTCGTCAGCCCCAATTGCTACAAGCTAGGTTGTACGCCGTTTTATTTCTCCGTAGGAATAACAGCTATGATTCTTCGCAGCGTTTTATCATCAATAGAGTCAAAATCCGCTTTGTCATAAATGGTAAGAAGGTAGATTTCATTTTGTGGCGTAATTACATAGGTAATTACACGGGCACCTCCGCTTTTACTTTTACCTTTCCCTTTACTTTTAATAGAAACTCTGATTTTATATGCGTCATTCCCCAGTGCAGTTCCTTGCGTTGGCTCAATAGATAAGGATTCTGATAATTTGGCTAATTCTATTTTGAGAGAAGGATATTTTTTGATTAACCGTTTGGCTTCCTTTTTGAATTTGTCAACCGGTATTACTCTATAAGTCATTTAGAAAATCAGTTAAACTCTGCTTTTTAGCTTTTGATTTTCTTAAAGTGTCAACTTGTTTATAAGCGACTTTTAGATCAGATTTGAGTTTAAGTACTTGCTCAGACTTGCGAATATGAGAAAGAACTTTTTCCCATTCGCTAACCGGCATTTGAACGGCTTGTGGCTTTCCGTTCATATCGCTCACATATTGAAGTGCTATTTTCATGATTTCAAAATTAGTGATTTTTGCGAATAGTTAGAATGCTTGATTTGCAACGAAAAAATGGCGCAGAACGGTCAAGCATTGATGATACTACGGCCAACCCAGTATTTTTTGGGCTAATACCCGGTTGGGAATACCATCTAGTAAATGATCTTTTACAGCTTGATGTTGTATATCCCTTTTTTGTTGATTTGGTGTCAACCTATTTCATGACAAGACGTTGCTGCTGGGCTCCCGCATTCCGTCAGCCGACATAATGCCAATGCAATGTTGTGCGCAGTCGGTCCGAGGATCTTCTCCAGATCTTGTCAATGTCCAAGGCAATCGCAACTCCTAACCTGACAACAACGTGAAAAGGTCACAATATGCCCGAGCGGCTAACCGTGATTAAATTTCGGTTTACGCTTATAGACATATCTTTGTTCACTTACAGCCTGGCTGTACAGTTGCCGCTTCTGAAGAGACAACATGTAAGAAAGGGAGGAAATCCTACGCAGCCATAAGTAAATAATTCACTAACCTTAAATTTAAATCTATGTCGAAAAAGACAGCTGAACCTAGGAAGAATAAGCCTAGTAAAAAGAAAAGCTCTGCACAGAAGAAAGCGGATCCAAAGAAAAAAGCACGGTAAGGTCAAAGACGCCGAGAGCCCGGTTCACAGAGCCGGGCTTCTTTTTTGCCGTTGTTTAAATTTTGGTTTAGGACTATAGCACCAAGTTTTTCCTTCCGTGGTTAAAATCAAATCCTTGAATGCTATAAATTTTGTGAAAGCCACCCGTCATTTCGGTTTAGGAGGATTGCGTACAACGTCCAGGGCTTTAAGCAGTTGGGGAGTGTACATTCCTTAGGCTCGTTAAACCCTAACCAAAGTACAGCGCTACAAACAGCCGAAGTTAACAACATCCAGCCCTGCTTGCATAAAACCCATATTGGCTACTGGGCTTCTACTCGTCATAGTCGATAACTTCGTAAAGTAGTCAATGAGTAGTTTTGTCATTTTGAAGTATGTCTATATGCTTTACAATTGTTTTGATTTGCTTGTCTTCGGATTTTTGAGAAATGATATTTGTTAGAATTTCATTTTTTTCGTCAACTGCAAGTTTTTGAAATTTCTTTAACACGTTGGCTTCTTTAAAAGTTTCTAAAATTTGTTTTTTTGTTATTTGATCTTTAGGTGCCGATAAATAAAGTGTAACTGTAACAATGTCGCCACCCGTTTTATTTATTGCTTTTCTTATTTTCTCATTTACAGAAATAAGCTTGTCTTGTCCCGTAATTGTAAAGAGGTTTTTATCTTCTAATTTATAGTTGTCGATAGTTCCTGATGCTTTTAAAAATCCCCATTTGCCTACAATATGTTTTGTGTTAGGAATTTCAATATGATAAGTCCAAGCTCCTTTGTTTGGTGCATATTTCAATTCAAGTTTCTTGTCCTTAACTAAATATTCCATATTAATTAGGGTGTTGTATTGTAGCCTTGCAGCCAACGAACAGGGCTTTATGCAGGTTGAGAATTAGAATTCAGTCCGCCTGAAACCACTGCTGATTGAAAATATTTTGATGAAGTAGATTACAAATGTTCAGCGATGTTTGTCCAGCCCGAACCAATGCCTGGATTTGTAATTGATTGATGTTTTGCTTATCAAGTCCAACTTGCATAAAACCCCATGCTAGCGGTTCGTTGTTCTTCGCATCAATCAGTCTCCGCAATTTCTTTTAGTAATTTCAATACAGGATTTTCTTCACCTTGTGGTTCTTCTTGAACTGCATTTGGTCTGTTGTCCTCTTGTATAATTTCAAGTTTTGTTACTCCGTTTTCTTCTGTCAAAATGTAACTCATAATAAAATAATTTTCAGGCTTGTCTTCAAGTTCTGGTCTTGGAGCAAACAAACTATATTTTACTATTTCAGTTGGGTTAACCTCTAAAACTTTGCCCCATTGTTCAAATACTTTGTCTTGCCATTCTGTTCTAAATGTAATGTCGCTACCGATTTCCCAATTGGTCAGCAAGTCGCTTCCATATTGCCAAAGTTTAACATAGTCAGCTTTTGTAATTGTGTCCCAAACTTTTTGCCTGGACGCATTGATCTTAAGTGTTGAAATATTTACCGCCATACTATTTTTTGACTGATTGTTACTGAATGTCGCTATACAATGATCGCTAACGAACAGGGCTTGGCGAAGGTTGAGAAATATATCCTGTCGCCTGCTTGGCTTATATTGTGCTTTCGCGCTTCATTTTAGTCAGTTTAAATGATACTCTTTTTGAAGAAAAGAAATTAGGTTTATAGCATGTTGCTTAAGTGGTATAAAATTAGTTTCTAAAATGGATTTCATTACCTGTGTGAAGAACAATAATTTTCCGTACAACTTGTATTTCTCCGCTTTATCTTGTGAAATAAATAGGCTTAGATTTTGTTCTTGTAGCTTGTCTAAATCATAGCTCATAGTCGTTGCTTTAACTATGGTACTATAGTTAATAATACTGCTAGTGAAACTATTTAAGTCATTTAACATAGTGGCTAATAAATTGGTGTTAATAAATGCCTTATTTACATCAGCAGTATAGCCAATGATGCTATCAACAGCTGATTTATTTCTTAACAACCTAAAGCCTCCTGCATTTTTCAATTGTTGTATAGTGGCATCGGCATTTATAAAATCAGGAAATCCAATATAAAAATATTCAAGATGCCTCATAAAGGTTTTGTTGCCTCCACGATCTATCGAGTCGAAAGAATAGAAAACACTGTCTCGCAACTTAAGTAATCCCTTGTATTCCTTAATTACAACAGATAGGTTTGCCGTATCGGTTTTCAAATCTTTTACCAATGCTACAATATATTGATGTTCTCGTTTATGCTCAACATAATGTTCTACTTGCAGCTCTGCCATCGAGCCACAAAACACAGCTAAGAATAGCATAAAAAACTCCCAAAAATATGATTTCCAATTTTTCTTATGATGAGGTTCTGCTGGGTTGTGTGCATGATGATGTACTTCCATATTTTCAGTTTCTTGATTTAGGTTAATAGCTTTTGTGTCACTAGTAGGAATAATTTCATAGGAAGAGTTGTCCGACTGAGTGTTTGTTGGACTATCTAAATGTTCTTCCTCAGTATTTTCTGCCATTTACTTAAGTTATTTGAGTATTCAATTGCATGACGCACAACGGGCGGGGCTTGGCGAAGTGGTGGAGTGATGTTCCGTCTGCCTTGGCAAACAGAAACCCAATTTATCATTAAAAGTTGAATTTTTGAACTAAAGTCGCGAGCATTCCGTCCGCCGGATATGAAGTACATTATTAATAAATGCTGCAACACGGCTTCCGTCAGCCCCCATTTTATCAAACCCGATGTTGTGCGTTCGTTATTTCCTATTATAAAACTTCCCATTTTTAATTACCATAAAGAGGTCATCAATATGATTAATATTTTCCACCGGATTCGAATTTAAAAAAAGCAAATTCGCTTTTTTTCCCACTTCAATCGTTCCTTCTGTAGCAAGGATACCGGTAGATTGGGCAGAATATTTAGTTGCAGCTAATATTGCTTCAAAAGGACTAAAACCGCAATCACTAACCAATAACTTCATTTCGTGCTGTACAAATGTTTCCTGGTCAGAATCGCTGCCGGCATCAATGAGAACACCTGCTTTGTGCGCTCCCTGAATTATTCTTTTTCCGATTTCGTAAACCCATGCCTTTTTAGGTATGCTTTTTTGCAGTACCAATACGGTAATTGTTGCATCTAAAACCACGTTGTGTTTTATCATTAATTTATATAATCCGGAAAAGTCTGATTTTTCAAATTCCTTATCCCAAAACTCTTTTTCCTCTCCGCCAGGCTGATGATTACCCCAGCTGTTTATCAAGTATTGATACTTATCATTTTCATAGATCAACATATTAGCGTGCGAAACAGAAATCACACCACTGGCTACTATTTCAGAAGGTTTAGCCAATTGCAATGATGCATGAGACCAAACAGGAATATTTTGTCTTTTTGCTTCTTCAACAATTTTCACTACTTCATTATTTGATAAATTGGCATATATTTTTATGCCGGATGCACCTGTGCCTTTAGCCTGAGCAACTTCTACTTGCATATTGGATATGCTGTCAATTGCCTTCATATAGGGCATTTTTCCGCTTAGTCCTCCCCGGGCTGTAGCAATGGTTCTGGGGTCGGAGAAAAATTTTGAGCCTGCCATCAAAGAAGAGTAATAAATGTTTGGAGACACTATATCACCAATTAAAGCATTTCTTGATAAACCTGATAATGCTCTTGCATCGCCGGCCATATCTCTAACAGAAGTGATGCCTGTTAGCAGCATTTCTTTTAGTACTTTTTCTGCATGATCTCTTCTTTCTTCTGTTGGATCTGTTGCAAAATGTACATGAGCATCAATTAAACCAGGAACTACAAATTTCCCTTTTAATACAATAGATTGAACAGTGTCATTGACTATGTACTTATTGGACGGTATAATATCTGCAATTTTATCTTTGTTGATTACGATGGTGTAATCATAAAGTATTTTATTGGTGTTTACATCAATGATATTTACATGCTGCAAAGCATAGGATCCGAAGCTAAATTGTGCATTTACTGTTGCACTTGTCAACACAAATAGGAGTATGCTTGAAGTAATATTTCTTAGATTCATTTTTGAAGAGAATTTTACTATTGATTGGAAATGTTTGCTGTTAACGGGTAGGTATTGCCGATGATAGGGAATTTTATATTCGTCCGCCTGGAACCGCTGTCTGGTTTTTGATAAAATTAAATATTAAGAAGCTGCAACCGAGTTCCCTCCGCCGCCATAATGCCAATACAATGTTGTGCGTTCGTGCTTCTCAAACGCTTTTTCTGTTATCTAAATTTTAAGTTCATTCAGTTTGATTCAACATGGTATTCTTTTCTTATTAAAGAGTCAAGAGTCTTGTTTTTTTGCATGGCAACATCAATGTTCATTCTAAACCAGTCTAAGGAGACAGCATATTGGTCAAGCTTATTGATAAATTTTTCAATAACAATCTTATCATTTGTTAAAAAATAAGGAGTATTGGGCAACACGACTGCACGTCTGGCAAAATTTCCGCTCTTAAAGTATTCTCTAAATACGCTTGATTTGAAGATGTCATTTCCGGCGTCATTAACACCCTGCCATTGTTTCAGTATTAAACTATTTTGCATATCATTTATATAATTCCTTATAAAGCCATCATACTGACTAATTCCATCTGAAACAGCTTTGTTTCTTATCAATCGGAAAGTACCTGAATTTTTTAATTGGTCTATCGTTCTATCAGAATAAGTCCACTTTTTATATAAATTTAGGATTACCTGATGTTGGTATATTTCAGTTGCATTCTTTTCTAAGTGCTCATTATCTTTTAATAATGGTAATAATGAGTCAATTTGAATAGTAATGTACCCAAATGTAGATTTCATGTTAGCTAAGTTTGAACTATCTGTTTTTATATCTATAACCATGCTTTCCATAAATTCTTTTTCCCTGCTATGCTCAATAACA
Source organism: Chitinophaga pinensis (assembly GCA_943372845.1). Lineage (GTDB taxonomy): Bacteria > Bacteroidota > Bacteroidia > Chitinophagales > Chitinophagaceae > Sediminibacterium > Sediminibacterium pinensis_K. Next base: position 256,546 of record CALSAD010000002.1, on the reverse strand, counting down.
TGTTCAAGTTGCCATTCAGCCAAAAATCCGCTGAACACAGCGAGGAATAACATTAAAAATTCCCAGAAATAAGATTTCCAGTTTTTCTTCCCTCCGTGATGAGCATGATGATGTACTTCCATATTTTCAGGTTCTTGTATTGGGTTTATAGTATTTGTGTCAATAGAGGAGATAATTTCGTCTGAAGGATTTACTGATTGAGTATTTGTAGAATCATCTAACTGTTCCTCGTCTATTTTGTCTGCCATTTATTTTAGTTAGTTGAGTTGTTAGATTATTCAATCGCATGACGTACAACGAGCAGGCAGTTGGGGTGCGCTATTCCGTCGCCCCGGGCTAACCGCCGCTGAACTGAAGATACAAAAGCTGATGATATATTGTACAGCCCAGCCGAGTTGGGTAGCGCTGGATATTTTGCTGGGATATTTGTTGCCGCTGAAAGATGAGTTGGGGCGCCCCAATTGCTGGAAGCCGGTGTTAGGCGCATACATTATCTAGATTTTAGTCGTCTTAATAGATAATTTGCAAACACAATTGTCATATGGTATCTAAATGAAGAGTCGTCTTCATCTGAAAGTCCCGGGTGAGAGCCATCAGAATGTAGTCTGACCCAAAGTCCATAAACAAAAGAATCATCTTTATCATTAGAAGGAACTTCATTTAAGTCTTTGCTTAAAAAAGGAGGATTCGCAGTATCTGATAATAATTTTATAGCTTGGGCACAAGTCAATGCGGCATTCTTCGGAAGCAATTTTTTGCAGATTTCGAGTAAAAGAGATTCGGTAAATGTTCTAAATTGAGAATTTGCGCCCGCCCAGCTTCCTTGTGAATGATTTGAAATAGCTTGATTCAAATGTTCTTTACTTTGTTGGAAGCCTACATCATCTAATGCAACCATTAGTTCAGATTCTATTTTTGCCTCCTCAATTTCTTGTGGCAGGAGTTTTTTTATTGTTTTTCCAACTACTATATATCCATCGCGCTTGAGACTGTTTCCAACTTCTTTGTTGTTAGTAACAAAGGCATTTTGGAAATTTATTGATGGGCCATTTGGATTATATTCAATTCCACCGCTTTCATAAAAAGGTCGTTTAAAAAAATAATCATCAATTAGGTACTGCAAAAAATCTAAATGTATGTCATCAGTAAATGGAGGCGTACCTGATTTAAATTTTAAATGTATAAATATAGAAGTTGTTTTAGACTTAACTGAATTTTTAGAGTTGGGTGCCAGATGTGTGAAATTGAACACTGAAACAATTCTATTAACTTCGGGATGGTCGAATTCGTCAGCAAGTTTAATCAAGTCGAAAAGAGTTTTATTTGAAAGCATACTATCGTTTTATGTTGCGCACAACGTTGAGTATTTGCGAAGGCAGGGAATTTGAAAAACGTCTGCCCGTTACAAATGCCAAATTGAAAATATAAAGTTGAAGTTAACAACTAAAAGCCAAATTTATAAATGTCAGCCCGAACTACTGCTGATAGTAGCAAATAGCTGATGTTACAATGTCCAGCCCTGCTTTTGCAAATACTTTTGTTGTGTGCCGTTAAGGTCGGTCAAGCTGTTCCACCATAAATTATTTTTTCGAGTTCTTCAATTGGAAACCACGATTGTTTGTGAGTAGTTCCACCTTCGTCATTTGGCTCAAAATGGTCACAAAGTGCTTGGTCATTTTTTAGTTCAGAAATGTTCATTGGCATATTTCCATTTAGCAATTTCGTTTTATGGCGAACATTGTTACCAACTGATATTTTTTGAGTGTCCATAAAGTTGTTTATAAAAATGAAAATTGATTTTTAAAATTTGAAAGCAATGTGCTGTAAGATGATGAATTGGTTACAAGCACAAGTGTTATTGCTTTGTTTTTGTAAAGTGTCGAAACGCTAATTTGTTTCATACTGTGTGCCTCGATAGTAACATGCTCAATTACCTGAACGGCTTTTTTGCCTTTTAATGTAGTCGAAGTTGGTGTGCCTAAATTTGAATACTCTTTTTTTAGGCTTCTGAAATATTCTTCTATGTCAGTTACTGTTGCTTTAAAAGCAATAACGTTAACGCGATAAACGGTTATTGAAGATGCCTGATTTACGCATTGATAAACTGTTACTTTATTTCCATTTTCGTCTACCGTGTTTACTGCATTTTGTAGAGTACAAACTCCATCAAATTTAAAATTTTGTTGACTGAATGTTTGCGAAAATGAATTAAAGTATGTGACAAATAAAATGCAAATTGTTATAATTGATTGTTTCATAAATAGTTTTAAAATGTGATTACTTTTTGATTATAAAGTTCTTTAAAACATTTCATACAAGCATCAGCATCTGTCTGTGCATTATGTACATTTGAAATGGTTGTCGAAAATAATTTTTGATAGAGTTCATTAAGTTTTGGATACTTGTAACCCTTTGAACTTGGTATTTTACAGAAATCTGTTGACTTTTTCATAGTACAGATTTTAGTCAATGAAGAAATATTGTTTGTTATGATATTAGTCCTTGTATATTCAGCGAAAACAACGGCATAATCAAACTCGATATTATGAGCTACCAAATATTTACAGTCGCTAACTTCCTTTTCAAAGAATAATAAAACATCTTTTAATGAAAGTCCATTTTGTCCGGCATTTTCATTTGAAATTCCGTGAATTGAAGTCGCCTCTCTATTTATTGAAAAGCCATCAGGTTTTATAATAGCATAATTTTTAGATAAAATTTCTCCGTTTGGTGCTATTTTATTCCAAGCAATACTTACAATTCTGGGCCAATTGTCCGTGTCATATAAAGAAGCCTTCCAGTCATTTGGAAAGCCATTTGTTTCTGTGTCAAATATTAGAATATTTCCTGTAGGCTTAACTAAAGGAACATTATTTCCTTTTTTTGAACTAACAATTACCTGTGCTATTATATAACAAATGAATGCAACAAATAAAGCTAAAATCATTGCATTTTATTTTTTTCATCTTCTGATTTGTCCTCTTCTTTTTTATCTTTCTTAGCATTACGAGTAAAAAGCCAAATCATTGCAATTGCAAAACCTAACAAAGTTATTATTGGTTTTAACGGGTTCGGTTGACTGTCTAAAAGAATTTGTAGCATATTAGTTTGAGTTTTAAAGTTGAAGTTTTAATGGCACACAACACTTAAAAGTACGCAACTTCTCCATCTTTTCAAGGCCCTCCATTTATTGAATGCATTGACATTCAATAAAAAACTTTTTCGCTTTTTGGGTAGAAGGTTGCCATGTGGCATACACCATCGACTTAAAAAACGCAACTGTATATCGGTAGTATCAGCGGATACATTATTGCAATAAGCGGAGCAATGCATCTACCTCCACTACTTCATTAAACGAATGCAGTACAATGCGTAACCGTTCTTTTCCTTTAGGTACCGTGGGGTATATAATGGCACGAACATCGAGGTTATTTTGTTGCAATACATCCGCCACCTGCTTTACCTCCTCATTGCCCGGAATGATCACAATCTGAATGGGTGTGGCAGAGGGTAGTTTTTCAAAACGGATGGGGGCTGATTGAAATAGTTGGATCAGATTTTGCAAATGCAACCGTTCTTTGTTCATCCCCGGAAATACCCGGTAGCTCTCACTGATCAGGGCCACACTATGTTCCGGTAAAGAAGTAGAAAATACCAGGCTCCGCGCAAAATTTATCAGGTAATGGCGCAATGTATCGGAACCCAACACCACGGCACCATGGCAGCCACAGGCTTTTCCAAAAGTATGTATACGCGCAAATATATTTTTTTCAAATTGCAGGTGCTGAACCAGTCCTTCACCCTGCGCTCCTATCACGCCTGTTGCATGCGCTTCATCAATGACAAGATGCGCTTTATGTGCTTCTGCAATGACCACCAATTGCGCCAGCGGACACATATCGCCATCCATGCTGAACACCGATTCGGTTACTATGAAAATGGTACCGGTAGCATGCAGCAGTTTTTTTTCCAGGTCGTCCATATCATTGTGCAAAAAAGAAAATGCCTGTGCAAACGATAAGCGTATGCCATCGCGGATGGATGCATGGCATAACTGGTCGTACAGAATGGTATCCCCTTTCTGCGGCACCGCAGATAACAAACCAATATTGGCATCGTAACCAGAATTAAACAGCAAAGCATCGTCGGCCTGATGAAATTTAGCAAGCTGTTTTTCTACTTCTTCTATCAAGGGATAATTGCCTGCCAGTAAGCGCGAGCCGGTGGAGCCGGAGCGTGCAGTAGGCAGTGGGCAGTGGGCAGTGGACAGTAGGGCGTGTTTTACGATGCCGAGATAATCGTTGGAACAGAAATCGATTTTTCCCTCCGGCAAACGTAATTGACGGTAAGAATGGTTCTGTTTTCGCTCATCCAGTTTCTTATGCAAAAAATCATCCGGGTACATTTGTTAAAAATAATGAATTGTGGTAGATATTTGCGGGGGCAAGGGTGAATTGTCAATGGTGAGTTGTGAATGGTCAATGGTAAGTAGGTAACTCACAATTGACAAAAAGAACCCATTCACAATTCACCATTCACCATTCACCATTCACAACTCACCATGGAACTTTCTGAACATACTAAAAACATTCTCGGTCTTCAACTGCCTACCGATCCGCGGTGGGTGGATCTGGCCAATATTTCGCTGGAAGCCATTCTTACGGATCATGCGTATTGCGAGCAGAAGGCGGCTACTACCTGCATTACCCTGATACAACGCTATTCGGATAAAGAAAAATTAGTGGCCGATCTGGCACCGATTGTGTCTGAAGAGTGGGGACATTTCAGGCTGGTGTTGAATGAACTCAAAAAAAGAAAACTCACCCTGGGTAAACAACGCAAAGATGCGTATGTAAACAAACTGATGGAGTTTCAGAAAAAAGGCGGCAGTCCGGAAGACAGGCTACTGGATCATTTGTTAACCATGGCCCTGATAGAAGCGCGCAGTTGCGAACGTTTTAAAAGATTGAGTGAGGGTTTGCCCGATGCGTATATGCGTAATTTTTACCGGCGTTTTATGGAGAGCGAGGCGGGGCATTATACATTGTTTATAGAACTGGCAGAAACCTATTTGGAAAAACCCAAAGTGCGCAAACGCTGGAAAGAATGGCTGGCCTACGAAACAGAGATCATGAAAGACCTTGAAATAAGAGGCGATCGGATACATTAAGTCTCTCACTGCGCCCTTGCGTCTTTGCGTGCAAATTTTCTCGCAAAGCCGCAAAGGCGCGGTTTTATTACGTTATGCCATTTGTAAAGTAATCTATCTCTTTACTAAAATCAATAAACGGATATTGTTGCAGCAAGGATTTTGTTTTAGCTAAATAGGTATTCAAAAACTGCCTGTGTTGTGACGTGTTAGCATTAAAAGGTTTGTGCTGATACGCAAGATTGATATCCGCAATTTCTTTCATCAGGTTTTTTGTTTCTTCATGCATGCAGGCTTCTGTAAATTTCTCCCACACATACTGCGTGGCCTGGTAATTGGGGTGTACCAGGTCTTCTGCATAAAAACGATAATCGCGCAGGTCATCAATCACCAATTCATACGCAGGAAAATAATAAGCCTGTTCAAATATTTCTGTGAGTTGGTGAACAGCCTGTATCAGCATGGCTTTGCTGCGATTGTTTTCAATGACCCCCTCGCGCAAATGCCTAACAGGACTGATGGTAAACAGGATCTGGATATGTGGGTAAGCCGTACATAATTTTGTAAGTGTGTTTTGTAAAACGGCAACCACTTCTTCTGCAGGCATCAATCTTTTTTGAAACCAGACTGCCGGTGCTTTGTGGTTATTGGCGGCTACACTACCCACAACAGCATTAGATGCCTGCTCTGTTAAGGTATACAACCAGGCAGACCCCAATGTAATCATCAAGTGATCTGTTTTTGCGAGATAGGTATGTGCCGTTTGTGTAGAAGCATTTATTTTTTGCATACAATCTGCTGCACTGGTACCGGAAAAACGGCTATGGTGTTTCCAGCTATGCCAGCTTTCGTTGTATTCAAAAATGGCATCGGAGGTAATCTGTTTATTCTCAAGATAACTGTTCAACGCTTCGGCCACGCTTACCGGATTGAATAAAATACCATTGGGGTTTTCCAATACAGTGAATTGATGCTTACGCAATTTCTCACCCATATTTTCTGTAAAACAAGACCCCATTAACATGATCGGTTGCGCATGCTGAATAGTGCGTGGTGATTTTTTAATATCAAATTCAAAATGAAATTTCATGTATCGGTTATCGTATGGATGGGGTTATCTAAATATTTCTCCTGCAATCAACAGGCTTTCGGCCAAAGCTTCTTTGTTTAATACCGGTGCATATTTCTGTTCTTCAAAATAACGGACCATTACTTCTGTATCCATATTCCCAATCAGTTCGTCCTGTGCCATGGGGCATCCGCCAATACCTTTTAACGCAGCATCAAAACGTGTGCAACCTGCTTGCAAAGCCGCTGCCAGCTTAGGTATACGGTTCTGTGGCGATGAGTGCAAATGCACACCAATCGTAGTTTGTGGATATTGCGGGATCAACGTTTTCAGTGCGAAACCCACCTGCTCTGGTGTGGCTAACCCAACTGTGTCGGCTAAAGAAAGTATCGTAATATCCCGAGCAATCATTTCGGAAGCCCAATGTAAGAGCATGTCTTCATTGTATGCATCCCCATAGGGATTACCAAAACCCATGCTCAAATACACCACCAGTTCTTTGCTGTTCTTTACACACAATTCCTGAATGGCTTCCATACGCGCCAAACTTTCTTCCATACTGCTATTGGTATTGCGCAATTGAAAAGTAGGGGATAAAGAAAAGGGAAATCCCAATACAGCAATCGCATCAAACACTACTGCTTCATCTGCTCCCCTTTCATTGGCAACAATGGTGAGTAATTTTGTTTTTGAGTTACCCAAATCCAATCCGGCCAGCACTTCTTTGGTATCTGCCATTTGCGGAATGGCTTTTGCAGAAACAAAACTTCCCACATCCAACACATCAAACCCCACACGCAACAGGCTGTTGTGGTAACGTATTTTATCGGCAGTAGCAATCCAATGCGGCCACCCCTGCATCGCATCACGCGGGCACTCGATCAACGTGAGTCGTGAATCGTGAGTCGTGAGTTGTGAGTTGTTAGTAGTGAGTGATGATTGCAGCATACAAAACAAATAAACCAATAAACTAATAAACCAGTAAACCAATAAACTACTTCCCCATCCTATGCTTCATCGCTTCGTACAAAATAATACCGGTGGCAACCGACACATTGAACGAATCGAAATTGGCGGCCATGGGTATTTTAAAAAAATGATCGGCGGCTTTGGACAAATAGGGTTGTACCCCTTTTCCTTCATCGCCCATAATTACACAACAGGGATCGGTGAAAGGAAGCTCAAACACATTTTCTTCTGCGCGCATTTCGCTGGTAAATACTTTGATACCGTTCAAGTGCAGGGTATCCACCGCTTTCAACAAACTGTTTACCCGGCAGATATGTATCTGCTCCAATGCGCCGGCACTGCTTTTCATGGCTTCTTCATTTAAGGCACCCACGCCTTTATCGGGAATGATGATGGCCTGCGCACCGCAGCACACGGCACTGCGCGCAATGGCACCAATGTTTCGCACATCGGTAACCCCATCCAGCATCAGAAACAAAGGCAATTCTCCATTGGATACCACATGATCGATCACCTGCTGCAGATCCATGTATTGCACACGCGCTACAAAGGCCAGCACACCCTGGTGATTGGCTTTGGTTAATCCATTTAATTTTTCAACCGGAACTACCTGTATGGGCACATTCAGATCGCGCGATAATTTGCGAATGGTATTGATCACATCTCCGGTTACATTTTTTTGAAGCAGGATCTTATCAATGGCCTTACCGGTTTGCATGGCTTCTACCAGCGGTTGCCGGCCAATAATGAGGGAACTTTGTTTTACAGGCATTTGCAAATGTATTACTTCAAACTACCTTCTGCTAACAGTAACCTGATTTTTATGATTGCGGCCACACTGATCGAATCGGTGATCTCGCCTTTTTCCACCATTCGGTAAGCTTCTTCAAAGGGGATCTTCTTAATCACCAGTTGCTCGGTATCCTCCGGGCATGGCGTATGCTGGCTTAGTTCGCGTGCCAGGTAAACAAGGGCCAATTCATCACTAACCGAATTGGATAAATGCATTTGTAACAGCAACTGCCAGTTGTTTGCGGCAAGACCTGTTTCTTCCATCAGTTCCTTTTTGGCACCTTCCAGCGGGTCAGAACCGAGTGGTGAACCCCCTTCAGGAATTTCCCAGCTATAGGCATCCAGTACAAAGCGGAATTGACCGACCAGATAGGTATTCCATGCTTCATCCAATACCATCACCCCTACGGCAATATTTTTAAAATGTACTTTACCATAGATGCCTTTATTTCCAGATGGATTCAATACGGCGTACTCCGTAACGGCAATCCATGGATTCTCATATTGTTTTTTCTCAGCCTGAATAATCCACGGATTTTTTTCCATACTATTTATTTTTACTGATGGCATTGGGTAAAGAAATCATCAGGTAAAGTATGATCAGACCAATCAGAAAAAATTTAATTGCTGCACAATAGTAAGTCAGGTGTAAAGAAGCTTCTGTGTAATTTCCGGCAATGCTTTGCAGCATCAACAGGTTTTCGGCAATATCTAATATACCTGCCGCAAATGCCGCTCTTGCCAAAAACAAACCCATCTGCTGCGGCTTGCTTTTCTCCGGCCATTTCAGTGCGCAAAAAGCTGCAGCGATTGAAAGGAATAGTACATAGGAAATAATAAAAAGAAAATCGAGCCAGATATTCATGGTAACAACGGCAGTATCCCAACGCAGGAGTAGTGCCTGTAATTCAGCCGGTGTATTTGCAAACTCAAGATTCACAATACCCATTTTACTGGTGGTGGTCTTAAGTTCAGCTCCCTGCCATTGCATGACCACTATCATTAAAATAGTTGCGATAGTGGCGATGGAAAGGTTTCGTTTCATAGGTTTCATCAGCGAATTGGCTACTCAAATATAACGGAGTATGGCGCCAAAAAAAAGCCCCGTAAATGATTACAGGGCTTTTGTACTATTATGAAGCTGTGCTTATTTTACACCAAACGCTTTTTTAACCTTAGAAACATAATCCAGTTTCTCCCAGGTAAACAGCTCTACTTTTACTTTTTTCACCTTACCGTTGGGCAATGTAAATTCTTTGGTTACCACCTCGTTCTTACGGCCCATATGACCATAAGCAGCTGTTTCGCTGTACATAGGCGTACGTAATTTCAGGCGCTGCGCAATAAAGTAAGGGCGCAGGTCGAAAATACTTTCTACCATTTTACCGATCTGGCCATCTGTTAATTCCACTTTGGCAGTACCATATGTATTTACGTTAATAGAAGTTGGCTGGGCTACGCCGATAGCGTAAGAAACCTGAACCAGTACTTCATCCGCAATACCGGCAGCAACAAGGTTTTTGGCTATATGACGGGTTGCATAAGCAGCAGAGCGATCTACTTTAGAAGGATCTTTTCCGCTGAATGCACCACCACCGTGTGCACCTTTTCCACCATAGGTATCAACGATGATTTTACGGCCGGTTAATCCGGTATCTCCGTGTGGACCACCGATTACAAACTTACCGGTTGGGTTAATATGGTATTTGATTTTATCGTTGAACAGTTTGGCGTATTTCTTATACTTGGCTTTTACGCGTGGGATAAGAATGTTTACGATGTCTTCTTTGATCTTGGCCAGCATTTTGCCTTCAGAATCAAAATCATCGTGCTGGGTAGATACCACGATCGCATCAATACGAACAGGTTTGTTGTTATCATCGTACTCAAGCGTAACCTGACTTTTTGCATCAGGACGCAAGTATTTGATTTGCTTGTTTTCTCTTCTTAAAGCAGCCAATTCAATCAGAATTTTATGGGCCAGATCCAATGCCAATGGCATATAATCATCTGTTTCATTGGTGGCATAACCAAACATCATACCCTGGTCGCCGGCACCTTGTTCTTCTTTTTTCTTTTTGTCAACCCCCTGGTTAATATCCGCAGACTGCTCATGAATGGCAGATAAGATACCGCAGCTGTTGGCTTCAAACATATATTCACTTTTGGTATATCCTATCTTACGGATTACACCACGTGCAATTTCCTGAACATCTAAGTAAGCTTTGGATTTTACTTCTCCGGCTAACACCACCTGTCCGGTAGTTACCAGCGTTTCGCAGGCCACTTTAGACTGCGCATCGAATGCTAAGAAGTTATCGATTAGTGCATCAGAAATCTGGTCAGCTATTTTATCCGGATGTCCTTCGGATACGCTCTCAGAAGTAAACAAATAAGGCATATAAATTTTAATTTAATGGGTGCAAATATAGAATAATGAACAATACCCTACTAAATACGTGAGAAAATAATTCTCAACCGCATTCTGAAACGGGAATGGGTTCCTCCGCCCAGTCTCACACGGCCATCTGCCGCATCATTACCTATGGCAGGGCTTAGGAAATAAGACTGAGAAGCTGAGTTAAAAGGATAAGGTGGTGTAAAATTTATGGAATCGTTTACAGGAGCTGATAACCGCAAAGTGTAAGAAGTATCTTTTCTGGTTACAATGCCCTGTACATACCTGCTAAGATCAAAAGTGTAGCCGGCTAACCTGTCGTACCCAAAAAGAGATTTGGAAACCAGGTATCCTCCAAACGTAGAGAGATTAGGGCCTTCACTTGAAAATACATAATCATTTGGTATGTTACGCAGGTTGTTGTTGATAGAATCATAACGGCTTAACAAAAGATACCTTGGAGGGATCATCTGTTTTTCGATTGTGGCCAGATTGGCATCATCGGGTACCTGTTCCGCAATCAATTCTGCACGGTGAACAATACGGTTACTCAGGTTTTGTAAACCCGGAATACGCACACGCACATAGGTGCCGGGAGAAGTTTGCACATACACCAGCGAATCCGGCTTGGAAGTAGTGGTTAAATGCTTGGCCACTTCACTGCCTGTTCTGTCGCGCAGCACCAGGTTGGCATCTCCGCTAACCAATGGATTAAAACGTAAATAAGTTACGGCAGTATCTCTTTGGGTGGCACCGGTTGAACTAGAGCTATAATACAATGCAAATTTTGAATTGGTATCAGCCAGGTTAATTTTGATCAAAGCATTAACGCCACCTGTGGCATCGGCTGTAAGGGCAAACCCTGCGAAATATGACCTGAATGCAGAATCAGATCTATACGCATTGGTTGAATCATAACTTTTAATAAAGCGGGTTGCCACATTACCATTCAACTTAATCCGCAACTGGTTATTGGCACTCTCATATCGGTTCTTTACAGAATCACTCAACCTTCGTAGATCAACCGTAACAGGTGGTGCCAGTGCAAACCCTGTATTTATATTAAAGGCAGAAGGATAGTTGGCAGGATAGGCAATATTGGGATCGAGCTTTGTGTTTTGGTTGATTTCAAAAACATTGATCCGCATAGGAGTCATAGAATCACCATAAATACCTTTATAACTCAGGATCAATACAGCTGAATCAACCACAACACTATCTTTATTGCCTGGGATGAAGAAAGGATAGCTTCCGGGCAACATCTCAAAAAACATGGATGCCCTTGTTTTACCAAAAAGCGGGTCATTGGTAATACTACCCAACACATGGTTATCGCTTCTGTAAATTCTGGCCGAGTCAGTTTCTTCAAAACTATCTGTTACCACATCCAGTAGGGTATCTTTTGTAATTACACCATCAATGGCAGGAATTAAACCGGCGCCTAAATCAGTAGAGGAAATACGGGTACAGCCGGTAAAAAAAGCTGTTATCATGAACCCCGAAATGACTATTCTACGCAGCGTAAAAAATGAATGCATGTGTTAGTAATTACTTGCCCGCAAGGTCGTTGTACAATTCTAAATACTCTGTTAAATCAGAATCCCATCCTTTGAAAGGAACTACCTTCTTCCCCTTCACTTTAGCAAATTCATCAACGAGTTTTTTCTCTATTTTATCAGCCCCAAAAGTGATGGCATCAGCAAAACTGGCACCGCCCCTGAACATGGCCGTATTATTGCCATCCTTAAAAGCATCCAGGTCTTTTTCTTTAATGTTACCATTGATGATGGCTTTCTGCACAAAATCGGTTCCCAGCTTATCTTCAAATGTATTCTGACCTATGGTAAATATCACTTTGCTGTTACCAAAAACAGGTTCCTTTTTGTAGGCTGTTTTGATATAGGCGGGTATCAGACCCGTCATCCATCCACTGCAATGGATTAAATCCGGAGGCCATCCGAATTTTTTTACGGTTTCCAGGGCTCCTTTACAGAAGAACACGGTTCTGAGAATATTATCCTCAAACCATTTCTCTTCCTCATCATGAAAAATCTGTTTTCGCTTGAAGAAATCTTCGTTTTCCAAAAAATACACCTGTAAACGTGCATTAGGCAGCGAAGCCACTTTGATTTGCAGTGGGTAATCATCATTATCAACAGATACATTGATCCCGGAAAGACGAACCACTTCATGTAAGCGGTGTCTTCTTTCATTAATTACACCAAAACGGGGCATGATACACCTAACCTCTAACCCACTGTCATTACTTTTGATCGCCAGTTTGTTAATTACCTCGGCAAACTCTGTTAGTTCGAGGTAGGGCGACATTTCGGTAGCAATGAATAAAATTCTTTTCTTCGTTGACATTAGTTAAGTGAATTTTAGCACGATGCTGAAAAATGAGTTGGCAAAGGTACATAAATTGCACCGAAAAGCAACTTATAACAGGCTTAGCCCCAATAGTACCCCGATGATACTGATAAAAACCGCCGCAGATCTTAACCAATACCTTACCGGTAAACAACTTACCGGCAAAACCATAGGGCTGGTTCCTACTATGGGGGCGCTGCACAAAGGACATCTGGGACTGATAGAATATAGTAATAAAAAAACTAATATTACTGTTGCCAGTATTTTTGTGAATCCCACCCAGTTTAATGACCCGAATGATTATGCCAGATATCCCGTTACGCTGGAAAACGATCTTTTTTTACTTGAAAAAGCAGGTTGCGATATTGTTTTTCTGCCTTCGGTTACTGAGATGTACCCAAACGGTTTAAACAGCAGCCATACCTATGATCTGGGATATCTGGAAAACATACTGGAGGGAAAATACCGCCCCGGCCATTTTCAGGGTGTATGCCGGGTGGTGGATACCTTACTGCGAATTGTACAACCGAACCAATTGTTTCTGGGACAAAAAGATTACCAGCAATGTATGGTGATCAAAAAACTGATTCAGTTGCTGGATTTGCCCACAAGACTGGAAATTATACCTACCATCAGAGAAGAAAGCGGGTTGGCCATGAGCAGCAGAAACATGCGTTTATCTGATCAAGACAAAATAAGTGCTGCGGCCATTTATCAATCCATGGTTTTTATCCGTGAGCATCTAACACAAGGCCTTGCAAAGAATTGGATTATTGAAGCTACTGCCCTGCTCACCCATGCCGGATTTGAAAAGATAGATTATGTTTCTATTGCTGATGCAGACAATTTAACAGAGATAGTAACATGGGATGGAAAAACATCAGTGGTAGTTTTAGTGGCTGCCTTTATAGGCGGTGTTCGTTTGATTGATAACCTTCGTATTGCCTGAAGTTACATCCTATGAGGTGTTTCTTATCTCTATTAGATGTTTTAATTAGTAAGTAAACCCTTCATCACTCTGCGAAAACTCTGAAAACTTTGCGGCGCTGCGGTTGGTGCAAGACAAACCAACCACAGCGCCGCAGAGAACAGGGAGTTTTCGCAGAGAAAAAGTATTAGGCAATACTAAAAATAATTTACCCATGCAACTTCTTAAGATGTATAATTTTTTATTTGAATAGCTTGCTTAACTTGCCAATGAAAGTATTTGTATGAAAAAAAAACTGGTATCTATATTACAATACCTTTTTTTCCTGGGGTTGGGTGTGTTTCTGGTTTGGTGGAGCCTGCATCAGATTCCTGATGAGAAATGGGGAGAATTCAAACGTTCGTTGCAAACCGCCAATTACTGGTTGCTGTTACCTGTTTTTCTGATACTTTCCCTAAGCCATATTTTGCGTGCACTTCGCTGGCGCATTCTGATGTTGCCGATGGGATACACACCTTCTTTTCTCAACACTTTTTTTGCCGTTATGATTGGCTACCTGGCCAACCTTGCGGTACCCCGGCTGGGCGAAGTATTAAAGTGCACCTTACTGGCCCGTTACGAAAAAGTACCTGCCGAAAAATTAGTAGGCACTATTGTGGCCGAAAGGGCTTTCGATGTGATCTCATTGGGTATTGTTTTTTTACTGGCTCTTATCAGCCAGTTCGACATTGTAGCCGAATATGCCACCCAGTTATTCAAACAATTATTCGAAAACAAATCGGGTAGTTTTTCATGGATGAAACTGGGCATTGCACTGGGCATCATCGCAGCAGTTATTATTGCTGTTAAAGTGTGGTTTTACCAGTTTGCCCATTTAAAAATAGTGATTGCGGCAAAAAAAATATTACAGGGCATTTGGGAAGGACTCAGCAGCATTCGCAAATTAAAACAAAAAGGGCTTTTCATTTTTTACAGTGCTGCTATCTGGGCGTTGTATATTCTGGGAACATGGGTTGGCTTATTGGCAACCGATGGCACTGCACACCTGGGCTTGCGGGAGGCCATTTCCGGTTTGGCTTTTGCCAGTATCGGCATGATAGTAACGCCGGGAGGTATAGGTGCCTATGCCTATTTTCTGGCCAAAGTACTGGAGAAAAATGGGGTGCCTTTCGAAATTGGTTTTGCCAACGGAACACTGCAATGGTTTGCGCAGTTTTTGATCGTAGTAGTAGTAGGCTTTATTTGTTTGGGCCTGCTTCCTTTGTACAACAAAAAGAAAACACATGAAAGCAGTTAATGCCATACAACAGAAAATATATACGCTACCACAATTACTGGCAAAGGTGGCCAGCTGGCGCGTTACCCATAAAACCATTTCTTTTACCAATGGTTGTTTCGATATTTTGCACGAAGGGCATATTGCTTCTTTGTCTGAAGCCGCTGCTGAAGCCGATTTCCTCATTGTTGGGGTAAACAGCGATGCCAGCACCAAAAGACTCAAAGGCCCCGAAAGACCCATTAACCATGAGCACAGTCGTGCATTGTTATTGGCCAGTCTGGCCATTGTTGATGCCGTAGTAATTTTTGAAGAAGACACCCCATTAGAACTCATCACAGCCTTACAACCTGATGTATTGGTAAAAGGTGGCGATTATACCATAGAACAAATTGTTGGTGCCAAAGAAGTGATTGCGCGCGGTGGAAGAGTGGTGATCAATCCAATTGTAGATGGATTTTCTACAACAGGCATTATTCAACAGATCAAGTCGTCTTTTTCTTGATAATTGCGTATACCTGATTTTTTTGCGACGACCTATCCGCAGTAAAAAATTCCATCATCGACAAAAGATTTCTCACTCCGTTCGAAATGACGCTGTTTGATCAATAAACTTAACATTATCAAAAAAACAGTCTGCTTATATTTGAGAAATTGATTGGGATATACAGTCCATACTCAATTCCAAAAAAATTCCAGACTTCCGCATGGCAAAGAAACACCTTATTCAAAGAGATATCAGTTGGCTTAGTTTTAATGCAAGGGTTTTGCAGGAGGCCAATGACCTAACGGTTCCGCTGAAAGAACGCATTCGTTTTCTGGGTATTTTTTCCAATAATATGGATGAGTTTTTCCGCGTTCGGGTGGCTACACTGAAACGTATGCTTGAGTTTTCTGAAAAAAGACGGAAACTGAATATGCATATGGAAGAAGATCCGCAGGAAATTCTGGATCAGATCCAAACCATAGTATTGCAACAGCAGAATGAATTTAACCGCATCTGGACGGGCATTCTGAAAGAACTTAAAAAAGAAAATATTCATCTGGTAGATGAGAAACACCTTACCCGCGAGCAACAGGTGTTTGTAAAAAACTATTTTGATGAGGAAGTTCGTTCCAACATCATACCCCTGATGATTGAAAGTTTACCACAACTCCCCTATCTGCGCGATAAAAGTATTTACCTGGGTGTGGTTATGCGCAAAAAAAACTCGGCTTATCACCAGAAATATGCTTTGATAGAAGTGCCGGCCAAAGCAGTAGGCAGGTTTATTTTATTGCCATCAAAAGCTAATGAGAAACAAATTATTTTACTGGAAGATGTGATCCGTTTTAACCTGCCGATTATTTTTTCCTATTTCGATTACGATCATTTTGAATCGCATGTTTTTAAAGTAACCAAGGATGCAGAGATTGATATTGATAATGATGTTAGTACCAGCTTTGTAGAAAAAATAGAAAAGGGTTTGAAGAACCGCCGAAAAGGTAAACCCGTTCGGTTTGTGTATGATAAGGAAATGGATGCAGGCTTGTTGGAGTACCTGATACGCAGACTAAGCCTTAACCGCAAGAGCAATATCATTCCCGGTGGCCGGATACACAACTTCCGCCATTTCATGGATTTTCCGGACGTATTCAACAGCAAAAAAACAAGACGTGCCCCTTTTACACACCCCGATCTGCAAACCACTATGCGGGTTACGGATATTATTGTGAAGAAGGACCTGATGCTGCATTTTCCGTATCACTCCTTCAATACCATTATTGATCTGTTGCGTGAAGCTGCGATGGATCCGGATGTGAACTCCATCAAAATAACAGCGTACCGCCTTGCTTCCAATTCAAAAGTGATCAATGCATTGATCAATGCTGCAAGAAATGGTAAAGAAGTAGTGGTGATGCTGGAATTGAAAGCACGCTTTGATGAAGAAGCCAATCTGGAATGGAAAAAAATTCTGGAAGAGGAAGGCGTTACTGTTTTATTGGGTGTGCCGAAAATGAAAATTCACGCCAAGCTCTGTATCATTAAAAAAAGAAAAGGCAATAAAACCATTCAGTACGGTTTTGTAAGTACCGGAAACCTGAACGAAAAAACAGCAACTGTGTATGGAGATCATTGTCTGCTTACCAGTAACCGCAATGTAATGGCGGATATCAACCGCATTTTTCATTACCTGCAAAACTGGCGAACAGGCTTGCCCCATTTACGCCTTTGCAAAACACTGCTGGTATGCCCTACCAGTATGCGAAGGTCTTTGATTACCCTCATTGATCGTGAGATCAGACATGCCAAAGCAGGTAAAGAAGCTAAGATCATTTTAAAAGTAAATTCACTGAGCGATGCGGTACTCATACACAAACTCAATGAAGCTGCAAAAGCCGGTGTGGAGATCAGGATGATTGTTCGCGGTATTTTTTGTGCCATGACAGACCCCAAGAAAACAAAGCAACCGGTATCCGCTGTAAGCATTGTTGATGAATACCTGGAACACGCACGGGTAATGATCTTTCACAATCTGGGCAATGAAAAAATATACCTCTCCAGTGCCGATTGGATGGTGCGTAACCTTGATCATCGGGTAGAAGCGGCCATTCCTGTTACCGACCCACAGATCTGTGCTGAAATAAAAGAGATTATCCACATTCAATTAAGAGATAACGTTAAAGCAAGGATACTCGACAATGAGTTAACCAACAACTATGTACCTTCCGCAGGAAAAAGACAGGTGCGCTCACAGATTGAAACGTACCATTACCTGCACAAGAAAAACACAGTGACCAGTGAGGTTAGCCGCGATAGATATCGGAAGTAATGCAGCCAGGCTTTTAATAGCCGAAGTAGATCAGGATAGCGAAGGCCGGCCCAGATTTAATAAACTTAACCTGATTCGTGTTCCCTTACGTTTGGGCTTTGATGTATTTGAAAAAGGCGAGATCTCCAAAGAAAAAAGGGGCATGGTAATGCAAACCATGAAAGCTTACGGTCATCTCATCAATGCATATGGTGTAAAAAATGTAATTGCCTGTGCCACCAGTGCCATGCGCGATGCCCGCAATAGTGCAGACCTGATCAGAAAAGTAAAACTGGAAACGGGTTTGGAAATCGAGATCATTAGTGGCGATCTGGAAGCCTCCATCATCAATGAAAACCATGTGGCAGAATACATGGATACCGATCATAGCTATCTGTATATTGATGTGGGCGGCGGCAGCACCGAACTTACTTTTTTTGCAGATGGAAAACTCGTCTTTAAACAGTCTTTCAATATCGGCACCATTCGCCTTTTAAAAGACATGGTAGATGAAACCAAATGGAACGAAGTAAAAGATGTGATCAAAATCAAAACAAAGGGATACAAAAAAATAGTTGCTATCGGAACCGGTGGTAATATCAACAAAGTATTTTCACTGAGCAAAAAGAAAGATGGAAAACCATTGAGCCTTGAATTACTGAAAGACTATTACAAAGAGATCGCCAGTTTTTCGCTCGAAGACAGAATTAATATTTACAAATTACGGGGAGATCGTGCAGATGTAATTGTTCCGGCTTTGCAGATCTATATCAATGTAATGCGATGGTCGGATGCAGATGAAATTTATGTCCCCAAAATTGGTTTGGCAGATGGATTGATTCAACATCTGTATGCGGAGCTGACAGCCAGAAATGCGGCAAATACCTGATTTTGGAATCTCGAAATGTATCTCTCTGCGAAAACTCTGAAAATTCTGCGGCTCTGCGGTTAGTGCAAGCAAAAACCAACCGCGGAGCCGCAGAGAACAGGGAGTTTTCGCAGAGAAAAAGTATAAGGCTAACTGAAAATAAAAACGAGCAAATTTGTAGTTGCGATTTTACATTTTGCACACCATCATCCCAATAAATCGATAACGCTGTTTTCAATTCCAAAATTTCAAAATTCATGTCCAGCCATAAAGAAATCAAAAAAATCACCACACATACTTTGCTGCAAATGAAATCACAGGGCACAAGGATCTCGATGATCACAGCCTATGATTTTTCTTTTGCCGGCTTATTTGATAAAGCAGGCATTGATGTGATACTGGTTGGCGATAGTGCCAGCAATGTAATGGCGGGCAATGAAACCACGGTTACCATCACACTGGACCAAATGATCTATCATGCACAATGTGTGGTACGAGGTGTTAACAGAAGCCTCGTAGTGGTTGATATGCCTTTTGGTTCTTATCAGTCCAATGCCGATACAGCAGTGGCTTCTGCCATTCGCATCATGAAAGAAACCGGTGGACACGCTGTTAAACTGGAAGGTGGTGAGGAGGTGATTGACAGCATCAAACGCATTGTTGCAGCGGGTATTCCGGTGATGGGACATTTGGGACTAACCCCTCAATCCATTTACAAATTTGGAACCTACACCGTAAGAGCCAAAGAAGAACAAGAGGCAGAGAAATTAAAAAAAGATGCCTTACTGCTGCAGGATGCCGGATGCTTTGCGCTTGTATTGGAAAAAATACCCGCACAACTGGCAAAAACCGTTAGCCAGAGCCTCACCATTCCTGCCATAGGTATTGGTGCAGGGAAAGATTGCGATGGACAGGTATTGGTAATGCATGATCTGTTGGGTATGAATCATGCATTCAAGCCACGTTTTATTCGTCAATACCTGAATCTGGAAGAGCAGATAACCGGTGCCGTAGAACAGTATATTGCGGATGTGAAATCCCGGGATTTTCCTGCCGAAAGCGAATCCTACTAAATATTTCACCGATAAGACCGATAGGTTCACCCAAAATCTTTTATAAGGAAGTTTCAGCTCTATAGATTTGAAAGAACCAAACCCCTGCAACATGAGAAAGCTGATACTAACGGCTATTTTGCCATTGGCCTGTTTGTTTGTAAACAATAGTTATGCAAACAGTTTTTCCTTAACCGATTCGGTTAAAATAACACATGTATTAGATGGTAATATCAGTGAATGGGGAACCGGAAAATTTGAAACGGATAAAGAAACCAATGTACAATACGCCGTTGATCACGACGCTACTAATCTCTACCTCGCCGCTAAAATAGTGGGCATGCCCCTGCAAATGAAAATGCTGTCGATGGGAATGGATGTGTATCTCGATAAAAAAGGCAAGAAAAAAGAAGGAACCGGTATTCATTTCCCTATGAGAAAAGAGGGTGGATTTGGCGGCGGTGGCGGCAGACCTGGTGGTGGCCAACCTGGTGAAGTAACTAAACCAGACATGACTGAAATGAGAGATCGTATGGCAGCCGGTATGCTGTTTTTAAAAACCTTTGGGTTCGAAAATCAGGATGAAGAAAAAACACAAATGATTGTGGAAGAAGGGGGGATCAATATTTCGTTCGATTGGGATACCGAAGGTAACCTGGTTATTGAATACCTGTTTCCATTACAACTATTGGGGCCAACAGCAGCATTGAATGGTAAACCATTGGGTATTGGCTGGAAGATCAATGGTATGGAAAGCAGCGTAAGTGGTAGTCTTCCAACAGGTCCTGCTGTTGGCGCTCGAGGTGGACGTGGCGGTGGCGGTGCTGGTCGCGGCGGCGGCGGCGGAGCACAATTGGCCCCCTCGTCTGACAGCCGGTTCAGAGAGCAAAGTATTTGGACAAAATATGTATTAACTTTCTAATTGAAAAAAGGGTTACTTGAAAAATAATAAGAAGATTGTTACGCTGATTGCGCACAGTACCGCATGGGTTTGTTTTTTTACACTCCCCTATCTTGTATTCTTTCCTAGGCTGCGCGACTTTAGTATGAGCGATCACCAGCTTGCAGCCATTGTGTGCAACAATGTATTTCTCGTATTATTTTATTACCTCAATACGCTCCTACTCATACCCAAGTTTCTGGCAAAAGAGAAATGGGTGTGGTATATACTTTCCATTGTTGTTTGCCTCTTTGTATTCCTGTATGTACCTAAGCAGATAGCTTTGTTAATTGCAGAACCGGAACCTTTTAATCCGCAAAACCGCGAGTTTATCCGTAATCCTGCTTTTAAAGGTAAGCCCAGGTTTTCCGGAGGATACAACCGTGGGTCCCGCCCCGTAGCAGATCCGTACAATACCGTTCTCTTTCTATTGATTTTTACGGTAGGTACCTGCATATCTGTTATTCAACGCTGGCTAAAAACAGAGCAGAACCGGAAAGAAACCGTGAACGAAAAACTGAATACAGAATTATCTTTTTTAAAATCGCAGGTAAACCCGCATTTCTTTTTTAATACACTGAACAATATTTATTCGCTTGCCATTGTACGAAGCGAAAAAACAGCTCCTGCGGTAATGAAGTTATCTGCCATCATGCGTTATATATTAACTGAAACGCAAAGAGATCTGGTACCCCTTCAGAACGAGGTAGAGTTT
This sequence comes from Chitinophaga pinensis, assembly GCA_943372845.1. GTDB lineage: Bacteria > Bacteroidota > Bacteroidia > Chitinophagales > Chitinophagaceae > Sediminibacterium > Sediminibacterium pinensis_K. The sequence continues at coordinate 235,228 of CALSAD010000002.1, read as the reverse complement.
ATTCATAATTTCATCGATCTGCAAAAAGTAAGGCTGACCGATAAAGTGATGCTAAATTTTTCCACGGAAGGAACAACTGAAAATTTGCTGGTAGCCCCGCTCCTGTTCATCCCTTTTGTAGAAAATGCTTTTAAATACGGTGTTAGCACCAAAGAATCATCGAGTATTAACATAGAAATAAAAACAGAAGGCAATACCATCCATTTCTCTTCCGTAAATTACATTGTACCGTCTGAAAACAACCTGATGGAAAATACCGGTATTGGTATCAATAACGTAAAAAGAAGACTGGAATTGATGTATGATGGGAAACATAAGCTTACCTCTTTTCAAAGAGATAATTATTATACCGTTCAATTAGAGATAGAAACCTGATGATACATTGTATAGCCATAGATGACGAACCACTAGCCCTGCAGCTGATCAATGAATACTGCAGCAAGATTTCTTTTCTGAAACTGGAGAAAACATTTACCAATACAGATGAGGCAAAAAACTACCTGCAACAACATACCGTAGATCTCCTGTTTCTTGACATACAAATGCCTGATATCAACGGGATGCAGTTTTATAAGGGGCTTACGCAAAAACCGCCTGTTATCTTTACAACTGCCTACAAAGATTTTGCAGCAGAAGGATTTAATGTAGATGCGGTAGATTATCTGTTGAAGCCGTTTGAATACGACCGTTTTTTGAAAGCCTGTTATAAAGCCAATGAATACCTCGAATTTTTAAGCACACAGGAAATGCAGCTTAACTCGATCTTCGTAAAAGTAAATTACGAGATCATGAAGATTAATCTGAAAGATATTGAGCTGATTGAAGCATTGGATGATTATATCAAAATATACATCAAACCCAACCCGGTACTAACCCTGATGACGCTGAAGAGTATTCAGGAAAAACTACCCTCGCGTGATTTTGTAAGGGTACACCGTTCCTTTATCGTACCACTTGCCCGCATAGAAAAATTCAGTAAAACCAAACTCTGGACATCAGGAAAAGAGATTCCTATTGGAAGCAGTTACAGCCAGGTATATGACCAGTTGCTAACCATTTCAAAAACAAAATAATTCCCCGATTCAATTGGCATGCTCGCCTATATAAGTTGACCAATGTTGCAACGATTAATATTTTTATACTGATCATTTTTCATAAATGTTTCATGCAAGGTTTTGATTAAAGGCACCAGCCGTTGTTCCCAACAGGTGGTGTCTTTTTTTTGTACATCATTCACCTCAACATTCAAAATTCATCATTCGATATTCTACATTCAATATTCTCTCCCTCGTATCTTCTTGCTAATTCATTCCTTATCGTTCCAATAGATAGCGTCTTTCTTACTCATTACTTATCACTCACTTCGACATTCAAAATTCGATATTCGATATTTGATATTCCCTCCCTCTCGCATTTCTTCTTTCCCGTATTTTTGCGATATGGAATTCTTAACACATCTCGGCATTGCCGAAAACAATCCCGGTACATCTACAGGTACCGAATGGATCAACAGCAATGGGTCAGTGATCAGCGCATACTCTCCTGTTGATGGAAAAAAGATTGGTGCTGTTACCTCAACAGATGAAAAAGCCTATGCATTGGTGATCACCAAAGCACAGGAAGCTTTTGCCATATGGCGCATGTGGCCCGCCCCGCGCCGCGGAGAAATTGTACGACAGGTAGGCGATGCCTTGCGCGCCAATAAAGAGGCTTTAGGCAAACTGGTGAGTTATGAAATGGGTAAGAGCTTGCAGGAAGGTTACGGAGAAGTACAGGAAATGATTGATATCTGCGATTTTGCAGTTGGCCTCTCACGACAGTTGTATGGATTAACCATGCACAGCGAAAGACCGGCGCACCGTATGTATGAGCAATGGCACCCATTGGGGATTGTAGGCATTATATCTGCCTTTAATTTTCCGGTAGCTGTATGGAGCTGGAATAGCGCACTGGCATGGGTTTGCGGCAATGTAACTGTTTGGAAACCGAGTGAAAAAACGCCTTTGTGCGGTATTGCCGTTCAACAAATAGTAGCCCAGGTATTTGCTAAAAACCAAGTACCCGAAGGTGTAAACGGATTGATCCAGGGTGGCAGGGATACGGGCGAATGGTTAAGTAACGATACGCGCATTCCATTGATTTCAGCCACCGGTTCAACAAGAATGGGTAAAGCCCTGGGTGCGGCCGTTGCTGCACGCCTGGGTAAAACAATTCTGGAATTGGGCGGTAACAATGCCATCATCATTTCAAAAGAAGCTGATCTTGATATGGCATTGATCGGTTCTGTATTTGGTGCCGTAGGTACAGCCGGACAACGCTGCACCACCACCCGCCGTTTAATCATTCACGAATCAGTATACGATGTGTTTACAAAAAAACTGGTAAAAGCCTATGGCCAGCTTCGTATTGGCGATCCGTTGGATCCGCATCACCATGTAGGGCCATTGATTGATAAGGATGCGGTAAACATGTACCTCAATTCCATTGAACAATGCAAACAACAAGGTGGCCATTTTATTGTAGAAGGAAAAGTATTGCAAGGCAAAGGATACGAAAGCGGTTGCTATGTAACCCCTTGTATTGCTGAAGCAACCAATGATATGCCTGTTGTTCAGCACGAAACATTTGCCCCCATTTTGTACCTGATGAAATACAGCACACTGGAAGAAGCCATTGCGCTACAGAATGGTGTACCACAAGGCCTCTCTTCTTCCATCATGACTTTGAATATGCGTGAAGCAGAAATGTTTTTATCACATGCAGGAAGCGATTGCGGCATAGCCAATGTTAATATTGGTACCAGCGGTGCTGAAATTGGTGGTGCGTTTGGTGGTGAGAAAGAAACGGGTGGTGGCCGCGAAAGTGGCAGCGATGCATGGAAGGCTTACATGCGCAGGCAAACCAATACCATCAACTGGAGCGATACTTTACCATTGGCACAGGGCATTGTATTCGATCTGTGATCTCATTGCGAACCTTGCGCGTCTTTGCTAACTTTGCGATACTGCTTTAACTTTTTAGTATCACAAAGCCCGCCAAGAACCGCAATGTACGCAAGGAGATATCTAAAAAAAACCGTGCCTTTGTGCCTTGGTGTGAAAAATAATTGCACACCAAGGCACAAAGGCACGGTTTAAAACAAACTATCCTATCAATAGGTTAACCTTATCTATTCAAAAACAAAATACAATCCAATAAAAATAAATGTAATGGCAACGGAAGTGAGTCCGTACAAGATCCAGTAATACAATTCCGGAACAGGATTGAGAATAGATAATAAGCAACTGATAAATCCCAGCAGGGCACCCATACCCATCCACACAAAACCGGTAGTTTGCCTTTTCTCCTGCTGCATTTTTTTGCAGGCAGCCATCTGTTCTTCTATCGCTGCTGTATCCAGTCCGAGCAAATTCAGTTGTGCCTCAATAAAAGCCAGGTCTTTTTTCTGCGCCATCCATTTACGCAAACTGTCGGGTGATATGTTTTGTGTGTATGACATATGCATCATTTCAATCAAGCAATCTGTACCATGGTAAACCAATATAAGAAGAATGGTGGAGGATTGTATTTCATTCAACGATTATTTTTCAAAAGTTTGCTCTGTATCTTTAGTGCAAAGCCGCACTAATGTTTGAATTGATCCTGCAAAACATTGCCAAACATATTTCACTAGATGAAGCAGAGACAATTTATTTCACTTCCGTTTTAGCACCCTTATCCCCTGTAAAAAAAGAGATCATTCTTGCCGAAGGCCAGTTGTGTAAAACCATATATTTTGTAAATACGGGTACACTACGTGCGTTTTTTACAGATACACAGGGGCGCGAATCCACCATTATGTTTGCCAGTAAAGGCTGGTGGATTACCGATATGCATTGCTTTCTTAACCAGCTACCGGCCATGCTGCAGATAGAAGCGATAGAGAACAGTTCACTGTTGCAATTGCAGAAAGCAGATCTGGACAAATTGTACGAACGGATACCTAAATTTGAACGATTCATTCGCATCATCATGCAAAATGCCTATACCAGAGAGCAGCTGCGTATGATAGAAACGCTTTCTTTATCTGCAGAAGAAAGATACCATCGCTTTCTCAGCAAATATCCGCAGGTAGCCAACCAGGTTACGCAAAAACAGATCGCATCCTACCTGGGTATTACGCCGGAATTTTTAAGTATGATACGGGCAAAAATGGCCGGTAAATAATTTCTTAAACTAGCTTAACTTTTATCCGCCGGCATTTGTGTTCTTTTGTAAAAAACATATACATGCTGATACTGATTGCAGGCCCTTACCGCAGTGGCACCAATGATGATCCTGTTTTAATCCGTAAAAATCTCGACAAACTGGAAGCTGCAGCCCTCCCATTATTCAGGCTGGGGCATCTGCCAGTGATTGGTGAGTGGCTTGCATTACCCCTAATGCATCTTGCCGGATCTCAAAAACCCGGTGATGCCGCATGGGATGAAATACAATATCCCGTGGCCCACCGCCTGCTACTGAAATGCGATGCAGTGCTTCGCTTGGAAGGCGCTTCTAAAGGGGCAGACGAAGATGTTCGGATTGCCAGAGAAAATGGGTTGCAGATTTATTACAGACTAGCAGATGTGCCTCCCGCCTCATAATCAGGCAGGCATCTTTACATCAGGTTATAAAAAATCAATGATAATACGCTACATATCAATGATTTAACAAAAAAGCACGGATACAGCTTAAGGTTTTCATAAAACTGATAATGAAATATGAATTTATCATTATCATTCCGCAAATTTGTAGGTATAGAAAACACTTTTACAAAATGATGCATCGTGGGATTGTTTTAGCCATCGTGGCATTGCCACTATTCTTCTATCACGGTAATGCGCAAACCGAAGCCCCAAAAGGCTGGCATTTGCTGGATTATGCGCAGGATTCATTTTACGGTATCAGTCTCGAAAAAGCCTACACTTTCCTCAAACAAAAAAATAAAATTGCCAGACCGGTTATTGTAGCCGTATTGGATTCAGGCATCGATACCACACATGAAGACCTGAAACCTGTTTTATGGCGCAACCCCAAAGAAATTCCGGGCAATGGTATTGATGATGATGGTAACGGATACATTGATGATGTGTATGGATGGAATTTTTTGGGTGGTAAAGATGGACGCGATGTTTCTAAAACCTCTGATGAAAGATCCAGAATTTACCATCGCTTAAAATCAAAATTCTCAGGTACTTCGGTTGATACCAATGCTTTGCGTGGCAATGAAAAAGACCAATTTTTTATCTGGAAAAAAGCAGCCAGTGAACTTAACTTCAGCAGCGATGAACAGGTAGAATTGTTATTTGTGGAAGTAACCGCCAAAGCACTCAAGCGTCACGATAAGGTATTGCGCAAAGAAATGGGTTGCGAAGAATTCACCTGCGAAAAACTGGAGAAATTTGAGCCTACCACCCGTCAGGCACGTGAAGCCAAATTCGGTTACTTAACCTGTATAAAAATGATCGGTATTGATTCTGATGAAAAAAATACCAATACCATTGCTGATCTGGATGAATACGTGGAAGGAAAAAAGATCGCATTCGAATCAAAAGAAACACCCCCTGTTGATTACCGTGCAGAGATTGTAAAAGATAATTACTTCGACCTCTCCGACAGATTTTATGGCAACAGTGATGTAATGGGGCCTGTTAACAGTTCTAAACACGGTACGCATGTATCGGGTTTAATTGGCGCCAAACGCAACAATGGAATTGGTATAGATGGCGTAGCCGATGCAGCAAAACTGATGATGCTTCGTGTGGTACCGGATGGAGATGAATATGATAAGGATGTGGCATTGGCCATACGTTATGCGGTTGATAATGGTGCACGTGTGATCAACATGAGTTTTGGTAAATCTTTCTCCCCCGAAAAAAGATGGGTAGACAGTGCTGTAAAATATGCAGAACTGCACGATGTACTGATTGTACATGCTTCAGGTAATGAAAGCAATAATCTGGATGAGAAAGAAAACTTTCCCAACCCGTGGCTGCAGCAATGGAATACCAATGCAACCAATTTTATTACGGTAGGTGCCAGCAGCGATCCTAAAATTTCGGGAGGTGTGGCCGCCGATTTCAGTAACTATGGTACCAGAAATGTAGATGTATTCGCACCCGGTGTTCGCATCTATTCTACTTTTCCGGGCGGTAACCAATATGGTAATTTAAAAGGAACCAGTATGTCGGCCCCTATTGTTAGTGGCCTTGCTGCTATGATACGTTCCTATTATCCCGACCTTAGTGCTGTGCAGGTAAAAAAGATCATTGAAGAATCGTCTATAAAACCGGATGGTAATATGCTTACCGTAAAACCGGGCACTAAAAACGAGGAAGTACCTTTTACCTTACTCAGTAAAACAGGTGGCATCATCAATGCCTATAAAGCATTACAGGATGCTGATACCACCAAAGCCATTATGGTAACCACCAAAGAGCTGGTGAAGCCTGCTGCTCCGCCAGCTACCGTTAAAACAACCAGTAAAATAAAATAACAATGGCCAGACCACAGGCTTCCGACCATCCCCCTTATTTTGGGAGATATATTGCTAAAGTAGATGCTGACAGCGTAACCGATGCCATGCAAAAGTATGCAATGCTACTAGCTGATTTCTATACACAACTACCCGAAGAAAAAGCAGACTACCGCTATGCACCGGGCAAATGGACGCTGAAGGAAGTGTTACAGCACGTAATAGATACAGAGAGAATTTTTTCTTATCGTGTTCTCAGAATTGCGAGAAAAGATAAAACACCACTCGCCTCTTTTGATGAAAACAGTTACGCAGAAAATGCAAAAGCGGCTAACAGAAGTTTTGATTCGATCAAAGAAGAATTTTTAGCAGTTAGAAAAGCTACTGACCTGTTATTAGTAACGTTAGACAATGAACAGTTATCGCAGCAGGGCATTTCAAGCGAGTTACCGGTAACCGCCAACGCTATTGCTTATATTATTTATGGGCATATGCTACACCATAAAAAAGTGTTGGAAGACAGGTATTTCTAAAAAAATCTCAGGGATAGAACATATCGAATAAAGAAAACTGCCATATCCACGGCAGTTTTTTTTAGTACCTAACACAGTCACACCAAGCCTCATCACACAACAATTTTTGCAGCACCGGATCTTTCATTACTTCCGTGTAATCCATGGGTCTGTTGTTTACCCAGAGGGTTCTGTATACCAGGCGGATACCATGACTATAATCCACCCACCAGTTAATATGCCCTGTATATAAAGGTTGAATGGGTTTCCCATCCAATGTATGCCAACCATAAATGGCTACGCGGTCAGGTTTGGCATCGCGCGCTATTTTACCGGAGATCACCACATCTTTTTTAATACCGGCAATCAATCCTTTCTTTCCTTTTCGTTGTCCTTCAATTATTAAATGATGTTGCCACATGGTAACAGTACTGTCTCTGAATGCATACATGGGCACAGGTACCAGTTTAACCGTTGCCTGATCATAAATGGCATTCACCATTTTGCGGGTTGGCAAAAAGCAATGAAAACTATCGGCAATAACCTGTGCGGCCATTGGCGTAAGAGGTATTCGTGCCCAATCATCGTCCCTACCAACCGATAGATAATCAGGTGCTACATAATAATAGGCGTTAATGGTTTTGCCGGTAATACTATCTGTAATAGATGTATGAATTCGTACAAATTTTCTCAGAAAAGCAGGAAGATTACCTGCTAATATTTCCTGCTTCCCCAATGAATCCCGCTCCTGCCATTTGGCAGCTGCCAGCTTTTGATAAAAAACAGTAGCCCCAAGTGCCGCACTAGTTTTACGCCACACTGGCCAACTCATTTTGCGTGAAGTACTGCAGCTACAGATAAGAAGTATGCATATGGAAACAAATACTCGCATATATGTCGGGTAGGTTAATTGAGGAATGACCATGGTCAATGGTCCATGGTCCATGATTTGTAGCTGTTTACCTTCATGTTTTACTATGGACTATCAACTCACCTCACAATTCCCTGATCTTAATCTCCCTGAACCAAACTTCGCCACCATGATCCTGAAACGCGATATGGCCTTTTTTGGTTAGGCCGTATTCTTTGTGGTCTTTCCATTTTCCGGTAGCTTTTTGTTGTTGCCATGCATCACTCCATAGTGTATACGCCACTACTTTTTTTCCATTAAGCCAGTGCTCCACCTGGCCATTGAATATCCTGATTTTTGTGTGGTTCCATTCTCCGGCCGGATGAGTAGCATTTAGTGCAGGAACATTCATGGCATAATTGGCTCCTGTTTTTTGCCAGTCTTCCAGTTTGCCGGGATAACCTGTATCATCAATTAACTGGTACTCCGGACCACTTGTATACGCAGCAGGAAATTCCTCTGATACCATGTACAGAATACCGCTGTTGGCTTTGGGTGCAATTTTCCATTCAACGGATAATTCAAAATTTTCATAGGCTTTTTCCGTAATCAGGTCTGCGTGTTTTGTTTGCGGATCGCCATTGCCAATATTATACAGCAGCCCCTCTTTTACCTTCCATGAATTGGCCGGTTTGTTTTGATAAGTTCTCCAGCCTTCAAGTGAAGTGCCGTTAAAGAGTGGCTTCCATCCTTCTGTCATAGACATCGAAACCGCAGGTGCTTGCGCTACCGCAGTATGGGAAATAGATAAAGCCGACATAAGCAAAACAAACGGTATGAAACCAAATAGTGTATTCTTCATAAAGGCAGTTTAGCGAAGAGAAAGTTAGAAATAAATCAGCAATTAACCGTGTTGATTATGGCAATACCTTAGCAGGGTTATGACAAGCATTGGATTAATTTCTGACACACATGATTACCTGGATGAAGCTGTATTCAAGCATTTTGACAAATGCGATGAGATATGGCATGCAGGCGATTTTGGCACAGCAAAAATAGCAGATGCATTACAGGCATTCAAACCCTTACGTGGTGTGTATGGCAATATTGACGGGCAGGATATCAGAAGTATACATCCTGAAACACAGGTATGGAATTGTGAGCAGGTAAGGATTGTGATGACACATATTGGTGGCTATCCGCCAAAATACAATCCACATTCCAAGCCATTGATCTTACAGCACCAACCCCAATTGTTCATCTCTGGCCACTCGCATATTCTGAAAGTAATGTATGATGACAAACAGCATTGCCTGCATATGAACCCAGGTGCCGCAGGTAAACATGGCTGGCATAAAGTAAGAACCCTGATACGGTTTGTGATAGATGGAAAAGAAATGAAGAACTGTGAAGTGATTGAGTTGGGAAGCAGGTAAGGATTTTCGAAACAGAGGATTTACATAAAATAATGTGTTTCGCTTTTTAGTACTACTAATGATTGATACCGATTAGACTTTAAAATACCTTCTCGTGATTTTTCGCTTTGGCAAAAATGTCTGCACCGTCATTACGAGGAACGAAGCAATCTTTGTTACGACATTCGAAGTGTCTGTAATTCAAAGCACAGATTGCTTCGTTCCTCGCACTGACGGTGCACACTTCGTTATAAATAATATCACCCTGATATTTTATAACTCACACACTTGTAAAGTCTATTTGGTATAAAACTATTATCTACGGAACTGAAAGCATTAGTACAACTATTATTTGTTACATAAAAAAAACCGCATACTGCGGTTTTTTTTATGTAACAATATTTTTAGTCTAATTCATTCCCGGAAAAATAGGTCTACCAATAATTTCACGGAAAGGCCATGGAATACTTACCAATATTAATAACAAAGCAATCAGGAAATAAGAGAATGCCTTTTTGTATTTCACTTCATCAGGTACGGCTTTTTTAGCCATGCCATGTCCCATGGTAATCAAAATAATCGCCACGATCATCGCCAATGGATGCTCTACCCAGAAATAACGGAAAAATTTATCTTTCATTACACTGGTCCCTTCAGGCAATGTGGTTGATAATATACCATAGCGACCCAATAACACCTGATACAACCCCAGCAACAAAGTAGTATGCGCGCTAATCATGGTAAACAACCAGATCTTTTTATCGCCCGGTGCAAATACTTTTTTACCCTGCCATCCCGAATACGCTTTTACAATGGATAACAATAACAATATCAAAATTACCCAACGTAAAAAATTGTGTAAATGAATAAGACCTGTTTGCATAACATGTATTTAGGTTGAAAGATACTGTTTATCCACGAAAGATGAATCGTCAGTCGTGAATCGTGAGTGGTGAGACGTGAGTCGTGAGTTTCAATTTTTAATTTTTAATTTTTAATTTTTAATTGCCCACCCTCCTACTCCACCCAATCCGCTACAAACAAATTCGTATCCCTTGTACCTCCATTGCTTCTGTTGGAAGCGAACAGTATTTTCTTACCATCGGGGCTGAACATGGGGAATGCATCAAAGCCTTTATCGCGGCTGATCTTTTCCAGTCCTTTACCATTCAGGTCTGTCAGATACATATTGAACGGAAATCCTCTTTTGTATTCGTGGTTACTGCAGAAAATAATATGCTTGCTATCGGGTGTAAAATTGGGTGCCCAATTGGCTTGTCCTAAGTTGGTAATTTGTTTTGCATTTTTCCCATCAGCATCGGCTACCCAAACTTCCATATTGGTAGGTGCCACCAGCCCTTCGGCCAATAATTCTTTGTACTCTTTTATTTCAGCATCGGTTTTAGGCCTGCTGGCTCTCCACACAATTTTTTTACCATCTGGGCTGAACCATGCACCGCCATCATATCCTAAGGTAGTGGTAATTCTTTTTTCTTTACCCGTTGCCAGTTCCATAATGTACAATTCCAGGTCGCCATCCTTATCGCTGCAGTAGATCATTTTTTTTCCATCGGGAGATAGGGTTCCTTCTGCATCGTATCCTTTGGCATTGGTTAGCTGCTTTACAATTTTACCATTCAGATCAGCCATAAAAATATCATAGCTATCGTATAAAGGCCAGATGTATTTATTGCCATACTTCGTTCTATCGGGTGTGGGCGGGCAACTATCGGCACCTTTATGGGTAGAGGCATAGAGAATATGTTTCCCATCGGGCATAAAATATGCGCAGGTGGTGCGGCCTTTACCGGTGCTCATCATTTTGTATGAAAATTTTTCTCCGGGCTTGGGCAGCTTACCCATAAAAATCTGGTCGCAGGTAATGCCTTCTTTAGCGTTGGTTTTTTGGAAGATGATAGATTTACCATCAAAGCTCCAGTAAGCCTCGGCATTATCGCCGCCAAAAGTGAGTTGCTGTATATTTTTAAAATGCTTTTCGCCGGCAAACAGGATAGAATCCGGTACTGCAGTAGATGGCTGTGCAAATGATTGGCCCAGGCTACATAAAAGATATACCAGTAATAGTGTTCCTTTTTTCATGTACAGTATGTTAATTCCGGCAAAAATAGGTGCAAGAAAACAGTCTTTTGTCAGAAAATTGTCAGCACATCTCCTATCGTCCTATTTTTACACAATGAAACGATGGACCATTGGCTTTATATTGATCTTTTTGATCTCCTGTGCAAACGACTCAACACCCAAATCTCCCGATGCATTAACAGTTGGTGAAATGCCGGTAGCCGTTCAGCAATTATTCACTAGTCTGGCCAAACAACCCGATAGCGTTGGCCTGCGGCTGAAACTGGTAGATGCACTGGACAGCCTGGGTGCTTTTCAACAGGCACTGGGCCAGATGGATTCGTTAATTGCAAAAGACAGTTTGAATTATGGACTCTGGTACCGCAAAGCCATGTTGCAGGAAAGTGCACAAGACACAGGGGCGGCTTTAACATCGTACCGATATGCCATACGTATCTATCCTTCGCCCGATGCCATGCTGGCGGCAGCAAACTTACTGGCAGAGAAAAAAGATACTACAGCACTGGCTATTTGCAGGCAGGTAGATGCTTTGCGATTGGGAAGAGAATACACTGCGCACAGCAGCTTTATATCCGGGGTATACTATGCACGTACCGGTAACCCCACCAAAGCCATGGATGCTTTTGATTACTGTATTGCTAACGATTATACCTACACCGAAGCCTACATGGAGAAAGGTTTTATATTGTACGATGCAAAAAAAATAAATGAAGCACTGGCTGTTTTTCAAACACTGGCAACAGTAAAAAATACCTACCCGGATGGATATTATTGGATAGCCAAATGTAAAGAAGCACAAAACAGCACGGTGGATGCCATCAACAATTATAAAATAGCGCTGGCATTGGATCCCAAGTTAAAAGAAGCCAGGGTAGCTCTGCAAAGACTGAATGCCAAATAAAATAACATAGCAAACAAAAAATTCTCAATTTCGCTTAACAAAACAACTGTATGCCCATTATTGCCCCATCCTTATTAAGTGCTGATTTTCTGAACCTGCAGAAAGATTGCGACATGCTGAATGCCAGCGAAGCAGACTGGTACCATTTGGATGTGATGGATGGCAGTTTTGTACCCAATATCAGTTTTGGTTTTCCGGTAATTGAAAAAGTTTGCAAAGCCACCACCAAAGTTTGCGATGTACACCTGATGATACTGGAACCCGGCAATTATGCAGAAGCTTTTCAAAAAGCAGGGGCTGATAACCTTACTGTGCATTATGAAGCTTGTTCGCATTTACACCGCAATCTGCAACAGATAAAAGCATTGGGCATGAAAGCAGGTGTGGCATTGAATCCGCATACACCTGTGCATTTGCTAAGTGATATTCTACATGATATTGACCTGGTATGCCTGATGAGTGTAAACCCCGGCTTTGGTGGACAACAATTCATTCCGCACACGCTTGAAAAAATCAGAACGCTGAAGCAAATGATTCAAGAAAAAGATTTGGCTACGTTAATTGAAATTGATGGTGGCGTAACCCTTGATAATGCCGCTGCTATTCTACAAGCCGGTGCCGATGTACTGGTAGCAGGCAATACCGTTTTTAAATCCTCAGATCCCATTGCTACGATTGCTGCATTGAAAAAAATGTAGTGAGGTGTAGACCATAGTCAATAGAAAATAAAGAATAGGTAATGAAACATGGACTATCACTATAAACCATTGACTATGGACTATGGACTATGGACCATGGTCTATAGACTACTGACCAAAAAATAACATTCGCATAATACCCTCCCTGCATACAGTATTCAATAACCTGCTTTAAAAATCACTTTCCACACCTGTGTATAAGAAGTGTTAGGTTTTAATGAGCTTATCCAATTAAATTTGATACAGCAGTATAGATCTTATCTAATCCATTAAATTGTATCAGATTGACAGAAACCATCATTAACCTCGAATCCGTTAATCCCATTGAATTCTTTGGCGTAAACAACGGAAAATTAGATTTGCTGAAAAAGAAATTCCCTTTGTTAAAGATCCTTTCCCGCGGGACACAATTAAAACTGAGCGGGGCTCCCGAACAAATAGAAACAGCAAAAGAAAAGATCGATCTCATTATTCAGTACCTGGAAAGAAACGGTCATCTGAGCGAAGGTTATTTTGAACAGATCCTTGGCGGTGATGATGCCGAAACCGTTGATAATTTTGTAGACCGTAACCCCAACGACATTCTTGTATTCGGACCCAATGGTAAAACTGTTAGGGCCAGAACACAGAACCAGAAAAAAATGGTGCATGCGGTAGACAGAAATGATATCGTATTCGCCATAGGACCAGCCGGTACAGGTAAAACCTATACAGCTGTTGCACTGGCAGTAAGGGCATTGAAAAACAAACTGGTTAAGAAAATTATTTTAACACGCCCTGCAGTAGAAGCTGGTGAAAGTTTGGGTTTTCTTCCCGGTGATCTGAAAGAAAAAATTGACCCCTACCTGCGTCCTTTATATGATGCATTGGATGATATGATACCGGCCGATAAACTTGGCTATTACATGAGCACCCGCACCATTGAGATAGCCCCATTAGCTTATATGCGCGGGCGCACACTGGACAATGCCTTTATTATTTTAGATGAAGCACAGAACACCAATGACCTTCAGCTGAAAATGTTTTTAACACGTATTGGCGCCAATGCCAAAGCCATCATCACCGGCGATCCCACCCAGGTGGATCTGCCGAGAAATATGCGCAGCGGATTGGAAAAATCAACACGTATTCTTAAGAACATTGATGGTATTGCACATATTGAATTAACAGAGGAAGATGTGGTTCGTCACCGCCTTGTTAAGGCCATCATCCGGGCTTATGAAAAAGAAAAAGAAGATACCGATTCCGGTCATCATAACAGATAAATAAAAAAAGGTCTCAATAAAATTGAGACCTTTTTTTATCAGGTTATCCGATTAAATATTTTTCATCAAAAAAATTATTCCCCTAAAATTTCGTGCCCTAATTTATCTCTCTTGGTTTCGAGGTATTTTCTATTATGCGAATTGGGATCTATTTCAATCGGAACAATATCAACTATCTCCAAACCATAACCTTTTAACCCTGCACGCTTACGCGGATTGTTACTCATCAGTTTCAGTTTGGTAGCACCCAGGTATCTGAGTATTTGCGCACCTACGCCATAATCTCTTTCATCCATTCCAAAACCGAGGTGCAGGTTGGCTTCTACCGTATCCATGCCTTCTTCCTGCAGTTTGTATGCTTTTAATTTATTGATCAACCCAATACCTCTCCCCTCCTGGTTCATGTATAAAATAATTCCCTTCCCTGCTGCCTCTACCATGGCCATGGCTTTATGAAGCTGATCGCCGCAATCGCAGCGAAAGCTTCCGAGAATATCTCCGGTAAAACAACTGCTGTGCACACGTGTTAAAACCGCTTCTTCTTTGTTCCAACTTCCTTTTATTAATGCAAGGTGTTCGGCTCCGCTTGTTTTTTCTTTGAACGCCGCAAGTGTAAAATGACCAAACTTAGTTGGCATATCCACCCTAACCAATTCTTCAATCAATGAATCTGTTTTCAACCGATAGTCAATCAGGTCTTTGATAGAAATGATCTTCAGATTGAACTTTTTGGCAATCTCCAATAACTGTGGTAAACGGGCCATGGTTCCATCTTCGTTCATCACTTCTACCAAAACACCCGCAGGCTCCAAGCCGGCTAAACGTGGAAGGTCTACTGCTGCCTCTGTATGTCCCGTTCTTCTCAATACACCACCTGATTTAGCACGCAGCGGAAAAATATGCCCCGGCCTGCCCAATTCGGATGGATGCGTTTGCGGATTGACTAATGCCTGTACGGTTTTGGCACGGTCTTGTGCAGAAATACCGGTTGTGGTACCCTGACCAATTAAATCAACCGAAACGGTAAATGCAGTTTCGTGTAAAGAAGTATTGGAAGTAACCATCGGCTCCAGTTGCAAGGCTACACAACGCTCTTCTGTAAGGGCAGCGCAAATGAGTCCGCGTCCTTCCTTACTCATAAAATTGATCACTTCAGGAGTAGTATGCTGTGCGGCAATAATAAAATCGCCTTCATTTTCGCGGTCTTCATCATCCACCACTATAATCATGTTACCATTACGTATTTCTTCAATGGCATCTTCAATCCTATCTAACATATGCAGCTTTTAAAATGCAAAATTACAGCCATTGGGGGTAAAATAGCACAGTAAGCACCATGCAAGCCATCCAGCAGCACCATTTTTTCCTAATTCAGTAAATGATCGTATGGTGTAAACACCCATTTTTTTAGCGTGTAATACCTATTTACCATACAACCATTTTAACTGACTTTGTAATCAAAAAACAATGCAGAAAATTACCTGCTATTTTTTGGTTACCTGCCTGTTGCCGTTCATTGCCAATACACAGGTTACCAGCTCTGGAATAAGGGGTATGGTTACCAACCGCAATGGACAATCTATACAAAACGCATCTGTAACCGTTGTACATGAGCCAACACAAACCGTATATAAAAAACTAACCCGCCTGAACGGTTCTTTTGAAATGGATAATTTGATGGCGGGTGGACCCTATGCTGTAGAAATAAGTGCGCTCAATTACAATATCCTTACAAAAACAGCTATTCAACTGCAATTGGGCCAATGGTATGAAATGAATGATTCACTTGTTGAAAAAGTAATCTATCTGGGAAACCTGACCGTTACAGCCAGTGATAAAACAAATAAACATTGGGGATATGGGATCGGTGTTATGTATATAAATAAAGATAAAATGGGCGAGCTGCCTTCCGGCACGCATACCCTTTTTGATTACCTGAAAATATTGCCGCAGGTAAATGAAGTAAGCGGTAATGAGGGGGCCATCAGTATAGCCGGACAGAACAATCGTTACAATTCATTTTATGTTGATGGTGCGCTGAACAATGATGTATTTGGCCTAACCAATTCTGGCACCAATGGCGGACAAACCGGCTCTCCACCCATCTCAATGGAAGCGATTGAGCAACTACAACTGGTACTCTCCCCATACGATGCATCCATTGGAAATTTTACCGGTGGCGGTATTAATGCCGTAACCCGATCGGGCAGTAATAAAAGAGAAACTGCTTTGTACCAGTACCGGAGAACGCAGCATATAAAAAAAACGAATGATGGTCAATCAAATGAAATTGCTTATCCAACCATCAACACATCGGCCACCACCCTGGGGTTTAGAAACAGTGGGGCTATTGTAAAAAACAAGTTGTTTTATTTTCTGAGTGTAGAACGGCAATCAGAAAAAAGGATGCATGTGTTTGCGATGGATGCATACCGCGGAAACACCCATTCAGAAACAGGTTTGGATGGCCTAAGGGAATTTGTAAAGAAGACATACCAATACGATCCGGGTGAGTATAGGCAGGTTGTTCAAAATATGCAGGCAAACAGGATAGCCGTAAAAATTGATTGGAATATGAGGGCACGACAAAGACTCACGGTAACGTATCGTTACAATACATCGGTGGCCATAAAGCCGGGAATAAATAGTACGGATGCAATTAATTTTTCAAATGCAGGCGTGGTACTTCCTAACCTTAGTCATACAATGACTGCTGAAATGAAAACTGCATCCCAAAAAAACACCCATAACAGATTGCTTGCAACCTTCGCTGTGATAAAAGACGATAGATCTTTTTTGGGTGATGCGTTTCCTACGGTAACCATGTACGATGGTAATGGCGCGATCACTATGGGAGCAGAAAGCAACTCAGTTCAAAACAGACTTCTACAGAAAAATATCAGTGTAACAGATCAGTTCAGAATCAGCACAGCCAGCCATTCCATCAGCACAGGCGTGGAACTGGAATATAGCAGCCATGAAAATGTTTTTATACAAAATACTTTGGGCAAATACCGGTATGCATCTATGGCTTCTTTCATTACAAATTCGGCACCGCCTGTATCTTATGAAGCGGGCAGGTCATTGCTGGATAACGATCTATCAGACAATACAAAAGCAGCGGCCGCATTTCAGGTATTGAAAACCGCTTTGTTTGTATCGGATGAATTCAGAAAATTGAATAACTGCATACTCACGTTTGGTATGCGTTTGGATGACTGGCGATTTTTATCGCAGCCAATCACGGATCCTTTTGTAAATGATACTGCCCTGGCAAAAATTTCCATGTATTACAATTTGAAAGGTGCACGGTCAGGTCAGCATCCGGTTTTTCCCGTTTCCCTTTCACCAAGAATTGGTTTCCTTTTTAAAATTCCGAAACAGGCCATCACACTTAGTGGTGGCATAGGAATATTTGCAGGCAGAATGCCATTGGTATGGCCGGGCGGTGTTTATAATAACAATGGTATTACTACCGGAAATAGTAACGCATCAGCAACTTCACTACAACCCATTCGTTTCCGTTGGAATGGTGCAAACATGCCAGACGCCCTATGGCATTCGCCAACAGGTACAGAGATATCGAAAGGCACCCTGAACCTTATTTCAAAAAAAATGCACATGCCAAAGCTTTGGCGAATGTCGGTTGAGGTTGACAAGAAATTTTCTTCCGGATGGAATATAAAGTTAACCGGCATGCTTAGTAAAAATATGCACGAGATAGACTATCGTAACGTGAATATACTACTGCCTAATCTAACATCGATTGGCCCCGGCGCCCAAAAAGTATACAGCATTACCCCCGATGGCCAACCGATGCGCATACCGCTTACAACAGATGGACGCAATCCGTACGAGAATATCATTCTGCTCTCAAACAATGAAACAACCCATCATGGATTTGCTTACCAATCGGTATTATCTGCGGAAAAAAGATTTCCTAACAATGCAGGCATGTACCTCAGTTATTCTTACGGTCATAGCACCACATGGACAGAAGGAACGGCTTCGGTAAACCTGAGTCAATGGCTGCAGAAAGAATCAACCAACGGAAAAAACAATAACGAAATAAGCAGATCGGATTTTAGTGCCGGACATAAACTGGTATGTCAGCTCGAAAAAAAAATCGGTTCGCTTACTAGAAAAAAACCAACCTATGTCAGCATCGTTTATGCAGGACAAAGCGGTGCCCCTTTCAGTTTTGTGTACGCAGATAAAAGTGCCAGCAGGGATATAGGCGTAAATGCTTTTAATGAGCTGATATACATTCCCACCAGTGTTGAACTAACCCAATCCATTTTTCTCAGCAATCGTGTTGATGGAATAGTGTTTACTCCGGCACAACAAAAAGAGGCTTTGGAAAATTTCATACAAAACAATACTTACCTGAACAAAAACAGAGGCAATTTTGCGCACCGAAACGGATCGAGACTACCCTTTACACATAACCTTGATTTAAAACTGAGACAGGATATAAAAATGAAACTGGCAGCCAATGAATACATCCTTCAGATTTCACTGGATATCCTCAACGTACTTAATTTGCTCAACAGGCAATGGGGTGCCCGATATGAGCTGCCTTTTAATCAATACCCGCTGATCGGGTTTGCCGGCTATTTATCAAACACGAACCTCACCCCTACCTATCGCTTCAATCCGTTGGTATTACCCAAATTGACAGATAATTTAAACCAGACCAGTAGCAAGGGCAACAGCAGTTATTGGAGTGCCCGGCTGGGATTTTATATTATGATGAAATAATAAAATATGAATTAAACTGTCCCTTAACCCTAAAATGGCTGTTTGTTGAGTTATAATACACATTTATCACCATTTAATCAACATAGCAGCCAACTTTCTGGATTAACTTAACATTAATTTGGGGATCAGGGCGCAGAAACGAGGTTTAAGTGTGATATTTGCACCATCTAAAACTATGTTTATGCGAATTGTTATGAGAATTTTCATGATGTTACCGGCTTTATTGATAGCCGTTGCATCATTAGCTCAGGTTACAACCGGTACTATTATCGGTAATGTGAAAGATAGCAAAGGTGCTACCCTTACTGGTGCATCTGTAGAAGCTATACACGAACCATCCGGTTCAAAATATAAGACCGTTTCTTCTGGTACCGGCAGGTTTACATTGCCAGGTTTACGCGTAGGGGGCCCTTACAAAATAACCATTTCTTATGTAGGTCTGCGTACTGAGGTACTGTCAGATGTAACGATTCAGTTAGGTGAGCCATCTGTTATTGATGTTGTAATGGTTGAAACCAACAGCCAGTTATCAGAAGTTGTGGTAAGTGGTGTTGCCAACCGTAGAGGTGCTTTGATTTCAAAAGACAGAAAAGGTGCCGCAACCAATATCAATTCAAGATTAATCAGCACATTGCCTACGATCAGTCGTAACGTTACTGACCTTACAAGGTTGGTACCACAATCTAATGGCCTTTCTTTTGCAGGTCAGGACAGTCGTGCCATTAATTTTACTTTGGACGGATCTATCTTCAATAACTCTTTTGGATTGAGTTCACTGAATGGTGGTCAAACTAATTCTGCACCCATTTCTTTGGATGCCTTACAGGAAATTCAAATCAACGTTTCTCCTTATAATTTAAGGGATGCCGGCTTTACCGGTGCCAGTATCAATGCCATTACCAAAAGTGGTACCAATACTTTACATGGAACCGCCTTTTATAACACACGTAACGAAGGTTTTGTAGGAACCAAATCCGGAGCCGGTGGCAAACAGGATGTAGTAACTGCTGCATTTGATGTTAAGCAGTTTGGAGCCAGTATTGGTGGTGCAATTATTAAAAATAAGGTGTTTTTATTCCTGAACTACGAAGGTGAAAGAAGAAATGACGTAGGTACAGCACTTACTGCAGATGCAAGTAATGGTGCTTCTCCTATCAGCGGAAATACCACCCGTGTTAAGGTTTCTGATCTTGAAACATTGTCTGCTTTCCTTAAATCAAAATTCGGTTATGAAACCGGTGCTTACCAGGGATATCCTTTTGTAACAAAAAGTGATAAAGCGGTGGCCCGTTTAGACTGGAATATTAATGATAAACATAAATTAAGCATCCGTGGTAATTTGTTATTATCGAAAAGAGATGTTGGTGTGAGCAGCTCTAACACAACCAATGGTAGCAGAGGTAGCATTAACTCTCTGGCTTATGCCAACTCTGCTTACGTAATCAATAATAATATTTATGGTTTGATTGGCCAGTTGAACAGCCGTTTCAGCAACAAAATCAGCAATGAGATCACTTTTGGTTATACTGCCAACAGAGATTTCAGAGCGGTAAAAGGTGGCGATTTCCCAATGGTGGATATCCAAGACGGAGCCAGCCCCTTAACCACACTGCCTACTTCTGGCACATCAACCGTTCCTGCAGCTGAAACCAACCAGAGCCTGAACTATATTTCTTTTGGTAACGATCCTTTTACACCCAATAACCTGTTGAATACAGATACTTGGCAGTTTAGCGATAACCTGACAGCTTATTTGGGAAAACATACCCTGTCTGCAGGTGTTTCATATGAAAGCTTCAAATTCACCAACGGCTTTACGCCATTGATCAACGGTATCTACACATTCAATAACCTGAATGATTTTTATACTGCTGCCAACGCTTACATCGCTAACCCCAACGCTACCTTCAGCCCGGTTTTCATGAGAAACTACCGCGCTAATTTTAGTAATCTGCCAGGTGGTGGCCCATGGTTGGCAACAACCAAAGCACGCCAGATTGCTGCATATATTCAGGATGAGGTAAACCTGGAACCTAATTTCAGTCTTACCTACGGTATCCGTTTCGAAGTTCCTTATTTCTCAGGTTCTGGTTTTGCAAACACAGAAGTTGATGGATTGAATTTTGTAGACAACAATGGCCAGAGCACTAAATTGAGTACTTCCAAATTACCGAATGCCAAATTAATGATCAGCCCAAGAATTGGTTTTAACTATGATCTGAAAGGAGATAAGTCAACACAAGTTCGTGGTGGTGTTGGTTTGTTTACCGGCCGTCCTTCTTTTGTATTTATCAGCAACCAGATTGGTAACAATGGTGTGTTGAATGGTGGTGTTAATACCAACAATACTGCAGCCTATCCTTTCAAACCAAATACGCCTGCTAACTATCCTAACTTTTTGCCTTCACCTGGAACACCGGCTTCTTCTTATGCCATTGCAACTACTGAAGAAAGTTTCCGTTTCCCGCAGGTATTCCGTGCCAACATCGCTGTTGACCATAAAGTATATAGAGATATCGTAGCTACCGGTGAATTTATGTATACCCAAAGCTTATCTAACATCAACTATTACAATGCCAACCTGAAACCTGCTACTACTGTGTTCCCTGGTCCGGACGGAAGACCTAAATTTCCAGGGTATGGTTTATCGGGAACTGCTTTTAACAACGCAGCACGTGTTGTTTCAAAAATTACCGATGCAACTGTAATGGAAAGTGGACCACTCGGTGGCTCTATGACACTTACTTTCAAATTGGAAAAACCAACCAAAGCAACCGGTTTGGGCTGGATGTTTGCTTATAATTTTACCAGAGCACGTGATTACATGACACCAGGTTCTATTGCCTTTAGTTCATGGACTGCAATTCAGAGTGTAAGAGGTAATAACTCAACTGATATCGCCTATAGCGATAATGAAGTTCGTAACCGTGTTATTGGTAACGTGAACTACCGCATTGAACTGGGCAAATTCTCTGCCTTACAATTCTCTCTGTATGGTCAGTCTCAAAACCAGGGCCGTTTCTCATACACCTATAGTGGTGATATGAATGGTGATGGTATTTCTGGTAACGATCTGATGTATATACCACGTGATCAGAACGAAATGAACTTCCTGGCACAAGCCGCTTCAGGATCAGCTCCTGCAGTAACGGTTCAACAACAGAAAGATGCATTCGATGTGTTCATCAACCAAGATTCTTACCTTAAAACAAGAAGAGGTAAATATGCTGAAAGAAATGGTGCATTGCAGCCTTATATCGTTCGTTTCGATTTTTCTACACAGTTAGAACTGTTTAGAAACATTGGCAAAAACAGACACACCATTCAATTAAGAGCCGACATCTTCAATGTTGGAAACTTAATCAAATCAAATGCAGGTGTCAGCAACTTCGTTAATACTTTCAACCCGTTAACGGCTGCAGGTGTTGATGCAAATGGTATCCCTACTTACCGCTTTACCCGTGTTAGCAACAGCATCAATTACACTACCTACAGAAAAGGTACTGGTCTTGGTGATGTATGGCAGGCACAATTCGGTATCAGATATATCTTCTAATACAGAACATACTCAATAATAAAAAAACCGAACAATTACATTGTTCGGTTTTTTTATATCTAAGGAAAGGTTGTTATCTATCATCTGCTAATCCATTTTTTGCTTTCGCGATAATAAAAAAGCAGTATCGCAATGTCCGCAAAGAATACGCAAGGTTCGCTAAGACACTGTTACCGCATATCAGTTCCATACCCAATGGCAACCACACTAATTTTTAATTTCTAATTTTTAATTTTTAATTAATTCCCTCCCCCATCCCCATTTCAAAAAATCAGGAAGCGCTTTTGCCCAGGTGGCTACATCGTGCTTACCTGCTTCTAGTTCAAGGTATTGAATATGTTCATCTGTATACCCTTTGGCCTTTAGTTCTACAATCAGATCCAGTGCATCATCAATAGAATCAATTACACCGTTTTCATTTCGGTCGGCAGTTTCATCCAGCTTGCCACACTCTATAAAAAACTGTAACCATGGATGAAAACTTCCTTTACGAATTTGTAAATGCATCAGCCTGTCCTGCTCATCATCATACCCATCCTCATATCCTTTTCTTCTCCACCAGAGAGAGCCACTGAAAACACCTACTTTATTAAATTCACTGGCATGGTTCCAGGCAATATCCAATGCGGTTAAGCCACCCAGTGAGAAGCCGGCAAACGACTTATGCTTAAACGAAGGGGTATTGTATGTTTTACGGATAAAAGGAAGCAGCTCTTCAAAAATAAACTTTGTATACAATCCGGCTTTGGCACCCCTGCCTTTATAATCGGCTGAATAAGCTGTACCATATTCCATTTTACGGTCGGGTCCGCAATGAATACCAATACAAACCAAGGGTTCGATAATTCCATTACCGATCAGATCATCCAGCATCTCATCAAAAGGCATTGTAAGAAGGTCCTGCCCATCATTAATCAGCAGCAAACTGATTTGGTCGTGGTGGGTAAAAGAAGCCGGCAGGTATACATCAACCGTAACTTCTCTTTCCAGGTATTCAGAAAAAAGAATGCACTGCTCTGTAAGGATGGATGTATCCGTAGGTACTTTATCATCAGCCATAATTTCAAAAATAATATAATGGTAACAATTTGGAAGAAGGAAATCTCCACATACCCAAACCAACGGTAAATCCATACGGTACCCATGAGATAAAGATTTATTTGCATACAGGTTACGTATTTCAAAACTGATTCGCTAAATTGAAGAGCAATCCTATCCTGCATTATTTAACCAACGAAACAACTATTTATGAAAAAGATTGGTATCCTGTTTGGTCAGGAAAGAAGTTTTCCGATGGCATTTGTTGAACGTATCAACAGCAAAAATATCCCC
Organism: Chitinophaga pinensis; assembly: GCA_943372845.1. Classification (GTDB taxonomy): domain Bacteria; phylum Bacteroidota; class Bacteroidia; order Chitinophagales; family Chitinophagaceae; genus Sediminibacterium; species Sediminibacterium pinensis_K. The sequence goes on along the minus strand of CALSAD010000002.1, from coordinate 211,342 downwards.
GGTATTATAGCCGAGCCAGTTCGAATTGATAAAGTAATGCAGGGAGAATCCAGCGGTTACTCAGTTATCATTGACAGGATCAGTCAGGATATACCCTTTTACAGGGCCTACCTGAAAAATGCTGCCCTATACGGAACGGCTGTCATCAACAATCCATTCTGGTGGAGCGCCGATGAAAAGTTTTTTAATAATTGCCTGGCTACCAAAATTGATGTGCCGGTGCCTAAAACTGTCATACTTCCTTCAAGAGATTTGCCACCGGATACTTCTGATCAGTCGTTCAGCAACCTTGCCTATCCACTGGATTGGGAAAACATATTTAAGTATGTTGGCTTTCCTGCCTACATGAAACCATTTGCAGGCGGTGGCTGGAAGAATGTATACAAGCTGACCGATATGGATGATTTTTTCGAGAAGCACAGTGAAACCAATCAACTGGTGATGCTGCTGCAGGAAGAAATTGTTTTTGAAGAATACTATCGTTGCTATTGTATTGGCGGCAAGCATGTACGCATCATGTCGTACGAGCCTCGAAACCCGCACCACCTGCGGTATGTAGCCGATTTTAAACCATCGGAAGCGCGATTGAAACAGATGACAGACATCGTACTTCGCATCAACAAATACCTTGGTTATGATTTCAACACAGTAGAGCTTGCTTTACGAGATGGTGTTCCGTATGCCATTGATTTTTGTAACCCTGCACCGGATGCGGATATCAAAAGTGTGGGCCAGGAAAACTTTGATTGGGTAGTGGAAACATCTGCCAATTATGCCATAGAAAAAGCACAGGCGCAGGAAGATGGTAAAGACAATCTTACCTGGGGCGAATATGTGAAGAGAGGAAGTGCGGGGAAGAAACTGTATTAGGTGAAGCGTGAGACGTGAGACGTGAGACGTAAGGCGTGAATCGTGAGGCGTGAGTGAGATAGCTATCATTAACAACTCACGATTCACGACTCTCGATTGACGATAAAAATAAACAAGAACCAGAACGAGTAGTATATGGGAAATCTGAATTACAAACATTTTACACTGGGTGTGGAAGAAGAGTATATGGTACTTGATCCGCAGACGCGTGAATTAAAGAGTCACGAACAGAAGATAGTGGTAGAGGGCCAGAAAATTCTCAAAGACAAAGTAAAGGCCGAGATGCACCAGGCTGTTGTGGAAGTGGGTACCGATATCTGTGCCGATATTGAAGAAGCCTTTAACGATGTAGCATCCCTGCGTGGCAACATTGCGCAGATAGCCGGCGATCTGGGGCTTTGGATTGGTGCATCCGGCACGCACCCCTTCAGTCATTGGGAAACACAACTGATCACCGATCATGTACGCTACAACGAGATCGTGAACGAATTGCAGGAAGCGGCCAGAAGTAACCTGATTTTTGGCTTGCATGTGCACGTGGGTATGGAAGACCGAAGAATGGCCATCCATATTGCCAATACGGCGCGTTATTTTCTTCCGCACGTTTATGCGCTAAGCACCAACTCTCCTTTCTGGGAGGGGCGCGATACAGGCTATAAATCGTTCCGTACAAAAGTGTTCGATAAGTTTCCGCGTACAGGTATTCCGGATTATTTTGATAATATAGAAGCCTATGAAAATTATGTGAACCTGCTGATCAAAACCAAGTGTATTGATAATGCGAAAAAAATCTGGTGGGATCTACGCGTTCACCCATTCTTCAATACCGTTGAGTTTCGGATCTGCGATGTGCCGATGACGATCAATGAAACCATTACCATTGCAGCTCTTTTTCAGGCCATTTGTGCCAAGATTTATAAACTGCGCGGACAGAACCTAAACTTCATGATCTACCAGCGCTCACTGATCAATGAAAACAAATGGCGGGCCAGCCGGTACGGGATAGATGGCACTTTAATTGATTTTGGAAAAGAGACCGAAGTAAATACCCGGGCCCTGATTTATGAACTGCTCGAATTTGTGGACGATGTGGTGGATGAACTGGGAAGCCGGCATATCATTAACTATGTAGCCCGGATTTTTGAAACAGGAACCGGTGCCGACAGGCAACTGGCGGTATTTCGGGAAAAGGGGAACCTGGTAGATGTGGTAGACTATATCCACGATCAGTTCTTAGTAGTTTGATAATGAACCGCTTACTATACAAATCCTGTGACCGGCCGTTGCAGGATTTTTTGTAATATAAATGTTAAAAAATCGGAAAATCAGGGCAACGAAGTAACTTGCCACCGTATCTATCTATTGCCGAACTACCAAAAAACCTACGATTTGACTGAAGAGTACGAATTGATCAAGGGCTGCATCAGACAGGATGCACGCAGTCAGCGCATGCTGTTTGACAGGTATGCGGGTAAGATGATGAGCGTATGTCTCCGTTATGCCAACGACAGTATGGAAGCCGAAGACATGATACAGGATGCTTTTATTAAAGTATTCCAGTACATCGGCCAGTTTAAATTTGAAGGCGCTTTTGAAGGATGGATCAGACGGATTGTAGTAAATACCGCCATCCGCCATCTGGAGAAAAAGAAACTGCATTTTAAAGACATCGACGACAACAGCCAAAACACACCTTCCATTGATGCCCAGGCTTATGCGCACCTGGGGCAGGCAGACCTGATGAAACTGATCAGCGAGTTGCCGGATGGCTATCGTTTGGTATTTAACTTAAATGCTATTGAAGGCTACAGCCATGAGGAAATTGCAGAAATGCTGAACATACAACCCGGCACCAGCCGAAGCCAGTTAGTAAAGGCCCGGAAGATGCTGCAACACCAAATATTACAATTACAAAAAGTTGCTGTATAGAATGAACGATACCCAATTTGACGATTTCTTCAACGATACATTCAAAGACCACGCTGTGCCCGTGCCGGCAGGTCTTTGGGATAAAGTTGCGGAAGGTCAGCTTGACCAGTTCATAGGTGGCAAATTACGTGATGCGGAAGCGCCTGTGCCAGATGGGTTATGGGATAAAATAACCGATACCCGATTTGATGCTTTTGTAGCAGGCACTTTAACCGGTGCAGTGGCTCCCGTTCCCACAGGTGTTTGGGATAAAATAAACGACGGACAATTTGATGCGTTCGTTGCAGCCAAATTAACAGACCATGTAGCACCGGTACCTGCAGGCTTATGGGAAAAAGTAAAACCCGAAGAAGATAATGACCGTGTAGGTTTCCTCTGGTTCCGCTACCCTGCTGCAGCTGTTTTAATTTTAGGCATACTGGCAGCGGGTGCTATTGGTGGCTATTTCTACTTTAACGATCAACAGAACAAAGAAGCCGCCGTTACCAACAATGCTCCTGTAAACAAAGGCAATCCTACGGACAATACAAAAGAAACAACAACACCTGTTAGTTCCGATAAAGTGTTACCTGCCAACGAAAATGCTGCCGCTATTACAAGTGGCAACGAGGTAAATAATCCTGCTGCTCCGGTAACAACACCACCCGGATCAACTATTGCAAATGGAACCGGCAAAAATGAGGAGAAACTAACTGTCAATGGATTCGCCAATAACCATCGAAATACTTCTTCTTCCAAAGAATCCTTATCTGCTAATGGTTACAGCGAAGCAAGCGTATCGGCCCGCAACAGAAAAAAAGAATTTGACCTGAAACCCGTCGATAACCAAAACAAAACGGATCTTTCTACAACCTCATACGATATTTTTAATAAAGGGAATGTATCCAATGATGTAGCTGATGGAATGGATGAGATCAATGCTTATCAGCAACACAATCGATTATTACATGGAACCACTATCTCTTCGGGATTGAATGGATTCAGTTTATCACAGACACTACTTGATAAGCAGCTCTCTACCATGAATCATACCAACCAGTTCAGGAATATCATTATTTGCCCGGCTGATAATAAACGAAATACCGATTGGTACCTCGAAGCCTACGCATCGCCTGAAATGCCATTCAAATCTGTAAGTAATGTATCTGCTACCCCCCTCTACCTCCTGAAAAAAGACAGCAGTGAAAGTATGCAGGTAAGTTATTCTGCCGGATTGCGCTTGGTAAAACCTATTACAGATAATATTTTATTGAAAGCCGGTGTACAATATTCACAGGCAAACGAAAAATATGTTTACCGTACCGAGAACGAAGTAAAAACTACTACGGTAGTAACGGTAAGAACCATCATACGCGCACCGGGCGATACAGTAATTGTGCAGGATACCAGTATTCTGCAAACCATTGGCTTTAGAAACAATACCGTAAAAAACCGTTACCGCAGTTTTGATATTCCGGTTACGGTAGGTTACCAGTTTGGTAATGATGATCTGAAAATTGGTATCAATGCAGGTGTGGCCATTAATCTGTCTTCCTGGTACGAGGGTGTGATCCTGGATAGCTCACTGGCAACGGTAACGCTTAATAAAACAGGTAATGCTGTGTATAAAAGTAATATTGGTTTAGGATTGATTGCAGGTGTAAGTGTGATCAAACGTTTAAGTGATGATATGCATGTATTCTTTGAACCGCATGTTCGTTATAATTTATCTAATATGACAACCAGCCAGGCCAGCTTTAAGCAGAAGTTTAGTGTGGGTGGCTTATCCATCGGATTGCGGATAAATTTAAACAGGAAGTAAGAGGCAACATTTGTTACCCGACTGGTATCTAAATGATAGAGATAATAAAATGAAAAAACAGTTACTCATATTGGTTTGTTTGCCTGCACTCTTTTTTACAGCCTGTAAAAAAGAATTGTCAGACAATTTCATCACGTACACCAACCATCCGCTGAATGATACGGTATGGCTGCGTAACCTGACCAATACGGCTTCTGTTAATGATCTTTTTGATAACCTGTTACCCAAAGTAATGGTTGATTCTTTTGATGCGGTAAACGGGGCTACACTGCGTTTTGGCGATAGTCTGGAAGTTGAGATCAAAGGCGGCTCCTGCATAGGGCCGGGCACATCAGGTACACCGCAGGGTAATGTAAAAATCGAATTGATTCCTTTGAGAAGAAAAGGCGATTTTATCAAAGTATTCCGGCCTACCACTACTTCTAATGGAAGCATACTGGAAACAGGGGGCGGATATTATATCCGTATCACGAAAGGGAACCAGGAATTAACACTCGCCAATAATAGTACCATCAAATTGAAATTTCACGATCTGGATACTGCCAAACCCAATATGCAGCTATTCTATGGTAAAGAAAATTTCCCCATCCCTTTGAAAGGAATTGATACGGCCTTTTCGTGGATTCGTGATTTTGATACCACCTACTTACCTACCTGGTCTAAAATCAGTAATAATCCACTGGTGCCTTCTTACTATGGTTATGAAGTGAATTCTAAAAACCTGAGATGGATTACAGCAGACAGGTATATAGATTCTACTGCTCCGAAAAGAAAAATAACCGCTATCCTATCACCCAACTTTACCAATAAAAATACTGCGGTATTTGCGGTGTTTGCCAAACAGAAAACTATTGTGGGATTAAAGGGCGATTATCCATCACGTTCCTTCTTTGCCAATCATATCCCGTTGGGAACGGCCATTAAATTAATATCCTTATCAAAAATTGGTGGTGATCTTTATTTGGGTGTACGTGATATTGGTAGTGTGGGAACAGCCACGAGTTATTCCATTTCGCCGGATAAAAAAAGCTTGAACGAGATCCTGAATTTCCTGAATAATTTATAAAGATGTTCATTGTTGAACATATACCGGGGGGTATATCGAAACACAGGGCCGCGCTTGCGGCCCTTACTTTTTAAAATCGAATAAAGTAGCCGTAAATAATCCGCGTTCCCGCTTTTTAAAGATCACATCCCAATCGCCGCGGTATCTGAGAATTTTAGGAACGGTTAGTCCTTCAAATTTTGTCATCTCCACTTCCATACTCACATCAAAATCATACACACCGGCTTTGTAACTGAGTGAATAATTACGGGCCAATACTTCCAGTGTTTTTATATCAAACCAGGTAGTCATCTGGTCTATCACTACCCTGTCGCTGTTTACTTTTTCTTCTTTGGGGGTAATCGAAAATACATACACCAGCACACCATGAAACTCCTGGATATCAAGTTTGTAATCGTATAATTTATGGGCACTTTCATCATACAGGTCAAGCTTATCGCCAATGAGTGGAATACCGGCTATTTTTTTACCGGGATTAAAGAACAACATTTTTAATTGCTCCTTGTATTTTTCCATTCCTGATTTGTTACTGATACTCAGACTCCTTCCTTTTACAATATTATTCTCTCCGCATATTTTCCCCTTCGTAAAAAATAGCCCGGCATACAAATCGGGTGTCATGTAATTATAGTTCTTCTTCGAATCGTAAAAATCGCCGGTAACGTTTTCTTCCAATACATCCATGGTTCGGCAGCCTTCGCTTCTGTTCTGCCTTGTTTTGCTGTATAAGGAGGCTTTCACGGCGCCTTTCTTATCCATCATTTTAATGTCATTGTAAGAACTAAAGCCCAATACACGCAGGTTGCGGAAGGCTTTGTAAAAAGTAGTATCCTCTTTAATCTGCAACAATAAAGTTTTGTAATCAAAATTATTACGAACCACTACTTCACTTAAGGTAAAACGATGCTCATCAATAATCACAGAAGTATCCTGCGAAAAAACATGGGTGGAGAACAGCAAAATACCAAGCAGGAAATATTTCATTATTTAGGGAATATCATTTTATAATCCACTTTGATTTTGCCTTTGCTGATATCGTTCAGTTTGCCCTGTAATAATTTTTTACGAAGTGGTTTCAAGTAATCTATAAATAATTTACCTTCTATATGATCGTATTCATGCAGAATCACACGCGCGGTAATGCCATTAAATGTTTCTGTATGGGATTTGAAATTTTCATCGAGGTAAGTCATGGTTACACTTTCCGCTCTAAAAACATCTTCCCTGATCTTAGGGATACTTAAACATCCTTCATTATACACCCATTCTTCCCCATCCAGTGATTGCACATGGGCATTGATAAATACTTTTTTAATACCGGGGCCATCGGGATACAATCCCTTCTCATCTTCTTCCAGGTTATCGAAGATCTGCGTACTGTCTACCACAAACAACCGGATATCCTTATTGATCTGAGGTGCCGCCAACCCTACGCCATTACTGGCATACATGGTTTCCCACATATCTTCTATTAAAATAGGTAAGCCCGGATAATCGGGTGTAATATCCTGGCTATGTTTTCGCAAAACAGCAGCTCCATAAGCCACAATGGGAAATATCATTACTACTTGGTTAGATTTCTAAAATGCCGCAAAAATACCGGAAAACAGGCATCCGGCAAATTGGGTATTGTTAAACCCTATGAAACTTACTACTTAGAAGGGTTTCAGAATGGGAGTTCAACGATCAATTCACAACCTTTTCCCTTTTCCGTATTTAGTGTGCAGGTTCCCGAAAGTAATAACACACGGGTTTTGATATTGCTTAGTCCAATGCCTTTGCGAGGCATATTCGGATCAAATCCATTCCCATTATCCGCAATACGCATAACAACGGTTTTTTCTGTTAGTAATGTACTGATCCAGATAGTATCAGCGCCTGAATGCTTTATCGTATTGCTCAACTGTTCCTGACAAATGCGGTACAAGTTAATTTGGACGTTATGAGAAAGTATCCCCTTTTTAATATCACTTACCGTTAACTCAATCTGATAACGGTTGTCAGGATTAACGGTTTGAATAAGGGTTTGTAATACATCTTTCAGTGAAAGATCTTCAAAAGATGCGGGAGCCAGTTTATGTGAAAGCTTTCTCAACTCATCTATTGCAATGCCGATATAGCTAATGGACTTCTCAACGTAACTGGTAATACGTTCCACCTTAATCTGTCGCGTTAGTTCAAGACTGATAATGGCTCCCACCAGGATCTGATTGATGTTATCATGCAACTCACGGCCTAACATATTTCTTTCATTTTCCTGGGCTTCAATCGTGGCTTTGCTGATCTGCATTTCGTTCTCTCTCTCTTTTGTAATGTCCTGCATAGCACCTACCATTCTTACCGGTTTGCTTTGTTCATCATAAATCACAAAAGAACGATCATAAATATATTTATAGTCATCCCACGCCGTTAGGAAGCGATATTGTAGATGAACATTTTTTTCTGTTTTCTTAAATGCCTCATTAATTTCATTCGAGACCCGTAATATATCATCCGGATGAATTTTGCCTCGCCAATAATCAGCTGTATTCTCAAATTCAAATGCTGTATAACCAAACATATCATACATACCATCGTTATAGGATATAGTATCATGTAGTACGTCCCAATCCCAGATTGTATCACTGGTGGCCTTTAACACATTTTGATAGAGATCGTTAAAAACCCGGATCTGTGTTTCTCCCTTTTTCTTTTCAGTAATATCTGAGCGAATGGCAATATATTGGTAAGGTTTTCCAGATTCATTTAGAAAGGGTACAATAGTAGTATCAACCCAATATATATTACCATCTTTTGTCTTGTTACACAATTCACCTTTCCAGATCTCTCCTTTGGCAATAGTAGTCCAGATGTTCTTAATAAAAGATGCCGCATGATATCCAGAGTTAATAATCCTATGATCCTGCCCCAGCAATTCCGATTTTGAATATTTTGAAATAGTACAAAAATTATCATTTACATGTTTGATCACTCCTTTCTGGTCGGTGATGGCAACAATAGCGGATTTATCCAACGCAAATTTATAATCCCTGATTTCTTTTTCTGTCTGTCTTCGATCTGCCTCTTTATCAAATAATTCCAGGGCAAACGAGACATCGCCTGTGGCTTCCAGTAACAAGGCAATTTCTTCTTCGTCAAAAAAATGGGTAGTTCCGGCATAAAATGAAAATGTGCCAATGACCTTATCAAATTTTTTAATGGGCAGGGCCATCAACGAACAATAACCTCGTTGTAACGCTTTATCTTTCCAGGGGGCCATTGCCGGATCTTGCTCTATATCATTGGAGATAAAATAGTTTCCGTTGAGTAAGGTCGAACCGATTAAACCATTTCCTTCGGGAACATCAACCTTTGAAACGGATACCAATGAAGTTAAGTACCCTTGTTCCTCTCCTGCGTACTTAACCGGAACCAAACTACCCGTTTCAGCACTGATTAAACCAATCCATGCCATTTTGAATTCGCCTATGGTTACAGCAATGTTGCATGATTCATGAAAAAGAGTTTGTTGTTCGGTTGCCCGAACGATCATCTGATTAATCTGGCTGATAAAAAAATACAGTCTGTTCTTCTTTTCAATTTTCTGTTCATATTTTTTACGGGAACTGATGTCACGTATAAAAACAGAAATACCATCTACAGAAGGATAAATATGATTTTCCTGCCAGAGATCCAATGGCTCAAAGTAATCTTCGTTACATACATATACCTGTTCTTCCATTGCTTTGTGAAAAGCTTTGTAAGTAGCAGATCCCACTGCCTTTGGAAAAAGCTCCCACACATTCTTACCGATCATATCGGCAGGCTCCATTTGTACCAGTTCTCCTATTCGTTTATTGGCATGCGTATAGATCCAATTGTTGTCGAGTGCAATAAAACCATCGGTAACTCTTTCAAAAATGTGATGAAGTTCTGTGGTCTTTTGTTTCACTTCCGCTTTTAGTTGCAGATTGAGCACTTTCAGCTCAGCCTCCATTTTTTTTCGTTCAGTGATGTCTTTATTAACACTTACAAGACCCAAAAAATTACCGTCTTTATCAAATACTGCTGAAGCACTGATAAAAATATCAATGATTTCGCCGGATTTTATTTTCCGGCGCACTTCAGTTTTCAAATGTCCTGTTTGTTTACAGATCTCCAATTTCGTCTTAAATGAAGTGCCATCTGGAAATTCCGTGATCAACAATTCATTTGCTTTTTTTCCAATGGCTTCTGCAGCGGTCCATCCATATATTTCTTCGGCACCTTTGTTCCAGCTTTTGATGATCAGGAACTGATCTGTGGAAATGATAGCATCTCGAATATTTTCCAATAAGAGCGCATAATATGCCTGAACCGATTCAGCCGAACCTGTAATGTTCATATTAGCAGCTGCGAGGGTGTTAGCCTTTATGTTTTTTTGCGGCACAAAGGGTAGTTTTTTCAATGGTAAGTTACATCTTATATGGTATTTAATGAATATTTAACCCACTTTTTGTTTATTTTTTGGATATATTTTTTGCAAACTATTCAACAGGAAAGTAGGCAGCTCATGTTGTTCAAGCTGCTCTGGACACCATTCATGGTTCTATATCCATCTAAATAAAGAAAAATCAATGATTATGTTGAAGATACTCCTGCAACATAATAGTCGCCGCTATCTGATCAATATTGCCTTTTACCCGCCGGTTTTTCTTTTTCATCCCCATTTCTACCATAGCGCGGGAAGCCAGTTTGGAAGTATAGCGTTCATCTACCGTTTGAATGGGTATGGAGGGAAATTCCTTTATCAACTTTACAATGGCCGCTTTTACCAATGGGGTGGCATGTGTGGGCGAATCATCGAGGTTCAACGGCTCGCCGATAAGGATCAATTCAACGGGTTCTTCCTGAAAATATTTTTTGAGAAAAGGAATCAGTTCTTTGGTTTCTATGGTGGTTAAAGAAGTGGCAATGATCTGCAAGGGATCTGTTACGGCGATACCGGTTCTTTTGCCACCATAATCAATGCAGAGAATACGAGCCATGGTAAGTACGAGGTTTGAGGTACGAAGTACGAGGTTTATTTTGGGGTTTTAGAGATATTGGGGATTACTATTTTTTCACCGCAGAGACGGTGAGAACGGGGAGGTTGCGCAGAGAAGAACTTAAAACAAAAACAGATCGGCTATTACCAACACACCAAACACCACACTGGCAATACCATTGGCTGTCATAAAAGCGATATTTACTTTACTGAGGTCGTTGGGTTTTACGATAGTATGCTGGTAAATAAGCATACCGATAAATACAGCAACCCCTATCCAGTATACAAAATGAAAATGGCCATACACCCCTGCTGCCACCACGCAGGCAGCACTTACCACATGTAACAATTCAGAAATGCGGAGTGCCCTTTCTTTTCCCAATACACTGGGAATGGAATACAATTGCTGCGATTGATCAAACGCTACATCCTGTAATGCATAGATCACATCAAAACCACTCACCCAGAAGATCACGGCAAGAGAGAACAATACCGGTAACACATCAAATCGTCCGGTTACCGCCAGGTAAGCACCAATGGGTGCGAGTGATAAACCCAATCCAAGCACCAAATGACATAAAGCGGTAAACCGTTTGGTATAACTGTAAAACAGAATAACAAACAAAGCCACCGGTGATAAATAAAAACAAATGGAATTGATAAAAAAACAGGCGGTTACAAACAACACACAATTCAATACAACAAAGCGCAACGCACTATTAGCTGAAATCATCCCAGCCGGAATTTCACGTATAGCCGTTCGCGGATTTTTAGCGTCAAAGCTTCTATCCAAATAACGGTTAAATGCCATGGCGGCGCTACGGGCGGTAACCATGCATACCATTACCAACAACAACTTTCTGCCCCACCCATTTTCAGAAAAGATATGCATCAACATATCGCCCCCCGAAGGAGCACCAATGGTAACCTGCCAGCCGGGAATGGGTTTATTCAAATACACAATCCCCAGAAAAAAACCAATCATCGCAAACGGCATGGCAAAAATGGTATGCGAGAACTTTACGAGGCTTAAATATTTTTTTACTTGTGACATAAACAACAATTCACTTTTACTATTAAAAACCGTACTGTGCTAATAAAATTTTATTATACTTTTTCTATTGAAATCTTTCTGTATTCAATCCTTCGTTTTCCCTTTTTTGCCACGAAGACTCGAAGGCATAAAGTTGCACGAAGATTTTCATTGGTATTCGGAAAGCCTAATTTTTTTCGATTAATTCTAATAGCTCAACACATCATAAAACTATTCACTTCTACATTCAACATTCCTTGTTCGATATTCGATATTCTTTCATCTCACCATCTCCCACAACACAATCCCCGCCGCCACCGAAATATTTAAAGAATGCTTCATCCCATACTGCGGTATTTCGATACTGCCATGGCATAAAGGCAATACTTCGGCATCTACACCTGCTACTTCATTACCAAAAATTAAGGCGATCTTTTCTTCGCCCCGGTTAAATTGCTGCAGGGGAATACTGTTTTCTACCTGCTCAATGGCATATACCCGGTAGCCTCTTTCTTTCAAGGCGGTTACTGCTTCCAGTGTAGTGGAAAAATAGAGCCAATCGACGGTTTCTGTGGCACCCAATGCCGTTTTATGAATATCCCTGTGCGGAGGTTGCGGGGTATAGCCACAGAGGCAAATACCTTCGGCCAGAAATGCATCGGCTGTTCTGAACACACTGCCCACATTGTGCATACTGCGGATATTATCCAGCACCACCATCACGGGATTCTTAGGGGCATTTTTAAAGGCATCCACCGACATGCGGCCCAGTTCATCCATGCTCAATTTTCGCATGGCGCAAAGGTAAACCCATCCATTCAAATAAAGGATGCGGGTAAATGACTAAGATTTATTATTTTGTTGCTTCCAAAACTTAAACAATTGAACATGAGAAAAAACACCCGTTTATCGGTATTACTGGCGTTGGCTCTTCCCCTTGCCGGCCAGGCACAGAGTGAGAAAGTAGATCTTTCCATTATGCAAAAAATCCGCAAAGAAGGCCTTGAAAATTCCAAGGTGATGGAGATTGCCTTTAACCTGACCGATAAAAGTGGCAACCGCCTTACCGCATCGCCGGGCTTTATGCGTGCAGCCAATTATGCCAAAGAAACACTTGCTGGCTGGGGACTCACCAACGCCAATATCGAACCATGGGGCGAATTTGGTAAGGGATGGGAATTAGAGAAGAGTTATATCGCCATTACTGCTCCTTATTACAAATCGTTATCAGCCTATCCAAAAGCATGGACAGCCAGTACCAAGGCCGCAAAAAATGCGGAAGTGATTGTGGTAAAAGCAGCAGATAGCGCAGCATTAGAAGCTTATCGCGGCCAGTTGAAGGGCAAAGTAATTATAATGGATCAAACCCAGGTTTATAAACCGAGCTTTAAAGCAGATGCGGTACGATATGCCGATTCTACACTGGCTACCATGGCAGCGGCCAAACCAGCTCCACCCAGACCAGCGGGTGCACCCGGAGGTAATCGTGGTGGCTTTGGCGCTAATCCGGCTGCAAGGGTTTTGCCTTTGTTAAAAGAAATGGCCAAGGCAGAAGGTGCTGTTGCCATGTTTAGCAATGGTGGTGTTCGCAGTCACGACGGAACCATTTTTGCACAAGGTGGCGGTGCTTACAAAGCAACCGATCCTGAAAATTTTCCGGATATTGTTTTAGGAATTGAAGATTTTAATACCATTCTCCGTTTAGCAAAAGCAGGCGTGCCTGTAAAAATGGATGTGGATGTAAAAACTAAATTCCAGAAAAAAGATTTGAACGGATACAATGTGATTGCTGAAATACCGGGCACTGATCCCGCATTAAAAGATGAAGTAGTGATGATTGGCGCGCACCTGGATTCATGGCAAACGGCTACCGGTGCCACAGACAATGCATCCGGCTCTTCGGTAATGATGGAAGCCATCCGCATTTTAAAAACCATCGGCTTCAGTAATAAAAGAACCATCCGCATTGGTTTATGGAGTGGAGAAGAACAGGGTTTATTAGGATCAAGGGCCTATGTAAAGAATACCTTTGCCGATCCAGCAACTATGGAATTAAAACCGGCACATGGAAAATTCTCTTCCTATTTCAACATAGATAATGGTACCGGAAAAATTCGGGGTATTTATCTGCAGGAAAATGAAGCCTGCCGCGATATCTTTTCACAATGGCTGGCTCCTTTTAAAGACCTTGGTGCCACTACAGTAACTGTAAGTAATACCGGCGGAACCGATCACCAGAGTTTTGATGGTGTGGGCTTGCCTGGTTTCCAGTTTATACAGGATCCCATTGAATACGATACCCGTAACCACCACAGTAATATGGACACGTACGATCACCTGATTGAAGATGACCTGAAACAAATTGCTACCATCGTTGCAGCATTCGTTTACAATGCTTCACAACGCGATGCAAAATTACCCCGCAAAGAATTACCGAAGCCGAGAGGCACGGCAGGTAGAGGGTTTTAGATAGTCTGGAGTTAGGAGACTGGAGACTGAAGTTAGAAGTCAGGATTTTGGGGGGTAAAACCTAAAATCCTGACTTTTTTTATAGCCAATACTCCAGTCTCCAGACTTCTAACTCCAGACTTTTTATCCAGACTTTCTTATCCACATATTTCTCTTTCCCTCTCCCCACAAAAACGCTCGCATTATATTTGTTGCCATGTCAAAATCGAGTGCCGATACACCTTTGATGCAGCAACACAGGGCCATTAAGCAAAAATACCCTGATGCCATTTTACTGTTTCGGGTGGGTGATTTTTATGAAACATTTGGAGAAGATGCTATCATTGCCTCTAAAGTATTGGGCATTACGTTAACCAAAAGAAACAACGGTGCGGCATCTTCCAGTGAGCTGGCCGGGTTTCCGTATCATGCATTGGATACTTACCTGCACAAACTGGTAAAAGCTGGCTACCGCGTAGCCATCTGCGACCAGCTCGAAGATCCTAAAACGGTAAAAGGGATTGTGAAACGCGGGGTAACCGAAATGGTAACACCCGGCGTTGCCACCAACGATAAATTACTGGAACATAACAGCAATAATTTTCTGGCCGCTATTCATTTTACCGATACAGACATCGGTATTGCTTTTTTGGATATTTCAACCGGTGAATTTTTTATCGCTGAAGGCAATGAAGAATACATTGATAAATTATTACAAGGGCTAAAGCCTGCGGAAATTATTTTTCAGCGCAGTTACCAGAAACATTTTAAAGAAGTATTTGGCCCCAGGTTTTATACATATACCATGGAGAGCTGGATTTTTGATGAAGCATTTGCTACCGAAAGTCTGCTCAAACATTTTCAAACACATTCACTCAAAGGGTTTGGTATTGAAGGCATGCACCATGGCATTACTGCTGCCGGTGCTATTCTGTATTATTTAAAAGAAACAGAACATCCGCATCTGCAGCACATCACTTCTGTACAACGGATGGAGCGGGAAGATTTTTTGTGGATGGATCGTTTCACCATCCGTAATCTGGAACTGTTGCATACCGGAACGGATAGTGGCAACAGTTTATTAAAAGTGCTGGATAACACGGTAAGCCCCATGGGTGCGCGTTTGCTGCGCCGGTGGATGATCTTTCCGTTAAAAGATATTACACGCATTAATGAAAGACTGGATGCAGTTGCTTTTCTCATCCTGCAAAGCGATATGCGAAAAGCCTTATCGCATGCTATAAAAATTTGTGGTGACATTGAAAGATTGGTGAGCAAGATCCCGATGAAAAAAATCAATCCGCGCGAAGTGATGCACCTGGCGAAAGGATTGCAGCAAACAGAACTCATCAAACAAATTTGCGAACCTGCGGCCAATCCTTACTTACAAAGATTATCGGATAGTTTGAATAGTTGCCATCTGATTGTTGACAGAATTTTATCTGAGATCAATGAAACACCACCTGTTGCAGCTAATAAAGGAGCAGTCATTAAAACAGGCGTACATGAAGAGCTTGACCAGTTGCGAAATATTGCTACCGGCGGAAAAGAATACCTGGTTGGCATACAGCAACGCGAATCGGAAAAAACTGGCATCTCCTCTTTAAAAATTAGTTTCAATAACGTATTTGGCTATTATCTGGAAGTAACCAATTTGCATAAAAGTAAAGTACCTGCAGAATGGATTCGTAAACAAACCCTGGCCAATGCAGAAAGATACATTACTCCGGAACTGAAAGAATACGAAGAAAAAATTACCGGCGCAGAAGATAAGATACTGGCCATTGAACTTGACCTGTACGATAAATTACTGCTTGCCCTGCAAGACTATATTGCACCCATACAAGTAAACGGAAATGTATTAGCTACACTTGATTGTCTCTTGTGTTTTGCAGAGAACGCCATTCAATACCAATATAAAAAACCGGAACTGCATGATGGGGCTGCGTTATTATTTACAGAAAGCCGTCACCCGGTTATTGAAAGAAATTTACCAGCCGGAGAAACTTATATCTCTAACGATATTTCTTTACATCCCGCGGAACAGCAGATCATTATTTTAACGGGCCCGAATATGAGTGGTAAGAGTGCCATACTAAGGCAAACCGCACTCATTACCCTGATGGCACATATGGGTAGTTTTGTTCCTGCCACAACTGCAAAAGTTCCATTAACAGATAAAATATTTACCCGTGTAGGTGCCAGTGATAACCTGAGTGGTGGTGAATCTACTTTTATGGTAGAGATGAATGAAACAGCCAGTATCATCAATAATATTTCA
Organism: Chitinophaga pinensis; assembly: GCA_943372845.1. GTDB lineage: Bacteria > Bacteroidota > Bacteroidia > Chitinophagales > Chitinophagaceae > Sediminibacterium > Sediminibacterium pinensis_K. The sequence continues at coordinate 194,909 of CALSAD010000002.1, read as the reverse complement.
CAAAGAAGTTTAATACTACTGGATGAGATAGGCCGGGGCACTTCTACCTATGATGGCATTTCTATTGCCTGGAGTATTGTAGAATATTTGCACAACGCCCCTGCTGCACCCAAAACATTATTTGCCACACACTATCATGAGTTAAATGAACTGGAAGTGACCCTGCCACGTGTACAGAACTATCATGTAACCAATAAAGAAGTCGGTAATAAGATCATCTTCCTGCGCAAGCTGGCGCGTGGTGGCAGTACGCATAGTTTTGGTATTCATGTGGCAAGAATGGCTGGCATGCCACCTACCCTCATTGACAGGGCCAATGAAATATTGGAACAACTGGAAGAAAGATCGGGTAGTGCTACTGAAAAAAATACAGGTGAAAATGATGATACGGCACTGAGCGTTCCGGGTAACCTGCGTGTTCCCTCTGCACAAAATCTGAAAAAACTATCCATGCCACAAATGCAGCTCTCCATTTTTGATGCACATTCACAAACGTTTGAAGAGATCCGTAAAATGCTCACAGAAATGGACATTAACCGCTTAACCCCTGTAGAGGCATTAATGAAACTGAATGAGATCAAAGGATTGTTGAAATAAATACTGCCATGAACCAACATATCACCCACTTTGCATTGGTTGTAAACGATTACGATGAAGCCATTGCTTTTTATACACAACAACTCAATTTTAATTTACTGGAAGACACTGTACTGAGCGAAACCAAACGCTGGGTACTGGTAGCTCCGCAGGGTTCTAAAGAATGCGCCATTTTATTGGCGAAAGCAGCTACCGAAGAACAGAAAAGCCGGGTAGGCAACCAAACAGGCGGACGTGTATTTTTATTTTTGAATACAGATGATTTCTGGAGAGATTATAACGCCATGACTGCCAAGGGCATCAAATTTATACGCGGACCGTTGGAAGAAGATTATGGAACCGTTGCGGTGTTTGAAGATCTCTACGGTAACCTGTGGGATTTGATTGAACGAAAAAAATAGATGCCAAAGTAGATACAAAAGTGGGAAACGTGCAAGTCATAGGTATATTCTTGTAACAGATTGTCCGTAAAATAGTAACAGCTTTGTTGTAGGTGCTATTCCTCATCCTGCCATTCTATGACAACAGAATCCAATCTTCCCGAAAAAAAAGAGCCGCTGGTAGAACCTGGCGAAATGTCTAAAGGTGTTCCGCATATCATTGTAGAGATTGTTGAGTATGTGCCGCATGCCGTGGTTTGTAAAACCATTATTAATAAATCAACCGGTAAAGTCTCTGCGTTTTCTTTCGATAAGGGAGAAGAGTTTTGCGAGAAAACCATTGCGCAGGATACCTATGTGCAAATTATCGATGGAATGGCGGAGATAACGATCAATAGCAAACTGTTTACATTGCCACTTGGCTCCAGCATTGTAATACCTGCACACGCCCTGCACTGTTTTCAGGCAAATGTTCAGTTTAAAATGCTCACTACTATTATTATGAGCAGTTATGAAGATTAACCGTTGAGCAACTACCCTTATACTTTGATCCAGTATTTCAATAACTGATCAGGGGTTGATCCCACTTCATGGTAATCACCCGGAATTTCGTTTTCCGTACTGTGAAAAGTAGCTAATCGGGTACCGGCAGGTTTTTTATCTAATTGTTTAAACAGATAACGATTGTACCTGGCATACAAATCACGTGAATAAGCTACACTATCATCAATTTTAAAACCATCCTCCAGGTTTTCAAAAAAAGCATTGAAAAAATAAAAATGATCATACTCCGAAAGATCTGTCTCCAGTAAGTTACCCTGAATAAAAGTTACACACTGAAATTGCAGTATGCTATTTGCAGCACTGGCACACGCTACCAGATCGGCTCTTTGCTCAATGCCATAATAATTTGCCTGAGAACAGTAGTAGGCTCCCGCCAAACAAAACTTTCCGGCTCCACTGCCAATGTCTAATATTTTTGTATGCGTATCTACTGCTAAAAACTCGGCAGCTTTGCGGGCAATGTGCAGGGGGGTCCAATGCATATTGGCCTGTACCTGAACCGATGCAGGATATAATTGGTGAAACTGGTTATCGGATGCAAACCATTTATCAATAGCAGCGCTCCTAAATGAAGTTTCTTCCGGCTTTCTATTGTTCATGGGATAAAGTTACAAAATGCAGGAACATTTGTGTGTAGGCTGTTATGCGGTTAATTAACCGCGAAGGCGCGGGGGTGCAAGGGCACGCAAGGAGTATCTATACATCTTCGCGTACCCTCATGTCATTGCGCCTTTGCGGTAAAAGCTATACTATATATGAAAATGAAACACTTACAGGTATGGCAACCACCAATACTTGTGTGTAGCCTTGTATACACTGTAACGCTTGCATAGTGGATACAATGCGACCACTACACCAACCCATATCAGGTAGACCACAGGTAATGAATACCCAAAGTTGTTGGGACGAAACAGGAACATGCCATCAGCCGCTTGCGACATATTATATCCGGATGCAAAAAACGCGATGGTACACAAAAGGTGTATGAGAAAAAAATGCAGCAGATAATAAAACATGGGAACCCTGCCATAGATCACTACAAAATTTGTCCAGCCTGCTTTTACCTTTTCCAAAGCGGCCAATACCAGCAATGCCGGTCCAATGGTAATACAGCAATACAATAAAGACGGCGGATACTTGGTAACATTGAAAAAAGAAAAGATAGTAGCGGTAGTATTTTTTTGCTCACTCCATGGTACAAGGTCACCATATACATTGATCCAGCGTAATACCACGAATACAATAATAGCCTGTAACCCTACACTTACCAGAATGCGACGACGTTTAGCCGCATCGTAATCAGGTACGAATAAAGCGCCCATGCAATAGCCCAGCATCATAATACCCGGCCATGGAATCAGCGGATACAGTACCCCCAGAAAACGCCCTTCGCCATAAGGCCGGAAAGATTGCTGGTGTAATAATGACCACCATAATGGCGGTGCTTCTCCCATCGCATTATTCGAGTTAAATACATCCAGCAGGTTATGTCCGATCACTAATGTTAATCCAATAAAAAAAATAGCTTTAAGTGGAAGGTAGATAAAGGCAGCCAGTAACACCATAGAAAGACCGGTAACCCAGATCACCTGTAACCCCACAAAATGATACTGAGGGTCGAATCCAAACAAAAAATTAACCACCACAATTTCCAATACCATCAGCCACACACCTCTTTTCAACAGAAACATGGATAGGTCCTTTTTGCTGCGCTTTCTCCCATACAAAAAAGCAGACGTTCCGGCCAGTAAAACAAATACCGGCGCACAATAATGCGTAATGAAGCGCGTAAAAAACAATATCGGTGTAGTTGTTGCGGGATTGGTAGGATCGCCCGTCATGGCATCAATGTGGAAAAAATCACGCACATGATCCAATGCCATAATGATCATGATGATGCCGCGCAGTATATCAATGGAATCAATTCGTTTTTTTACAGAGAAACTGACACTCATAGCAATTAGTTTACGGTAAAATACATAATCTATCGATGTTGCCGTAGTTTTTTATAAAGAATATAAGGCAATGCGGGGCGAAACTAGTCTTTGCAATCTTCAGAAAAGTAAGTACCCCAGATAATTGGCTTTCCCACAATATTCTTCTGCCAGTATTAAAGCAGCCTTTGCTTCTGTTTCATTTACCTGGCTACAGAGGGGTTGAAACAAGATCGATAATAAAAAAATAATACATGCATGTTTCATAGAATTCATCATTTTTTACATTCATCATTATTCGCGCTGGTTAGGAAGAACCCAATTCTCAGCAACTACTTTCTAAGTCTGAATATATCATATGAGTACACCCATATTGGTTAACAGCAAATTATATTAAAAAATTAATACGATTCATCAACAATATCTGTTACAAGATCACCATAAAAACCATCTCCTTTTTTTACCACATCTTTCCAGTTCCTCACAATAGTTCTTTTATTTTTCTTCCACACAAATCCTATACCATCTCCAGAAGTAAGGGTGATGGGTTCAAAGCCGAATAATGAAGTATTGGTTATACGTTCATTCATCATGAATTTTTTAAAGTTCGCATAATTAATCCGCCGCCAGGTACTCTGCGGATACGCATCCAGTGTTCTATTGCCTACAATGATATCTCCTTTTACAAAAACAGACGATGTGGTAGTTAGACCTATATATTTATTTACTGGCTTTGAAGAAATCATTTCCAGTCCGGGATAGTCGGTGCTGGGCTCTCTCTTAGCCCCTCGAAAAAAATCAGGATATAATTTTTCTGCTTCGCTCACTGTTATGCCTAACTTTATTGCAGAAGCAAAAGCATAGTTATTAAAATTTTGTTCATCCCTCACTTCCTCAGCTTCCAGTTGTGCTGATTCCTGTGCTGCATTTAGAGCCAGCGTAAGTTTCAATTTAACTACTTGCAACACCTGCTCTTCATTAAAATTTTTGATATCGGGCGAAGATTGAAATGCCGTAATGGTCTTCACTAAACTATCCTTGTAATTCTTTTGTGTTTTCGCCAGCTCGTTTTCTATCTGTATCTGTAAGTATAAAAATTTAGCATTGGCTTTGCCTAAACTAGTCTTCCCATTCTTAAGAAAAGTAAGTGCCAACGGATAATTGGCTTTCGCGAAATATTCTTCTGCCAGTATAAAAGCAGCTTTTGCTTCTGTTTCATTTACTTGGCCATAACCTTGCCCAAAAAATAAGAGTAATAAAAAAAATAAACAACCCTTTTGCATACTAAGTAATTACAATAATTTCTGCAAATCAAATCAACCCTATAAAACATGGTTATCAATATCAATACGATTCATCAACGATATCAGATAAAAATATGCCATAAAACCCATCGCCTTTTCTGGTTACGTTCTTCCAGTTTCTGATCACTGTTTTTTTATTTTTCACCCACTTATATCCATACCCATCGCCAGATGAAATATTTTCCGGCTCAAACCCAAATAATTTACTATTTGCCTCGCGTTCGTTAAGTATGAATTTTTTGAACCCTTCATAATTGTTTCTCTTACTATCTCCCTCTGGGTATTCAATCATAAACCTATTGCCCACAATAATATTTCCTTTTACAAATACAGAAGCTACACTGATATAAGTAGACATCTCAACCGGCTTTGCCGTAATTACTTCCAGTCCGGGATAATCAAGACTAACTTCTGTTTTTGTTTTGCGAAAAAAAGCAGGATACAATCTTTCTGCTTCTTTCACGGTTATTCCCACTTTCACGCCTGCGATAAAAGCATAGTCTTTGAAACTTTTATCATTCTTTGCATCCTCAACTGCTTTCTTTTCTGCAAGGATTGCCGCCTCTTCTGCCAGTTTTTGCATCAACTCCAGTTTCATCTTTACTACTTCCAATATTTTGTCTTCATTAAAATACTTTATATCAGGTGAAGCCTGAAAAGCGGTAATTGTTTTTATCAAACTATCTTTATAATTCTTTCTGGTTTTTGCCAATTCATTTTCAATCTTTATCTGCAGGTATAGTATTTTACAATTAGCTCCCCCCAAAGTTGCCTTTGCATTTTTTAGAAAATTAAGTGCCGGAAGGAAACTTGATTTGAGATAGTTTTCTTCAGCCAGCAAATAGTAGGCCTTTACCTCAGTTTCATTTATCTGGTTTCGCGTTTCATCCACCGGAACAGTTGTCTTTTCAGGAATGGGGACAGCTTTTTCCTGCTTTTTTTCTGCCGAAACACTTTGATCAACTTTTGGTTGCTCTGCTTTGGTATTATTCAATAAAGACTTTGCCTTGTCATCTTCTATCTTTTTCTTTTCTATATCATCCAGCCGTTTCTTTTCATCTTCTGCTTTTTTCTTTTCTATATCATCCAGCCGCTTCTTCTCATCTTCTGCTTTTTTCCTTTCGATATCATCCAGCCGCTTCTTTTCATCTTCTGCCTTTTTCTTTTCTATTTCATCAAACCGCCTCTTCTCATCTTCTTCCAGTTTTCTCTTCTCAGCCTCCTTCTTGTCAGCCTGCTCTTTTGCAATTTCTACCTCCCTGATCTCTTCATCCCTTTTACGTAAAGAAGCATCAAAACCGGTTATGGCTTTATTGATGGCATCTGTGCCATTATAAGAAACAGCCGTTAATCCCTGAACAGATGCAGTATAGCTATCTGGTTTTGTATCACTTGGCACTTCTCCTATTTCATTTCGTCCACGAAACCATTCATAATCTACCAGCTTATATACACCCGGCCCCTGCACCAATACGCTGAAAGTTGCCGATGCCAGACTGATTGGATTAAAAGGATCCTGCCCAAGATCCTTATCATTGTAGACCTTCCCTTCACGCATATACCTATAGGTGTAAGGTGCTACCTGGTTTCGGGGAGTAGCGAGCGCAACCCCCATTTTCAGGATCAGGTAGGTCTTTGTTCCACGATTTTCAATGATAAAACTGGGCACCAACTTAAACCCGGGATTGACCAGACCGGATTGAGTACCTGCTGGCATGGGCCAGTCCTTTATACTCATGGCAGTTTGAGCGACGGCAACCTGCGCAAAAAAAATCAATGCCAGAATAAAATAAACAGGTCTAAACATATGCATAGGAAATGGGGGAAATTCACCCCAAATATATAGGTAAATCCTGCTGACCCCGTACCAAATTTTGTGTAATCAGGCTTTGCTTTTCCCTTGAGATTGGAAGTATGCAGCCTCGAATACATTATTTCGAATTATCCGGCACCTGACAATATATGTATAAAAAAAGTAATTTGTTCTACTACTTTACACTTTTAGATACCTGTTATAAAGAAACCCGATTCTCACACATTCCTATTTTTGTACCTACCTGTAATGAAAATTGATGTAAGAACTGAGAATAGGATCCTATTCTGCCTATTCATCAGATTTTTGGTAAAGTATATCCGTTGTGATATTTCGAGAGTAAATATGCATCGTTCACAGCCTGATTGGTGAATTTTCCGGTCTTTCTGTCCCATGTTAATTTTTGGCCGGTACGGAAAGAAATATTTCCCATCTGTGCTACCGTTGCCACATGTGCACCTGCCTGAATTGAGCAGTTCAGGTCTTCTGTTTTGCGTGATTTAACCACCTCTACAAAATTTACCCAATGCTTATCAAGTCCATTGTCTGATGATTTCACCAGGGGCTTACTCACTTTGTTCTTGCCTTGCCTTTCTTCAATAACTTCCCATCCGCCACGGTTAAGGATCAGGGTTCCGTTATTACCGATATAGGCAATCCCATGATCGCGTCCATAAGAACCATTATCAATACCCATCGCAGAATCCCATACCAGATTAAACCCATCAAACTCATATAAGGTAGTTAAGGTATCGGGTGTTTCTTCATATAATTCCGGATAAGCAAATTTTCCACCTGCCCCGCAAATTGTTTTTGGAAGATCCGCTTTCATACCCAACAATCCATAATCCAGTAAATGCACGCCCCAGTCGGTCATCAATCCACCCGCATAATCCCAGAACCAGCGGAAATCGAAATGGAAACGACTGGCATTAAAAGGTCTGGTGGTAGCAGGGCCCAGCCACTGTTTGTAATCTACACCCGGAGGTGGGGCACTGTTTGCCACAACTGGCTTGGGTCGCATCCACCCCTGGTAACACCATACTTTAACGGTTCGGATATTACCCAGTTGTCCGCTTTGTACATAGGCAACCGCATCTTTAAAATGTTGCTGACTACGTTGCCATTGACCGGCCTGTACTACTTTTTGATACCGCTGTTGTGCTGCCACCATGGTTCTGCATTCAATGATGGAATTGCCCACAGGTTTTTCTACATACACATCTTTGCCGGCCTCACAGGCATGTATCATAATTAATGCATGCCAATGATCCGGTGTACCTATAATTACAGCATCCACATCTTTCTGGTCAAGCAATTTCCGGTAATCACCATATACTTTGATCTTTGAAGTATCATAATTTTGGCCCGACAGTTCTTTCAGTCTTTTATCAATCACATTCGTATCAATATCACAAACCGCCACCAGGTTCACACCGGGCACTTTTAATGCCGCTCTCACATTAGACCAACCCATTCCATTGATACCGATAGCACCAATATTTAATTGATCACTTGGTGAGATGCGGTTTTTTAAAATAGCAAATGCAGAATTGTCAATGGCTGAAGCCAGCAATCCTCCGCCCAATAAGGCAGCAGACTGATGAAGAAATTTCTTTCGTGAGTTCATGGCAGGCGTTTTAACGAGTTTTTAGAGATAAGAAAGATAATTAAAAAAGGATGTAATTCTTTCGAAAACACTATTCAGTAGTGTATTAGTTTGAAATTTATTGAAGAAGATGGTCACGAATTTTAGCCGCAGATTCGCAGATTGTTTACTAATCTGCGAATCTGTGGCCTTGGAATACAGCATTTATTAAAGCTGATACAGTATTCGTTTTACGCCAACCTGCTAATATATTTTCGTATGGTCCATTGCCCTCGTCATTCACTATCACTTAACCATTGTAGCACCATCAATCGTTTTAACCACACGTGTTAATTTCCCGGCCGAATTAATACCTTCCAATACCACGTTAAATTTTTTCGTAAAATCATTGTTATAGAACTCAACACGCATGTGCTGTAATGTTTTATTGGTAATCAGGTAGGGGTTCCAGTAAAGCGTGGTTCGGGTATCGGGTGTTGTAACATTTTCATCGGCTTTTTCATACGTTGGGCTATAAAATTCTTTGAACTTTGAGTAACCTTCCATCTGCACATTCTCCATGCCTTTGATATTCGGATTGTTTTTAGTATCGTCACCCTTTTTTGTGTAAATCGCAATCGCACCACCACGCCCACCGCCTGTTGCAAACATGAATGGTGGACGAAACACTTTGATCATAGCAATATTGTTCATGTCAAGACTCGTGGCAGTCGCCTGGTCAACCCGCATTTCATTTAAGAAAAATTCCGGTACGTCGCCCCGCCAGGTTACATTGTTCTGAACAATATCCAGTCCTGCTACTTTGCTTTGCAGGTACTCCAATACGTTTCTTGCGAAAATGATTTTAGAGTTATCCGTTAGATCAAAAATGCCCGCTTCATTATGTGAGAAAAATCCTGAGGAATATTTTTCGTTCAATACCTGCAGTTTTGTTTTTATTTTTCCATAAACGGTCACTTCCTGCAAAGTGGTTTCTGCCATTCTTTTTTTAAGCAGTTCCTGATCTGCCAATAAAGTGTTTAACTTTTGTTTCGCTAAACTATCGTTCCATAAAAATACCTGTGTGTTATCGGGTTGTATATTTGTAAAAGGCACTTTCAGTAAGCCATTATTCATGATCAGTTGTGCATTCTCGGTTAGTGATGGATTGTTGTTAAAGTTGTAAAACACTTTCGCAGTGTCATAAAAAAACATGGGGTGTTCAAAGCTGCCATCCTGCGCTACCGGAACAAATAGGAACTGCTTGCTACTGTCTTTGGTAACAAGGATTAAATTTAATATGGCAGCAGCGCTATTTTTTTTCATGCCCTGAACTTTTCCCTGCATTTTCATATAGGTAGTTTCTACAGGATAATTGATTTTGGGAGGGATATTCGCTTTGATCTTATCCCAGTCAAACCTGCGCCAGGCATGGGTAAGCATAACCAAATCCAGATGGGCTTCCACACTATCTCCACCGGCTGAAAAGTAATATCCGGGATTGTACACTCTCCCTCTGATCTCACTGCTAAGCAATACATCAGAAAAAATAGAATGCTGATCCGGCGGACTAACATCTGCATCGGTAACAGACATCGACATATTGGTAAATGAAGTATCAGGCACATTAATCTCAATGGCATTTTTTCCTCTTTTCTCAACGTTGATCAGTGGTGTGGTAAGTTCAACCTTAAATTCATGCGCGCGGTTGTTGATAAAAAGAACCCGTTCTGCAACAGGTATCCAGTCTGATGTGAATAAGGTAAACTGCAATAACCCTGTAGGTAATTCACCAATGGGTACTTCTGCACTGAGTTTGGTTTTTTCAGCGATATTGAAAGCTACCTGATACAATGCCACACGATTCATGTGAACTACTAAAGTCAAATTTTTAAAGTTTTCCGTAACCCTCCCCGTACGTTCCACTTCACATTTGGCTTTTCTGTTCGATGTGGTTATGGTGATATTTGCGCCTTCAGTTTTGGTAACCGGTATGGGTGTACTGCCTGTAACACCAGATTCATCGATCCAGTTGAGTTGATAAGCCTGCCCAGGTACGGGTATCAGAAAAAAACTACCCATACCATCGTGTTTTACATGCAACGAATCGATCACATTATTTTTTTCATCTACCAAAACGCCTTTAATAAAAACGGGGGTGCCATATTGATTGCTTGCCTTAAAAGCAATACGCGTAGGTAATCCCTGTATTAAAAACCCTCCTTCGGGAAAAGTTTCTACGGTTGTTTTATTGGGTATGGGCTTTACTATTTTACCTGTGCCGTCATTGATTACCAGTTCTCTGCGATAGCTGAAAGCAGGATCATCGTTCATCGTCCAACTGGTAAAAGCTTTGATATGCAGTAATTCCCCTTTGTAATCCAACGGAATATCAAACGATCCCTGTGAAGTAGACAATATAACAGGTGCCGCGGTATGTTTCATCAGCTTTCCTGCTGCATCATACCAATCCAGATAAACATTTTGGCTTGCAACAGCACTATCGCTTCCCTGTAGAATATAAATTTTGTACCAAACGGTTTCTCCTTTATTGTAAACAGTTTTATCAAAATGTACATGGATTTTTTCTGGCGCAAAGCGATCTGCGTATACACCCATCATAGAGTCAATCTGTTGTGTAAAAACAGTATTGGCAGATAGAATAGAAATGAATGTTAGTAAAGAAAAAATAATAGGCCTCCGCATTCAATAGATATTTTACATGTCAGTTATTGGGTATCCCTTTTGGTAAAATCCTTTGTAAGCTGTTCGTAAGTACTATTAGGCAAATAAGAGTAAGACCAATTAACACGATTAGAATTTAAGTTGCTTAAAACAATCAATATTAGTGTAATTCATAATGTTAAAGTACCGTGAAAAAACCCATTTTCAATTCGATTTTTTTATCTATTTCATGATGAGGTAAGATGATTTGGTTCGTTATCAGCAAGGTTACACAGATAATTTGTGTAAGAAAGAATATCAACTTCGTGAAGGGACGTTTTAATCTGAGAAGGCTGTAATATCTAATCTCGTATGATAGGTAGTCAACACAATTGATTTTTTTGAGGATTGACGGCTGAAAATACAAAAGCCTCACATTTCTGAGAGGCTTTTGCGGACCGGACGGGACTCGAACCCGCGACCTCCGCCGTGACAGGGCGGCATTCTAACCAACTGAACTACCGATCCGGAGGGTAATTAACCATAAATAGTCAGGTTAATTTTGCCTCAAATATCCCCTTACGGGGTTATTTTTCGGACGGCAAAGATAGGGGGAAAGCGCTTTTAAACAAATCTTTTCAAAAAAAAATTGCAACCCCTAATTTTACCGTCTCAACTATATGCTATGCCTCAATACCCCAATAGACAATTCCTCGATTTTGAGAAACCGATCAAAGAAGTGTTTGAGCAAATTGATGATACCAAAAAACTGGCTGAAAAGAACCCTAAGATAGATTATACGGCTACTATTCAGCAGTTGGAGGATTCTATACTTGAAAAACGAAAAGAGATCACCGCGCACCTAACGCCCTGGCAAAGGGTGCAATTGAGCCGGCATCCTGACCGTCCGTATACGCTCAAGTACATTGATAATATGTGCACCAATTTTGTAGAATTGCATGGTGACAGAAGTTTTAAAGACGACAAAGCTATGGTTGGTGGTTTTGCGCAACTGGATGGAGAAACGGTAATGATCATTGGCCAGCAAAAAGGGATTAATACCAAAGCCCGTCAATTGCGCAATTTTGGGATGGCCAACCCTGAAGGTTACCGCAAAGCACTCAGGCTGATGAAACTGGCTGAGAAATTTAACAAGCCGGTTGTGTGTTTAATTGATACCCCCGGCGCATATCCGGGTCTGGAAGCAGAAGAACGCGGACAAGGCGAGGCCATTGCACGTAATATTTATGAAATGATCCGTTTACAAGTTCCTGTGATCATTGTGATCATTGGAGAAGGTGCCAGTGGCGGTGCACTCGGAATTGGTGTGGGTGATAAAGTGCTGATGATGGAAAATACATGGTACACCGTGATCTCTCCCGAAAGCTGTAGTTCTATTCTATGGCGTAGCTGGGATAAAAAAGAAACTGCTGCCGAACAACTTCGTTTAACCGCGAATGATATGAAAGGCTTTGGCCTGGTAGATGATATTGTACATGAACCACTGGGCGGCGCACATTGGGATTATGCAGATGCAGCCAATATCCTTAAATCATACATTTTAAAAGCATTACAGGAAGTAGTTTCCAAAGAACCCAAACAACGTATTAACGACCGCATTGAAAAATATGGGAAGATGGGATTCTGGGAAGAGAAAGCGGCCGCACAGTAGGGAGGTGACAGTTACCAGTTACCGGTGGCCAGTTACCAGTAGAGAGTACCCACACACACCAATAACCCAATAAACTAATAAACTAACAACCCAACAAACCAATAAACCAAAAATGTCATTACAAACAACACTGCAGGGAACGGGTGTGGCATTAGTAACGCCATTCAGTTCTGATCTCAAAGTAGATTTCAATTCACTGGGCCGGGTTATCGACACCCTGATACAGGATGGTGTAGAATACCTGATTACTTTAGGCACCACGGGTGAAACACCTACATTGGATAAGCAGGAGAAGCTGGACATTGTGCATTATACGTTCGAAAAGGTAGCGGGCCGTGTGCCTGTTGTAGTAGGTATTGGCGGAAACAATACTGCTGAGGTCATAAACGACCTTCATAAATTTCCACTCGATAAAGCCATAGCTGTATTAAGTGCTTCACCCAATTATAACAAACCTTCGCAGGAAGGTATTTACCAGCATTACAAAGCCATAGCTGCTGAATCGCCCAAACCTGTGATCCTGTATAATGTTCCCGGGCGAACTGGCAGAAACATGACAGCACAAACCACTTTACGTTTGGCAGCATTACCCAATATTGCGGGTATGAAAGAAGCAAGTGGCGATATGGCGCAATGCATGGAAATACTGCGCGATATGCCCAAAGATTTTTTACTGGTAAGTGGAGATGATGGTCTCGCACTTCCTTTGATTGCCTGTGGTATGCATGGCGTGATCAGCGTTGCAGCGAATGCTTTTCCCAAGGAATTTTCTGAGATGGTAAGACTATGCCTGAAGCAGGATTTTACTGCGGCCAAAAAGATCAACGATACTTTAATCGAAGCTTACGATCTGATGTTTGCAGAAAACAATCCTGCCGGGGTAAAAGCATTTATGGCAGAGAAAGGATGGATAGGCAATCACCTGCGTTTGCCGGTGGTTCCATTGAGTGAAGGATTGCATGCAAAAGTGAAAGCATATCTGAAGTAATAAAATTTTATAGAAGCGAAAGTTGTTGGTCAGCGACTACTAATGTTCGGAACACTACATTTTGCTACTGGGGGCTAAAGCCCCAACAAGAAATCTCTTTATTCTTTGTATCCACGCTCTGAAGAGCGTGGCAAATTGTTTTTGCTCTTTTGCCCCGCTCTTTAGAGCGGGTGGAGCAGCATCCTAAAAAATCTTTATTGGGGACTTTAGTCCCGAGTAAAGATTATAGATAAAAAATCTTCCGAACAGTTGTGGTCAACGACCAACAACGGCAGGAGGTTTGATAAAAAAGGCGCAAAAAGTGAATTCACTTTTGCGCCTTTTTTATGACCGTTTTGTAAGGAACGATGCTTTGGATCGTTATACTAAGTATACATAACATTCTAAAAGAATCATTCTATGAAAAAAATCATTCTCTTTCTACTAATTGCATTTTCCGGCATCAGTAATGCTACGGCACAAGAGGCCGAAATATTTTCTAAAGAGGGAAAAGCCATCAGGGGCTTTGATCCGGTGGCATTTTTTACAATTGGTAAGGCAGAAAAGGGATTGGAGGAATTTGCTTATAACTGGAAGAATGCTACCTGGCTATTTTCTACAAAAGAAAACAGGGAAGCATTCAAAGCCAATCCTGAAAAATATAGTCCGCAATACGGCGGCTACTGCGCATACGGCACATCAGATGGGCATAAGGCACCTACAGAAACAGATACCTGGACCGTTGTAAATGGCAAACTCTATTTCAATTATAATCTGAAAGTGAAATCACTCTGGACAAAAAACCAGGATGCACTGATTAGTAAAGCAGATAGCATTTGGCCAAGCATTAAGAATAAAGAATAAATACTTATTACATTTCAATCATTGCGAACCTATCGTACACTTTGCGATACTGCTGATTTTTTTGTGTATCGCAAGGATCGCCAAGAAACGCAATGAGCGCAAAGAAGTTCTTTATAGGATGCAGAGATAGAACCGTGCCTTGGTGCCTTTGTGTGAAAAATAATCGCACACAAAGGCACCAAGGCACGGTTTAAAAAACTAGTTTAATAGAACAACACGTTGAATACCAAACAAAGTCAATTCTCTTTAATGCTTGTTCCCTTTTTCCATATCCAATGCATGCAATACCTGGGGAAATAAAGCATCGATGTATTCAGTAGCACCTTTTGTGGAGCCCGGTAAGGTTAGCACCAAGGTATGATTAATAAAACCTGCCACACTTCTTGATAGCATGGCATATGGCATACGATCCTGCCCATAACGTCGCGCCTGCTCCATAATACCGGTGAGCTCTTTATCCAGCATGGGTTTCACCACATCGGGCGTAATATCTCTGGGAGAAGCACCGGTTCCTCCAACAAATATCAACAAACGAATTTCCGATTTTGTAAGCGTTTCCAACTGCTGGCGAATAGCCGCAGCTTCATCAGGTATGATTTCGTAATCGATGATTTGAATTTGAAAAGTTTTTAATTTTTCAATAACCGCCAGTCCGGCTTTGTCTTCTGCTTTTTTTGCATAGACCGTATCAGAACAAACCATCACAGAAGCCTGAATACTTTCACCTCCGGGTAATTTGAATTGCGACTTCCCTCCCTCCTTATGAAGTAACCGGATATGTTGGATCTCAATTTGTTTATCAATGGGTTTCAGCATATCATACAACGTAAGTGCTGCAATAGATGCGCCATGCATGGCTTCTACTTCTACGCCTGTTTTATAAATGGTATGCACTTCTACCGTAATCTCGATAGAAAGATCTTTGATCTGAAAATTGACTTCAGAAAATTCTATCGGCAAAGGATGACAATCCGGAATAGCATCACTTGTTTTTTTGATAGCAAAAAGTGCTGCAACTTTTGCAAAAGAAAATACATCTCCTTTGGGCACTTCTTTGTTTACAATTGCAGCAATGGTTTTTGCTGAAGAAACACGCACCGTTGCCATGGCAATAGCTTTACGCAAACTATTCTGCTTATGTGTGATGTTGACCATATTATTTATTTTCTTTCCAGGCAATGGCCTCGTTATCCAATATTTCTTTTCCCCAAACAGGTAATTCAAACTTAATCAACTCCACCAATTCTTCACAGGCATCCATTGCTGCTTTGCGGTGTTGGGAAGATACAAAAACAAACAAACAGATCTCTCCTACCGGTACCTTCCCCAAGCTATGATGTACATGCATGCAGGTAAGCGGATATTTTGCAAACAAACTTTCTCTTATGGTATGCATTTTTTCTAATGCCATTTCTGTGTATGCCGTATACTCAATAGCAGTAACGGTTCCGCTCTCGTTGTTATCTGCCCTTACCTGGCCCAGAAAAATACTATGGGCGCCAATACCGGTTTGCGAAGCGTGTTTCTTCACATCATCTGCAATTTTCTGTGCAGGAATGGGGCCTTCTGTAAAAATATTTTTAATAGATTTTTCTTTCATGTTGACTGTTGGTTAAAATAAGCTGTTAACCCACCCTTTAAACTATACACGGGCAGTTTTCTTCTCGCTTTGATCAATTGTGCAGCATATATACTTCTGATTCCCTGGTGACAAATGATACAGATTTCTTTTTCAGGAATATCAGACATAGATGTCTGTAATTCCGACATGGGAATTTGCGCATCAGAGAAATCAATCTTGGGATATTCATGCCGTTCACGTACATCTAATACAAATACATTGGGATGTTGCACCAGTTTATGAAACTCGGCCACATTAACTTCCGGAATATCATCCTCATCATCACAGGTAAAAGCATAATCCATTGCTTCAAATGTATTACGGTCTATTAATACATTTTGGGGATGCTGCGATAGTTTTATTTCATAAGAGGAGGCATGTAACAGATCGTAGTTATACAATCTTCCATACAAAGTATTTCCAATACCGGTGATTAACTTAATGGCTTCTGCTGCCTGCATGGCACCTATGATACCTGGCAATGCACCCAGTACACCCGTTTCTTCGCAACTCTGAATTTCGCCGGGAGAAGGAGGCAAGGGAAATAGATCCCGGTAATTCAATGAACGACCTGTTGTGACTGGTGTATTAAAAACAGTTACCTGTCCTTCATAGCGAGATACAGCTCCATATACAAACGGTTTTTGCAACAGTACACAGGCATCGTTGATGATATACTTGGCTGTAAAATTATCAGTTCCGTCAATGATCACATCATAACTGCAGAAGATCTCCAATGCATTCTGATTCGTTAGTGCGAACGGGTATAGATTGATGGATAGTTCCGGATCAAGTAGTATCATTTTCGCGGCAGCGATGGTTACTTTATACTCGCCAATTTCGTTTTCTGTAAACAATAATTGCCTGTGCAGATTACTCATACTGATCCTGTCTGCATCCATGATACCAATTTCTGCCACGCCTGCCCCAACCAGGTATTGCAATGCGGGACAACCCAATCCACCCATGCCAACAATCAGCACTTTTGCGACACGCAGTTTTTCCTGAGCCTTTGTTCCAAAGCCCGGTAAGATCATTTGCCGTATGTAGCGTTCGTTTGCTTTCATATTATCCTCCGGAAAAAGGGGGCATCAATGCAACCGTATCACCATTTTGTAATACTGTTTTTTCCTGTATCATTTGTTGGTTCAGGGCAATAAAATATTTTGCAGATTGTAGTGCAGGAAATTTTTCGTGTAACAAAACCTGCAACTGTTCAGTATCTGCTATTGCATCCATCATTAATTCATTCACAGCAGTAGTATCTGTAAGTGATCCAAAAAATAAAATAGTAACCATATCAATCAATTATGCTTCATGTCAACTTGCCTCTTCGTTGTACTATTTTTGGGCCACGAAGGCACAAAGACAGTAAGTGACACGAAGTTTTATTTTACAAAAAATAATTTTCCTGCTGCCAGTATCAATACCACGGCTAAAATATATTTCATATTTTTTGCCTTTAGTTTTTCTGCTCCTACATAAGCGCCTATCCATCCACCGGCCAATACAAAAGCCATGATGAACCAGATCTGTTCACCCAGATCAAATCCTGTTTTCAATTGTCCCGCTATGCCTGCCAAAGAATTCAAAAAAATAAAGATAGCACTTATGGCGGCGGTTTGTTTTTGGTTTGACCAACCCATGAGTAACAGCAGCGGCGATAGCAATATCCCACCTCCCATACCAATCATTCCTGAAACCAAGCCAATGGCAGCTCCTATTGCAAACAAAACGTACCATTTAGGCGCTGGCGATAAAGGCTTTTCTGTACTATCCCATACAATCCGGATAATGGACAAGAGCAATACAACGCCCAATATTTTTTTGTACAACAACTCAGATACAGGCAATATACTGCCGATGTAAGCAAATGGAATAGAAGCAGCGATCAATGGCCACAACATAGAGGCCCTGAAATGTTTAGCACGGTAAAAAGAAATGAAAGCAATCATGGATACCATCACATTCAACAACAAAGCGGTGGGCTTCATTACCGCTGCACTAAAACCCAATAAAGCCATTAACGCCAGATAACCACTGGCTCCGCCATGCCCTACCGATGCATATAAAAATGCGACGAGGAAAAATAAACCGTATACAATAATTTCATTCATATAGCTGCTTATATAAACGGATGAATAACCACTTCATCACCTGTATTGAATTGTGTTTTCGTTTCAGCCAACTCTATCCAGCAATTAGCCATTACAAAAGAACTGAGTTGAAAAGAAGCCTGCTTCTGTAATACCGTAGCAACCTCATTTTTACAATATCCCTTCAGGAAAAAAGTTAATGGCGGTTTCTTTTCAAAAGCAGCAGACAGTTTTGCGGTTACTGTATCTTCTATCACACTACCTGATACCTTTTGCAACAAAGGCATTACATATTGATAAAAACAGGATAGCACCGATACCGGATTACCGGGTAATCCAAATACCCATTTGTTATCCATCGTTCCAAAAAACAAGGGCTTTCCGGGACGTTGTTGTACAGTATGAAAATGTTTTACTACGCCTACTTGTTGAAATGCATTGGCTACATGATCGTAATCGCCAACGCTAACCCCACCCGTAACCAACACCATATCACTGGACCTGATTGCCTGAGCAATCACTGAACTGGTTTCTGCCAGCAGATCTTTGGCATAGCTGATCTCTATTTGTTTGATGTATAATTTTTCAAGACAGGTTTTTAATGCAACCCCATTTGATTCGTATACCTGTCCGAATAACAATGGGTTACCCGGCTGCACCAACTCATTCCCTGTAATAATAATTGAAACAGATGGTTTTCGGATAACACTAACTTCTGTAATACCGAGGCTTGCCAGAAAACCGATGTGCATGCTATTCAACAAAATTCCTTTGGGTATGGCTATATCACCGGCTTCTATTTCTACACCGGGTACGCGTATATTCGCTCCCAATGCTACTGTGTGTTGCTGTATTTGTATGGCTTCTTCTGTAACCTTTACCCATTCTTTCTGAACAACCGTATCTGCACCATCCGGCACGGGACCGCCCGTAAAAACTTTGATGGTCTTACCAGGCATCAACTGCAATTGCCGGGCAGTACCGGCAGGTAATTCATCCTGAATGGTTAATACATGTTCCTGATCAGAAAAACGAATGGCATAGCCATCCATAGAAGATTGTGGAAACGAAGGAATGGAAACGGGACTTATGATATCAGCAGCCAATACATACCCAATAGCCTGGTCAAAAGCCAACAACACCGGTTCCAGCAACCTGCTGCTGGCCATTACCGTATTTCTTGCTTCCGTTACAGTTATCATATACAGGTTGGTTATCCGCCTATCGCTATCATACTTCTGTTATGCAAAGTATTGGCATCAATCAAATCAAAATCTTTGGAGAATTGTCCACCCAGCTCTTTGTGCTTCGAAAGAATAGATCCCTGTATCAAAGGCAATATGTCTTCGCCGTTACGCAGAGCTGTTAACAGATCGGTTTCTGTTTCTGAGAACAAACAGTTTTTAATTTTTCCATCCGCAGTTAAACGGATGCGGTTACAGCTGCTGCAGAAAGGGGCACTCATGGTACTGATTACCGCAAAGGTTCCTTTATGCCCCTCTGCCTTGTATTTTTTACAGGTATCATGTGGCGCATTGTCTAAGGGCTCGATGGTATATTGCTGTGCTGCCATCGCAAGTATTTCTTTCCAGGTAACCAGTTTATCACTTTTCCACTTGTTACCATCAAAAGGCATGAATTCAATGAAACGTATATGAACGGGCGTATCTTTTGTCCACTCAATAAAATCAAGCACCTCATGATCGTTCAATCCCTTTACAACCACCACATTTATTTTTACTTTGAAATTCCTATCCAGTAACAATTGGATATTTTCTTTCACCACATCAAATTGATCGCGGCGTGTGAGCAGTGTAAACGTATCTTTTTGTAAAGTATCCAGACTGATATTTACCGACCGGATACCGGCAGTCATAAAATCATCTATAAAATGATGTACCCTTGTTCCATTGGTAGTAATGGTGAGTTCAATACCCAATTTTCCCAATGTGCGGATAATATCTCCGGCATCTTTTCTAACCAATGGTTCCCCACCTGTTAAGCGGATTTTAGTTACCCCGTTTGTAACGAATAAATTGGCCAGTGAATAGATCTCATTAGCCTGCATCAATTGTTTGTTAGGCATGAATGCATACTCTTCTTCGGGCATACAATAAAAGCAACGGAGGTTACAGTTATCAGTAAGTGATATCCGCAAATACGTATGGTTTCTATGATGGGTATCCGTTAACATTCCATTGTTTGAGTTTTGCACAAAATCGTTCATAATCTTCCGGCGTATCAATATCCATGGCTCCGTGAGGGAAATCAACCGTACTGATATCTCCGCTATACTGCTGCAAGATACTCTTCGCTCCCGTATCTCCCTCCAATTGTTGCAAAGCGTTAAAATATTTCTTATCAAACAATACCGGTGTTCCCCTTACGCCCTCATAACTGGCAGCTATGATACCTTTTTGCGTAAGCAGTTTTGTTTGCAGCATTTTTACCAGCAGATCTGTATTGAGAAATGGTTGGTCGCTCACCATGATCAGCATCGAATCCAGATCAGGATGCTCATGCAATAGAGACGAAATACCCATCTGAATAGAAGATGCCATGCCTGTATGCCAATTGGCATGATAGATAGTCAGCACATTTTCCGTATCGGTTGATTCTAAAATTTGTTTGTGATAAAATCCGGTAACCATGCAAATTGCGTGTATACCACCTGCTTTCACTTCATCCAATATATGGGTTAAGATAGTTTTATCACCAAATGGCAGCAACATTTTGGGTTGTTGCATACGCGAGGCAGCACCTGCAGCTAATATCAATGCCCCGGTGTTCATTGGGTACCGGAATGAATGGGCAATTCCTTGTTGCGCAAATGCATGGGATTTTTTTTCTGTATCACAGCCATGATCTCAGCAGTAACAGATACCGCAATTTCTTCAGCCGTTTCTGCACCAAGGTTCAAACCGGTTGGGCCATACATTTTCGCCTTCATTGTATCAGACACGATAATTCCATTCTGTTCCAGTTCTTCCAGCATTCGGTTTCGTTTGGCGGCGGGACCCAGCATGCCGATATAAGCAACATCTGTATCGTTCAATAATTGCAGCATCTCCAGATCATAATTATAATTATGCGTCATCAACACCACCGCCGTTAGTTCATCAGTAATCAATTGTGCAAAAGCTTCTTTTGGCTTTGCCGATAGGATACTGGTGGCCAATGAAAACCTTTGCGTATTGGCATGCGAGGCTCTTCCATCTACTACCGTAATCTGCCAACCCAATTGATGCGCCATGGCCACCAGGGGAATGGCATCGTTACCCGCACCCACCACGATCAATGAAACGGGCGGATGGCAATAGGCCATTAAAAATTGTTGCTGGTTATCCTCCACAGGTATCACCGCGTGAGAAGAAGATTGCGTTGTAACTATTTTTTCTGATAGTATGGCCAAATCATTTTGTATCAACGCGGGATAAGAACCCAATTCTGATGTGCCAAAATGAATACCATTGTTAAGAGAATACCCGGTAATGATGATGGTTGATTTTCTTTCTGCAATGGCATTGCGCAAAATAGCAATGGGGTGCGAGTCTGCGTTTACATCAATAGGTTCAAACAGGATGGATACAATGCCATTACAACCTAATTGAACCCCCAGTTTAGCATCTTCTTCATCGGTGGTATCGTATATCACCAGTTTATTTTTTTCCTGCGTAATGGCAAGTACCGCTTTACGTAAAGCATCCCCTTCCAGGCATCCGCCGCTGATGGCACCGGTTAACTGGCCATCTTCTGTTACCAGCATTCTTGCGCCCGGCCGGCGGTAAGAGGAACCCTGTACATGCACCACTGTAGC
This sequence comes from Chitinophaga pinensis, assembly GCA_943372845.1. GTDB lineage: Bacteria > Bacteroidota > Bacteroidia > Chitinophagales > Chitinophagaceae > Sediminibacterium > Sediminibacterium pinensis_K. The sequence goes on along the minus strand of CALSAD010000002.1, from coordinate 173,028 downwards.
CAGCGCCGATTTTTTGTGTTCACGGGTGGCTGCATCGAATGCCTGTACGATGTCTCTGATCTCTTTCATGTGAAACAGCCTTTGCTAGTGCCTTAGCTTTTTTACTTGTGCGGGTGTAAAAGTTGTTGCAGATTTATTTCCCCAGCTATTGTTGATATAATTCAAAACATCAGCTATCTGCTCATCGGTTAAAAAATTATGTGGTACCATTTGTCCGTTGTACTTCACGCCATTCACCGTTACTTCTCCGCTTTGTCCGTTCAATATATTTTCTATCAAAGCCTTCGATGGTTTTTTCAGAAAATCAGATTTTGCCAGTGGCGGAAACACGCCAGCCATTCCTTTTCCATCTGCCATATGACAATTCATACAATACATAGCATATACTTCTTTTCCCTTTGCCACAGATTTGGGGTTGGACGACTGAATAAAAGCCGATCCTGCCATACCGATCATTACTAAAAACAAACTAATCGAAAGCGTCTTCATCATATGTATTTACAAATTAGATCAAACAATTTTATTGATATCAAATGGTAAGCGCCTGATGCGTTTACCGGTTGCCGCAAAAATGGCATTACACAATGCCGGTGCAAAAGGTGGCAAACCTGGCTCTCCTACTCCTTTAATCTTTGCACCACCCTCGGCCAATATATGTACCTGCACTTTAGGCATTTCATTGATACGAATCAGTGGATTGTTATGGTAATTACTTTGTACCGCTTCTCCTTTCTCAAAACTAATTCCATTCTTTATCGCGGCTGTTAATGCCATAACCGCAGCACCCTGCACCTGTGCTTCTACCGTATCCGGATTAACCACTGTTCCCAGATCAATCACGGCAATTACTTTTTCTATTTTAATACCGGTTCCTTTTTTAGATACTTCAATGGCATACGCTGCCTGGCCTGCAAAAAATTCATACTGTGCCACACCCCTTCCCCAACCTGCGGGTAAAGGCTTATCCCAGTTGGATAATTCTTTCAGTTTTTGAAGAATTCTTTTTGTATCCGATTCTTTGGTCAGCATCTCCATTCTGAATGCCAATGGATCTTTCTTGGCTTTTACGGCCATCTCATCAATAAAACACTCATGTGCAAAAGCCAATGTGGTACTGGTTACCGCGCGCCATGCTGCAGTGGGCACGTGCAGGTAATGATGCACGTATAAATTCTTCATGTGCTCTATTTCATATTTCTGCTCGCTGATACCTTCTGTCATGGTACCATCCGCTTTTGTTTTATCGTAATCTTTTCTGCCACCTAATGTGGGAGAGATTACTTTATGTTGAAAGGCAATGGCTTTTCCTGCAGGAGATAATGCACCCTTCATTGCAGAATATGTCATCGGACGGAATGGCCCCATCTTGGTATCGTCTTCTCTTGTCCAGATGGCTTTTACCGGCTTGCCTACTTTTTTGGTGAGTTGTACCGCCTCCATCACATAATCAGGATACAGTCTTCTGCCAAATCCTCCTCCATTAAACTGTACATTCACTTTTACATTTTCCGCAGGAATACCAAAGGTTCTGGGTACTTCATTCATAATGCTTCCGGGCACCTGTGTTGAGGTCCATATTTCTACTTTGTTGCCATCATACCAACTGGCCACACAATTCATCGGTTCAATAGGTGAATGAGATACAACGGGCGTTTCATAAAAAGCTTCCAGTTTTACTGAAGCCTCTGTAAAAGTTTTATCAAAATCGCCTTGCTGGTGTTGCACGGCTCCTTCCTGTTTTGATGCATCCCTTAGACTCTGCTCATAGTCTTTCGAATTAAAAGTTTCATTGCCCTTGTAATCCCATTTAATCACCAATGCTTTTCTTCCCTGCAAAGCAGCCCAATAATTTTCTGCAATCACGGCTACACCTTCCGATTTTTGTCCGCTGATATTTCTTTCGCAGGTTTCTACAGCAATTACCCCTTTCACTTTTTTTGCAGCGGTTGCATCAAAGCTTGCGAGTTGCCCGCCAAAAACAGGGCAACGCTCAATCGATGCATATACCATTCCTGGCACAGCAATATCTATTCCAAAAATGGCGGTACCGTTTGATTTGGATGGCACATCAGGACGTGGTGAACGCTTACCTAATATTTTAAAATCTTTCGCATCTTTTAATGTAGGTGACTTAGGCACTTCCAGTTTAGAAGCGGGTTCTGCCAGTTCCGCATACGTGAGGCTTTTGCCGGATGGCTTATGAAAAATTTTAGCCTTTTCTGCATAACATTCTGTAACCGGAACTTCCCATTGGTTACTGGCTGCGGTGATCAGCATTTCGCGGGCCGAAGCACCCACTTTACGCATCATTTGGTAGCCCGTTCTTACAGAAGCACTGCCTCCGGCTGATTGTCCGCCACCAAATTTTTTCTCACCACCGGTTGGCTTGATGGTCACCATATCCAGCGATACTTCCAGCTCTTCCGCAATTAATGCGGGGATGGATTGAAAGGTGCCCTGTCCTATTTCCGGATTGCGATTGAAGATGGTGATCTGCCCTGTGCTTTCAATTACTACAAACGGGCTGAGTTCAAAAGATCCGCCGGCGGTTGCCAGATTTTCGATGAATTGTGAGCCATTCGCTTTGGTAGAGAAGCCCAGTGCCAATCCCACACCAGTGATACCACTGAGGCGTAGAAAATTTCTGCGGTCTATATTGGCTATTTGCTTGTGCATAGTATTTTGTTTGACTTGTGTTTGAAAAGAACTAGATCATTTCTGATGCGCGATGAATGGCACTGCGAACACGCTGGTAGGTACCGCAACGGCACAAGTTACCCTGCATGGCAGCATCAATATCCGCATCGGTAGGTTTGGGTTTATTTTTGAGTAAGGCCGCAGCACTCATGATCTGGCCCGACTGGCAATAACCGCATTGCGGAACCTGTAACTCCACCCAGGCTTTTTGAACAGCCTGTCCAATTTTTTCAGACAACCCTTCAATGGTGGTAATTTTTTTACCGGCTGCTGCCGATACAGGAAAACTGCAGGAGCGAACAGGTGTTCCATCAACATGAACGGTACAGGCACCACACTGGGCCATACCACAGCCAAACTTGGTTCCGGTTAAACCTACCATATCGCGAATGGCCCAGAGTAAGGGCATTTCAGGACTGGCATCTACTTCGTAAGGTTTGTTGTTGATCGTGAGTTTGATCATATCATTGGTTTTAGGGGTAGAAAACTGTCTCGTAAAAATACAATTTCGGAAAGGAAATATACCAAATTTATGTGGCGAGATAGCTGTATTTGGAGCCGTTCATCAAAATGTGAACGAATTGTTTATCTAAAACAGGGTAAGCGAATGGAATAGGCAAACGTTTTATCATAACCGCGAAGTATTTTATTGAAAACACCTTGCGCACCCTTGCGTCTTTGTGTCCTTGCGGTAAATAAAACACCCGGTCCGACCAATCCAGTTTGTCGTAAGCCAAAACTGCTTTACTTTCGGGCCAAAGAAATAAGGGATATGAATTACGAAGAACTGATAAAAAACCATTCGGGAGACATGATTGAGCGATTGGTAACCTGGGCCGTTAGTACGGATGCAGTGGATATTCATTTTGATTACCTCGACAACGACCAATGGGCCATTATTTCGATGCATGTGTATGAGGAAGACAAGGAAATCTCCCTTCGGTTACATAACAATGGGGTGTATGATTTGTATTTTGGCTATTATGATGATGCCGATGAATTTTTTGAAATTGTTCACGCTTTATCAGAAGAAGACAGAAAGATCATACCCGTTGCTTTGCAAAAACTGATGCAGCATGTGGTTGATAAAGAGGAAGGTGTTCGGATACCCGGTAATTTTTTGTCGAGAAAATCTTAGTTGCTTTTCCTGTCTGTAAACATCTTTTTGATTCTGTTGTAAGAAACCGCATAGTGAATCAGCAATAGAACCCAGAACAGTGTGTAAACTCTGCCTGGCTCAATATCATTCAGCATACGCAAAGTGATTCCAAAAAAAAGAATCTCAACCAATAATCGTGTAAGGCCATTCACTTGAACCAGTTGTTTGCCTGGCTCCCTCTGCGCTAAGAAGATAACCCATACTAAAGCAGCAACACTGGGATACAATACTATGGCCACCCATTTCCATACTCCCTGGTGATGCACGGATGCCCAGGTAGCGATAATGGAGAAAGAAGCCATTTCTAAAACAAGCCGAAGTGCATAATAAAGAGGATGATTTTTCATGCTGCTATAATATTCCTTTGTTAAAACAATACCATTGGTAAACGCAATCTCCCTTTACCAGAAAACGGTATATAATGCGGCCAGTATTCCACAAATAATGATGGAGCCAATCACAAAACCGGTTGATACCCTGAATAAGGAAACATCTACCTCTATGGAATGCTTATCTTCTTTTGGAGTTGGTTTGAGTAAACTCATTACAATCATTACCATTGTTACTACAAAAAAGGTAATGGTCATCCGGTCTAAAAAAGGATAATCAGGAAAGGCTCCGCTTGTCCATACTGGTAAAAATTTCAACACCGTTGATACCGGAATGGTAAGCAACGCACCCGCCATAGCAGCATTGGCCGTTGTTTTTTTCCAGAAAAATCCCAGTAAAAAAATAGCCAGCACACCGGGTGATACAAAGCCAACATATTCCTGTATAAATTGATATGCCTGATCAAGAGAACGCAAGGCCGGTGCCACCAAAGCAGCCGCAAGCATAGAAACAATTACCGCCCATCTGCCTACATGCACCAGCTTTTTTTCAGATACTTCTTTATCAAAAAATTTACGGTAAATATCCAGCGAAAAAATGGTGGAGATGCTGTTGGCTTTACCTGCCAGCGAAGCCACAATAGCAGCCGTTAAAGCAGCAAAAGCAATTCCTTTTAAACCGGCAGGTAATAAATTCATCAACGTAGGATAGGCATGATCAGGTTTGATGATACCTGCCGCATCCGCCATCTCAGTTTGAAACAATCCTTTTTGGTGCAATACATACATGGTAATACCCGGCAGCACCGCAATTACCGGAACCAGTAATTTTAAAAAGGCAGCGAATAAAATACCTTTTCGGGCTGTTTGCAAATCGGCTCCCAGTGCACGTTGTACAATGTATTGATTGCATCCCCAATACGCCAGGTTATTAATCAACATCCCTCCTATCAATACAGATAGTCCCGGCAATTCTTTGTAATAAGGATCTGATTTTTGAAAGATCATGTGAAAATGTGTGGGTGCTTCTCTGCGCAATACCCCAAGGCCTTTCCAGATATCGCCGCCAAATCCAAAATTTTCTGACAATAACGATAGTGCCAGATAAGTGGTAACCAATCCACCTACTATCAAAACAAATACCTGTATCACATCTGTGTAGCCAATCACTTTCATACCACCCAATGTAACAATCACAGAGAAAATACTGAGCCCTGCAATACACCAGCCAAAGCCAATGTCAGAAATAGAAGAAATGGCCAATGCCCCCAGATAAATGATAGAAGTAAGGTTTACAAAAACATACACCAGCAACCAGAACACCGCCATAATGGTGCTTACTTTATCATTATACCTTTTTGCCAGAAATTGCGGCATGGTATAGATCTTATTCTTTAAGTATACAGGAATGATAAATATGGCAACGATGATCAGTGTGGCTGCAGCCATCCATTCATAGGTTGAGATGGCAAGGCCCAGTGCAAAACCTGAACCCGACATACCAATAAAATGTTCCGCCGAAATATTTGAGGCAATAAGCGATGCCCCAATGGCCCACCAGGTTAACGATCCCTCTGCCAGAAAGAAATCTTTGGCACTGGTATTTGCCGATTTCTTTTTTTTATAGATATACCACCCATAAGAACTCACCACAATAAAATACAGAAAGAATACAATGTAATCAGCAGTTTGTAAAGTATGCATGGCAAACAATTAAACAGAAAGATAAATTATTGTTATTAATCAGCGTAAATTTTTACCTTTTGTATAATAACATAGCCTGACTTTTATAAAATATGTACATTACTCTTTCATTAAGTAACAACTGATTAAAAAACACCCTTATGAAAAAAATCTCTTTTGTAAAAATCCTTTGTCTCAGCCTAGCCATGGCATTCATTAGTACCCTTGGTTATTCTCAGGCGAGTCCTGCAGCCATTGCCCCCGGTACCATTAGCGGTGCCAATATTTCCATCAAATACAATAGTCCCTCTGTAAAAGGCAGACAGATTTGGGGTGCACTGGTACCTTATGGCAAAACATGGCGCGCAGGTGCCAACGCTGCCACCATTTTTGAAACCGATAAAGACATCACTGTGGAAGGCAAACCTTTACCTGCCGGCAAATACAGCCTGTATGCCATTCCAGGTGAAACTGAGTGGACCTTTATCTTTAATTCTCAAACCGGCCAATGGGGTGTTACCCGCCAGAACGAAACCACAGCAGACCCTGCTAAAGATGTGTTACGTGTAACTGTAAAACCAACCAAGGCAGCTTATATGAATGAGCGTTTGGTATATTCTTTTAGCAACAAAGGTTTTACGCTAACATGGGAGAATGTAGATGTTCCGGTGGCGATTAAATAAATACAACTTATTAATTTTAAATACCTGCTTTAAGTAAAGCAGGTATTTTTTTGCACGCAGAGGCGCAAAGGCGCAGTTATTGATTATTTTTCAAAAAAAATATATGGAAACATTGGGTATTGGTTCAAGGGTTAATCATCCCCATTTTGGCAAAGGTGTAGTGGTAGAAACCGGCACCGAATTTTATATGATCTGGTTTAAAACAACCAATAGTGCCAAGAGTATTGCCAAAGATTATACAGACTTAACAATTCTCGAGGCAACTGCACCAGGTGAAACGGCAGGCGGGGTTTCTTTGGCTGATATAGAACAGGCATTAGACAATGTACTTACCCAAAGATTACATGAGTTTCAATTGGTACCTATGGCAACCAAATGGAATGATGGTACGCTTGTATTGCAGCCAAAAGATGATAGCCTGCAAGCCAAAGAAGTGCCCATAGAAGTGTTCTTCCATAAAATAGTGATGCTGCGGGACAGGTTACGTTTGATTGAACAGAAAATAAATGCGCATAAAGTATTAACCGATGCGGAGAAAGTAGAACTGCAGCAGTACATCACCGCAGGTTATGGATCGCTAACCACTTTTAATGTATTGTTCAAAGAAACCATACATCAATTTAAGGGAAGCGGGAAAGAATGATATATCATCTGGTTCGTCATTTCGATCCAGCCTTAGCGGGAGAGAAATCTGCTAATCGATTGGCAGATTTCTCCCTTCGCTTTGCTCCGCTCGAAATGACGGTTTATGTTTACCAAATACTCACCCGTAAACTATCCGCCCTGTACATTTTATCTCCTTTCTTTACACCGAAGGCTTCATAAAATTCAGGGATATTTACCATGGGGCCGTTTACACGTTCTTTGGAAGGCGAATGAACATCTGTTTTTAACTGGCTGGCCAGTACTTCTTTTCTCTCGGTATACAACCATCCAAAAGCATAGCCTAGAAAATATCTTTGCAAGGGAGTGTAGCCGTTGATCTTCTCTCCTTTTTTGTATTGTTCTGTTTTTTTAAATGCATCAATACCCAGTAATAACCCACCAAGATCTGCTATGTTTTCTCCCTGTGTGGCATTGCCATTTACATGCAGGGTATCTACCGGCATAAATTCGTTGAACTGCTGAATAATTTTTTGTGCCCTGGCACTAAACTGTTTGGCATCTTCTGCCTGCCACCAGTCTTTCAAATTTCCTTCAGCATCGTATTGCCGGCCCTGGTCATCAAAACCATGCGTTATTTCATGACCAATGGTAGAAGCACCTGCATAGCCATATACAAATGCATCGTCGAGGTCTGCATCTTTCATACCGGGTACTGCAAAAATACCGGCAGGTAACACAATCTCATTATTGCTGGGATTATAATAGGCGTTGTAGGTCTGCGGCGTCATACTCCATTCATTTCTATCAACCGGTTTACCCAGTTTACTGATATTGTAATTAAACCACCATTCTTTTGCCCGCTGCATGTTCAGAACAAAGGGACCCTTGTCTATTTTCAATGCGCTAAAATCTTTCCATTGATCAGGATACCCTACTTTTTTGGAGATCTTACTTAATTTGGCCAATGCTTTTTGCTTCGTACTATCTGTCATCCAGGGAAGTTTGGTAATTCTTTCCTTATATACATCGCGTATAGATTCAACCATATTACTATAGCGCGCTTTGGCCTTTTCATTAAAGTATTCCTTTACAAATAATTGTCCCAATGCTTCTCCAATAGCAGACTCTTCTGCATCCAGTACCCGCTTCCAGCGAACCCTTGGTTCCTTGGCGCCATTTACGGCTTGCGTGTAGGCAAAATTGTTCATGAACGCCTGTGTGTTCAGGTATTGCGAGTTTCTTCTTACCAGATTAAAGCGGAGATAATTTTTCCAATCAGCCAGTGGGGTGGCTGTCAATTCTTTGTTTAAAGCAGTAAGGTATTCCGGCTGGCCTACAATAGCTGAATCCAGTTTGGAAATACCCAATTGCTGCAGGTAAGCAGCCCAACCTAGTAAGGGTGCCAGCTTTTGTAAACCGGCCACATCCATTTTATTGTAATTTTTATAGGGATCGCGCAGGTCAACTATTTTACGCGAAGCTTTGGCCAGCCTTGTTTCGAACTGGTATACTTTATCTGTATTAGCGCTTGCGTTAATGCTATCATCGCCCAGTAAACGAAATGTCTGGTACAGGTATTTGCGATAGGCTTTTTGTACACCTACTGTTTTTTCATCTGTATTAAAATAATAATCGCGTTCCGGCATACCCAATCCGCCCTGCCCTAACTGGTAAGCATAGGCTTCGCTGTTTTTGTCGTCCTGGTAAACACCATCGAAGAATAGCACATTCATCCCTTTTCTATGCATAGAGGCTACTACTGCCATTAACTGTTGCGGATTACTGATCTGCTGTATGGCAGTAAGCCCTTCCTGCAAAGGCTGTATGCCCTGTTTTTCTGCAGCTGCAGAATCCATTCCGCTTTGCCAGAAATCGCCAATTTTCTGGGTGATGGTTCCTTCGGCAGCAACTTCTTGTACCGCTTTTTCGTTAATACTTTTTAACCGGCTATAAATATCATCCTGCACCAGGTAGCCAACACCCCAGCTACTTTCAGAAGCAGGGATGGCATTGGATTTAATCCAACCGCCATTGGCAAAAAGAAAGAAATTATCGGCAGGACTAACCGTGGTATCAATATTCATAACAAGAAAATCGGGTGCCTTGGATTCATTATTGCTCTGGCAAGCAAAGAAGGAACCCGAAAGCAGAAGCGCAACGAAAAATGGCTGTTTCATTTGGTTAATTTGAGGTAACTAAAGTTAGGGGAAAGCATGGATAGGCAGAATTAATCGGTAAATAAGCTCTATAAATACTTGGCCCGCTGAATTAGATAGAAAAAAACTTTACCTTTCCTAAAAATTACGACACAATGAAAAAGATATTTCTGGGATCAGCTTTTATCCTACTTGCATGCCTGACCAACGTTACCGCTCAAAATGCAACTGCCGCAAAACCAGCACAAGTAGCAGCAGCCCCGGCTGCCAGCAAAGCCGTATTTACCATTGCTGCAGATACTTATGATTTTGGCAATATTCCTCAGGGAACACCGGTTACACATGTATTTTCATTTAAGAATACCGGTACAGAACCATTGGTTTTGAATAATGTTCAGGCATCCTGCGGTTGCACCACACCTGAATGGCCAAGAGAACCCATTATGCCCGGAGCCTCTGCCAACATTAAAGTTACCTACAATGCTCAGGCAATGGGCGAATTTAATAAACCGGTAACTGTTACATTCAATGCTGCCCCTAACCAGAAAATATTGATGATTAAAGGTGAGGTGAAGCCTGTACAAGCAAATGCAAATGCCCCAGCTCCAGTTCAAAAACAACCAGCACCCAAGAAGAACTAAGACTGATATGACAACATTTTTAAAGCAGCGATTGAAGTTTCAATCGCTGCTTTTTTATGGTGATTATTCAAACGGTATTGTTTTGTTAATCAATTAACAAAAAGGTATTTAACAGTACATTAATACGCCTTTGGCAACGTTTTTGGTCTTAGTCAGCTCATTGATCATGAGTTAAACCGAACCGTATGCAACCATTCGTAAACAGCATCCAGAAATTATTGAAACAAAAGCTGAACATTAAAACAGATATTACCCCTTCTACGCATCTCAAGAACGATCTGAACCTGGTTGACTGGGAAATGCTATACCTGTTAAATGCTATAGAACACAAATGGCATGTATCCATTGCACAAACGGAAACCGAAGACATTGGCAATATTGAGCAATTACTGGCGGTAATAAAAAAACATAACAACCGTATGATAGGCTAACCGTATTACGGCACCAACGCATCGATACCATTTCTTATATTCAAAACATTAAAAGGTTTTAGAAAAATCAGTACTGTAAAGAAAACAAAAAGGGGTAAAGCACAATTCTGCTTTACCCCTTTTTGTTTTGCTAAGCGATTCTTCTCCTCCTAAAAATCAGGTATAAATACGCTACCACAACTGCCATTTATTGTTAAGATTTGCTGAAACATTTACACTGTATTATATGACATCAAGCAATAACAGAGCTGCCATTGTAAGTAAAATACGAATGATACGTGGTCAAAGAGTATTATTGGATGAAGACCTTGCCGAACTGTATGGTGTGGAAACCAAAAGACTGAATGAACAGGTAAAAAGAAATTTAGACAGGTTTCCCAAAGATTTTATGTTTCAGCTAACACCCAAAGAGTTTAGCAACTTGAAGTCGCAATTTGCGACTTCAAGTTGGGGTGGTAAGAGAAAACTTCCACATGCGTTTACTGAGCACGGCATATTAATGTTATCAGGTGTTTTGAACAGTCAGGTAGCTATCCGTGTAAATGTTCAGATCATACGCATTTTTATTAAAATGAGGGAGCTGATACTTTCCAATAAAGACATTCTTTTGAAACTCGAAAAACTGGAAAAGAATGTCACCAACAACACAGAAGACATACAGGTTATCTTTCAGTATGTAAAAAAATTGCTTACTCCCGAAGTGAAGCCCAGAACGAGGATCGGTTTTATTAAGGATACTATTTGACCTTTTCATCAAAAAGAGGTAAAGAATCAGTATCCTTTACCTCTGTGTTATAGTATCTCAGAATACTACTTAGTTTTACGGATATAAATATTTCCATTCATCGTTTTCATCATCAATTCAGGTCCGCCGGTATTGATTTTACCATACACCCAGTTTTCAACATTTACACGGTACATACCGGATTGATTGGTACGGCTTACTTTGGATTGGCTTTTATCCGCTTCAATATCAAAATCGGTGAACATTTCTCCCATATCCGATTTCAATTTTACATTGGCTTTCAGCGATGCAGGAAACGTTACATCAATATTTCCGTTGAGCGTTGAGAATGCCATGGCAGCTTTGGGATCAATGCTTTTGAATGATACCACTACACTGCTGTTTAATGCATTGGCTACCGCAGATCCGGATATATTGGTAAGGTAAACACCGCCATTGGTATTACTGATTTCCATTTCGCCACTAACATTGGTTACTGAAATATCCCCATTGTTTACCGTAGATAATTTTAAAGCTGCTTCAGACTGCGGCACTTTAATGGTTAGCGTTACCGATCCTTTAAAAGAATTGGAGTGAACGGTAATACGGTTGTTCTTTTCTTCTGCACTAATATCAAGCCCGTTTCCTGCATTAATTTTTTTCATGCCATTGGAAGCATTACTGGCACCGCCAATTGTTGTGTTGATGTTTGTATTTACGGGTACTCCTGGCTTATTTTTTTTCTCTGATACCCTTTCACTGCCTGATTGTACATCAATGATCACATCTTTTCCTTCGTAAGCAATTACTTTGATGGATCCGTTAAGGATACCCACATTTAGTTTAAACGGTTTTCCGGGTTCACTAAGGGGAACGACCAGTTGTTCCTTTGTTTCTGATTGTGCGTTGATTTGTGTGGTAAGCACCATACTCAGTAATATGGCTGCTGCTATCTTAGTTGTTTTCATATCGGGGGTTTAAGATTGTTTTTTAATATAAATATTTCCGTTCAGTGTTTCAAATTTCAGTTTATTGTTGCCTGAGCCAATACGGAGTTGTGTATCCTTATTCAGTTTATAGATAACCCCCTCACCTTTTTTCTCTATATTTTTTATAACCGTTGCCGGTAATATTTCTGCATCAGGAAAGTCGGTATAAAAAGCCCCATTCATCGTTTTAAATTGAAGGTCGGCCGACAGATTGGGTTGAAACGCGGCGGTCAGTTTTCCATTCAATGTATAAAAACTGGAAGCCTGCGGTGGATTGGTAACATAATTAATAGTTAGGTCGCCATTAATTGTTTTGGCATGGGTAGTTCCTTTTGCATTTGTAATGGCAACTGCACCGTTTACATTGTTTATGTGCAAGGTACCCGCCACATCCTTCACATCAATATCTCCATTATTAACAGTGTTTAACCGAAGGTTTGCGTTAAAAGGCACTTTAATTGTATACTCAAGCGCACAGCGGTAGTCAATTTTTCGTTGATTGCGCCAATCCTCATTACGGTCTTTCCAATCATGCGGCCGAGTATCCCATGGTTCCTGAGTGTAGGCAACAATACTATCTCCTATCTGTTCAAATCCAATTTTGATTTCTTTCTTTCCCTGCTCCAGCGTTTCATTGTCTTTGGCAAAAATGGTTTTATCAATCTCTATCAATACTTTATCGCCTGCATATCCTTCCACTTTAACAGAGCCTTCCAGATTATAGATGGCAACTATGCTGCTGCCGGCTTTTTGTACACTGTATTGTTTACTGATATGTTCTTTAAATGTGGCGGGATACTTTTCTTTCAGACGCTCTTTTTGTTGTTCTTTTTTCTCACGGCTTCGCTCTGCCCGTTCTGTATCTTTCTGCGATTCCTGTGCAGAAGCAGGTGATTGCAGGCATGAAAGTAACAGTACCGCTGCCAGCGGAAATACAAATTGTTTCATATAGAGTTGTTTTAAATGAGTCCGGAAATGGTTTGTTCTATTTTATTTCTGATCGCGTTGTTGAGGTCTTTCTGCTGTAGTAATTTTTTGAACGATTGTACTGAACGCTTTTCCTGCAGCTTCAACATAATATCTGCCAGTGCCGATTGTACGAGGGGCGATTCCTGCTGTACAATGGATTTCACCAACCCTTCCCGAACAGATGGCTCACCGGCATATTGCGTTAATGCTTCCAGTGTGATTAAACGAACATTCACATTTTGGTCGTTGTTTAAGGTTGATAACAATGCCTCGATCACTTCTTTATTCGCCGTTTTAATTTCGCTCGAATAGCTAACACCGCGAATGCGTTCTGATGCGGAAGGATTTTCGAGCAGGGATAACATCATCATCTCTTTCATTTCATGTACCTGTGATGATAATGCGGCAATCTCCTGTTTATTTCCACCCTGCGTATTCAACAAAGATCCCGCACCAATACCGATTACGATCAGCACAATGGTATACGCCAGTTGCATACCCGGTTGCAGCAACCATAACTGGCGAAGTTTATCCACCAATACCCGCAACGGATTCGGTTTTGTTGTTACTGTTTGAGATTCTTTATACTGCTCAAGCATTCCTTGAAACTGAACAGGCATATCGGCAGAGGCAGCAGGTGCAGGTATTTCTCCCATCAGCTTCCAAACCTGTTGCGTGGCTTCCAATTCCTGTCTGCATTCGGTACAGGTAAGCAGGTGTTGCTCAAAAGCAGTTCGCTCTGCCGCTGTCATTTCGTTGTTGATCCAGCTGCTGATAAATGCTTTGTCGTTTTCACAGTTCATGTTCATCGGTTTTAATTGGCTATCTGTAAATACACATTTTTTAATTGATGAAGGGCCCGGTGCACACGCACTTTCACAGCACCTTCGGTAATGTCCATGATCGCTGCGATCTCATGGTATTTTAATTCCTGAAACTTACTAAGGATCAGTATTTCGCGACTCTCAGGCTGCAGGTTGTTCATGGCATTTTTCAGCAGTGCCAGTTCTTGTTTCTTCTGAATTGATTCATCTGCCAGATAACTTCCGGCTATTTCTTCTGCCAGGTTGGTTACTTCCTGGTGTTTTACGGTTCGCTTTACCGCTCTTCCGTTGTCGTTTATCACATTGCGGGCCAGGTGGTACATCCAGGTTTTGAATTCACCATCTCCTCTAAAAGCATGTTTGTATTTAAGGATCCGATAAAATACGTTCTGCGCCATATCCTCACTTAACTCTCTTTGCCCTGTCATATGAAACAAAAAACCAAACAACGAACGGTGGTGCCGCTCAAACAGCAGACCTAGTTTATCCAGGTCGCCATTTTTTACTTTCAGCATGATGGCATTGTCGGTCAGCGGGTTCAAGCGGGGCTCGTTATTTGGTTATATAAAACAGGTAACTCATATAGTGAAGTAAGGTTACAGAAAAAGAGGGATTTTTTTTGAGAAAAAGATGAGGGGATTGATGTTTGTGTGTTTTTTTGCCACTGAGGGCACTGGTTTGCACTGAAAGAAGAGGTTATTGAAGGGCGGGGTATAATAAATTAATCAGTTCTACACCCTGCACGGGTATTTTTTGGGCAATGGACTGATAACTGGTTAAGCCATACCTTACCGAAGCTTCCCGCAAGAGAAAATACATTTTATCGATCTCGGTGTATTCTTTGATCTGTTGATAGGTCCATTTTTTTTCGCCGGTGGCGAAGGGAATCAGCCAGTCGAGTGCTTTCTGCAAACCCCTCCCATCCATGGTTTGGTAATGCCATATATCTACCCCGAGTCTGTTGGCAAGCAATGCGGTTTTAAACCAGGCTTCCAGATTAAAAGTGCTGTAACCAAGTGCGGTAGTACGTTCCAGCTCCAATGGCTGGCGACCATCCGTTTCAAACTGAACGGGAATTCTTTTGAGAATGGAATCACAATAACTTCTGGCAAAATCATTTTTATGCAGAAAAAGGGCAAACGACAATACCTGCATATCGTACCAGATACCGTGGTTATTCAATGCACGCCTTTCATCCGTTCCGTTTTTACTGGTGAGCATCCATTGCAGGTATTGTTCAAACCATTTTGAGATCTGCTGTTGATCACTTGAAGAAAGTACTTTACTTCTTGACAACATTCCAACTGCATCCACCACATTGGCCAGAGATACGGTTTCAATAATACCAATCCCTCTCCCATCGTTTACACCCAACACGGCCTGGGCATAGGTAAGATTGGGATTCATCCGGGTGGCTTCATGCACAAACCATGTTTTCAGATAGTCTGCGGCTTTAGCAGCATATTTTTCTTCGTTTGTAATACTATATGCCAAAGCCAGCAGGTGTGTATTTCGTCCAAGGTCTACCAGATTTTTTTTATCTGTGATCTTATCAATCATAGGATTGCGTTGGCCATCTTTACGGATATAAGGCAAACTATCCCGCTTGGTAAGATCGGGCCAGAAATAAGGGGCCAGGCTCATGTAATCGTGTTTATTACCACTGGGCGGAGAAAATGCTTTGTCCATTACAGAACCCGGCTTTAGCAACAAAATTTTATCGGCTTCTTTCAACAACCAATTCATGGATTGAGTTGTAGCTGCATTTCCTTTTTTCCATTCGCTTTGTATGGATGGTATTCGGCTTGCGTCAAATAAATACACTTCAGGTTGCTGGCCATCGGCAACAGAAACTAGCATTGTTGCCAGTATGCATATGACCAGTATCTTTTGCATAATTATTTGTTTGAATACCTATTGTTTCTACCAGTAAACAACCCATCCTTTCGAAACTCAGAAAAATTACTCAATCCATTTTGCAACAGTTGCTATCTGATCGGTATTGATATAATCAACCCCAAGCTCCTTCATCGTTTTCCAGGTAAGTGGGTTATCGGGTACGCCCCAAAATCGGATTTGCCTGTTTAGTGAATGAGCTTTGGTAATATCATTGGTAAGTTGTACTAATTCCAGCTGTGGTATTGGCCCCTCGCCTTTCCATTTACTGTACTTTGAAAAATCGGCACTGAATAATCCAATCCGTGTAAGTTGTGTCTGGTGTTCTGCCACATGGATCTTGCCATCAAATAAAATATACGGTGGGTATTGATTAAAACGTACCGGAGGAGGCTGGTTACCGGTGATCACAAAACGAATAGACCTGTTATGCAGCAACAATGGAAATTTTTGAATACTTCTGATTACCGCATCCAGTGTTTGTAAAGAATCGGTTTTAATATCAATCAGCAATTGCAGTATACGCGAGGTATCTTCATACACATATCCCTTGTTGGCTTTTACACCCTGTTCTAATTTTTGCAGATACGCTGTTTCGAATAGCACATCTCTTCTGATATCTCTTCTGCTATGGGCAACAAAAAGTGTATCGTTGATCAGCAATACATCTGCTTCGATAGAACCGATACCCAATGCATACGCCTGAACAAAAGGCCGGTTATGATCGTAATCGTTATGTGCATGAATATTACCCTTCCCATACATATTGGGTTGGGCCAGTGCCGGCAGGATAATGACTACCGAAAAAAACAACAAGGCAATTTTCTTTTTCATATAAACAGTTCTCTAAAATACAGCTATCCTGCAATACTAACCCACAAAATGCGCACAAACCAATACGGCCATTGTGAAAGAATCGGTTTATTTTTGAAAAATATTATGTCGCTATTCATTACTTCTTTAAACTCGGGCAGCAATGGTAACTGCTATTATGTAGGCCACGCGCAGGAAGCTGTTTTCATAGATGCAGGTATTTCGTGCAGGGAAACGGAGAAGCGGATGAAGCGGCTTGGCTTAGCCATGGACAAGGTAAAAGCCATTTTTATCTCGCATGAACATGGCGATCATATTACCGGTGTTCCTGCTTTATCCAAAAAATTTCGTTTGCCTGTTTACATTACCCAACCCACCCTGCAAAACAGCCGCATACCCGTTGAGCCCGGGCTAGTGAGAAATTTTGTACCGCATGCCGAAATCCGGATTGGTGCATTAGCCATTGTTCCCTTTCCTAAATTTCATGATGCCAGCGATCCACATAGTTTTTTAATCAGTTATAACAATATCCATGTTGGTGTATTTACAGACCTCGGTATTGCCTGTGATAACCTGATCCGGTATTTTAAACAATGCCATGCTGCATTTCTGGAAGCCAATTATGATGCAGCCATGTTGGAAAACGGCAACTACCCCTATCACCTGAAAAAAAGAATCAGTGGTGGCATGGGACATCTTTCGAATGCACAGGCGTTAGCGGTTTTTACCGAACACAGATCTGAACAGATGAGTCATCTTCTATTGGCGCATCTCTCAAAAAATAATAACCATCCCAAACTTGTGGAAGAGCTGTTTTCAAAACATGCCGGACAAACACAGGTTGTTGTTGCCTCCCGATATGAAGAATCGGCAGTGTATGAAATTGGGGCAAATGGTGTTTCTACTACGGTAATGAGAAACCTTCGAATCAAGGTTAAGAAAAATCATTCACAACTTTCGCTATTTTGAAATATCAGTAGTGTATCAGTTTGACATTTATCAGAGGATGGTGGGAAATTTAGCCGCAGATTCGCAGATTTTCGACTAAACATCTGCAAATCTGCGGCTAAAGAATTCTGAATTTATTTACATCTAACCCCACCGAAATAACATAATAAGAAAGCCCGGATTATCCGGGCTTTCTTATTGTTATCTTCTGCTCAATCTGATTTAATTCACCAGAGCCACTGGCCCTTTGCGTATGGCCTTTACAGGTGTTGGCCAGGCGCCTGGTCTTCCCTGTCTGTCGTTTGGCAACACTGCTTTATCCCTTGGGAAAAACGCAGGATCTTCACTGGCCATGTACACGAGTATCGCAGTCAAAATCGCATTGTTGCGCAGGTCATCAAATACCACTTTATCGTAGGTATCGCGATTGGTATGCCAGGTATAATTAAAGTACGACCAGTTTAAAGCACCCAATGAAAAGCCCGGTGCACCTGCCGCTACAAAAGAAGCAAAATCGGAACCACCGCCACCGGGTGAACCCGGGAAAGAAGTTCTGATAGAATCGCGCATAGCTTTGGGAGCCGCAGCCAGCCAGCGTGTTATAAATTCACCTGAATTTTGAAAACCTTGTCCGCCAATATTCACAATTCTTCCGGTTCCATTATCCTGATTGAAGAGTGCCTGCAGTTTATTTACAATTTCAGGATGGTCTTCTACAAAAGAACGTGAGCCGTTCAATCCCTGTTCTTCACTTCCCCAATGCCCTACCAGTATGGTGCGCTTAGGATTAGGGTATACCAATTTCAATATACGCAGCGCCTCCATCATGGTTAAGGTTCCGGTTCCGTTATCAGTAGCACCGGTTCCGCCATCCCATGAATCGAAATGGGCAGAGAGCATTACATATTCATCCGGCTTTTCGGTTCCTTTAATTTCAGCAATGGTATTGAATGTAGGTACTACGCCATTGCCTTTTGAATCTGTACGGATACTGATCTTCGGATTATCGCCCGCCTCAACTAACCGGTACAATAAACCATAATCTTCCAGAGCAATATCTACCGTAGGAATTTTGGCAGTAACCGCATTGAATATTTTATCAACGCCAAAACCCTGCGACCAGTTATTGCCCACAATTCCGGCAGCCCCTGCCTTTTCTAATATGATCTGTAACATTCTGGCCGAGTACCCTGTTTTTTTAATGCGATTGGCCCAGGCCGTAGTTTGTGCGGTACGGTCTTTCTTCATTTTGTCGATCGATTCTTTCGTACCAAACTCCTGCCAGTTATAATCAGGTCGGCCAGTGGGTTGTAACATAGAGATCATCACAAACTTCCCTTTCACAGCAGGCAGCCATTGCTGGTAAGCCATGGAGTCTGCGAGATCAGGTAAAATAATCAGCTCTGCTGTAATGCTTTTGCCTTTGGTAGAAGGACACCATGCCAACTGGGTGCCTTCCAGCGTTCTTGCTCTGGGAGATACCATATCAATATGGGTAACCCCTCTTTCCCATCCTTTCCATTCTCCCCATTTTTCATTACGTGCAGCAATACCCCAGCCCGTATATTTTTCAACTGCCCAATCGTTGGCCATCTGCATTTGAGGGGTACCTACCAAACGGGCACCGATCTTATCAAACAGCTCATGTGCCAGTTTTTCCAATTGTGAATTGCTATTTGCTTCGGCTACAATCTTATCCACCACAGGATTGGCAGATTGTGCTAATGCAGACACTACGAAAAAAAACAAGGGAAGTACAAATAGTCCGGCCTTATACCTTGTAAAAGCGGGACGGGATGGGTTCAATTTGATTTTCATGATTCTAATGTATACAAACATTGAGAAAAAGCATGAAATAGTGATAAAAAAGCTGCATGGAATATCTAATTAAGCATTTTATACATATGTAGATATGTAACTACGCTGTTCATTGGTAGTTGCTACCAGATAATCACAGAAGCTGTTATTGATATACCCGGTATTAATAAGTTACTTTGGTATATCACATTAAGCATAGGGTTTACACACGCTGGCTATAATGGGAGTAACATTCAATTATCCTTTGTAAAAATTGTATTTGGTTGAACAGCTATTAAAACAGCCTGAACCAACCGTATCCAGAAAAACCGTAGCGAAAGCTACACGAGCTTGGTAGGACGAAATTTTCCTACCAAGCTTTTTTATGTCCAGGAAGATCCCAACACAGAAAAATGATGGAAGTATTCTTTTGTAAAGAATAGGTAATAGGGAAAAAGAAATGGCTATAAAAAATGAGGGCTCATAGCCGGATTGGTCCTTAGTTCTTCGAGGTTTTCGATGCTTAGGGGCTTACTGATAAACTGAACCACAACCGGGTACTGTTTGGCTAAAGCAAAATCTTCAGGATCGATGGTTGAAGAGAGAATAACGATTTTGGTATTGGGTAATTTTTCGAGAAAGCGGGGTGTATATTCCTGCAAAAATTCCCAGCCATTCATTACCGGCATATTGATATCAAGTAAAATCAGTTCTGGTGCATTTGCTGCAGCACTTGCATCACTAGAAAAAAGTTCCTCAAAATAATCCAATGCATCACTTCCATCTATTGCGGTATCCACCTCTGTTGCAAAACCCGTTCGCTTTAGCAAAAGCTGGGAAATGGTTAAGGAGATGGTATCATCATCAACACAAAGTACTTTCTTAATCATCCGTTTTTCCTGGTTGTTTACAATTCCCTTTGGGATTGTTTTTTATAATAATGGTGTATCACACCAAAGAATAAATGAAATTACTCTTTTTTATGAAAGCTGAACCCTAAAATCAATATCGGTATATAAGTTAAGCCTGCTCTCAATAAAATCCACTTTTCAAATACTTTTCATCCTGCCAACCTAAGCTTGTTTTTCGGGTAAGAAAAAATAGTTAAGGGATGCTTGTCCATCAAAATCAACCAACTGCCCTCTCTCCCATACTTTAATCCGGTAACCCAATTCTTTCATAAATGCAAAGCAAAGTAAACGGCGTTCATCATCCCATAACTCACAAAATACCATTGGTTTATATTTCTCCAGTAAAACCCTTCCTCCTCTCAATACATATAACTCATAATTCTCAACATCAATTTTAATGGCTGAAATCTGCGTATTCAGTCCGGATGAAGATAATTGATCCAGGGTCTGAATACCTACGGAAAATACATGACCGGTCATTTTCTCATGTAAAGCATCTTCCGCTACGTATGCCAACCCCTGCATAGTGGCTCCACCCGTTACAGGCACTACCATATTTACCTGTTTTCGCTCCTCGCCCAAAGCGGTTTCTACAATGATCACATTTGTGAGATGAAAAAAATCAATCACCCGTTTCAATGCATGGATATTAGCCGGCAAAGGTTCAATGGCATAGATAATAGCCCCGGGATGTTTTTTGGCCAACACCACAGCCGTGATTCCGATATTGGCTCCAATATCAAGAATGGCACCACCGGGTGGTATCAGGTTGCAGAAATGCAGGAACTCTTTATCATACCCTAAAAAACGCATACGCGTAATCTGAACAATGGCCAACCAAAATACATACCGGTCAAACCCAAGCGATTGCTGCAGTAGTGAACGAATGATTTTTTTGAACATTGATTTGGTTTACCTGCTTACTAAAACAGACCGGATTATTTGACTGGCTAAATGTAAAACAGAACCCTCTCTTTTCAGCGAATGATTGTAAATTCAGTTCTCAGGCGATAAATAGATTTTTATGAACGCAGTATTGTGCCGCCAACATGGCTTACCCGAAACATTGGTACTGGAAGAGATACCCGCTCCCTCACCAGCAGAAAAAGAAGTATTGATAGAAGTGAAAGCCTGCGGTGTAAACTTTCCTGATGCGTTAATCATACAGGACAAATACCAGTTTAAACCAACACTTCCGTTTTCTCCCGGCGGAGAAGTATCAGGTGTTGTGATGGCCGTTGGTGAAAAAGTGAAACACCTGAAAAAAGGCGACCGTGTATTGGCCCTTTGCGGATGGGGTGGTTTTGCAGAACAGGTAAGCGTAGCGGCTAACCGCGTATTTCCCATACCGGCTTCCATTGATTTTATTACGGCCGCTTCTGCATTGTACAATTATGGTACTTCCTATCATGCCCTAAAAGACAGAGCCCGTTTGCAACCCGGCGAAACGGTGTTGGTACTGGGTGCTGCGGGTGGTGTAGGTATTGCCGCTGTAGAATTAGCCAAACAAATAGGAGCAACCGTTATTGCTGCTGCTTCTTCTGCCGATAAACTGGCTTTATGCAAAGAGAAGGGAGCTGACCATCTGATCAATTACACAACAGAAGATTTGAGGGTTCGTATAAAAGAATTGACTACAGATAAAGGAGTGGATGTAATTTATGACCCCATTGGTGGCAAATTGGCCGAGCAGGCTTTGCGATCCATTGCATGGAAGGGCAGGTACCTGGTGGTTGGCTTTGCATCGGGAGAAATTCCGCAGTTACCTTTTAATCTTCCTCTTTTAAAAGGATGTTCCGTAACCGGTGTTTTCTGGGGAAGCTTTGCAGAAAAAGAGCCGCAACAGAGCATGCAGAACCTGGCACAACTAGTAGCGTGGCTGCTGGAAGGAAAAATCAAACAGCATATTCACCATGTATACCCATTAGCACAATCTGCACAAGCCATTAGAGATCTGATGGATAGAAAAGTAAAAGGAAAAGCCATCGTGAAACTGGGTGATTGGACAGAAGAAATTAAAGAACGGACTCAACCTGAAAAAATAACCATATCCGAAAGTGCCCAATCCAACATACCATTGGTGATTAAAAACGTTTCTGATATCAAAAACCATATCGGTCAATCGATTGGTACCAGCGAATGGCTTGTAGTAACCCAACAGATGATACAGGATTTTGCCAATGCCACCCTAGATTTTCAATGGGTACATGTTGACACTGAAAAAGCAAGAGCATTATTACCCGATGGAAAAACCATCGCGCATGGATACCTGACCATGGCACTGGCTTCCCATTTTTTTTACCAGCTCATCACGATCGAAAATGCAAGATCCTTTTTCAATTATGGTATTAATAAAGCACGTTTTATTACGCCTGTAAAAGAAGGGAGCCGCATTCGGATGCATGCTTCTCTAACAGACGCAGAAGAACAACCCAATGGCAGTATAAAATTATTTCTCTCCTGCACCATTGAACTGGAAGGCTCCGAAAAACCCGCATACGCAGCCGAACTGATCAGCATAGTACAATAAAAAGAATTACTACAAATCATACCAATAAACGAATAAACCAATACACCACCATGGCAAAATTCACCAGCATGGAACATCTCAAGTTCCTTTTATTTGATGTTCATTCTGTAGAAGATTTATTTGCATTGAAACATTTCTCGCATCTGGATGCAGAGCAGGCCTGGATGATTATTGAATCGGCTAAACTATTGGCGGAGCAGGAAATGTATCCCTACTTCAAATCAATGGATGAAACACCCGCGCAATATGATGGAAAAGGTGGCGTAAAAACACATCCGCAATTACAAACCATCATCCGTAAAGCTGCAGAACAACAATGGATCGGTGGCAATGCATCCTTTGAACATGGTGGCATGCAGTTACCCGAAATGATCTTCAGTACCGGCCATCATTTATTTCAGGCTGCTAATAACGTCGTGGAGGGGTATACCGGATTATCCAGTGGTGCCGCGGGTTTGATCACCAGTTTTGGTTCGCCGGAACAGATAGCCACTTATGTACCCCATATTTTTTCAGGTGAATGGCAGGGCACCATGGCTTTAACAGAACCACAGGCAGGAAGCTCGCTATCAGATATTGTTTCTTCAGCAAAAGCAACAGCGGATGGTTATTACAAAATCAAGGGACAAAAAATATTTATATCGGGCGGACAACACGAAGCCTGTTCCAATTTCATTCATCTCACACTCGCCAGAATAGAAGGTGCCCCAGCTGGTGTAAAAGGAATTTCTTTATTCATCATCCCAAAATTCAGGACCGGGTCTGATGGAAATCTTGCTTATAATGATGTGTATTGTGCAGGCGATTTTCAGAAAATGGGGCAACGCGGTTACGCCACTACACATTTATCTTTTGGTGACAATGATGATTGCCATGGCTATCTGATAGGCGAGCCACACAAGGGGTTGAACTATATGTTTCAAATGATGAATGGGGCAAGAATCAGCGTTGGGCAAAGTGCGGCCTCTGTTGCTATGGCAGCGTACCAGGCATCGTTGCAATATGCCATGGAAAGACCACAGGGCAGATTGGCAAGTGAAAAAGATCCGTCTAACCCTCCTACCCTCATCATTAACCATGCAGATGTACAGCGGATGTTGCTTACGCAGAAAGCTATTGTAGAAGGATCGTTGTCGTTGTGCATGGAATGCAGTCGCTTGTACGATCTTACCCATGCCACAACCGGTGAAGAAAAAGAGAAGCATTTTTTATTGCTCGAAATATTAACGCCCATTGTAAAAACCTATGCATCTGAACAGGGCAGTCGTTCTGCAGCATTGGCCATACAGGTGTTGGGCGGTTATGGATATACCACAGACTTTCCTGTGCAACAACTCTATCGTGATCTCAAAATCATGTCGTTGTATGAGGGTACTACCGGCATACAATCACTCGATCTATTGGGAAGAAAAATAACCATGAGCAAGGGACAACCACTGCATTTACTGGCAGATGCTATCAAGGATAGTATTCACAAAGCTTCTGTACATCAACCACTACAACCCTACGCAATTTTACTGGAAGCCGAATTGAACCGCATGAAAACCGTTTTGATGCACCTGATGCCATTGGCGCAAAAAGGGGCGCTGGACAAATTTCTGGCTGATGCTACGGTGTTTATGGAAATGGCGGGTTACCTCGTAATTGGCTGGCAATGGTTAAAGCAATCGATAGTAGCTGCAGATAAACTGCAGAACCAGGATTTCAGAAGGAATACCAAGGTCTTTTACGAGAGTAAGATCCATACCATGGAATTCTTTTTCCGCTATGAGTTGCCGCATGCAGCCGCATGTGAAACCACTTTATTGCAGGAAACCCTGTTAACCCAGATCAAGGATTATGATATGTTTGCGTGATAGCCGCTGATGTATATAGAGAATATCCACAAATTGGGCCTTCTAAACATTAAGCGGGTGCAAATATTTATATTTACCGTTTATTAACAAAGCCATATGTATGCTTAAAGTCGGTGTTTTTGGCGTAGGCCACCTGGGTAAGTTTCACCTGAATAACTGGAAAGAGATAGAAGGTGTGAAACTGGTGGGTTTTTTTGACCCAAACAATGAGAATGCCAAAACGGTAACAGAACAATACGGACTGAAACGCTTTATGGATGAAGATAAACTGATGGATGCCTGCGACATCATTGATATCATTGCCCCAACCGATCATCATTTCCAGATCTGTATGCAGGCCATACGAAAAGGCAAGCATGTGTTTGTAGAAAAACCCCTGGCACATACCATTCAGGAAGGAAGGGATATTGTAAGTATGGTGCGCGAGGCCAATATCAAATTACAGGTAGGGCATGTGGAACGTTTTAATCCTGCCTACCTCGCTATAAAAGATATGCAGCTAAACCCCATGTTCATTGAAGTGCACAGGCTGGCGCAATTTAATCCACGCGGAACAGAAGTAAGTGTGATATTGGATCTGATGATACATGATATCGATATCATTTTAAGCCTGGTAAAAAGCGATGTGAAAAATATTTCTGCCAGCGGTGTGGCGGTAATGACGGAGACGCCGGACATTGCCAACGTGCGTATCGAATTCAATAACGGTTGTGTAGCCAATCTTACCAGTAGCCGCATCAGCATGAAAAAAATGCGTAAGATGCGTTTGTTTCAGAAAGATGCTTATCTCGGTATTGATTTTCTGGAGAAAAAAACAGAGATCATTAAACTGAAACAGGATAGTGATACCAACGTATTTTCTTTTGATATTGAAACACAGAATGGAAAAAAAACCATAGCTATCGCCAATCCGGTTATACAACCACTCAATGCCATTAAACTGGAACTGGAATCATTTGTAGATGCAATTATAAACAATAAGCCAACCGTAGTAAGCGAAATTGATGGCTTTCTTGCCATGGAAGTAGCTCACCAGATACTTGATAAGATCAACAACACAAGTATTCTTGTGTAAACAGTATGCCTAACAGAAAAAAGAATATCACCTGGTACCTCATCAGCGATTACATTTTTTCTGTAATAACGGGACTACTGTTTGTTCATTTTTACCTTGGCCAATCCCTCGATAACAATTGGCTGATCTCCATTAACTGCATAGCAGCAGGATGGATAGTAGTATTTTCATTTGCAGGAAGTTACCACCAATCACTCTACGAAAAATCGAGGCTGAACGAATTAACGGCTACACTCATACACAGTTTCCTGGGCTCTCTGATCATACTATTGTTGCCCTTTACTATGGGCGTCAACAGCATCCTTTCTTTTGGGATATATTTCGGATTACAATTTGCATTGATTTTTTTAGGAAGAAGTTACTTGTTATACCGCGCAAAGAAATCTATGCTGCGCGGAGATATTTTTTTCAATACACTTATTATAGGCAACAATGAGCATGCAGTTAAGCTCTATAAAGAATTAAATAAAAATTTCAGCTACCTGGGGTTTAAACCCATAGGCTTTGTTACCATTACTGAGGAAACCCGCAATGGGCTGAGCAAATGGATTCCTCATCTCGGAAGTACGCAACAACTGAATCAACTCATAGATCAATACCAGATAGAAAAAGTGATACTTTCTCTCGATAAAAAACAAAATGCAGTAACGGAAGAACTGGTGAACCAACTGGCACAGAAAGATGTAGACATCAAACTTGTACCCAATACACTGGATATACTGGCCGGATCTGTAAAAACAAGTAATGTACTGGGGGCTATGTTAATTGATATACAGAGTAGCGCATTATCCCCACGGCAACAGAATGTAAAACGACTTTTTGATTTGCTGATTTCTGTTTGTGGAATTATTATACTTAGTCCCTTACTCTTATTCATTGCCATACGCACTGCCTTATCTTCCAAAGGCGGAATTATTTACAGCCAGGAACGTATTGGTTATCGGGGAAAACCCTTTATCATTTACAAGTTTAGAAGCATGGTGGCCGATGCTGAAAAAAACGGGCCTGCCTTATCCAGCGATCATGACCCCCGAATTACCCGTTGGGGGAAACTGATGCGTACCTGGCGATTAGATGAACTACCCCAACTATGGAATATCATCCGGGGCGATATGAGTTTGATTGGCCCGCGGCCAGAAAGAAAAGAATACATAGATCAGCTAATGCAACAAACCCCGTATTATCGTTATTTGCTGAAAGCCAAGCCAGGACTCACTTCCTGGGGTATGGTGCAATTTGGGTATGCTTCCAGTATACCAGAGATGATTGAGCGGATGGAATATGACCTGATCTATATCGAAAATGCATCTCTCCTGCTAGATTTTAAGATCATGATGCATACGCTTCGCATCATCTTATCCGGTAAAGGCAAATAAATCTTTTTGCCTTGTAAATATTGCGGTATTTTTCATGTGATGAAACCTATGATTCGCATCCTGCCTTCTACCGAAATAAATACCCAGCAATGGGATCAATGCATTGCGGGAAATAAAAATGGACTCATCTATTCAACAACTACTTTCCTCAATGCCCTTTGTGAACAATGGCATGGATTGGTGATTGATGATTATACAGCAGTAATAGCGTTACCATGGAGAAAAAAATTGGGGATCAGGTATTTGTATACGCCTGCATTTATTCAGCAGCTGGGTTTTGTTGGAGAAATAACAACTGATACCAAAATAGCAGCATTGAATTTTATTCAATGCTTTATTTCGTATGGAGACATGTCGCTGAATTTCTCTAATCAATGCATTCTCGAAACCCATCCGGCTAAAACACGCACCAATCTGGTGATTGATTTGAATCGCCCTTTACCTATTATCCGCTCAGGTTACAAACCCGATTTACAGGAAAATATTCGTAAAGCGTATGCGCATAGGCTTAGTTACACAGAAGGAGATATAAACGAAGCCATCACTTGTTTCAGAAAGCAGTATGGTGCAAGAATTACACAAATAAAAGATCGGGATTACCAAAATTTTACAGTGCTATGTCGGCAGCTCTCAGCAGACGAACAATGTTTTGTGAGATGTGTGTATGAGGAAGACGATGGTTTACTGGCGATTGGTATTTTTTTAATGGATAACAACCGTATCTACAATATCCTGAACACAACACTTCCTGAAGGAAGAGATCTTGAGGCCAATCATTTTTTGTTTGACAATCTGATTACTGAGTTTGCCGGCAAGGAATGGATTCTTGATATGGAAGGATCGGAGCTACCGGGTGTAAAACAATTTTACGAATCTTTCGGAGCAATTAACCAGCCTTATTTTCATTACCATTATAATAACTATCCCTGGTTAATTAAATTATTAAAGAAGTAGGGGTTCAATAAGAGCTAAAGAGAAAAAGAGTAAAGGAGGAATCCTTCTTACTACACTCCTTTTCTCCTATTCTCTTATTGAAACTACTACGCGTTTCGGCATGATAGCATTTATTCTGTAATCAAAATTTAAAAGAATTTCAATAAGAGGGTAAGAGTAAAAGAGTAAAGGAGGAATCCCTCTTACTACACTCTTTTTCTCCTATTCTCTTATTGAAACTACTACGCGTTTCGGGATAACAGTATCTGCTCGGCAATCAAAAGATCAGCAGGTCTTGTGATCTTTATATTCTCATACTCACCATCAATTAAAAATATTGTTTGACCAGATGCCTCAACAACCGTGGCTTCATCTGTAAACGATTCATGGTAGGCTGTTTGGAAGGCAGGAAGTAATAAAGAACTTGCAAAAGTTTGCGGTGTTTGAACAATGCGAACGAGGTTTCTATCAGCTACCACACTCTGCTCTCCCTGCAGCATACGGATGCTATCCGTAGCAGCAACTGCCGGCACAGCGCTTCCTTTTTCGATGGCTTGTAAGTAGCAGCGCTGTATTAATTTGTCTGTTACCAAACAACGAACCCCATCATGTACAAACACAATGGAAGGTTCTGTTACCAAAGCCAGTCCATTTTGTACAGAATGAAAACGGTTGATGCCACCTGCAGTAATGGTAATACGATCATTTGCCTGAAGCGCTTCTGCAAGTTGTTTCCCCTCGTCTATATTATCAGCAGGCAATACCAGAATGATGTGCAGATCGTCAAATGAGCTTAAGAATGTTTGTAGTGAGTACCACAACAATGATTTGCCGCGCAACAACAGAAATTGCTTTGGTATAGTAGCACCCATACGAGTACCATTGCCTCCTGCTACGATTACTGCAAATTTTTTCATGGGTGATTACTTTAGCATGGGTAATAAAAAGGAGCTACAAAAGTAGCCCCTTCTATTTTCTCATGTTCCTATACCATCTTAAAGATAATTATTTATAAATAGAAACTTCGTTCCTGCCCGTGGAATTTTTGGTACCACGGTACATACCCGCACTGTTAAATAACATCACCGCATTGCCATGTGCATCTACCCCTATCATTCCACCCTCTCCGTTCATGTTAAGTAACTTATCATTTACTACGGTATCCATTGCATCCTGTAAACTGAGGCCCTTGTATTCCATCAAACAACTTACATCGTAAGCCGCTACACTACGGATAAACATTTCGCCATGGCCGGTGCAACTGATGGCACATGTTTTATTATTGGCATAGGTACCGGCTCCAATCATCGGACTATCACCAATTCGCCCATATTTTTTATTGGTCATACCACCTGTTGAGGTAGCACCTGCTAAATTTCCATGCATGTCTTTGGCAACAGCACCAACGGTTCCAAATTTTTTATCACGCATCAGTTCTTCCAACTGGTGGTTGGTATGATCCAATGAATAATTATCTGAATCGCGAATGGCTTTCCATTGGTCATAACGGAATTGCGAAAAAAAGTATTCATCAGGCTCCAGTTTAACACCCTGCTTGATGGCAAAATCGTTGGCACCTTTACCACTTAAGAAAACATGATTGCTGTTGCGCATCACTTCGGTTGCCAACTCAATCGGATTGCGCACGTTGCGAACACCGGCAACAGCACCGGCAGAAAGATCAATCCCATCCATAATAGCTGCATCCATTTCCTGTACGCCTTTTTTAGTAAATACAGAGCCGCGGCCTGCATTAAACAGCACATTGTCTTCCAGTAAAACAATGGCCGCTTTTACTGCATTCACTGCCGTACCACCTTGTTCAAGCACAGCATAGCTAATATCAAGGGCTTGTTGTAAACCTTCAAAATAAGCCTGCTCCAGCTCGGGTGTCATATCTTCTTTCAGGATGGTTCCGGCCCCGCCATGAATTGCTATGGTAAATTCAGACATACGTGATACCTTATTTTCGGTAACCGAAATTAGCCATTAACTGAACTGATAAAATCGAATTATTGGGAGGGATTGTTAGAGAAGGTTTAAGGCTGTGGCTTGTTTGTTGCAGGATGTTTATTCGTGAATAGTGAATTGTCAATTGTGAATGGGCAATGATGAACTTGACTAATGGCAATAGCTATTTAAAAGTTATGATACGCTATTGACAATTCACCATTCACCATTCACAATAACATCTCACACTCAGCCAAAAGCTTGGCCTTATCAATGGGTGCGGTACCTACTTCTTCGCAAACAAGTCCACCGGCAATATTGGCCATTTCTGCGGCAAGGTGCATGTTTTGGGTTGTAGCATATACCAGTGAGGCAACTGCAATCACGGTATCTCCTGCCCCGCTTACATCTGCAATGTTGCGGATATGGGTGGGAATGAGTTTTACATCATCGGCCTGTTGGTAAAAAACACCTTTTTCTGATAAAGTAATAAAAGATATCTCGTGCTGTAGGTGAGCTTGTAATGCCTGGTGCATTTCTTTCAGTGAAGAGAGATGGATGGGATCAACCAGCAGGTTCAACCCTTCTTTTACTTCTTTCAGGTTAGGTTTGAAAATGGTTACGCCCTTGAAAGAAAGAAAGTTCTTTTTCTTGGGATCTACGCTTGTGATCACTTTATATTCTTTACAAAGCGCAATCAGTTCTGTAATGATCCGCTCCGTTAATACCCCTTTGTTATAATCTTCAAAAATAAGTATATCCGGTTTTTGTGAAGCGAATAAAGCTTTCACATTATGCAGCAATTTTTCTTCCCACGCAGCATCCAGGTCTGCAATCATCTCTGCATCCAGCCGCATCATTTGCTGGTTACGGCTCATCACCCTTGTTTTGTTGGTGGTTATGCGTTGATCGGAACTCAATACATAGGAGGTATCAATACCACTTTCCTGTAACAATCGAAGCAGGTTTTTACCATCTTCATCATTACCTATTACAGAAAGCACCATGGTTTGTGCACCAAGCGATGCCGTATTCAAAGCCACATTGGCCGCACCACCTGCACGCAGTTCTTTTTTCTTCAACGCTACTATGGGCACAGGTGCTTCGGGAGAAATACGGTCTACATTTCCCCACCAATACGTATCCAACATCAGATCGCCAATGATGGCAACTTTTTTATGAGCGAAATCGGCAAACAGTTTTTCAAAATTCATTATTCCGTTTTTTTGGAATTACTCACCGCTATATAATACAAAGGAATACCTATCAACGTAATGATCAGTCCCGGCCAAGTAAACTGTGGTTTGTAAATGATCAGCATTACACAAAATGCAATACCCATCAACATATACAAAGCAGGTAATACCGGATAGCCAAATGCTTTGTAGGGCCTTTCTGCATCCGGCATTTTTTTACGAAGAATAAAAATACCGGCAATTGTTAGCACATAAAATATTACCACGATAAAAGAAACCATATCCAGCAGGTCACCATATTTTCCACTCAGACACAACAAAGAAGCTACAATACATTGCGCCCATAATGCCCACTCAGGTACAGCGTTTTTATTTAAGCTGCCTGCCTTTTTAAAGAACAATCCATCCTGTGCCATGGTATAATATACACGGGCACCGGCTAGTATCAATCCGTTGTTACAACCGAATGTAGAGATCATGATCATTACGGCTATTACATAGGTGCCCACATCACCAAAGATCACATTTGATGCAGCTACGGCAACCCTGTCTGACTTGGCAAAAGCAATATCATGCAATGGTAAAACACTCAGGTACATCAGATTGGTAGATACATAAATGAGTGTTACAATCAGTGTTCCTAAAAACAAACTTAACCCTATATTCTTTTTCGGATTTTTAATCTCGCCAGCAATGAACGTAACATTGTTCCATGCATCGCTGCTGAAAATAGAACCTACCATAGAGGCGGCAATAGCTCCAACAGCAGCAGCACCTATCAGGGGAGTGATGATGTCAGATAAACCTGCATCACCACCATTCTGCAGTGAATGCATATGCCAGGCATCCTGCCAGTTGGCATTCCATACATCCCCTTTGGCCATCAGTAATCCAAAAACAATCAGACCAAACAATGACACTAATTTGGTTACGGTAAAGGTGGTTTGTATCAGCTTGCCACCTTTTACACCTTTGGTATTGATATAGGTTAAAAAAACAATCAGTACAATTGAAACCAGTTGTGCCGTATATATTTTTAAGGAGCCAATGGTTAGCAATACATTCGCATCTGTTAACTCCAATGCCGGAAAGAAATAACCTGCAAACTTGCAAAAAGCTACCCCTACTGCGGCAATGGTTCCTGTTTGTATCACTGAGAAAAAACTCCATCCATATAAGAAACCTACCAATGGGTTATAGGATTCTTTTAGGTATACATATTGCCCACCAGCTTTGGGAAACATGGCACTCAGCTCACCATAACTTAAGGCTGCGGTAAGTGTCATAAAGCCGGTGATCAGCCAGACTACAATGAGCCAGCCGGCACTTCCTACATTACGGGTAATATCCGCACTCACAATAAAGATGCCCGAGCCGATCATGCTTCCTGCTACAATCATCGTAGCATCAAACAGGCCGAGTGTTGGTTTGAAGGAGTTGGTTGTATTGGTCATAAAAAATCCCGCTTTTTATAGCGGGATGAAGATAATAAATATGATCGAAGTTTTATTTCTTCTTCTTGTACAGCTCATTCAGCCCCTTAACCACATCTGCTGTGATGTTATAAGAACTGTCTTTCAGGTACATCAGGTCCGCAGAGTTTGAAAAAACAAATGCATAGCCTTTGTCTTTATTGTACTCTTTCAGGTAATCTTCAATTTTCTTTTTCACATCCTGCAATTTGCGGAAAGTTTCATCCTGCATTTCATCACTCATCATTTTTTCTTTACCCTGAAATACTTTTTCCAGCTGCATCAACTCCTGTTGTTTATTGGCAAGTTCTGCCTGCGATAATGAGTTGGCTGCTTTCTGTAACTCCTGGTACTTATTGGTGAAAGTAGTTTTCATGTCACCCAATAATTTGGCATTGGCCTGGTTCTTGGCATCGAGCTGACTGCTGATCTCTTTGAAATACTCAAACTGGGTTTGAATAGAATCTGTCTCGAAATAAGCGATTTTGAAATTTCCGGAAGGAACCGGTTTTGTTCCACCCGCAGAAACTGTTCTTGCAGATGGAGAAGCAAAATGCAGGTAAAATAAAACAGCTACAGCCGCTGTTAATGCAATATTTAAACCAAGGGTAAAATTTTTCATATAGCGTTGATTAAACCGCTGATTATGCGGACCTGTCTGCCGATAGGCAGGTTGTAATATGATTTATATAATTAGATCATTTAAAATAACATCGTAAAATTAGCAAAGATCAATATGATAAGTTTGTTAAAAAAAGCAGGAAGTTTTCACTTCCTGCCTCATAACAATCATATGTAAAATCTGCGTAATCTGCGATACTTATTCATCATCATCAAAGCTCATGGCTTCACGCGTGGTAGCCAGTACTTCGTACTCTTCTTTGCTGCCCACAATCATGTTGTCGAACTCTTTCTGACCTGAACCTGCAGGAATCAAGTGACCGGTAATTACGTTCTCTTTCAGACCCAGCATCGCATCTGTCTTACCCTGGATAGCTGCCTGGCTTAACACCTTGGTAGTTTCCTGGAACGATGCAGCTGAGATCCAGCTTTGAACACCCAGTGAAGCTTTGGTAATACCCAACAGTACCGGCGTTGCAGTAGCTGGTTTGGCATCACGCACTTCTACGAGTTTTTTATCGGCCCTGCGGAGAATAGAATTTTCTTCTCTCAACTCACGCAGTGTTACAATCATACCGGCTTTCATTTTTGTGCTCTCGCCTGCTTCGGTTACTACTTTCTTATCATAGATCCTGTCGTTCTCTTCTATAAAGTCGAAGCGATCTTCCAGGTCCTCCTCTAAGAATTTAGTATCTCCGGCATCCACAATCTCTACTTTCTTCATCATCTGGCGAACAATCACCTCAACGTGTTTATCGTTGATACGCACACCCTGTAAACGGTATACTTCCTGAATTTCATTCACCACATATTCCTGAACTGCAAACGGGCCTTTGATGGTTAAGATATCAGCAGGTGCTATCTGTCCGTCAGACATTGGCGTACCGGCTTTTACAAAGTCACCATCCTGAACAAGGATCTGTCTTGACAAAGGCACCAGGTATTTTTTCACCATACCATCTCTTGACTCAACAATGATCTCGCGGTTACCACGCTTCACGTTTCCGAATGCAACCACACCATCAATTTCGCAAACAATAGCAGGGTTACCCGGGTTACGTGCTTCAAATAATTCTGTTACACGTGGCAGACCTCCCGTGATATCGCGGAGTTTTCCGAGGATACGTGGAATTTTAACCAATACCTGTCCGGCTCTTACATCATCTCCTTCTTCTACAACAATGTGTGAACCAACCGGCAAGTTGTATTGCTTGCTATCTTTTCCTTCTACAATAATAGTAGGAAGTTTGGTTTTATCTTTTGTTTCAATAACTACTTTCTCACGGTGTCCGGTTTGCTCGTCTGATTCGTCACGGTAAGTGATACCATCTAATACATCCTGGAATTTGATTTTACCAACCAGTTCTGCAACGATAACGTTGTTGAACGGATCCCATGTACAAATCACATCTCCTTTTTTAACCTGCGAACCATCTTTGATATTCAAAGTAGCACCATAAGGAACGTTATTGGTGATCAGCAAACGATCATTCTTCACATCTGTGATCCTTACCTCTCCTGTACGTCCGATAACGATCTTCACTTTCGTGCCTTCAGCGTTTACGGTATCAACAGTACGCAGACCATCAAATTGTAAAGTACCATCGAACTTAGCCTGTAAGGTAGATTCAATAGAAGCAGAACCCGCAACACCACCCACGTGGAAGGTACGCAAGGTTAACTGTGTACCCGGCTCACCGATAGATTGTGCAGCGATGATACCAACAGCATCACCTCTTTGTGCCAGGTAACCTGTTGCCAGGTTTTTACCATAACATTTTACACAAACACCACGTTTGCTTTCGCAGGTAAGTACCGAGCGGATCTCAACCGTTTCAATACCGGCAGCTTCAATGGCTTTTGCATCATCAGAAGAAATTTCTTCTCCTGCAGTAATGATCAGTTCGTCAGTTAAAGGATGGTACACATTATGTAATGAAGTACGTCCTTCAATTCTGTCTGCTAATGGTTCAATTACATCTTCATTATCCTTCAATGCAGTAGTTGCATTTCCACGAAGTGTTCCGCAATCTTCTTCAGAGATAACCACATCCTGCGATACATCCACCAAACGACGGGTCAGGTAACCTGCATCCGCTGTTTTCAGGGCCGTATCCGCCAGACCTTTACGGGCACCGTGCGTAGAGATAAAGTAATCCAATACGTTTAGTCCACCTTTAAAGTTAGACAGGATCGGGTTCTCAATTACCTCACTTCCTGAGCTTCCGCTTTTACGCGGCTTTGCCATCAATCCACGAATACCCACCAACTGCTTTACCTGTGTTTTACTACCACGGGCTCCGGAATCCAGCATCATGAATACTGAGTTGAATCCTTGCTTATCGATGGTCATTTCATGAATCAGGCTTTCAGTGATCTTCATATCCACACGTCCCCAGATATCAATTACCTGGTTGTAACGTTCGTTATTGGTGATCAGACCCATGTTATAGCTATCCCACACTTCATTCACTTCATCCTTGGCAGAATCCAGTAACTGGTTTCTGATTTCAGGAACGATCAGGTCATTCACGCTGAACGACAAACCACCACGGAAGGCCATACGGAATCCGAGTGTTTTAATATCATCCAGGAACTTAGCTGTTTTAGGAACGTTGGTGATTTTGATGATATCACCAATGATCTCACGTAAACTTTTCTTGGTCAGCAATGCATTTACATATCCAACTTCTACCGGAACGTGCTGGTTAAATAATACACGACCTACCGTAGTATCGATCAGTTTTTTTACCAGTTGTCCGTTCTCACGCACATTGGTTTTTACTTTGATGTTGGCATGCAGGTCAACACGCTGTTCGTTGTATGCGATGATTACTTCATCCATACTGTAAAACGCCATGCCTTGTCCTTTCACGATCTCATCACCCATGGTTTTCTTGCCCTTGGTAATGTAGTACAGTCCCAATACCATGTCCTGAGAAGGAAGGGTAATCGGCGTACCATTCTGCGGGTTCAGAATATTGTGTGATGACAGCATCAATAACTGGGCTTCCAATACGGCTGCATTGCTCAAAGGCACGTGCACGGCCATCTGGTCACCATCGAAATCGGCGTTGAAGGAAGAGGTTACCAACGGGTGTAACTGGATTGCCTTTCCTTCTACCAGTTTTGGCTGGAACGCCTGTATTGACAGACGGTGAAGTGTTGGGGCCCTGTTCAACAGGATTGGATGACCTTTCAAAATATTTTCAAGAATATCCCAGATCACAGCTTCTTTGCGGTCAACTAATTTCTTAGCAGACTTCACTGTTTTCACGATACCTCTTTCAATTAATTTACGGATAACAAATGGCTTGAATAATTCAGCAGCCATATCTTTTGGTAAACCGCACTCATGTATTTTCAGCTCAGGTCCTACTACGATAACCGAACGACCAGAATAGTCAACACGTTTACCAAGTAAGTTCTGACGGAAACGTCCCTGTTTACCTTTCAGTACATCAGACAATGATTTCAGCGCACGTCCACCTTCTGCTTTCACCGCGTTTGATTTACGGCTGTTATCGAAGAGTGAATCGATTGCTTCCTGCAGCATACGTTTTTCATTACGCAGGATCACTTCCGGCGCTTTGATTTCCAATAATCTTTTCAGACGGTTGTTACGAATAATAACACGACGGTATAGATCATTCAAATCAGAGCTTGCAAAACGACCGCCATCCAATGGAACCAACGGACGCAGTTCCGGTGGTATTACCGGAATGTATTGCATTACCATCCACTCGGGGCGGTTGGTAATACGTGTGCTGGCATCACGGAAAGATTCCACCACACTCAAACGTTTCAGCGCATCGGCCTTACGTTGTTGTGAAGTTTCAGTAGCAGCGGCGTTACGTAAAGAGAAACTCAAACTATCCAGATCAATTCTCTCCAACAAAGCCTGAACTGCTTCTGCTCCCATTTTGGCAACAAATTTGTTCGAATCATCATCAGGCAGGTATTGGTTATCCTTTGGTAAATTATCAAGGATATCCAGGTACTCTTCTTCGGTCAGCAGATCACCCATACTCAGGTTTTCTTTGATACCGCCCTGAATTACCACATATCTTTCATAATACACGATGGTCTCTAATTTTTTAGAGCTCATTCCCAATAAGTAACCGATTTTGTTTGGCAAACTTTTGAAGTACCAGATATGAACAACAGGCACCACCAGTTTGATGTGTCCCATACGCTCACGACGTACTTTCTTCTCGGTAACTTCTACACCACAACGGTCGCAAACAATACCCTTGTAACGGATACGCTTATACTTACCGCACGCGCACTCATAATCCTTTACCGGTCCGAAAATTCTTTCACAAAACAAACCATCACGTTCCGGTTTATAGGTACGATAGTTGATGGTTTCAGGCTTTAAAACTTCACCAAAACTTCTTTCCAGAATGCTATCAGGAGATGCTAAGCTGATAGTGATCTGAGAGAAGGTTGGTCTCGGTTTGTTATCTCTTTTCATTGCCATATTTTGAGCTATGAGCCGCGAGCTTTGAGCTGCGAGCTCTTTTAATTTTAAAATTATTTACAATTTGCATCAGGCAAAAGCTCGTAGCTCAAGGCTCGTAGCTCATAGCTGCCTTACTCAAATTTCAAATCCAGACCCAATCCTCTCAATTCATGTACCAATACATTGAATGACTCAGGTACACCCGGACGTGGGATATTATCACCTTTTACGATTGCCTCATAGGTTTTCGCACGGCCAATGATATCATCCGATTTGAGGGTCAGCAATTCCTGCAGAATGTTGGCTGCACCATATGCTTCCAGTGCCCAAACCTCCATCTCTCCAAAACGCTGTCCACCAAACTGTGCCTTACCACCCAACGGCTGTTGTGTGATCAAGCTGTATGGTCCGATTGAACGGGCGTGCATCTTATCATCAACCATGTGGTGAAGTTTGATCACGTAGATCACACCCACAGTGGCTTTCTGGTGGAAACGCTCTCCTGTTTCACCATCATAGAGATAAGTATGTCCGTTTCTTGGGATGCCCGCTTCCACACAATATTCTTCAATTTGCGTAGTAGAAGCTCCGTCGAAAATCGGCGTTGAGAATTTCAGTCCCAAACGCTTTCCGGTCCATCCTAAAATGGTTTCATAGATCTGTCCCAGGTTCATCCTCGACGGTACCCCTAACGGGTTCAGTACGATATCAACCGGTGTTCCATCTTCCATGAACGGCATATCTTCTGCACGTACAATCTTAGCCACGATACCTTTGTTACCGTGACGGCCCGCCATCTTATCACCCACTTTCAGTTTACGCTTAACAGCGAGGTAAACTTTAGCCAGTTTCAATACACCAGCAGGTAATTCATCCCCAATGGAAATATTGAATTTCTCTCTCTTATAGCGACCCAGTTCTTCGTTGAACTTAATACTGTAGTTGTGCAACAGTGTGTTGATCTGGTCATCAGTCTTCGCATCAGCTGTCCAACCCAGTGGGTTTACATTCTGGTAATCGATGGTAGCTAAATTCTTTTGATTGAATTTGGCTCCTTTACCAATCAGCATTTCACCAAAGTTGTTGCTTACGCCTGTAGATGCTTTGTCTTTCAACAAAGTCTGCAGTTTTTCCAACAACAATTCTTTCAGTGATTCTGTATTCTGCTGGTGCACTTTTTCTACTTTCTCCAATAATGCTTTCTCACGGATCTTACCATTCTTATCTTTCTTGGCGCGCTGGAAAAGCTTTTTATCAATTACCACACCTTCTGTTCCGTTGGGTGCTTTTAAAGAAGCGTCTTTTGCATCACCGGCTTTATCACCGAAGATGGCACGTAAGAGTTTTTCTTCAGGGGTAGGATCTGATTCACCTTTTGGTGTGATCTTACCGATTAAGATATCGCCTTCTTTAATGGTAGCACCGATACGGATAATACCATGCTCATCCAGATCTTTGGTAGCATCTTCAGAAACGTTTGGTATATCTGGTGTCAATTCTTCTTCACCTAATTTGGTATCGCGTACTTCCAGTTCATATTCTTCAATGTGAACAGAAGTAAACAGATCTTCACGAACCACTTTTTCACTGATTACAATGGCATCCTCAAAGTTGTAACCTTTCCATGGCATGAATGCCACTTGTAAGTTTCTTCCTAATGCCAGTTCACCATCTTTGGTTGCATATCCTTCTGTTAAGAAATCGCCTTTCTTCACTTTCTGTCCTTTGCGAACAGCAGGTCGTAAGTTGATACAGGTTGCCTGGTTGGTTTTGATGAATTTCGTCAAGCGATACACCTGCAGATCTTCATTAAAGCTTACCAAACGATCCAGGTCATTACGGTCGTAACGAACATGAATTTCATTAGCATCCACAAACTCAATCACACCATTTCCTTCTGCATGCATCTGGATACGTGCATCACGCGCTGCTTTTCCTTCTAATCCTGTTCCCACAATCGGGGCTTCAGGACGTAACAAAGGAACCGCCTGGCGTTGCATGTTCGATCCCATCAAGGCACGGTTGGCATCATCATGCTCAAGGAACGGAATCAGCGAAGCACTCAAACCAACAATCTGGTTCGGCGCTACGTCCATATATTCTACTTCTTCTTTATCAAGGATGGGGAAGTCACCTGTTTGACGGGAAACTACCTTGTCTTCCGTAAATTGTCCTTTATCATTCAATGGAGAATTACTCTGGGCAATTTTTGCTGAATCTTCTTCTTCTGCGCTCAGGAAAGTAAGTTCTTTCATTTGCACTTTGCCATCCACTACTTTACGGTAAGGGGTTTCGATGAAGCCCATATCGTTAATAGCAGCATGTACGCAAAGAGTTGAGATCAAACCAATGTTTGGTCCTTCCGGCGTTTCAATGGTACACAAACGACCGTAGTGAGAATAGTGTACGTCACGAACCTCGAAGCCCGCACGCTCTCTGCTCAAACCTCCCGGTCCTAATGCGGAGATACGACGCTTGTGCGTGATCTCACTCAAAGGATTGGTTTGGTCTAAGAACTGAGACAACTGCGATGTTCCAAAGAATGAGTTGATAACAGAAGAAAGGGTACGCGCATTGATCAGGTCTACCGGAGTAAATACCTCGTTATCGCGCACGTTCATACGCTCACGGATGGTACGTGCCATACGGGCAAGACCTACACCGAACTGAGCATACAACTGCTCGCCTACGGTACGTACACGACGATTGCTCAGGTGATCAATATCATCAATCTCTGCTTTCGCATTGGTTAAGCGAACCAGGTATTTGATGATCTCGATAATATCCTGTTTGGTCAATACTTTTTTCTGCAAAGGATAATCGAGACCCAGTTTGCGGTTGATTTTATAACGACCAACTTCACCTAAGTCATAACGCTTATCGCTGAAGAATAATTTATCGATAATACCTCGGGCAGTTTCATTATCCGGAGCATCCGCACCACGCAGTTGGCGATAGATATGCTGAACGGCTTCCAGTTCACTGTTCGAGGTATCTTTGTTTAAAGTGTTATAGATGATGGCATAATCTCCACCCACGTCTTCTTTCTGAATGAATACGCTTTTCACTTCCATTTCAATAATGGTAGCAATGGCTTCTTCGTCCAGAACGGTATCACGTTCCATCACAATTTCATTACGCTCAATGCTCACTACTTCACCAGTATCTTCATCCACAAAATCTTCTACCCATGTTCTCAGAACACGTGCAGCTAATTTCTTACCTACCTGGTTAGCTAATGATTTTTTATCCGCTTTTACTTCATCGGCCATGCCAAAGAGTTCCAGGATATCCTTATCAGTTTCGAAACCGATAGAACGTAACAGGGTTGTTACAGGGAACTTTTTCTTACGATCGATGTAAGCATACATCACGTTATTGATATCGGTCGCAAACTCCATCCAGGCTCCTTTGAAAGGAATTACACGGGCAGAGTAGATCTTGGTTCCGTTGGGGTGGATAGACTGGCCGAAGAATACACCGGGTGAACGGTGTAACTGCGATACTACCACACGCTCAGCTCCGTTAATTACAAAGGTTCCGCGCGGGGTCATGTAAGGAATGTTTCCTAAGAATACATCCTGTACAATGGTCTGGAAATCTACGTGCTCCTCATCATTACAGCTCAAACGAAGTTTGGCTTTCAGAGGAACGGCATAGGTTAAACCACGCTCCATACACTCTTCAATGGTGTAGCGTGGCGGATCTATGAAATAATCCAGGAACTCCAGCATAAAAATGTTGCGCGTGTCCGTAATAGGAAAATTTTCCTTGAACACACGAAACAGCCCTTCCACATTACGTTTGTCAGGCGTGGTTTCTAACTGAAAAAATTCTCTGAATGATTCTAACTGAATGTCGAGGAGGTCAGGTGCATCGGCTAAATGTCTTGTTTTTCCGAAGTTGACCCTGCTGTTCAATGTAGTTGTAGACATATGTATGAAAACCGGTTTTTGTGCGAAAAAATCTGGGGAGAATGAAAGATTCTCTTAACGTACAATCGGCGCATTCACCATTCAAACGATAATGATAAAAATGTCCACCCGCTAATTAGCCCAAAATTAAGGATGGCAAAGGTAAGGAATGAGGAGAAACTTATGAAAATTAATAATTAAGAATTAAAAATTAATAATTGGGACCTATATTATTTGTGTAACCAATTGATTACCAATATAATAAAATTGCATTGATTTATCTCCCGGAGTTTAGTAAGATTAGTCAGCTTCCAATCTCCACAGAGCATCATTCAAACACATACTCTTACAACTCACGATTCACCTCTCACGATTCACCATTGCCCATTCACCAAAGCAAGGCATAAAAAAAGCCGGTAAGTACGAAACTCACCGGCTATATTTTTATCGAAGCAGAAATTATTTGATCTCAACTTCAGCACCACCGTCTTTCAGTTTGGTTGCAATATCTTCAGCTTCTGCTTTAGATACGCCTTCTTTCACTGCTTTAGGAGCGCCATCAACTAAATCTTTTGCTTCTTTCAAACCAAGACCAGTTAATTCTTTAACGATCTTAACAACGCCCAATTTGCTTGGTCCGCCGCTAACCAGGATAACATCAAAAGATGTTTTTTCTTCAACTGCTGCAGCACCGCCGCCGCCGTCGCCTGACATAACCACTGCTGCTGCAGCTGGCTCAATACCGTAATCAGCTTTCAATACATCTGCTAACTCCTGAACTTCTTTTACTGTTAAGCCTACTAATGTTTCGGCTAATGATTTTACGTCTGCCATGTGTTTAAATTTTTTCCGTCTTCATTTCAATAAGATCCGACGGAGGTTTAAAAAAATTTGTTTTATTAATAGAATTTGAAAATTTGAAAATTTGAAAATTTGAAAATTTTCAAACCACACAATTCGCAAACCCTGATTAAACTCTTAATAGAAAACTGAACTTGGTAATTTTCAAATTACCACATTTTCAAATTTTCAAATTTATTCAGCTGCCGGAGCTTCTGGTGCCGCTTCTGCCGCTGGGGCTTCTGCTACAGGTGCTGCTGCTACTTCAGGAGCTGCAGCTGCTTCTGCAACCGGAGCTGGTGCTACTTCAACACCCGCTGCTTTCTGCTCGTGGTGGTGCAATAATGCAGCGATCACGCGCTTGGCAGGTGATTGTAACAAGCCGATCACTTCACCGATCAATTCATTCTTGGTCTTGATCTGGGTAAGTGCTTTCAGCGTTGTATCGCCGGTATACACATCTCCATTAATGAAAGCCGCTTTCAGAACAGGTTTGTCGCCATTGCTTGCCTTACGGAAAGAACTGATGATTAGCGCCGGTTCCTTAGGATTCTCGGAGAACATTAACGCAGTTACATTATTCAAAGACTCATACACGCCTGCATACTTCTCAGCATCCAGTGATTCAAGTGCTTTGCGGATCAATGTATTCTTCGCAACCTTCATCTCAACCTGCTTATCAAAACAAGTACGACGCAGTTTAGAAACCTGTGCCACTGTTAATGATTCAGTATCGGTAATGTAAAAATTATTGTATTGACTGAACTTGCCTTTCAGCACTTCAATCACTTCATTTTTTTGATCTTTTGTCATAACTAATTTTTTTTAAGACCCGGGTCATCTCACGCTGAAAGCGTGATCACCAGGTATTAGTTCGCTAATTGTTTAGTGTCTAATGTGATACCCGGGCTCATGGTGCTGGCCATACTAACACCTTTCAGGTAAATTCCTTTGGCGGTAGATGGTTTCAGTTTCATGATTGCGTTGATCAGTTCGGCACTGTTCTCAGCAATTTTATCCGATGCAAATGAAATACGGCCGATAGAAGCGTGTACAATACCTGCTTTATCTACCTTAAAGGCAATCTTACCACCTTTTACTTCGTTTACAGCAGCAGCTACATCATTGGTAACTGTTCCGGTTTTAGGGTTGGGCATCAGGTTACGTGGTCCCAATACTTTACCCAGTTTACCAATCTTAGGCATTACAGCCGGTGTAGCGATGATCACATCGATATCTACCCAACCGCCTTCGATTTTGGTAATGAATTCATCCAAACCTACATAATCAGCACCTGCTTCTTTAGCAGCGGCTTCTTTATCAGGTGTGCAAAGCACCAATACTTTTTTTGTTTTACCTGTACCATGTGGTAATGATACGGTACCACGTACCTGCTGGTCTGCTTTTTTAGGATCTACACCCAAACGGATATGCAGGTCAACAGAACTATCAAACTTGGTACAATTGATTTCTTTTACAAGTGTTGCGGCATCTTTCAGGGAATAAACTTTGCTTTTATCCACCTTAGCTGCAGCTACTTTTCTTTTCTTAGTAATTGACATTTTCTAAATGATTAAGGTGAATAATTAGTTTTCCCATGGGGCTTTACCATCAACGGTGATACCCATACTGCGTGCAGTACCGGCTACCATGCTCATGGCGCTGTTTAAAGTAAAGGCGTTCAGGTCGGTCATTTTATCTTTAGCGATAACTTCTACCTGGTCCCAACTTACTTTACCCACTTTCTGACGATTGCTTTCTTTTGATCCGGAAGTGATTTTTGCGGCTTCCATTAACTGGACAGCAGCCGGAGCAGTTTTCAGAACAAAGTCGAAAGACTTGTCTGTATACACGGTAATCAAAACAGGAACGATCTTTCCCATTTTGTCCTGGGTTCTTGCATTGAATTGTTTGCAGAACTCCATAATGTTTACACCCTTAGAACCGAGTGCAGGGCCTACCGGAGGTGCAGGATTGGCTTGACCGCCTTTC
The DNA here is from genome assembly GCA_943372845.1 of Chitinophaga pinensis. Lineage (GTDB taxonomy): Bacteria > Bacteroidota > Bacteroidia > Chitinophagales > Chitinophagaceae > Sediminibacterium > Sediminibacterium pinensis_K. The sequence goes on along the minus strand of CALSAD010000002.1, from coordinate 128,552 downwards.
ACCTGCAGCTTCACGAAGCCAGAGATTTCTTTTGCCATTTTTTTTAGATTTAATTGGTAATAGCGTCACACTTTCAGCATGACTCCCAAATTCAATCATTCTTTATCTAAAGAACTTTTGGGGCGGCAAAGGTAAGGGAAAGGGCCTGAGAAGTCAAAAAATAAAAGTCAAAAGTTTAGAATATTGAAGTCTGGGCTTTTGATTTCCAACTTTTAACTCAAAACTCCTTGAATATCAATACCCTTTTGTATACGATTGCTGTTCCAACAGGGGATTCGCAACCTGACTCCCATCATTGATCCTGAATTTTGTGGGTATGGAACGCCTTTTTTCCATCTCTGGCAAAAAACAGACAAAATGAAGATGCGGGCCACTACTCCAACCCGTGTTTCCGCTATAGGCAATCAAATCCCCCTTCTTTACCTGATCACCAACTTTTACAGTCGCTCCATTAAACCTGATATGCACATACTCAGCGAATGATCCATCAGCATGATAGATCAGCACATAGTTATTATACTTTTTACAATCCTCTTCAAGGCATGACTGGTTATTTTCCTGTACCAGTTTTACAACAACACCTTCCCTGGCAGCGAATATTTCTGTTCCTTCGGGCATGGTAAAGTCGAGTGCTTTTTCATTGCGGTGAGAAAAACTACCGTTGTACCCCTGGAAAACCCTGAAAGTTTTGTCTTTTGCATATGGCAAATCATACAAAAAAGAAGTATCTGCAGTTCTATGGGTAACATCGCCATAATTGTACTTGAAACGGTAACTATACCTGAACCTTTCACGGGGGTTAGACGGATCTACTTCCCCGATCATAAACCGGTCAATCTTTGCGGGAACCACAAATACTTTTTGCGCCCTGTTTGAAAATTTCATGTTTTCAAGCTCAAACTCTATCGTTACAGTAACCGGGCAATAAGCAGTGTTATTTGCATAAATGATACTTCCTGGACCCTGGATTTTGTTTTCATAAAACAACTTAACAATCTCATTCTGGGCATTCACGCCAAGCGATAAAGAGGCAAATGCGATGATGAAAAATGTCTTCATAAGCGAATAATAAATGATGCAATTACGATGAAAGTAAATAAGTCTATCTATAATTCCGTTCTCCGAAGAGTTTCTCGCCAGAGAACTCTTCGTTTAGAATTAGCGAACATGATTTTGTATTTGAATTTAATGAGAATTACAATGTAATTCTCGTACGGCTCCATTAGCCAACGTAATACTTTTCAACAGGTAGTGTAATTCGCCATTAGCGAGTATGGCCAGTAATTGTAAGCGAAGAATCCTCACGAGAGATTCTTCGGAGAAGGAAAATTTTCATTAATGACTTTTTACTTTAATCAATGAATCCAATATACGGGGGGCAATTATATTAGCCGGCTCACCATCTTTAAAGGTAAATATCCATTCGCGCAACTTTCTCATCTTTGGCGGGTTATACCTTGTAATGTTTATATAATTTAACGCTGCATCTTTCTTCAAAAAAGACAAAGAAATTTGTTGCAAATAGGGGTTTCCAGATTCCAGCTTTTGAAGCATAGTTTCTTTATCCCGCATTATTTTCATCGTCTCTTGTAAATTTTGTGGATCTAACGGAAGTGCCTGCGACATTTTTTCTTTAACAAGTTGCTCCCGATCTTCCTGTTTAAGAATCGTGTAATTTTTTCTACTAAGCAAGGTAATCAGCGAGTCTTTTATGTTAAGTTGTTCAAAATTTTCAGATTGAGAAACAGAAATCGGCAGGGAATAATCAAGATATAAGGAATCAAGATTGGTTTTCTTTTCTTGTTTACTATATACAGTTACTGCTCTAGCCTTTTCAATCTTAGTAGATTTACATCCTATAGCAGTAACTGTAGTTATTAATAGAATCCAAAACTTCATAAGCTAACGGATCTTTACTATTTCTATCTTCAAAGTGTCTCTCGCTAGAAGACCCTTTGTGTAGAATTGACAAACATGATTTTACAATTAAATTTAATGAAAATTGCAATCTAATTTTTTGAGGTAGTTACCTAATTGAATACTTTTCAACATGTGGCGTTACTCGCCTTAATAATGATAAGCAGTAATTCTAAGCGAAGAGTCCTCTGGCGAGAGACCCTTCGAAGAAGCAAGTTAATTATTTCAGGGGCCTAATTTAATTACTCCAGACTTTGTTTCAGTTGATTATCATTAGGTTATAGCTCAGTTAATTCGCCCGCCGAAAAGTCTCCGTTTAGAGGAATCTTTGCAGAAAAAATTGTAAGCCAAAATTAAAAAGGCAAAACTCAAAACAGAGAACCTATCCCCTTTTGACTTTTGCCTTTTTAATTTTGACTTTTGACTTTACTTCTAAAGCACCAAAATCCCCTTCGCCTGCACCGTTATCTCTCTTTTGGCATTTTTTATTTTGGCTATTTCTTCTTTGCTTTTACCGGCATCTTCTGCAAAATGACGGAGCTGTTCTACAGTAGTCAGTTTTTCATCAGCAATGCCATCGATTACAATGGTTTTGCCATTTAATACCATCGGAACTACGAATTTGTGGTCCTTCATCTTCACCATCATACTGCCATCGGGAGATTGTACTTTGATCCAGCAACCTTCTTTCTCACAAACCTGGGTTACTACGCCCTTAAGTTTCACATTCATTTCCTTATTTTCTTTCTTACTCTGCATCATAGAGAATAACTGATCAACAGAGATCGCATTTTCTGCAGTGGTTTTTTGACCGAAAACAGAACCTGCATCAGCGGGTACTTTAGGCGGTTGGGCATTTAGGGCGAAACCAATGCAAACAAAGGATAAGGCTAGTAAGATTTTTTTCATGATGTATGTTTTTTTAGCTGTGAGCTGCGAGCCTTGAGCCGCGAGCTTTGAATGCTGTAAAAATAAAAGGTCAACTGCAAAACCAGATGACCTTTTATGTAATATTTTGTTATTGCTGCTTGCTCGTAGCTCACGGCTCAAAGCTCACAACTGTTCTTAACTTATTTTCTCCACCTGCATATAACTCAACTCCACCGGTGTAGAACGTCCGAAGATTTTTACGGTTACTTTCAGTTTTTTCTTTTCGTCGTTCACATCTTCAATCACTCCGTTAAAGTCGTTGAAAGGTCCTTCGATGATCTTAATGGTTTCTCCAACAATGAATGGTTCACTCATGGTTACACCCTGATCATTCATCTCATCTACCTTACCCAGCATTTTGTTCACTTCACTTTTACGGAGGGAAATGATGTTTCCTTTGGATCCTTTTCCGTCTGTTAAAAAGTGCATTACGTTACTGATATTGCTGATGTGCTGTACAATATCATCGTTCAGTTTACCATCCAGTACTTCCATCATTACATAGCCGGGGAAATAGTTTTTTTCGCGCATTACTTTTTTACCGTTCTGCACTTTGTATACTTTTTCCATGGGGAGGAAGATCTGTTTGATGATCTCCTGCCAGCCACTGCGAATAATATCTTTATCGAGGTATTCTTTTACTTTACGCTCTTTACCACTCACTACGCGAAGAACATACCACTTGGTTTCGGCCTGTGGTGCTGCTGACTCAACCCCTGCTGTTTCTACAACTTCTGGTTCCATGCTGTTTTACTTAAATAATGAATAAATCAGCTTCAACAACTGGTTACTGGAAAAATCCATCACCCATACCATTGCTGTAATGATAACGGTTGCCACCAATACAATCACCGTGCTTTGCTGTAATTGAGACCAGGAAGGCCAGGTTACTTTGGTGAGCAATTCGTTGTAACTCTCTTTGAAATAGGTTGCGATTTTGTTCATATACCAATTTGAAAATTTGTGAATTTGAAAATTTGAAAATTAAACAGACCTGAAAGTTTGAATTTCTATTTTCAAATTTTCAAATTGCCACATTTTCAAATTAACTCGCACGGGCACTAGGATTCGAACCCAGATCGAAGGTTTTGGAGACCTTAATACTAACCGTTGTACGATGCCCGTAGAAAACCAAAAGCTATCCCGCTAGGGCGGGACAGCTTTTAGAATTATGTTACAAATGTAATAAAAAACATTTGTTTGAAGCTAAAAGCTTGCGACTTGTAGCTTACTTTAAAATTTCAGTAACCTGACCAGCACCTACTGTACGTCCACCTTCGCGGATAGCGAATTTCAGACCTTTCTCCATCGCAATTGGCTGGATCAGTTTTACAGTCAGGTTGATGTTATCACCAGGCATTACCATTTCAGTTCCTGCAGGCAAGGTACACTCACCTGTTACATCCGTTGTACGGAAATAGAACTGAGGACGGTACTTGTTGAAGAATGGAGTGTGACGTCCACCTTCTTCTTTGCTAAGTACATACACTTCACCTTTGAATTCAGTGTGTGGAGTAATAGAGCCTGGCTTACAGATTACCATACCGCGACGGATATCTTTTTTCTCAATACCGCGTAACAGCAGACCTGCGTTATCACCTGCCTGACCTTCATCCAATAATTTCTTGAACATTTCAACACCAGTACAAGTTGATACCAATGGAGCTTCCATCAGACCTACGATCTCAACAGCTTCACCCACTTTGATGATACCACGCTCAATACGACCTGTTGCAACAGTACCACGACCAGTGATCGAGAATACATCTTCCACAGACATCAGGAATGGCATATCGATAGGACGGGGAGGCAAAGGAATATAAGTATCCACCGCTTCCATCAGTTCGTCAATTTTAGCAACCCATTTAGCATCTTCAGCCAGGGCGCCTGTAGCAGAACCTTGAATGATAGGTGTGTTATCACCATCAAAACCATATGAAGTCAACAGTTCACGAACTTCCATTTCTACCAGTTCCAACAGTTCAGGATCGTCAACCAGATCAACTTTGTTCATAAACACAACGATACGAGGTACACCTACCTGGCGAGCCAGCAGGATGTGCTCTTTGGTTTGTGGCATAGGACCATCAGTAGCGGCAACTACCAAGATAGCACCGTCCATTTGGGCAGCACCAGTAATCATATTCTTCACGTAATCGGCGTGACCTGGACAGTCAACGTGCGCATAGTGACGGTTAGCAGTCTGGTACTCAACGTGAGCAGTATTGATAGTAATACCACGCTCTTTTTCTTCAGGAGCACCATCAATTTCATCATATTTTTTAGCGACGTTACCCATCCCTTTTTTAGACAAGATCATAGTAATCGCAGCGGTCAAAGTAGTTTTACCATGGTCAACGTGACCAATGGTACCTACGTTTACGTGAGGTTTTTCCCTCTTAAAGGTCTCTTTTGCCATTTGTATCGGTTTTTAGTTGTGTTTTAAAAATATAGGTCTCTTTGACCACGGTTAAAAAATACTATTTACTATTCCGTTTCACCGGAATCTATCACGAATCATACCAAGAGCCGTTAGTGAGAATCGAACTCACGACCTCATCCCTACCAAGGATGTGCTCTACCCCTGAGCTACAACGGCTTTTTTTAGTCAGGAGTCAGCAGTTAGGAGTCTGAAGTATGTTAAAACTTCTGACTCCTGACTAACTCGAGAGCGGAAGACGAGGCTCGAACTCGCCACCTATAGCTTGGAAGGCTATCGCTCTACCAAATGAGCTACTTCCGCTTGTTGATTTGAAAATTTGAAAATGTGGCAATTTTAAAATTGACCAAAACTCCAAATTTCCAACTTCTTACAAAGAACTACGTTTTACAATTTTCAAATTTTCAAATTAGCTAATTCTCAAATTTGAACTGTGGGCAGAGTAGGGTTCGAACCTACGTACTCGTGAGAGAACAGATTTACAGTCTGTCGCCTTTAACCACTCGGCCATCTGCCCGGTTTTAATTAACAATTAATAATTAATAATTATTAATTGTTAATTAAAAACCTGAGCCGAAGATGGGACTCGAACCCGCGACCTGCTGATTACAAATCAGCTGCTCTACCAACTGAGCTACTTCGGCAAAATAATTTTGAAATGGGGGATTGGGAGATTTTGAAATTGTTCGAGCAATTTCCCAATTTTACATTCCAAATTTCCAAAATACAAAGAACCGTCCCATTTTTTTGGGATGGCAAAGGTAATGGAAAACTTAATTCGGCAAAATTTTGAATCGAAAATTTTCAGGCAGTTTTCAACATGGTTTCCCACTATTCTGCTAAAATGACTTTTCAGGGTAAAATCAAGTGACTTTTTGAGGGGTTTCCGGCGGCATACACTACCTGCACAGAATCGTGTGGTATAATACGGTTGGCAATCTCCATACTATCTGTAAAAAGGGTTTCTCCTTCTTTAAATTGGTAAGAGATAAGCAGGCTACCACCTGCTTTGAGCTTTCTTTGTGTGATATGTGCCATACCCTGGCGGGTTGTTTCGGTGCAGGCCATTAAAAACAGTATGAAACAGAAAATGCAGGTTTTCTTCATGGTATTTGTATAATAAAAAAGGCTTCCTGTTTTGAGCAGGAAGCCTTTTCCTTTTTTAGGCTACTAATTTTTCTTTTTTACGTTTTATCTGTGAAACCATTGATTCGAGGGCATCATCAAATGATTCTTCGAATGATTTGGTGGATACCTTGGCAAAAAAATCATGCTTCGGTACATGAACTTTGATCTCTACCACCTTGTCTTTGATCGTGTGCACCACATTGTCCAACTTCAGGAATACATCTACTTTCAGAATCCTGTCGTGAAATGTGTTTAGCTTTTCCAGCTTGCGTGATACATACTCAACCAATTTGTCGTCTGCGTCAAAATGCACAGTTTGAATGTTAACGTTCATAGCAACTCACGTTTAATCGGTGAAAAAATATATTTGAAAGAACTTTTTACTGATTTGCTGATGGATATTTCTATACCTTTTCAGAACTAACAAGTTACAACAACCTGTTACAAAAAACAATTTCTGTAGCTGTTTTTTTAAAGATTTGTGAGCACTTTGGCTTACTATGCTTTGGGGTGGGCTTTTTGAAAAACTTCCTTCAGTTTTTCAATTGTATTATGGGTATAAATCTGTGTAGCGGCAAGGCTGCTATGCCCCAGTAATTCCTTTACTGCATTGAGGTCTGCGCCATTATTCATGAGGTGTGTGGCAAAACTATGGCGGAGGATATGCGGACTTTTTTTCTGGATCGTAGTTACCTGTGTAAGATGATGCTTTACAAAAGCATACACCGATCTGGGCTGAAGTTGTTTACCCTTTTCTGAGACGAAAAGATTGGGCACACCCGGCTGCCTTACCGGCTTCTCATGCACATACCGCTCCAGTTCCTCTATTAAATCTCCTGATACAGGAAGTATGCGTTCCTTATTGCCCTTGCCTAGTACTTTTACCTGTGAGTGTGATGCATCCAACTGTGATTCTTTAAGGTTAATGAGTTCACTCAAACGCATACCGGTACTGTAGAATAAACGCAATACCAAACGCTCCGTTCTGCCCTTCCAGTCGTCTGAAAATTCAACATGGTCAAACAGGGTGGCCATGTCTTTCTGCTCTATAAAAACAGGTAGCCGTTTACTGATCTTGGGTGCAGTTATGGTAACCATGGGTGTTTGCTGTAACACGCCGACTTTCATCAGGTACTTAAAAAAAGATTTGAGGGAAGATATTTTCCGGCTGATGGTTTTGGAGCTGATTTCCTCTTCTTTCATCTCTGCTAACCAGCTGCGCACAAACATGGCAGTGATTTTATCAACGGCGGGTGCATCAAACTGGCTGGTGAGATAGGCAAAAAACTGTTCCAGATCGTTCTGGTACGAGATAAGTGTATGTTGCGAATACCGCTTCTCAAACTTGAGATAGTCTAAAAACAGGGTTACTTGTGGATACTGAGGTATGGGCATAAAAAAAGTAGCCTAAAGTTAGTAAACTCAGGGCTACTGAAATATGTTTCGGAAGAAAAAAGGATTATCCTTCTATCTTGCCGCTGGCAATGTTCTGCTTGTAGATTGCTTTCAGCACTTGTCCACGACGAACTACTGATGGCTTAATGAAAGCCTGGCGTTCCCTTAATTGCAGAAGTGTTTTACTTTTTTCAAACTTCTTCTTGTACTTCTTAAGCGCCTTGTCGATGTTTTCACAATCTTTTGAATCGATGATAAGCATAGCTATTATACCTCCTCAGGTGTTTTTTAGGTGGGCAAAGATAGGATTTGATTTGAAAAAACCAACTATTTTACAAAAAAGCTTCTTAAGAACGCGCAACGCAGAACGCCTAACGCTTAACGCTGACTAATAAAAGCTTACTGCACAGCCTTTACTCGCATCCGTGCAAAGCTTTAAGCGTTCTACATTTAGCGTTAAGCGTTACGCGTTGAGCGTTGCGCGTTTTGCGTTAGGCATTCAGCGTTATGCGTTAAGCGTTTATCTTTGCACCCATGTTTACAGGAATCATAGAATGTACCGGAAAAGTAGTGGCTATCGTTAAAAATGGCACTAATCTTAGCTTTAGGATTGAATCTGCCCTTTCCGGGGAATTGAAGGTTGACCAAAGTGTAAGCCATAATGGTGTTTGCCTTACGGTAGAATCGTTGGGCGAAAACAGCCATACAGTAACCGCCATTGAAGAAACCCTGAATAAAACGGAGCTAAACAACTGGTTGGTTGGTACAGAAGTGAACATCGAAAGGTGTATGTTGATGAATGGCCGCCTGGATGGACATATTGTACAGGGACATGTAGATACCACAGCCACCTGTATAGAAAGAGTTGAAAAAGCCGGCAGCTGGGAATACCGTTTCCAGTTTCCCGCTGCATTTGCCCATTTAGTGATTGAAAAAGGGTCTATTGCCGTTAATGGCACCAGCCTTACCTGTTTTAATATTACCAACGATAGTTTTCAGATTGCCGTGATCCCCTACACTTACGAGCATACCAATATTCACCAGGTAATGGTTGGAACGATGGTGAATATTGAGTTTGATATTTTAGGAAAGTATGTGCAGCGAAGGCTTGACGTCAACCGTGAGTCGTGAATCGTGAGACGTGAGACATATTATGTAGCTACTCACGACTGACGATTCACGATTCACGGTTGACGATTCACGAAGTAATTGATTTCCCTTTCAACGCCCCGCTAATCGCCGCATCCATGGCGCGTTCTGCGAAGGGGCGGGTAACTTCGTTCAGTTCTTCTATTTTGGTATGGATCAGGTTTTTATCTTCCATGGTTACAGCCAGTTGCAAAGCCTGCATGGCAGTAGCTGTTGCGGTAATTTCTTCTCTGGTTAGCAGGGATGCATTTTTACCAATAAATTTTTCTGTTACATCCAGTATTTGCTCGCCCTCGGTTCTGGCTTCTACCAGAGCGCGTACCTGCATATCGTCTTTGGCATGCGTGATACTGTCCATCAACATTTTCTCTACCTCTTCATCGGTTAATCCGTATTGTGGTTTTACTTCTATTTCCTGTTCTACCCCACTTCTTAATTCTTTGGCTTTTACCATTAATATGCCATCTGCATTAATTAAAAAACTCACTTCTACTTTAGGCAAACCGGCGGGCATTCCGGGTATCCCTTTTAAACTGAACTGAGCCAGTTTGCGGTTGTCTTTTACCAGATCACGCTCTCCCTGAAAAACAGAGATGCGCATATCACTTTGTCCATCTTTCTGTGTGGTATACTGGCGCCCAACCTTAGTTGGAATTTTTGCATTGCGCGGAATAAGCACATCCATCAAACCACCCATGGTTTCTATACCAAGGCTTAAAGGTGTAATATCCAGCAATAAAAAATCTTTGTTATTACCCGCTAAAATATCCGCCTGCACGGCAGCACCCAATGCCACCACTTCATCCGGATTAACAGAATCATTTACCGGTTTACCAAAGAACGCACTCACCGCTTCTTTTACAGCTGGCACACGGGTACTACCGCCTACCATCACAATGGTATCAATATCTTTTGTGGTAAGTTTTGCATCGGTTAATGCGTTTGTACAGGCAACAATGGTTTGATCTACCAATGGTTGAATGAGCGCGTTAAACGTTTCTTTGGTAATGGCCAATGTATCGCCATTCCATTCAATAGAAAAAGAATCGTGGCTGCTCAAATGTTTTTTTGCTTCCTCTGCCCGAAGCCGCAATCCCTGCGACAATTCTTTGTTCATCTGCAGGTCATCCATAGAAATACCGGATTCCTTCATCCAATATTGAACAATAACACGGTCTATATCGTCTCCACCCAAATAGGTATTTCCGTTGGTGCTAAGTACTTCAAAAATACCATTGTTAATATGCAGAATAGAAATATCAAAAGTACCTCCGCCAAGATCGTATACGGCAATGGTTTTCTCTTCGTCTTTTTGCATACCCAAACCATACGCAAGACTAGCCGCTGTAGGTTCGTTGATAATGCGGAGCACATCCAGTCCGGCCAGTTTACCAGCATCACGCGTGGCCTGCCGTTGCGCATCGTTAAAATAAGCCGGTACGGTAATTACCGCTTTGGTAACCGGTGTTTTTAAAATATGCTCGGCTCTTTGCTTCAATTCTTTCAGGATAAAAGAAGACAGATCGATGGGAGAAAAAAACTGATCGCCCACCTGCACTTTTACCAGACTATCGGTATCATCATCAATCACTTTATAGGTAAAAAAACCGGCGTTGGTTTTGATATCGTTGTAGCTCTTACCCATTAAACGCTTGGCACTGAAAATGGTGTTTTGCGGATCGGTTTCCATGTACTGTTTGGCTTCTTCCCCAACGGTTGCGTTACCAAAACCATCAAAATGAACAATACTGGGTACCAGACTGCTGGCATTGTGTTCTTTAAGGGCAATAGGCTGTTTGCTTTCAGGATGAATAATGGCCACCAGGCTGTTGGTAGTACCGAGATCAATCCCCACGATCATTTCTGCCTGTTGCAAACTACCGGTTGCTATATTGATTGCTATTTTAGCCATGCTAAGTTAGAATTACGAATTTTTTGTATGAACCTATGTGCGAAATTAGCGTTTACTGATCCTATTGAAGTTCCGATTTAAGGAATAAAGCTTAACGCAGAACGCTTAATGCTTAACGCTGTTGAAAACAGACTTTAGCTTTTAGCTTTAAGCGTTCTGCGTTTAGCGTTAAGCGTTAAGCGTTATTACACCTCTACTAAAGTTGTTTTACTAACAAAATCATGTAAAGGTTTTCCAATAAAGGGAATAAAGAAAAGATCGATCAGGGTAAGGCGGGTAATGGTTCGGAGTAGCACTGCCAGTAAGGAGGCTTTGTTACCTTGTTGATTTACCACTTTTGAATAGGTGAAAAATTTTGCGGGCGTACGGCCAAAGATGACTTCGAACAGGAAGTAATACAGAAAAAGAATTCCGAAAAAGAACCAGCCAAAATTATACGGTGGGTACCCCCAATACATCACATACCAGTTCCATCCGCCAAAACTGAAATAAGCAATGATAAAAATGAGTAAAGTGTCTATTAAAAAATTAAGGGCACGGGTGCCGTCTCCTACGCTTTTCATGTTTTTGTAATTATTACAAAACTACAGGTTTATGAGGGAAGCTGTGAGCCATGAGCTGCGAGCTGCGAGTTTTTGATAGGTTGCCATGTCAAAAAAGTTGCTCATAGCTCATGGCTCGTAGCTCACAGCTTTCTCCTTACTTTTGCGCAAACAGTAACACAAATGACCCTGATAGAAGAATTACAATGGCGGGGTATGATACAGGATATCATGCCGGGTACAGCAGAACTATTGCAAAAAGAAATGGTTTCGGGGTATATTGGTTTTGATCCCACTTCCGATAGTTTGCATATAGGAAGTTTGGTACCCATTTTATTATTGGTGCATTTACAGAGAGCCGGACATAAACCCTATGCCCTTGTTGGCGGCGCCACAGGCATGGTGGGGGATCCCAGCGGTAAAAGTGAAGAACGCAATTTATTGAGTGAAGAAATATTGCAGTTTAACCAGGCAGGTGTTCGCAACCAGTTGGCCAAGTTTCTGGATTTTACGCCCGGCAAACCCAATGCTGCTGAGATGGTGAACAATTACGATTGGTTCAAAGATTTCACCTTCCTGAATTTTATACGCGATGTAGGTAAACATATTACTGTGAACTATATGATGTCGAAAGACAGTGTGCGCAAAAGACTGGATAGTGAAGTAGGCATGAGCTTTACTGAATTTACGTACCAGTTGGTGCAGGGCTATGATTTTTACTGGCTGCATCAAAACAAAAACTGTAAACTGCAAATGGGTGGCAGCGACCAGTGGGGTAATATTGTTACCGGTACAGAACTCATCCGCCGCAAAGCAGGTGGAGAGGCATTTGCGTTTACTTGCCCCTTAATTACCAAGGCCGATGGCGGCAAATTTGGTAAAACAGAAAAAGGAAATGTATGGCTCGATCCTAAAAAAACATCCCCCTACCAGTTTTACCAGTTCTGGTTAAATGCAAGTGATGAGGATGCCAAAAAATGGATCCGGATTTTCACCCTTCTTTCCAAAGAAACCATTGATGCGTTACTGGCACAACAGGAAGCAGCTCCGCATGAAAGGGCTTTGCAAAAAAAACTGGCAGAAGAAGTTACCTGCTTTGTACACAGCCGCGCCGATTATGATTTTGCCTTTAAAGCTTCTGAGATCTTATTCGGTAATGCCACAACTGAGATATTACAGAGCTTAACAGAAGAACAATTGTTGCAGGTGATGGAAGGCGTGCCCTCAATAGAGCTTAGTAAAAATTTACTGGATGCCGGCTACGAGATCGTAAGTTTTCTTGCCGATACACAAATTTTCCCCAGCAAGGGAGAAGCCAGAAAAATGTGGCAGGCAGGTGGATTGGGATTGAACAAAGAAAAAATTTCAGGTGATAAGTTACAGGTTACCAGTAATGATTTGCTGCGCGAAAAATATCTCCTCGTTCAAAAAGGAAAGAAAAATTATTATTTGGTAAAAGCCGTATAAACCAAATTCTTTCAACCGTGCCTTCGTGCCTTTGTGTGAGCATATTTTTGCACACCAAGACACGAAGGCACGGTTTTGTTTTCGAACAAGTGGCATTGCAGCAGTAACATTTTTTACTTAATGGCTTTAATCACTTTCCACATTTCTTCTGCTACAAATAAATTACCTGCCGGTGTTAAATGCACGCGGTCTGTGGTTAGGATACCGGACTCTTTATTTTGCGGATTGTTTTTTAGATTATAATTAATGAACCCCGCGCGAAGATCTACCAATGGAATACTGTTTTTAGCAGTGAACGTTCGCAACCAGTTACTGTACATATTCAGATCGCCATCCTGCTGATTAGAGTTGTCTGTACGCTCCCCTATCACCGCTGGGGTACAAACAATTACTTTACTGCCCGATGCTTGTAATTTTTTTACAAGGGCTTCATAAAATCGTCCGAATTTATTCAGATCCGTTCCCGTGCCGCTGGAGGCTTTGTGCCACACATCATTCACACCTACATATACTACCACAATATCTGCATGGTGCTTCAACACGTCTTCTTCTATACGCAGGTACAGGTCATAAATTTTATCACCGCCAATACCCGCTCCAATTAACTCATACTGATCAGCACCTAATTCTGCAGCAATCAATGAATCCATCAATTTAATATATCCACCCGGCCGTATACCTGCCTGCGTAATAGAATCACCAAAAAAAACAACTTTCTTTTTCTTATCAGTACGCAGTGCCATTAGGAACATAGAAACTACAAAAAGTGCGAGTAAGATTAATTTGTTAGTCATTTGCAATCGTTTATTTTTAAAAAAGCTATGAGCTGTGAGCTACGAGCTGTGAGCAAAAGCTCGAAGCTCACAGCTCATAGCTCGAAGCTGCCTTTAATATATATCCGTCATCACCGGCGTAGTACTCTCTCCCATCAGTTCCACAAACTCACGTTCTGTAACAAGATAGCCATTCCCTTTTGCACAGAAATGTACTTTCAGGTTTTCGATACTCAGTGGATTTCCTTCCGGTATATCAGCCATATTGGTATGGCGTATTTCATGGCCGTCTACTATGATCACCAATCCGCTGCCAATCGCTTCCATGCGGTTGCCTTGTGTTATCAGCATGCCGGTATCTTCTCCCAAACCAATACCTATACAGGAAGGGTTGGCCGATACCGCCTGAGCCAAACGTGCAAAGCGGCCGCGTTTTTCAAAATGCGAATCAAATATTACCTGGTCCATAAAACCCAGGCCTGTGGTAATTTTTACTTCTCCTTTCAAATGCGCTCTTGTGGCATTTCCTTCATAAATCATGGTACTGCTCATGGCCATGGCACCGGCAGAAGTTCCGGCCACAACAAAATTTTCCTGCTGGTATCTCTTTTTAATGATGTCGAGAAAACGGGTGCCACCAAAAATAGCAGACAGCCGCAACTGGTTACCGCCACTGAACATCACACCCGCACAGCGACTAATGCGTTGCAGATAATCTTCATTCAAGGCATCTTCGCGGTTACGTATATGTATCACCCCAATATCGGTACAACCAATACGGCCAAATGCATTCAGGTAATTCTCGCCCACTTCATAGGGAATAGTAGAAGCTGTAGTAATTACTTCTATTCTTGAAGACGTTCCACCCGCTTCTTCTACAATACGGCGCAAAATGCCCAGTTCAAAAAAATTGAGGTTACTCCGGTATATATCTCCTGTTTCCAGTCCGGTACCTTTATCTTCTGCGCCACCAATGGCTATCAGCTTTCCTTTGGGAATACTCATGCGTTACAGTTCGTTCCAAACAAAAATAAGTGTTTTGAATTGGTAAGCCATACGGGAAATAATTGATATATTTCATTTATTAGCTGTGCCCTATGAGGCACGAGCTTCGAGCTTTTGCTCAAAGCTCATAGCTAGAAGCTCACAGCTGTTGTATCCAAACTCAAACATGCATTATGAAAATTGAAGAAATAAAAATATTACGCGGACCTAATTACTGGAGTGTACGCCGTCCGCAATTGATACAGATGAAGCTGGATCTGGAAGAGCTGGAGCAACGGCCTACCAATGAAATTAGCGGTTTTTTAGAACGGCTGCAAACACTCTTTCCTACCATGTATTCGCACCGCTGCAGTGTGGGTACGCCCGGAGGTTTTTTTGAAAGGGTAAAAGAAGGTACCTGGATGGGGCATGTAATAGAACATGTGGCACTGGAACTGCAAACCCTTGCCGGTATGGATTGTGGCTTTGGCCGCACCCGCGGAACGGGAGAAAACGGTAAATACTATGTAGTGTTTAATTATATGGAAGAAGATGCCGGTGTATATGCCGCCAAAGCCTCTGTACGCATTGCGCAGGCATTGGTAGATGCGGTGCAGTATGATCTTTCGGTAGATATACAACAACTAAGAGAAATCAGGGAAGATACCCGCCTCGGGCCTTCTACCGGTTGTATTGTGGAAGAAGCCGCCAAGCGTGGCATACCCTATATCCGTTTGAATAAACAAAGCCTGGTACAACTGGGCTATGGCGTTCACCAGAAAAGAATACGTGCCACCATTGCCAGCACTACCTCAAATATTGCCGTAGATATTGCAGGGGATAAAGAAGAAACCAAAAATTTATTGGGTGCCGCAGAAATACCCGTACCCGGCGGTACCGTAGTTAGAACAGAAGAAGGTTTACACGAAGCGATAGAAAAATACAAATACCCCCTGGTTATAAAACCCATCGATGGCAATCATGGCAAAGGCAATACCACCAATATTACCACCTGGGAGCAGGCCGTAAAAGCCTTTGAAAGTGCCAAACAATACAGCCGTAGTGTAATTGTTGAAAAATTTATTACCGGTGTTGATTTCAGGGTGTTGGTGATCAATTATAAATTTATTTGCGCCGCTTTACGAACACCCGCTTCGGTGGTGGGCGATGGAGAACATACTATTCAATGGCTGGTGGATGAAACCAACAAAGACCCACGCAGGGGGTACGGACATGAGAAAGTATTAACCCAAATCACCATTGATGCTTCCAGCCAGAAAATGCTGGATGAGATTGGATACACACTTGATACCATTCCGCCTAAAGGCGAACTGGTTTTATTAAAAACAACCGCCAACCTCAGCACCGGCGGTACATCCACCGATGTTACAGATGAAGTACACCCGGTGAATATTTTTTTGGCAGAAAGAATTGCCAAGATCATCGGACTGGATATTTGCGGCATCGATATCATGGCCGCAGACCTGCGCACACCCATTTACGAAAATGGCGGTGCCGTGCTGGAAGTGAATGCAGCACCGGGTTTCCGCATGCATATCGATCCCTCTGAAGGCATTGCCCGCAATGCGGCCGAGCCGGTGATCAATATGTTATTTCCCAAAGGGTCGGATGGACGCATTCCAATTGTAGCCATTACCGGCACCAATGGAAAAACCACTACCACCCGTTTAACCGCCCATATCTGCAAAACCGCCGGGCGAAAAGTAGGCTATACCACCAGCGATGGGGTATACATACAAAATCAACTAATGATGAAAGGCGATTGCACCGGCCCGCTGAGTGCCAAATTCGTATTGCGCGATCCTACGGTTGATTTTGCTGTATTGGAATGTGCCCGGGGTGGATTGTTAAAAGCAGGTTTGGCCTTTCAAAACTGCGATGTGAGTATTGTAACCAATGTAACCGCCGACCATTTAGGTCTGGGTGGTATTGACAGCCTGGAACAAATGGCCCGTGCCAAAGCCGTTATTCCCGAAACCACGTTCAACCATGGTTTTGCCATTTTAAATGCCGAAGACGATCTGGTATATGCCATGCACAAAGGTCTTACCTGCAATGTGGCCTATTTTAGTATGGATGAAAACAATCCACGCATTCAAAAACATTGTAAAAAAGGCGGGTATGCGGCGGTATATGAAAATGGGTATGTATCCATCCTTAAAGGCACCTGGAAAATACGGGTGATGAAAGTGAGCGAGATCCCCATTACCTATGGTGGCAAGGCCGTTCACAATATCATGAATACCCTGCCCGCTATGCTGGCAGCTTACCTGTTTAAAGACATCAGCATTGAAGATATCCGTACCGCATTGAGCACATTTGTACCATCGCCCTCGCAAACACCGGGCAGATTGAACCTGTTTGAGTTTAAACAGTTCAAATTTCTGGTGGATTTTGCACATAACCCTGCCGGACTGGAGCTCTTATGCGACTTCATCAAAAAAATGGATGGCGAACCCAAAGTGGGCATAATCAGCGGCACCGGCGACCGCCGCGATGACGATATCCGCGAATTAGGCCGTATTTCAGGCCGTTCTTTTGATGAGATCATCATCCGCCAGGACAAAAACCTCCGCGGCCGCAGTGCCGAAGAGATTGTGAACCTGCTGGTAGAGGGCATTAACGAAACGAAAACGCACGATATCCCTATCAACATTATCTATAATGAGAAAGAGGCCATCATGTTTGCCTACGATAATGCCAAACCCGGCTCGCTGATCACCATTATGTGTGATGTGGTGGCCGAGGCGCTGGATTTGATTAAATCGCTGAAAGAGAAAGAAGACCAGGAGTAATTAATAATTAACAATTAAAAATTAATAATTAGAAGAAGAAGTATTGTTTGGGCCGGGCATAGTTAGCCTTATTCAGCTCTGTTGCGTCGCACACTTCAGCGTTCCACCCCCACATCAACCCCAATTTTTAATTTTTAATTGTTAATTACTAATTCCGCGCAAGCGGGTAAAAAATTTGGAACAATTCCCCTGCTCCCCTATTTTTGCACCCCATTCGTAAAGAATGTGCGGATTGCCCGATAGTATAAGGGTAGTACAACTGATTTTGGTTCAGTATGTCGTGGTTCGAATCCATGTCGGGCAACATTTCAAAAGCTTCACTTTTTAGTGAGGCTTTTTTATTTCATATTATCGTAGACAATCACAAGTTTGATGAAGGGAGCAAATCGCTATTAACTAATGATTTTTTGGTATTTTTATCACATGGAACGGAGTGTGTCCAATAAATCGGAATTATTTCAACGGATGTCTGGCAACGGCCAGCAAATTCGATCTTTCGGGATCGAGCGGATTAGCGTGTTCGGGTCTTTTGCACGCGATACTAAAATTCGCAAAGAAAGTGATATTGACTTTCTTCTGGATTTCAGAAAAGGTGAAAAAAATTTCGATAATCTGGTTGACCTTGGTGAATACCTCGAAAACTTATTGGGCCGAAGAGTTGAATTATTAACACGAGAGTCACTGAAATCAGAAACAGGAAAACATATTATCGCTACTTCCGAAGAAATCAACTTTTAATCTACCATGCCGGAAACAGATTTACAGTTAATTGCTTCTATTATTAAAGAAATAGACAACGTTACTAGTATGATGTCCGGAAAATCACAGCCTGATTTGGAAGCTGATTTAGTGCTTGAACGCGCTATCTGCATGACGCTTGGGTTAATTGGAGAAAAAGCCACCAAAGTTTCAGTAGATTATAAAACAATACATAATCAAATTCCCTGGCGAAAGTTAATTGCGCTTCGTAACCGGATTATTCACAGTTATGAAGATCTTGATTTTGATATTATTTATCTGATTATTAGAGAACGACTTCCAGAATTTAAGAACCAACTTAAACCGCTATTAAATCAAATCTAAAGAAAATAGTGATCCAAATTTGGTTCACCATATTGTGCGTGGTTCTCATCAATATTTTTCAACAGGTAAGGAAAGATGTATACTCTTTCTTTTTATTCTTCACCCACTATTACTATAATTTTTTTTTAATACCTAATCGGCATTAATTAGAATATATTACAATCAGACTAACTAAGCAGTATGCAGAAATACCTTCTCTTTATTGGCTTGATTCTAACAAGCATAGTAAACTTGAATGCACAAAAAGTAAATACCGACAGCCTTTGGCAGAAATTTGAACATACCAAAAACGACAGCCTGAAGCTGGATGCCTTCTTCAAGTTGTATGCTTTTTATGGAAGCGGGGGTATTGACTCAAATTTTTACTATTCAACCAAACTTATACAAATCTGCAATCAACAGAATATTCCCAGATACAATGCCCTAGGGATCTTGTATTCGTCTTATATTTTTTACAGAATAGGTGATTATAAAAAAGTGCAGGAACAAATCAGTAAAGCGCGAATTATTGGGGAGCAGATTCATGATGACGAAGTGATAGCAAGGATTGAGAACTTCAACACATTTATTGAAGATGACCCGTATAAAAATGTGGAACATCTTAGAAAAGCCGTTAGATATAAAAAAGCATTAGTAACATCTGACCCGGTCTCCATCACCATCCTCGGCAATTTATCAGCTGGTTTCCTGAAAATTAATCAACCTGATTCTGCATTTTTTTATGCACAGAAAATGTATGAGCATTCCATAAAATTAAAGGATAGTTCCAGTTATATAAACGGTGTTATGGGTAACGCATACCTGAATATGGGGCAACCGGATATTGCATTAGCTTTTTTTAGAAAGAGTATAAGCAGAATTAAGCAATTTTCCACTGGTGCAATAGGCAGGGCTTTCATGCCGATGGCGGGATATTTTGAAAAAATGAACCAGCCAGACTCGGCCATGTATTATTGGAAAAAAACGTTCGAATTTGACCCAAACGAAAAAACAAAACTGAATACCTCTAAAAAACTATACCAATACTATTTACAAAAAGGTATTACCGACAGCGCTCTGAAGTATATGAATATTTACATTGTTAAAAACGACAGTATTAACGGCACCAATAAAATAGCCCAATTACAGGCAGCCAAATTTGAGGATGAACTACGGCAGCAGGAACTGGCAAAAAACATACAGGAGGAAGAGGAAAACCGTCAACACAATATTCAATTAGCCATTACGGCCATCGGTATTTTAAGTGCTGTGATTTTATTTTTATTGTTAAGTAGAAGCTTTATTATCCATCACAGGGCAGTGGCATTTTTAAGCGTGGTGATCTTATTGATCGTTTTTGAATTTATCAACCTGCTCATCCATCCCTTTCTCGAAAAAATTACGCACCACTCTCCTGTTTTGATGCTGTTGGCCCTTGTAGCAATTGCCTCGTTGATCGTACCACTACATCATAAACTGGAACACTGGGCAACCAATAAATTGGTAGAAAAAAATAAAGCCATCCGTTTGGCAAAAGCGAAGAAAACGATTGAAGAGCTGGAGCACAAGCAGGTTATTTAAGGCATTCAAAACCCTTAAGACTATACAACCAAGATAGAATGAGCGAACAAAACAAAATAGATAACAGATCGGCGCATACTGGTGACAAAAGCAACACCAATTTGCCGGCACCGGAAACAGATAATGTGCAAACGGCAACAAATCCTGAATCACCAATCGATAACTTACCATCTCAAACTAAAAATATGGAAGTACACCATCACGCCCATCATGACCATGGAAAGAAAACTTGGAAAAAATATTTCTGGGAATTTTTTATGCTTTTTCTGGCTGTATTCTGCGGCTCTGTTGCAGAATTGCAACTGGAACATTATATAGAATACAAACGGGAAATAGGTTACATCAAAAGCCTGGCTAATGACTTAAAAGGTGATATAAGTTTGGTAGAAAGAAGAATAAGCTATACTCGTAAAGTGGTAAGGGGTAAAGACTCATTGGTGCAATTAATCAACAGAGGAATTACAACAAGCAATCAGGTGGATACTTTTTATGCATTGCATAAACGCTGGGTTGGCATTAACAGATTACCACTTTTTTCAAAAGCTACCATTACACAACTGCTGAATGCAGGTTATCTCAGATTAATCCAGAAAAGAAATGTGGCCGACTCTATCACACTATATGCATCAAGAATAGACTACCTAGAGAAACAACTGTTACCCCAATTCAATTACTATAATGAAAAAACATTAGATGCTTCCGAAAGCCTGATTGATACAAAATATTTTCGCTCCCTTCCTGAATCAGAAAACTACGAGCCCACAACAACCAATGTACTGGCTAACAATGATACCAGGTTATTAAAAGCCTTTGCCTTCCGTCTAGAGATAGATAAAGAAGGTGATATCGTAACAATTAGTACTATCGACAGAATTGGTAAGCGTGCAAAAAATTTATTGGCATTACTGGAGAAAGAATATGATTTGAAATAATGATGCTTGTGTATCCCCGGCTTTTAACAAGTATTACATTAGTGACATATTTATACGTCAAAAGGAAAAGATTTTTAACTTTCTCATTTTTGCACGCTGCTTTACAAGAAGAAAGGTTGTTGGTCGGCGAACACCAACGACAAGGCGAAGGGAAATATAAATTTCCCTTCGCCACATAGAGGACTCTGCGCATTCGGAGCACTTAATTACCTCTGTTTAATAATGTTTATTTTGGAATACTAAGCGCAGCGTCCCTGCCGGAGATCCTGCGAAGAACTGAAATAATACGGTGTGCCTTTCAACCATCATATTTTTATCGAAATGGCAACCCGTTTACAATTAATAATTAATATGTAATCACATTCAATCGATATACGACTGTGAGGGAAGTAATTATCTCAAAGAAGCCTTAGAACCTCGGCTTCGGGGGATTTAATTTAAATTCCTTATATTTGCACTGATAACACTTGAGTTGTTAGCATACCGGAATCGATCTTAATAGTCTCTACTTCTCCTGGGGCATATAACAATCACTCTCACGTAATAGCTTCTTATCTCAAAATTTTTGTAACAATACGCATGTCACTTTTGTGTGTTATTTATTGTGGCATGTATTAAATCTTAAACGTAATGACGACGACAGAAACCACTAGTGGTTTTGACGCCGGCTTTATCGGGATACAGTACCTCGCGCAGAAGTTTAACCGCTCTGCCCAAATGATACTCGAACTGTTTATTGACAGTGATTATTCGATAAGCCGTACGGCTGAAACCTTACTAAAAATGGAAGCTAATTAAGCTTCCATTTTTATTTTATTAAATTCTCCAAAACACGAAACCCGATCTGGTTGATCTGTGAAATCGGTTTTAGCGGCTTATCCTAAATAGGCTTTCAATGCATTACTGTAACGTGCTTTCTGTAAACGTTTGATGGCTCGCTCTTTGATCTGTCGGATGCGCTCCTTGGTTAAATCGTATTTTATGCCAATTTGCTCAATACTTACTCCGTCCTCACGCTCCAGGCCGAAATACGCATTTACGATCTCTGCTTCACGGGGACTCAGTGATTTAAGAATTCGGCGGATTTCGTCGCGCAGTGAATCTTGCATGATCCCTTCATCTGTTTCATCAGACCCTTGCAATAAATCACCCATTGCCACGTCTTCGGCTGAATTAACGGGAGCGTCAAGTGAGGTATGGCGCGTATTGCTTTGAAAAATATTATTTACTTCCGTTTGGCTCATTTCGAGAATATCGGACAGTTCTTCTGTGGAAGGTTCACGCTCATGTTCCTGTTCAAAGGCCATGTAAGCTTTGTTTGCTTTGTTATAAGTGCCTATTTTGTTTTGCGGCAGGCGTACAAGTCGGCCCTGTTCTGCCAGGGCTTGCAGAATAGATTGGCGTATCCACCAAACAGCATAAGAGATAAATTTGAATCCTTTGGTTTCATCGAAACGTGCGGCTGCTTTAATCAGGCCCAGGTTACCTTCGTTTATCAGATCACTTAAGGATAATCCCTGATGCTGGTATTGTTTAGCCACAGAAACGACAAAACGCAGATTAGCCTGAACCATTTTGTCTAGTGCTCGTTGATCACCCATTCTGATTCGTTGCGCCAGATTTGTTTCTTCTGCAACATTGATCATAGAAATTTTGGAGATTTCCTGTAAATATTTTTCAACGGATTGCGAGTCACGATTTGTGATCTGCGTTGCAATTTTGAGCTGCCGCATAAGGTGGAATTAGTATATATTGATGAGTAGAAATGGACGAAAAAAGAGGTGATTAAGTTGCAAAGGTATGAAAATTCATGCGTTAAGTAAGTTTCAAGCAATAAAACGCGGTGGTACAGATTGAAAAAAATCCGCTTACATACTGCGCCTTTGCGCCTTTGCGAGAAAAAATTGCACGCCAAACGCAAAGGCGCAGTACAAAGAAGTATTACCTATTCAAATAGAAATAATGCTATTTCAAACTGCACACCAACCAATAAAGACAGCTATTCGTCCTGTGAAAATTAGTCTTTATGCTTTTATTGCCCAGCGTAATTTAGCAGAGCGTGCACGCGGGTTAGCAAAACATTCTTCTGCAGACGGGCGGATAAGATCCGGTGCAACATCGCTATACACTCCTTCACGAAAAAATTGCTGAAATGATTTTTTAACACGACGATCTTCCCCGGAATGAAAAGAAAGAATAGCTACGCGTGCGCCCGGCGCAAGTGCTGCAGGAAGCTTTTCAAGAAATTTATCAAGCACACCAAACTCGTCATTTACTGCAATGCGCAATGCCTGAAAACATCGCTGGCAGGACTTCTTTACTTCTTCTTTGTGGTCTTTTTTTGCAACCGGCACCATTGCTTCTGTAATGATCTTTTGTAATTGTGTGGTAGTTGTAATAGCATTGCCCCTTGCCATATTTTTTACAATCGTTTCTGCGATCAGTTTTGCATGCGGTTCGTCTGAATTATCAACAAACACCGCTTCTAATTTTTCAGCCGAAATGTTTTTTAAAAAAGCAGCAGCCGATTTTCCGCTGGATGGATTTAAGCGTAAGTCTAATGGACCTTCTACTTTAAACGAAAAACCTCTTTCCGGATTATCGATCTGCATGGAAGAAACACCCAAATCGGCCAACACAAAATTTAGTAACCCCGCTTCTGAAACAATTTGATCGATACCGGAAAAATTCATTTTTTTAATCACAACCTGTTCCGGCCCATACCCCAATGCCGCAAGGCGGTCTTTGGTGCGCGGCAATTCAAACGGGTCTACATCAACCGCATAGAGTACGCCACCTGGTTGCAAACGTTTTAATAATTCTGCGCTATGGCCGCCATAACCGAGTGTGGCATCAAGGCCAATTTCTCCGGGCATTGGTTTGAGAAGATCCATGATCTCGTTCACACAAATAGAACGGTGCATGCCCGCGGGTGTGCGCCCCTGTTCCATCACTTTTGCAATATCGGCTGAATATAATTCAGGTTGTTGCTCTTTGTATTTTTCGGTAAAGGATTTTGGATGCGTTCCTTTATAACGAATACGGCGTTGGGGTTTGGGAGCTTGATCATCCATTGTGTAAAGCTAATCTTTTCTTCTCGCAAGGTCTTTCACTCTGACACTGTCACAAAAAAAACCATTTATTCAAATCTTCTCAAATTTCGTTAACAGTCAGTTCAAAAACTCTTTCAGCCTATCCTTCTCCGCAAGGTCTTCCCCCTTCATTAACCCACAGAAAAGACTGCATATTCCCCAAAGTATCTCGCGATAGCTGACCCGGCGGTTCCCGCAAAGAGACTGATAGCGTAACCCTTCCTTCTCCGCATTCTATCTTATTCTCTAAAAAAAGTAAAAAAATCTATATAAATTGTTATAACCAAACTGATCAATCAACTACCACTATGAATTTCTCGAAACTGGTTCCCAACATATTTTATGTAGATATACAGGATGGACTCAAATTTTTTGTTGATTGTCTTGGCTTTACTATCGGGCACGAAGAATTAACATCACCCAATCCGTTCTGCGTTGTGGAGAAAGATGGTTTGCGGATTAATCTTTTTCAAAATAAAAAACTGGCTAATGAGCATAACCCTGAATTCAGATTGGTTACGGATAATATTGAAGAAGTGTACAAAAAAGTCAGCCTCTCTCATCCTGAATACCTGCACCCAAACCTGAAAATCATTACACTTCGCCCATGGGGTGCCAAAGAATTTGCGCTGATGGATAAGCAGCTCGGGGTGATTATTCAGCAATGGTGAATACCATTCTGTATATAGCTGAAAGCAACGTTACGTTTCATTTTGAAAAAAAATACAGCCTAACAGATGGCAAATGTGTATACTGAAAAATCTTCGTGCCACTTCGAGCCTTTGTGTCTTCGTGGTTCAAATAATAAGAATCACGAAGAAAATTAGTATTTTAAAACACAATAGCTTGCTTCACTATTTGAACAAAAGCGGTGTGAATTGTAACATATATTTACGCCAGTTACTCCATATATGCCCACGTTCAGATTCAACATATGTGTAAGGAAATTGCATACCATCCAGCTTCTTTCTAAAATCTGTAACGGCTGTATATAAAAAATCTGTTTTCCCAATTGCTATCCAATACAATATGAAGCCATTGTTTTTTTGCGCAGCTAATTTCGCATCTATATTGCTGTAAGCCTTATTGGTTGTATCCGTTCTTCTTGATGGTGTGCCTGGTGAAAATAACCCTACATAGTTGAATAGGTTAGGATGATTAGCAGAAATAACAATGGAATGACCGCCACCCATTGAAAGACCCGCAAGAGCACGTTGCGCTTTTCCGGGCTTTGTGCGGTAACGCGAGTCGGTAAAATTCACGATCTCGTCAAAAGAGAGTTCATACGAACCGGGTACACTATTGCCCAGCGCATTGCTCATGGCAGGTTTATAAGTAAAGTTTTCCTTTGTTTCACCGGGAGCCGCCTGTTTGGCCGCGTTGCCGTTAGGCATTACCACAATCATCGGCACAATTTTTCCCTGAGCAATCAGGTTATCCATCATGGTTGATAATCTGCCGAGTGAGATCCAGGCTTCTTCATCTCCCCCACTTCCATGTAAGAGGTAGAGAACAGGATATTTGTTTTTACCGGTTTCATAGCCGGGTGGCGTGTATACCGTTAGCCGCCTATCCGTTTTATATTGCGCAGAAGCATACCAGGTTCTGGTTACATTACCATGGGGCACATCGTGAATACTATAGTCGTCGCCGTTACCATGATTCACAATAAATACACTGAAAAGATTTCCTACATCACGGTTGGAAAAAGCGTTGATTGGATCCAGTATCCGCACACTATCCACTACAAAAGCATACATATAAAAATCAGAAGGTAGTTTTGGTGTTGTATACGTCCATACACGGCCCGTATCCATCTTCATCTCACCTACTCCCCCATTTGCTTCCCAATCGCCCCGTACAGAAACTTTTTGTGCCAGTGGCGCGCGTAAGCGGAAGGTTACTGTTCCATCTTCGTTTACAACAGGTGAAGCGATAGCCGCCTGTCTGAAACCTACATTCTGTTGGGCAAGGGCTATGCTATACATACACATTGCGAACAAGACAGCACCAATTTTCTTTCTGATCATACTATTTTTTTATGGGATGATATTTCTATTGGTAAGTTCGTATCATTTCCCGGTATAATACAATCATGGTGATTCAATTTAAGTTCATCCTGTCTCAATTTCGAAGAATAAAAGGCTTCAACAGAAAACGCAACAAAAAAGCGGCCATCCCCAGTACCCGGGGTGGCCGCTTAACATATATTCGGATTCAAAATTTACATCAGGGTAACCAAGCCATTGATTGAAATGGAAACGGCAATTGTTTCGTTATAGAAATCAAACGAAACATAAAAACTCTTGTTGTTATCTGCATCTGTAAACTCGATACAATCAGTCAATTGGTAATCGGGAAATGTATATTCTGTTGTAAGTATATCCAGTGCAGTTTTTGGTAATTTATCAAAGGCCATCGTTTTAGAAGACCCTATCAAGTCACCATATACACTATAGTAAACCTCAGTTTTTTCGTTGTCCATTGTAAAACTGGCCTTTTTAAAGTTGTCAGTTATTGTCCAGGAAACATTTTGTGCAGTTGAATAATGGGCTGTCAGGTGAGCCACCGCTTTGCTGCTTGCATTGTTTGAAGCAAAGGCTGTTGTTGTAAATGATACTACGATTAAAGCGGCGATTAATAACTTTTTCATGTTGTTTGTTTTTGTTTGTTGAATTATTTGTGTTGGTTATTTTTATTTTCTACCATTTAATAGACCGGCAATGGTTCCAATAGTTAAAGCCAGCCGGGCCTAGAATGGATGAGCGGATGAATAGCAGGGCTGTTTCAGTATCTGATCCGCTGAAAGAGGCATTTTTTTCGGTGAATCCGGGGATTCCTTTTTCGTAGGGACTTCTTTCATCAACCCCACACCATCAACCAGAAACGCAAAAGGGGTCGCCGCTTCGAAAAGCAACAACCCCTTTATGCATTGTATTCCCCTTGCTTATTTCAACTTAACATCCAAATAAACAGAATGACGCCCGTAGGTTTCATAAAAGGGTTTAAATACGATATCATCAATAGTAAACTGTAATTGCGCAGGATCGCCTTTGATTGATTTGCCGATATCATTCGCATCAAGGGTTACTTTGCGCCAATCTTTTCTTGCTTCTGGCTCTTGTGCTGCCAGCAATATGGGTCCGTAAAACAGACTCGCAATATTCGGCTGATCCATCACCGGATCTAAATGAAACTGAAAAGGCATTTTCAATTCGACCACATCGCCATCTTTCCAACTGCGGTTTATTTTCAGGTAACTGCCCGGCACTGCCTGCAGCTTTTGTTCTTTACCGTTGATCTTCACGATAAATCCTTTGGTGGCCCAACCCGGTACACGCACATTCACATCAAATTTTCCACTACCCTTAATCGTTAAACGGGTTTCGTCTGCTTTTGGAAAATCTGTTGTTTGCTCTACGGTTACTTTGCGTTCTGTCCATTCAAGTGTAGAGGGTACAAACAAATTCACATACAGTGATTTGTCATCCGCTCCTTTGAAGTAGATAGAATTTTGAAGTTTGGTATTACTTTCTATAGCTGTACCGTTACAACAGGTAAAGCCTGTCATATTTGGATTGCCAAATTGTTTGGTAGCCCCGGGCCTGAGTGGCACGTGATAAGTGTTGGCAGGACTATTCTCTGCTACAGAAGCCAAGATATGATTGTATAGTCCACGCTCGTAATAATCCATCAACTCTCCACGCTGATCAAAGAGGAAGAGATCCGTGGTTAGCTTTAGCATATTATACGTAGCACAGGTTTCGTTCTGTCCTCCGGAAGAGAATCCGTTTTCATACAAGGTTCCCGGCTGACTAATAAAACATTCCGCATTCGCTGGATTACGGGCACCGGCTACACCTCCAATACTGTACATATAATCGTTCACCATCTTATACCAGAAGTTGTCGGCAATTTTATAATACTCCGGATTGTTGGAAGCGCGATAGGTTTCCACACTTCCCACCACTTGCGGTATGTGTTGATTGGCATGCAATCCACGGAAAAGATCTACATTCTTTGCCAGCCCATGCGAATGTTGTGTATCGCCAAAGAATACTTTGATGTTATCAAACAATTGCGCCGTTTTCAGAAAATTTGGTTTACCGGTAATGCGGTACAAACGTGCCATGGTTTCATTCATTCCCCCAAACTCACCGGCTATATAAGTGTTCCACATTTTAATAAGCGTATCTGTTGGCAACTTGCTCAAACGGGTATATACCCAATCTCCCATACCGGAAGCTACCTCAAGCGCTTTTTTATTGGCGCTTACTTCATATACATCTATTAAACCAGCCAATATTTTGTGTAGCGTGTAATACGGCGCCCAAACCTGGTTTTTTTGTCCACCATATTTGGCTCCATTTTCTAACATGATAAATTGATCCGGAGGATAGGCGCTGATGAATCCTTTTCCCCAGTTCCAGTAATCGTTGCGGATGCCTGTATCACTAAAATCTGAATCATAACTTGTTTTTCCGGGACCACGCGGTACCAACATAGGATCAGAAACACTTTGGCCACCTGTTTCTTTCGGCTTACCGGATAATTGAGATAACTCGTAAAGGGTATTGACCATGTACTCCATTTTTTCGGAGAAATTGGCCTGCAATGCTTTGTCATATCCGGTGCTGGCATATGCTTGTGCAATGGCTGACAGGTAGTGACCTGAAGCATGCCCGCGTAATTTGGTATCCTTACTATCCCATACACCCAAAGGCTTCACACCTTCCGGTTGTTTCTGACCAAACGCGTTGCGGAACATAAACAGAAAAGAGTTGGGATCTGTTTTAGCCAATGTGGTGATAAACTTATCGCGATTTTCGATGAACTTGGTTTGTTGACCATGCAAATCTGTTTTCAGCGAAACCTGATCTAAGCTAAATGCTTTCAGCTTTGAATTTGGTGTAATTAATTTACCCGCATTTTTTATGGTAACAATTGCCTTCGGTTTAAAATTTGTTCCTGCAACACGTCCTGTAACCGTGTAGCTTCCGGACTTAAGAACAGCGGTATTATCTGTATCTGCTGGCCAGATCACACGTACTTTTGGACCGTTCATTCCATTTTGATAAGTACCCGGCACATAACTGGGTAATCTTGGCAAATTGCCTACTTCAGTTTCTACCTGCACATCGGAAACATTTACTAAGTACGCATTGTATAACTGTGCTTCGTTGGGAGAAAACTTCGGAAGCTCTTCTTCTACCCTACGCGTATTTACAGCACCATCATTGATGCCCCTACGGGAATTATTATAAATACCGGCGATTTGATTTCTAACCAGAGGAACACGATAAATACGAAAATCACGTACCATGGCATCCAAATTGGGATCGCCCGGCAATAACGATTTTCCGATGTACAATAGTTTTTCTCCGGGTTGCTGACCAAATACTTCCGTTAACTCTTTTGGAATTTCTTTCGTTTCGCCCACAGGCTGGTTATCAACATAAGTGATCATTGTTTTGGAAGGGATATCTATCACTACCGAAAGATGCACCCACTTATTCAATTCGATGGCTGGCGCAACGGCGCCTTTTTTATTTCCTTGTTCAGCCGTTATCAAAGCCTGGTAACCTTCCTGAGAACTGGTACCAACCGGTGCTGCAAAAAAATGTTTGTTAGCATCTTTTCCAAAATCAAAAAAACGTTGGCCAGGTTGCCTGGAACGCAGATAGATCCATCCTGATATACTAAGTGATTCAAGATCTGTTAAAGCTTCTCCCGGAATGGTCACATACGCATTGCTCTCGCCGGTAAGTGACAATACCCTTCCAAACCGGTTATCAGTAACAAATTTGGGTTCGCCGCTTTGAAATTTGCCGTGCAAATTATTGCGAGACCAATCTTTCAGATCACCGTTAAATAAATAACGGGCAATCATTCCCGTTTCACCGATTCCATCCAGAATCTGGTCGCCACTTTGTGCCTGAATCGTGTTGACACCCTGGGTTAAAAAAGCAACCAACAGAATAACACGCAAGAATACTTTGTACATTTTCATATTTTACTCATTTTCATCAACAACCTTATGTATCTACCTATTGACAGGATCCTATTTTTAAGAATTTGACAATAGGATCCGCACAGATAAATTTGAAGGCGTAAACTATACAGAATCCTTTTGTGTCAATAAGTCTATTTTAGCTAATCATCACATGATATTAACAGGTATCCAATTTGAAAACCAAAAATAAAATTCAGTCCGAGATAGACTGTTGAATCGATTTATTTATGTTCCGCTAAAATACCCTACCGTAAAATGGGTTCCCAACTTCCGCTGTATTTACTATCTTTATACTCTACAAACAGGCCATGTTATCACCCATACCCAATCCGCAATTTAACAAACGTATTTTCTGGGATGTGCGTTTGGAAACGCTTGACCTGGACGCAAAAGCACGGTTTGTAATCGAACGGGTTTTTGAGCGTGGGGATGTAAGTGATATCAGGGAATGCAGAAGATATTATACAGAAGAGACCATTGAATACGCCCTGCTAAATGCCAAATTCCTGCCGAAGCATACCCTTTACCTTGCTGCCGCAGTAATCAATAGAAATATCGAAGAATTTAGATGCTACAAACTCAGACAGTCGAACCAGGCACAATTGCCTTATTAAATCAATTGATGGAGATGCCCAAACTGGCCGGTTTTTCACTGGTTGGTGGCACCGCACTGTCACTAAAATACGGCCACAGAAAATCTATTGACCTGGATTTATTTTGTGAGGAAGCTTTTGACAGGGAGATTATTTTGAAAACGCTGGAAGAAAGCTTTGGCAAGAATTTCGTTTATGATGGCAAGCAGAACAACTGGGCAATTTTTGGTTTTATACATGATATTAAAGTGGATTTTGTTCATTACCAACACTCGCTAATTGAAAACAAGGAAATTGTAGAGGGTATCAGAATGTACAGTACAGAAGATATCATTGCCATGAAAATCAATGCCATTCTGGGAAGAGGAAAGAAGAAAGATTTCTGGGACCTTTTTGAATTGCTTCACCACTTTTCTCTTGATCAAGTTATTAATTATCATTCCCGCAAATTCCCAACACAGCAACTAATCATCAGCATCCCTAAGGCATTGGTCTATTTTGAGGATGCCGAAGAAAGCGAAGAACCTTTCAGTCTGAAAGGTCAAACATGGAACGGGGTAAAGAAATATATTCAGCAAAAAGTGAACGATTTTTTACGTTGAGAACCTATTCACTCGTTTTACTATATAATGATACCCGTGATATTTTCAGATCATTCAAAAGATATATGAATGATCATCAATTAATGGTAGACTATCAATTAAAATAAAGTGCAGCATCTTGTACCCGCAAGTGAAATTTGTCAAGCGCTTTTTTAATTAAATGATTAAGCACGCTATTACAAAATAAAAGATTGATTGAATACCCCTATTCCTGTTTTCCTAGTTGTGTCTATCTTTTACGCTGATTTATTCCTTAATTTACCAGACAAAACATAACTGATTGCCATGGGCACGATCTCTATCAAGAAAAATGCAAAACAATACGATGCTGTTATCGTGGGTTCCGGTGCCGGTGGTGGCATGGCGGCCTATACACTTACCAAAGCAGGATTAAAAGTTTGTTTGATCGAAGCCGGCCCATTGTACGATCCCGCTGTTCATATTTCGCAACTAAAAAATCCATGGGATTCTCCCAGAAGAGGTGCTGCCACCAAATTCAGATCGAATGGCGATTTTGATGCCTGTTACGGAGGGTGGCAACTGGAAGGAGAACCCTACACACAAAAAGCAGATACCAAATGGGATTGGTTTCGTGCCAGAATGCTGGGAGGAAGAACCAATCATTGGGGTAGGATCTCCCTTCGGTTTGGGCCCAAAGATTTTAAAAGAAGAAGCATTGATGGGTTGGGCGATGACTGGCCCATCAGCTATGATGATGTTAGCCCTTACTACGATAAAGTAGATAAACTCATAGGTGTATTTGGTACCAATGAGGGACTTCCCAATGACCCCGATGGTGTTTTTCTGCCACCACCCAAACCGAGGATGCATGAACTGATGGTAAAAAAAGCGGCAACAAGTGCAGGTGTAACTGTCATCCCTTCGCGAATGTCGATGCTTACCAAAAAAATCAATGATGAACGAGGTGCCTGTTTCTATTGCGGACAATGCAATCGGGGTTGCTCTGTGTATGCTGATTTTTCTTCTTCCTCCGTTCTGATCAACCCAGCTTCAAAAACAGGCAATCTGGATATTGTAGCCAATGCTATGGTGCGCGAAGTAATCACCAATAAAGAGGGATTGGCAACAGCGGTTTCTTATGTTGATAAAAACACCAAAGAAGAATACCAGATCTCTGCACGCATTGTAATACTTGCTGCAAGTGCCTGTGAAAGTTCGAGGATATTGCTCAATTCAAAATCTACACGTCACCCCAATGGTTTGGCCAACAGCAGCGATGTGGTAGGCAAATACCTGCACGATTCTACCGGTGCTTCTATGAGTGGGGTTATTCCTGCCCTTATGGGAAGAAAAAGATACAACGAGGATGGTGTGGGTGGTATGCATGTGTATTCGCCCTGGTGGCTGGATAATAAAAAACTGGATTTCCCACGAGGGTACCATATTGAATATGGCGGCGGCATGGGCATGCCCTTGTATGGATTTGGATTTGGCATTGAAAATATGAATGGCAAATTTTTAGTGAATGGAAAAACAAAAGAAGCAGGTGGCTATGGTGCTTCTTTAAAAGAAGACCAGCGTTTCTTTTATGGTGCCAGAATTGGTATGGCAGGGCGTGGTGAAGCCATTGCACTGGCAACCAATTATTGTGAAATTGATCCGGGTGTGGTTGATCAATATGGTATTCCGGTACTGCGCTTTAATTACCAATGGAGCCAGCACGAAATTAACCAGGCCAAACACATGAAAGAAACCTTTAAGCAGATCATGCACAATTTAGGTGCAGTGGTTACTTCCGGTGGTGAGGATGGCCCGCAAAATAATTATGGTCTGGCCAATCCCGGAAAGATCATTCATGAAGCAGGTACCGCAAGAATGGGTAATGATGCAAAAAAATCAGCACTGAATAAATGGAGCCAGGCGCACGACTGCAAAAATGTATTTGTGGTAGATGGTGCCCAGTTTGTTTCACAAGCTGATAAGAACATCACCTGGACCATTCTCGCATTATCCATGCGCACTTCTGAATATATTGTTGACCAGTTAAAAAAACAGAATCTGTAAGTAGGTAGAGAATTGATTATAGAGAGGTTACTAGTTTCAGGTTGCTGGTTATGGGTTAGACAAACAGCTATGGTAACTAGCATTCACTATTCAGCTCACCACTCACGATTCACCACTCACCTCTCACGAAAAAAGTTCCAGCAAGAAAAATCTCCTTCGCTCCATACGCAATCAAAACCTATATTGTTTACCTTCCACCAAAATAGTTACATGAAACATACCCTGCTCACATTGTCCATTTTCATCAGCATACTCTGCGCAGCACAACAAAAAACAATACTGGATGTTGCCAATAGCATATCAACAGATCGGTTAAAAACCAATCTCTACTATCTTGCCAGTGAACAAATGGAAGGCAGGGCCATGGGCAGTCATGGTGATACACTGGCCTCTGAATACATAGCTGCATCCTATCAAAAAAGCGGGTTGAAAAGTCCATTCAAAAACAATCCGTATTTCCAGGCCATTACCTTCATTAAAAAAACACTGAATACGGGTGTGTTATCCATAAATAATAAAACATTTACGTACGGCAGTGGCTGGAACTTTGCATTACGCAATGCAGAAAGCTTACCATCGGCCAACATACCTGTGGTGTTTGCCGGTTATGGCATTGAAAATGCAACATACAATGATTTGGCAGGCATAGATGTAAAAGGCAAAGCTGTTCTATTACTTACCGGGCAACCCAGAGACAGCAGCGGAAAATACCTGCTCTCCGGAAATGCACGCCCAGCAGCGGTTCCATCAAACATGGCATTGCTAAAACAAAAAGGAGCATTGATGGTGCTTGTGTACAATAACCGGATTCCGCAGGAGAATGGTGCCAATCGCGGACAACCGCAGCCGGCATATCTTAGTCCGTATACAGCAGCCGCCACAGATAATCTTCCTATGCTCACCGTATCTGAAAACATAGCCAACGAATTACTGGCTGCTTCAGCACAAACCATCAAAAACCTGGAACAAACCATTACACGAACACAGCAACCCAATTCATTTGATGTAAAAAATACCCTCGGTGTCAACATCCTAATCAATCGCGTGGAAGAAAAAGCACCGAATGTAATTGGTTATATAGAAGGCACTGATAAAGATGCAGAGCATATTATTTTATCTGCACACCATGATCATGTGGGAAGGCAGAATGGAAGAGATATCTGGTTTGGTGCCGTAGACAACGCCAGTGGCACCGTAGCATTGATGGAAATTGCGGAATTAATGAAAGTAGCTGCGCAAAACGGACTTCGCCCTAAGAGAACTATTTTGTTTGCATCGTATACCGGTGAAGAAAGAGGGTTGCTGGGTTCTCATCACCTGGCTAACAATCCTGTGTTTCCGATTAATAAACTAAGAGCAGTACTTAATATTGATATGATGGGCAGGGTGGATACTTTTTACAGCGGCAGAAGGGCCGATAGCAACTATGCATACATACTGGTAAAAGATACCCTGAACCGCGGTTTGCGAACTGCCTTACTGGATGCAAATACTGCGTTGGGAAGGTTAACGCTGGACACCCATTATGAACAACCACAGTTTGCACAGAGAAGAATTACCGGCTCTGATCAATATCCTTTTTACATGAAGGGCATTCCGTTTGTGAGGATAGATTGTGGCTTTAGTAAAGACTATCATCAATCTACAGATACCCCCGATAAAATTAATTATCCCTTGCTTACCAATCAGGCACAGCTTGCTTTTTTAACGGCATGGAATATGGCTAACCAATAGCTGTTTCTTTTATGCTAATAGATTAATTAATTTACCGCAAAGACGCGGGGACACGAGGGTTTGCTAAGGAGATTTATTGAAACCTTGCGTACCCTTGTTTCATAGCGCCTTTGCGGTTAAAAATACAACATCACGGTCGCTATACCTCATTAGATACGCTCCATCCGCATTTCCTTCACCGCATAATCACAAGCCCTTGCCGTTAAAGCCATATACGTGATGGATGGATTAACGCAGGAACTGGAAGCCATACAAGAACCATCAGTGATAAATACATTGGGTACTTCATGCATCTGATTAAACGCATTAACAACAGATGTTTTGGGGTCTTTGCCCATGCGGGCTGTTCCCATCTCATGGTTGGCATTACCGGGTGCCGACATGGCCGACCTGTCCGTTACATTGCGATAGCCCAATGCGGTAAGCATTTCAATGCCTTTTGCCACCATATCATCATGCATCAGTTGTTCGTTCTCTTTAAATGTGCAGTTGATGGATGTCATTGGTAACCCCCATGGATCCAGTTTTTGGGTATTCAGCGTTACGCGGTTATCGGGGTAAGGCAAACATTCGCCATAGCCATATAATTGAATTCTCCAGGAGCCCGGTTCCGTCATCGCTGTTTTAAAATCGGCGCCTATCTGAACACCAGATTCTGCACTACCACTACCCCTTGTGGCATTGGCATTTAAATGATAGCCACGTACAAATGCCGCACTATCTCCTTTCAAATTTCTAAACCGCGGAATAAAAAGCGGATTGGGCCTGCGGCCATAATAATATTTATCTTCAAAGCCATCCACCGTTGCCGAAATAGCAATGCCTTTGTGATGGTCCATCAGATTACGCCCCACCTGGTCGCTGCCATTACCCAACCCATTGGGGAAACGGGAAGAGGTGGAACGAAGTAAAATAGCTGCCGTTCCTACCGTAGAAGCATTCAGGAAAATAATGCGTGCAAAAAATTGTTGGTTTTTTTTGGTCTCTGTATCAATGATCTCTACCCCTGTTGCTTTCCCTTGCTGTTCATCATAAATAACTTTGGTAACCAGTGAATGAGGGCGCACCGTTAAATTACCAGTAGCAATGGCTGCGGGCAGGGTACTGGCATTGGTACTGAAATATGCACCGAACGGACAACCCCTATGACAAAGATTTCGCACCTGACATTGGGTACGACCACTTACGGGCTCTGTTAAATTAGCGGTTCTGCCGATGATCACATTCCGGTTATTAAATTTCGATTCCAATCTTGCTTTAAAATCTTTCTCCACACAGTTCATATCAAAAGGTGGTTGAAACTGTCCGTCTGGTATGGTATCAATCCCATCTTTGTTTCCACTGATGCCCGAGAATTTTTCTACATAGTCGTACCATGGGGCCAGGTCTTTGTAGCGGATGGGCCAGTCAACCCCATGCCCATCTTTTGCATTCGATTCAAATTCGTAATCGCTCCAACGGTAGCAGGCCCTGCCCCATAAAACAGACCTTCCGCCAACAATATCTCCACGCACCCAATCGAAGCGGTTAATTTCTTCATAGGGATTTTCTGTATCGTTGATATAAAAATGTTTGTTGTCTTCTCGATAAGAAAAATGGCGGCTTTGAATGTGATGGTCTTTTTTATCGGCCTGCGATAAACTGTTTCTATGTGTAAATTCCCATGGAGCGGTATTGGCTGTTGGGTAAACAGGATGTTCTACATTTTTTCCGCGCTCCAGTAACAATACTTTCAATCCTTTTTCGCAAAGTTCTTTGGCGGCCCATCCCCCGCTGATGCCAGAGCCAACTACAATCACATCATAGGTATTTTTATCGTTTGCGGTTTTGTGGATATTCAGTGAATCGCCTGGCATAGGTATTTATTTAAGCTGATCGAAGTAGTGAATCAAATATATCCAATTCTTCATGAATTGTGACATTGTGTACAACACTAAAATAGTAGTAAATGCCTTGTACAATCACCTATCGCAAACCTTGGAAGCGACTCAATGTTCATGGGTTGATCCATGGTTGCCTGTATATTTACCGCTAAGTCGCGATGGCGCAAAGGAATACATAAAAAAATCCTCTCGTTCCCTCCCGCCATCGCTACTTAGCGGTAAAAAACGCATGCTAAAAAAAACAGAAATCTCGTCTAAAACAAACACACCCATCGATTTTTTTATAAAAAACCACCCCAAAAAATAGCCAGCCTAAAAAGTTTGGCATGGTATTTTCATTTATATTAATAATCAAATAATAAGTACCATGAAAAAGCTTATCGTTCTAGTAATTGTAATGGCCGCGTTTGCTTCACAAAACAAAGCAACGGCACAGGTAAAACTAAATGTAAACGTAAATATAGGCAGCCAGCCTGCCTGGGGCCCTGTTGGCTATGACCGAGTTGAATATTATTATATGCCTGATATTGATGCTTACTATTATGTGCCAGAACGCAGGTTTGTATACCTGGAAGGTACACGCTGGATTTTTGCTGCCAGTTTACCCGCCCGCTACAGAGGGTTTGATCTGTATACCGGCTACAAAGTGGTGATTAATGAACCGCGCCCTTATTTGCGTGGCGATGTGTACCGTGTAAAATATGCAGGCTACAAAGGTGGCCGTGTCCCTAAACAAATCATTATCCGCGACAGCCATGATAACCGTTACAAAAACAATGGCCCATCGCGTAACGATCATGATGACAGGGGCAATGGAAAAAACAAAGGCCGTGGTAAAGGGCATGATAAGCATGACCGTGATTAATATGCGGTATTTATACGCAGAATGCAATTTTCAATAACAGCAGGGCCAAAAGCCCTGCTGTTATTTTATATTCATAGGACAACCAGTAACCCTGCATTGTAGCACATGCGCACAACATTGCATTGGCATTATTTCGACTGACAGAATGCTGGCACCCAACAGCAAGAAATAAACTATGGCTCCAGCTTGATGTTATAAAATTTAGCGACAGAATAAATCACCGACTTTTGTATATTTAATCAACTATAGTTCTCGTCTGACGGATCACGGAATTCTGCCACAACGTTAATGCGGGAACGTTGTGCGTCACTTTTGCATAAATGTTTTTTATCAAAAAATAAGTTTCTAAATTTGGAAACCGTGCCTATCTTTGTCGAAACGATACCATTTGCAATATTTTCAGACCTGATTCTTAGAAGAAGCAGATAAATTCATCTCCAGTCTCGATTCTAAGACTGCCAGAAAAGTCTTCTATAATATCGACCTTGCTGAACAAACGAATGATCCGAAGCTTTTCAAAAAGTTACAAAATGACATTTGGGAGTTTCGTATCAGATATAATGGATTACAAATTAGATTACTCGCCTTTTGGGACAAATCAGATGGAAAAGAAACATTTGTTTTTGCGACTCACGGCTTTATTAAAAAGGTTGACAAAGTACCCTCGAACGAAATTGATAGAGCGGTAAAAATCAGGACTAAATATTTTGAAAGCAAACTTAAAAAATAGATTATGGCAAAGACAGCAATAAAATCATTTTCGCTTGCTGAAATGAAAGATAAATACATTGGCAAGGTTGGCACTGTTGACAGAGATAACTATGAATATGAGTTAAATATGGACGTACTAAGTCATATGATTAAAAAAGCGAGACAAGAACGTAATTTGACTCAAGAACAATTAGGAAAACTTATCGGTGTTCAGAAAGCACAGATCTCGAAATTAGAAAGTAGTGCTAACAGTGCGACAATTGATACTGTTCTTAAAGTATTCAAAGCCTTAAAAGCAGATATCCATTTCAAAGTAACTATTGAAAAGAAACAACTCCAATTATCATAGTTGCTAATGGCGAACGCGCAACAATAGCTTCAAGGAATTTTGGCTGACGGAATAAATCTTTTATCGGCAACACAAATCCCAGCTTCAGCTTCAGGGCGACCCAACTCGGCTCGTCAGTAGAATATGTCATTTAGCTTTTGTACATTTATTCAGCGGCAGTAGCCAGTTGTGGAATGTACATTCCACAACTGCTTAAAGCCCTGGACGTTAGCCGCAAACTGCTTCATCTCAACTTCGAAATCTCTTCAAAAATATTTAGTATCTTTAAGTTCAAATTTTTAAATCATGAAATACGGAGAAATTAGCATCGACCCTGAAGTGATGAGTGGTGCTCCCGTATTTGCAGGAACTCGCGTTCATATCCAAACCCTCTTCGATTATATTGAAGGTGGCGAAGATTTAGCGGAGTTTCTTGACGACTTCCCTTCCGTTTCTAAAGAATCAGCGTTAGCCGTTTTAGAAATGGCTAAAAAATCTCTCACAACCGAGAAAATGCTTAATGAAAATTTTGCTTGACGAAAGTTTACCGCGCAAACTAAAAAATGATTTCGTAATAGATCATGAAGTTTGGACTGTTCGTGAAAAGGGCTGGCTAAGTAAAAAAAATGGCGAACTACTAAAGCTCATGATCAATGATAGTTTTGAACTTTTTGTAACAGCTGACCAAAATTTGCAATACCAGCAGAAAGTTGAAAAACTTCCATTTACAATTGCCGTATTACGTGGATCAGATAATCGACGAAGTACTCTGCAAAATCTCATACCACTTTTGTTTAAAAAAATTAATGAAGGGAGCCTTCCTAACATTATAGAAATCTCTGTAGAGTAACCGTTAGCCGCTAACATCGGATTACCGCAATTGGGGTTGACAAATAATGTTCTTTAACTGAACTATGTCTCGTGCTAAACAGGTTGATTAAAAAACAACCTATTATGGATTTAAAAGAGCAGATTATTAAAGCGTATTTGGAGCAGGGATAGGGCTATCGTAAGTGCCAAACTAAGTATGGAAGTAGCTGCACTACTTTATGCAAGGCATACAGTCTTTCGTGGGACACGCAACCAAAAAGACATTTTATCAGCTGGTACTTTCATGATTGAATTTCTTAACTTTATCCCATGCAACCTAATGATACACGTTCCGTTTCTGCGTTCAACAAAAAACTAAAGCTCAAAGGCTTTACTGTTTTTCAAATAGAAAGCGATGGCAATGCAACGCGTATTTATAGCAGAAAAGATTTTTACAAAATTTGCCTGACAACAGGCAAAAGTATCATTCACTATGCCGATAAAAGTTTTGATGCGGAAGGAACTATTTTGTTTTTTGGCAACCCACACATCCCCTATTCATGGGAAACAATCTCAACAAGCTATGTAGGATATACCTGCTTATTTTCAGAAGAATTTTTAAAATCTGACCGTTCAGAAAGCCTGCAACATTCCCCGTTATTTAAGATTGGCGGCACCCCTATTTTAAAAATAACAGAACAGCAACGGGAGTTTTTGAATACCTTCTTTCAAAAAATGATTGAGGAACAGCATACTGATTATGCGTATAAAGATGACCTTATCCGAAACTACATCAACCTCATTATCCACGAAGCATTGAAACTGCAGCCTTCGGAAAATTTTGACCCATATAGAAACGCATCTTCCCGAATTACCTCAGTGTTTTTAGAATTGCTGGAAAGACAATTTCCTATTGAAGACCCCGAAAGACCCCTTCAATTAAAGACAGCACAGGATTATGCAAAAAACCTGAATATACACCCCAATCACTTGAACCGTGCGGTAAAAGAAGTGACAGGAAAACCTACCACAGTACACATTTCTGAACGTATTATAAGCGAAGCAAAAGCATTGCTGCAGCATACAGATTGGAACATTGCTGATATTGCTTATGCACTTGGTTTTGAATATCCAACCTACTTCAACAACTTCTTCAAAAAAATTACAGGTACTAATCCAAAGTCGTTACGGAATCAAGAGGTTTGAAATTTTTAATGATTGTTATTATTAACGTATTGGCGGAGTTATTTTTGCCATGTGTGATAATACGTATCATTTTTAGAAGGGCTCAAGGACAATATGTAACCGCAAAGACGCCTTGGCGCAAAGGTTCGCTAAGAAAAATATACATAAACCCTTGCTTATCATTGCGCCATGGCGTCCTTGCGGTTACACTTTACAACTAATTCCTGCAAATATCAGTCAGCTGAATCTTTTATAAGAAAGCGAGAAACACAGTGCCATCTGCACCAACTTTTTTAATACCCAGACAGTTTCAAAAAGAAAATCTCTACAGTTTAAAAATATTTTATCCGAGTTGCTCGGCAAATGGCATTTTGCGTATCCTTTTACCTGTAGCTGCGTAAAGTGCATTGGCAAGGGCAGGAGCAATAGGTGGCAGACCAGGCTCTCCTAATCCGGTAGGTGCTTCCTCTGTTTCAACAAATTTTACTTCAATATCTAATGGTGCGTCATTTATCCGAAGAAGTCGATAGGCGTGAAAATTTGTCTCTGCAACCGCCCCATTAACGAAAGTAACCTTCGGAAGCATTGCATGACAAATACCATCTACAATGGCACCCTGAATCTGGTTTTCTGCCCCGCTCAAATTAATCACACGGCCACAGTTTACCGCACAGAATACTTTTATAATTTTGGGCTTTCCATTCACCATTTTTATTTCTACCACTTGTGCGGCATAGGAACCGAAAGAGAACCATGTAGCAAATCCTCTGTAGATTCCATTAGGTGTTGTACCCCAGTTGCTCATCTTTGCCACAAGTTCAACAACGCTTTTATATTTTACAGGGTCGTAACCGATACGTCCTACCGGTTCTTTTCTCGCCTTTTCGAATAATTCAAGACGAAATGCCACGGGATCCTTTTTTAATTCCAGACATACTTCGTCCATAAAGCTTTCGGCTACAAAGGCCATTGTATTGGCGCCGGGTGCCCGCCACCAACCCGTTGGGGTGTTGCTTTTAAAACCCTGGCCTTCTGACCGGTAATTTGCCAATGCTCCGGCAACGTAACTATCCCCACGAATTCCTCCGCCAATACCCACACCAGACTGATGCCAGGCCAATAAGTTGTCTTTTGAAAGAGCGGCCCGGTACCTGTACATTTCAGCGGGACGGTAGAAGTCATTCTGCATATCATCTTCACGCGTCCACTGAACCTGTACAGGGCTTTTGGCAGCAGCAGAAATCAATGCCGCTTCCACACCATTATCAGTCATTAACTTCCGGCCAAAGCCCCCACCTTGTCGTGGTGTATTAATGGTAATGTTTTGCTCAGAGATGCCTAATTGTTTCGATACATCACTTTTCACCTGACCCGGCACCTGGGTTGGGCCATACAGTTCTACCTTTCCATCCCGTACATCTGCAAAAAAATTAAGCGGTTCCATTTGACCATGTGAGAGGGCCGGTATTTCGTAAATTACATCAAGTATTTTGGTTGCGTTTTGTTTCGCAGCATCCACATCACCATCATTCCTCGCAGAGGATGAAGCACCTTTTTCCAGCATCGTCTTAAAAGAAGCAAAATGTTCTGAGGTGTTCTCCAATTTTTCGGTTGTGTTCCATTGAATTACCAATGCATCCCGGCCTTTTTTAGCAGCCCAGGTTGATGCGGCTACTACGGCAACTGAATTTTTGAGCTTAATCACTTTTTTAACACCATTAACTTTAAGCGCTGCGGTATCATCTACAGAACCCAATGTTTTTCCGTAGGCCGGTGAGCGGGCTACCATTGCAAACAACATTCCTTCCCGTCGGGTATCAATGCCAAAAAGCGGTTGGCCTGTTGCTATTTTGTGGGCGTCCACATCATTTACACGGGTACCTATGTACTTGAAATTTTTTGGGTCTTTTAAGATTGGCTTTGTGGGTACTTCCTGTGTGGCAGCTTTTGAAGCCAATGAAGCGTAGCTAAGTTTTCTACCGCTGGCCTTATGAATCACTTCTCCGTTTTCGGCAGTACAGTCGGTATTCGGTACGTTCCAGGTTTGTGCGGCGGCGGCTACCAGCATTTCCCTCGCCGTTGCTCCTGCATTTCTTAATTCATTGTATCTGCCCCTGACAGAACCGCTTCCACCAGCCGCCTGTCTACCGTATTTGCTGTCTACCGGCGCAAATTCCACCTGAATTTTCTTCCAGTCCACGCAAAGTTCCTCTGCAATGATTATTGGAAGAGTGGTCTTCACACCCTGGCCGATTTCAGGGTTGGGCGCCATTAACACTATGCTGCCATCACTACTGATCTTAATATACCCATTGGGAGTAAAAGCAGCATCTTCTACGGGATTGGCCATTACCACCTCATTCAGGAAAGAAAAGCTGAGAAGCAGACCTCCACTGGAAAGAGCGGATACTTTGAGAAATTGTCTCCTGGAACTGTTTGGCTTCATGCTTTTATTTTGAGTTAAGTTTTTCAGCAGCTAAATGAATGGCTTTTCGGATTCGCAGGTAAGTACCACACCTGCATATATTACCAGCCATCGCATTATCAATATCTTTATCGGTAGGATTTGGCTTCTCCTTTAGCAATACTGCGGCTGACATGATCTGCCCAGCCTGACAATACCCACATTGAGCAACATCAAGCTCTTCCCAGGCTTTTTGAAGTGGGTGATCCCCTGCCACACTAAGACCTTCGATGGTAACAATTTTTTTGTTTGCCACGGCAGAAACCGGTACCACGCAGGATCGAACAGCATTGCCATCCAGATGAATCGTACAGGCTCCGCACTGCGCTACACCACAGCCAAATTTTGGCCCCAATATATTCAGACTGTCCCTCAGTATCCATAATATCGGAGTATCCGCATCTGCTTCCACTGACATTTTTTTGTTATTGACAGAAAGAGTGTAAGTCGGCATTATTGAATATTTTATGTATGTAACTCAAACCTGGTGCTTAGAATATAATTAACGTAAGTTAGGCTTTAAGATGCCACTAACCATTAAGGAATTCAAACAATTTATTAAGGTTTTCAAACGGGAGTTCGTGAGTGATCATTGTAACATTCTGTTTGAAATTCTTAATCATCGGATTGAATATCGTTACCATCACTGGCTACCGGTAAAATACCTTTGAGGTATGTTATCATATCCAAACACAATGGAGAATAGAGACATTTTTGACAGATTAAAAGTCGGACAGCCCTTACGGTTAGATGACCCTGAATATGCAAAAATGCAGGAAGTGGTTAATCGAACCATACACCTGTCTTCTCAACTCAATACCGCTACAGACATAGACAACATAAGAAAACGGTTGGGCGAAATTATCGGTACTACCATAGATGAGACCACTACTGTATTTGCTCCATTGTATATCAATTTTGGCCGGTTCCTTACAATAGGCAAAAGGGTATTTATCAACCATGCTTGTTCATTCCTTGATATGGGCGGAATTACAATAGAAGATGATGTATTGATTGGTCCAAAAGTAAACCTCGTTACAGAAAATCATCCACTAAACCCCAACGACAGAAAAACACTGCTTTGCCAACCCATTGTTATCAAACGCAATGTATGGATTGGTGCGGCAGCCACCATACTTCCGGGAGTGACTATTGGAGAAAATTCAATTGTAGCTGCCGGTGCAGTGGTGTGTAAAGATGTTGCCGCCAATACAATTGTTGGCGGCGTACCGGCAACATTTATCAAAAACATTTATCAATAAATGATCAACAGAATGAAAATCACATTCGTACTTTTAGTGAGTTTACTCTGTGTTCAATTGTTTGCTTGCAGCAAGACTGCTAACGTTGAGCAAACAAACAATGATAACATTTCCATCCCAGACACAACGAAAATGAAAATAACAATTGGCTCTGCCGTTTTTACGGCAACATTAAATAACAATGCAACGGCAACTGTCTTCAAGGCAATGTTGCCACTTACTTTACATATGGATGAGCTTA
The DNA here is from genome assembly GCA_943372845.1 of Chitinophaga pinensis. GTDB lineage: Bacteria > Bacteroidota > Bacteroidia > Chitinophagales > Chitinophagaceae > Sediminibacterium > Sediminibacterium pinensis_K. The sequence continues at coordinate 83,716 of CALSAD010000002.1, read as the reverse complement.
ACGGTAACGAAAAGTTTTATTATCTCACTAACACTTTGCCTACTAACGCATCAAGCGGAGGCAATATACAAGTTGGCGATTTAATGCTATACGGCAATAATTGTTTGGTGCTTTTTTACGAAGGCTTTACTACATTATACAGCTATACAAGGCTTGGTAAAATTGATAATACGGCAGGACTTATTGCTGCATTGGGCAAGGGAAGTGTAACAGCGAAATTTGAAAACCAATAAACATACCATCACAATGAAAAGAAATGTAAAAATGTCGTTGCCACTCATTATTTGTATTGTAATGATGGCTTGTAACAACAATAAAAATCAAGATAAAATGAAAAATACAAAGCAGGAGTTAGACGTTATCTTCCCGAAAGGCGAATTAGGCTCAAAAGATTTTTTTACAGGCAACTCCTATCCTACCGCATTGGTTGGATCAGATACCGTTTACAATACATTAGTTGGCAATGTTTATTTTGAACCCGGTGCAAGAAGCCATTGGCATAGTCATCCTGCGGGTCAAATACTGATTATTACTGACGGAATTGGCTATCATCAAATAGAAGGACAGCCGATTGAAATAATAAAAAAAGGAAGTGTAGTAAAATGTCCGCCTAATGTAAAACATTGGCATGGAGCAAGTGCGGATGTAGGCTTACAGCAACTCTACATCATACCAAACACGGAAAAAGGTATTGTTGAATGGAAAGAAGCCGTAACAGATAAACAATATGTAATTAATAAAAAGTAAGGTAGCAGCTGTTTGAGTTAAGTATTACCAATACCTTATATCTCTGCGAAAACTTTAAAACGCTGCGGCGCTGCGGTTGGTTTTAACTTGCTCTAACCGCGGAGCCGCAGAGAACAGGGAGTTTTTGCAGAGAAAAAGTATAAAGTGAACTAAAAATAATTAACTTAAACTGCTTCTTATCATCCTATTTCTTTTCACATTGCCAGCGGGCAGACGGTTTTCAAAATCCCCACCTGCGGTAATGCAAAAATGTTATGCCTGAGTAAACATTAAAAATAAAATAACCGGTACCATTATGAATATGTTTGCAAAAAATGCAGCTACATCAGTAGAAGAATATCTTTTACTGATACCTGAGGACCGCAAGAAAGATATTAATTTTCTTCACGCTTTTATTCAAAAAGCAGTTCCGAAGTTAACACCGTATTATGCTTCTAATATGATTGGCTACGGTTCATTCTACTACCTTGATTCTAAAAAGCAAAAAAAGGATTGGCCTATCATTTCCCTCGCCAATCACAAAGAGTATATCACCATTTATGTATGTGCACTTATAGATGATAAGGTTGCTACAGAAAACTATAGAAAGGATCTTGGCAAGCTTACTAAAGGAATCAGTTGCATAAGATGTAAGAAAATAGAAGAAATTAATCTGGAAACGCTTACAATCGTATTGAAGCTGGCGGAAAAAAGACCTGGCATTGCAGGTGCCAGACTAGTAGACAAATAGGACATTCCCAAGCAAAGTCGGGAGCGAAAAGCCCTGCATCCATCCTGCTGAAAGGAATGCTGCTCGTTATTAAAAGCTTGGTGCATGCGGGCATATCATCAACTTCTGTAAATTCATTCAGTTGCGGCTTTGTCGCGAAAACCCTAGTATAGGGTAGATCTTTCTCCAATCTCTTTACAACCCAGACCATCGCACCATTGTACTCACCTGCAACAGCAACTAAAGCTTTGCGCCACTTTACCCCCCCCCAAAAAAAATAAACGCTTCTAAACTTGCGCAACTCAAAAGTTGCATATATATTCGCAACCTGTAAGTTGCTTAAATATTTATTGCAAAATGAAACAAGATCTGTTCCAGGCGATAGCCGACCCAACACGCAGGGCTATTTTAACATTACTTGCCATGCAGGCATTAACACCTAATGCCATGGCAGAAAAATTTGACATGAGCCGGCAGGCAGTATCAAAACATATTAAAGTATTACAGGAATGCAAATTGATTACACCGGAACAATCGGGTAGAGAAATTTATTATCACTTTAACCCAAAAAAAATACAAGAGATTGACAATTGGTTGAATCAATTAAGGAAAATATGGGAAACGCAGTTCAATCAACTCGACAACGTATTATTAACACTAAAAAAACAGAAAAAATGAAAAACAATTTACTATTTGATTTTACCATTGACAAAGCAACTAAAACAGTATTCATAATAAGAGAATTTGATGCTGAGCTTTCGCTGGTATGGGATGCATTTACCAAAGCAGAAATCCTTGATCAATGGGTAGCACCTAAACCCTGGACATCAAAAACAAAATTCATGGATTTTAAAGTTGGCGGACGAAGATTTTATGCGATGGTAAGTCCGGAAGGAATGGAGCGTTGGGCTATTCAGAAATACACATCCATTACCCCAAAAACCAACTTTAAGCTATTGAATGCTTTTGCAGACAAAGACGAAAATCCTGAATTGCCCGGTTCTGACTGGAATTATACTTTCAGCGAACAAGGCGGACAAACAAAAGTCAGTATTACTATTTATAATGAATCACTTGCCCGCTTAGAGAAAATGATTGAAATGGGCTTCAAGGAAGGATTTGGTATGTCAATGAAAAATTTGGAAGAACTCTTAGCAACTTTATCGTAAAATGATTTTCGTTTTCAAAACATCTGTTAAAACTAAGATGCAGGTAAAAAATCTCAACCCGCATATTGACAAAATACTGCCAAATACAAAATGGAATTTTGATCTCGAAGACGTCGATAACATTTTGCGGATTGACAGTGAGGAAAATATCGTTTTGATGATCATTGATTTGCTGAATATACATAGCTACAACTGCGAAGAATTAGCGTAAAAACAGCCAACCACAAAGAAAGAAGGTAACCAATTTAAAAATAAAAACTATGGCACTTATCAATCCTTACATTCACTTCAATGGAAATGCAGAAGAAGCATTTACCTTTTACAAATCAGTATTTGGCGGAGAGTTCGCAAAAATTATGCGTTACAAAGATCTGGCAAGTCCTGAATATCCCATCGCTGAAAATGATGCAAACAGATTAATGCACATTGCCTTGCCAATCGGCAAAAACAATATGCTATTGGGTAGTGATGTGTTAGAAATGATGGGCCAAGTAACGGAAAACGACAACAGAAATACGATATCCATTAGTACAGAAAGTCGTGAAGAAGCAGATAACTTATTCAATGGACTTTCAGCAGGAGGGAATATTGAAATGCCCATTGCCGATGGCCCTTGGGGTGCTTATTTTGGGATGTTTGCAGACAAATATGGCATTCAATGGATGGTGGACTTTACCCCAAACAATAATGGGTAACAGTAACTGGCTATAAACTATGAATGTCTGATCTGTTATTTTGTACAAATAAGACTTACGGAATACCAAATACCTCACTTTTGCAAGTATTGTTCGTTACTTGTGAAGATAAAATGGCACTCTTTACGATTGAAAAGACCGATCAAAACTGGCGAGTCCTGTTCAGCAAACAACTAACTTTATTTGCAGAACAAAAGTTGGTGAGCAATGGAAAAAATTCAGGCGTGTTTGTTTCTGAATAAGAGTACACGGAATGCTTTCAAATGGCCAGCCCTGAATCCGCGTTGTAAATACTTGAAAAGAATAGTATTTTACAGTACAAATATGCAAACAAAATGAAAAAGGTATCATATATCGCTTTAGTTATTGCCGCATCTTTTCTTTCAGGTTTCGCATTTAAATCAATACTTACAAATCCATCAAATAAATCAACCAATATGAAAAAAGTAACGGGCATTGGCGGCGTTTTTTTCAAATGCAAAGACCCGAAAAAAATAACAGAGTGGTATCAAAAACACCTTGGTTTAAACACAACCCCATACGGAGCAACTTTTGAATGGTATGAAGGTACAGACAGCACAAAAAAAGGGCAAACACAATGGTCGCCGTTTGCAGAAACCACAAAATACTTTGAACCGTCAACAAAGGACTTTATGATCAACTACAGGGTGGAGAACCTGGAGGCACTTGTTGAGGAATTGAAAAAAGAAGGCGTAACCATTGTAGATACTATGGAAACTTACGATTACGGAAAATTCATACATATTCTTGACGCAGAAGGAAATAAGATTCAATTATGGGAACCTAAGGATTGAGACGAGGGCCTGCAAAAATTCTACAACCTATCTACTATTGCTAAACTACTTTGCCTTATGCAGTCAATGTTTGAATAGTTATACATTAATCAGGTGTATTTTCTTTCGAAAGCTTACTAAATGGCTAAGCAGAATTACCACACAATAAATAATATGTTGCTTCAGATATACCAGGAGAGTTGGGTTGAAAACTTCCATCAACTAAAAAAAATAATCAACACAGTATTGGTACCGCTGAACATTTCAATAGAGCATATTGGCAGTACTTCTATTCCGGGCCTGGCAGCAAAACCAATCATAGATATCGATATCGTATTTGATACCGATTCCAGTTTTGTTGAAATTAAAATCAGGCTGGAGAAACTTGGCTATTACCATAATGGCAATCAGGGAATTGCGGACAGGGAAGTATTCAAGAGAAATAACAATAGCCCCACCCATGATGTGCTGGATGGCATTATACATCATTTGTATGTTTGCCCAAAGCATAGTGTAGAACTACAAAAGCATCTTGTTTTTAGAAATTATCTGATAGCCCATCCAGAAGCAACAACGGAGTACCAGCAACTTAAATATGCCATTGGAGAAGCAACTAATCAGGATCGAAAGTTATATGCGCAGTTAAAAGAAATTCAGGCAACTGCTTTTATCAATGCCATTCTTGAAAAAGCATTGATAATTAAATAAATTGTTTATTGGTAATATTAAAATAATAGCCCACAGAATTCACATCTTTATGCGATAGACAGTAGATACTCTTTCCACTAATCTTGCACTTGTAAAAATTATTGAAGTTAGTTAGTCAAACCAGAGTACAACAAATCTGTAATCATCAATTTTATGCAGAAAAAATGATGAAAAAAAGATATTGGGCATCACTGTTTTGTATAGCTATTTTCTGATAACAACCTATCAATATAACAAAACAAAAAATGAATCTATCCTTACCACACACCATTGAAAATATAAATGGTGAGAAACTGACTTTTTTAAAAATTACTTCAAAGAATGGAGTTGACTATCTTGAAGTTGAAAATGAAGTTCAACCGAATGCGGGGCCGCCCATGCATGTTCATTATAGCCAGGATGAATGTTTGACTGTTATTTCTGGCAAAATGGGTTATGTAGTTTTAGGTGGAGAAACCAAATATGCCGAAGCAGGTGAAATAGTATTGTTTAAAGCGGGAACCGCACATAAATTCTGGAATGCCGGCAATGAAGTTTTGTACTGCAAAGGATATATCAGCGACCCACAAAATGTTATGTATTTTCTGACAAATATTTTTGCATCCGCTAATGAAAATGGCGGTAGGCCTGGCATATATGATGCAGCTTTTTTATTAACCCGGTATCGATCTGAATTTGGATTACTGGAAATACCTGCACTTGTACAGAAACTATTATTTCCGTTAGTCTTATTGTTTGGCAACCTTATGGGAAAACATAAGAAATTTGTAGATGCCCCGTAGGAAGGTTGTGCAAATCCTTTGTATGCATCTTTTCAATTGCGAAGGCAAAGAACCGGCTTCAATGCGCCACTTAGAAAGATTCCAAAATCTTTGGCATTGCTTTTTGCAAGGATAGTTTCCACTCCTGCAAATCAATATTAAAATCCTGTGCAATCTTGGCGATATCCATTACAGAGTAGGCAGGTCTTTTAGCAGGAGTAGGATAAGCCGTACTTGGTTGCGGAAGAATTGTGCAGGTTGCTTTGGAAATATATTTGATAGCCATAGCAAAATCAAACCATGATAAGTTACCTGTATTGCTGAAGTGATAGATACCATAGTGGATGTTTCCTTTTTCAAGAGCCTGAATAATAGACATAATGGCATCAGCAAGATCACCAGCATAAGTAGGTGAGCCTATCTGATCATTAACCACTTTTACTTCTGTTCTTTCTTTCATCAAACGAAGCATGGTTTTTACAAAATTGTTTCCATGTGCGCTATATATCCATGAAGTTCGGATAATGATGGTTCGCTTATTATTCTCCAGAGCAAGCTTCTCTCCCATCCATTTGGTAAATCCGTAATAATTTATCGGCTTTGTTGCTGTATCGGTTTGATAAGGTGCGTTACCCTTTCCATCAAAAACATAATCCGTTGAAATATGAATAAGTGTGCAATTGATTTTACTGCATCGCATTGCAATCATTCCTACTGCGTCTGCATTCATTGTGTAGGCAGCCTGCTGCTCTGTTTCTGCTTTATCTACTGCTGTATAGGCAGCACAATTAATAAAATAAGCTGGTTGGTATTTGTCAAAAAACAAAGAGATGGAGGCCGGACTGCCAAGATCCAGTTCTTCGCGGGCTGTAAAAATAAAATCAAATGAGGCTCCAGTTGTTTCGGCAATTTGCATGAGCTCCCACCCTACCTGTCCGTTTTTACCGGTAACAACAACAAGGGGCTTTACCATCAGTTTGTTTTTTATTTTTCCGAAACAAATTGTTTCGGCTGTTTAGACCATTCTTCCCTAGGCAAGGATTTAAAATAAGCATAGGTTCTTTTCAAGCCCTCTTCTCTGTCTATGGTTGGTTGCCAGCCAAGAATTTCTCTTGCTTTTGTAATATCGGGTTGTCTTTGTTTGGGGTCATCAACCGGTAATTCTTTATACACAATCTTAACAGAGGAGCCTGTTAATTTTAATACTTCTTCCGCAAAATCTTTTAAGGAGATTTCGTTTGGGTTACCCACATTTACCGGCATAGTATAATTGCTCATCAATAACTGATAGATACCCTCTATCAGATCATCTACATAACAGAAAGAACGTGTTTGACTACCATCGCCAAAAACAGTAAGATCTTCCCCTCGTAATGCCTGACCTATAAATGCAGGTAAAGCACGGCCATCATTTAATCGCATGCGAGGTCCATAGGTATTGAATATGCGGATGATCCTTGTTTCAACTCCATGAAATGTATAATAAGCGCGGGTAATTGACTCCATAAAACGCTTAGCCTCATCATATACACCACGCGGACCAACTGGATTTACATTACCCCAGTATTCTTCCGTTTGTGGATGCACCATAGGATCGCCGTACACTTCACTGGTAGAAGCAACGAGTATTCTCGCTTTTTTTTGTTTGGCAAGACCTAAACAATTGTGGGTACCCAGAGCACCCACTTTAAGGGTTTGTATAGGAATTTTTAAATAATCAATTGGGCTTGCCGGAGAAGCAAAATGAAGTATGTAATCCAGATCACCAGCTACATATATGAATTTAGAAACATCATGGTGATAAAATTCAAATTGCTCCAGCTCAAAAAGATGCTCAATATTTTTAAGGTCGCCGGTAATCAGGTTATCCATGCCAATAACATGGTAACCTTCCTTAATAAACCTGTCGCAAAGATGTGATCCCAGAAATCCGGCAGCACCGGTAATCAAAATTCTTTTACGTGACATACTAAAGGGATTTGGGGCGGCCAATACTTTCATAGTGGTAGCCGAGATCAGCAACATACTTTACATCAAACAAATTTCTTCCGTCGAAAATCACTTTGTTTTTAAGGCGTGCATCAATCATGTCAAAATCGGGTGTTCTAAACTCACTCCATTCAGTAGCAATGATGAGTGCATCAGCGTTCTCCAATGCTGCATATTGGTTATCGGCATACTGGATTTTATCGCCAATAGTTTTTTTAACATTAGCCATCGCTTCCGGATCAAACGAAGCAACAGTAGCGCCTGCTTCTAGTAGGGCATCAATCAGATACAATGCCGGTGCTTCGCGAATATCATCGGTATTGGGTTTAAAAGCCAATCCCCATAAAGCAAAATGCTTTCCTTTCAGGTTATCTTTGAAGTAAGATTTTATTTTGGGAATAAGGTGCAATTTCTGCAACTCATTTACTTCTTCTACTGCTTTCAGAATTTTGAAGTCATAGTTAACTTCCTCAGACGACATGACCAATGCCTGTACATCTTTAGGGAAGCAACTACCGCCATAACCAATACCCGGAAAAAGAAATCTTTTACCAATCCGCTCATCACTACCTATTCCCCTGCGAACCATATCAACATCAGCTCCCATACGTTCACATAGCTGGGCAATTTCGTTCATAAAAGAAATCTTCATGGCAAGAAAAGAATTGGCAGCATACTTGGTAAGCTCTGCAGATTTTTCGTCCATAAAAATAACAGGATTGCCCTGGCGTACAAATGGAGCATACAGATCGCTCATTACTTTACGGGCTCGCTCAGAAGTAGTACCTACAACCACCCTATCAGGTTTCATAAAATCATCAACCGCTACCCCTTCACGTAAAAACTCCGGGTTACTTACTACATCAAAATCGCCTTTATATCCCGTTGCAATAGCTGCATGTACCTTTTCTGCAGTACCAACAGGAACCGTACTTTTATCAACAATTACTTTATAGTCGGTTAATAATTTCCCAAGATCCGAAGCCACTCCCAATACATAACGCAAATCGGCATTACCATCTTCACCCGGTGGGGTTGGTAATGCCAGAAAAATGATTACTGCATCTTTTACTCCTTCTGCCAAATCGGTGGTGAATTGCAAACGACTTTCTTTCAGGTTTCGAAGAAATATTTTTTCCAAGCCCGGCTCATATATAGTAATCTCTCCTTTAGAAAGTTTCTCTACTTTACTTTTATCTATATCAATACATGTTACCTTATTGCCGGTTTCGGCAAAACAAGTGCCGGTTACCAGTCCAACATATCCTGTTCCTACAACTGCAATTTTCACGACTTATTTTTTAAGGTATTCAATAATATGCTGTGTAATATAGGCTAACTGTTCTTCATCCATCTCAGTATGCACCGGTAAAGAGATCACTCTTTCGGTTAGCCAGTCGGTTGTTTTCATGACGGGGAAAGTCATTCCTAAACCAGCAAACATTTTTTGTTTGTGACCCGGCACCGGGTAATAAATCATGGAAGGTATTTTTTGCTCAGCCAAATAAGTATTCAAACCATCCCGGTCTGCATTATTTAGTACCAATGTATATTGATGGTATACATGGTTACTGTAAGGGGCCACATATGGAGTGGTAATCTGCTCAATCCCGGCAAAAGCTGTATTGTAATAAGCAGCAACATCTCTCCGCGATTGGTTATACTGATCCAGTTTTTTTAGTTTGATTTGTAAAATAGCTGCCTGCATAGAATCCAGTCTGGAATTACAGCCCACCATTTCATGGTAATACCTTTTTTCCTGACCATGGTTAGCTATCATTTTTAATTTGTGTGCCAATACATCATCATTGGTAAAAATGGCACCGCCATCGCCGAATGCACCTAGGTTTTTGCTAGGATAAAAGGAGGTAGCACCAATGGTTCCGATAGAACCTGTTTTTTTTACCGTACCATCTGCAAAAGTATAATCGCATCCGATAGCCTGCGCATTGTCTTCAATAACATATAAGCCAAACTCATTTGCAATCTGCATGATCTGTTCCATAGGAGCGGCATGACCATATAGATGTACGGGCACAATGGCTTTTGTTTTAGGCGTGATGGCTTTCCGCAGCGCATCAGGATCCATGCAAAATGTTTGTGGGTCTACCTCTACAAAAACAGGTATTAATCGCAGTAATGCCACCACTTCTGTGGTAGCGATATAGGTAAAGGAAGGTGTAATTACTTCGTCGCCCGGTTGCAGTCCGAGTGCCATCATTGCAATCTGCAAAGCATCGGTTCCATTGGCACAGGGGATAGTATGTTGTACACCCAGATAGTTGCTTAAGCCTGCTGCAAATTCCTGAACGGGTTTGCCATTGATATAGAAAGCCGTATCCAGTACTTCCTGTATGGCTGCATCCACTTCTGCTTTAATTGCCAGGTACTGGGTTTTGGTATCCACCATCTGAATCGGCCGCATATGCTATTCCTTTTTTGCGTTGCAAAATTACTGTAAAAAAGCAGTATTGCCTGATTAAATACCCTTTATTAACCTACTATAAAACAAGCCGTTTTATTTGTTTCTTTGCAGAGATAATGTATGTACCCATGCTGCTTTACCGACTGTTTACCTTTCTGTATCCCAAACTGGCATGGCTGTTAGGTTTTACCAATCCTAAAGCAAAACAATGGGTAGTAGGCCGAAGGCGGATTTTTCAACAACTTTCCAAAGCATTTCATCAAAACAAACAACCCGTTATATGGATGCACTGTGCTTCTGTGGGGGAGTTTGAACAGGGGTTACCCGTGCTTGAACAATTGAAAAAACAATATCCAAACCATTGCATTTTACTAACTTTTTTTTCCCCTTCGGGATATGAACTGAGGAAAGATTACAAAGGAGCAGACCATATTTTTTATCTTCCGATGGATACGCCTTCCAATGCCAACCGTTTCCTGAATATTGTGCAGCCATCGTTAGTACTATTTGTAAAATATGAATTTTGGTTTTACTATTTGCAGGAAGCAACCGACCGTGCTATTCCCTTACTGCTTATATCGGGAATATTCAGAGCAGATCAACCGTTTTTCAGGTGGTATGGAAGCTTACACAGAAGCATGCTCCGTTGTTTTACATACCTGTTCATACAAAATCAATCATCAGCAGATTTGTTGCAACGTATTGGTATCAATACCAATGTTATCACCAGTGGAGATACCCGTTTTGATCGTGTGATTACCATTGCCCAAACTTTTGAACCGATTGATCTAATTGATCAGTTCTGCCTTGGAAAAACCACGCTTGTTGCAGGTAGTACATGGACTGAGGATGATGAGGAGCTTGATCATTTTGCCAACACGCATCCCGACATCCGCTGTATCATAGCGCCGCATAACATAGATAGTGACCGGCTTACAGAATGTTTGACCCTTTATAAAAACGCCATTCTTTTTTCTGCCTATCAACAAAAAAAAGTAAACAGAGAAGATACCACGCAATACACCACACTTATTATTGATAATGTAGGGATGCTAAGCCGCCTATATCATTACGCTTCCATTTGTTATGTGGGAGGCGGTTTTGGAGATGATGGCATTCACAATATTCTGGAAGCGGCAGTATATGGCAAGCCGATAATATTTGGACCAGTTTATGATAAATATGCAGAGGCGGAAGAATTATTGGATACCGGTGGTGCATTCAGTGTTGATGATGCACTGCAACTGGAAGCATTGCTCAAATCACTATTATCTGATGAAAAAATGTATCAGCGAGCCTGTAAAGCATCGTATGATTATGTACAACAAAAAGCAGGTGCTACAGAAAAAGTGATGGCATATATTCAGGAAAAACGCCTTCTGACTAATTGATCAAACAACTTAGCCGATTCGCTATTATCTGGCCAGCTCAATTTTACTTTTAACTCACGCTGTATCCAATATTCTGCTTCGGGGTAAATGGAAAAGCCATTAATGGTTTTCAGGCTTCTTTCATACATATTCTCATCCCCTCTGAATAGATCGTTCACAAACAAAAAACGATCGTTGATACCAATGGCTTTTTTCAGATCGCGTATGGGTGCAGCCTGCAAAGCTGTTGCTACTTCAACCCTTTCTTCTTTCAGGCGGTCGTTATGGCTTTCTGACTGGCGGGCAAGAACAGTATTAAACTCTATTACAGGGGCCATTGCTGGCTTGGGCATTTCCGGCTCTGCAACTACAGACTGGTGCGCCATGGTAGGAATTTCTGCATTGGATTCAAACAGCCAGTTATTGAGAGAAATGGCTTCTTGTATAACCGGTTCATGAACAGGCAATTCCTCCTCAACTGGTGCAGACACCTTTACTGAGGGCAATACAACAGACACTTTTCTGCCAATGGCTGGAAGCTCTTGCCTGTGTTGTAATTCGGCTAACAGCATTTGTGCCGTAACCGCCAATTTATCAGCATCTGCCTGCTGGTCAAATTGTTCTTTCAGTTTGTTGATCAAGGTGCCCACTCTTTCCATTGGATGTAATACATTTGAGGGTTACCAAAAAAAGCTGTAATAGCTTAAAGTTACAAACGTTTTCTTTCATAATTTATTTTATAGATGTTTATTGAACCTAATATATCAGGCGAAAGAAGGGGATGGATAGAGGTTATTTGCGGAAGTATGTTCAGCGGAAAAACGGAAGAGCTCATCCGCAGGCTGAAAAGGGCCAAAATTGCCAACCTGAAAGTGGAGATCTTCAAACCGGCTATTGATGTACGCTATGATGAATCCAATGTAGTTAGCCATGATGCCAATGCCATACAATCTACCCCCATCGATAACTCGCAAACCATCCTGCTGATGGCAGAAGGTGTTGATGTGGTGGGCATTGATGAAGCCCAGTTTTTTGATGATGAGATCATGCATGTTTGCGAAATACTGGCCTTACGCGGTGTTAGGGTAATTGTAGCCGGACTGGATATGGATTACCTGGGCAAACCCTTTGGCCAGATGCCTTATTTGCTTTCTATTGCTGATTATATCACCAAACTACATGCCATTTGTATGTGCTGTGGCAATATTGCCAATGTTTCGTACCGAAAAACAAGTCAGGCGGGACAAGTAGTCATTGGAGAGAAAGAAACTTACGAACCCCGCTGCCGCATTTGTGCCAATGAAAAGTAACCAACGCATATTGGCCCTTGTTCAAAAAGACTTTCTGCTAGAAACCAGGCAGCAGTACACCTTATATGGTATACTGTTGTATGTGGCATCTACCATTTTTGTGGTATACCTGTCTATGGGGCAGCCCGAAGAAAAAGTGTGGAATGGCCTGTTCTGGGTAATCCAATTATTTGTGTGCATTAATGCCGTTGCCAAAAGTTTTTTACAGGAGAGTCGCGGTCGTATGTTGTATTTCTATTCCATTGCCGGTGCCAGTGATTTTGTGATATCAAAACTGCTTTTCAATGCATTGTTGATGATAGCCATGAGCCTGTTAAGCCTCTGCGTTTTCATGGTGTTGCTCGGTAATCCGCTGGAACATGCGGCTACTTTTATTTTCATAACCTGTTTGGGTGGCATGAGCCTAAGCCTGGTATTCACTTTTCTCGCAGCTATTGCTGCTAAGGCGCAACAGCAGGCTGCCTTAATGGCCATCATGGGCTTCCCGATAATTATTCCGCAATTGTTGCTATTGATGAAAATATCCACTAGTGCGTTCTCTTCTGTGATACAAGGTGGCTGGTGGCAAATGGTGGGGTTGCTGGCCGGACTTGATATTATGGTAATTGCCCTTGCGGTAATATTGTTTCCTTTTCTATGGAAAGATTAAATCTCTTTGTAGGCGTGTTCAGAATAGTTAATATCACTAAAGATTTTTTTCAACCGCAGAGAACGGGAGAAGCAGAGGTTTCGCAGAGATTTGTTTAGAATCTCAGGTGCCGAACGGTTTGTCCTTTGTTGATCAATTGCTTCAAAGAATCGATACCTATCTTCAAATGGTTTTCAACAAATTCAGACGTTACTTTTTTATCGCTGGCTTCTGTTTTTACACCATCGGGTACCATAGGAGAATCACTTACCAATAACAAAGCACCAGTAGGAATTTTATTGTAAAAACCTACGGTAAAAATAGTGGCCGTTTCCATATCAATGGCATAGGCCCTTACTTTGGTCAGATACGATTTGAATTCATCATCATGTTCCCAAACTCTTCTGTTGGTTGTGTAAACAGTACCCGTCCAGTAATCTACTTTATAATCGCGGATGGTGGTAGAAATGGCTTTCTGCAAAGCAAAGGCAGGCATGGCCGGCACTTCGGGCGGAAAATAATCGTTGGAAGTACCTTCTCCCCTGATAGCCGCAATAGGCAAGATCAGATCCCCAATTTTATTGCGTTTTTTTAAACCCCCACATTTTCCGAGAAACAAAACAGCTTCGGGTTCTATCGCTGTTAATAAATCCATAACAGTGGCAGCACCGGGACTTCCCATACCAAAATTAATAATGGTAATGCCATTGGCTGTGGCGCACTGCATGGGCCTGTCGGCACCCACTACTTTTACTTTGTTCCATTTGGCAAACATGGTAACATAGTTGCTGAAATTGGTAAGCAATATATATTTGCCAAAATTTTCCAATTGCTCACCTGTATATCTTGGAAGCCAGTTATTAACGATCTCTGCTTTTGTTTTCATAATTCTGTCTGTTTGATCGATACCAATCGGGTATCTTTAAAAAAGATAATTGGCTAAAATACAAAAAAACGCCGCCACAAACAAGTACCATGATCCCTATCAACTATCCTGCACCTGATTTTCGGATAAAAAAGGAAGATGAAAAGGAATGGATATTTGACAGTTTCAGAAAACAATGGGTTCGCTTAACACCAGAAGAATGGGTAAGGCAAAACCTATTACAATACCTGTTGCAGGTAATGAAATACCCTGCCTCACTCATTGCTGTTGAAAAAGAAATTGCATTGGGCGAACTGAAAAAACGTTTTGATATTCTTGTTTACCGCGATGCAAAACCCTGGATGATTATTGAGTGTAAAGAAATGAATGTGCCGCTGAGTGAATCGGTTTTAAAACAGATCCTGAATTATAATATCACCGTACAAGCCTCCTATATCATCATCACCAATGGAACGGACACGGCAGGTTTTAAAATAGAAACAGGTCAAGCGATTCCTATTACTGAATTACCTACATACTAAAAATTGCGTCTTTGCGGTCTTAACGAGAAAATATTCACGCAAAGGCGTTAAGGCGCAGCAATAGGTTATGACACTTACATTACGAGAAAATCAAGTACGTATAAAAAACAAACAAGGAACCGTTGAATCTAAAGTGAACCCACTTCAACATTCAACGATTCCTTGTTCAATACCTGCCTACCGGAAGGCAGGTTCAATATTCCTTCTCTCTATGGGAAGATACCCAGTTCTGCATAAGAGGTACCTACTTTATTAATGGCACATACATACGCAGCCGTTCTCATATCAGGAATATCGGGATTGTTTTTCCAAATCTCCATGATTTCGCGGGTGGCAGTGATCATGGTTTCTTCCAGTCCGCTATGTACCAGGTCTACTTCTTCCGGTCCGTGCATAATGAACTTTCTTTCGCTATCGGATACTTTTTTATTGGTCAGGCTTTCCATCTGCTCCAGAATATGGCTGTTCAGATTTTCTGTAAACCGTTTTTCCATGCGTCCGTAACGAACATGACTCAAGTTTTTCAACCACTCAAAATAAGAAACCGTAACACCACCTGCATTCAGATACATATCCGGAACCACTAATATTCCTTTGGCTGCAAATACATCATCTGCATCTGGCGTTAATGGTCCGTTGGCGGCTTCACCAATAATTTTTGCTTTTACGCGATCCGCATTTTCTGCATTGATCACATTCTCCAACGCGGCAGGTATCAGCACATCACATTCCAGTTCCAGTGCATCATTGCTTTTAGCAAGATTGGTAGCACCCGGAAAATCCAAGATGGAGCCGGTTGCTTTTCTGTGTTGAAATACTTCTTCTTCATTTAATCCATCGGCTTTATAAATAGCACCTTCGTACTCTGCAATGGCTACTACAATAGCACCATGCTCACGAAAGAATTTTGCACTGTGGTAACCCACATTACCTAAACCCTGTACTACTATTTTTTTACCTTGCACACCTATTGTTAAGCCAAGCTTCTGCATCACATCAGGCATATTCAATACTTCGCGGATACCAAAGAACACACCCAAACCGGTTGCTTCTTTACGACCACGAACACCCCCTTGTGTAATGGGTTTACCTGTTACACAACCGGCTGCATCAATCTCGCCCGGCTTTAAGGAAGCATAGGTATCTACAATCCATGCCATTTCTCTTTCACCGGTTCCGTAATCGGGTGCAGGCACATCAATACCTGGACCAATAAAATTTTTCTTCACCAGTTCACTGGTATAACGGCGGGTAATTTTTTCCAGCTCGTATACGCTGTGTTTGCGTGGATTGATTTTGATACCACCCTTACCACCACCAAACGGCACATTTACAATGGCACATTTATAGGTCATCAAAGAAGCCAGCGCCATTACTTCATCCTGGTTAACTTCATCACTAAAACGGATCCCCCCTTTACAAGGCGATTTGTGCTGCGAGTGCTGTACACGATACGCTTCAATCACTTCAATACGGCCATCATCCATCTTTACCGGAAAACGCATACTGTAAATACTGTTACAGGCTTTGATCTGTTCCAGCAAACCTTTTTCCCACTTCGTAAATTTCGAAGCCTTATCAAAGCTTTTTTCAACACTCTGAAAAAAACTATACGGTTGTTGACTTGACATGAGTAACTATTTTATTTTTTGACTTTATATACAGGCAGTAGTTCTGCCATTGAGCATTTATTGTATCGTTCCCGTCATTTCGACGAAGGAGAAATCTGCTTATCGATTAAGAGATTTCTCCTTCGTCGAAATGACGTTTTTATTTTTACTTTTTTTCCAGCTTACTAATTTTCCTGTCCAGGTTAAATACATACAAAAACAAGCCTAGTAAAATAGTAACCACTACGGCAACTACTACATATATTTTACCACTGCTGCGCATGAAATCGGCTGGCTCTTCTGTAGCAGTTTGTGCGTGAACGGCTACAGACAGTAATGCAAGCAACATGACTGATACAATTCTTTTCAATTTATGCATGATTCAATTGTTTATAGTGAAGCAGCTGAATGCGGATTCGCAGTGTGGTGATCCATACACTCAATAATGTCCAGCCAATGAACGCAGGGTACATCACCATGCGCATAGAGTTAGTGGTATCTTTCGGATTCAACCCCGGATTGCCTTCGCTACCCTCTCCGCCGGGATGCAAACTTTCTGTTAATCGCGGTAGAATCCAAATGGTTGGAAATAACATGAAGAAGGCAAAAATATTATACACAGATCCGATCCTCGCCTGCTTTTCTTCATCAGGCAAACTGCCTTTCAATACAAAATAGGCGAAGTAAATCAGCAGTGCAATGGCTGTGCCATTTTGTTTGGCATCGCCACTCCAGGGAGCACCCCATTGGTAGTTGGCCCAGATCATTCCGGTAATCAATCCAAGTATCCCCAATACAGTTCCGGTTCTTGCAAATTCGGTTGAATAGATATCGTCTTTAGCTTTTTGTTTACGCAAATATTTAATGGCATATACAACAGATACACTAAAACAAGCCATCATAGCAATCCACATGGGTACATGAAAAAACAGATTGCGGATGGTTTCTTTCAAAGGCACGCCGGGTGGAGCAGGTATTGCTACAAAGAATCCGTATGTGCAGGTATATAAGAGTAAAACAAAACTTGCTAACTTCCACCAGGATTGTCGAATCATGATTTGATTTTTACAGGAAATTCATTCAGCACAAATAAACTAACAACTGTGAGCGCAAAAGTAAGTGAAAGAGGCGCAATAAATGGAATGATTGTGTAAAAATTACGTGTTAAATAATCCAAGTATCGTCATTTCGAGGTGTGAGGAACGAACAACGAGAAATCTGTGAATCGATTGGCAGATTTCTCATCCGCTGAAGCGGCATCGAAATGACGTAATTCCAAAATTTCCCAATTATATTTACCCATGCCCCAGCCCCTTCTTCATATCAATCATCTTTCTGTAGATTTTATAAAAGATGGCATTCGTACAAAAGCATTAAAAAATATCGATATATCTGTTTTTCGTGGCGAAATACTAGCCATTGTTGGCGAATCGGGCTCAGGAAAATCGGTTACTTCCCTGTCCATACTGCAATTATTGCCTATGCCGCCTGCAATATATCGTTCCGGCAAAATCATGTTAACCATTGAAGAAGCATCCATTGATATGTTGCACACTACCGGTAGCCAGTTACAGGCCATCCGCGGCAACCAGGTGGCCATGATTTTTCAGGAACCCATGACCTCTTTAAATCCGGTATTAACCTGCGGCTTTCAGGTGATGGAAGCCATCAGACTGCACAAAGCAATTTCCAATGAAGAAGCCACACTAAAAACCATCGCCCTGTTTGAAAAAGTTCAATTGCCCGATCCCGCAGCCATGTTTCATCGCTATCCACACCAGTTAAGCGGTGGCCAGAAACAACGGGTGATGATTGCTATGGCTATGAGTTGCGAACCGGCTTTATTAATATGCGATGAACCCACCACCGCATTAGATGTAACCGTTCAAAAAAATATTTTACAGCTGATACGTGAATTGCAATTGCAGAATAATATGGGTGTGATTTTTATAACCCACGACCTGAGTGTGGTGGCAGAAATTGCAGACCGCGTAGCAGTCATGTATCAAGGTGAAATAGTAGAACAGAATGATGCCCGTTCATTGTTTGCCCATCCGCAACATCCCTATACCAAAGCATTGCTGGCATGCCGACCATTATTACACACAAAAGGTGAACGGTTACCGGTGGTGAGTGATTTTATGGTGGTAGATGAAGCGGGAATTATGGTGGAGAAGTCTGGAGTTAGCAGTCTGGAGTCTGGAGTAAAAATTTCAAATGAATCACCATTCCAAACTCCAGTCTCCAAACTTCAGACTCCAGACTCCAAATTGCTCTCTGTTAAAAACCTCAACGTCTGGTTTCCTGCTAAAAAAACATTTTTAGGAAAAATTACTGCGTACACAAAAGCGGTGAATGATGTTAGTTTTGATGTATTCGAAGGCGAAACACTTGGATTGGTGGGAGAATCGGGTTGTGGTAAAACTACTCTTGGCAGAGCCATACTCAGACTTGTTGATACCACTGCCGGAAGCATCCATTACAAAGGCATTGACCTGCTCACAGCTCATAGCCCGCAGCTCAAAGCTTTACGAAAAGATATGCAAATCATTTTCCAGGACCCCTACTCTTCCTTAAACCCACGGATAACAATAGGCGATGCGATTGCGGAACCCTTACTGGTACATGGATTAGTGAAGAACAAAAAACAGCGGAAAGAAAAAGTGATGGAACTATTGGAAAAAGTAAACCTGCGTCCGGAACATTACCATCGATACCCGCATGAATTCAGTGGCGGACAAAGACAACGAATTGTGATAGCAAGGGCATTGGCGTTACAACCTTCCTTTATTATTTGTGATGAAAGCGTATCGGCACTGGATGTAAGCGTTCAGGCGCAGGTATTGAATTTGCTGAACGATCTTAAAAAAGAATTTGGATTCACGGCCATTTTCATCTCGCATGACCTTTCGGTAGTTCGCTATATCAGCGATAGGATCATGGTGATGAATAAAGGCAAGATTGAGGAGATGGGATCAGCAGAACAGGTATACAATCATCCGCAAAGCACTTATACACAAAGGCTTATCGCATCAATACCGGGTGTTACAATGTAACCTGCCTACACGCTTATTTCCCGTTCATCTTGCTCGGGCATTCCTATCTATCATAGGGTATTATCAATTTAAATGTCCAGCATTTCTTAGGCCGCAGATTCGCAGATTACTAGCCGAAAATCTGCGAATCTGCGGCGAAAACTCTTGACAACCTTGATTCATTTCAAGCTGGACCACGTATCATCCTAGTTGAAATTGGTGTATTGCCCTGCATATCTTACCTTTGCCGACTTTCAAATTCATGCCGTAACATGAAGTTAGTACCTCCCGTTCCGGGGATTTTCCCGGAAGCGTGTATACAACTGAATGTGGCTATCATCTAAAACAAGATTAGACACATGAAATTATCCCAATTCAAGTTTGACCTTCCTCTGAACCTGATTGCCCAGAACCCGACCAAAAAAAGGGAAGACAGCCGTATGATGGTTGTTGACCGTAAGAGCGGGCATATGGAGAACAAACATTTCCGCGACATCCTGGAGTATTTTGACGACAAGGATGTATTTGTAGTGAACAACACCAAAGTATTTCCGGCAAGAATGTATGGCCGTAAAGAAAAAACAGGTGCCAAGATCGAAGTATTTCTGCTTCGCGAATTGAACAAGCCTAACCGTTTGTGGGATGTAATTGTTGATCCCGCAAGAAAAATACGCGTAGGTAACAAATTATACTTTGGCGAAAACGAAGAACTGGTAGCCGAAGTAATTGATAACACCACCAGCCGTGGCCGTACCATTCGTTTTTTATGGGACGATGATGATGAGAGTTTCAAAAAAATGCTGGAGCATTTGGGAGAAACGCCACTGCCCAAATACATCAAACGCAAACCAGACGAAGAAGATAAAGAAAGATACCAAACCGTATATGCAAAGCATGAAGGTGCGGTTGCTGCTCCTACTGCAGGCTTACACTTTAGTAAAGAGTTAATCAAACGTTGCGAGATCCTGGGTATCCGTTTTGCAGAAGTTACATTGCATACCGGACTGGGAACTTTTCGCCCGATTGAAGTAGAGGATTTGAGCAAACACAAAATGGATGCTGAATATTATGCCATTGACGAGCAGGCTTGTAACATTGTAAATAAGGCAAAAGAAACCGGGCACCGCATCTGCTCTATCGGTACCACTACCATGCGCGCCATGGAAAGTAGTTTTACTGCACAGAAAATGTTGAAGCCAAGCGAAGGCTGGACCAATCACTTCATCCACCCTCCTTATAAATTCAACGTAGCAGATAGCCTGGTTACCAATTTTCATTTACCTAAAACCAGCTTGCTGATCATGACCTGCGCATTTGCCGGGTACGATCTGGCCATAGAAGCCTATAAGAAAGCCATTAAAGATAAATACCGATTCTTCAGTTATGGAGATGCATTGTTGATTATCTAATTTCATTTTCAGTACGAAAAATAAAACCCCGAAATTTCGGGGTTTTATTTTTTAGGAGGCCAGTAATCACTGGGAAGCATATCGCCAATTTTTTCAGACCATGCCCAGTAGCCGGAAGTAATGAGATCGGTACCTTCAAAATAACTCCCGTTGGCCAATACTTTAATCATATTAGTACTGGTGCGAAAAATGTCGGAGGTGAGCAGTATACTTTCAACACCGCGTGGTAATCTGCTTTTATATTCGGGTGGTGTTTTCTTTTTTGTATATACTACCTGCAGGTAATCAGAAAACTCCAAGCCGGCAGTAACACTGTCAACACCGAACGCAATACTATCTCCGGGAAGAATTTTATCAATCAGGATGTTCATAGATTCAGGGTCGTTCATCACTTTTCGATAGTAGGCAGCAGAGTCGCGCCGCAAACTGTTTTGCTCTCCATTGATGGTTATCGCATTTCCTTCAATCGCAGCATTCACCACTTGCGAGCGGTACAAACTCCGTACACGGTTTTTTTCTGCATTAGATATTTTGATCAATTTTCTTACTTCAAAATGTTGTTCAATCAGCTTATTTTGAAAAAGGCTTCGCATAAAATGCATCATAGAACCATAATAGGCATCTTCTCTTTTCTGTTCCCATCTTCTTTGTACACCTTTCCGTTTGGTTTCCATTTCCTGAAACAGAGGATAGCCCTGGTATAAAAAAACGCGGGTAGTAAAATTAAAATCAAAGCGCGTGAGATCATATTTTAGTACATAACCCAATGCTTCATTTTCAATAACCAATTGTTCATAGGCAATGGCTTTGAGCGTGTTGGCTTTTTTATTAAAGCGGAATTTGATCACATCTGTATTCAGCAGTTTACACTGAGCAGCAAAAGCAGAAGTACCAATAAAATGTTCGATAAAAAAACTTCCCCATTTTTCCCATCCATTTTTTTCGTAGGGTTCAACAATTACTTCCTGCAGTTCCTCAACATTGGGTTTCAACAATACGGTTAAGGAAGGAGGTAACTGAGCAGAAGAAATGGTAATCACCTGCGTTACGTACCCAATACAGGAAACCACCAGATCGTAACGGCCCGAAGGAAACGGACTAATCGTGAATTGTCCTTTTTCATTGGTAATCGTTCCAACAGAACTGTTACTCAGGTATACATTGGCAGAAGCGATGGGCTGTTTGTTATCGGCACCCAGCACCGATCCGTTTAATACCGGTTGTGCCTGCAACATAATGGCCAGCAGAGAAAAAACAGCACAGACCCATAGACGGAAATACATAAACTATAAAATTAGTTGTACAATATTACGGGTTTCCCACAAATAAAAACCGCCGGAAATTTTCCGGCGGCTGATCAATCATCTATTCAAACGGTTTATAACCCAAATAATCCGCTGTTGAGCAACTGCAATGTTTTGGTTTTATAACTGCTAGGTACCAATAAGGAAATATTATGCGGACTTCCGCCATAACTTACCATGGTAACCGGCACTTCTTTCACTGCGGTAAATAATTTCTGCAGCACATCTTCGGTTTGTGCAATTTCATTTCCCACAATGGATACAATGGTTTGATCTTTATCTACATCTACGGTGCCAAATGGTTCCAATTCTTTTACAATCTGCTTCAAAGCAATATCAGAATCAATGGTTACAGAAACCGCTACTTCAGAAGTAGTGATCATATCAATGGAAGTATGGTATTTTTCAAACACTTCAAATACTTTACGCAAAAATCCATACGCCAGCAACATGCGGCTGCTTTTGATTTTGATGGCAATGATACCATCTTTGGCGGCAACGGCTTTTACACCTACGCTTCCTGCTTCTTTGGTAATTACGGTTCCGGCTGCATCGGGTTGCATGGTGTTCAGCAATTTCACAGGAACATTTTCCTGTTGCGCAGGCCAGATGCAGGTAGGATGCAGAATTTTTGCTCCGAAATAAGCCAGCTCGGCCGCTTCATCAAAGCTTAATTGTTTGATCGCATTGGTCTTCTCCACAATCCTCGGATCGTTATTGTGCATGCCATCAATATCTGTCCATATTTCACAAACACTCGCGTTAATAGCAGCAGCGATCAGGGATGCGGTATAATCGCTTCCACCACGTTTCAGGTTGTCTACTTCCCCTTTGGCGTTACGGCAGATATATCCCTGCGTTACAAATAATGTTTTAGCAGCGTGCTGTTGCAATAACTGACTCAATTTGATTTTAATACTTCCCAGTTGCGGCTCTTCATTCGAATCAACAGACATGAATTCCAGCGCCGGCAATAATACATGATCCACACCACGTTCTTCCAGATACATACTGAACAACTTGGTACTCATCAATTCTCCCTGTGCCAGTATGTCTTTATTCAACGCTTCGCTGAAAGAAATGCGAAGGATGATATTTAAAAATTCAAAATGCTCAGAAACAATGGCATTGGCTTTTACCTGTGTAGGTTCTTTCTTTAACAAATCCAGTACAAATGCCCTGTAATGCGCTTCCAGTTTATCAATTTTCTGTTTGGCTCCGGCTCGATCGCCCTGCGACAAACTATTGCTGATCTCTACCAATGAATTGGTAGTACCACTCAATGCACTTAATACCACAATGGTGGGTTCACCATCTTTGGTTATTAATTCAGATACCTGCTGCATACGTTCCGGCTTACCAACACTGGTGCCGCCAAACTTCATTACTTTCATGTGTAACCCCCTCCCCCAATTTTTAATGATGTGATAAAATGAGCTGCAAATGTACACGCTGTGCGGAAATTCTGTTGGAAGTATTTTGTGAACAGCTGTTAGCAGAAAGCGGAAACCTTGCTCAACTTGTACATTCTTCTACCCGCACTGAATGGAAGATCAAAAATGAAGTGAGAATTTTTCTGCAACCCGTTTCAAGTCCTCCACAACACTATCAACCAGTGGTATGCCCTCTTTCATACGGATGCTTTCCATTTCTCTTTCCGGATCGCCGGGAATCAATACTCGCTCATACCCTTCTGCTGGTTTTGCAGAACGGAAACGCTGGATCCAGTTATCCATATGCTGCTTAAATTCATCTGCCGGACGAAACGCATCCACCCGCATAGCACCGAAAAAATGACCCAGTCCCTGCCCCGGCATATTCTCAGGCATCGGCACATAGGCCGGAAACGGTGGTGCCCACGGACCATACGAAGCACCGCTTAACACCGCAGAAAAAATATCTACAATACTTCCCAGTGCATAGCCTTTGTGACTGCCATGTTCCCTATCGCTACCCAATGGAAGCAAAGCCCCTTTCTTTTTTAAAATATTGGCATCAGTAGATGTATGCCCATGTTCATCCTGTACCCAACCCAAAGGGGTATCCGCATTTTTTCTTTGTAATATTTCCAACTTACCATTGGCCGCAGTAGTGGTAGCAAAATCAGCTACAAACGCAGGTTGCTTATCAGCCGGGATGGCTACTGCAATAGGGTTGGTACCCAACATCCGCTCTACCGAAAAAGTAGGTGCTACCAATGCACTGGCATTTGTCATCGCCATCCCTATCATATCGTGATCCAAAGCCATCATGGCGTGATGGCCGGCAATGCCAAAATGATTGGTGTTGCGAACACTTACCCAGCCTGTTCCCACATTTTTTGCTTTATCAATAGCGACTTGCATGGCAAACGGAGCCACTACCAGGCCCAGGCCTGCATCACCATCTACCACTGCTGTGGAAGGTGTCTCGTGCACAATGCGAATGTCCGGAGTAGCATTCACGCGTTGTACTTCCCACAAGCGAACATAGCCCGTTAAGCGGGCCACACCATGACTATCAATACCACGCACATCCGCTGCAATCAATCCTTTTGTGGCAGTAGCTGCGTGCTCATCAGAACAACCGATACTTTTAAAAACAGCATACGTGAATTGATATAACTGATTGTAGGAATAGACTGCCACGATAAATGATTTTAATTATGGCTCGCAAGATAGTTTTTCCTGCTTAAAATTGTGTTGCTAAAAAGAAGACGTTATTAATCATCAGCCATTGTTAGAGACTTTTTAAAATTAAAGTTTACAACTACCATAGGTCTATTCAAATTTCATAATAGGTGCACTATTTATCGGGATAAGCACCTGTCAAGCTCGCAGCTCACAGCTAATAGCTAGGAGCTTACAACGAAAATCTTGCATTTATAAACAAGCTCTTAGTATTTTTATAAAATGATACGCAGTTATTTTGTTTGTCTATTACTAATCTCATTTTTTTCTTCGGATGCTCAGTTCAACCGGGATTCCATTGTAACCGATTTTGTATTGTACCAGCGCCGGGTAGATTTTGATAAACATCTGCGAAACAAAACCATTAACCAAACATTTGCGCAACCTTTAGATAGCAGCACGGAAGAAAATTACCGCGAAGCCTGCTGGGCCATTTCACAGTTTTTATTTCGGTCTGCAGAAATTGAAAAAGGATTTACGAAACTATTTTCAGGGTATACATTATTGGAAACGGCCACTAAAAGAGCATTTTTGGAAGCCTTATATGGCGTCTATCCCAATGAATACAAAAAAGAAATAGAAGCACTCAACAGAACGGAACAACACCCAAAATTATTTGCGATGCAGGTTTTGTATGTGTTCAGAACAGAACCAACCAATGCAAAAAGAGAACAACTGCTGTTACTGTTACAACAAAGATTTCCGGATTACGGGCAACAACCTTTGCTGGTGGAACTTGGCAATTATCTCTCGCAACATATGCGTCATATATCTCAACCAACACCCGATCTAAATTTGCTATTTCAATACCAAAAAAATAAGCAACAGAAAACCATTTACTCTTTTCAAAGATGGAACCGTGATTTTCCGGGGTTGGCCGCCATACAAAATGCTGATGGAAGTTTTTGCAGGGATAGCTCAGGTAAACTATTGTTATTTGAACAGCTGGCCAGATCAGCCTCCGACCTTCCGTATTTTATTACCAATGGCAGCACCCCGCAAGGCATTTACAGCATTCAGGGAACTGATGTATCGCATAATAAATTCATCGGCCCTACCCCCAATATCCAATTGATCATGCCCAATGAAATGGATAGTGGGTTTTGGCATTCGGGTTACGACTCAACCAAAGATGCCCTGAGCAATTATCTATCACTGCTACCCGAATCCTGGCGAAGTTACCAGCCGATGACGGAATCTTTTATGGCTGGTAAAATAGGTCGCACAGAAATTATTGCGCATGGCACAACCATTGATCCGGATTATTTTAAAGACAAACCCTATTATCCTTTAACGCCCACCATGGGTTGTTTGTGCGCAAAAGAAGACTGGAATATTTTTAATGGAAAGTTTATTAAGAGTGATCAATTCAATCTGGTAAACAGTTTTCTATCCACACCCGGTAACAAAGGATACCTATACGTTATCAATATCGATAACCAACAAAAACCAGTTACCCGTGATGAGATTGAGAAATGGATTGAATACAATAAACTGTAATATTTTCACTCATATCGTAAAAGTTGCGGACTACCATGTAAGTCAACATCATGATCAAATTCACTGAAAAAATAATCCAAGTAAACAGCAGCTTCCCTCCTTGTTAATGGCAGATCGTCTTTCTTTTTAGCAAGTTGAAAAGCTAGTAAGGCAACTTCCATGTTTTGTATACGTTCTGTAATTTTTGCCGGTAAACGATGGTTCCTGTACAGGTATTGATAGATTTTTACGAGCTGTGACAGGGTTGTATATTTTGTATTAAAGGAAATTTTAAAATCTTTTAACTTATATCTATATGCTTCTTGAAAACCATCCATCAATTCACTGTTCAACAATAGACTGTCTGGATAAAAAAAAGTTTTATTGGCCCACCCAACACTTTTTCCTACTCCTTTTATTAACCCTCTAAGTCCGACCAATTGTACTTTTTCCCAACAGGGGTCAGTATTTTTAACGTCTACAAAAGGCATCAAGTAACACTTTATTTCCAATAAGCCATTTTGCAACTCTCTCACACCTGGTCTGTCTTGAGAAAGATTTTGGTACAATGCCGCTGTTTTTGCTGCGTATAAACCGGCTGCCTGCCCGGTAAGCAACACAACAGGTTGCAAACGGGTGGTACCATTGGCTATATTGCTAACAGAGATTCCTTTTTCGCAAACCACCAATCCTTCAACCCCTTTCGGAATTAAAGCACCCAGCGGAACAGAAAAAGAGGGTACTGCTGGAAAAGGAATATTGGGCACTTTGCCCGGATACTGTGCATGGTGGTGGTCTACCGGATAATCGCCCACGGCAATACCGGTTCTATACAAACTATAGTTGTAAGGAGATTTGATATGATCGATATTGAAACGTACAACCCCCTTCACCCTTCTCCCCTCTCTGTTGTAAGGAATGTAAGCCATGCCACCATCCATTTCATCCGGTGCCAAGCCAATGTGTTTCTGCTTCAACTCCGTTTGCAGAAAATGAATAAAGCCCAGTGTAAAATTCTTTGCCTTAGTGTATTCTTTTTCCCTGTCAATCGGTTTCATTTCAATCACATCCAGGTAATAATCGTTGCCGTGTGCGGGCCAGTTAAGCATGTATTTATCCGGCCTTCCCTTGGTTACGCGAAGCTTTCCGTAATCCAATACCTTTTGTGTATTAGCCGCGTAAGGTTTTTCTTTACAAGGCGCCTCACTGGTGCTGCAATAATATTTTGTGGGGTCATAACCCGGAGGTGCTGCAATGGTTTTATCTGCGCCTTTACCATAGTCCTGCAATGTAGCCGCCCAAGTAAGATCCTGAATAACACGACTTTTACCCGGAGCTATTTTTTCGCCACTTTGTGTGCTGTCTTCCGTACCCAGATCATAGCCTGCACCGGCATTGGCAAATACATCTCCCAAATCGGTTCCATCCACCGTAACCTTTGCATACACGGTTAACTTCTCCCCTTTGGTATTAATAAAAGTTGCACCCACTACATTGTTGCCCTCTAGTATAGCCTTATCAAAATACCATCCGTACTGCACCTGCAGGTTTTTTTCTTTGGCAGCCCATGCTTTAAAAATACTATCGCCTACATGCGGTTCAAAACAGGTTTCGCTAACCCAACCGGCAAATAAATTTTTGGTTTGATAATGCGTATACAATGCTTGTCTGAACTCCTCCCATATCCCGCTGCGCAATTCATAATTTCCATCCGTGCAACTAACGCCAGCAGCAGTAAGCATACCACCAAGCCATGGGGTTTGTTCTACAATGATTGTTTTGGCACCACTGCGGGCACTTTGTATACCGGCTGCCGTTCCACCTGTAGAACCACCTACTACCAATACATCTGTTCTCATGATTGGCTCCTGGGCAAAGACTGAGCAAATAAGAAATAGGGTTATGCAACAAAGGAGATATTTTTTCATACCAGACAATTCAGTATACAAGATAAAAAGAAAAGGAGATGTACTCCATAGCACATCTCCTTTTCTAATTTTTTTGCATTGTTTAAAATGGCAAATCATCCAACGGTGCTGTTAAATCATTGGCCGAGGGTGCCGAAGCAGGAGGTTGCGCATATGCAGGAGCTGATGCGTAGTTGCCACCGCCATCATTACTTCCTCCTGATGAGGTTCCATCACTGCTCTTGGTTCCCAGCAATTGCACACTAAGTACACGCAAAGATAAAGTTGCCCCTTGGCGGCCATCCTGTGTGGTATAGGTTCTTACATCAGGTTGTCCATCTACATATACCTGGGTTCCTTTTTTTAAATAAGGAGCTACCGCTGTTCTGTCTGTCCAGTAAGCACAATCCACCCAGGTAGTTTTATCTTTCTGGTTACCCTGTGCATCTTTGTATTTTTCTGTATGTGCTACGGTGAAGTTGATCACATTCTTTCCGTTCACATTATTTACCATGGCATCTTTACCAAGGTTTCCAATTACCTGAAGCTTTATCATAATATCTGTTTTTTTGTAAATATCCGAGGATTGAAATTACGGGAAAAGCGTATTTGCCGCAGAAATTGATGTTTTTTCACTGTATAAATTGGGACTAAATAGCTGGATTAATTCGGAACCGTATTATTTAACCCGGCTTCAATTGATTTACGTATCCATGCAACGGTGCCAGACCCAAAGCCGGAGGTATGAAACAACACTTTGCCCTGTTTATCAAGTATCACATGGGTTGGGTAAAGGTTTACCCCATATTTCTGGGCTATGTATCCCCCCTTGTGAACAACATTATACTTAAAGGGAGTTGTTTTCAAAAACTCTTCTAGTTCGTATTTATCATCTAACGCCAATGCAATAAATACCACATCCTTGTTTTCTTTGTATAGCTCAACCACCTCATTCAATTGGGGTATTTCCTGGCGGCATGGCGGACAATTGATGAACCAGAAATTAATTACCACTACTTTGCCCGCCATTTCTTTCAGGTTGTATTTATTCCCGGCCATATCGCTCTCCTTAAAAGAGGAAATAGTGGAGCCGGTTTTAAAATACGTGCTTTCTTTGGGTTTGGGCGCATTAGCCATTCTTATGTTGATCTCTTCGATGGAGAGTTCATATAACAAAGCCGTTTTCCCATCCTTATTAATTCTCAAACCATATTTTCCAGTAGCTAATAATTTTTGAGCAATAACTGAGGGATATAATACGCCATTAGCGTCTGTTATCTCCATAGTATTCAAATCAAACCTGCCTTGTGTTTGGGCCTGGGTAGCAAGCGACCAAATAAGCATACAGGCTATCAATACCAGCGTAAGCTTCTTCATAGGTGGATTTTTTGTGATTGAAATATAATATATTATTTTTTACTCATTTATTAGCATTTTTTCCGCTTTCGTAATACACAGTCACCGAAGGAAAAGGGTTGATACCGATACTTAGGTTAAATTTGCAGTTGATTCTGTTCCGGCCTGCCGGGATAACAAAGAAAAAATTATGAGTCGTAAAGGAAAGGTTTTGGTGGCCATGAGCGGCGGTATAGACAGTACCGTGGTGGCATTGATGTTACATAATGAAGGGTATGAAGTAGTGGGAATTACCATGAAAACATGGGATTATGCCAGCAGTGGCACCAGCACCAAGGAAACCGGATGCTGCAATATTGATTCGTTTAATGATGCCCGGCAAGCCGCTGTACACCATGGCTTTCCGCATTTTATTCTGGATATCAGGGAAGAGTTTGGCGATTTTGTGATTGAGAATTTTGTAGATGAATACCTGGCAGGGCGCACTCCTAACCCATGTGTGATGTGTAACACACATATTAAATGGCGGGCATTATTGAAAAGGGCCGATGCCCTGGATTGCGAATTTATTGCAACCGGCCATTACGGATTAATACGCCAGCATGATAATGGCAGGTATGTAATTAGTAAAGGATTGGATGAAACCAAAGACCAGAGCTATGTACTATGGGGATTGGATCAACAACTGCTCAGCAGAACCATGTTACCCTTAGGCGGTTACCGGAAATCAGAAATTCGCCAGATGGCGGTTGATTTGGGTTACCCCGAACTCGCTAAAAAAAGTGAGAGCTATGAAATCTGTTTTGTGCCGGATAATGATTACCGCGGCTTTTTAAAAAATCGCGTGGAAGGACTGGAAGAAAAAGTAAATGGCGGTTGGTTTATTGATAAGGAAGGCAAGAAACTGGGACAACACAAAGGCTATCCCTTTTATACCATTGGCCAACGCAAAGGTTTAGAAATAGCCATGGGTCGACCCATTTATGTAACGGCCATTAATCCAGAAACCAATACAGTGGTGCTGGGAGATGAAACAGATCTGGAACAGAATGATATGCAGATAGGCAAGATCAACTGGATCAAATACGATGGCATTACCGATGGAATGGAAGCCATTACCAAAATCCGTTATAAAGACAAAGGCGCACTCAGTAATTTATATGCATCCAACAACGGCATCCGTGCCCGCTTTTACGAAAATGTAAAAGGCATCGCACCCGGACAGAGTGCGGTTTTTTATGAGGGCAATGATGTGATTGGTGGGGGGATTATACAGAGAGGGGAATTGATCTTATCGTAATTTTTTTAGCCGCAGATTCGCAGATGGTGATCTAATCTGCGAATCTGCGGCTTCTATACTCTCCGCAACAAAGCAGCAAACATTGAATCCGCTTTCAACTCATATCCACGAAGCAATTCCATCCTCACCAATTCAAATTCACCGGTTTCCAAAAGAAAATTTACCTGTGCTTCATTTTCTTTTTCAAAAACGGAACAGGTAATATACAGCAGGTATCCATTTTCATTGATATGTGGAATGATGTTACGCAAAATCTTAGTTTGCAAATCTGCATATTCAGCAATGCGATCCTCTGTAAAAAAATACAATTGCTCAGGCGTTCTCCCCCAGGTTCCACTACCACTACACGGTGCATCACATACAATCAAATCAAATTTTGACTTTTGTCCCGCCATTGGCGGGATGACTTTTGAATTACTAATATCTGCGATAAAGGATGCATACTTCGTAATACCTGCGCTTTCAAATCTTTGCTTTAAATTTTTAAGAATGGAGGGGCGTATATCAGAAACGGTTAGTTCAATATTTTTAATGGTATCGTATGCCAGCAAAGATTTGCCACCACTGGCTGCACAGCAATCCCAGAGCGTGAGGCGTGAGGCGTGAGTGGTGAGTGGTGAGAAGAATTCGGCTATGCGTTGTGAGTTGTAATCCTGTATTACTGCTTCTTTATCAATTGAAACAATCGTGTCCAGTTTTGTAGTATTGGGAAAAGACAAACAGGTGGGTGTTAGTTGTTGAAAGGATACTTGTTGCGTTGTTACTTGCTGAAGTACTTTCTTTTCATACCCAGGTCGTATTCTGAGAAACAGGTTGGGTTGAATAAAATGCGACTGATTAAAACTAGCAGCATCAATCTCTTTACTCAAAGCATCTGTCCATGGAAAAACAGTTGTCATAGAAAAAGAAGCATACCGCGATCTGCAAAATTCAATTCGTTGCTGCAGGCTTTCACTCCAATTATCTACCCATAGCTGCTCAAATACAATATGCCATTCGCTTACCTGGTCATTGCATAAAAAAATTGACATCCGCAATCGGTCTTCCACAGCCAGATCTTTTACTGTATGTCCCAGTCTGTAATAACCATAACAAAGATGAGCGATCAGTTTCCTGTCTTTCGAGCCATGTTTTTTATGTTGCGCAAAATAGTTTTTTAAAAAATGTACTAGTGGAACAGATCCGTCATAGGCGCGGATCAAAGAAACAGCTGTATTGAAATAGGATTGATAACGCATATTTCTAACCACAATTAAAAAACCTGTTGCAACAGGGCAACAGGTTCAAATATAAGTGATGCATTTTAAAACTACTTTCCGTTCACTTGAACTATACTTCCAGTAAGGTCTTCACAGGATCTTTCCCCATCAACAACAATTCAGGATTCTCTAATAAATCTTTTACCCTTACTAAAAAACTCACGCTTTCTCTGCCATCAATAATTCTATGGTCGTAACTAAGCGCCAGGTACATCATGGAACGGATCACTACCTGACCGTTAACAGCCATCGGGCGTTCCTGTATTTTATGCATCCCCAGAATAGCGCTCTGTGGAATATTGATAATGGGCGTACTCATTAAACTGCCAAACACACCTCCATTGGTAATGGTAAACGTACCACCCTGCAGGTCTTCTGTAGTTAATTTACTGTCTCGCGCCTTACCTGCCAGTTCTACTACTTTCTTTTCAATCTCGGCCATACCCAAACTTTCTACATTGCGCATTACCGGAACGGTTAAGCCTCTGGGTGTACTTACGGCAATACTGATATCAGCGTAATCGTGGTAAACAATATTATCTCCATCAATGTATGCATTCACCGAAGGCCATTCACCTAATGCAATGGCACAGGCTTTTGCAAAGAAACTCATGAAGCCAAGGTTTACACCGTGGATCTCTTTGAATTTGTCTTTGTATTGTTTACGCACTTCCATAATGCGTGTCATGTCCACTTCATTAAAAGTGGTTAGCATGGCGGTTGTATTTTTTGCTTCTACCAAACGGCGGCTGATGGTTCGGCGCAGGCTACTCATTTTTTCCTGGCGAACCACGCGTGTAAACAATTCATTTCCGCCAAAAGCTTTTTTACCCGGATTGTTCAAAGCTTCCAGTACATCATGCTTCATGATTTTACCACCCGAACCGGATGCTTTGATAGAAGACGGATCTACTTTTTTATCCGCAATAATAGCAGAGGCAACCGGTGTTGCTTTGATATCATTTGGTACGGAAGTAACAGGGGCCTGGTTGCTGGTTACAGGTTGCTGGTTGCCGGTTGCAGGTGCTTCGGTTTTGGTAACAGGTGCAGCAGCGGGTGCTCCCTCTGGTTTTGTGGCCGTTTCATCTATCTGCGCCAGTACATCTCCTATAGTTAGGGTATCTCCTTCTTTGGCCAGCGGTTTTAGTACGCCTGCTTTTTCTGCATTTACTTCAAAAGTGGCTTTCTCACTTTCCAGTTCGGCAATCACTTCATCGCGCTCAACCCATTCACCTTCTTTTTTTGTCCATTTCAGTAAGGTTACTTCACTAATGGATTCGCCGATGGTAGGAACTTTTATATCGATCATAAAAACGTATTTCTGTTAGAGATTTCTTTTTCTATTGGATGATGCTATTACTTTCTGATCTTAAATACCGAATGCTGTTTCAATAATTTCTGTCTGCTCCTGCACATGTACTTTGTGGTAACCGGTAGCCGTTGATGCACTGGCATTGCGGCTGATAACTCCAAAGTTGATTGATTTCAAATTCATTTGCAGAAAAGAAGCTGCGCCCATATTCAGGGGCTCTTCCTGTATCCAGAACCACGTAGCTTTGCTGTATTTTCTATGCAGCATATCCAGTTGTTTTTGTGGCAAAGGATAAATCTGCTCCAGCCTTACAATAGCAATATCTTTTCTGTTTTCTTTCAGTTGCTTTTCGGCCAGTTCAAAATACAGTTTACCGCTGCATAACAATACCTTTTTTACCTGTGCTGCATCCTCTACAAAACCATCATCAATCAATTCTTTAAAACCGCCCTTTGTAAATTCACCGATGTGGCTAAACGTAGCCGGGTTACGCAGATTGGCTTTGGGCGAAAAATTAATCAACGGCTTACGGAAACTCCATGCCAGTTGCCTTCTCAACACATGGAACAGATTGGCGGCACTGGTAATATTAGTAATGACAATATTATACTCGGCACACATTTGCAGAAAACGTTCCATACGCGCACTGCTGTGTTCGGGGCCCTGCCCTTCATAACCATGTGGCAATAACATCACTACTCCATTTTGGCGCTGCCATTTTTGTTCACCTGCGGCAATGAACTGATCGATCATGGTTTGTGCACCATTGGAAAAATCGCCGAACTGTGCTTCCCATAATACCAATGCATTGGGGTTAGCCATAGCATATCCGTATTCAAAACCCAGCACACCATACTCACTCAACAAAGAATTGTAAATGCGGAATTTTTCCTGGTTCTCTTGGAAATGATTCAGGCGGTTATATCCCTTGTTCGTTGTCTCATCGCGCAAAATGGCGTGGCGGTGACTGAACGTTCCGCGTTGAACATCTTGCCCGCTCATGCGCACAATATTTCCATCAAGCAGTATAGAACCGTAGGCCATTAATTCTGCTGTTGCCCAGTCGATCTTTTGTTCCGTTTCCAGTACTTTGATCTTATCCTGTAATAATTTTTCTACTTTCTTCAATGGCTGAAAACCTTCCGGCCATTTCATCAGGCTATTAAATAATTTTTTGGCTTCTTCCTCCTCAATAGCTGTTGTTGGTGATGAATCAAAATCTTCTGCCTTGGCTTTGCGTAAACTTTTCCAGGCAAGTTCCGGTTGCTGGTAATGATAAGGCAATGGATTTTGTTTTACATCATCCAGTCTTTCCTGCAAATCGGCCCAGAATTTTTTCTCCATGTCTTTGGCCAGTTCTCTTGCATCCGCTTCTCCATTTTCTATCAGAAACTGTGTGTAAATTTCTCTTGGATTCTGGTGCTTATCAATCAGCGCATACAATTGCGGCTGTGTGTATTTAGGATCATCTCCTTCATTATGTCCATGCTTTCTGTAACAAACCATATCAATGAAGATATCGCTGTTAAATTCCTGTCGGTAACGGGTAGCGATCTCCGCGCATTTTACCACGGCTTCTGCATCATCTCCATTCACGTGCAATACAGGTGCCTGTACCATGGCCGCCACTGAGGTACAGTAATCAGCACTTCGGGCATCGTCAAAATCTGTAGTAAACCCAATCTGGTTATTGATCACAAAATGAATGGTACCGCCTGTATAGTAACCACGCAGGTTACTCATCTGCAATACTTCATACACAATACCCTGGCCTGCCACCGAGGCATCGCCATGAATGAGTATGGGTAATATTTTGTCAAAATCACTCTGATACAATACATCCGCTTTAGCACGTGCAAAACCCACTACCACTGGGTCTACCGCTTCCAGATGCGAAGGGTTGGGCATCAGTTTCAGGTGCATTGTCTTATTATCGGCTGTTAGCACTTCACTGCCGTACCCCATATGGTATTTCACATCGCCACTGCCCATGGTTTGATCCATGGTAGCTGTTCCTTCAAATTCACTGAAGATCTGCTCATAGGTTTTACCCATGATATTGGCGAGGATATTCAAACGCCCTCTGTGTGCCATTCCAATCACTACTTCATGTACTTCGTTATTGGCTGCTATATTAATGATCGCATCCAACGCAGCAATAGTAGTTTCACCACCCTCCAGTGAGAACCTTTTCTGACCAATGTATTTGGTATGCAGAAATTTCTCAAACATTACCCCCTCATTCAATTTCTCCAGTATGCGTTTCTTTTTTTCAAGCCCCAGTGATTGCGAAAAATTCTTTTCCATCTCTGAAGTCAGCCAGTCTATTTTTACCTGATCACTGATGTATTTGAATTCAATCCCTACATGTTTTGCATAGGTATTCTCCAGATGAGCTAAAATATTTTTCAATGTGGTGGCACCCAATCCTATCAGGTTACCCGCCTGGTATACCGTATCCATATCTGCCGCTGATAAACCAAAAAAAGCAAGGTCAAGATTGGCACCTCTGTCTTTTCTGGCGCGGATAGGATTGGTCTTGGCCAACAAATGCCCTTTGTTACGATACCCGAGTATCAATCGATATACCCTGATCTCTTTCATCCAGTCAATACCCGATGAAGCAGTATTCCCTGCCGGTGAAACAGCACCTGCAGGCTGGCCATTGGCTACTGCAAAATCAAATCCTTCAAAGAATTTTTTAAGGTCCGGATTAATACTGGCCGGATCTTTTACAAAATCCTGGTATAAGCTTTCTATGTAAGCGGGATGTGAGTTGGTGATGTATGAAAAGTCCTTCATTTGGCGAATTTGTACGTCTTTGGGTCAAATAGTGGGCAAATATCGGTCATTGAAGGCAGAAAAAAAGCCTAAATGGGGGAGAAAGTCGGAAAAGTCGGGAAGTCTGTAGGTCCGCAAGTGGTAGGGGCAAAATCTTCCTAAAGCGGACTTACCGACTTCCCGACTTTCGGAGTAAATAACCTTTTTCCACATTTTTTACTTTAAATTTCCGAAATTCAGTTCCAGCCCTTACCTTTGCCGTCCTGAAAAAAACAATACATGGCAAACCATTCAGCTACTAAGAAAGATGTGAGACAGGCTACTAAACGCCGCGATCGTAACCGTTACTATGGTAAAACTACCCGTAATGCGATCCGTGTTTTGAAAACTAGCACTGAAAAAAAGACCTACGAAGAGCAATTGCCTGATGTAGTTTCTATGATCGATAAACTGGCTAAGCGTGGCATCATCCACAAAAACAAGGCAGCTAACCTGAAAAGCAAGCTGACCAAGAAAGCTCAAACCATCGCTTAATCTGCGAACAAAATAATTTGTACAACCAACCGGTAAAAACGGTTGGTTTTTTTATGCGCCTGCTACAACGCTAGTGGCCTTGGCCAGTGTAACGGTAAAGCGGTTCACATCATTAGAGATGGGTGTGTAGGTAATGGTTCCTTTATGGATGGAGATAAACCGGTACACAATAGATAAGCCCAACCCATACCCTTTGCTGGTTAATGCATTCCCGCCACGAAAAAAAGGCACCATGATACTTTCCTTTTCATCAGCAGGCAATTGGGTTCCGGTATTATCCAGGTGAACAAAAATGGCCTGCCCATCAGCGTCCAGCGTAATATGTACTTTCTGGTCTACCGAATACGTGTAAGCGTTCTTGATGAGGTTGGAAAAAGAAGATTTCAAAAGCGATTCATTACCCCTTGTGGTAAAATCATCATCATTATCCGGCACGGTGGCGAATGTGATCTCCACCTGCAGATCGGGGAACATTTTTTTGGATTGGCTTACCGTTTCAAAAATCAATTCATCCATACGAAGTAAGGGCCAGTCGCTAACATACCCCATATGTTCAAACTGCGATATCAGCAGTAGCGAATTGGTAAGCTCGATCATTTCCTGTTGCTCCTCTTTCAAAGAACGAAGGGTTTGTTTATATTCTATTGGAGAGAGTTCTCTGTTCAGTGCAGACTCCGTTTGTGATAGCATCGTTGCAAGTGGTGTGCGCAATTCATGGGATGCGTGATACACAAAATTTTTTTGAAATTCAAATGCCTTACTCAATCTTTCCAGCATGGCATTGAAGTTTCTGGCTATTTCATTGATCTCATCATTGTTAGCTGATTCGTCTACTCTTTCCGTTAAATTCTGAACGGTTGTTTTTTTCATTTGCAAACCGAGTTCCCGCAATGGTTTTACTGCTTGCTGAACAAAGAAAAAAGAAAGTACCCCGGTTAAAAAAAGTCCTCCTGAAAAAACAACGATCAGGATGATACGGAGATTTTTTAACCTGATAAATCCCTGCCTGTCATACCCCGAAACAAAAACATACGAGCCTGATTCAGGTATATAGATAGCCGCATGCTGCGTATTATCATCATCTTTAAAACGGTATTCTTTCCCTGAACGGATTTTTTTGAGGGTAACCGGTAAAGCTTGCATTTTCAGCGTATCAGGAAAACGGAAGATCAGGCTTCCGGTAGAATCCAGTATAAATACTTCTTCGTAAAAAAGTGCTTTATCATGTATTTCTTTAATGAGCTGGTAAGCTATTTTGGGATCATCCTGTTTAATATCGTTGAAGATATTATATACTTCCACTCCTTCCTTACTAACCCTTTTGTAATAATCTTCTTCGCGGCTGTTATAAAACAACAGATAAATGGTAATGCAGGAAATGAGCAGGATTACCCCAACAAAAAAAGTAAACAACAGTGCAAAACGAAACTTCAGGTTCATTACACACAGTTATTTATTTGATATAATACCCAAACCCGGGCTTGGTATGTATCAGCTTTTGTTCAAATGGCTTATCGATCTTATTTCTGAGAAAACTGATGTACACTTCAATGGTATTGGTACCGGTATCGAAACTTAGGTCCCACACTTTTTCAAGAATCTCCTGTTTGGAAATCACCCGGTCTGTATTTCGGGCCAATAGTACCAGCAGCGTAAACTCTTTGGCAGTAAGGTTAATATTAACACCACTTCGTGTTACGGACTTGTTCAAAAAATTGATCTCCATATCGGCTACCACAATCTTATCTGATTCAGCAGGCAGTTCGGATCTTTTTAAAAATACTTTCACCCTCGCAAACAATTCACTGAAATGAAA
Source organism: Chitinophaga pinensis (assembly GCA_943372845.1). GTDB lineage: Bacteria > Bacteroidota > Bacteroidia > Chitinophagales > Chitinophagaceae > Sediminibacterium > Sediminibacterium pinensis_K. The sequence goes on along the minus strand of CALSAD010000002.1, from coordinate 45,233 downwards.
AGGCTTTACAACATAATCATCGGCACCAATATTAAACGCCTCTACCTTATCATGTATCTCACCCGCCGCAGTTAGCATAATGATCGGTATTTTCTTATTCTGCTCTCTAAACTCCTTACACAGCACATACCCGTTCTTGTATGGAAGATTGATATCCAGTAACACCAATGAATAAGTATGCAGACCAAATAATCTGGAAGCTTCCAGTCCGTCTACTGCGATATCGGTCTGGTACCCATTACTATTGAGCTCCTCACGAATAATTTTACCTAATTTTACTTCGTCTTCTACCAACAAGATTTTATGCTTAACTACCATATGTTGCTCTGGAATTTGGTCTTAAAATAAGTAAAAAAACCTGTTCATTATATTTTTACTTTTTCTGGTAGTGCGGAAATAAAAAAAGATAGCCGCTAAGACTATCTTTTTCTACACAAAACAAGCAGTTTATTCTATCCGTTTCACCTCACCGCTGCCACTAACATTTTGCTTAACAGTAGGATTACCTTTGTAAAATACCGAACCAACACCGGCTATACGAACATCAAGATTCATATCTGCAAATACTTTTACATCGCCACTACCGGCTATTTTAACCACGGCTGATTCTGATTTCAGGTTATCTGCATTGTAATCGCCCACACCGTTAATGTGTATTTTCTGGCTTCTGGTTTCGCCACTTAATTCTATAGAACCACTACCTGAAATATCGGCATCAATACTGGGGGTATTTACCTCCATTTTAATGTCGCCCGTGCCGGCTATTTTCAAGGTTAACCTATCTCCGCCCGTGAACTTGTTTTTGCCAACAATATTTCCACTGCCAGACAGGGTTACCCTTTCCAATTTACTGGTAGTGATATAAATTTTAACCTCATGATCTGTTGAATAGCTAATCCGCTCTTTTGATTTAATGACCAAAACCCCATCTTCTTCATTGGTAAAAATATAGGGAAGTATGTTCTCATCCCCTTCCACCCTAACCGAAGTAACAGGGCCCTGGGTAATTTCTACCTCATAACTGCCTTTCAGGGTAATACGCTCCGCGCGGTTAATACTGCGATCCTGCGTAACAATAACGCCGTTGCCTTTGATGCGCTTGTATCCCATCATACGGCAGGAAGACAATACCAGCAGGCTGGCGGCTAAAAAAAAGAAAAAAGGTTTCATAGCATGGTTTTGAATCCGAAAGTTAGCAAAAAGCCTTGTGAACCCATTGCCTTTCCCCATGGATTCTTAACCGCCTGTCAGGCATTTACGCAAGAAAATTTCTGTTACCTTCGCAGGCATGACAGAAAAAATACTGATTCTCGATTTTGGAAGCCAATTTACCCAGCTGATCGCCCGTGCAGTAAGGGAAGCCAATGTGTTTTGTGAGATCATTCCGTTTCAGAAATCTTTTACCATTGAACCTGAATTGAAAGGCATTATCCTTAGCGGATCCCCCTTCAGTGTGAATGAAGAAAATGCTCCCTCGGTAGATGTAGCCGCCTTTATTCAAAAAGTACCTGTGTTGGGTGTTTGTTATGGCGCACAGTTAACGGCCAAAAATTTTGGGGGACGGGTAGATAAATCCAACAAGAGAGAATATGGCCGTGCCAAACTGCATATTCAACAAACAGATATATTATTCCAGAACGTGGCGGAGCAATCGCAGGTATGGATGAGTCACAGTGATTCCATTACACAATTACCAGAAGGTTTCGATATCCTTGCCACCACAGAAAGTATTCCGGTTGCGGGTTTTAAAAAAACCGGTACCGATACCAGGCCTTTGTACGGTATACAGTTTCATCCGGAAGTATACCACTCTACCGAAGGCAAAAAAATCATCAATAACTTTTTACTACATATCTGTGGATGCAGCCAGAACTGGACACCCGCTTCATTTGTTAATGAAACCGTTGCCCGCCTGAAAGAACAGATAGGCGATAGTCATGTAATCATGGCATTGAGCGGAGGAGTAGACAGTACTGTAGCTGCCACCCTCATCAGTAAAGCCATTGGTGAACGGTTGCATGGTATTTTTGTAGATAATGGTGTGTTGCGCAAAGATGAATTTCAACAGGTATTGGATACTTACCAAACCATTGGTTTGAATGTAACCGGTATTGATGCGAAACAAATGTTTTACGACGCCTTTAAAGACAAAACCGATCCTGAACAGAAAAGAAAAGTGATCGGCAAATTATTCATTGATGTATTTCATGAAGAGTCTAAAAAAGTAGAGGGTGTAAAATTTCTCGGGCAGGGAACCATCTATCCGGATGTAATTGAAAGTGTAAGTGTGCACGGTCCCTCACAAACCATCAAATCGCACCATAATGTGGGCGGCCTTCCTGATATTATGCATCTGGAACTGGTAGAACCACTTCGCTATTTATTTAAAGATGAAGTACGTAAAGTAGGATTGGAACTGGGTATACCGGCAGATATGATCAACCGACATCCTTTCCCCGGTCCCGGTCTGGCTATCCGTATTCTGGGTGAAGTAACCGAAGAAAAAGTACAGTTGCTACAAGCAGCAGACGATATCTATATCAAAGGATTAAAAGAATTCAACCTCTACACTTCGGTTTGGCAGGCAGGTACCATTTTGTTGCCGGTAAAAAGTGTTGGTGTAATGGGTGATGAAAGAACCTATGAATTCACGGTAGCTTTACGGGCGGTAACTTCTGTAGATGGTATGACGGCAGACTGGGCGCATTTACCCTATGAATTTCTGGCACATATTTCGAACGAGATCATTAATAACGTGAGGGGTATTAACCGGGTGGTATATGATATCAGCAGTAAGCCACCGGCTACAATTGAGTGGGAATAAGCATTTCAGAGGTATACTAAATATAATGTTATGCGTTGGCTGAAAAAGTTATTGATTGCACTTAGCTTTTGTGGTTTGGCTCTAACTGCCAGCACACAAACGAGTACAACCACTTTGAAGATAGCCGTATTTGCACCCATATACCTTGATTCTGTATTTGAAAATGAGGTTTACAAACCCGGTAAAAATAATTTCCCTAAATACATTTTACCCGGTCTTGATTTTTACAATGGCATCATGCTGGCCATTGATTCGCTCAACAAAGAGAATGCACCCATTGAGGTATTGTTTTATGATACCAAAAGCGAAGTCGCTTCATTGGATGAGATCATTGCCGACTCTGCCATGCAGGATGTGGCACTGATCATTGCCAGCTTTAACAACCGGAATGAGATCAAATCACTGGCTGATTTTGCCCTGGAGAAAAAAATCTTACTCATATCTGCTACCTACCCTAATGACGGAGGACTTACCGGTAATCCTTATTTTGTAATGCTGAACCCAACATTACAAGCACATATAGAAGCGGTTTACAAATTCTTACATCGCAACTATCCCCTGGAAAATATTACACTATTCCGAAAAAAAGGGAATACGGAAGATATGATTCAGTCAATACTGGCTGATATGAATAAAAAAACACCCGGTATTCCATTACAATTAAAATCAGTTGAATTAACGGATAGTATTTCTATACAACAGGCAACGGATTACTTAGACAGTACCAAAAAGAATATTGTTGTCTGCGGAACATTGGACGAAACATTTGGCATACAACTTACCAAAGCATTAAGCAGTTCAAAATCCTATAAAGCTATTGCAGTTGGCATGCCAACATGGGATGCCCTGAGAGAAATCAGCAACGGATTGGAAGTGGTATACACCACCCCCTATTACTTTACCAGAATGGATAAACTAAGTTTACAGCTGAATGAAAAATATAAAATAAAATATGCAGGTCGCCCCAGTGATTGGGTGTACAAGGGTTTTGAATCGATGTATCATTTCACTAAGCTACTTTTGAAATACGGAGTTGATTTTCCCAATCATCTTTCGGAAAAATCATTCAAACTGTTTAATGATTTTGATATTCAGCCGGTAAATACCAACAAAGAAATACCAGGCACAGATTATCTGGAGAATAAAAAATTATATATCATCCGTAAGATAGATGGTAAGATCAAATCGGTGAATTAGGGATAAGATCGCTATTCTGTAAAATATCTATTTACCGCAAAGGCACAAGGGCGCCAGGCTTCGCTAGGTGCCAATTATTAAAACCTTGCGTACCCTCGCGCCCTTGTGCCTTTGCGGTTACATCTACCCGAACAAACTGGAAAAAATATCGTTGTATAGTTCGCATGAAACAAGCCAAAGGAAATAAATCCTACCTCCCCACCAAGAACTGCGAAACCTGTGGCCGGCCTTTCAGCTGGCGAAAAAAATGGGAAAAGGTCTGGAACGAAGTAAAATACTGCAGCGATAAATGCAGGCATACTAAAAATACCAAAAGCGCTTCCACAAATACGATTTCCTGATGCACTTTCTTGTTACATTACAGGTGATTATTGATCAAAGATGAAACTGCAGAAAACAAAAGGCTACACCATCATTCACCAATGGCTTTCTGCCAAAGGGTTTACCCCTTTTGCTTTTCAAACAGAAACCTGGCAGGAGATTATCAACCAGCAAAGCGGACTTGTAAATGCCCCCACCGGCTGCGGTAAAACCTATTCTGTTTTTGTGGGCGCACTGGTTCAATTTATCAATCATCATCCGGATGAGTTCCTTACTAAAAAAAACAATGGACTTCAATTACTCTGGATCACTCCCCTGCGTGCATTGGCCAAAGATATTGGCCGCGCCATGGAAGAGGCTATTGCCGAATTGGGCCTGCAATGGAAAGTAGGCATCCGAAATGGAGATACCAATACCAGTGAACGGCAGAAGCAAAAACGCAATATGCCCGAAGTACTGATCATTACACCAGAAAGCCTGCATTTATTACTCGCACAAAAAAATTACCCCGACATATTTTCTTCCCTGAGTATCATTGCCGTTGATGAATGGCATGAACTGCTGGGCAGCAAACGCGGTGTACAGGTTGAGTTGGCAGTAAGTAGAATTGTGAATTGTCATAAGTCCATAGTCCATGGACCATCGACCATGAACAACATCCCTTCCATCTGGGGTATTAGTGCTACCATTGGTAACCTTACTGAAGCGAAAGATGTATTAATGGCTTCTTTGCAAAAAGAAGGAGTGATTATTCGCGCAAAAATGGATAAACAGATTATAGTTGAATCCATTATACCCGATGAAATAGAAAAATATCCATGGGCCGGTCACCTGGGTATTAAACTGGCAGAAAAACTGGTTCCCATTATAGAACGGCATAAGACCACACTCATTTTCATTAACACCAGGGGCATGAGTGAAACATGGTACCAAACCCTGCTCACCGTTGCCCCGCAATTGGCCGGTGCCATTGCTTTACATCATGGAAGTATTGAACAGGAATTAAGGCTATGGGTTGAAGATGCCTTACACACAGAAAAATTAAAAGCCGTGGTCTGTACATCAAGTCTTGACCTGGGTGTAGACTTCAGGCCGGTTGATGCCGTGATACAGGTGGGTTCTCCTAAGGGAGTTGCCAGATTTTTACAGCGTGCCGGCAGAAGCGGTCACAGACCCGGCGAAGTAAGTAAGATTTATTTTCTGCCAACACACTCACTCGAATTACTGGAAGTAGCTGCTTTAAAACAGGCCATTGCAGAAATGGCCATTGAAAGCCGGGAGCCAATGCTATTATGCTTTGATGTATTGCTGCAGTTTTTATGTACACTGGCCATTGGTGATGGATTTGAATCGAATGCATTGTTCAAAGAAATTAAAACCACCTATTGCTTTGCAGACATTACCGAAGCAGAGTGGCAGGAAATATTACTACACTTAACCATTGGCGGTAAAGCCTTACAGCAATATGATGAATACAAAAAAGTAGAAGTAGAAAATGGACTCTATCAAATAAAGAACCGCCGCATTGCCATGCGTCACCGGATGCATATTGGAACCATTGTTAGCGATGCCATGCTGAAAGTAAAAATGATGAATGGTGGTTTTGTGGGCGTGATAGAGGAATGGTTTATCAGTCGTTTAGAACCGGGCGATGTATTTACACTGGCAGGCAGAAACCTGGAATTGGTGATGATCAAAGACATGAGTGTGATGGTGCGTAAATCATCTTCCAAAAAATCCATTGTGCCTTCCTGGATGGGTGGACGCATGAGCTTAACGGCCAATCTTGGAAAAATACTTCGCGAAACGTTTAATAAGGTACTGATCGATGAGGATGAGATTGAATTAAAAAGTTTACATGGTTTATTTGAACTGCAACAACAACTATCGCATATACCGCGTAACAATGAATTGTTAGTAGAACAGATAGAAGATAAAAATGGTTACCACTTAGTTGTATATCCGTTTGAAGGAAGACAGGTACACGAAGCTATGAGTGCCATCCTGGCTTACCGTATCGGAAAAATCACACCCATTACTTTTTCCATTTCGATGAATGATTATGGTTTTGAATTATTAAGTGATCAACCCATTCCGGTTGACGACAGTAATGTTCGGGAATTGTTTACCACAGAAAACCTGCTGGCCGATATTCAGAAAAGTGTAAACAGTACAGAAATGGCCAAACGAAAATTCCGTGATATTGCAGTGATCGGTGGTTTGCTTTTTCAGGGAATGCCAGGCGAACAAAAAAAAGCCAGACACTTACAATCATCCGCTTCTTTACTATTCAAAGTATTTGATGAATACGACCCCGGCAATATTTTATTAAAACAGGCTTACCAGGAAGTATTGATGCAACAGATGGATGAAGTGCGTTTGCGGTTGGCATTGCAAAGAATTTATGCTTCTGAAATCATTGTTAGTTTTCCTGAAAAAATTACCCCACTCTCCTTCCCTATCATTGTAGATGGATTAAACCGGAATCATTTTTCATCCGAGAAACTGGAAGACAGGGTTAGAAAAATGCAGTTGCAACTGGAAAAATAACTGCGCCTTTGCGAGAAAATATTAACGCTAAGGCGCAAAGGCGCAGTTAAGAACCTGTATGCTTAGTATCTTTATACGATAAGTATGACCGCACCAGTACAACACATCATTCACAACAATACTTTTTGGCTCTCTCCACAACGTTGTTTGTTTTGGGAGGAAGAGCAGGCCTTGATCGTATCTGATTTACATTTTGGCAAAACAGGTCATTTCAGAAAAAATGGCATCCCTGTTCCGCAAAGTATTTTTCAGGAAGACTTGCAGCGACTGATTGACCAGATCACCTATTTTAAACCGAAAAAAATCATTGCTGTGGGAGATCTTTTTCACAGTGTAGCCAACCAGGAAATGGATTGGTTTCTGAAATGGCGCAACGATTTTCCGGAACTGGAATGTATTCTCGTAAAAGGTAATCACGATATTCTGCAGGATGACTGGTATACCAAAGCATCCATACGGGTTCAACATGGCACCTATCGTATCGCTTCATTTGATTTTGTTCACGACCCTGCTGATATCACTGAAACTACCGATCGCTATGTATTTTCCGGACACCTTCACCCGGGTGTTCATATCAGTGGATTGGGCAAACAAAGTCTGCAGTTTCCCTGTTATTATTTTAGTAAACAAATGGCCATCCTTCCTGCCTTTAGTAAGTTCAGTGGCCTGGCCATGATCAGAAAAAAGAAAACAGATACGGTGTATGCCATTGTAAATAATGCTTTAGTTTCCATTCAATGATCCGAATTGCTTTCGATCCAATATACGCGCATCCATTACCAGAGGGACATCGTTTTCCGATGTTGAAGTATGAACTTATACCCGAACAACTCTTACATGAAGGCAGTGTTTCTCCAGATCATTTTTTTGAACCGCAACCCTGTAAGGATGAAATTGTGTTGCTTACTCATGACAGGGAATACCTGGACAAATTACTACAGCAAACCCTCTCTCCTTCTGAACAAAGAAAAATTGGCTTTCCCCAATCGCCCGAATTAACACAAAGGGAACTGATCATTACACAGGGTACGATTGATTGTTGCCTGCATGCTTTTGAAAGTGGTGCCGCACTAAATGTGGCCGGAGGCACACACCATGCATTCAGCAACAGAGGCGAAGGTTTTTGTTTATTGAATGATATGGCCATTACCGCCAACTATCTATTGCAAGAGGGATTGGCTAAAAAAATACTCATCATTGATCTGGATGTGCACCAGGGAAATGGCACGGCAAAAATATTTGAAAACGACCCAAGGGTTTTTACTTTCAGCATGCATGGCGGACACAATTATCCTTTTCACAAAGAAATTTCTGACCTGGATATTCCGTTGAAAGATGGAACAGATACCACTGCTTACCTGCAAATTCTTTCCGATACATTACCAGAATTGATTGATAAGGTAAACCCGGATTTTGCCTTTTATCTCTCTGGTGTTGATATTTTAGAAACAGACAAGTTCGGTAAATTAAAAGTAACGATGGAGGGATGCAAAGAAAGAGACCGGATTGTTTTTACACTACTCAAACAAAACAAGATCCCCGTTACCGTTGCCATGGGTGGCGGCTACTCGCCCGATGTGAAAGTGATTGTGGAAGCGCATTGTAATACGTTCCGGGTAGCAAAGGATATTTTTGGATAATACAACCGTCATTTCGATCCCGCTTCAGCGGGTGAGAAATCTGCCCATCGATTAGCAGATTTCTCTCTTCGCCACGCTTCGTTCGAAATGACGTTTACAATCAATTCATCTTCTTCTTCAAACTGCTCACCTGCTCCTGCAAATTATTTACCATACCTGCCAGCTGGTTTACATCCCAACGGGGGGCGGTATTGGCCTTTTGCATAATGTACACAGCTTTCCAGACTTCAAGCACATCTTCAGAACTTACATTGTAAGGCTCATATTGAGGATTATCTGATAACAATGTGATCTTATTTTTAACTCGGTTGTTTTTAATGATGCGCTTATACACCACGCCTTCATTCTTAGAGAGAACCACGTAGGTGTTGCTGTTCTTTACATCTTCCAGGTCTTCTACTTTTTCGCCAACAATTACACTGCCACTTGGGGTTGGCAACATACTGTCTCCCACAATTTCAAAAGCCCGGTATTGCCCCGGCCCTAACATTGGAAGGGTAAAGGTATTCAGTTCATCTACAAACTCCGGATCACCATAGCCTGCCAGGTAACCTGCTGCAGCTTTTACTGGCACGAAACGAATTTCCGTTACTTCCACCTCCATTTTTAACTGGCGGCGCCTTTCAATATAGCTGAGGGCTTTGGGGGCCGAAAGATCTTTGAATAAAAAATCTTCCAGACTTAATTTAAAAGTGTTGCAGATCTGCTCCATCACTTCCAGCCTGGGTTCAGCACGCTCTTCTTCATAAGCCCCTACCAATGATCTTTTGATCTTGAGTTTGTTGGCAAATTCCTCCTGCGTCCAGCCACGCAGCTTGCGGAGATAACGTAGATTTTTTCCGGCGTTTGACATAACTAATTCATTTAGTTAGCAATTTACTAACATTTTTAGTTATTGGCCAAATTTATTTTTTTGTTTGGATAATTTATTGAATGAATCTTAGTAGAGTTGATAAGCATTGGGATGTTTATTGGGGAACTGTTTTAATTAATGATTCTAAATGGTTATAACTCTGCGAAAACTCCCTGTCTTCTGCGGCTCCGCGGTTGGTTTTATACCGCACCAACCGCGGAGCCGCAGAGTTTTCAGAGTTTTCGCAGAGAAAAAGTACGATAGTTAATTAACGCAAACAGCTTCTTAGGGTTTTTATTCCATTATCTGTCGCTAACCTGCAACTTCACATCCATCTTTTTAGGCAAACTTGTATTGATGACGTACTTTTCTTTCCCAAAACAAAACGGACTCATGAAAAAATTGTTGTTTATTCTCCTGTCAACCATTGCCACCGCTTCTTTTGCACAAACCAATGCGGTGTGGACAGACGATCTCATCATTACACCCGAACGTTCCAACTTTGAAAAAACATCCACCTATGGTGATGTGATGAATTTCATCAATGCCATCAAAACCAAAAGCCCGTATATACAAGTATCCAGTATTGGTAAAAGCCCCATGGGAAAAGAGATCCCACTGGTAATACTTGCCAAACCCGCCATCAGTACTCCCGAGCAGGCAAGGGCTTCCGGCAAACCCGTAATTTATATACAGGGAAATATTCATGCCGGTGAAGTGGAAGGAAAAGAAGTGACCATGATGATGATGCGCGATATTTTATTGGGCAGTAAAAGCCACCTGCTGGATAACCAGATCATTTTATTTCTGCCTATTTATAACACCGATAGCAATGATAAAATGGCCAAAGGCTTACGCCCTTCGCAGGAGAACAGTCCGCTGGAAACCGGCGAACGCGAAAACAGCCAGGGACTTGATTTAAACCGTGATGGCATTAAAATGGAAGCACCTGAAACAAATGGCCTCATACAAAACCTTATTACCGCATGGGACCCGCAAATAAGTGTAGACCTGCATACCACCAATGGAACCTGGCATGCATATTCACTTACCTGGGCACCGAGTTACCTGTATGCAGGTGAAGCCGGTACGTATCAATATACCAATGATGTTATGCTTCCGTCTATCACCAAAAAAGTAAAAGACAAGTATGGTTTGTTCTTTGGCCCTTACGGGGATTTTAATGTGCGCGAAGGATGGCCGCTGAAAAATTTCTATACCTACAACCACCATCCCCGTTACATTGTAAACCAGTTTGGCCTACGCAACCGGATGGCTATTTTAAGTGAAGCATTTGCACACGAACGTTTTTATCAACGCATGAATACCACCTATACATTTGTGTATGAAATACTGGACCATTGCAACCAGCATGGTAAAGAGATCATGAAAATTAACCATGATGCTGAACTGGCCGCTATTAAAAATGTGGTAGATAATGCAGGTAAAGTAAAAAAAGGAGTACGTTATAAAATGGTTCCAACACAACAAAAATTGAATGGATTCAGAACCTATGATTATACTGTTTTTACCAAACCCGATGGCAGTAAAACCACGCTAAAAAAAGGGAATGTAGTTAGCTATGATGATGTAAACTATTACGGAGCCTTTAAAGATACGGTTCAGAGTACTTTACCAAGGGGCTATATCATTCCTGCAGCGCAATCGGCCATTGCAGAGCATTTGATGAAACAGGGCGTGAAGGTTGAGAAGTTGGAAAAGGATGAAAAAATAAGTGGCGAGATTTTTATGATAGAAAAATTTAACACAGCCACCCGCAAATTTGAAGGACATAACATGGCATCTGCCGAAGGCAAATTTGAAGCAGCCACGCAAACTTTTTTAAGGGGAGATTATAAGGTAGATATGGCGCAACCACTTACCAACCTGATTTTCTACATGCTCGAGCCACAGTCGGATGATGGTTTGCTTACCTGGAATTTCTTTGATACCTACCTCGAACAGCAGGACGTAAAATCAAAACCGGTTGCTTTCCCGGTATTCAAATATTATGCATGGCCGGAAGCTCAAAAAAGTAAACCTAAAAAGAAGTAATTTTTTTGCCACTGATGGCACTGATTTTCACTGAATCGTTCAGTGCCAATCAGTGCCATCAGTGGCAACACCCTTCCCACTTTATCACACCCACAAAAATCAAAATCGTATCTTGCACCCATGTCGAAAGCGAAGTCTTCTAAGAAAAAACAACCGGTGATCCTGATCACCAACGATGATAGTGTAAATGCACCCGGTATACGCGCGCTGGTAGAAGCCGTAAAGGGATTGGGTAAGATCATTGTTGTTGCCCCCGATAAACCACAAAGCGGCATGGGCCATGCCATTACCATCGGCAGTCCGTTACGCCTGCAAAAAGTACATATGTTTGAAGGGGTAGAAACCTATGCCTGCAGCGGTACGCCGGTTGACTGTGTAAAACTGGCCGTTGACAAGGTTATTCACGATAAACCTGATATCTGTATCAGTGGCATTAACCATGGTGCCAATCATTCTATCAATGTAATTTATTCCGGCACCATGTCTGCCGCACTGGAAGCCGCTATTGAAAGTATTCCCAGTATTGGTTTTAGTTTATTGGACCTGAGTATTGAGGCAGACTTTACCGCCGCAAAAAAATATGCCAGAATCATTGTGGAGCATGTACTGAAAAGTAAATCGTTGGATAAACATCTTTGCCTGAATGTGAATTTTCCAAAAGGCGATGAGAAAACAATTAAAGGTATTAAGATTTGTCGCCAGGCTTATGCCAAATACGAGGAAGAATTTGATGAGCGAAAAGATCCGCATGGCCGCCGTTACTATTGGCTTACCGGAGAGTTTGTAAATTTCGACAAAGGAAAAGACACCGATGTATGGGCATTGAAGAATAATTATGTAAGTGTGGTGCCTGTACAATTTGACCTGACGAACCATATATTAAAAACCAAGCTCGAAAAATCCTGGAAATTCTGATGCTGAAAAAAAACAACCTACAACTAGGATTGGTACTGGGCTTTCTTGCTCCTTTTCTGGGCTTTGCGCTTTATTACCTGATGCGTTTTCGGTTATTTACCATCAAAGAATTCTGGCAGGTATTGATGATGCAGAAATCACTGATATCAGGCATCATTAGTCTGGCATTGATTGTGAATGTGATTGTGTTTACCCTATACATTAATAAACGACTGGACAAAACAGCAACGGGTGTTTTTATTGCCACCTGCGTATACGCCATAACGGCCTTGGTCTTTAAATGGTTTCTCTAAAGTTTAAAGGAGTTGGTGAAAAAATAGTTACACATCCATTTCTCAATGTTATTCAAACAGTTTTTACCGGTCATGGCTAAAGCCCGTAATTGCTTCTCATACATAACCCCAGCCTAAAGGCTGGGGTTAATGGTACTGCAATATAGTACAGGCTTTAGCCATGACTTTTTTACGCATAATGGTAGACCGATGATTGTAACCAAAGACTAGTAAATATTACTGTGCTCTCACGATAGAGACGGCGGTTTGCTGCTGGCCATTTGTATCGGTTATGGCTGCTGCTTCTCATACATAACCCCAGCCTTAAGGCTGGGGTTAATGGTACTACAATATAGTACAGGCTTTAGCCATAACTTTTTTACGCATAAAGGTAGACCGATGATTATAGAGAAAGACTAGCAAATATTACTGCCCCGTTCCATTCACCTGTGCCTCGAGTGAAAAGCGGTAGCGCTTGAGGGCTCTTACGATGGAGTCGGCGGTTTGTTGCTGGCCATCTTCACTGGTAATAAATAATTCCTCTTCTTCGTTAGAAAGAAACCCTACTTCAATTAATATCGCGGGCATGGCAACCGCCTGTAAAACCCAGATCCCTTTTTCATTCCGCTGTTTGGCCCCGCGGCTAACACGGCCGGATTTTACAAATTCTTCTTCTACCGTTTCGGCCAGTTTACGACTTCGCTGTGCATAGCCATTAATGCGCATGGAATTGATAAGCCGCTGTGCGGGATTGGTTTCTTCATCTGTAACCAGCATAGCTGAATCTGTAAAATTATTTTCAGAAAGTGCATCTTCCTTATCCTTTGTTTTACTCACGGCCCAGATATAGGTTTCTGTACCTTTTGCCGGATTGGGTGTATAGTAGGTTCGGTATTCGGGTACTTTTTTCGTTACTTTTTTCCCTTTACGTTTAACGGTTTTGGTAGTATAGCCGGTGATTTCGCTATGCCTGATAGGAGATACATCGTTACAGTGGATGGAAATAAAAAGATCACCTTTAGCGGCATTAGCTTTGTTGGCTTTTACAATAGGGCTGTTGTATTCGTCCGTAGTGCGCGTCATGATCACGTCAACATCCGGCATCTCTGCCTGCAGCGTAGCTTGTAGTTTAAGTGCAATGGCAAGGGCCACATCTTTCTCCTCCATATGCTTACCCGAAGCCCCATAAAACTTACCCGCAACCGCAGCACTACCCCCATGACCGGGATCGATTACGATGCGTTTGAGGGGTTGTTTGAGTTGTTTACTTTTATCGGTCTGTGCAGTTATACACTGCAACATGGTGAAAGAAAGTAACAACAGTAAAAGAGGGGATTTTCTAATCATTGGAAAAAGATGATACATTATAACGAAAAAAAGGACATTAATAGTATGCTAATATAAACAAAACCGGCCCATTGGGGCCGGTTACAAGTAGACATTGTAGTAAGAATAACATTTTACTATTGCAGCAGATTTTGTATTTCTTTAATTGATAATTAGCGTAATGTCTTTTTCTCTTCTTCCAGAACAAGAAAACTGATAGACTGTTCATGCACAGATCTAACGGGCTTCCCATTCTGCTGAGCAGGCTTCCACTTTGGGCCTTTGGCTATCATTCTGATTGCTTCTTCTTTAGCACCATAACCCGGATCATTTAGTGCTTTAATATTACTGAGGCTTCCATACTCATCAATAGTAAATGAAACCACTACCGTGTATTTACCGGGTGGTCCTCCATGTTTTCGTACAATTTCCTTATCAAGATTCCTCATCAGGTATTTAGACCAGGCAGGCGTACCTCCTGGAAATTCAGCAGGTATTTGTGGTTGCGAAAAAACAGCAGTTGCCTTATCCGAAATTGTTTTCATTGAAAGGCTTGATGCACTAGGTAATACAGGAAGTTTACCATATTTGTTTTCGGCTTTCTTTCTATCAGAGTTAGCTAAAAGATTATAGACTTCCTTTGAGCCGTTTTTCAATTCCACTGTTAAGGTTAGTGGCGATTTCATCAGATAAGCATGTTTAACATCCGGATTTCTATTTTTCAACGCTTTAATGCCAGTTGGATCGGATTCATTATAATCTATTACTACAACATTATCCAGCTTAGTGGCAAATTGTTTTTGCTTGGTAGTAATTTCCACAACGCCGTTAACTGCCTTGTCACCATATTTTTTAATAGCCTTCTCCCCTTTCAGAACAGAAACAGATTGTATATTCTTTGGGTCCATATTCTCCATAGCAGTTATTTCTGCAGGCTCTCCATCTACAATCCATATTGGCTGCGGTCCGTTTCCATTGTTAATTCTCAATTTGTTTGAAGAAGAAAACGATAAGCTCTGCGCTGAATCAACCGATGGAATTGCCACCTCCACACGTTCATTATTGGAATGCGGTATAACGGTTACTTTTGCTCCAAATCCCATAAAATCTACTGCTTTAGTCCTAACCAGTATCACCCCATTTTTTCCTTCCTCGCCGTATAATGCAGTTGCAGATTCATTTTTCAATACATCAATGGTAGCGATCTTATTAGGATCAATTACTGAGAGTACATTGTTATCGATTTTTTTTCCATCCATTATGATCAAAGGTGTATTGGCTGATAAAGCGATCTCTGCGGAAATTTTACTCACTTCATTTTTGATCACTTTTACTTCACCGCCTTTATTGATTACTACCAATTTGCTGCCATTGTTTACGGTAATGGTATCGGCTTTCAGGATTAATGTATCTGGGTTTTGTATCTGCTCATTTTCTGCGTACTTATTGATTCTATCCTTAACAGATTCGGCTATTTTTGTTACCACATTTGCATCGGCCACCTGTTCTACCACATTCGCAACAGATAAAGTAATCTCTGTATTACTGTCTTTGTTTCTGAAGGCAAACAATACCACCACTACTGCCAACAAGGGTAATACAACTAACCTTCTTATATAACTAAATCGCGGATTTGTATTATTTGTTAACATCTGTAACCGTCTTTTAATAGGCGAGAAAAAGAAAGGATGCGTTAAAGCAAAATGCTGGCTGGGATAAGCTGCCGTTAACAGCATTTGTGCCAGCGAAGCGGTATCACCATTGTTAACAGCCTTTTTATCGGCAATAAATTCGTGGATCATTTCCATTTCTTTTTTCAATAACCAGAAAAAGGGATTGAACCAGCCAGCTACCAGCATAAGCTGTATAAAAATTTTATCGATGGAATGTTTTTGCTTCACATGCGTTAGTTCATGCTGCAGAATTTGTTTGCCAGCCTCACTGCGAATATCAATTTCTTCATTCCAGAAAATATATCGGAAGAAAGAAAACGGTGTTCCTTTTGCCTGTGTAATAATCAGGAACACTTCCCCTACATTTTTACAGGAATGCTGTTGTAACAAACGGTAGATGCGAATAAAAGCCACCATCATGGCAAATAGCAAAGCAGCTGATATGATTATATACAACGCAGTAACGGCCATATCTATATTCCACGCAAACCCTTTACTGCTAAGCGTTTCTTCGATCTGTGTATTGTTATCTGCCACTACAGAAAGCAATTGCATTACCTGCAGATCGTTTGCTGCGGGTTGTCCCCATTTAATTTTAATCAAGGGAACGATCCACGATAACACCGCAATGGCCAGCAAATAAAACCGGTTGTACTGGTGAAACCGTTTGTTACGCAGCACCAACCAGTAATACCCCATCATTAATGCACTGCAGAGCACTACCTGTAAAAAGTAATAAGCAATCGTGAGCATGGCATTTATTTTTTAGCGTTTTTAATCTGTTGCAGTAACAACTCCAATTCTTTCACACTCAGGTTTTTCTGTTTTACCATAAAAGAAACCGCATCGGCAAAGGATCCTTCAAAATACCCATCTACCAATGTGCGGATGGTACTGGAAGAATATTCAGACTTGGAAACCAACGGATAATACTGGTGTACCCTGCCAATAGGTGTTACACCTACAAAACCTTTATCTACTAATATTTTCACAATGGTGGCCACCGTATTGGAATGTGGTTTGGGTTCCGGTTGTGCTTCTATAATGTCTTTCAGAAAAGCTTCTTCCAGTTTCCAGATACTTTGCATGATCTGTTCTTCTGCTTTGGTTAATGGTTTCATGGGGGTGATTTTTTATGCCTGATCAAATATAATAACTAATTTTTTAGTTTACAAACTATTTTTTTAGTCTTAATGCATTTTTATACCCATAACTAGTATTTCTCTGCGATATCTCCCTGTTCTCTGTGCCTCTGCGGTGATTTTTTTCACCGCAGAGGCACAGAGGGCGCAGCGTTTCGCAGAGACTGAAATCAGCAGTTTTCAACAAATCAAATTAACGCCTTTACAACTCCAGCTTCCCACCCGAAATCGGTATTTTGCAGGCTCATTAATTCCCGTTATGGGGCTTGCAGGTATGAAGTATTATATTATTTCCGGAGAAGCCAGTGGCGACCTGCATGGCAGCAACCTCATCAAACAATTGCTAAAACAGGATGCTTCCGCACAGATCCGATGCTGGGGCGGAGATCTGATGGAGGCTGCCGGAGCCACGCTGGTAAAGCATTACCGCGAACTGGCTTTTATGGGTTTTGCCGAAGTAGTCAAAAACCTCCCCACCATTTTACGTAATATCAAATTCTGCAAACAAGATATTCTAGCCTACCAACCTGATGTATTGGTACTAATTGATTACCCCGGTTTTAATTTACGCATTGCTGAATGGGGTAAGCAACAGGGATACAAAATTGCCTATTATATCTCTCCACAGGTATGGGCATGGAAGGCCAGCCGTGTAAAAAAAATGAAGCAGTGCATTGACCTGATGCTTTGTATCCTCCCTTTTGAAAAAGCCTATTACCATACTGAATGGAACTGGGAAGTCGAATATGTTGGGCATCCGTTGGTGGAAGTGATTGAAGAGAAACAGACTGGAGTTAGCAGTCTGGAGTCTGAACCAAATCCTAACTTCAGTCTCCAGACTCCTAACTCCAGACTCATCGCCCTCTTGCCCGGTAGCCGAAAACAGGAGATCAGTAAAAAATTGCCCATTATGCTGGAAGTGGCAAAATCATTTCCGGAATATCAATTTGTGGTGGCCAAAGCTCCGGGACAGGAAGATGCTTTTTATGCGCCTTTTCTTTCGGCTTATAAGAATGTATCTTCTGTACGCAACCAAACCTATGAGTTATTGATGCATGCCAAAGCCGCACTGGTAACCAGCGGCACCGCTACTTTGGAAACGGCATTGTTTGGTGTACCGGAAGTGGTTTGTTACAAGGGAAGTACTATCAGTTACCAGATTGCCAAGAGACTAATTAAAATAAAATACATTTCACTGGTGAACCTGATCATGGATAAAGAAATTGTGAAGGAATTGATTCAGGAAGAACTCACCACAAAAAATCTGGTGAAAGAATTGAATCTGTTATTAAACGATCCCAATAGAAAAGAAGCACTCCAGAAAGAATATGCCGCATTGAAAACAGTATTGGCTGCGGGTGGTCATGCTTCTTCAAAAGCAGCAGAAAAAATTATTGGATTAGTAACTAGAAATACAAGCAGCTAGTACCCCAACATCCTCAAAACAAACCGTGCCTTTGTGCCTTCGTGTGCAAATGAATCTCACACAAAGGCACAAAGGCACGGTTAAAAGGAAATACTTTGTTGTTTAGAGACTCACTATATACAATACCTCAATTGTAAAGAAATCATTTTATCTAAACAGCGGTATAATCACCAACTTGATAATCATAAATACTACTGCCATCAAAAATACAATGAGTGAAATGCGGTTCATGCCATGCATGTATTTCATCCATTGCGTACGCTCTTCGTTCGGA
Organism: Chitinophaga pinensis; assembly: GCA_943372845.1. Classification (GTDB taxonomy): domain Bacteria; phylum Bacteroidota; class Bacteroidia; order Chitinophagales; family Chitinophagaceae; genus Sediminibacterium; species Sediminibacterium pinensis_K. The sequence continues at coordinate 26,765 of CALSAD010000002.1, read as the reverse complement.
TCTCTTTTAGTGATGTAGAGATATTCTGAGATTTGTTTCCAGATGCCCATGATATTAGTTTATTGGTTTATTAGTTTATTAGTTTATTGGTTTATTGGTAGGCTTGTGTAAAAATAACAAGTGTGGGGGGATTTGGTTCGGGAAAACTTATTAGGGGTAGATTTGTTACAGGTTAAACTAATTGCTATGCTATCCAAAATATTACTGGTTGCTGTTTTTGTATTATCTGTACTTCTTGCTGATGCACAATTCGATCCCAATAAAATCGATATTGTTCGGGATAGATGGGGGGTGCCTCATATTTTTGGTAAGACCGACCCAGAAGTGGCATATGGCTTAGCATGGGCGCATGCCGAGGATGATTTTGCCACCATCCAGCAATCCCTCATGGCCGGAAAAGCGATGCTGGCCAGTTACCAGGGTAAAAAAGGTGCACAGATTGATTATATCATACACCTGCTTCGTATTCCGGAATTGGTGGAGGAGAAATATGAATCGGATCTGAGTCCGGCATTCAAAAAATTACTGGAAGGCTATTGTGCTGGGCTGAACGCGTACGCTGCCAAACATCCTTCAGAAATTTTATTGAAGAAAGCATTTCCGGTTACACCAAAAGATATGATACAGTATTCTGTATTGCAATTGTGCGTGTTATCAGGCGCTGATCGTGCATTGGCTTCCATTTTTGGCGGAACGGTTCCGTTGCTGGATAATTTTAAAACAGCCGGCAGCAATGCGTTTGCTTTCAACAGTACTAAAACAACTGATGGACAAGTATACCTCGACATCAATGCGCACCAGCCTTTGGAAGGACCTGTTGCATTTTATGAAGCACATCTATGCAGTGAGGATGGATGGAATATATTGGGTGCCACATTCCCCGGTGCGCCGAGTATTTTACATGGCACCAATGAGTACCTGGGTTGGGCACATACCGTAAATGCGCCGGATAAATTAGATGTGTATCAACTCGAGATGAATCCAAACAATACACTGCAATATAAATTCGACGGAGAATGGCTAACACTGGAAGAAAAAAACGCACCGCTGAAAGTAAAAATTGCCGGCGTACGTATAGGTATCAATAAGAAAGTGTACTGGAGTAAGTATGGGCCAACCATGATCACACCAAAAGGAACTTTCTCCATCAGGATGCCGGCACAGATGGATATACGCGGACTGGAACAGTGGTATCGTTTTAACAAAGCAAAGAATTTTACAGAATTCAAATCTGCATTGCAAATGATGGCCATACCGGGATATAATATTGTGTATGCTGACAGGTATGATACTATTTATTATCTCAGCAATGGCCGCATCCCTATTCGCGATCCAAAGTTTAACTGGAAAACAACTTTACCGGGTAATACCAGTGCCACTTTATGGAATAACCTGCATCCTTTAACCGATCTTCCACAAGTATTGCAACCAAAGAGTGGATTTGTTTTTAATACCAACCACTCTCCTTTTCATTCAACAGAAGGACCGGAAAACCCGGTAATCAAAGATCCCACCATGGGATATGAAACATTAGAAAACAACCGAAGCAAACGAATAGCCGAATTGATTGCAGGTTATGATAAAATTTCCTTTGACAATTTTAAAAAGATCAAATTCGATCGGCGATATCCAACGCAGTTTGCTTTTCCCGGCAACATCGATTCTTTATTTCTGTTGAAAGCAAGTGAACATCCTGCGATAGCAGATCTCATCAACAATCTTTTACAATGGGATAAAAATGCAAATGCAGAAAGTATTGGTGCAGGCACTTTTCTGATGGTGTATGAAACCGTATACAAATCTTCAAATGGATATATGCGCACAGGCATGCTTACCACAGCCCAATGTGTTGCTGTGCTTACAAGTGTAAAGGCAGAAATGATGAAACACTTTCGCCGAACCAACCTGCAATTAGGAGAGATACAGAAACTGGTAAGGGGTAATAAAGAAATTCCTTTACCGGGCTTACCGGATGTGCTGGCTCCCATGTATTCCGTACCCTATAAAAATGGTATGCTGAAGGGTAACCAGGGAGATGCATATATAGAACTTGTTAGATTTACAAAAGAGGGACCTATTATTGAGTCCATCAATACCTATGGTGCATCCAGCCGGAAAGACTCTCCGCATTATACCGACCAGATGGAGATGTATACCAAACAACAAACAAAATTCATGACACTGAATAAAGCGGAAGTGTATAAAAAAGCAGCACGCATCTATCATCCTGATTAAATAGTAATTTGTGTTTGAAATATATTTTATGAAAAAACTATTCTTTGTTTTATTGCTCGGCATATCAACACAGGTACAGGCACAATTACAGGAAGGAACCATTAAATTCAGTATGAGCATGGAAGGTGGTGATGATGGCGGAATGGCCAGTGCCATGATGGGAGGTTCAGCCATCACCTTGTATTTCAAGAAAGAAAAATCATTAACCGAAATGGTGTCTCAGTTGTATAATATGAGAACCCTTGTAGACAGCAAAAGCACCTTGGTATTAATGGATGCCATGGGGCAGAAGTCTTTTTCCAGAAAAAACAATCCAGTCGCTGATAAAGTAACAACACCTGCCAGAGACAATGGTCCCGCCATCACGTATACAAAAGAGAAGAAAAAAATACTGGGCTATGATTGCACCAAAGCCATTGTATTATTGAAAGATGCCAAAGCAAAAGGCGGCCAGATAATTGTTTGGTTTACAGAAAAGATACAGCCTAATACTGGCCTTGGGTTGATCAGTACTGATATTCTATCCCGGTTCAAAGGCATGGTATTGGAAGTAGAGATTATACAGGGCGCTATGAAAACAAAAATGGTCGCCAAAGAAATTTCTGTAAAGCCGTTAGCGGATGCTGTGTTTGTTTTATCTACCGCCGGTTATGCGGAAAGAAAAATGGGGAAGCAATAAGTAGCCGTTTGTGTTAATCGTTTAAGCTACTCACATCTCTGCGAAAACTCTCTGTCCTCTGTGGCTCTGCGGTTGGTGCCAGTTATATCCAACCGCAGAGCCACAGGAAGTGCGGAGGTTTCGCAGAGAAAAGTATTCTGTAATACTTAGTCTAACAGTTTCTTATTGTCGCATCCATTCCCCTAAAAAACGGCTGATCTGTTGTGTTTCAATAATGAAACCATCATGTCCGTAAGCAGAATCAATTTCAAAAAAGCGGGTATTGGGTATATGATCTGCCATGAACTGTTGTTCATCCAAGGGACATAAAATATCACTTCGTATACCAATGATGAGTGTGCGTTGCTGAATGGACTGTAATACTTTGATCAAATCACCTCCTCTTCCTCTTCCGAGGTGATGACTATCCATTGCTTTGGTGAGCAGCCAGTAACTATACGCGTTAAAACGTTTCACCAATTTATCGCCCTGGTAATTGAGATAGGATGAGGCTTTAAAATTATCCATCTTCTCCGGATCAGGATCTGTTTGCTTTTCCTGAAAGGTTCCATAATTGCGGTAGGTTAACATACCAATAGCACGGGCAGCTTTTAATCCTCGTGCACCTGCATCGGGCCTGTGTTCATTCCAGGTATGGTCGGCTTCAATAGCCAAACGTTGGGCGGTATGTACCGCAACACCCCAGGCACTTTCAGATGGAGACGTAGCAATTAAAAATAATTTTTTAATTACCTCTTTCTCCATCACACTCCATTCCAAAACCTGGTAACCACCCATACTGCCACCCATCAGTAACTGTATGCTTTCTATGCCTAAATATTTTCGCAGTAACATATACGACTGCACCATATCACGTACGGTAACCTGTGGGAATTCGGAATAGTAAGGTAAGCCTGTTACAGGATTGATGCTGGTAGGGCCTGTTGATCCATAGCAGGAGCCCAACATATTGGCACAAACAATAAAATACTTTTCGGGATCGATCAGGCAATTGTCTCCAATCAATCCTTTCCACCAGTCAACCGCATCGGAGCTCGCCGTTAAAGCATGACAAACCCAAACCACATTGTTTTTAGCTTCATTCAATGTACCATACGTATCATAGGCAATACGAATAGAAGGCAGTGTAGTTCCGCTCTCTAATGTAAAATCAGTTGGATAGTCAAAAAATTTCATATCGATTTATTCCGCATTTCAGAAGCAAAATAAGGGTAAGCTTACGTTACATTTACATAAAAGTTTTGAATGGCCAGAATTGAGATCAAAAGAGTGGATGATGCCTATGGTTTTGAAGCCACCCATACTAACAATCATTCGCTTCGGATGGATGCGTCAGCAAGTTTTGGCGGACATGAATCGGGCTTTCGTCCTATGCAAACCTTACTTGCCGCATTGGGTGGTTGCAGTGGTGTGGATATTGTATCAATTCTGCAAAAACAACGACAGACTATTACTGATTTTACCATGATCATTGATGGTGAACGTGAAGCAGGCAAAGAACCTTCTTTGTGGAAGCAGATTCATATTCTCTTCCAATTTTCCGGGGAGGTTGATGAAGATAAAGCGCAAAAAGCCTGTGCTTTGTCGGTAGATAAATATTGTTCCGTAGCTGCTACGCTTCGCGCAGCGGGCTGTACCATAACATGGGAAGTAGCAATACTTTCTGCTTAAGATCATTTTTAAATTACGCGATTACACTATTTCAAAATACAAATCATGTCGAAGCACCAACAAACCAACGCCATCCGCATACAAACCGAACGCACCAACGAAATGGAGCACTCCACTCCTATGTTCTTAACCAGCAGTTTTTGTTTTGATAACGCAGAAGATATGCGTGCAGCATTTGCGGATGAATCGGACGATAATATTTACAGTCGTTTCAGTAATCCCGGGGTACAGGAATTCATTGATAAAATGTGTGCACTGGAAGGCGCAGAAGCGGGCTATGCTACCGCATCGGGTATGAGTGCCGTGTTCGGATCATTTATGGCTTTGTTAAAACAGGGCGATCACTTGCTCAGTTGTAATGCTATTTTCGGAAGTACCCATACCGTAATTGCAAAATACCTCCCCAAATTTGGTATTGACTACTCGTATGTAAGTGCCAATGCCACAGAAGCAGATTGGGAAGCGGCCATTACACCCAACACCAAAATGATTTATCTGGAAACACCTACCAATCCCGGATTGGATATATTGGATCTTGAGATGATTGGCCGCATCGCCAAAAAACACAATATCATTCTGAATGTTGACAATTGTTTTGCCACACCCGTTAACCAGCAACCCATTCAGTTTGGGGCCGACCTGGTAGTGCATTCGGCTACCAAATGGTTAGATGGGCAGGGCCGTGTATTGGGTGGTGTAATTGTGGGAAGAAAAGACCTGATCAAAGAAATTTATTTATTCTGCAGAAGTACCGGACCTGCCTTATCTCCCTTCAATGCATGGGTATTAAGCAAGAGCCTGGAAACGCTGGACGTAAGAATGGAGCGCCATGCATCCAACGCCTTGTTCATTGCGCAATCGCTTGAAAAACATGAAAAGATAGCTTCTCTGCGATATCCTTTTTTAGCAAGTCATCCGCACCATACCATTGCTAAAAAACAAATGCAGAATGGCGGTGGCATAGTTTGTTTTGAATTGAAAGGCGGATTGGAAGCGGGAAGAAAATTTTTGGATAATCTTAAGATGCTATCCCTTACAGCCAACCTGGGAGATACCCGAAGCATTGCGTCTCACCCTGCCAGTACCACACATGCAAAATTATCGGAAGCAGAGCGGCAAGCGGTGAATATTACACCCGGACTGATCAGAATTAGTGTGGGGCTAGAGCATAGGGAGGATATATTGGGAGATATTGAGCAGGCTTTGGAACAAATATAAGTTTCAAAACTATTTATTAGGGGGTAATTATGTGTCTTTGACACATAATTACCCCCTAATAAACGCCCCCTCCTTTTCAAGGAGGGGGCGTTTATTTCGCAAGAAATAAACGGGGGTGGTGAGGGTGATTGAGTAATAACAAAAAAGGTAATTGTGTACTATTTAACCAACTCTTTTCCACCCCACCCTTCGCTCAGCCGCTTGGGCACCCCTCCATGCTGCGCATGGTGGGGAAATTTTTTCTATTTTATGAGATGTATAAATACTGCGTATTAATACATCTCATAAAATAGCAGCTAATGTGATCAGGTATTTAGTTTTGCAGTATGCCATACCGAAAAATTCACAATAAGACCGAACTCAAGCCTCTCAGAAAAGCCTTACGCAATAACAGCACTTCCGCAGAAGCGACTCTGTGGAATTATCTAAAAAGCAGACAACTCGATGGCCGCAAATTCAGACGACAGCACAGTATCGGTAATTATATAGTTGACTTCTACTGCCCGGAAGAAAAATTAGTAATTGAATTGGATGGCGAAAACCATTTTTGGGAAGAAGGCATCGCGTATGATACTAACAGAACACATTATTTACAAAAATTGGGGTTCAAAATCATCCGTTTCGAAAACAAATGGGGCTTCAATGATATCAACTTCGTCCTTTTAAAAATCAAAAGACAATTTCTTACCCACCCTCATCAAAATTTTTAATTTTTAATTGTTAATTATTAATTACGCTTAACTGCTACTGCAATTTTCGAATCCGCAGTTCCATAATATAAGAACCATTTGTTTTGAAATTGAGCAAGGCCCTCAATAAAACAAACACGATTTACCTGGCCGGAAATTTCATAGGGTTTATCCGGTTTCATAAAATAATTGCTTAATCGTTTGATCACTTTGGTTGGATCATTGGTATCCATTAATACCTGGCCGGCCGCATAAGTGCCTTCTGCCAGACTGGTATCGCCAATAGCGGGAATATTGCGGCTGTTATAAAGTAACAAAATTCCTTTATCGGTGATCATGGCTGGTGGACCAGCTTCTACTAAATCACTATCAAATTTTTTGGCTCGTGTAGCTACAACAATTTTCAGATCGGGCATATGTAATCCTTCTCCTTTGAGTATTACGGGAGGTTTTTCTCCTGCCTGCATTTCAACGGGTGTCCATTTTATCAGATCATCTGAAGTGGCAGCCCATATATATTGGTCGCCCCAGTACATCCAGTACTTGCCATTGATCTTGGTAGCAATGATTTTTCCATTCTCATATTTTGAAACAATACTTCCTGATTTCGACCATTTGTCTACATATTTTCCTTTCATCGCATCCGCAAATACAGAACCATGTTTTGTCCAGTGAACCAGATCTTTGGAAGTGGCTACCAATAAACGGGCAACCTTTCCATCATACGCAGTATAGGTCATGTAATACACGCCTTTCGCATCTTCTACGATACGCGGATCTTCACAACCGCCCTGCCATTCGTATTTTTTAAACGCATCATTATCCGGAAAAAAAACGGGTTCGGGGTTGCGGGTAAAATGTAAGCCATCGGTACTTACCGCCAACCCGATTCTGGATGTGCCTCCTGGCAACCCAATTACATCCTGTGCACGATACAGCATAAACACCTTATTATCTTTTACAACAATAGCCGGATTAAACACATCTTTCTCTTCCCATGCCACTTTCTTTTTCCAAATAGGATCAAAAAATAAATTCTTACCGGGTACCAATACAGGATTCACACTATCTGCTTTTTCAAAAGAAAGCATAGCCCACTCATTAGCACCAGAATCTGTATTAGAATCTAATGTTGAAACAGCTTCAACAGTTACATCACTTACATGACGCTCAAAATGTTTACATCCACTAGTGATCAGGATAAAAGGAATCGCTGCTAATACTATATATTTCATCATCTGGTATCGGTTTTTAATGATCAGTGCAAAGCATTATTTATTCATGGCATAACGGATACCTCCTAACAAGTGTTGCAGAAACATAGGATCTTTAAATGATTCATCTGTATGACCAAACTCAGTGTAAAATGCACGTCCACCATCAAAGTCGTGGTACCATGCCATGGGATGTGTAGCTCCGTTTGCTCCACCGGTATAACTTTTTTCATCAATCGTTATCAGCACCTGTAAATCTGGCTGGATATCTTTAAAATTATACCATTCATCAAAACGCTTCCATGTTGCGGGTAAATGTTTGGTTGAGGGATGCGTATTATCTACTATGTTCAATATGGCTTCCTGTTGTTTAGGATGACTTTTAAAATAGGCTCCCACCAATTTGTTATACCAGGGCCAATCATACTCCGTATCGGTAGCCGCATGCACACCTACAAAGCCATGGCCAGACTGTATGTATTTTTCAAAAGCCTTTTGTTGTTCATCATTTAACACATTACCCGTTGTACTTAAGAAAATAACAGCAGCGTATTTCTTTAATGTTTTATGTTTAAAATAGGTAGAGTCCGTAGTGGTATCTACAGCAAAATTATTTTCGACTCCTAATTTCTGAACAGCAACCAATCCTGCTGCAATAGATGCATGATGGTAACCCCTGGTTTTTGCGTACACCAGAATGCGGGGTGTTTTTTTAACGGTGATGAATGAGATAAAAACCAGGGTAATCAGGAGGACTGCGATTGAGAAAATTGCTTTTTTCATAGTACAAATTGTTCAGTTAGATGATAATTTTATTTTCTTCCTGCGCTCCATCATTTCGCGCCAGGTGGTAACAATGATTTTTTCTTCTTTGATGGCTTTCTTTACAGCAGGATCCATCATGGCCAGCATATCGCCTCTTCTCACAGGGCCAGAGTCTGAGATCTGTTTAAATAATTCTGAAGCTGCGGTGCAATGCATGATCATCATATTCAGTCCGGGTTTCAAAGAACGGATACCTTCAATATATTTCTTTGTTTTAAAGGCCTGCAATGCTTTGTCGTTGTTTTCAATCTCTTTAGGAATCTTCCAATTATAACTATCATTATGCAGATCATCTAACACGGGCAAACCCGCATTCCAAAGCATTTTACCTATCATCCGCATTTGCTGTATTTGCAATTCGGGCGCATTCATCTCTGCTTTGATCAATGTGGCATGCCCGGCCGGAACCATTACCGGAATATGGTTTTCTATCCCCAGTTTTACATAACGTTGTGCAAATTCAGGGGTAGCCAGTAAGGTACCCATATGCGTATCAAAATGAGTGGGCTCAAACCCCATGGAGCGGGCCCGTTCCAATTGTGCTTTGATTTCTTTTTCCACTTCATCAGCACTGGCATGTTGAGCAACTTCGGCCACACTATGCCACAGCGCTCCTTCTGCATCAACTAATCCAGGTGTTACTGTTTTACCAGACAAAGGCCCCCACCGATACGCTTTCCACTCAGCCGTTAAGGTAAGATGCAAGCCAGCATCCATCCCCGGATGCTTTTTCATATATTGAACAAAAGCGGGTACCCATGGGCAGGGCATCATAACACTGCAGGAACTGGCAACGCCTTTCGTCATGGCCAGTATGGCGCCTTCATTGGATTCAAAAGACATCCCAACATCATCAACATGCAAAATCAATAATCGGGTTCCTTTAGGATAGCCAAGTTTTTCTGCGTAGGTACTGTCGGCCTGCGCTATAGCAAGCACAGTAACAGCCAAAAACACAATAAGAGAAAAGTATTTTTTTTGCATGGCTTAGAATTTCGAAAAGCAATCGTTGTTAATCACACCACGGCAAGAAATAATTATCGTTGCAACGTATTAATTATTGAATTATTCTTACTTTGAAGCTCCGCCGGATCACAGGCTAAATCTAACGAAAGAAAACCAAACACAATTGCTATATGAAAGCAAAAACCGGTTCTTTACTGGCCTCCATGATGTTTTTGGAATATTTTATCTGGGGCGCCTGGTATGTTACCATGGGAACCTATATGGTTGAGCACCTGCACGCTACCGGTATTGAAATAGGTGCCACGTACAGTGCATTGGCCATTGCCACCATGATCTCGCCTTTTTTTGTAGGGCTGATTGCAGACCGCTTTTTTGCTGCACAGAAAATTATGGGTGTATTGCACCTGGTGGGTGCAATTTTATTATTTCTTGCCACAAGAATTGAAGACAGTAATACTTTTTATTGGGTAATCCTCGTGTATTCATTGTTGTACATGCCCACCATTGCATTGAGTAACAGTGTCGCTTTTTCTCAAATGACCGATCCCGGAAAACAATTCCCCTGGATAAGGGTATTTGGAACCTTAGGCTGGATTGTAGCGGGTGTACTGATTGGACAAATGGGTATTGAAAAAACCTCTTCTACTTTTTACATGGCGTCGGCTGTTTCAGCAGGATTGGGTGTATTAAGTTTTGTGTTACCTAATACCCCACCCAAAGCACAAACAGCCGATGCTTCCAAAGCATTGGGAACAGAGGCATTTGTTTTATTTAAAGAACGCCCTTACCTCGTATTTTTTATTGCAGCCATTCTTGTTTGCATTCCGCTTTCTTTTTATTATGGATTTGCCAATCCTTTTTTGAATGAGATCGGTTTTGAAAATGCAGCCAGTAAAATGACACTTGGCCAGGTTTCTGAAGCAGTATTCATCCTTGCTATCCCATTTCTCTTTAACCGCATTGGGGTAAAGAAAATGTTATTACTGGGCATGACAGCTTGGATACTGCGCTATGTTTGTTTTGCTTATGGCAATGCAGAAGCAGGAAGCTGGATGTTATATTCCGGCATTATTCTGCATGGCATCTGTTATGATTTCTTTTTTGTAACCGGCTATATGTATACAGAAAAGAAAGCCGGTGATAAAATCAAGAACGCAGCTCAAGGATTGTTTACGTTTGCCACCTACGGTGTAGGCATGTTCATCGGCACCTGGTTCTCAGGATATATTGTTGACCAGAACAAAGTAACTGCCGAAACACACAACTGGCAAAATATCTGGTATGTACCAGCGTATATTGCCTTGGGCGTATTGGTATATTTTATCATTTTCTTTAAAGAGAAAAAAACAGCGAATAATTAACCGTCATTTCGAACCCGAAGAATGAGGGAGAGAAATCTCATGACAAATACCTGATAACATTCATGAGATTTCTCTCCCGCTGAAGCGGAATCGAAATGACGAATTACATGTATTATCCAATAAACAATAACACCCATATGAAAAACATTGCCATGCTCGGTTCCGGTTTTATCGGACGTTTTTATGCAGACTCATTACAAGGTTACAGAAGTAGGGATAAAGTAATCAGCATTTATTCCCGCAGGGAAGAAAGTGCCAAAAAATTTGCAACTGATTACGGCTGTACCCATTGGACCACCACCATGGAAGAATCCATTGCACATCCGGATGTAGATATTGTATGTATTGCCCTGCCTAATAATCTTCATGAAGCTGCGGTAATGCTTTGTTGTAAACACAAGAAAGCTGTTATGACCACAAAGCCATTAGGTCGTAATGCAGAAGAGGCGAAACGTATGTTATTAGCAGTGGAAGAAGCAGGCATATTCAACGGTTACTTAGAAGACCTAGTATACACACCTAAATTTATCAAAGCCAGTCAGAGTGTGAAGGAAGGAGCATTGGGCAGAATACTCTGGGCCAAATCCAGAGAAACGCACCCCGGCCCGCATAGCGACTGGTTCTGGGACATTGAACAGGCAGGGGGCGGTTGCATTCTTGACCTTGGTTGCCATTGCGTTGAAATTACAAGAAGTTATATTGGTAAAGATATCAAGCCCGTAGAAGTGATGTGCTGGGCCGATACACAGGTAAAACCGATTGATGCGGAAGACCATGCCATTGGATTGGTAAAGTATGAGAACGGTGCTATTGGTCAGTTTGAAGTAAGCTGGACCTTTCGCGGCGGACTGGATTTACGCGATGAAGTAATGGGTACAGAAGGTACCATCTGGATCAATAGTTTCTTACGAACCGGCTTTGATATGTTTACTACCGGTAAGGGCGGCGATTATATTGCAGAAAAAGCAGAAAGCAATACTGGCTGGTTATTTCCGGTGGGTGATGAATTGAATGAGCTTGGCTACAACCACATGTTCATGGATATGTTTAATGCCATGGAAAAAGGTGAAGCCCCCAAGGAAACTTTCTATGACGGCTATGTGGTGAATGCCATTTTAGATGCCGCTTACCGCTCTGCCAAAACCAAAATATGGGAACCGGTAAAACTGGATATTTGGAGAGGCAAAACAGGATTAAGTAAAGAAAGCCATCTGGTGGAATATGATGCGGAACATTATCTCGTAAAAGAAGAGATGACCCATTATGGCACCAAAAAATTGATCCTGAAAAATAAACAATCCGGAAAAATTATAGAGCGGATCATTGAGTAATGTGTATTGTTTCATTTTTATTTTTACCGCAAAGACGCGATGGCGCAATGTTACGCAAGGGTTTATTTAGCATTACCTAGCGCACCTTCGTTCCCTTGTGCCTTTGCGGTTAAAAGTCTGCAACATGAGACGCTAAATATTCCCTGTTCATCGGTTTGATATTAAAAATCATGCTAAAGCTCACGAAACAAAATTGGTTTATACCAACAATCTTATTTACAATCGCCTCCTGCCAATCACACCAAACCGATTGGACTGTATATGGCGGAAGTAAAGCCAGCACCCATCATTCTCCCCTCACACAAATAGATACAAACAACGTAACACAATTACAACCCGCCTGGGAATACCATACCGGCGATGCGGATGAAAAAACACAGATCCAGGTAAACCCCATTATTGTAAACGGAATTCTATATGGTGTATCGCCCAAACTAAAACTATTTGCATTAGATGCCGCCAGCGGAAAAGAGCAATGGGTATTTAATCCATTAGACACTTCGCAAGCAAATAAAGGAAAAGGCTATTTTTCGATGAATGTTTGCCGGGGTGTTACGTATTACAGTGATCATGGAAAAGATGCCCGCATTTTTTATTCGGCAGGTGCCTATCTTTTTTGTATTGACGCGAATACCGGTAAACCCATTTCGTCATTTGGAGAGAATGGAAAAATAGATCTGCACAATGACCTGAACCGCGATGTAAAAAATTTATACGTAGCATCTACCACACCCGGTATTATTTACAAAGACCTGATCATCATAGGAACACGGGTAGATGAAGGTGCAACTGCCGCTCCTGGCCATATCAGAGCGTATGATGTTCATTCAGGAAAATTGAGGTGGATCTTTCATACCATTCCCCATCCCGGAGAAGCAGGCTATGAAACATGGGACGATAAAGAAGCCTACCAGCACATCGGTGGTGCCAATGCATGGTCGGGGTTTAGTATGGATGAAGAGAAGGGAATTGTGTTTGCCCCTATCGGTTCTGCATCCTATGATTTTTATGGTGGAAAAAGAACCGGGCAAAACCTGTATGCTAATTCGGTGCTGGCACTTGATGCAGCAACCGGCAAACACATCTGGCATTTTCAAACAGTGCACCATGATATATGGGACAGGGATCTTCCCACAGCACCGGTTTTGGTAAACATAAAAAAAGATGGAAAAGAAATAGAAGCCATTGCGCAGGTGACCAAATCAGGTTTTGTTTTTTTACTTGATCGGAAAACAGGAATACCAGTATATCCTATTAATGAAATGCCCGTACCTACCGCTACAGATCTTGTTGGTGAAAAACCTTCTGCCACACAACCCATTCCCTCTTTTCCAAAACCTTTTGTAAGGCAATTGCTTACCGAAAAAGAATTAAACCATATCGTTCCTGATTCTTCTTATCAGGATATTAAAAAAAGGTGGCTATCTACTAAACACGATCATTTGTTTACGCCTCCTTCCAAACAGGGCACGGTGATCTTTCCGGGTTTTGATGGTGGTGCAGAATGGGGCGGCCCCTCTTACGATGCGGCTACTGGAATCCTCTATGTAAATGCGAGTGAGATGGCCTGGATCTTAACCATGGTAGATGTGCAAGCGAAAAATCGTTCCACAGAAAAAAATATTGACGCCGGTAAACGATTATATACCACCACCTGTATGTCTTGCCATGGTGCTGAAAAACAAGGTTCGGGTAATAATCCAACCTTATTGGGCATCAATAAAAAATATACCACCTCTTCCTTTAAGGAATTGATTACAACAGGCAGAAGAATGATGCCTGCCTTTAAACAATTAAGTGAGGGAGAAAAAGAAGCCATTGCCTCTTATGTATTGGATCATAAAGCAAGCCAGTCAAAAACATTTACGGCTCCTACCAGAAAAGAGGATGCCTATTACAAGATGCCCTATACTTCTACCGGCTACAATAAATTTCTCACCAAAGAAGGCTACCCCGCAATTGATACGCCATGGGGCACTTTGAATGCCATTAACTTACATACCGGTAAACTGGAATGGAAAACAACCCTTGGGGATTATCCGGAATTAAAAGCTAAAGGCATTCATTCAGGAACAGAAAATTATGGCGGATCGGTGGTAACAGCCGGTGGATTGTTATTCATCGCAGCAACCAGTGATCACAAATTCCGCGCATTCAATAAACGAACGGGAAAACTTTTGTGGGAATATGATTTACCTGCATCCGGTTTTGCTACGCCTTCCGTATATGAAAAAAATGGAAAGCAATATATTGTTATTGCCTGTGGCGGTGGTAAATTGGGTAAACCATCGGGGGATAGTTATCTTGCATTTTCATTAAAATAGTTGCCACTGATTTGCACAGTTCAACTCAGTGCCAATCAGTGAAATCAGTGGCAAAAAAAATAACCATGATACAGCAAACCCATTTCATCCATCATGTATACTTCTGGTTACACAACCCAGACAGTAAAGAAGACCAGTCCGCATTACAGGCAGGCCTACAGGCACTAAGCAAAACGCCTTCGATAGAACAATTTCATATTGGTGTTCCCGCAACTACCAATCGCGAAGTAATTGATACCAGTTACCAGTTGTCCTGGCTATGCGTGTTTCCATCCAAAGAAGCACAGGATGCTTACCAAACCGATCCCATTCATTTACATTTTGTGGATACTTGCAAACATTTATGGAAGAAGGTAACGGTGTTTGATTCTATTGGGGCTTATTAAAACAAACGTCATTTCTAACTAAGCGAAGCGCAGCGAGAAACCTCATGAGTTGTGCACCAATCATGAGATTTCTCCTCCTTCGTCGTCGAAATGACGTTTTTATTTGGACCAGTTTACTTCTGCTGATTGCAGCTTAGCAGAATTGGTACCGATATGAATCATGAATTTACCCGGCTCCCATACTTTCTTCAGATCACTGTTAAAGAATGACAATTGCGCGGTAGTAATTGTAAAGCTGACATCTTTTGATTCTCCCGGCTGCAATAGTATCTTCTGAAATCCTTTCAGGTCTTTTACTGATCGGGTTACACTTGCAACCGGATCGGTAATGTATAATTGTACAACTTCTTCACCGGCATATTTGCCGGCATTGGTTACCGTTACTGTGGCCGTTATTTTTTCCTCTCCCTTTACATTGGTTTTACTAAGCATTACAGAACTATATTCAAAACGGGTATAACTCAACCCATATCCAAACGGATACAGCGGATCATTGGATTCATCCAGATAATTGGATTTGAATTTAGGAAAGCCGGTTCCATCAAATGGGCGTCCGGTGTTTTTGTGATTGTAGTAGATAGGAATTTGTCCTACACTGCGCGGAAAAGTTGCTGTGATTTTTCCGGATGGATTGTAATTGCCAAACAATACATCAGCCACTGCATTACCAGCTTCTGTTCCCGGTGCCCATGCATCGAGAATGGCAGAGGCATGTTCATTCTCCCAAACCAAGGTTAATGGTCTTCCATTGAAAAGTACGATCACTAATGGCTTTCCAGTTTTAGCCAATGCTTTTAATAAAGCTTGCTGACTGGCGGGAATATTGATATCTGCACGACTGGATGATTCGCCCGACATATTAGAAGACTCTCCCACCACAGCCACGATCACATCCGATTTGTTAGCCGCTGCTACTGCTTCATTGATCATTTCGGCAGGTGATCTTGGATCGGTCTCTGCTTCTACACCCAATGCGTTAGTTCTTTTTTGAAATAAGGCTGTATCATCCGTTATATTAGCTCCTTTCGCTGTAATGATATTTACATTACTTCCACCTACATTTTTCATTCCTTCCAATACACTTACCGATTGTTTCCAATCGCCAACAACTACCCAAGTGCCCAGCATATTTCTTTTGTTATCTGCTAATGGACCAACGAGCGCAATGGTTCCTGATTTTTTAAGCGGCAATACCTGTTTGTCATTTTTCAATAATACCATACTATGTGCTGCAATTTTTCTCGCAGCCGCTCGGTTTTCGGCTGTTAAAATATCTTTGGCAGGTCTTGCTTCATCAATGTACCGATACGGATCATCAAACAAGCCCAGTTTGTATTTGGCTTCCAGAATACGCAAACAGGCTTTATCAATATCGGCTACGGTAACCTTACCTTCTTTTAGTGATTTCTCTAATGTATTCAACAAGCCCTCTCCTACCATATCCATATCCAGTCCGGCTTTCAGCGATTGTGCAGCAACGGTTTGCAGATCACCCACACCATGGTTGGTCATTTCATTCAGCGAAGTATAATCAGACACCACAAATCCTGTAAAGCCCCATTCTTTGCGAAGCAGATCAGTTAATAACCATTTATTACCGGTAGCAGGAACGCCATCAATTTCATTAAAGGAACTCATGATACTTCCGGCACCGGCATCTATTGCTGCTTTGTATGGTGGCAAATAATATTCGTACATTTTAATACGACTCATATCCACTGTATTGTATTCTCTACCTGCTTCTGCACCGCCATATAAGGCAAAGTGTTTTACACAAGCCATCAGGGTATTATTCTTTGATAAGTCCGTGCCCTGGTAACCGCGAACCATGGCCTTGGCAATTTCTCCACCGAGATAAGGATCTTCACCCGAACCCTCTGAAATCCTTCCCCAGCGGGCATCACGGGCAATATCAACCATAGGTGAGAAAGCCCAGTTCAATCCATCCGCCGTAGCTTCCTTGGCAGCGATCTGCGCAGATTGTTCTATCAATCCCATATCCCATGAAGCTGATAATCCCAATGGAATAGGGAAAATGGTTTTGTGTCCGTGTATTACATCCAAACCAAAGATCATGGGAATATGTAGTCGCGTATTCTTTACAGCGAGGTCCTGTGCTTTCCTGATTTTTTCGGGAGAAGTAATACCAAACATACCACCAACCTGTCCATTTTTAATTTTGGCTTCTACATTACTGCTTACAACAGAACCGGTTACCGGTGCATCGCCGGGAATGATCAGGTTTAACTGACCAATCTTTTCCTGTAAAGTCATTTTGGCTAGTAAGGCTTTGGCTTTTGCAGTTATCTCTTTTTGAGAGAAGGATGTAAGACAAAGGGAAAGAATCACCCCTGTAAACAATAACTTTTTCATATGGCAATATTTGATGGTAAAGACAGGTTTTAGAAAATACCTTGTCCGGCAAAGATTCAATTTAGAAAAAAATAACAACTTCTCCACTGATGAATTTCAGAAAGAAAAAAGACCCTCAAATAGCTTCTCGGGTCTCTTTCTCTCAGGGGGAGTATATCTTGTATGATCAATCTATTTCAGCAACTGGTGAATATATTGGTAACTGGTTGTGATATTCTCTATGGGATTAGGCGCTCCATCCTGCTCTACAAAGAAATTTTGCATACCCGATTCTTTTGCATGATCGAAGATGCGTTTGAAGTTAAACGTACCCTTTCCTACTTCAAGAATGTGTTCAAATTTGGCATCCATATCTTTTACATGCCATAAAGGGAATCTGCCGGGATGTGCTTTGAATAGTGCCACCGGATCTTTACCGGCTTTTAATGTCCAGCCAAGATCAAGTTCCATTTTTACGAGGTTCTTATCTGTTTGCGAAAGAATCAGGTCATAAGGAACTACGCCTTCTACTGTTTTAAATTCTGCATCATGGTTATGATACGCAAATACCAATCCCGCTTTTTTTGCGGCTTCAGCAGATTTATTCAGTACCTCGATTGAAGATTTGATTTCATCCAAAGTTCCAATAGGTGTATTGGCACATACCAGATAGGTAACACCACCTTCAGCGGCCTGATCAACCAGTTCCTGGTAATTATCACGTAATGTTTTCATCGGTGGAATTACCATTGGCTTTCCATCCGCACCAGTGGGCATTTTTGCGCCCGGAGGTAACTTGAAAGGCGCTCCCAATACATGGTGCGAACGCCAGTGCATACCCAGATTTTTTACGGTTGTTGAAAATTCTTTTGGCGACATCCCATAGTACCCACCTTTCTTACTGAATGCAGATTCAATTTCTGTGTAACCGATATCAGCAATTTTTTTCAGGTTGCCTTGCACATCGTTATCCAATACATCAAATAGTGTAAACAACTGTAACCCCACACCGGGCAGGGCAGGCTTGTTCATGATGGCATTGGCCAATGCTTCTTTGTTAAGCAATAAACTTCCCAGCGCAATGGCCGAGGTGTTTTTAAGAAAGGTTCTGCGGTTATTCATGCGTTCATTTTTAAAAGTAAGCCGTCATTTCGAATGCAGCGAAGCGAAATGAGAAATCTGCAACTCGAGTAGCAGATTTCTCCCCGCTTAAGCGGGATCGAAATGACGTTGTTAATTTTTAGAGCCTGTTTAAAATTAAAGTTTTCAATAACCATAGGTCTATTGAAATTTCATAATAAGTACACTGTTTATCTCGATAAGCACCTCTCAAGCTCGCGGCTCACAGCTAATAGCTAGAAGCTTACAACGAAAATCTTGCATTTTTAAACGAGCTCTTAATATTTCAATCCAAATCCAAACTTATACAAAGGGTCTTTCGAATCATAGGGCACATCTTCTTTCTGGTTGCGAACGGCTTCCATGGAAGATGGCAATTCAAAAGGAAGTTTACCACCGGGTTTTGCTTTACCGAAAATCACATCGAGCACCGCCGCATCACTGGCACCAAATTCAGCAAGAACGCCTTTGGCTTTTGCATTGATCTCTGGAAATACAGCGGGTCGATCAAGATTGATCGCTACAATGCTGGGCACCGTATGCATGATCTGCAAAATGCTATCACGTTCTTTGGGTTTAAAATCAAGATCACCATGGTGAAACATCAGGGCCATAAAATTTTTGGTTTGCACCGGAACCCATGGTGTATTCAAACGAAGAATGGCAATATCTGCATCAGCGGGTTTGTTTACCACCGTTCCATATAAAGCCACTACTTTGGGATCCATATTACCGGCATATATTTTCAACTTGCCCGCTGCAAGTGGCAACATACCTTTTCCTGTATTGGTATTTTTTAATAATACCATTGCTCTGCGTTGTGCATCTTCCCCGGCTTTTACAAAATCTGCACGACCAACCGTTTTAACCGCAGCATCCACATTCACATACGGATTATCGAATAAGCCCAATTGAAATTTCTGACGGAGTAATCTTTGTACAGATTCATCTATTCTGGATTCTTTCAATTTTCCTTCTTTCACCAGTTTCACAATCATCTCCGGTAAACTTTCTCCACCAAATTGGTCAACACCCGCATTAATCACTTTCAACACACGTTCTTCTACAGATAATTTTTCAACACCCCATGCCCGTGCGGGCCAAACAAATGAACCCATGTTTGCATCACTAATCAAACCCCAATCGGTACACACCACGCCATCATATTTGTATTTATTTCTAAGTAAATCTGTGATGATGGCTTTATTAAAAGAGAAAGCAACATTCTCATTTGTTTGATCCATCGGTATACCATAATAAGGCATAATAGAAGCCGTATTTACTTTAAAAGCAGCTTCAAAAGGAATTAAATGATAATTGAATTGATTACCGGGATATACCTGTCCTCTTTGAAATTCAAAATGCGGATCCAGTCCTTCTTTCTGTGGACCACCGCCTGAAAAATGTTTGGTCATGGCCGCCACACTACTATTGCCTAATTGTGCACCCTGCAAACCTTCTACATAGGCTTTGATCATTCTGCCAGATAAATTGGCATCTTCTCCAAACGTACCGCTGATACGCGGCCAGCGTGGTTCTGTTGCCAGATCGGCCATAGGATGCAATGCTTCGCGAATACCAACAGCTGCATATTCCTGCCTTACTACATCTGCAAATTTTTTTGTGAGTGCTTCGTCTCCAATAGCAGCTAAGCCCAGCGGCTCACACCAAAGTGAAAACCCTTGTGCTTCCATGGAAAAAATACTGGCACTAAATGCATTCCTGGGATCAGAAGCCACCGTAACCGGAATACCCAGGCGGCTTTCTTCTGCATGCTTTTGCACATTGTTATACCAGGTGGCCAATGCTTTTACATCAGGCACCTGCCATAAATTAATATGGTTCATTTTCTTCCCATCCATTAGTTGTGTGGCAATGGGTATGGAAGCAAAAAAACCTTCACCCTTAAAATCATTCAGGGAACCATCTGTTGCAATTTTTGCACCATTGATAAAAAGCATACCGGCTTTTTCTTCCAGGGTCATTTGCGAGAGAATATTTTTTACGCGTGCTGCGATGGGTTGAGTTGCATCTTCATACACATCCATCTTTCCGTTCTTATTCAGATCACGGTAAGCAGCAGAAATTGGTTTGCCGGAGAAAGTCTTCCAGGAAAGACTGATCAGCAATACAGATAAGGCTGCGAGTAACAGCGGTACTGGGTAATGGATAAGCTTTTTCATATCAATGCGTCGTTATGACACAATGATAAGGATTAATTCTGTAAATCCAAATCAAACCCACCTGTTTTTCCCGTATTTTAGCCTCCGATATGAAACCGGAACGGACCATAAAAGACATGATATTACATGGGGGCGATTTATTTATGCCCTCTGTATCATTGGATTGCGTAATATTTGGCTTTCATGAAAATGAGTTGAAAGTATTATTGCTGAAAATGAAGTCTGCCGACAAATGGGCACTTCCCGGCGGTTTTATTTTTAAACAGGAAGCGATTGATGAAGCAGCCACACGCGTGCTTCAGGAAAGAACCGGTTTACAGGATATTTTTCTACGGCAGTTTCATGTGTTTGGTCAACCCAAACGGACAGAGAAAAAAACGCATCTGAACATGCTGAAAAAAGATGGCATTAAGGTGAACAAAAATAACTGGATCATTCAGCGTTTTATTACCGTTGGCTATTATGCACTGGTAGATTTTGTGCATGTGCATCCCAAACCAGACCTGAGTTCTGTTGCCTGTGAATGGCATGACCTGCATAGTATTAAAGAACTCTTCATGGATCACAAAAATATTCTGGACAAGGCACTCGACACACTTCGTCTGCAATTAAACCATGAGCCCATCGGTTACAATTTATTACCGCAAAAATTCACCATGCCGGAATTGCAGAAATTATACGAAACCATTCTCGACAAACCTCTTGACAGAAGAAATTTTCAGCGCCGGATTCTTTCTTTTGGTTTGGTAAAAAAATTAAAAGAAACCCGAAAGGGTGGCGCACACAAAGCACCGTATCTCTATTCATTTGATTTGAAAAAATATAAGAAAGCGTTGGAGGAAGGATTGCAGGGAGGTTGGTGATGTTGTGTTTCGGACAAAATAATTTGCCACTGATTTCACTGATTAACACTGATTAACACAGATTAACACTGATGTATTCAGTGCCAATCAGTGAAATCAGTGGCAAAAAAAAGTTATAAACTACCTTTCTTCAATTCATCCACCGCAAAACCTGCTGCCCTCGCCGTTAAAGCCATATAGGTTAGTGATGGATTCTGACAGGCAGAAGAGGTCATACACGCGCCATCAGTTACAAAAACATTTTTGGCATCCCATACCTGGTTGTTTCCATTCAACACCGATGTCTTGGGATCTTTACCCATACGGGCGGTACCCATTTCGTGAATGCCATGTCCAATAGCATGGCCATTGTCCCAGCTGTTGATTTTCTTAACACCCGCTGCTTCAAACATAGCTCTCAAATCTGCTACAATGGCTTTGCGCATTTTCAGTTCATTCTCTTTCAATTCACAATCCATTGATAACACCGGAAGCCCCCATTTGTCTTTTTTATTTTTATCAAGTGTGATTTTATTTTCATGATATGGAAGTATCTCTCCAAAACCGGTTGCCCCTATCGTCCATCCACCCGGCTCAGTTAAGGCTTCTTTGAAACCCGCACCAATACTGAGTTCTGCCACATCACGACTCCATCCGGCGCGGCTGGCACTACCCTGGTATCCATAACCACGCAAAAAATCGCGCTTATCATTTCCTAGGTTGGCAAAACGCGGAATGTAAAAACCATTGGCCCTTCTTCCTGAATAATATTTGTCTTCATACCCTTCTACCTGTCCGGATGCGCCAAGATTATAATGATGGTCCATCACGTTATGGCCCAACTCACCACTACTGCTGCCCAATCCTTCCGGCCAGATATCTGTTGCCGTATTGAACAATACCCATGTTGAATTCAATGCCGAAGCATTTAGAAAAACAATTTTGGAATAGTATTCATACGTCTGGTTGGTTTCTGCATCCAGCACTTCTACACCTTTTGCTTTTTGTGTATCCTTATCATAAATTAATTTGGTTACAATAGAGAAAGGACGAACCGTAAGGTTCCCTGTTTTCATCGCCGCAGGCAAAGTAGAAGATTGCGTACTGAAATAACCACCGAACGGACAACCCTCCCAGCAACGGTTACGAAACTGGCATTGGGTTCTTCCTTCAATAGGTGCAGTTAAATTGGCTACACGACCGATGAATAAATGACGTTCGCCTTTGTACTGTGCTTTGATTCTGGCAGCTACATCTTTCTCCACACAATTCAAATCCATAGCTGGCAAAAATTGACCATCGGGTAAATGCGGCAAGCCTTCCATAGAGCCACTGATACCGGCAAATTTTTCTACATAATCATACCAGGGCGCCATGTCTTTATAGCGTATGGGCCAATCAATGCCAACACCCTCTTTTGCATTTCCTTCAAAATCCATATCACTCAGGCGATAGCTTTGACGACCCCATAAAATAGAACGGCCACCTAACTGGTAGCTGCGCCACCAGGTAAATGGTTTCACTTCTGTATAGGGACAATCCTCTTCACTAGCCCATGATGCCATTACTGGTTCAACGCCAGCCCATCCACGATGAATAACGGGATACTTGTGACGCTGATCTGCCGTGGTTTTTCCGCGATGTTCAAAATCCCAGGGATCTTTGGAAGCCGTAGTGTAATCTTTGATGTGTTCGTAATTACGCCCACGTTCCAGCATCAATACTTTCAAACCTTTTTCAGTAAGTTCTTTGGCAGCCCAGCCACCACTGATACCTGAGCCCACCACTATGGCATCAAAAGTATTTTGCGCTTTCGCTTTGTTGTTGAGATTGGTTGAATCGGCAGACATGTTTTTTTATTTTTCAATGACAGATTATGAATGTATTTTCTATTTTTATTATCCCTATTAGACCATGGTTCATTGACCATTGACCACTCACGATTCACAACTCCCCTTTCTTCAACACTTCCACTGCATGATTAGCTGCCCGGGCTGTGATGGCCATGAAAGTGAGTGATGGATTTTGTGTGCTGGTAGATGTCATACAAGCACCATCGGTAACAAAAACATTTTTACACTGGTGTAATTGGTTCCAGGCATTGAGCATAGATGTTTTAGGATCTTTACCCATACGCACACCACCCATTTCATGAATATCCAAACCCGGTGCCTGTTGGCTATCTCTGGTATTAATATTGGTACATCCGGCTTTCTCGAGCATTTCTTTTCCCTGTGCTAAAAAATCGGTTACAATTTTTTCATCGTTCTCATCATACCCAACAGAAGTAATCAGTTGTGGAATGCCCCATGCATCTTTCTGGTCTTTACTTAAGCGAACATGGTTGGCTTCTTTCGGAATGGTTTCACCCTGCATCATCATATAAATTCCCCAATCGCCTGCTTCGGTCATAGCATCTTTGTATTCGCTGCCAATTCCATCCGCTCCGGTCCTTCCGCGTCCGGCACTGTAATGCACCATATAGCCACGTAAAAAATCCATTTCCTGTTTGTAAACATTTCTGAAATTGGGCATCATAGCTGCAGTAGGCCTTCTGCCATAATAATATTTATCCTGCGGGCCATCATACGATGCGGTAATACTACCACGGTAATTATGAAAGGCAATGTATTTTCCAAGCAACCCATTATCATTTCCCAAACCGTTTGGAAAACGATTGGATGTTGAGTTGAGCAGGATGAGATTGGTATTTAAACAAGCCGCATTTACAAAAATAATTTTTGCAAAATATTCTGTTGCCTTCATCGTAAGTGAATCGATCACGCGAACACCGATGGCTTTTTGTTTTGTTTCATCATAGATGATGGAATGCACTACCGAGTTGGTACGCATAGTAAGGTTACCTGTTTTCTGTGCCCATGGAATGGTACTGGAGTTGGAACTGAAATAACCACCAAACGGACAACCCCTTTCGCATAAACTTCTTGCCTGACATTGGGTACGGCCCTGTTGAATATGAATATCGCGTGGCTGCGTTAGATGCGCACAACGGCCCTGCACTACATGACGGTCTTTATATTGCGCCATGATTTTTTGCTGCAATTCTTTTTCTACACAATTCATTTCCCATGCAGGAAGAAAATCACCATCGGGTAAAGTTTCCAACCCATCTTTATTTCCGCTGATGCCGGCAAAAGCTTCTACATGTGTATACCAGGGTGCCAGATCTTCGTATCGTATGGGCCAATCAACAGCAAACCCATCGCGGCCGGGCCCTTCAAAATCGTATTTACTCCAGCGTTGTGTTTGCCTTGCCCATAATAAAGATTTACCGCCTACCTGGTAACCCCGAATCCAATCAAATGGTTTTTCTTGTACATAAGGATGCTCATGATCCTTCACAAAAAAATGATCAGTCGCTTCGCCATACGCATAACATCTGTTTACAACCGGATCTTTAGCAGACTGGGGTGGCGGTATCTCGCCACGGTGGGTAAAGTCCCAGGGATTTTTGGTGGCAGTAGGATAGTCTTTGATGTGCACCACATCTTTACCACGTTCCAGCAATAAGGTTTTCAATCCATGCTCACACAATTCTTTGGCCGACCAGCCGCCGCTAATACCAGAGCCGACTACGATGGCATCGTAAGAATTTTGAAGCACCCCTTTGGTGTTGAGATGGAGAGAATCGGGCATAGCAGTCGTTTTGCAGGAATTTGTGGTTCGTGAGTCGTGAATCGTTAGTCGTGAGTTTTTCTCACGATTCAGGTTTCACCTCTCACGACTACCGTTCTTCCCTTAAATCTAAAACAATATTTTATTTCCTGCGTTCAAGATGCCAGATTATTATCAGCTTTTGGTGTTTTAATATCATTTACGGCATTTTTTGGTATGGCCTACGCATACAGATTGGCCAACAGCGATACATCTTACCTGCAGACTTGAGCATACGTTCGGTTGAAAGCAAGTAGTAGCCATTACATGCATTAGCCGAATAGCAACAGCCTTACTTACTTACTTACTTACTTACTTACTTACTTACTTATTTACTTTCCACCTTCCCTGATCGACTTAAATTCTGAACCCATTTTCCATTTAGGCCAGGTTTCTGTAAATGCTAAACGCCTGCCGAGGCGAAATAAAATTTTCATATCATTCACCGCCCCATCTGCTGTCCATGTTTTAGGATCGTATTCATCAGAGGGTTGATGGTAATGCTCTTTGTTATAGGTATTATGCTCTTGTTTTCCAAATTCTTTCCCTTTCCCTTCTACATCAATACCTACATTAATAAATAAAGCGGGTATACCAGCTTTGGCAAAATTGAAATGATCGGAACGATAATAATACCCGGCTTCCGGATGTGGATCATTGGCAATATAGCCACCGGTTTTTTCTACTTCTTCTTTGAGGTAATCTTCCAGTTCTGACTGTCCTGACCCTACAATAACCATGTCTTTGGTTTTGGCAAAGCGATTCAGCTCATCAATATTAATATTGGCTACCGTTTTATCAACAGGGAATACCGGATTTTCAGCATAATACTTTGAGCCCAATAATCCCTGTTCCTCTGAAGTAACAAAAAGAAAAACCACGGTTCGTTCAGGTTGTATTTTTTTAAAAGCCCGGGCCATCTCCAATAAACCGGCTGTTCCCGTGGCGTTGTCGTAAGCACCATTATAAATAGAATCTCCTTTGACATTTGGCCTGCCAATACCAAAATGATCCCAGTGTGCGGAGTATATGATCACTTCATCAGGATGTTTGGAACCGGTAACTTTTGCTATTACGTTGTGAGATGTATTATAGGTGGCTTTAACTGTCATTTTGGTTGACACCTGTACTTGCAACGGAACAGCTTTGAATCCGGGTTTGTTTGCTTTTACGAGCAATGTTGAATCGAAACCTGCCGCTGTAAATAATTTGTTGGCAACCTGTTCAGGAATCCAACCTATTACATCACAATTCTTTATGTTTTTGCCACGGTTATCCAACTGCAGTCTTGATGCATTGTGACCGCTTTGCTGCACACCAAACGGATAAGAAGCCGCTGCTGTATTGTGAATAATCAAACAGGCTTTGGCTCCTTGCCTGGCAGCTTCTTCAAATTTGTATGTCCACCTGCCGTAATAAGTCATGGCTGTTCCTTTAAACAAGCTTGTATCACCCGCCCAAAAACCGGGATCATTCACCATTACCATCACTACTTTTCCTTTTACATCCAGACCTGCATAATCGTTCCAGTTATATTCAGGAGCCACTACGCCATAGCCGGCAAATACCAGTTCAGCTTTATCCAGACTGATATTTTCATCTGTTTGATTGGTCCAAATGGCATAATCATCAAAACCACGTAAACTGAAATTGCCTTTGGGCGAATACACCTGCATGGTTGGCGAAGCCGTAGAT
>CALSAD010000001.1:0-622592 GCA_943372845.1 Chitinophaga pinensis | reverse complement strand
GGTGATATTAACTGTGGTGGTTTAACCAAAAGTGGTGCCGGTATACTCGATCTTGGAACGGGCAGAACTATGAATTGTTCTAACACGGTGATACTTACTGCCGGTACCTTAAACGGTGGGTCCAGCACTTTGAACGTAAGTCTGGTAAGTACTACCGTATGGCAGGGTACCGGAACTGTTTTTGTACCTCAAACCAGTACTGTAAACTTTAATGCTGCCGGTAACCAAACGCTATCCGCCACAGGTACAAAAACATTTTACAACCTGACCTTTTCCAATAGCGGCATCAAAACAAATGCAACAACTACGGTTAACAATATCCTTTCCATGGAAGGAACAGCCACCGCTTCGGCTGCACCTACTTATGGGGCCGATGCCACACTGCGATACAACAGAACCGCCAATCAGTCTACCGGTAATGAATGGCCGGCTACTTTATCCAATACCAGCGGAGGAGTGGTGATAGATAATACGGGCGACATCACACTGGCAGCGGGCAAAACACTGGGAACGGGTACCCCCTTAACGGTGAATAGTGGTGCCGTTCTTGAGATGTCTACTTTTTTGCTGACTCTGAACGATGATTTTATCAATAATGGCGGAACCTTAAACGGTGGAACCGGTGGTGTAACCATTACGGGCGGCGATCCGCAAAGTATTGGTGCGTTTACTACTACGGGAACCATATCATCTACCAAAACGGCTGGTACTGCTATCTTCACAGGAAATGTTTCTGGTGGTGGATTAACGATTAATAATACCGTAACAGGTATTCTTGATTTGGGTGTTGGCTTAACACACAATACAGGCACTTTTGTAAGAACCGATGGCACCTTAGAAGGTAATACCAGTACTTTGAATATTTCTGGTGCCATAACCAATACGGCCGGTACTTTTACTGCAAATACGGGTACCGTAAATTTTACGGGTGCTGCCGGTCAGACAATTCCTCCCTTAACGTATTATAATCTTGGATTTTCAGGAGCCGGTACCAAAACCATTACCACGGCCACTACTATTGTTGTTACCAATAACTGGTCCGTAGGCAGTGCCACTGCCATGGCCGGTACGGCTGGAGCAGACGTAACGGGCGATATAACCGGAACAGGAATCATTACCATGAACACAGGAACCATTACCATACAGGGTAACTGGACCAATAACGGTGCATTTGTTTGCAATACAGGAACCGTAAATTATAATGGGGCAACACAATCCATTGCTGCATTAACATACAATAATCTGCAAACCACCAATGCAGGTGTTAAAACAATGGCAGGTAATACAACCGTAAATAGTGTATTAACCATCAATGCCGCCAGTGAACTAAACCTCGGTTCCGTAACAGTAACCCTTGCTGGGGCGGGCACACCCCTAACAGGTACGGGTACTTTTACAGCGGCAAGTTCAACAGTTAATTATACCAATGCGGGCAGTACGGTTATTGCCGCATATGCATACAATCATTTGAACGGAACAGGCGGTGCACGTGCGCTATCCCCTACAGGAACCATTGGTGTTGCAGGTACTTTTACGCCCGGTGGCGGTGCGTATACAATTGTCAATAGTACGGTTGATTTTAATGGCAGTGGTGCACAGACCATTCCTGCATTTACTTTTCATGACCTGATGGTAAGTAATGCCGGTATTAAATTAATACCCGCCAGTATTATTGTGGCTTGCCAAACCATTGATATCAAAGACAACGCATCGGTAGAGATCAATGCAGATGGTGGAGGCAGACTTAATGTATTGCTGTAGCGTTCCTGTAGCCAATTGTCAGGCGTGAATGGTGAATCGTGAGACGTGAGACGTGAGTCGTGAGTCGTGAGTGATCACTAAGAAGATAACCATTACCCCCGCAACCATACTCACGATTCACGACTGACGATTCACGATCGCCCCCCCCAATAACTCTCTTTTTTCCATTTGCCCATTTGCCAGTATTTTTGCATCCCCGAAAGCGGGCATTCCTTATTTATTCAAATTAACTATCACAATATGGCATACGACGTAATTGTATTAGGTAGCGGTCCCGGTGGTTACCCCGCTGCTATCCGCGCTTCTCAACTGGGGTTTAAAGTTGCGATTATCGAAAAAGAAAGTCTTGGCGGTATTTGTTTAAACTGGGGTTGTATTCCCACCAAAGCCTTATTAAAAAGTGCACAGGTGTATGAATACATGAAACACAGTACCAACTATGGTATCAATGCCACTGGTGTGGCACACGATTTTGGTGGTGTGGTAAAACGCAGTCGCGGCGTAGCCGATAAAATGAGTAAGGGTGTTCAGTTTCTGATGAAAAAGAACAAGATTGATGTAGTGATGGGCTATGGTAAGATCAAAGCCAAAGGACAAATAGAAGTAACTGCTGCCGATGGATCCAAATCAGTAGTGGAAGGAAAATACATAGTGATCGCCACTGGTGGAAGAAGCAAGGAATTGCCTAATTTGAAACAGGATGGTAAAAAAGTAATTGGGTATCGCGAAGCAATGGTATTGCCTGAGCAGCCCAAAAGCATGATTATTGTAGGAAGCGGTGCTATTGGGGTTGAGTTTGCGTATTTCTATAACAGCATGGGTACCAAAGTAACCATCGTTGAATTTTTGCCCCGCATAGTTCCCGTAGAAGATGAAGATATTTCCAAAGAACTGGAAAAACAGTATAAGAAGCAGGGCATTGATATCATGACCAATGCCTCTGTTGATTCTGTCGATACAAGCGGAGCCGGTGTAAAAGCCACTGTAAAAAAACAGGATGGCAGCACGGTAGTATTGGAAGCTGATATTGTTTTAAGTGCCGTAGGTGTGGTAGCTAATATTGAAAACATCGGACTGGAAGAAAACGGTATCAAAACAGAAAAAGGAAAGATTGTGGTAGATGCTTACCAGCAAAGTTCTGTTCCGGGTATTTATGCCATTGGCGATTGCTCTCCCGGACAGGCACTGGCGCACGTTGCCTCTAAAGAAGGCATTAATGCAGCGGAACACATGGCGTATAACGAGAAAAAAATACACCACCTGCCGGATGTAATGGATTACAATAACATACCCGGTTGTACCTATTGCACACCAGAAGTAGCCAGTGTAGGTTATACAGAAAAAGCAGCCAAAGAAGCCGGTTATGAACTGAAAATTGGTAAGTTTCCGTTCATGGCAAGTGGTAAAGCCAGTGCGGCCGGTGCTGTGGAAGGTTTCGTAAAAGTGATTTATGATGCCAAGTATGGCGAATTACTGGGCTGCCATATGATTGGTATGAACGTAACAGAATTTATCATAGAAGCCGTAGTTGCCCGCAAACTGGAAACAACCGCCCATGAAATTCTGAATGCAAGTCACCCGCACCCAACCATGAGCGAAGGTATTAAAGAAGCTACCGCTGCTGCTTATGGCGAGGCAATTGATATTTAGTAGATTACTAATACTTAGTTAATATAAAAAAGGCCGTTTACGGCCTTTTTTATATTTTTATAGAGGCTCAGAATCAATTATCAACACATCATTGTTGAATAGTAGTTTCTGTGTAATGTGATACCTAAGAAAACCATTCCCATGCCTGTTGCCGGCGATCTCGATATCAATAAACTGAAAGCACTGGTAAATCATATACCGGCGGCTATCTACCGTTGCCGGGGAGATGCGGATCTGACACTGGAGTTTTTCAGTGATGAAGTAGAAAAACTGACCGGCTATCCGCTTACTTATTTTTTACATAACCGCCGTTCAGGCTACTCGCAAATTATACATCCGGAAGATGAGCAAAGATTAAAATCCATCATCCACCACGCCCTTCTCCATAAAGAAAAGTATGAAATCGAGTACCGCATTATCCGGAAGGATGGCGAAGTGAGATGGGTATACGAAAGTGGTACAGCGGTATATGACGAAGATGATAACCTGAGTTATGTAGACGGATGTATTTTTGATATTACCAAACGTAAACAAACCGAAGCCACCCTGGCTACTACCAAAGATGAAGTAAAACGGTTGGCACTGGTAGCACACAATACCACCAATTCAGTAATGATTGCTGATGCTGAGGAAAATATCATCTGGGTGAATGAAGGCTATACCAGAATGAGCGGGTACACAATGGATGAACTGCAAGATAAAAAAGTGGGCTACTCACTGGAAGGTACTGGTTTTGATGCTGATGTTTTACAACGTATGCGGTATGCCCTGGATAAGCGGATTCCTTACAAGGAAGAGTTTATCAGCCATACCAGAACAGGCGAACAGATCTGGCTGGAAGTAGATTGCCATCCACTGAATGATGAAAATGGCCGGCACATTGGGTTTATGGCTATTGAAACAGACATCACCCAAAGAAAAAACACGCGCAAGCAACAGGAAGAATTACTGCAACGTTTAACACTGGCTACAGACTCGGCAGAGATCGGCATTTTTGAAATTGACCTTAGCACCAATGAAGTGATCTGGGACGATAAAATGTATGAGTTATACGGCTATTCCAAAGGCACGGAGTTGAGTTTATACAAAGTTTTTGGAACAGCCCTGCATCCTGATGATGCTGTGATGATGAATAAGATTATTGGTGAATTGCTTTCCTCCAAAAAAGAGATCAATGGGGCGGTGTATCGTATTTTTCTGCCTGATGGAAAAATCAGGTATATTGAATCACACGCCATTATCAAAAAATCAGAAAGCGGACGCATACTAAGCCTGATTGGCACCAATAGGGATGTTACGGCAGATGTTCTGGTGCAGGAAAGAATTAAAGCACAGAACAAAGCCCTGCGTGAAATAGCATTCATTCAATCCCATGAGGTTCGAAAACCCTTGGCCAATATTCTTGGTATGATTGAGATCTTAAAAAATACCGGAACCATCAATGACCTCGAAATATTTCAACACCTGGTAGATAGCGCCCAGGAACTGGATCAGCAGATCAGGCTGATTGTGAATAAAACGAATACGATTGATGATGAATTGTTCAGATAGGGGCAAATCAAAAGTCAAAATGGACAGATTCATTTTTTGAATTTTTACTTTTGAATTTTGACTTTTACTTCAAAACTTATTTCGCAAATACTTTCTTCAATATCTCCGAAGTCCTTGCCACCGGATCTTTACGGATGCTCTTTTCTTCCTGGGCTACCTGGAAAAAAATACCGCTAAGGGCTTTTTCCGTTACGTACGCAGAGAGGTCGGGATTGATTTTTTGTCCGCCTAAAATATTGATCTTATTGTACGAACTAATGAGTGTGTTCCAGTATTTAGTGGCATTTACTTTTTCCAGCGACTGGTTGATCACGGGTGCAAAAGCATTGGTTAATTCTGCAGTGGTTTTGCCACGCAGGTAACCGGTAGCTGCTGTATCGCCGCCTTTTAAAATACCCAATGCATCCTGAAAACTCATTTGTTTGATGGCGTTACCAAAAATAGGGGCGGCACTTTTACAGGCATCCTCTGCAGCGCGGTTCATGCTGAGTATGGCATCATCTACCTGTTTACCCAGACCTACTTTGCGCAAGGTACTTTCTACTTTCTGTGCCTCTGCGGGAAGTAATATTTTTAAGGCAGCATTGGCAAAAAAACCATCTACCTGTGAAAGTGTATTAGAGCCTTTTTGTGAACCCACAACCAAAGCTTCCTTTAATCCGGCAATCACATCTTCATTACTTAATCCGGTGCCCGGCTTTCCAGAAACGGCATCTTTGGCCTTGTTCAATAATCCTTTTAATCCTTGTGCCTCTATATGGTTTCCGAAAGTAACCAGTATCAGTGCGAGTGTAATCAGTCTTTTCATGTGTCTGTTTAGTCTATTCATCCAAAAATGGTACCAAGATGCCTGTTGATGATCAAATATAAATCACACAGATACGCTCCGGTGTGAATGAATTGCTATTTATTTTCCTGATTTATACAAATGGTTACGATAACAACCCGCAGATCTTTATCTTACCATATAAATCAGTTGTATGAAAAAAATACTTGGCATCGTTTTTTTAGTGTGTTGTTTAATAGCTGGTACGCAAACAACCTTTGCGCAAACCTCTACCTATATCCTGCTTCGCCATGCTGAAAAAGATACCAGTGCAGCCGGATCAACCATGATGAAGGCCGATCCGCCTTTGGCGAAAGAAGGTGAGTTGCGCGCACAAAAACTGCCTGATGTATTAAAGGCCTATGTGCCAGACATGATCTATTCCACCAATTACAACAGAACCCGTTCTACCATTACACCATTGGCTAAAAAGTTTACCAAAGAGATACAACTCTATGAGCCCAAGAACCTTGCCGCTTTAGCAGAAACCCTGTTGCAGCAGAAAGGG
Organism: Chitinophaga pinensis; assembly: GCA_943372845.1. GTDB lineage: Bacteria > Bacteroidota > Bacteroidia > Chitinophagales > Chitinophagaceae > Sediminibacterium > Sediminibacterium pinensis_K. The sequence goes on along the minus strand of CALSAD010000001.1, from coordinate 616,296 downwards.
AAAACCATTGTTGTAGCCGGACATTCCAATACCACCCCACAATTGGTAAACCTTTTGCTGAAAGAAAATAAATACCCCAACCTGGATGAAAGCGTATACAACCAACTATGGATTGTAACGGTTACCGATGGTAAGGCAGAGGCCAAAGTGGTTATCTATTAAATTAAAAATGCTAAACACGTCCGTGTAATCTGTGTTTAGCAATCATATTTGTCCGCGATAAAAGGAGGCTTATCAGTGATATAGCCGTAATGATACAGCTTGAAAAAATCCGCTTATATACTGCGCCTTTGCGTGCAAATTTTTTCACCAAGTCGCAAAGGCGCAGTACTAAGACAGTGTTGCCTGGTCAAATAGAAATACTTCCATTTCAAACTGTACCACCACCGATATAGCAAAAGCACCTGCTGCAAACCCGCTATCCCTTACCTTTGCCGCCGTTATGAAATTCGAGAAAGAAATCAACAGGCGCAAAACTTTTGCCATCATCTCTCACCCGGATGCCGGTAAAACCACGTTAACAGAAAAGTTGCTGCTTTTTGGTGGTGCCATTCAGGTAGCCGGTGCCGTTAAAAGCAATAAGATTAAAAAGCATGCCACCAGCGATTTTATGGAGATTGAACGCCAGAGAGGCATCTCGGTGGCTACTTCGGTGATGACTTTCGAATATCGGGATACCCTCATCAACCTGCTGGATACGCCGGGACACAAAGATTTTGCAGAAGATACCTATCGCACCCTTACTGCAGTAGACAGTGTTATTCTGGTCATTGACAGTGTAAATGGGGTAGAGGCCCAAACCCGGAGATTGATGGAAGTATGCCGTATGCGCGATACACCGGTAATCGTATTCATTAATAAAATGGATCGTGATGGTAAAAACCGGTTTGACTTATTAGAAGAGATTGAGAAAGAACTGCATATTTCACTTCACCCCATGACATGGCCTATTAATAGTGGGAAGGAGTTTAAAGGTGTTTATAATATTGATAATAAGAGTCTTAGACTGTTTACTGCAAGTACAAAAGCAGATGAAGATGACATTATAGCCATCAGCGATCTGAGTGATAAAACCCTGGATGCAAAAGTAGGCGAGCGTGATGCAGATCAGCTTCGGGAGGATGTTGAGTTGTTGGATGGCGTATACGGACAACTGAATGCGGATGATTACCTGCAGGGAAAAATTGCCCCAGTTTTCTTTGGTAGTGCCGTTAATAATTTTGGCGTGAAGGAAATGCTGGATACGTTTATCCGCATAGCACCGGTGCCGAGAAGCCGCGAAACCTCAGTTCGAACGGTTGAAGTGGGCGAAGACAGGTTCAGTGGGTTTATCTTTAAAATACATGCCAACCTCGATCCCAAACACCGCGACCGGATTGCCTTTATGCGGGTGTGTAGTGGCCGCTTTGAGCGGAATAAGTATTACCACCATGTAAGACTGGATAAGGATGTGCGTTTCAGTAATCCCTATAGTTTTATGGCCCGCAGCAAAGACATTATTGAAGATGCCTATGCCGGCGACGTAGTGGGTTTATTTGATACTGGCAGCTTTAAAATAGGCGATACCTTAACCGAAGGAGAAGATTTTTACTTCATTGGAATTCCTACATTTTCACCTGAAATTTTTAAAGAGCTGGTTAATAAAGATCCAATGAAAACCAAGCAGTTGGAAAAAGGAATTAGTCAGTTGACTGATGAAGGTGTTGCACAATTGTTTACACAGTTCGGGGGCAACAAAAAGATCATTGGTTGTGTGGGAGAGCTGCAGTTTGAGGTAATTCAATACCGTCTTTTACAGGAATATGGAGCTGCCTGTGAGTTCAGGTCACTGCCATTTTACAAGGCCTGTTGGTTAACCAGTAAGGATGAAAATAAGCTGTTGGATTTTCTACGGTTTAAACAGCAGAACTCTGCCGAAGACAAGGATGGCCATCCGGTTTACCTGGCCCAGAGTGAATGGTTTTTAAATACAGAAATCACCAATAACCCCGATATTACTTTTCACTTTTCAAGTGAGATTCATAAATAGGATTGTATAATGCAACCGGGCTGCTTACCGGCATGGAAGCGGTAAAACTGGCTCCTTTGTTTTTTCCTTCACTGAAGGCAACCAGGTTGCCGCCTAGTTTTTGGATAATCTTTCGGCTCAGGTACAGACCTACGCCCGAAGAGTGCTCGCCGTTAGTGCCTGTTTTGCCGGCACTGGTAAAGCGCTGAAATATCTTTTGCATGTCTTCCTTCCTGATGCCAGTACCCTGGTCTGTAATGCTGATGCGTGCCATGCCTTTCTCAAGTCCTACACGCACCTGTACAGCAGAACCGGTATAAGAAAACTTAATGGCATTGTTAATAAGGTTGGAAACAGCTTCTGTTAACAATACTTTATTGCCAAAAACAAACACCGGAGTCTCTGATTCTGTGATAATAACGCTAATTGATTTTACAGTAGCACTACTGGATAAATGATCGCAGGCGGAATGTACCAGATCGTTCAGCTCTATATCTATGTTCTCACTTTCGTCAAGCTGTTCTGATTTCAATAACTTAAGGATATCGTTGAGAATCAATAAATTTTTGACAGATATCTCTTTTATGCTCTGCGCATATTGTAGGGTCATTTCTTTATCATAGCCGGCTATCATCTCGTTGGTGATAGATAGGATCTGGTTAAACGGAGTGCGTATATCATGCGACAAAAGCGTGATCACATCCTTTTTTTCGCTGATCAGGTAATCAAGCTGTTCTATGGTGAGTTGCAACTCTTTTAGTAGTAAGCCTGCTTCGTCCGTAAAATGGGTTGGTAGTGTGGGTAGCTGCTTTTTGGAAAGGTATAAGCTCAATGCTTTTTTTGCTTCGTGTAGTGGCCATAATAGTTGGTTAAGAAAGAAAAGCGTCAAGGCTGACGCAACCAAAGTGGCCACCAAGGTGCTGACCAATACCGCCATTGAAGTAGAAGTAAAATTATCAATAATTCCTATAATTACTATTATAATCAGTGGAATATGAATACCAATAAAAGCAACGAATAAAAATTTAAGCGAATAATTTTTCTTGAGAAACCTTATTTTCGAGAGGTTTGTATAGAGGTTCGTCATAAGGAGGATTTTAAGAGACAGGAATAAAAGTACGTTTCAAAAGCCTTGCAGGATTGACTTATTAAAGATTTATTAAAAAAACTATATGACATTATTCGATACCCAAAGGCTGCTTGTACGGAGGTTTACCGAAGCGGATGCGGATGCCTTTTTCGAAATCAATGGTAATCAACAAGTCATGCAATATATCCGCCCGGCCAAAACCCGGGAGGAGAGCAATGCCTTTTTGCAGGAAAATTTACATTTATATAAAAATGGGTCGTGCCTGGGCCGTTTTGCCGTTGTAGAAAAACACAGTCAATTGGTAGCAGGCACTTTCTCATTTCTTTACCTGGCAGGCGATGCTGATTTTCATGTCGGCTATGCATTATTGCCCTGGGCCTGGGGCAAAGGATATGCCACCGAACTGGTGAATGCCGGAGCCGATTACTTTTTTGCCAATACCCCCTATGCAGCCATTTTTGCGATTACCGCTGTTGCCAATACCGCCTCACGGAAAGTGCTGGAAAAAGCCGGGTTTCAATTCCGGGAAAACAGAGAAGAACATGGGGAGATGCTGGATATCTTCTTCCTAAACCGCTCCTGAAAAACAGGCCAGACTTTCAAAACCAATAGTTCCTGCTTATTTGTACTTTTGCGGCTCGTATGAAAGCAAGAACGCTAAAGAAAGACAAAGTCAATATCATTACCCTCGGCTGCAGTAAGAACCTGGTGGATAGTGAAGTGCTTAGTGGCCAATTGGCCGCCAATGATATTCATGTGGTGCATGAGAATACCAAGCTGGATCATAATATATCCGTTGTTAATACCTGTGGGTTTATTGATAAAGCCAAAGAAGAAAGCATCAATACCATTCTTGATCAGCTGGAACTGAAGCGCAGGGGCAAACTGGATAAAGTGTACGTAACCGGCTGCCTCAGCGAACGCTACCGTGAAGACCTGGAGAAGGAAATGCCAGAGGTAGATGCCTGGTTTGGAACTATGGAATTACCCCTGATGCTTAAGCAGTTTGATGCCGATTACAAAACTGAATTGTTGGGCGAAAGACTGCTGAGTACCCCCCAACATTATGCCTATCTGAAAATTAGCGAAGGTTGCAACCGCACCTGTTCTTTTTGTGCCATTCCGCTTATGCGCGGGCAACATATCAGCAAACCAATAGAAGCATTGGTAGCCGAAGCTGAAGGGCTGGTAAAAAAAGGGGTGAAAGAAATCATGCTGATTGCGCAGGAGCTTACTTATTACGGGTTAGATATTTACAAGAAAAGAGACCTGCCCCGTTTATTACATGCCCTTGCCGATGTGAAAGGTATTGAATGGATCCGCCTTCACTATGCTTACCCCAGTAAATTTCCATTGGAGATATTGGATGTGATGCGCGAGCGCGATAACATTTGTAAATACCTGGATATGCCTTTACAGCATGCCAGCAATAACATGCTCAAAGCCATGCACCGGAATATTACCCGGGAAGAGATGACGGAGTTAATCAAAGCCATCCGCGAAAAAGTGCCCGGTATCTGTTTACGCACCACCCTTATTGCCGGATTTCCCGGTGAAACAGAAGCCGATGTGGAAGAACTGAAAGCTTTTTTACAGGAACACCGGTTTGACCGGGTGGGCATTTTTCAATATAGCCATGAAGAAAACACTTCAGCCTATGACCTGGTGGATGATGTACCCGCCGAAGTAAAAGCCGAACGTGCCCAGGAGATCATGGAAGTGCAGCAGGAGATCAGCTACGAAAGAAACCGCGAAAAAATAGGCAAGGTATTCAAAGTCATGATCGACAAAAAAGAAGCCGGCCGCTATCTGGGTCGTACTGAATTTGATAGCGTAGAGGTAGACAATGAAGTAGTGATCCATTCCACCAAAAAACTACCCATTGGTGAATTTGTAAACGTGAAGATTACAAAGGCGTATGATTATGATCTGGAAGGAGAAGTAGTTGTGTAGTACCTAACAGAAGTGATGCATTATAATTCAAAAGTCAAAATTCAAAAGTCAAAACGGAGCAATTTTTTGACTTTTGAATTTTGACTTTTGAATTTTTAAACCCCTCCGGTTTGTCTATCTTTAATTACCTAAACTAATAATATGTCAATCAACTGGAAAGGCGTTTTTCCCGCCCTCACCACCAAGTTTACGGCAGATGATCAATTAGACCTGCCGCTGTTTGAAAAAAATCTCCAGGCACAACTGGATGCAGGAGTGAATGGTGTTATCCTCGGCGGAACGTTGGGAGAAGCCAGTGTGTTAAGTACGGATGAAAAAGAAACACTGGTAAAATTTGCCATCGAAAAAATTGCCGGCAAAGTGCCGGTGGTCATCAATATCGCCGAAGGCAGTACCAAAGAAGCTCTGCAACAGGCGGCCTATGCCAAAGCTTGGGGTGCCAAGGGTATTATGATATTACCGCCGATGCGGTATAAAACCGACCATCGCGAAACGGTTACCTATTTCAGCACGATTGCAAAATCAACGGATCTGCCCATTATGATCTATAATAATCCAGTAGATTATAAAACGGATGTTACACCCGATATGTTTGAAGACCTTACCGCTTGTGCCAATATCCAGGCCATTAAAGAATCTACCAGGGATGTTACCAATGTTACCCGCCTCATTAATCGTTTTGGCGAACGTTATAAAATTTTGTGTGGGGTAGATACATTGGCCATGGAAGAAATGGTGCTCGGTGCCCATGGATGGGTAGCGGGATTGGTTTGTGCTTTTCCCAGAGAAACCGTTGCCATTTACCGATTGGTAAAAGCCGGCCATATTGCAGAAGCCACTGCTATCTATCGCTGGTTTATGCCTTTGCTGGAACTGGATATTCATGCCAAACTGGTTCAATACATTAAGCTGGCCGAAACACAGGCGGGTATTGGCTCTGAAGATGTTCGTCCGCCAAGACTACCCTTGGTTGGCGAAGAAAGAGACCGCGTTTTACACACCATTAATCATGGCATTGCTACCCGACCCATACTACCCGAATATTTACAATTGAGCATATCATGAGTACTCAGTCGAATCCGTCAGCCATTTCTGTTGTGATGCAACAGGCAGCTACTGCTTTTAACGATTACCAAAAAACCAATCCCGAACAAAGGGCTTTGTTTTTGGAAGCCATTGCACAGAACATAGAATTATTGGGCGATGCATTGATTACAAAAACTGCTGAAGAAACCAACCTGCCAGCGGCCCGTTTAACCGGTGAGCGCGGCAGAACCACCATGCAGTTGCGCATGTTTGCACAAATGCTGCGCGATGGAAACTGGGTAGAAGCTTCGATTGATACCGCCATCCCGGATAAAACTCCACCCAAACCCGATATTCGTAAAATGTTGGTGCCCATGGGTCCGGTGGTTGTGTTTGGTGCCAGTAATTTTCCGTTTGCGTATTCAACCGCAGGTGGCGATACGGCCAGTGCATTGGCCGCCGGTTGCACGGTGGTAGTAAAAGCACACCCCGCACATTTGCAAACCTCGGTTATGGTTGCCGGTGCTATTGAAGCTGCCATACAAACCTGCGGCATGCCGCCACATACTTTTCAACATGTTACCGATGCTTCTTTTGAAGCGGGTAAAGCATTGGTACAGGATACGCATACAACAGCAGTAGGGTTTACCGGATCGTACACAGGTGGCAGGGCTTTGTATGATTATGCCGCTGCCAGAAAACATCCCATTCCTGTTTTTGCTGAAATGGGTAGCACCAATCCGGTATTGTTACTTCCTGATGCATTAGCACAAAATGCAGAAACATTGGCCAAGCAATATGCAGGGTCGATCACTTTGGGTATGGGGCAATTTTGCACCAACCCTGGTTTGTTGCTGGCCATAGCAGGTGCGGGGCTTGATCAATTCCTTTCCTGTCTCACCAAAGAAATGCAAGCCATTGTGCCGGCAAAAATGCTGCATACAGGTATACACAAAGCATATGCTGAAAAAATGAATGAAGCATTAGCGCAGAAAGGAGTGAAGCTTTTATCACAATCGACCGCTACACCCGGAGAAGGAGCGGCACAGCCGGTTGTTGCTACAGTAGAAGGTAATCTTTTTTTACAAAACCCTTTGTTGCACGAGGAAGTTTTTGGTCCCTATTCTTTATTGGTGATTTGTAAAGATGAAGCAGAACTAAAACTAGTTTGGCAATCACTTGCCGGACAACTCACCACTACTTTAATGGGAACCGATAAAGATTTTGTTACGCATGCATCCCTACTACAAATAGCCTCATCCATTGCCGGAAGAATTGTTTTCAATGGTGTGCCCACAGGTGTAGAAGTATGTGCGTCTATGGTGCATGGCGGACCATTTCCTGCATCTACAGACAGCCGTTTTACAGCAGTAGGAACCCAGGCTGTTAAAAGATGGGTGCGCCCAGTGTGCTACCAAAACTGTCCGGATGCTTTATTGCCCGATGCACTTAAGGAAGCCAATCCGCTGGGTATTTGGCGGTTGAGGAATAATGCGTGGGGTGAGAATTTAAAAGTAAAAATTTAAAAGTAAAAATTTAAAAGTAAAAATTAAAAAGTAGTAAGTTACATGTTGCGTTGTTAAAACCAACAACCATAGCGAACCTTGCGAATCCTTTGCGGGCTTTGCGTTACTGCTTTATCTTTTCAGTGTCGCAACGATATATCATGCGGAGATTAAACCGTGCCATGGTGCCTTTGTGTGCATTTATTTTTCACACAAAGGCACGGTTTAAAATCAATTAATAATCATTGCAAGAATAAAAATCTGATTCATGCAGGAAATGTTTGAAGATCAAACCTTTGATAAAACCGATTTCACCCAAAAACCATTGGCAAAAGGCGAATACGAAAACTGCATTTTCAACAATAGCAATTTTGCGGATGCAGATCTTTCCGGGTTTGCTTTTATAGATTGTTTTTTTAATAATTGCAACCTGAGTTTGGTTAAGTTAGACAAAACAACGCTAAGAGATATTCAGTTTAATCATTGTAAAATGTTAGGGCTCCGGTTTGATAGTTGCCATGAATTTGGGCTTTCTTTCTCTTTTGATGGTTGCCAACTCAATCACAGTTCTTTCTACAAAACAAAAATCAAAAAAACAATATTCAAAAATTCAGTGTTAAAAGAGGCCGACTTTACAGAGTGCGACTTAACAAGTGCTGTCTTTGACAATTGCGATCTTACGGGTGCTACATTTGATCATACGAATATGGAGAAAGCGAATTTGCAAACGGCCTATCACTACTCTATCGACCCTGAAAAAAACCGGATTAAAAAAGCTACATTCTCACTGATAGGTGTTGCGGGTCTTTTAGATAAATATGATATTGACATTAAGTAATAACTATCAGTAACGTATTGCGTAATTAAAACAAAACCCAATCAGGCCATCATCCTGCTTCCTTTTTTCGGATCTTCCTCTATTGCCGTTAGAAAATACAGAGAGATAACCACAGATAAAAGCATGTAGCAAAGAAGCATGATGTCTCCATTACGAAACTGTCGGTCGCTGCCAAACCAGTCGCCAAAATAAAACAGAACAAATATGCCCAGAATGGCTTTGCCCAGTTCCCAGATCCATGCATACGGATTCTTATCCAGTAGTTCTGTAAACGCATATACGTATAGAAAAATATAGGCCCCGTAAATAAACATACCCGGACTTCCTATCTGCGCAATATTGGCAAAGAAATAACTGATCAGTAACAATAGTATCACCATCTGTATCCATGCCCAGATAATGAATAATTTGCTGGCCCTGGTATCGTATTTTGTAAAATCATACACGTTACCAATTTTGTAAACAGGATAGGCATCTGCTACATCTGCCGGGCGCCATCCGGTAGGCATAAACCAAATGCGTAGTTTGTCTTTCCATTCTTTGGTACGCCACGCATCTTTAATCAATAGCCATAGATGCATAAAATTGATCTTGATGGGGTTCCATGTTCGCACGGGTCTGGTAATCCCATATACCGGTGCTACATCGGCTAATTCTTCCTGATAGGTGCCGAATAATTTATCCCATATAATAAAGATCTGTCCATAATTTTTATCCAGGTATTCACGGTTTATGGCATGGTGTACCCGGTGATGCGATGGGGTGACTATGATTTTCTCCAAAAATCCCATGCGCCCAATATGTTGTGTATGGTACCAGAACTGCGCAAACAAATGCAAAGGCGCTACCACCGCAACTACCGAAGCTGGCACACCCAGTAAAGCAGCGGGCAACAAGAAAATAGTAAAGATGCGGAATACGATAGAAATATTTTGCCGAAGTGCACAGGCTAAATTAAAATCTTCACTACTGTGATGAATAATATGCGCATTCCATAAAAAATTATATTCATGATCCAGTCTGTGTCCCCAATATCCCGCCAGATCCAACGAAACAAATGCGATGATGTATAAAAGAACAGATGACTGCACATGCACAATAGCCATATGATCCACCATCCACTTGTAGCTGATGATGGCAATGCTGAGTCCCAGTACATCTTTGGTGGTATTGGTAATGCCCGAGGTAAGACTGGAGATCATATCCAGGTGGCGAACAGTATCTTTTCCTTTTCGCCAGCCCCACCACTTTTCAAACAATACCAGGGCCAGAAATGCCGGCATGGCAATCAATAAAATTTTTCCGTAAGTTTCCATATTGGCAATCGTGTGTTTGAAATTAATAAAAACAACTATTCAATGGTTGTTTAGACAATTAAAATTTGAATAACCTGGCTATGAAATCAAGTCCTATTGCGTATACCATGCCTGTACCGGGTAATTTATCAGCATCTGTGTTTTCCTGTATCGATGCGCATACCTGTGGCAATCCCGTTCGTGTGGTGGCCATCGGTGGCCCTGTATTGGAAGGAAATAACATGAGCGAGAAGCGGCAACATTTTTTACAAGAATATGATTGGATCAGAAAGGGATTGATGTTTGAGCCCCGCGGTCATGATATGATGAGCGGCAGTATTCTGTATCCTCCTCATGATCCTGCTAATGATGTAGCGGTATTGTTTATAGAAACCAGTGGCTGTTTGCCTATGTGCGGCCATGGTACCATTGGTACCATTACCATTGCCATTGAAGAAGGATTGATACAACCCAAAACACCCGGTATCGTTCGTATGGAAGCACCGGCGGGATTGGTGCATATTGCTTATCAAACGGAGGGCAAAAAAGTAACTGCGGTAAAGCTAACCAATGTGCCTGCTTATTTAGCAGCAGAAGGGTTAACGGTTGATTGTCCGGATTTGGGTGAACTGGTGATTGATGTTTCTTACGGTGGAAATTTTTATGCCATTGTAGACGTGCAGAAAAATTTCAGTGGACTGGAAAACCACACGGCTGATCAATTGATAGGCTGGGCAAGAGAATTGCGCAAACGCATCAACGAAAAATATTCGTTTGTACATCCGGAAAATCCAACCATCAATGGTTGTTCGCATATTTTGTGGACGGGTGCTGTACTCGATCCTACTTCCTCTGCACGCAACGCAGTATTTTATGGTGATAAAGCCATCGATCGCTCACCCTGCGGCACGGGCACATCGGCACGTATGGCGCAATGGTATGCAAAAGGTAAATTGAAAGAGGGTGATACGTTTATTCATGAGAGTATCATCGGGTCTAAGTTCACTGGTAAGGTAGAGAAAGTTACATCGGTGGGAGGTAAGCCCGCTATCATTCCCTCGGTAGAAGGATGGGCAAGGATTTATGGCTACAATACGATCTCCATTGATCCTAATGATGATCCCTATGCATATGGATTTCAGGTTATTTGAGGCATCGTTCACATACCTAAACACTTCTCAATCATCATCTATTTTTAACGGGCCAAACCCGTTTACAACTAAATTTGCAACCTAACACATCATGTAATGAAAGTAGTGATCATTGGCGGAGGAATTATTGGATTAAGCAGTGCTTATTATTTACAACAGAGCGGACATGAAGTAACCGTATTAGACCAAACGGATATGACCAATAACTGTTCGTATGGTAATGCAGGCTATGTGTGCCCAAGCCATTTTATACCCCTTGCCACACCCGGTATTGTAAAACAGGGGTTGAAATGGATGTTGGATTCTCGCAGTCCTTTTTATGTGCAGCCACGCCTTAGCTGGAGCCTGATTGATTGGGGTTTGAAGTTTATGCGATCCGCTACGCCCGAAAAGGTAGAACGCGCCGCTGTTCCCCTGCGCGATATTGCGTTGTTCAGTAAAAAAATGTATGAAGAGTGGTCCCGCCTGCCCCAGTTTCAATTTGCCTATGAACAGAAAGGATTGCTGGAAATATTTCAAACCCAGTCCGGTGGCGATCATGCGAAACACGCACTTGAAAAAGCACACGAACTGGGACTAACAGATACCGTTTTGTTGAATAAAGAACAACTGCAGGCACTTGAACCGCAAACAAGAATCAATGCTTTGGGCGCGGTACATTTTCAATGCGATGCACATTTGTATCCCAATAAATTGATGCAGCAGTTACTGGCAGATCTGAAACAAAAAGGCGTTCGCCTGCAGGGTAATGAAGCCGTAACCGGATTTGAAAACCATGGTGGAAAGATCACACAGGTAAAAACAGCAACAGCCAGTTATGCAGCAGATGCCGTGGTGATTGCTTCCGGCTCATGGAGCAGGGAAGTGGCGGCAAAAATGAATGTGAGCATTCCGCTGGTAGGCGGCAGAGGATACTCGGTTACGTTAGAAGATTCTCCCTATAAAATCAACCATCCCGCTGTATTAATTGAAGGCCGTGTGGCATTAACTCCGATGGATGGAAACAAGATCCGTTTTGGAGGTACGATGGAAATTACTTCCACCAATACACCTCCCAAAATGAGCAGGGTAGAAGGTGTGTTGCGTGCAGTAGAAACTTTTTTCCCTGATTTTAAAGTGCCGATGCCTGCGATTGATAAAGTATGGTATGGCTATCGCCCCTGTTCAGCTGATGGGTTGCCATACATTGGTCGTACCCGAAAATGGCATAATGTAGTAATGGCAACGGGCCATGCCATGGTAGGCCTGAGTTTGGGTGCAGGAACCGGAAAATTGGTGAGTGAGATACTTAATGAAGAAGAACTGAGTATGAATATGACTCCTTTCAATCCAGATAGGTTTAATTAAAGAAAATAGCATAATGATGAACGGATGCTACGGTAACGACTAAATTGTATTTTTACGCCTTATTATGGATCAGACAGCTACTTACTTACCATACGAAAGCACCGGCTATTTTACGAAGATCGTTTCAGATTACCTGTCGCAATCATCCACGTTGAGGCCATTCTATCAACATACGCCTAATCTGAATGGACTGGAGCTGGCCATCAAAGCCAGACAATCCTTTGCCACACCTCGCAATTTATTGGTAGAAGTGTTAAAGGAACAATACCAGGGAATTACCCAATCGCAGCAAGTACAAACTAACATTCAGTTACTGGCTGACGAAAATACGTTTACCATTACCACTGCACACCAGCCCAATATTTTTACCGGCCCCTTGTATTTTATTTATAAGATCATGCATGCCATTAAACTGGCAGATGAATTAAAAGCGCAATGGCCTCAATACCAATTTGTACCTGTGTACTATATGGGTAGCGAGGATGCTGATCTGGATGAACTGGGTTATGTGACTGTTGGCGGACAAAAGCTCGTTTGGGAAACCAAACAAACAGGTGCCGTTGGCAGAATGAAAGTAGATAAAGCACTGGTGAAACTGATTCACGCTATACATGGACAGGTTGGTGTATTGCCTTTTGGAAAAGAGCTTACTACATTATTGCAACAATGTTATACCGAAGGAAAACAAATACAACAGGCAACACTTGAATTGGTAAATGCCTTGTTTGGAGAATATGGATTGATTGTATTGGTACCGGATAATGCCAAATTAAAAACGGTATTTCAATCTGTGGTAGCCAAAGAATTGACGGAAGGGTTTTCGCATACCATAGTAGCAGATACAATTGTTGCGTTGGAAAAAAATTATAAAGTGCAGGCCGGCGGTAGAGAGATCAATTTATTTTATTTGATAGATGATAAGCGGGAAAGGATAGAAGTACAAGGTACGATGTACGAAGTACGAACGCTGGGATTGCATTTTTCGAAAGAAGAAATACTCGCCGAATTGAATGCGCATCCGGAAAGGTTTAGTGCCAATGTGATTTTAAGAGGGGCATTTCAAGAAACGGTATTGCCCAATATTGCTTTTATTGGTGGCGGTGGAGAACTGGCGTATTGGTTGGAATTGAAAAATGTATTTGCTGCCGTAAATATTCCTTATCCTGTTTTGTTGCTGCGCAATTCTTTCTTGTTACTGAAAAAGGAACAGTATGCCAAATGGCAACAGCTTGGGTTTTCTGATGCTGATCTCTTTACACCTGAATTGGATTTAATGAATGCTTTGGTAAAGCGCGAAACCGAAAATCAGGTAAGTCTTACTGCCGAATTGCAACAGGCCCGTGATTTTTACGCACACTTGCGAACACTTACTGATACAATTGACAAAACCCTCTCTGAACACGTAATTGCTCTGGAGAAACAGGCATTGAAAAAATTAACCGGGCTAGAAAAGAAAATGCTCCGGGCAGAACGTTTTAAATACGAAGTACAGCAACAGCATATCAACAAACTGAAAGCGGCTCTCTTCCCAAATAACAGTTTACAGGAAAGGTTGGATAATTTTTCTCTCTACTACGCAGCCAAAGGCAATGCATGGCTGCATCAACTATACCAGGTTTCTACTGGTCTTAACAAAGGGTTTGGATTGGTTATTTACTAACGTGTTGTGCTATTTACATCAACAATCATTGTCAACCTTGTGGCATTTGTGGCGAGCTTTGCGTTATTGCTTTACCTTTTTGCCATTACAATGACCGCAATAAAGTACTAAACCTCATACACAGATAAAACTGTGCCTTTGTGTGCCATAATTTTCACACAAAGGCACGGTTTAAAACCTAGTGTTAATAACACAACACATTATTTACTTTCCTTTCTGAATCCCCTTGTTCAAACCTATATCAAATAGCATTGAACACCACCTGGTTTCATCAGGTTTGGATATTTGGTACAGTTTTTGAAATAAAAGAATAAGCCACGAAATAAGCATTTAGTGGTGCTTTACTCATTTCTTAAATCCATATCCCCCGATAGAGTTCTACCTGAGCGTATTTATTTACTTTTTAAACGTCAGTTATGAATGCTATTGCAAGGGTTGTACTTTTCTTCTTTCTTATTTGCCTCTCAGCCTTTACTGCGCAAGCCCAAAAAAACCAGTACCCGTTTGAAGTGGGTATCAACATGGGTACGTTTGTTTACCAGGGCGATTTGGTGAGCAGTTTTATGGGTTCTTTCAAAGGCACCAGGCCAATGGTACAGGTATGGGTGGGTAAACCGTTTACACCGTATCTATCCTGGAGGGCGGCTATTGCCATGGGATCGTTGCGTGCAGATGAATCGCAGTTTACTTCTCCATCCTATAAACGGTACCGTAATTTTGCATTTAACACTCCCGTTACAGAATTTTCAGGCTTATTGCAATACAATGTGCATGGCGATAATGGCAAAGAAACCTATCATAGCATTACTCCTTATTTTATGGCAGGACTCTCCATTACCTGTCTTAATATCCGCCGCGACTGGCAAAATATCGACAGGACAGTATTCGATCCTGAATCGCCTTTTCAGAGAGGATTGATTATTGATTCAATGAAAGTATTACCGGGTGTATTACCAGTACTTCCTTTGGGTGCTGGTTTGCGATGGCAGGTATCACCAGGGATAGCTGTGAATGCAGAAGCTTTGTTTCGCCTGAGTATGTCGGATTATATCGATGGGTTTAGCTACGCTGCCAATCCCAAGGCAAAAGATGCTTATTACTCATTATCGTTAGGTGTTGGTTTTTCGCTTGGAGGAAGTGGGAGTGGTATTGCGCGATGTCCGAGAATAAGGTATTGATAGCGTAGTTACATAGCAGTAATGTTATGTAACTCGATACAAATACATCATTCATCAAACCCATTCGGCCAATCTTTTTTTAGTCCGGCTACTTTACCACTTACTTCGTGGCTCATTTCCTGTTTGTAATGGGCAATGGCTGCTGAGATCTTGTTGTCGTTGCATCCTAAAATCTGTGCAGCAAGAATGCCCGCATTTTTGGCAGCATTCAATGCTACGGTTGCCACTGGTACACCATTGGGCATTTGTAAAATGGATAGAACAGAATCCCATCCATCAATGGAGTTGGATGATTTTATAGGAACGCCAATTACAGGTAATGTAGTAATGGAAGCCACCATGCCCGGTAAATGGGCGGCGCCACCGGCACCGGCTATGATCACTTTTAGTCCGCGGTCTTTGGCAGTGGTTGCATAATCTACCATCCGCAATGGGGTTCTGTGTGCAGATACTACCGTTAATTCAAAAGGAATGTCAAACTGTTTCAGCATAGCTGCAGCGGCCTGCATAATACCCAGGTCGCTGTCGCTTCCCATAATAATGCCTACAAGTGGTGTATTGGTTGCCATAACAAATGGTTGACCTGCAAGATACTTGATTTATGGGTATCAGAAAAAGGAGTAGACCATACCCAATAAAAAACTGCGCCCTTGCGCCTTTGCGAGAAATTTGCTCGCAAAGGCGCAAGGGCGCAGTTAGAGGACACTCATTAATTAACGGCTTTCCCTTCTTTCAGTTGACCGATCATTCTTTCAACCGCAGTTTTATTAACTGCATTAGGTGCCAGCGGTAATGCCTTCTCTGCATATTCCAATGCCTTCTTATACTCACCATTAGCCGAGTAACCACGTGTTAATCCCATCAGAGTAGTGAACTGGTTGGGATTTTTTTCGAAATTGATTTTATATACTTCCAGTGCTTCCTTGTTTTGTTTTTGCGTTAGCAATGTTCGTCCGTATTGGTGCAGTTCGTTCATATTGCCCAATGGCAGTGCATCTTTCATCACAGCCATGGCTTCTGCACCTCTTCCTAATTTATTCAGCACCTGTGCTTTGGTAGATAAGGAAGTAAAATTCCGGTTACCCAATATGGCTGGATTGGTAGCCGTATCGGCCCACAACAAAGCTTCTTCCAGATTGGTATTATGGTCTACACACCATTGTGCGGCCTGCTGCCAGCCAAGCCAGTAAAAACCTTTATCGGTGCGCAGTTCTTTGCGAAACATCTCTACCTGTGTTGTATTCATATCCACAGCCACTGTAAAAGGGATGGCCAGTTTTTCCCACTGTAAACTCACTACTGCACTGGTTTCTGTTTGATTGGCAAACTCATATTTCAACCATTCTACCGAGCGATCGGTGGCTACCGGTTTTACGGTAACCCGCAGCACATCGTCTTTAGGGTCATAGTAATAGCTGCCCCAATTGCTGGTATTCCTTGAAAAAATCAAAGTGCTCGCATCGGGTGCATAGGCAATAAAAAATCCATACTGCCCTTTGGGCAAAGGTTTCCCTTCTATGGTTACATCGGTACTAAATTCAATGGTAGTGCTTTCATTGGCACCGGCCCGCCAGGGTGCTGCTTTACTGGTTCCAAACTGCTGATCAATAAAACCTGTATGTACCAGTTGCCCCCATATTTTTCCTTCTCTTCCTTTCACACCCGGTCGATCATAGGTAATGGTTACATCCGTAATGCCTATTCTTTCACTAACCGATGCTTTTTTATTACCACCACTTGGTGCAATGGTGAGTATCCTTTGTGCCTGTGCCGAGGTAATAACGAACAGGGCCGTTGCGAGCAAAAAACGTTTCATGTTGTTTGGTTTTAAGTAACAAGCTAAGTATTACTCAGAATTGGATCAGGAAATAAATGATTAATCAGTATTTCTCTATGACCAAAGCGATTACAGATGGATGAATGGGAGGTGTGTGACGGAAATGTACATCATCAGTCATCCACCGTCATTTCAATGAGCGAGGAACGAGCGAAGAGAAATCTGTTTATCGATTAGCAGATTTCTCTATCGCTCCAGCAGATTCAGAATGACGATTTTATTCAGTAGGCATCATATATCCCGTTACAGAACGTAGCACCGGTTCTGCTTTTGCATTCAGTAAAGTAACACGTATTTTTTTGGTATGGTAGGGTTGAAAGCGGGCAATTTTTTTTCGTCCGATAGTGGTACCCGTAAACACTTTTTCAAAACGGGTATCGTTCAATAACTCAATGGTAAAATTGGATACTCTTTGTCCAAAACGGATCATTTCTTCTAATACCAGTGCATTGATGGTTGTTGCTTCAGGTAATTCAAACAGGAGTTGTGTATCATTCTGCCTGTCAGATGCCCAATAGGTTTCTATTCGTTTGTCTGTTAATTTTTTCAATCCGGATGAATTCTTTCCATTGGTACTAATCGTTGCTTTTGAAAGTAGGTCTTTAGCAAAGGCGGCTTCTCTTATTTTTCGAAAGCCCATCAATGATGCAGAATCTACCGGGTGTATGCGGCCTGTTCTATCGGGCGGTACATTCAATAATAGGTTGCCTCCATTACCCACAGAACGCAGGTAGAGGTTGAATAAATATTCCGGTGTTTTTACTTTTGTATCTTCTTTGGAATGATAAAACCAGCCCGGCCGGATAGATACATCCGCTTCTGCAGGGATCCAGTTTTTGCCGTTTACATTTCCACGATTCAACGTATCCGTTGGCGGAGCACCATGGCCTCTTTTAAAACCCGCTGTATCCAGTAAATTCCAGTTGGTGTTATTGATGGTTCCGTTTTCATTACCACACCAGCGTATGCTGGGGCCAATATCACTAAACACCATCAGCTGTGGTTGCCATTTGAAAACAGAATCCTGAAAACGCGCAAAATCATATTCCTGTTTTTTACCATTAGGCCCTTCACCATTGGCACCATCCCACCAAAGCTCAAAATATTTTCCATATTGGGTTAGCAGTTCTTTCATACTCGCGATGTATACATCGTTGTATTGTGGCGTGCCATATAAAGGATGGTTTCTATCCCAGGGAGAAATATAAATGCCCATGTCAATTCCAATTTTTTTACAGGCATCTGATAATGCTTTTACCACATCTCCTTTTCCATCCATCCATTTACTTTCGCGAACGGTATGTGTGCTTAATTTACTGGGCCACAAACAAAAACCATCATGGTGTTTGGCAGTAAGAATAATGCCTTTTGCACCTGCTTTTTTGGCAATCCGTGCCCATTGTTCACAATCCAATGCAGTAGGATTAAATACAGAAGGATCTTCATTGCCCTCGCCCCATTCCTTATCAGTAAAAGTATTCGGACCAAAATGGATGAACAGGTAAAACTCTTTTTCATGCCATTGTAATTGCTCTTTTGTAGGGAGCGGTGGCAATGGTTTTACCGATTGTGCAAACAGTGAAGTAATAAAGAAACAAAGCAGTAAACACAAACCGTTTCGCATATGATTGTTTGAGAAAACAAGATACGATTTGTAGAAGAAAAAAGGAATATTGAATATCGAACAAGGAATTTAGAATGATGAATTGAAAACTTACTTCGACATTCGACATTCCTTGTTCGATATTCGATATTATTTCAGCTGCCGCTTATACATCTGCACCGCATTCTCATAGCCAAGATATATCGCATCGCATACCAATGCATGGCCAATACTAACCTCATCCAGAGCAGGAATTTGTTGGGCAAAATATTTCAGGTTTTGCAAATCCAGATCGTGACCTGCATTTAATCCCAATCCCAATTCTGTTGCTTTTTTTGCTGCTGCTATATAAGGAGCTATGGCTGCTTCAATATTGCCTGCGGCAAATTCTCTGGCATACCCTTCGGTATATAATTCTATACGGTCCGTGCCTGTGGCAGCAGCACCGATTACCATATCAATATCCGGATCTACAAAAATGGATACACGGATACCTGCTTTTTTAAAAACACCGATAATATCTATCAGGTAGTCTTTGTGTTTTATGGTATCCCATCCATGATCGCTGGTGAGTTGTCCCAATGCATCGGGCACCAGCGTTACCTGATGAGGCAGGGTTTCCAGTACCAGGTCTACAAATTTTTGTTCAGTAGGATTGCCCTCAATATTGAATTCGGTGGTAATGATCTTACGGATCTCTCTCACATCATCATACCTGATATGGCGCTCATCAGGTCTTGGGTGTACTGTTACGCCATCCGCACCAAAACGTTGTGCATCAATGGCTGATTTTACCACATCAGGGTTGTTACCTCCCCGGCTGTTACGGATGGTGGCAAACTTGTTGATGTTAACGCTGAGTTTTGTCATAGTGCAAAAGTACAAACTTAGTGTGTTGTATGCATGGGAATACTGGGGTAGTTAGTTCAAGCGATAGGGTATTTTTTTACCGCAAGGGCACGAGGGCGCGGGGGTACGCAAGGCTTACGTAATTGTTTACTTCGCGAGTCTTTGCGACCTCGTGCCCTTGCGGTAAAATACCGATAAGCAAATTACCCCCACCCACAAACGGTAACTTTCATTATTTGGTGCCGAAAGTGTAGCTTCGGATAACTAAAAAAGCTTTTATGCAGCTATTTCTCATCGGCATTCTCTGGTTGGCAGCCATCATCTATACCATCAAAGGTATTTTTGAGCGAAAGGATATGGAACGCAATACCCAATTGTTATGGACCATCCTCATTGTGGTGGCACCGGTATTTGGGTTGGTGATTTATTATGTATTTGGCGACGCAAGAAGAAATCCCTGACAACTTTTGCGTAAATAATCTGTTAGTATCACATGAGTTATGTATCCTTAGAAGCCTGTTTGCTGGATCTTGAAAAGAACGGTCATTTGATCAGGATTAAAGAAGAAGTAGATCCTTATCTTGAAATGGCGGCCATCCATTTACGTGTGTACGAAGCAGGTGGTCCGGCACTCTTATTTGAAAACGTAAAAGGATCCCGTTTTCGCGCAGCTTCCAATATTTTCGGAACGATTGAGCGGAGTAAATTTATTTTCCGCGATACGTTTCAACTGGTGCAAAAATTGATTTCGCTCAAAGGCGATCCTATCAAAGCACTCAAACATCCTATCGATAATATGCAGGTGGGTTTGGCTGCATTGAAAGCATTACCACTGAAAAATCCTGTTTCAAAACCCATACAATACGAAGAAATATCTATTGCCGATCTCCCGCTGATACAACACTGGCCCATGGATGGGGGTGCTTTTGTAACACTGCCACAAGTATATACAGAAGATCCCGATCAGCCGGGTATTATGAAATCCAATCTGGGCATGTACCGGATTCAATTAACGGGTAATGAGTATGTATTGAATAAAGAAATTGGATTGCATTATCAGTTGCACCGGGGTATTGGCGTTCATCAAACCAAAGCCAATGCAAAAGGGTTGCCATTGAAAGTAAGTTGTTTTGTAGGCGGTCCGCCCGCACACAGTGTGGCAGCGGTGATGCCTTTACCCGAAGGGATTAGCGAAATGACTTTTGCCGGTGTATTGGGAGGAAGAAGATTTCGGTATACTTATTCAGATGGATTTTGCTTAAGTACCGATGCAGATTTTGTGATTACCGGTGAGGTTCATCCCGGCGAGAACAAACCAGAAGGTCCATTTGGTGATCACCTTGGTTACTATAGTTTGCAACATGCTTTTCCATTAATGCGTGTGCACAAAGTATTTGCAAAAAAAAATGCGATATGGGCCTTTACCGTAGTGGGTCGCCCGCCACAGGAAGATACCAGTTTTGGTGAATTGATACATGAATTAACCGGTGCCGCCATACCACAGGAAATACCCGGTTTACGGGAAGTACATGCAGTAGATGCTGCGGGCGTACATCCGTTGTTACTGGCTATCGGCAGTGAAAGATATACACCGTATACACCCACGAAACAACCTGCAGAAATTTTAACCATAGCCAATCATATTCTGGGTACGGGGCAGTTAAGTCTTGCGAAATTTTTATTTATTACCGCCGATGATAGTCAACAACTATCTACCCATAATGTGCAGGCTTTTTTTGAATATATATTTGAACGCATTGATCTTACGCGCGACATACATTTTCATACCCACACTACTATTGATACGCTGGATTATTCAGGAACAGGATTGAACAGTGGCAGTAAAGTAGTGTTTGCTGCCTATGGAGAACAAAGAAGGCAACTATGTACAGAAGTGCCACCGGTTATGAAAGAACTACGATTGTTTTCTAAAGCAGCATTGGCTATGCCCGGAGTGGTAGTATTACAGGCAAGTGCATTTACAACATACGAACTGGCCCAAGTAGAGATGGAAGTATTAAGCCAGCAACTGAGCTGGAAAAAAGAATCCTTTGCAGGAGCTGTATTGATCATTGTTTGTGATGATGCAACATTCACCGCTGAAAATATCCGCAATTTTGTATGGGTAAGTTTTACCCGCTGCAATCCATCGCATGATATTTACGGTATAGATGCTTTTACAGAAAACAAACACTGGGGCTGCCATGGCCCGCTGGTAATCGATGCCCGCATCAAACCCCATCACGCACCACCCGTAGAAAAAGATCCTGCAGTAGAAAAGCGAATTGACAGCTTGTTTGAAAAAGGAGGAAGCCTCTACAGGATAATTAAAAATTAACAATTAGCAATTAGCAATGAGCAATGAGTAAGAGGGACTATCTATATCAATTATTAATTTTTAATTGTTAATTATTAATTTACTTCCACCCATGTATGATCGGCCAGTAATCGCACAGAAGAAATAAACTGTTTAAATGGTCCGGCGCCGCCCCATTCATTGGGTGCTACCAGTGATAGCATGTGCGAGCCATCTTTTCTTTCATACAAATGATACGTGTGACCTATCTGTGGTTTAAAACTTAATCTCGCTTCATAAATCATCAGGCTCAATTCTTTTCTTTTACGAATTTCCTGTGCCTGTCTCGCCAATAATTCAATCTGTTGTTTAATCTGGTCTAACTGCATATTGGTCTGCTCTTCCATGGCCGACAATGCCTTGTGTTTGATAACACCTTCTTTGGTTGGCCGGATGGCAACACTACCCACAGAAGAAGCATACGGCAATACACTCATTTGTTTGTGATAGATCTCTGTATTGGTAAACGCTTCTCCTTCTTTGTTTTTTCCTTGTTGGGTAAGTTTCAAATATCCGTTGGGAAGTATCTCATGCGTAACTTCCAGTATGGTTTTTTCGTTGCGAATAAAAAGGGTTTGAATAGCAGAGGCATTTACAATGTCAGCTTTAATGGTATCTGCCAGTTCCTGGTTTTCAAAAGGGCGAATCTCTCCATCGGGCACCACTTCATATTGGGTGTAAAATGCTTCGTTATCCAAACTAACCCAGTTACTGCTCACACTTAATGCATGCCCATTGCGAATACTTTCAATTTTGTAATTGCCACTCTTTGGGGTAAGTCCATACTGGTACTCACATTTTTCGGGAAATAACTGCCAACTGGCCAGAAAATTATACGCTTGTACCATGTATGTTCGGGTTAACTGCTCTTATTACAAATTCCGGCAACAAAGGTTCTTAATTCCCGTAAAATAAAAAAGGTTGCGAATTGTTTGTTCGCAACCTTTTTTATAAAAATGATTCAATCTTATTTGATCGTAAAAGAAAGGTCCAGGGTTCCCCATAATAAAGACACTTTACCTTCATTGCTAACCGTATAGGTTAATCTTTCTTTGGATGTGGCAGATTTACCGGGTTTTACTTTAATACGTAGCGCATCGTCTGATGCTTTGTAACCGTCTGCGCCCCAATTGGTCGTGGTTTTATTAAAGATCACCGTCCAATCGCCATCACCCGATAATACATAAAAGCCATATTTACCGGCAGGTAAGGCTTTACCATTAACGGTACTATTTTTACTCACTTCAAATACCGTGGCTTCATTGGCGCCAGCACGCCATACTTCCCCTGCTTTGGGCTCTACATCTTTACCCATGGTTCTGCCTTTCAGTGCTGGAGAACTGTAATCAATGGTAACCACTGCACCCGATTTGAGGGTGGCAGTTGCTTTAGCAGGCGGACTTGGCCTTTTAGATTTATCATCCTGTGCTTTTACCGAAACGGTGCTGAACAGTAACGCAGATAAGGCAGTTAAAAGGAATACTTTTTTCATACTTTTTATTTTTAATAACGGAAAGTAAAGGCAAATGGTTCAGGTGATAAAATTTTTTATGCAGGGCGAAGTTAATTTACCACTGCAAAGTCTGGCCTTTTGATCAGTTGGCTGATATAACGAAAACGCAGATCTGTATTAAACGTAACATTCCATTGATTAATGGTGCCGGTTACACGCGGATAGTAATAGGCTTTCAGTTCCATGGTGCCAAACACTAAATTTTCATTTCTGGTTCTGATGCCTCCGCCAAAGGCAGAATACACAATACCCGATTCTACATATTGTCCTATTTCCTTCAGATAAGTAAGATTGGTAAATACAAAGGGTGCAAAACTAAAACCCACGAATTTCCAGGTATTGTAAAAAACCGATTCGCCATTAAAGGTTACCCTGGTAGAGGCTTTCAGAAAGGGATTATTTAATTGCGGAATGCCATATTCACTGGCTAACCGTAATGGATCGTTCAGTTTGGTTAGTGCCAGTTGGGTAATACTACCACTTAAAAAATGCCTGAGATACCATTTACTGTCTCCGAGTTTTCGCAGTTTGGTAAAATATTCCAGGCTGGTTAAAAAACTGATATCTTGAAAACGATTATTATCTAAATAAGTTCCTAACCTGAGTGTATAGTTCAAATAATTTTTTCTGTTCGAAAAATAATTACGCTGGTATTCAAATCCGGCATAGGGACGTGATATATTATTACGGTTTGTCCACCCGCCAATAAATGACAAACTAAATCCTTCCGGAACGTCTTCGTTTCTTCCAAAGCCATATAAAAAATTGGTATGGTAATAATCCTGTTCAAAAATGGTAAACGAACCCAATACAGAAGTAAGATCAGAGTAGCCGATGTTGTAAGCGGTTTTATACAGATTAGGAACATCCTGAAAGGTTCGCTGCACGCCTCTGAGGGCGATCAGTTTTTTAAACCTTGATTTAAAATTTTGCCGCAATTGTTTTCTGGCACCTATGTTGTACCCTATCCAACCATCTACTACCTGATACCGGTATTTAAAATCAGATTGATAAATGGAATCATTCACGTAAGCATTTTCAGTAAAGCGTTTGCCTATTTCAAATGCACCGGTCCAAACATGGTATGGACTCACCAGCGGCAATTCTCCCTGGAAATACATATTTTTTTCTTCTCTGCGGCCGCTGTTAAAAGCCGGGGCTTCACTGCGATAGCCAACGGCAAGATTGATAAAAGTTCCTGCGAGATTTCTTTTCAAAAATTCAAACCCCATACCAAAACTTGGCTTGCGGTTAGTAACAAAGAGGTTGCGGATTTGTATACGGTTACCCGTTCCAAACAGGTTATCATCGTTCACTTCAATACTGGCCATTTTTTCTGAGCCTTCTTCCAGGCTTCCGCCGATAGGAAATACGTCTTTGCAGATGACAATCACATCAACAGAGTCCTCATTGCCTGTATCGGGGTTAATGGTAATTCTTGCATCCTGCAGGTACGTAAGGTTACGCAAAAAACGTTCATTATCTGCAAGAAGATAAGGGTAAAGCGAATCTCCGGAAGAGAAGAAAAGATTGTTGAGAATAATTTTATTGGCAGTGCTGGTGTGCAATGCATCACCGATATCATTAAAAATATTGCGCACAATTTTAACCGTATCGTTTACAGATCGTTTGAAACCGGTTTTTTGAATCAGTATGTTACGAATGATTTTCCCTCGATAAGGATTGAAAGGGATCTCATTTTTTATCGCTCCTTCTGTTGGGATGATGGATTCGGGAATGTTTACTGATAAACCTTTACCCAGTTTACCCCATAATCCTTTTTTATTCGCCAAAAAGAAAACGCTATCTGCGGGGGGCTTTTCCTGTGCCTGTATCGTACCAGATGCCATGCACAACAGTGCCAGCGATAGAACGCATTTTCTTATATAAACCTTTGAACCCTGCATGATATAGACGTCTCAACTACTTTAAATCAAATGGAAGATAATTAATCAATACGTAATGAACGTTGGATAGGGTTGTTTCGGATGTTAAAATTCGCAGATAGGGTGAGGAAATTTTGAACCTTCCTACCGGTATGGAATACTAAATTTTGAAATGGTGGCACTTACTCCAGCATTTTTTCCATTACTATAAACGAAAGCGGTTGTTTGGGCAGGCCAAATTTCGGATCGGTGGGGAAAGGGGCCGTTTCTCCGGTGGCATGGTAACCGTTTCGTTCATACCAGGCAATCAATTCCTTTCTTACAGCTATCACCGTCATGGTTATACAATTGCATCCAGCTGATCGTGCATGTTCCTCCGCTTTGGTTAATAATTGCCGGCCAATTCCTTTTGCCTGCAGCTCAGGTGATACAGTAAGCATGCCAAGGTATAATTTAGTTGCCTTTTTTTCCAGATACACACAGCCCTGTAAAACACCTTCTTCGCCGGTATATTTCAGAATAAGGGCAGCGGGTTTTTGTATCATTTCCTTTAATGAATCCGGTTCGGTTCTAATACCACCCAGCAGATCCGCTTCCGTGGTCCATCCTTTTTTAGAACCGTCGCCCCGGTACGCACCATTCACCAAAATATCCAATGCGGCAATATCATTTTCCGTGGCAGTGGTAATCGAAGGTGTTTGCATGAGGTACTGTTTATGGCGATGAAATTATTTCAATTTGCTGAAACCTTTCTGTTTAGGGCAAAATAAAAGCCCGCTCAAAAGAGCGGACTTTATTTTGCTGCCAACTATACTTTAACTAGTTAAAAAGAAGGATCGGCGGGTGTGTTGGGGTTGCTGTCTCTTTCGCGGAAAGGATACGGGAACAGGTTCCTTTTTCTTTCTGCATTCGGACGTCCAAACCTGCGCATGTCTTCCAGTTTCAAACCGGATAAAAACAGTTCAATACAACGGTTCTTATAAATCTGGTTTAATAATTCTGCTGCGGTGGCAGGAGCTACGGCTGGTAAATCTGCACCAATACCCAAAGCATCGGCTGCGGCTTTTTTGGTAACAACTTTATTCAATTCAATGGCAGCATTGATCAGGTCGGGGGTGGCAGCACGTGCATAGGCTTCTGCTTTGATCAATGTAATTTCACCGGGATAATAAATTGGAATAGCTGTAGTAGCCGCTATCCAGAATCCATTTAAACGAAACCTTGGATTGATGGTTGGATTGATCAGCGTATAAAAAGGAATTCTTTTATCAGCCAGATCCGGCGCCAGTGCAACAGGTAGGCCCAAAGTAGAATCAACGGGTTGGTACACATTATTTGTAGACGAAACGGTATTGTATACCGGATTTGGATTAGCTGCCTCAAAATTCATCGTTGATTTTTTGGTAAGATCAACTGCATTCGCAGCTGCCAATGCTGCGGCATAACTGCCTGAGAACAATGCATACCTGGCTTTGAGCGCATACAAGGTGTTTACGATGTCAACACCTGCAGGTACATCCGCCAGAAAAGAACTGCTGATGGCGTTCGTTGTGATAGCTGTGAGCGCTTTATCAATGGCAGCAATGGCGCGTGCATACCCTACATTTCTGTCAGAAAAACTGGAAGCGGTAGTACCGATGGTATCGGGTACTTTTTCCCAGAACTCAGCCATGGTTCCCATAGATAGTGCTTTGTAAATAGTGGCATATCCAATTAAACCACTGGCATATCCTTTGTCTGCAACAGTGGCAGCACCGGCAATTACATTATTAGCATCGTAAACCACTTTACTGGCAGAGCTCCATACATTACCTAATAATGCATTGGTTCCATCTACAGCAGATCCACCGGTAGAAAATTGCAACTCGGAAGTATTACCTGCGTTGAGTAGAATGGTTTCTCCGGTAATGAGTCCGTTGGCATCATACATGCCATAGGCTACGTTGGCAGCATAGGTTCTTTGTAAACCCACAGCCACACCAGCAAGCCCCTTGGCTGCCGCCAATACCTGTGCAGAAGTAGCTGCAGTAGGATTGGTATAATCTTTTTTACAGCCTGTTGCCGTAAGCATCACTGCTGCAACACCTGTATAAACTATTGTTTGAAATATTTTTTTCATAAAATCTGTTTTGTGGTTGAATTAAAATTTAGCCTGAATTCCTACACTAAATGTTTTAGGAATCGGAGTAGAGCCAAA
Source organism: Chitinophaga pinensis (assembly GCA_943372845.1). GTDB lineage: Bacteria > Bacteroidota > Bacteroidia > Chitinophagales > Chitinophagaceae > Sediminibacterium > Sediminibacterium pinensis_K. Next base: position 589,004 of record CALSAD010000001.1, on the reverse strand, counting down.
GTCTATTCCACGGAGAATGGTACTTTGTCCGCCGGAATTCACTTCAGGATCATATCCCTTGTAATTATCCCAGCTGATTAAATTGCGACCGCTGAAATTAACACTCAGATCACTAAAGCCTTTGATCTTTCCGAAGTTATAGGTTAATGATAATTCACGCAGTTTGGTATAAGAGCCATCATCTACTCTCCACTGCTCAATGGCATAAATACCGGCAATATAACCGCGTGGAATTTGTCCAAGATGCTCCTGCTCGGCAACTTTACCATTACCCACACCCTGGCGTGTACGGAAATCGGCATTGAATACATTACCGCCTCTAACCGCATCGATTTGTATACGCAGACTTAATTTTTTATACGTGATCTCATTCACCAAACTGGCAGTGTAATCCGGATTGGGGTTACCAATAATGCGGCGTAAAGTACTGCCGGTTGGTAAACCAGTGGTGGTATTTCTACCCGGTGTAAACACCAGAGCACTGTTCTGTACACCTGCTTCCTGCTGTGGTATACCTGCTCCGTTTTTTAACATATTTCCCGATGCATCTGTTGCAAAGAAGGTTCCGTAAAATACACCAATGGGTTGCCCTTCAATAATAGATACGGGTGCACCTGCATTGGTACTTAACAGGGTTAGTGCCTGGCCAATGCTTACGGCCTTGTTACGGTTGTGGTTGTAAATACCGGTAATATCCCATTTGAAATCTTTTTTAGAAACAGGTGTTCCGGTTAATACAATCTCATATCCTTTGTTCTCTAGTGAACCAAAATTATCCAGCAAACTGGAGAAGCCGGATGTGGGTGCAATAAAGCGATTGATCAATAGATCTTTTACTTTTTTATTGTACACATTCACGGTCAGTCCCAAACGATTGTTCAGGAAAGAAAGGTCTGCACCAAATTCCAATTCCTGTTGCCTTTCTGGTTTCACATTTTCATTGGCCAATGTTCCGCTTGAGTTCAACGAAGTTCTGCCTATGTAAGAAGAGGAACTGTAAGTATTAAATCTTGAATAGGCACCAATACCTGTCAGGTTTCCGCTTTCGCCATATGCCATCCGCAGTTTCAACAGATCCCACCATTTGGATACGCCCATTTTACTCCAGAAATCAGTTCCTGAAATCACGTAGCTACCACTGGCTTTATAATAGGTCTGGTTGCGCTGGTCTTTACCAAATACAGATGATCCATCCACACGAACGGCACCCGTTAAGAAGAATTGGTTGCGGTATTTAAAGTTCTGTTGTATAAAGGTACCCGATACAGAAATTTCACTTCTGTCATCCACACCCGGTAAAATGGTACTGGCACCATTCACAGTTTGAACGAAAGGAGCCAATCCTCTTCCTTGTAACAAAGCATAATTATTTTTTTCGTACTGCTGTGAAAAACCAACCTGTGTTACAGAACTGATCTTACTGGTGATATCAATGTTATAGGTAGCATTGATATCATGATTGATGGCGAAAAAATTATTATTTGCCGTACTTGAATAACCGTTCTGTGTTGGGTCAAGACCAGCGCCACCACCAAAGAATGCCGTGCTTACATTGTAAGCAAAGGGTGGTATGTAGGTGGTACCGTTTTGTGTGTAGTTGTCAATACCCATGGTATAATCAACAGTCAGGTGTTTGATGGGTCTTAATTTCAGTCCCATATTCGCTATCAAACGGTTGGTGGTTTGTTTTTGTTTGATATCTTCTATCACAGAAACCGGGTTGGCTCGGCCTCTTTCACCCACTGCCAGTATATTGCCCAATGCATCTCTCTGCCAGATATTATGGAAATTACCAATGATGGTAACTGAGTTCATGGGAGAGAAGAATGAATTGCCATCTGGTTTTTCATTGGCAGTGCTGTTGATATAATTCAGTCCCAGATTAAAGCTGGCCCATTTGTTCAACACCTGATCTATGTTGCTGCGAAAACTGAAACGCTGAAAATCTGTATTCGGAATAATACCCTGGTTATAGAAATACGAACCGGATAAATAATACTTGGTTTTATCGGTTCCGCCACTAACAGAAATATTATTATCAATACCATTGGCATTGCGGAAAATATAATCCTGGTAATCATAACGGGTTACCGGTGTGGTAGCCGTTAACGCAGGTGTAAGAATATCCTGTGTTTGAGCGCCGGGACCATCGGTTGGTCCACCAAATTTTGTAGCGGCCCTGTTCACATCCAATTTTTTGCGAAGACTGCTGGCCATATAGCTGGTGGAAAAGCTGATACTGGGTGCACCGCTTTTTCCTTTCTTGGTAAAGATCTGAACCACACCGGCATTGGCACGGCTACCATAAATGGCAGCAGCTGCTGCACCGTTCAAAACTTCTACTCTTTCAATATCATTCGGATTAATATCTACCAAACGGCTCTGGCCAACACTACCCACAAAGTTGCCACCATCGTAGTTGCCTGATGTATTGGTTACCCGGTTGGTACCATTGTTTACGATAACACCATCAATGATATACAGTGGTTCAGAAGAAGAAGAAATGGAACTGATACCACGCAACCTTACAGAAATACCTCCCGCAGGATCGCCAGAGTTCTGGGTGATCTGTGCACCGGCAGTTTTGCCCTGTAAAGCGGCGAGTATATTTCCGGTAGCACCTTTGTTTAAATCATCGGCTTGTACAGAACTGATATAACTTCCCAATTGTCTGCGGGTAGTACCTTGTGAGGTACCGGTTACCACCACTTCATCCAGTTTGGAAATCCTTTCTGTAAGTTGTACATCAACCGTATAACTTTTATCGGCTCCCACGGTAAGTGGTAGTTCCTGTTGCTGAAATCCTACACCGGTAAATACCAATGTATATTTTCCGGCCGTTAGTGGTGCTGTAAAACTGTAAGCACCGGCATTATCTGCAAGGCCGCCAAATTTGGTGCCTTTAACCGTTACTGCAACAGATTCTACAGAAGCACCTGAGTTACTGGATACTTTTCCTGATACGCGAACCTGCCCATACGTGTAGGCGGTTAGCAGGGTAATGGCCAGCAGTAAACAGAGTTTTTTCCATTTACCTGTGCCCTTCGTCAAACTTGTGTTCATAGCGCAGTTTTTATTGGTGATAAATCTAAAGAATGGTTAAGCCAGTTTGCCTAAATGGATCCAGTAAGTGGTTGCACGGATCCAGTTCGGTAATTAATATATCTATATTATCAACCCCGCATACGCGGATTCGTTGATGTGAATTCAGTTTCTCTGAAATGGACATCACAACTGTTTGCGATGCGGCTTCAATCATCGCATTTTTTACCTGGGCCACATCCCAGTCGTTATCGGTAATGCCATGTTCGCAATCAATGGCATTGGCTCCCAAAAAACAGAGGTCGGCTTTTATGTGTTTAATCTTAGTAATGGCTTCTCCACCCACCGCGATCTGTGATTTTTTAGCGATCTTATCCCCGATAAAAATCACGTCTATATTTGGGTGCTGTGCATATTCATACGCAGCCGGAATACTGCCGGTAAAAAAAGTAGCTTTCAGATTTTCCGGAAGTAAACGGGCCATTTCTATAATCGTAGTACCGCCACCGGAAAGAATAAACATGCCATCTTTAATTAACGTAACGGCTTTTTGGGCAATTACTTTTTTACTGTCCGCATCATATACATCGGAACGGAGATAAAAACTGTTGAAAGATTTTGACAAAGCACCGCCATGCACTTTGATAACTTTACCATTATCTGCCAGTTCATTCAGGTCGCGGCGTATCGTATCCTCCGATACATTGATGGAATGACTCAGATCGGCGGAAAGAACACTATTATGAAGACTAACCTGGTGTAAAATATATGCCTGACGTTCTTTTTTTAACATGGCTTGGGCGAATTGCTGCTACAAATTCATCAATATTTTTTATAAAACAAATAAAAAGCTGCAAATTGTCGCATTTAAAATACCTTAAAACATCAAAAACCTGCAAAAATGAACCAAAACTTAAACAGATTATGCGGTATTTCTGCTAAATCATCGCGTTTGATCATCGGTTTAATGAGCGGCACTTCGCTGGATGGACTGGATGTGGTTTTGTGCAGGTTTACCGGCAGCGGTCCGGGCACACAGATAGATATTCTGGCGTTTACGACCATTGATTACGATGACCATTTCAAAGAGGAGATACGGTCTGTTTTTTCCAAACGATCGGTTGATCTGGAGAAAGTTTGTTTGCTTAATGGTTGGGTGGCATTGCAACATGCAGACATGATTTTACAATGCCTTACAAAATGGAATATATCTCCTGAAGAAGTGGATTTAATTGCCAGCCATGGACAAACCATTTACCATGCCCCCAAACTGCTTCACCAGCATGCTGCTTTTGGAAACGGCACTTTGCAAATTGGCGATGGAGATCATCTCTCGGTAGCCACCGGTATCATTACCATCAGCGATTTCAGGCAGAAACATATTGCTGCCGGTGGCGAAGGCGCTCCACTGGCCGTGTATGGTGATTATTTTATTTTCAGCAAACAAGGCGAGAACCGCATCATGCTGAACATAGGTGGCATTGCCAATTTTACCTACTTGCCCGGAGACCTGGATGCTACGGCCATTTTTAGTACAGATACCGGTCCGGGTAATACTTTGATGGATGCTTATGTGCAACAACATTTTGGTATAGCATATGATAAAGATGCTTCTGTTGCTTTGCAGGGTGAAGTGAATGAAATTGTATTGGCAGAACTTCTGAAACATTCTTTTTTTGATAAAGGATTTCCAAAAACCACAGGTCCGGAATTATTTAATCTATCCTATATAGAAGCGGCAGTTACTGCAGTAGGTATTCATTCCATTTCGCATCAGGATGTGATGGCAACCCTTAACCGCTTTAGTGCGGTTACCATTGCCAATGCTTTGCAAAGAACACTTTCTACTGACCAACAGTATACCATCTATACTAGCGGAGGTGGTATGCATAATCCATTATTGATGCAGCATATCCGTGAAATGGTACCCGGTTGTACCTTTCATACTACAGATGCATTGCACATTAACCCCGATGCCAAAGAAGCCCTGCTATTTGCCATACTTGCCAATGAATGTGTGGCCGGTGGCAATACACCTATCGGAAATGGTTCCAGCGATATTCCTTCTGTTACCATGGGTAAGATCAGTTTCCCCTCTTAACCTTGTTCATATAAAAGAAAAAGTCCTGCGCAAGAACGCGGGACTTTGCTTTATATATAGAGAGGGACTATTTTCTGGTCTTGGAAAAAATACGTACCGATCCTGTTTTGCTGATTTCCAGTACAACGGAATCATTTTTTCTGTCGAAAGAAACATAATAGTTTTTCTGATTGTCCGCATTTACAAACTCGATACAATCTGTTAACTGAAATTCAGGAAACGTGTATTTGGTAGTAATGGTTTCCAGGGCTGCTTTAGGCAATTTATCAAATGCCATGATTTTGCTGGTGCCAATCAGGCTTCCGTCTGCATTGTAAAAAGCATCTACATTTTCATTGCCCAATTGAAAACTGGCTTTATCAAAATTTTCTGTTGATTTCCAGCTTACATTTTTTGCTTTACTGAATGAGGTGGTAAAATGTTCATTTACGCCTGAGTTTTCTGAAGCGGTGCTTGCAAAAGAACTGGTTGCGATAGTGATGGCTGCTAAAACCGGGATGAGTAACTTTTTCATTTTGTTTGTTGTTAATGTTATTATGAATGTTGTTTTTATTTTTTGTTTCAATTTGATAGATCAAAAGTAGAAACGTATGGTAGATAGACGAAGCACATTGTGATTAGTTACATCCCCGTGATGAACGTTATTATGAGTGGTGTTAACGTAAATGTTAAAGGAAATACCCTGTGGCCTGTAATGCAATGCCAGTAAGGGTTGTAGCTGATTTCTTAAAGATTTCTTAAAGGCCTTTTGTGTAGGATGAGCGACAGGCAATCAATATCCTCTTAGGGACGAACGGTTTTCGGTAATTTTAAATAACAGGTCTTAATCGGTGAACTTCCGTTTCGGGGTTGCAAAAAACGGGTTGCTGGAGATTTTTTTCAAAAAAAAGCGTCCCATTCTCTAAAAAAAAGCTTTTGTCTGTGGTGAATAGGTGCTTATAGTAAGTAAGGTTATTAGAACAACGAGGTATAGTCTATCAAATCATTGTAAACTTCAGCAGCGTATCAGTTTGAATGTATCGGGATTAGTCAGGAATTTTAGCCGCAGATTCGCAGATTCTTGGCTAATAATCTGCGAATCTGCGGCCCCAGAATGCTGAATTATATAAATTGATACCATTTCCAATAATCACCATTATACAAGTCTGCTCTTCTTCAAAATTTTTAATTGCTAATTTTTAATTGCTAATTAAAAATTCCTACCTGAACTTATCAGAAACCGTATACGCCACTTTATCATTAATCCTCCGAAAGGTATCGCCATCAATCTTTCTTATTTTTCGTAGTCGCCGGTTGCTCAGCAGGTTTCCTTCGCTATCGTAATACTGCGGTTGCGGATAAAAAGTAAGGATATAATATTTTTCTGTGGTAAAGGGCAACTGAAATACGGCTTTGCGGATAGACATGAATATGAGAGACCGTTTCTGGTTATTCGTGTAATAATCCAGTTTGTTGATCCAGATACAATGTATCAACTGCATCTTTGCTACCAGTTCAATAATACCCTGTATCGGTAACCGGTACTTGCGCAGGGTATCCTGGAAGCGCGGTTCTGTTACTTCAAATTCATACACATATTTTATTGAGTCAGTGATGATCTCTAATGAGATGTAATTAAAAGATTTATCTGTAAAGCCAACTGAAAAAGATTTTTGATCGTAGAGTTTTTTATAGGATTGCTCAATATCTGTTAACGCTTTCTCATTCTCATAATAATATTTTGAAGAAAACATTTTCTTCGTAGCGCAGGACGATAGCATTACCAGCAGGCTCAAAAAACAGAATACAGTTACCGTTTTATTTTGCATCGGTTGTTTTTTTACTGGCAATAGAAATACCAAAGATGATTTTTTTAAGAAATGCTTCCGGGAACAGCTGCCTCGTTCTTCCTGCATAGTCCCAGTAAGTTATCGCGATGGTATCATCGGCTTCTTGTATGTCGGTTAGTATGATAAAATGGGTAGGTATGCCCAATTTCAACCCGCTGTGATTTTTTTTGTACAGTTGCGGATTACTCAGGTACAAAGCCACAGTACCTTTTTGCAATCCCTCTGAAAGATAGGTAAACATATCCCCAATGCCGGGCCGTATCAGGTCGGCACCTACTGAAGTTACCTTGTAATTAAAAAGGTTACGCACCATGCGATTATACTTGGCAAAGTTTACCGATGCCCAAAATGTATTCTCATCACCCACATTGTAATGTTTATCAAAAAAATTCAGGTACCCTTTAAAATGGTCGGCAAGTGCTAAAAACCATAACTGGTCTGCCGGCCGCACATCCAGTTCGCCTTTAAATGTTAAAGTGCCTGCGGCCAGTTTTACTGCCTTACTGGGTTCAAAATATTCTTTCCCATACATGGCCTTCGCTTCTTTATACAATTTCACCATAAATGTAACATAGCCCAAAGGATCATCATGTAGAGGCAGGTAAGAGAAGGCTGCATAGGCACAAAAATTAGTGCTTCGTCCCTCATGCATACTCAATGGATCTTCTACATTTTGTTGCAGATTTTGCAGAAACAATACCGGGTTTACATTGGGCCAGAATTTACTTGCTTTGAGACTGGTTTGTTTTTCGAGAAACTGCAGGGCTTGTTTTTTGGTAGAGAGCGGTGTGGTATCCACATTTCTTTTTTCTGCCGCAGTTACGGTGCTCAAACACACAAGCAGCAATAAAAAAATAATACCTGCATGAAAACAATCTGTCCTATTTTTTTTCAATCTCATCAAAGCAATGGGGGTTAACTGTACCTGTGAAAGTAAAGAAATAGAAATGAATGTTACCAGAAAAGCATTTCCATATTTGCCTGAGTCTATTTTTCCATATAAAAAATGGTGAGCGATCAACTATACAGAGCAGTTGAATAGGTATCACCCCACAAAAAAGACCCGCTTCAAAGAAGCGGGCCTCAAAAAACGGTCGTCTGTCGTCTGTAGACGGTCGACTATTAATAACGATACAGATCAGCCTTGAAAGGACCTACTTTAGAAATACCCAGGTATTCAGCCTGCGCATCAGTCAGTTCATCCAATACAGCGCCAACTTTGGCAAGGTGTAAACGGGCTACTTTTTCATCCAGGTGCTTAGGTAACACATATACTTTGTTCTCATAGTTCTTAAAATTGGTCCACAATTCAATCTGGGCCAAAGTCTGGTTAGAGAAAGAGTTACTCATTACAAAGCTTGGGTGACCGGTAGCGCAACCTAAGTTTACCAAACGGCCTTCTGCCAAAACGATCACATCTTTACCATCAATATTGTATAAATCAACCTGTGGTTTAATGGTATCTTTTGTATTGCCGTAAGTTTTATTCAACCAGGCCATATCAATTTCAATATCAAAGTGACCGATGTTACAAACGATCGCTTTGTCTTTCATCAAACGGAAATGTTTTTCGGTGATCAGATCGCGACAACCGGAAGCGGTAACAATGATATCCGCTTCTTTCACTGCTTCAATCATAGGTTTCACTTCAAAACCTTCCATAGCTGCCTGTAAAGCACAGATAGGATCGATCTCGGTAACAATTACGCGGCAACCTGCACCTTTCAGAGATAAGGCAGAACCTTTACCCACATCACCATAACCACCAACTACTGCAATCTTACCAGCCATCATTACATCAGTAGCTCTGCGGATCGCATCTACCAATGATTCCTGACAACCGTATTTGTTGTCAAATTTAGATTTGGTAACAGAATCATTTACGTTGATCGCAGGAATAGGTAAAGTACCTTTTGCCATACGCTCATACAAACGGTGTACCCCGGTTGTGGTTTCTTCTGATAAACCTTTGATGTGTGAAATCAGCTCAGGGTAGGTATCAAAAACCATATTGGTCAAATCACCACCATCATCCAGGATCATGTTCAACGGACGGTCAGCACCACCAAAGAACAAAGTCTGTTCAATACACCAGTCTGCTTCTTCCTGTGTTTGTCCTTTCCAGGCAAAAACACCAATACCGGCAGCAGCAATAGCAGCAGCGGCCTGATCTTGTGTAGAGAAGATATTGCAAGAACTCCATTTCACTTCAGCACCCAAAGCAACCAGTGTTTCAATTAACACGGCGGTTTGAATGGTCATGTGCAAACAACCGGCAACGCGCGCACCTTTTAAAGGCTGGCTTGGACCGTATTCTGCACGAATAGACATCAGACCCGGCATTTCAGCTTCAGCTAAACGGATCTCTTTGCGGCCCCAATCGGCGAGGCTCATATCAGCTACTTTGTAAGGCAGACTGAAATCGATGGATTTGGTTAATGTAGACATGATTTATTTTTTATGTGGCACAAATGTAGTTTTATAGAATAAAATACTATAATTATTATTTTATTTGGAATAAATATGCCATTTTAATAGCTTTATAAAGAATAAAATACATTTTTACCATGGCAAAAGCTCCTAAAAAAGAAGAATCCACTAATGCCAGTATCAGCCTCGATCAAAAAGATATGGCCATACTGCGCGAGTTGCAACAACATGCCCGTGCCACCGTAAAGGAAATTGCTGATAAAGTTCACCTGAGCACTACACCGGTTCATGAGCGCATCAAGCGGATGGAAGAGAGTGGTGTGATCAGGCAGTATGCCACACTGGTAGATCATTCTAAAGTAAAGAAGGGATTGATGGTGATCTGTTATGTTTCGCTCAAACAACATAACCGTAATGCGGGAAGTAAATTCATCAAAGACATTCAGGAAATGAATGAAGTGATTGAGTGTTATAATATTTCAGGGGAGTTTGATTTTATGCTGAAAGTGGTGGCAGAAAATATGGACGACTACTATGATTTTCACGTAAATAAATTAAGCCAGGCAGAGAACCTGGGCCATGTGCAGAGTGTATTTGTGATGGGGGTGATTAAGCAGACGCATGTGTTGGTGCATTAGTGAGTGGTGAGTTGTGAATGGTGAGTTGTGAATGGTGAATTGTGAATGGTGAGTTGTGAGTAGAAGGGTGAGATTTCTCAGTCGTTCCTCCTTCGAAATGACGTGGTGTTAGCTTGTGTCCGTCATTTCGAGCGGAGCGAGAAATCTCATGAAGTGAGTAGTAATATTTTTGAGAAACTGTGTAGTCTTGATAAGATTTCGATCCCGCCGAGGCGGGATCGAAATGACGTGGTGTTATATAGTGCCCGTCATTTCGAGCGGAGCGAGAAATCTTCTTACGTGAGCAATATGTATGATTGATTACTACAACTTAGGTGAAGCAGCCTTTTTCTTCTCTTTAAAAATTTTCTTCTGTAACCAATGACTGGCATAGGCGCTTGCAGCACCGGTAATGCCTGCGGCCAGTATATCAGAAGGGTAGTGTTGTCCAAGATAGATGCGTGAATAGCCAACAGCCGTTGCCCATGCCAATGCGGGTACGGTGATGTACCATTTTTTATAAATAAGACTTACAGATGTAGCCGCTGCAAACGCAACAGATGCATGCCCGGAGGGAAATGCCTGACCGTTATCTATTTCGTTGGGATAAATATCGGGGTAGGTTTGGTAGGGCCGTGGGCGTTGCACAATTACTTTTAAAGTTTGTGTGGCGATGGCGGCAATAGCAACAGAAGCAGCAGTTTCATATGCATCGTACTGCCCTTTTTTATTTTTATTAAGCATAGCAATTGCCCACATACCCACTGGAAGTGCTACTGCTAATGGCTTGGCTGTAGAAGATAATCCTTTGAATACTGCATTGTTCGGATTTTGTGGATTGGCATTCCTTACAAAATTTACTTCCCAGTTTGCCTGCGTAAAACCGTTTAGCACAAAACAGAGAAAGAAAATGAGTAAGGCTATTTTTTTCATGGTGGGCTATAGTTGTGTAGGAACTATGGACTATCGACCATGGTCCATGGTCGATAGTCCATAGTCTATAAATTCTTCAAACTTTCCTCGATGGTTTTAATCCTTGCTTGTGCATCGGCTTGCTTTTTTTGTTCCAATGCGATCACTTCTGGTTTTGCATTTTGTACAAAACGTTCGTTACTTAATTTTTTGAGTACGCTTTCCAGAAATTTTTGCTGGTGCTCAAGGTCTTTAAGCAGTTCTGCTTTCAGCGTAGTACTATCCAATTGCTTTTCTGTTTCGATAAAGAATTTGTCTTTTTCTACAGCAACTACAATTGTATTGGCAATGCTTTCTTTTGTGTATGTTATCGATTCTGCATTGACCTGCTTCATCAATATATTTTCAATAGATTGATAACCTGAAATAGTATCGGCTTGTATATGCAGTTTGATCGGATCTTTTGGTTTGATCTGGTTTTTGTTTCTTGCATCACGCAATGCAGAGATCACTTTTTTCAGTAATTCTCCTTCTCCCAGAATCGATTTGTTTGATGAGGGTATTGCCTGCACCTGTTTTACACAAAGATCATCTGTATTCTCCTGCAATAAATGATAAATTTCTTCTGTAATAAAAGGCATGAAAGGATGCAATAACTGCATCAGCTCTTCAAAATAAACAACTGTTTTCTGGTAAACCGATGTGCTGATCGGCTGCTCAAAACCTGGTTTGATCCATTCCAGATACCAGCTACAGAAATCATCCCAGATCAATGAGTAGATGGTTTTTAAAGCTTCGCTTAAACGAAATTGTCCCATCATTTCATCAACCTCCATTTTTACCTGACTGAGGCGATTGCCAAACCAGGTAACCGCAAAGTCGTGAGTGGTGAGACGTGAGTCGTGAGTTTTGCTTTTTACTACCTCACTCACGCCTGACGATTCACGATTCACGCCAAACGTTTGCCGCCCCTCCCACATTTTGATCAGCTTCAGCGCATTCCAGAGTTTGTTATTGAAATTACGTCCCTGTTCCAGTGCAGATTCATCAAACAAAATATCATTGCCCGCAGGGGATGCAATCAGGATTCCGAAACGTGTTGCATCAGCACCATATTGATCAATCAATCCCAACAGGTCCGGACTATTGCCTAACTGTTTGCTCATTTTTCTACCTTGCTTATCTCTTACCATTCCGGTAAAATAAACATCGGCAAATGGCTGCTTATCTTTAAAGGCATAACCCGCCATGATCATACGAGCTACCCAGAAAAAGATAATATCCTGCCCTGTAACCAAAGTTGTGGTTGGATAGTAGTAATTAAATTCCGGATTGCCTGGACTGCTTACTCCTTTAAAAACTTCCATCGGCCAAAGCCATGAAGAGAACCAGGTATCAAGGCAATCTTCATCCTGAAAAATCTCGTCTATTTTGATTTTTTCATTTTGACTTTTGAATTGTTCAAACGCTTCTTCCCTTGTTGCAGCAACAACATAATTTCCTTCCCCATCATACCAGGCCGGAATTTGTTGTCCCCACCAAAGCTGGCGGCTGATGCACCAGTCTTTGATATTGTCCATCCAATAGCTGTACGTATTTTTCAGTTTTGCAGGGTGGAACTTGATTTTATCAGTAGCTACAGAACTTACAATGGCGGGGTGCTGACCGATGAATTTCTTCATATCCATAAACCATTGCAATGATAAACGGCTTTCTATGATTGCGCCTGTCCGCTCACTTGTTCCAACCTGTCCTTTGTAATCTTCAACTTTTTGTATTTGGTTTAAAGCAGCAATATCTTCAACAATTTTTTTTCTTAAAACGAATCGATCAACGCCATTATACGATAACACCTGTTCAGAAGGCGTATCATCAGCCAGTTCTTCAGCTGTGAATTTTCCTTCGGCATCTAATGTATTGATTGCTTTTAGATTATGTTTTTTACCAAGTTCATTATCGTTCTTATCATGTGCGGGTGTAATTTTTAAAGCACCTGTACCAAATTCCGCATCAACATATTCATCAGCGATCACAGGTATTTTTCGATTGATGATGGGTACAATTACTTCTTTACCAACCAAACTGGTATAACGTGTATCGGTTGGGTTTACACAAATAGCCACATCACCTAAAATGGTTTCAGGTCTTGTGGTGGCAACAGTAATGCTGCCGCTGCCATCAGTTAATGGGTAGCTGACAAAATATAGTTTCGAATCAATGTCTTTAAAAATAACTTCCTCATCGCTCAATGCGGTTTTGCTAACAGGATCCCAGTTTACCATTCTTAAACCCCGGTAAATAATGCCCTCTCTATGCAGTTTGATGAAGATTTCAATAACAGCTTTATAATAGTCGCTGTCCATGGTAAAAGAAGTTCTGTCCCAGTCCAGACTGCATCCCAGTTTTTTCAATTGCTGTAAAATAATGCCGCCATATTTCTCTTTCCATTCCCAGGCATACATCAGAAATTCATCGCGGCTTAGCGATGATTTGGTAATCCCTCTTTCTCGAAGCATGCCTACTACTTTTGCTTCGGTAGCAATAGAAGCATGATCGGTTCCGGGAACCCAGCAGGCGTTTTTGCCATGCATACGTGCCCGCCGGATCAGGATATCCTGTATGGTATTGTTAAGGCAATGCCCCATGTGCAACACGCCGGTAACATTGGGTGGCGGAATCACAACGGTATAGGCTTCCCGCTCATCAGGCTTGCTGTTGAAATAACCTTTGCCGAGCCAATGTTCGTACCACCTGCTCTCTACTTCATTTGGGATATAATTCTTACTTAGTTCCATTTTATGTACGCTTAACGCTTAACGCTTAATGCCTAACGCCTAAAGCTTAACGCGAAACGGATTATGAAGTATAACTGCTACCAATAGCTTTATACAGTAAGCGTTTCGCGTTAAGCGTTCAGCGTTTAGCGTTGAAAGCGTTTAAATAATGGTTGCAAAAGTAAGGAAAAGGGGCGTAGGCGGTAATGAAAAGACCATTACCAGGTTAACATCTGACTGCCAGCTTCCAGAAAGGATACGGGAATAACCGGTAGTTCTTCTGCGGCCGCAGAAGCGGATGCTTTGATGAGCGTATTGGGTTTCTTTAATGAAAGGGAAGTACAGCATTTTTGCACGCTTTTACCCAAATCTTTAACCGCATGCCCTACGGGGCTGCTGCAGCTGAATAAAATCAGGATCAGGAGTAAAGAAGATACGTATCTCATAACAGTTGAATGCAGGGTCAAAATTAATCAGTTGGTTACTGAAAACAGGTTAATGATTGTTAATTAAGGCTAACGTTTCATTAAATAAAAGGTTACAGTTTCCGGCAATGATTTTTATCATTTGTCGCAATCCGGCTGTTTTTATTACAGAACCTGCTAATTTTTCTATGGGTAAAGACAAAACATCCACACCCTTTCTCAAAGGCAGGCAATGCGGGTAATGGGGGGCGAATGAGAAAACTAACCTCTTCTTCCTCTCCACTCAAAATAACTGATCAACACCACAATCAGTACAATCACAATACTAGCGGCGGTGAGGATCTTTTTTTCAGCTACTTCCTCATGATGGTTTGAATGTTCCATGGCTATCTGTTTTACAGGTAATACAAGCAAAGACTGAGGTGAAAAAGCCTGTTCAGAAGTAAAGCCGGGCGATACGCTAATTCCTGCGGGGGGATACCGGATGTATAACAGAAAAATAATAATGGTAAAATACCACACAAAACCCGAATTTGCAAGGCTAATTTGTGCACATGCAATTTGCTATCGTAGATATTGAAACCACGGGCGGTTTTCCGGAACAACATGGAATTACCGAGATAGCCATTGTATTGCATAATGGCACCGAGGTGGAAGGTAAATACGAAACACTGGTAAATCCGCACCAACCCATCCCGCCATTTATTGCCAATATGACCGGCATTACCGATGCCATGGCGGCTGCGGCACCGGATTTTAGTGAAGTGGCACCTTATATTTACAACCTGCTGAAAGACAGGGTATTTGTTGCCCATAACGTAAACTTCGATTTCTCTTTTGTTAAATACCATTTACAGCAATCCGGATTTTACCTGCAAACGCCCAAGCTTTGTACCATTCGGCTTAGCCGCAAAGTATTTCCGGGGTTTAGGAAATACGGGTTAGGGCATTTGTGCAGGGAACTGGGTATTACCATCTCCAACCGGCACCGTGCAGGCGGAGATGCATTGGCTACTTCGCAAGTATTGGATCTGGTGATACAGAACAATGGCGGCATGGTGATACGGGAAATGCTGAAGAAAGAAAGCAAGGGCCAGTTATTGCCGCCCAATTTGCCGGACGTATATGTAAAAGATCTTCCCGATGATCCTGGTGTGTATTATTTTAAGGATGTAAAAGGGAAAGTGATCTATGTGGGTAAGGCCAAGAATATCCGTAAACGAGTGATTAGTCATTTTACAGGACTTGATATTTCCAAAAAGCGACAGGATTTTTTACGAAGCATCTATTCCATATCGCATACGGTTTGCCCTACAGAATTTATTGCTTCTCTGTTCGAGAGTGTAGAGATCAAACGCCTATGGCCTATTTATAATAAAAGCCAGAAACGCTATGAGCAATTATGGGGGATTTATCATTTTGAAGACAGTAAAGGATACCGCAGACTGGCCATAGATAAAAAGCAAAAACATACGGCACCCGTAGCCAGTTTTTCTTTATTGGTAGATGCGCATAGAACTTTGTGGAAACTGATCAAAGAATTTGAACTGCATCCGGTTCTTTGTTTTCTGGATAATACGGGAGCAGATCAGTTGCCGGAAATGGTATTGTATAACCAGTCGGTTCAAAATGCGCTGGATTGGATGCATGCGCAAAAGGAAACCTTCCTCATTCGCGATAAAGAAGGTTGTGTATTGGTAGAAGGAGGTAAGTTTTATGGAATGGGGCAGATAGAAAAAAATACAGACCTAACCGAATTGGAAAAGATAAAAGAACAACTCACAGCCTACCCTGAGAATGAAGTAATCCGATCTATGATACGGAACTATGCAGAGAGATACCCAACGAAAGTTGTGAAGATTGCGTAGAAAAATAATTGGCAATTAAAAATTAGCAATTAAAAATTTTAGCGATAGTTGTTAGTCTATCTGTAGTCTGGGTCTTTTTTTATCCACGAATTGTATTATTTCTGGTTCTGATTTTTTTTGTTCGGTTGGGGCTATTACATTCGCCAGCCGAAAAACTAATTTCCAAATTGACCATTTCAAAATTCCAAAATCCCTGAACGTTCCATGTCTGATTTTGCTCCGTTGATTGCCGCTAAGATTAACATTAGTAAAAAACAAGTAGAAGCTGTATTGCAATTATTTGCCGAAGCTGCCACCGTTCCATTCATTGCGCGTTACCGGAAAGATATGACGGGCGGATTGGATGAAGTGCAGATTGTGCAGATACAGGACGAAGCCAGGTTTTTAAAAGAGTTTACAGAACGCAAAGCCTTCATCGAAAAATCCATATCCGAACAGGGTAAGATGACGGACTATCTGCAGGGAAAGATCAATGCGGCGGCTACCATGGTGGAGCTGGAAGATATCTACCTTCCCTATAAATCCAAAAGAAAAACAAAAGCACAAACAGCCCGTGAAAACGGACTCGAGCCATTGGCCTTATTAATGCTGGAACAAACCACAACAGATATTACAGTAGAAGCGGAGAAATACCTCAACGAAAAAATAAAAACAACAGATGAAGCATTGCAGGGTGCCCGGGATATTATTGCGGAAACCGTTAATGAAGAGGTAAACCTTCGAGCCAAACTGCGAAAATTATTTGAAGACAAAGCGCTGCTGTACAGTAAAGTATTAACGGATAAAGAAACAGAAGGGATTAAATACAAAGATTACTTTGATTTTTCAGAACCCATTCATAAAATTCCTTCACACCGCATACTGGCTGTATTGCGCGGATTTCTGGAAGGTTTTTTGCGAATGAGTATTTTACCGTTGGAAGAAGATGCACTGGAGATGATAGAGAAGGAATATGTAAAAGCCCTGACCCCTTCTACGGAGCATGTAAAGAAAGCAATTCGTGATGCATATAGAAGGCTGCTGCAGCCCAGTTTGGAAACCGAATTCAGAACGGCCCTCAAACAAAAAGCAGACGAAGAAGCCATTGCTGTTTTTGCAGAAAACCTGCGCCAGTTATTGTTGAGTTCTCCCCTGGGAAGCAAGCGTATTCTTGCCATTGATCCCGGTTACAGAAGCGGTTGTAAAGTGGTTTGCCTGGATGAAAAAGGTGAGTTGCAAAAAACGGATCTGATCTATGTACATGAAGCTAACCGCGTCTACGATAGTGAATACAAAATCAAAGAACTGGTAGCCAAATATGCCATTGAAGTATTTGCCATTGGCGATGGAACTGCCGGCAGGGAAACCGAACAGTTCATTAAAAAAATGAATCTGGGTTTGCCGGTGTTTCTGGTAAATGAAGATGGGGCTTCTGTGTATTCTGCTTCCGAAACAGCACGTGAAGAATTTCCTGATGAAGATGTTACGGTAAGGGGTTCGGTCAGTATCGGAAGAAGATTGATGGATCCATTGGCAGAACTGGTTAAGATCGATCCTAAGAGTATTGGTGTTGGGCAATACCAGCACGATGTAAACCAGTTTCGCTTAAAAGAAAAACTGGATCAAACCGTAGTGAGTTGCGTAAACACAGTAGGTGTAAACCTGAATACCGCCAGTAAACATTTATTGAGTTATGTAAGTGGTATTGGCGGAACACTGGCTGATAATATTGTAAAGTACAGAAGTGAGATCGGAAAATTTACCAGTAGGGAGCAGCTATTGAAAGTGCCACGCCTGGGCGGGAAAGCATATGAACAATGTGCGGGATTTTTACGGATAAAAGAAAGTGAGAACCCATTGGATGCCAGTGCAGTGCATCCGGAAACCTACCCGTTGGTACAGCAAATTGCTGCTGATGCAGGGGTTGCAGTGAAAGCCATTATTGGGAATGAAGAAGTATTGAAAAAAGTAGAAGCTAAAAAATATGTATCAGAACAATTTGGGGAGCTAACCATCAAAGATATTCTGAATGAACTGAAGAAACCCGGACTGGATCCACGAAGTGAACTGGAACAGTTTGAGTTTGCCAATATCTACAAGATGGAAGAAGTACAAGTGGGTATGGTATTGCCCGGCTCTGTTACCAATCTCACCCGTTTTGGTGCTTTTATAGATATTGGTGTAAAGCAGGATGGCTTGGTGCATGTGAGCGAGATTGCCCATAAATACATCACTGATCCTTCACAATTGTTACAACTTGGACAAAAAGTAAGCGTTAAAGTACTGGAAGTGGATATGGCAAGAAAACGGATCGCCTTATCCATCAAACAAACCGAAGAAGCACCGGCGCGAAGTACGAAGTTTGAAGTACGAGGTACGAAGTCTTTTACTGAGAATAAGAAGCCTGCAGCAGAAGTAAGTGTAGAAGATGCATTGAGTTTGTTGAAGAAAAAATTTGCAAAATAATACGGGTAAAGTCTTACGTCATTGAAAATACTTTGCGAAACTGTTGTTGTTGGTCGCTGACCATAGGTGTTCGGAAGATGTTTTTCTATAATCTTTACTCGGGACTAAAGTCCCCAATAAATAGGTTTTAAGATGATGCTCCACCCGCTCTAAAGAGCGGGGCAAAAGAGGGAAATACAATTTGCCACGCTCTTCAGAGCGTGGATACAAAGAATAAACAGAGTTCTTGTTGGGGCTTTAGCCCCGAGTAGCAAAATGTAGTTTTCCGAACACTAGTAGTCGCCGACCAACAACGGGGGATGCAACAAATAATCTGCGAATCTGCGGCTAAACACATTACATCAAACCCAAAATCCTTAACTTGTTTCCCAATCAATCAACATATGAAACGATTTCTGCCTGTTATTCTTTTTTCTGTATTGGCAATTAACGTAAATGCCCAAACAAAAGTAAATCCGGTAATTAAAAAATACAGCACTGTAACCGAAGTGCCTTTCTCAGTTGAAAACCCGGATAGCAAACTGGATTATAAAATAGTGGTTGAAGTAAGTTCAGACAATCCCAAACCGGAAAACGTTCACGAGTTTTTTGAAAAAGTGGGAGCCGTGGTTAACCTGCATGCCCTGGGTGGGGTACCTGCCAATAAATTACATGTGGTAATGGTTATACATGGTCCGGCAGCACAGTATATCTTGACTAATGAAGAATACAAAAAGAAATTCAATACCGACAATCCCAATATTCCCCTCTTCAAAGAGTTGACAGATGCCGGTGTGAAAATATTTGTGTGCGGACAATCACTCAACAAAAGAAACATTGCTAAAGAGTCTGTTGCGTCCGATGTAAAACCGGCACTTTCGGCTATTACCACTTTAACTACTTTCCAACTTAAAGGGTATTCGTTTTTAAAATATTAATCTCTGCGATTTATCTCCCTTTCTCTTATTCTCTGCGGTTGGTAGAACTACTAACCGCAGAGAATAGATTAGTTAGATAGGGCTTTGATTTCTCTATTTTCATAAATGATCTGATCTCCTCCATAGAAGCCGACATGAATCATGGCATTAGCCAATTCTACAGAAGTTAGTCCGCCGTTAGGGTACACTTTACTGATAACAGGCTTATACAATAACCGCATCACTCGATAGACGGTATTCGGTTCTGCTCTTGGTGTAATCGGATAAATATAGCCTGGCCTGAAAATAGCCAGCTGTTTAAAATTCAGCTTGATCAATATATTTTCTGCAATGCCCTTATCCAAAGCAAACATGATCTTGCTTTTTTCTGAACTATCCGCACCTTGTCCGCTCAGAAAACAAAAAGCCGCATCCGGACTTTTCTGTTGTAACATCTCTGCAAACGATTTGGTATAGTCAACCGTAATTTTTCTGAATTCCTCCCTTGGTACAGCACCGGTATATACGCCAATGCAGAAAAAACAAATATCCTGGTTAGTAAACGCTTCCTGAAGGGGATGGTAATTTAGGAAATCATCATGTAATACTTCTTTTAATTTGGGATGTGTAATGCCGGTAGGCTTTCTGGTAATAGAAGTGATTTTTGCTACATCATTTCTTTGCAGGCACGTAGTAAGAATCAGTTTACCCATCATGCCATTGGTGCCAGTGATGATAATATTTTTCATAAACCTTTCTTTGCGCATTTGCTTAGCGTGAAATTTTTCTCGCAAAGACGCAAAGGCGCAGTTTTTTAGGTGAGCGGAATTCTTTTTCCTGTTTTGGCAGCCTCATAAATGCCCATCAATATGCGCATATCACGAAGCCCCTCTTCACCAGACGTATGAGCAGGGAATTTATTGTGTTCAATCATTTCTTTGCAAATCCCCTGCAGCATAACAGTTTGATGGTGCACAATAGGAAGATTTAATTCTCCCTGACTGGTACGGCCTTTCAAAGGCCCATAGCCATAGGCGGGCCCCAATTGCGCCCATCCGTTGCTGGCCGATAGATACAGTTGTTCAATATTGGATTTATAAGAAGTAAATCCGTTTACCATTGCACCGCTTGGCATTTGCATTTGCCAGGATACCGATTCTTCTACTGTGGTAAATCGTTGTTTATCTGTAATGGGGCCAAACTGTGCCGTTACCCAAAGAGGTTCTTCGCCCGTTGCGTAGCGTGATGCCTGTACGCAATAAATACCCACATCCATCAATGGTCCGCCGCCTGCTAAATCTTTTTTCAAACGCCATTGGGTTGGGTCGCCAATACTGAAACCAAAATTGGTTTGTACAAAACGTACATCGCCAAATACTTTCTGCTGGCCTATGCGCATGATTTCCTGTGTAAAAGGTTCAAAGTGTAAACGATAGCCAATGCCCAATTGTACATTGGCTTTTTTACAGGCCGCCACCATTTCTTCTGCTTCTTTTACTGAAACCGACATAGGTTTCTCGCACATCACATGCTTACCCGCTTTGGCCGCACGCAATACAAATTCATGGTGCATGGAATTGGGTAATACGATATAAACAATATCAATGTCTTTGTTAGTTGCAATCTGGTCGAAGGTTTGGTAGTTGTAAATATTTTTATCAAGAATAGCATATTTGGTTTTCCATTCTGCGGCTTTGGAAGGACTACCTGTTACAATACCTGCCAGGTAACAGTTATCTGTTTTTTCCAGAGCTACGGCCAGTTGGTTTTTGGCATAACTGCCTAAACCTACCAGTGCAATACCTATTTTTTTTTGATTTTTTGTTTGCAGGGATCTTGCAGTGGCAGAAACAGATGTGGCAACAAATGTTGAGCCGATTCCCAAACCAAGCGTTTGCAGAAAGGAGCGGCGGGAGTGGTTGTTTGGCATACAAGTATTTTGAAGGTGACTGAAATTCCTTCAAATTACAAAAGCTTTGGTACTAACTTTTGGAAAGTTTAGAACTTTCCAAAAGTTACAAACAGTTATATTAATACTCCGGATTAACGCCTACATAATTATGGGGTGTAATAGCCTTCAGTTCTTTTTTAATGGCGGCACTCACTTTCAGTTTGCCAATAAAACCATGAATGGCTTTTTTATCAATCTTATGATTGCCACGAGTAAGGTCTTTCAAAGCCTCGTAAGGATTGGGATAATTTTCTCTGCGTAAAATGGTTTGTATGGCTTCGGCCACTACGGCCCAATTGTTTTCCAGGTCTTCCTTTAATTTGGCTTCGTTCAACACCAGTTTGTCCAATCCCTTCTCCAATGATTTCAATGCAATGGCTATATGCGCCACAGGTACACCGATATTGCGCAATACGGTAGAATCGGTTAAGTCGCGCTGCAGGCGGCTGATAGGGAGTTTGGCAGACAAATGTTCCAACAATGCATTTGCCATACCGAGATTGCCTTCTGCATTTTCAAAATCAATCGGATTTACTTTATGCGGCATGGCCGAAGAACCTACTTCGCCTTTTTTTGTTTTCTGTTTGAAATAATCAACACTGATATAGGTCCAGATATCCCGGCACAAATCAATCAGGATATTGTTGATGCGTTTAATAGCATCAAAATGCGCGGCCAGACTATCATAATGTTCTATCTGCGTGGTAAACTGCATACGCTGCAGGCCCAGAATATCTTCCACAAAAGCATTGCCCAGATCTACCCATTTCTTTTTAGGATATGCCACATGGTGCGCGTTAAAATTGCCGGTAGCACCACCAAACTTAGCCGCATAGGGTATACTGGAAAATAATTCGATCTGGTTATTCAATCGCTCCACAAATACCATGATCTCTTTACCCAGTCGGGTAGGAGAAGCGGGTTGCCCGTGTGTGCGTGCCAGCAACGGAATATTTTTCCATTGTGCCGCCAGTTGGTACAAGTGATTTTGCAGATTGATTACCGCAGGTAAATACTCATGCTCCATACAATGCTTCCAGCTGAGTGGGATGGCTGTATTGTTGATATCCTGTGAGGTAAGCCCAAAATGAATCCACTCTTTCAATAGCGGAATGGCAGCTTTATCTAATTGTTCTTTGAGGAAATATTCAACGGCTTTCACATCGTGGTTGGTAACCGTTTCAATCTGTTTAATCTGTTGGGCATCTTCCACACTGAATTCATCCAGCACTTTTTTTAATGCGAGTCTGGCTTTGGGAGATAATTTGAAAAATTTCTGATCGGCCAGAAAGAAAAAATATTCCACTTCTACCAGCACCCGGTATTTAATCAATGCATATTCAGAGAAAAATTCGTCCAGATGTTGCACCTGTTTACGGTAACGGCCATCAATAGGGGAAACTGCGGTTAGTGGGGAAAGCTCCATTGGGGATAATTAGTAATTAGTAATTAATAATTAATAATTAGTAACTGGGGTTACTGATTATTTAGGGTTGTTTTTGGATATTATTAGGAATGAATTGAGTTTCTTTGCAGCAAATTTAATTGAATTGGACAAGAGAATACGGATTGGGGCGGTAAGTTATTTAAATACAAGGCCATTATTGTTCGGATTGAAGCGTTCTGGGTTGATGGAGAAGATTGTATTAACAGAAGACTATCCTGCTAAAATAGCTGCCATGCTGTTGAATGATGAGATTGATGTGGGGTTGGTTCCGGTGGCCATCATTCCCAAATTGGCAGAAGCCCATATCATTACAAATTATTGCATAGGTACGGAAGGAGAAGTAGCTTCCGTAGCAGTTTTTAGCGAAGTGCCGATGGAAGAAGTAACCACCGTTTTACTGGATTACCAAAGTCGTACTTCAGTGAATCTGGCTAAAATATTATTGAAAGAATACTGGCAGCGAAGCCCGGTATTGGAAGATGCCAAAGAAGATTTTCGCTCTGCCATCAAAGGAACAACCGCCGGTATTGTGATTGGCGACAGGGCACTGGAGCAAAGAAAAATTTCAAAGTATACATACGATCTGGGTTCCGCCTGGAAAGCACATACCGGATTACCCTTTGTGTTTGCGGCATGGGTATCCAATAAGCCATTGGGCGAAGATTTTGAAGATGCGTTTAACCGGGCCAATGGCTATGGCGTATCGCATATAGAAGAAGTAGTGGTAGAAAATCCTTATCCCAGTTATGATCTGACCAAATATTATACAGAAAACATTAGTTACCATTTGGATGATGCCAAAAGAAATGGGCTGGCAGTTTTTCTGCAAAAGCTTAGTGAATTATCAGAATAACAGATAGCGAATCATTGCATGTTACTTGTTGTGTTTTTGAAACTTATCTTTCTAAGACGACTGTAACTGTCTGCACTACTTCAAAATTCCTTGTTCGATATTCAATATTCGATATTTTTAACCTCTTATGGCTAGCTTCTCCATCGTCACCATCTGTTTCAATAACCTCGCTGATTTGCAGCGAACCTGCCAGTCTGTGGATGGACAAACCCGCTTGCCCGAGGAACATTTGATCATCAATGGCTCTACTACGCCGGAGATAGAAACATGGTTATTGCAAACGCCACAGCCTGTGTACAGAAAATGGGTGAATGAGCGTGACAAAGGCATTTCAGATGCCTTTAATAAAGGAATTGCCAAAGCTTTTGGAGACATTACCCACTTACTGAACTCGGGTGATACCTATGCTTCTGAAGATGTATTGGCCGAAGTGGAGAAAATATTTGAAAGCAACCCCAATGTTCAATGGATTAGCGGAAACATTCAACTGATACGGGCTGGTAAAGCAGTAGTGGTTGGAAAGGCTTTTGAAAAAACTAAATTATATCGCGGCATGCGCAGTGTATCGCATCCTACCTGGTTTGTAAAAAAGCATGTGTATAGCAGGGTAGGGATGTACAGTAGCGAATACAAAATAGCCATGGATTATGATATGATGTGCCGCGTGGCCGATGAACCCTATGCCTATCTCAATATACCAATCGCAGTTTTTGACGATACAGGAATCAGCTCTCAAAATTATCTCCGCTCACTGGATGAGTCAAGAAAAGTATACACTGCTCATTTTGGTTTTTCTCTGCGCTTACTACTCTGGCAATTTCGGTTACGTGTATTGCATTATCTCCTGCAAACTTCTTTTGGAAAGTGGTTGTTTGGGTTGAAGAAAAAAATGGGGTTGGAAAATTTTTAGGGAGGAGGATATACTATAGACCATGGTCCATGGACTACTGCTGGTATTTTAGGATTAGACACACTTGCTTACTGTAATAGGGTAGCTTCGATGAAACATACACCTGAATTATCTTGCGATCAATTTCTATTACTTAACGTGTTGTGGTATTAAAATTAACAATCATTGCGAACTTTGCGCTTCCTCTGTGGACTTTGCGTTACTGCTTTACCTTTTGAGTATCGCAAGGAGCGCTAAGAATCGCAATGAACGCAAGAAAGCACTACAAATCATACAGAGATAGAACCATTCCTTGGTGCGTTTGTATGAATGATAATCGCACACAAAGGCTCCAAGGCACGGTTTAGAGTAAACTAGTTTAATAGCACAACACGTTATTAATTACAATTTGATGATAAGCCTAAATAGAAAAAGCACACAAAAAACAAGTACAAATAAAATGCTGCTTATTGCAGTTTTGGTTTCATATGTATTCATTGTATTGCCACTTGAAAAGTGGAACATATTTCTCGGAATAGTAATTTTATTAAGTCCATTAGGGCTGCCTAATTTCCCGGATATCATTTATTTTCCATTTGGGTATTTGAGCATTATTCTAACAATTTGGAAATTATTCTATAGGACACCACAGACTCAGAATGATAGTGGCTTTATCAGATTACTCCTTTTATGTTATTATATACCCCTGATTTCTTACCACTGTATTGAAACCTTCTCCATTGGCAGGTATGACTTTCTTATTGCTATCATACCTGAAATTATTTTCATTATAGTTTCTGTATTACTGTTTATAAAAACATGCGTTAGAACATGACTTTAGGTGGGTGGTAGACAATGGTCCATGGTCAATGGTCTGGTATTCAAGTAGCCCATGATTCTAAATAATACCGCATACCCTTCGGAGCAAAAAGCACACAGGCTAACTACAATTTAGGTATCTGCACACCTCTTACTTTATTTGCATTATCCAGCCATACCAGTTTTGTTGAAGAGAGTGTAACAATGATTACGTTATTAGAATACCCGGCACCACTGGTAAATAAGGTAGTAGAATCTGTATTCATAGACCAACTACCCTGCCGCCAGATACCGGTTGTCAGGATCTCATCAAATGTACCGTCTCTGTAAAATTTCAATCGCTCATTAGACCAGTTTGATGGATTATTTGAACCGGTTCTTGCATAGGCTATGCTTTGATTGGGTAATCCCCAGTTATTTATAACACTATCATATATAAATACATGTCTGGTTAATAGATCCATTTTAGAGGGTACTATTGTTTGTGCTTCGGGCGCTACATTGTTTTTTTCACAGGAAACCAATGCCACCAGTAGTATCATTAACAAACCGGGTAGTGCGAATTTGATATCCCGCTTCATAAATAGGATTTAGGTTGATTCAATTGAAATATTGGGTGCATGCTGCGAGCTTGATGTAAATATATTAAAAGGTAAGATTATTTATTCTGGACTTATTGGCCGTGAGCCGAATAAATGATCTATTCGGCTCATCTATTTTGTATATTTGAGCCGAATAAAGATATTATTCGGCTCATGATACGGTATAACTGGCAGCAGAAAGACTGGCCCCATTTTACATTTGCTCCTGAAAAGGTGGAGGATGCACTATTTGCTTTTTCAGAAAAGGCAGGTAGGGTATCGGGTATTTTGGAAGGTTTGCCGGAAGAAACCAGGCAGGATATGATTGTCGATATGCTGCTCGCAGAAGCCATCAAGACCTCAGAAATTGAAGGTGAATATCCCAACCGTAAAAATGTGCTATCCGCTATCCGTAAAAACCTTGGGCTGGATTATATAAAAGGGCATACTAAAGATAAATCTGCTGAAGGTCTGGGTGAATTACTGATCGATGTTCGCAAAACACGCAGAGAACGGCTGACTGAAAAAAAACTTTTTGCCTGGCATAAGATGTTGCTTGGTGAAAACAAGCGACTGCAAGTGGGCCAATGGCGTACGCACCTGGAACCCATGCAGGTTATTTCCGGAGCGAGTGGCAAAGAGAAAATACATTACGAAGCCCCACCATCCGAAAGGGTTTCCAAAGAAATGAAAAGGTTTATCACCTGGTTTAATGAAACAGGCCCGGGTGGAAAAAAGGAAATAAAAAAAGCACCCATCCGCGCAGCCATCGCTCATTTGTATTTTGAAAGTATCCATCCTTTTGAAGACGGAAACGGAAGAATAGGCCGGGCCATTGCAGAGAAAGCATTGTCGCAAACCATAGGCCGTCCTGTATTACTGAGCTTATCCAAAACTATTGAGGCAAAGAAAAAATTATATTACCAGTCTCTTGAAAAAGCACAACGATCCAATGAAATCACTCACTGGATAGTGTATTTCGTTCAAACATTACTGGACGCACAAAAGGAATCAGAAAAACAGATCGAATTCACACTCAGGAAAACGAAATTCTTTGACCGTTTCAAGGATCAGCTTTCTGATCGTCAATTAACGGTTATCAAACGAATGCTCGAAGAAGGTACCAAGGGCTTTGAAGGTGGTATGAATGCAAGGAAATACATAGGCATTACCAAGACTTCAAAAGCAACTGCTACAAGAGATATGCAACAGTTGTTGGAAATAGGCGCATTTATTCATGCAGGTAAAGCGGGGGGGCGTAGTACGAGTTATCAGTTAGCTATTTAGAGTCTTTGTCCATAGTCCATAGTCCATAGTCCATAGACAATGGTCCATGGACTATGGTCTATTGCGCGAAGTGCTGATAGATAGCCAGGATAACTTTCTCCGCCTTTACAGAAGCGTATGGAACGCGAACAACGAATTCATATTTCTGTTTTACCAGATTGTTGTTTTGTAATTCCAGCTCCACATCATCCGGATATATGGGGTAAATATTGCCGGCAATTTCTTTGGGGTAGGGTGCAAACCGTTTGTATTGTGAGCCATTGAAAATACCGAATACAGTACAACCTACCGCAGCAGCAAGGTGTACAGAACCTGTATCAACCGATACGAGGCATTGTGCATTTTTTAATAAAGACAACATTTCAGGTAAAGAAGTTTTTCCCGCCAGGTTACTAACAGGATTAGGATATTGATTACAAAATGCATCAATGTAAAGAGCATCTGTTTTGGTTCCGGCTACAATGGCCGTCCAGCCATATTGTTCAAACAAATACTGCGCTACCCTTGCGAAATTTTCTGCGGGCCAGATGCGTGTGGCACTTCTTGAGCCGGGGAATACCACAAAATATTTTTCTGGAATTGTGAATGATATTGTAGGTAACCGTTTGCTATCAATCTTTATATTTCCAATTTGTGATGGTTGGCCTGTTACAAATTCTGTAAACATCCGGTTACGGATAAATTCAAAGAGGGGTTTTTCGGGATGATCAAAAAGGCGGGTATACAAATGCGCATCATATCCCAGTTCATATGGCTGGATACTTTCCGTGTTGGCTTTCATCCCTATTTTCTCAGCTGCTCTCGTTGCTTTCACAATACTGTCGTCATAACGCTTGTCTCTCGAGAATGTGGGGTTAATCACAACGGCATAATGTTGTTGATAGCAATTGCGAAGAAATCGGTACCGGTAGCTCATTTCTTTTTTGAAACGGATTTTATCCATCCAGAAACTTTGGGTGATGATGTCTGCATCAAACGTATCAAAAAGGGATTTCCAGCTTTTGTTGCCGCAGAAATGAAATTCATAACCCCTGTATTGGTCTGCGGTAATGATTTCATGGAGAAAAGGTCGCCAGAGCATATAATCACCGATCTCATCTATTCTTACAATAAGAATTCTTTTGGTAGCTGCTGATCTGCGCCAACCCAGACAGGCCAGCCAGCCAATGATAGTATATAGGATCCCTTTCAACCGGTTCATAGGTACAAATGTAAAGGGTGGGGCAATACGATGAACTTTGCTTTTTTAGTTTACTTTTAGGGTTCAAATAAATCATTCTGATGGGCTCATTCGGAAAGCTGAAAGAAAGACTCTACGTAAAACTCAGACGCACCCTGTTTCTGGAGAATATTGACCTGAAACTGGCCAAGAGCAATGATTTGCAGGTAGATGATTATATCCAACGACATCTTTTTCAAAACCCCCGTTATCAATCGGCAGATAAATTAAACCGTTACGAGTTTCAGGCCTTTTCTCAATTTGGGGAAGATGGCATTATCAAAGAAATATTCAAACGCATTGGCACTACCAACCGGTATTTTGTTGAGTTTGGTGTGGAAACAGGGGTAGAAACCAATACCACCTACCTCCTGTATCAGGATTGGAAAGGATTGTGGATTGACGGGAGTGAAGACAATATCCGTTCCATTCAGCAACATTTTCCAAAAACCATGGCCAAAGGACATCTTACGGCGATGCAAAGTTTTATTACGGCAGAAAATATTGAAGAACTATTTCAAAAAGGGAGTGTGCCCAAAGAATTTGATTTGTTATCCATTGATATTGACCGCAACGATTATTATGTGTGGGATGCGATTACAAACTATCGTCCACGTGTGGTGATTATTGAATACAATTCTATTTACCGACCCGATTGTCATTTTGTGGTAGACTACGATCCCAATGCGATGTGGGATGGAACCAGTAATACCAGTGCCAGTTTAGAAGCACTCTATCAATTGGGATTGAAGAAAGGATACAAATTAGTGGCCAGTTCTTTTTCGGGCGTGAATGCTTTTTTTGTGAGAGAAGATTTGATTGGGGATGCATTTACCGGGCCCTTTACGGCGGAGAATCATTTTGAGGCGCCTAAGTATTTTCTGTATCATACGCCGGGGCATCCGCGGAGGGTACAGTTGTAATTTTTTTTTGCCACTGAGGGCACTGATTTACGCTGAAGCGGGACTACAGTTGTGTAGAGATTTTGCTAATACTATGATTTTGTTTGCGCATTCTTAGGATAAGAAAATTTATTGACAGGGCCAGAAGCATTGGTAAGAATGTGACGATAATAAATATCAGGGAAGAGTTTGTTCTAAACGGTATTTCGTTGTCTGGTACCAATATGCCGTTCCCTATAGGTCCGCCTGAAAAAATAAATATTTGGGTAAAGTTCCAGCCAAAATGAATTCCGATTGGGATGTAGAGAGAGAAGGTTTTTGAATAGCCATAGGCTAATAATAATCCCATGGTACCTGTAATAAAGAATACGATGATCATTTGTACGGGATTGCCAACAATGCCGAATGAGAACCAATGATAGATGCCAAAAGCAGCAGCAGAAATGATGATTGCTTTCAACATGCCTATTTTTTTAAGGAGAATATACAGTAGTACTCCCCTAAAAATCAGTTCTTCAAATAATACGGATTTGAGATTCCACCAAATTCCTGAAAAAATAAGATTAGCTGAGAGATCAGGATTCACATGCCATTGCTGCTTTCCCAAATATATTTTCAATACAAAACCAAGAGCGCAGAAAATAGCGGTAATAACAAAAAACAGAAAAAAATCAGCTATGCGTTGTTTGGTTGGGCGAAATCCTAAAACCGATAAATGTTTCTTGTAAAAGAACCAGATAATGAGCCAGGAAATAGCAAGTTGAACAAGTATTCCCAGCATGTTGTCTTTTTTATTGGTTAGTTCCTTGGTGTGTTACTTATTTATATCAAAGAAAGGAAAAGTATCTGATGCATTATCGTTTTGCAATCTCACCGGAAACAAATGTACGGGCAATGTCCTGGTCATCATCATGAAATAAACATACATCGTAATAAGCGATTTCGCTGTTGGTTTCGTCGGCGTAATGGTGCAGTTCCGTGATCAGTTCTTTCTGGCTCATAGGAATGGTAAGCAGGTACCTTCCTTTGTTATCAAAGAAAATAATGGAATGATAGCCATATTTTTCCAATGATAGTAGTGTGCCAAGACCATCTTCTTTAATGGCATCCATATTGGTTTTGTTGTACTCGAAATAGATCACAGGTTTTTGTTGCTGAATGAGTTCTGTGGCACCGCGGATGATGATGGTATCAAAACCTTCACAATCCACTTTTAATAATTTCAGCATCCGATTGTTTAATTCGTGTTCAGTCAATACCTCATCCAATGTTTTTAAGGTTAATTGCTGACCACTGGTTTCTGATGGCACCAGTGTGGTATTCCAGCCTCCTTTTTCCAATGCTACCTGCAGTGTCTGTCTTTTTTCTCCCAAAAATTCTTTAATGATGGTAATGTTTTGAAACTGTCTGGTATTTTTTTCGAGAAAGCGGTGAGAGATATCATCTCCCTCCACACCAATCACCGGAAGTTCAATAGCCGATTTGATCACCGCAATGGTATCGCCTACATTGGCACCAATATCAAGCACGGATAAAGACGGATATTTTGTGGCAACACATACCGAAAGCCTTGCCAGTTGTGTGTTTACCTCAGGTTCGTATTTGTAATTGCTGATCTGTGGATTGTTGCCGGGCATGTCTATAGAAAACTTACCCACTTTTACCTGCTTCACAATTTTTGCTTTGCTGGCGCTATGTACATTTACTTTTATAATATCGTATCCAACGGTGTTCAATAATTTTCTAATGAGTTTTCTCATAACAACTATTTTTTAATGACCCATCAGGTCTTTTACTATTTTTTCAAATTGTGGCTGGTAACAAAAATCATAGGCATGCTCACCTTCTACCACCACATTGGGGCATTGCGGAAATACTTCCAGTACTCTTTTTACTTTTACAGCTTCTGCCAATGAAAATGGGAATGACTGGTTTCCGATAAACAATTTACTACCTGCGATTACGGCTGCGAGTTCATAGAAATTAGGTACAGGTTGATAGATGAGGTCTGGAATCTGTTGTTGCATATCTGCAAATTCATCCGGCATACCTACAAATACAATACGCGGATATTTTTTCAGAAATGAATAAGAGATATTGGGTGTGCGGTAACGGCTGCTGCGTGCCAGTACAATAGCATCATTAAAAGAACTATTGGGTGTTACCTGTAGCCAGGGTTTACCCAGATCGCGGCTGATGCCGTAGGTAAGAAAATACCAACGGGCAATACTACCCATCCGATAATCAAAGGGAAAGGAGCGGAAAGCGGTAAGATCGTAGTGAATGGGTTGCCCCTGATGCGCTTCACATCTGGCAAAATCTGGTTGTGCCAATAACAATGGAGCAAATAAGTCTACACTTTTCTGCGTAAGCATTACGTTGCCATTCGGGTGGCGCATCTGTTTGGTAAAGTCGCGGTTGGGTTGATTAAGGGTAAGATAGAGATTGATCTTTTTACCCTTAGCCAGTTCCAGCATGGTTGGAATGGAATAGATGATATCACCGGCGTGACCACTGTGTGAAAAATTAATTTCACCCCCTTCCATCGATAGCGGGTTCGACAATACATCCGGTACCTGTTGCAGGCCGTTGATGAACTGGGTTTCTTTTTGTTTTACATTAAACTCAGTCTTCCACTCGTTAAATATTTTTTTCAGCCAACTCATTTATCCGTGTTTGGTTACTTTCAACACCATCACAACATTATAATCTATCTCACAGTTATTACTATACAAGGTTTCATAGTTGATGCCTTGTAATTCATTCATTCGGGCCAGCATGTATTCATATCCCATATCAGCATGTACATGATAGGGGTTCATCGGAACACCCATTTCTCTGCAATACACTTCATATTTTGGCTGATCAGGAAATACCAATACCAGGTTGCCACCATTTTTGAGAATGCGGATGAATTTGCGCAGGGCATCTTTGGTATCAGCAAAGTCTTCTATCAGGTGGCTGGTATACACATAATCATATGTGTTATCGGGAACAGGTATTTCGTTGTTGATCACATCACAGGCAATGTCTACTTTGTCCTTACCGGTATACGTATAGGGTTGTTCAAAGTCGATGCCATCGCAATGTATCTTCAGTATTTTATCGCCTCCAAAACCCACATCACAACCTTTGCCGGTGCAATAGGGTAGTACCCAGTGGCGCACTTTGGAAGTTTCGGATGGACCTTTGAATTTAATACCAAACCAGCGGCCCAATGTGCCTTTGATTTTTCTTTCCAATGTAAGCTGTAAACCCATACAATATCAATTATCAATGATTCAACAATCCTTTTAACGCATCAATTCTGAAACGGATCACCGGCATAGCTTTCGCCGGTTGGCCCTGCAATGTATATTTTATTCCAAGTATAAAAGAGGCGCACAGTTTAAAAATGTATTCGATAATCTTTTTATAGAAGGCCCAACTGCTTTTTTGGGTGGTTCGTACCCTTTCACCCCGGCCAATACCGCTGGCAACGCGATACATATATTCGCGGGTAAGTTTGGCGGTTTCTACCACATGCTGCACACGTATGGCGGGGTCGTAATAAATGGTGCGGCCCAGTTCTTTCAGGCGAAGAAAAAAATCTTTGCCCTCACCACCAATGCGTAAAGTGCCCATTACACCGGGCAGGGCTGTATTAAAACCTTGGATCGCATCAAAATCAGCTTTGCGGATGATCATGTTGGATTCAAGTGGATATTTATTGGGAGCAAAAACACTCACGGTTTCACTGTAATGAAAATGGCCTACCAGCGAGGACACAAAATGACTCATCCATACCGGTTCTGAAGGAATGTATCGGGGAATGATGCGTCCGCCCAATCCGCCTGCATCGGGGTGTTCGGCAAAAAATGTTACAATCCGTTCCAGGTAATCTTTGTCGGCAACCGCATCATCATCCATAAAACAAAGTAAGGGTGAGTGTGCATAGGCAGCTCCTGTATTCCTTGCAAAAGAAGCGCCCTGCTGAGGTTCATTGTAATAATAAAAATGACTGTTGGGGTGTGATGCGATAAATGCCTCGCATAATGTTGCGGTGTTGTCGGTGGAATTATTGTTTACCACAATTACTTCATATGCCTCTTTGGAAAGGGTTTGGTGATGTAAACTTTCCATAGCTTCCTGTATATAAGCCGAACGGTTATAGGTACAGATCACCACTGATATTTGCAACGTAGTACTCATACAGTTTGCAAAGATAACAGGGCTTTCTGTACGATGGCATCCCAATGAAAGAATTGATAAAAAGCCGGAGGCACAGGCTCTTTGGTAAATACATCAGCCGAAACCATCGCTTTTACAAAAGCATTCCAGTCGTAATCATCTACCAATTGTAATTTTTTACCACCCCAATCTTCCGGTATGCCCTTGGCTCCACTGCGGGTGGATATACAGGTTTGATTATAGGAGAGGGCATCCACCAGTTTTACTTTAATACCACTACCCAGCGTTACAGGATTGATAAAACAATCTGTGCCTTTGTTGTACAGGCTGATATCCGTTACAAAGCCTTTGTAAATAAGGGAGGATTGAGCGCGCAATACTTTTTTCCATTGATCACTTATACGGTTGCCGCAAATAAATATGCGGAAAGGAAATGGCATGGCCTGCAACAATGGAAGTAATTCACTAATGATGATGCGCATGGCATCTGTATTGGGCAGGTAGTCTAGTGTACCATTAAATAAAAACAGTCTGGTGCCAGGTTCCAAACGATTCTTTGCTAGTAAACGATTACGGCATTGTATTCTTTCTGTATCTGCAGGAGTTTGTGTTTGTATCGTGCCATAGCTGATAATGGTGCATTTTGTTGGATCTAATTGCCAGTTGGCTAAGGCCCAGTCGCGGTCTTCTGTTGTAATAAAAAAACTACGGTCTGCTTTTTGGTGAACCCATTTTTCATACAACAGGTACAACCACCACAAAGATTTTCGCATATCCCGAAAACGGTGGGCTTCGATATTGTGCGAGCGGATAATGAAAGGTTTTTTGGTTAACCATTTTAGTACGATGCCCAACCAACCCAGATACGAATGTTCGATGGCAATAACATTAATTTGTTTTTGTTTGATGAGTTTTCGCAATCGGAATACATACCGCAGATTGGCAAAGCCCCATTTGTGGTGGTACAGAAAGGGGAGTATTTCCATCTGGTCAACCGGGACCTCGCCGTTCTCTTTGGCAACGACTAATGTTACAGGCGTGACAGCAGCAAGATGCGTATAAAAATCAACCACACATTTCTGGCCACCCATCTGTGCAGGGAACACTTTATACGAGATGATACCCAGTACAGATGGTTGCCTCATCATCAGGCGGTGGTTTCTTTGTTTTTGCGGAAGCTGCTTACTGCAGCGCCGATCAGTAATAACCAGATTAATGCAGAGGCACCGATGGCTGCTTTATTACTGTTATAAAAAGAGGCAGGTTTAAATTCAAATACAATCTGGTGGTTACCCGCCGGTATTTGTAATCCGCGCAACACATAATTGGTGCGGATAATGGGACTTTCTTTTCCATCAATGGTGGCTACCCAGCCTGCATCATAATAGATCTCGCTGAACACGGCAAACTCTGCATTTTTAGACGAAGATTCATAAGCAATGATATCATTGTCATTATACTTCAACTTAATAGAAGCAGCACTGTCTCTAATCGAACTTGCGGCCAGATTGGCTTTGAGTGATTCTTCAATAATGGCTGTATCTTTTGGATTGAAATTAGTGAGTGCCGTCATTACTTCTGCTGGTGTTTTCTTGTAATCAATGGCTTTTACAAACCAGCAAGCACCCAATGCTTCGGGGTTTTGCTGTGCCATTAACTGCTGGCCATTCTGCTGTTGTGATGTGATGATGTATTTGGCATTCAACATATCTACTACCGGCAAACAATTGGGGAAATTATACAACTGTTTTTCAATCAGATCCTGATAAATACTGAGTTTGGCAGGATGATATCCACCAATGTTTTTATGAAAATAAGAAGTTAACGGACCGCCATTAAAGGCATTGCCAATGCCCTGCGATACATCAAGTACACGATAATAACCTGTATCATTCAAAATCTGCTGATCAACGGCTGATGGTTTGAATACATTCTCGTAGTCGGTATTGTCCTGGTAATTATCTGCATTCAGGTATTTGGTATCGATCGTAATTACATCAATAAAAGAAAACAATCCGATAACAACGATGGCTACCAGTGCCGATACTTTCTTTTTAATAGAGAAGAATACCACACCTGCTGCCACAGCAATAAACAGGAAAGTACGAAGTAAATCGCCCATAAAAAGACTTTTCCTGTCTTCTTTTAATCCACTCAAAAATGCCCTGATCGGAGGTTCTACGGCTGCTTTTTGCTGCGCATCAGGTATGCTATTAATATTGTCTATGAGCATTTTATCTGCACCGCCTGAAAAGTCAGAACTGAAGTAAACAAGCAATGCCACTACAAACATACCACCCACCACCAGTAATCCTTTTTTGTATTTCTGGAACAGCAGTTCTTTGTTTTCATATTTCAGAATCAGGTCGAGTGTCATAACTGACATCATGCTCAATAATAAAGTAGGCACTACCAATATCATACTGGGAGCCCTGAATTTATTGTACATGGGCAACAGATCGAGCAGTGTTTTATTAAATCCTTCAAAATATTTACCCCAGCTCATTAATAAGGTTAAGATGCAGGCAGTTAGTATCCACCATTTGTGTTTGCCATCGAGTATAACAAAACCGAGCAAGGCAAAAAAGCAAACAATGGCACCTATATAAGGAGGCCCAGAGGTGCCAACGCCGTCAATACCTCCCCAATAAAACTGAAGTGCACCCTGAATATTCTGACCCAGTTGCTGTGGCATTTGCTGTAAGGCTTCAATGGCTTTGGATTTATCTTCTGCTATTTCGAGCTGATGGCTGCTTCCACCATAAGCGCGTGGAAACATCATTACCAATGGTTCCGTTTTATAAATACTGTAACTCATTGCGTAATCCTTGCTGAGTCCGGTTTTGGTAATATTTCCTTTTTCATCGCCCAGTTGGCTTCCTCCACGAATGGTTCGTTTTGAATAATCGTAGGTGCTGAAAAGTGTAACCGCATTTACCAGTATGCCTAATAAAGCAGCACCAATGGCCAGACTTCCTGCGGTAATGAGGTGTTTGTAGTTTTTTTCTTTGATCC
Organism: Chitinophaga pinensis; assembly: GCA_943372845.1. GTDB lineage: Bacteria > Bacteroidota > Bacteroidia > Chitinophagales > Chitinophagaceae > Sediminibacterium > Sediminibacterium pinensis_K. The sequence continues at coordinate 552,532 of CALSAD010000001.1, read as the reverse complement.
AGTTAATGGCCATGCCAACGCTCATAATAATGGCTATGAGAATGGCATAATACGTAATCTGCAGGTGATTGGCTGAGATGAGTAGTCCGGTGAACAAAGCTGTTAAAGCCGTACCCCATAAATAGCGTTTGTTATATAATAACAGGAGAGAAGCAATAAACGCAGGGAGGTAAGCAATGGCTTGCATTTTAGTATCGTGACCGGCAGCTATGATAATGGGGTTGTAGGTGGCATAGGCATAGGAAAGCGCACCAAATAATCCGATATAAGGATTTATGCGTAATACCTGACTTAAGAAATAAAAACAAATACAAGCCAGAAAAAAGAAGCTGACCGGTTTGGGAAGGTTAAGGGATAGCACATTACCTGCATACACAATAGACACCGGATTGCTGCCTACACTGGTAATCTGAAACGCAGGCATACCACTGAACACACCATTTGACCAGAGCGGAAACTGGCCATGTTTGCTTTGGTAATCAAAAGAATTCTGGGCCATGCTTTTCCAAAGGGTTACATCCGATTGCTGTAACACCTTTCCTTCCAGCGTGGGTTTGCAATACACCAATGCCACTATTAAAAACACCACTACGGCAATCGCATGTGGCAGTATATTTTTCCATTGATTTTTTTTCATTGTTTCCGGCTTAAGTGCAGCAAATTAATGGTATTTTGAACGAAATTTTTTATGAAGGGGCTTTTATTTTTAGCCAGACTGGCGCTTATCTGCAATGTACTGTTTTTGGTTTGTTTGCTTATGCAAAGAACACACGATTTTATTGGTATGCAGGCGGTAAATGGAATGATTATTACATTGGGTTGGATACTGGCTCCGTTTATTAATCTGGCAGCCAACATTGGTTACCTGATACGCAAAATGCGGAAGCGGGCTTCGAACATTCCGGTATGGCTGGCTGTTACCAACTTGTTAATTCTGTTATTGCAATTTTTTGTTCATTTCATTCTTCCCTCATGATACATAATATCCTAACAAACAAACCCACCAAATTATTTCTTGGCATCATGGCTTTTTTTGTAGCCAATGCACTGATTGCAGAATGTATTGGGGGGAAGATTTTTTCACTAGAAAAATTTCTGGGAATATCCCCTTCGAATTTTACCATTTTTGGGCAGTCGGGTTTATCGTTTAACCTTACTTGTGGTGTGTTGTTATGGCCACTGGAATTCATCATTACGGATATTGTAAATGAATATTATGGTCCTAAAGCTGTTCGCCGAATCAGCTACACGGCGGTGATATTGATAACCTATGCGTTTATAATGTTTTATGCTGCCATGAAAATTCCGCCGGCCGATTTCTGGATCAGTTCCAACCAGGCAAAAGGGATCCCCAATATGCAGGATGCTTTTGGTGGTATATTTGGTCAGGGTATGTGGATCATTTTGGGAAGTCTTACTGCATTTTTAGTGAGCCAGATTGTGGATGTAACGGTTTTTCATAAAATTAAAAAAGCAACCGGCGAAAAATGGATCTGGTTACGTGCAACCGGCTCTACGTTGGTATCTCAATTGGTAGATAGTTTTGTGGTACTCTTCATCGCATTTAAAATTGGTAATGGATGGAGTTGGCAATTGGTCCTGGCCATCTGCCTCGTAAATTATGCTTACAAGTTTACCATGGCCATTGTATTGACTCCATTAATTTATCTGATAGAAAAGCAAATTGAAAGATACCTCGGACATGATACCGCACGTAAAATGAAATTAGCCGCCATGGGAAGAGAAGAAGAGCCGTTTACGAATATTCCGGCAGCGGGGTGAGTTTAATTAAAAATTAAAAATTAAAAATTGGGAATTGTTAATTGCTAATTTTTAATTGTTAATTGCTCAGAGTGAGCAGAATTTGTTGCCGTGTGATAAGCGTTCTTTTTCTTTTAGGAGGTTGATGACTGCTTTGTCGATGGGTAGCGACATATCTTTTTCTGTAAGCTCATTCCAGTTGATCCATCTGAATACTTCGCTTTCGCCATTGGGATTTGCTATTTGTTCGGGGGCGAAATCAAATAATTTTGTTTTGGTATCGATGCGTATGGGTGATGGCGTAGTTACTTCGTAGTAGATGGAAATGATCTGGTCTGTATTGTTGAAGGCGGAGATTTGAAAAAAATCGGTGGTGTAAATATGTTCACCAACGTTAACTGTTAAGCCTGTTTCTTCCATGAATTCTCTTTTCAGGCAATCGCGGGTGCCCTCTCCAATTTCTAATCCGCCGCCGGGTAATTTGGTATAATAGTTTCCACGGATAAATTCATCGCTTACCAACAAACGTTTCTGCTCATCAAATAATAATCCATACACCCTAACGTTGAACAATGCCATATTAAAACCATTTTTTCTTCATGAAATACCAACTGATGATCAGCGATAAAATAACCGATAAAGCGATAGGGATATAAAAGGAGTAGGGAGAATTTACATAGGGGATGTGTTGTACGTTCATGCCATAAATACTGGTTACCAGAATGGGTAACGATAAAATGATGGTGATAGAAGTTAACCGTTTCATCACACTATTCAGATTATTGCTGATGATACTGGCAAAGGCATCCATGGTGCTGCTGAGGATATTGGTGTAGATATTCGCCATCTCCAATGCCTGACTGGTATCTACGATCAGATCCTGTAAAAATTCTCTCTCTTCTTCATTGAGTCCAAGAAAGTTGGTGCGCTCCAGTTTCATCATCAGCATTTCGTTACTGCGCAATGCCGTAACAAAATACACCAGGCTTTTTTGTATACGCATCAGGTTTAACAGGTCTTCATTACTATTGCTATTGTATAAACTAGTTTCGTATTGATTACGGCGGTGGTTAATCTCTTTCAGAAATTCCATAAAATTCTGCACCACTTTCTCAAATACTTTCAGGATCATCATATTCTTTTTATCAGGATGCCTTTTCTGAAATGAGTTCAGAAATTTTTTAATGGCACCGTTGTCAAAAGAATTTACGGTTACAATTTGTGTATGTGTTAAAATGATACAGATAGGAATGGTAATATAAAAGGCATCACTATCGTTGAAAGAATTGTTCTCTGTTGGTGTTTTAATAACCACAAATTTTACATTGTCTTCCATTTCATAGCGTGGCCGCTCATCTATATCCAGCGAGTCGCGCAGGAATTCAATAGGTATTTCAAGGTCTTCGCTTAATTCTATAAATTCTTCTTCTTTAAATGGGGGTACCAGGTTTACCCAAACACCCATATCAGGCTTATCTATTTCTAGTGTGTGCCCATCTATGTTTTTAAAATACTGAATCATGGGAGAGGGGTTGTGAGTAGTAAGTTCTAATTAAAAAGTAAAAAATAAAAAGTGAATTTTGAATTTTGAATTTTGAATTTTGAATTTTGAATTCATTAATGCGGCGCAAAGGTACTATGTAATTCTACAGACACTATTAAATAAATACTTATAACTGAATCTCCCCTTTAAAAACAAATGTAGCAGGGCCACATAGCCAGATATTGTTAAAAGCGTGCTCACCTATCTTGTCAAATTCAACTGCCAAATGTCCTCCTTTGGTTTGCACTTCCATCCGGTTAAATCCATTTTCGTTGTGTGCAAATACCAGTGCTGCAGCGGTAACGCCTGTGCCGCAACTAAACGTTTCATCTTCTACACCCCGCTCGTAAGTTCTCACGATGATCTGCTTTTCGCTGTTTTCAACAAAATTTACGTTGATGCCTTTTTCAGTAAAATCTTTACTGTAGCGAATCTCTTTGCCTTCTGTAAAAACATCCATTGATTGTATGTCATTTACCGCCTTCACATAATGCGGAGAGCCGGTGTCAAGTACACGATCTCCATGATAATCGCTGATGCCATTAACATCTTTCATCTTAAGATGGATCCATCCATTGTCTCTTACTATGGCTTCATGTTCACCATCTACTGCCATAAAACGAAAGCTGTTCTTGTGAATGCCTCTGTCATAGGCAAACCTTGTCAGGCACCTTCCGCCATTGCCACACATACTGCTTTCGCGGCCATCGGCATTGTAATAGATCATATTAAAATCATACCCTTCCAAACTGCCCAGCATCATCAAACCATCGCCGCCAATACCAAAACGTCTGTCGCAGATTTGTTTTACCTGTTCTGTTGTAAGTTCAATATTACCGTCTCTGTTATCAAAAATAACAAAGTCATTTCCGGTGCCCTGGTATTTGTAAAAATTGAGTGTCAATGTTTATTGGTTTATTAGTTTATTGGTTTATTGGTTTGTGGCGCATATTTTTTTTAATGAGTTGGTGTTACCTTATAAACCAGTAAACCAGTAAACCAGTAAACCAGTAAACCAATAAACTAATAAACCTCCTACAGTTCAGCGAGAATACCCAACGTCTTTACAATTAGGCTTTCTACTGCTGCAGCACCATCTTTACTGAATGATTTTTCTACCCGGTTAGCTACAATGGCACTTAGGCTAAGGCATTGGTGTCCGAGTAGTTTACCTAAACCATAGATGGCACTGGTTTCCATTTCAAAATTAGTGATGCGGTGGTTACCAAAACGAAATTCTGTTAATTGGTCTATAAGATTGGGATTGGTAAGGCCTAAGCGAAGCACCCTGCCCTGAGGGCCGTAAAAGCCGGGACAGGTAACGGTAATGCCATGGTGAAAGCCTTCTACAAAATGTTTTTTAATGGATGCCCCTGCCGATGCAATATAGGGAGAGGCTTTGTCCATTTGTGTATGGGTGCCAAATGCGTGAAGTATCTGTAATTCCTCTTCATTGTTTTCCTGGCGGTAAAAATTCAGCAGGTTATCTATACCTATGGCATGCGTACTTGCTACAAAGCTGTCTACAGGAATATCCGCCTGCAATGATCCGGAAGTGCCAACCCTAACAATGGTTAAAGGAGTAAGGACAGGGTTTACGGTTCTGCTTTCGAAGTTGATATTGGCAAGTGCATCCAATTCGTTGAAAACGATGTCAATATTATCCGGACCAATACCCGTAGAAACAACGGAAAGTCTTTTTTTACCGATCCTGCCGGTATGGGTTACAAATTCCCTGTGGTTGCTCTGGGTTTCAATACTGTCGAAGTGTTTGCTTACTTCACTAACCCGATCTGGGTCTCCAACGGTAATTATGGTCTGGGCCAGTTCTTCCGGTCTCAGGTTCAGGTGGTAAACAGCCCCGCGGCTATTGATGATCAATTCACTTTCGGCAATCCTGTTCATGATGATTTTCAGTTAGTCGCCAAATTTCGGCTTTTCAGATTTAGAATTTTAAATTTCCTTTGATTGCTTTATTTTCGCAGCTCAGCTATGATTCTGAGATTCAAATTTATGGCATTGTAGTTTTTTTCCTACAAAACACTACAGCGTAAAAAGGTCCTGTGGCCGAGTGGCTAGGCAGAGCTCTGCAAAAGCTTCCACAGCGGTTCGAATCCGCTCGGGACCTCTTCAAAAACCGGAAATAGCTCACCTAATGGTGGGCTATTTTTATTTTAATTACTTTAAAATCAATTATTTAGATATAATTAAAGTATACTATTTCCAATCCTCTCATTTTCACCCGTTTTTGAGCCTAAAACCACGGTATCTACAATGTGGAAATCTTTTTTAAGTTTTTCTTTACTTTTCATTGTGTTATAGTTTAAATAATTACATTTGTAGTGTAATATCTACAGTTGCCCGTTGTTTTCAACTGAAGTTTACAACAGAAAGCGCAGATTCTGAAAGTTCTACGCCACAAAATCCACTCCGTTCCAAATATCCTGATTAGCCTCTGGCCCTTGTCCAGATTGAGTTTCAAGGCTTTTACGTATTGAATTCTATAGAATAGTAATAATCATTGGAGATCAACAAAAAAATTGATCCCTCATTTTGATAAGTTATATGAAGCTAAACTTCTACCCAAAAACGAAACTTGTTCTTACTTCTTTGAAGAGGATGATTGCATTTGCGCTGGTACTTCTTATGAGTGTAGGCTATGCAAATAGCCAGGCTCCGGCAACTGCACTGGCTTTTAGTGGTGCAAGCCCTTTGGATGTGACTGGTTTAACCGGTGCAACCGTTTCCATTCCTGCCAGCCCATCTATTAACGTTAGCTCGGCCATCACTATTGAAGCATGGATTTTTCCAACCAGGTCAAGTGGTGTTCAAGATGTATTGAGTAAATCTACAAGCACTACTAATAACGGATATATTTTCCCTCGTACTACCAATGGGTGGAGGAACCTTCAATTCCTGTTAAATATTAATGGGTTGGGTTGGCAAACCCTTGAAGTGTCATACGGCATCGCCAAGTTAAATCAATGGCATCACTTGTCTGCTACTTATGATGGGTATTACATGAAAATTTATATTGATGGTGTTCTGGCAGGTACAAAAGATATCGCCGGAACTTTTGCCGTTAATAATAATCCATTAACCATTGGTGGCCATCCCGGATATTCAGAATTCTTTACAGGTAAAGTAGATGAGGTTCGTATCTGGAACAGGGCTTTGGCTGGTTGTGAAATTAATAATAATATCAGTTGTGAGCTACCATCAGGTCAGAATGGTTTGGCTGCTTACTATAAATTAAACCAGGGTTTTGTAAACCTTCCCAATCCTTTGGTAACTACCGTTACTGATGAAAGTGGTAACAATAACACGGGAACTTTAAACGGGTTTATGCTTACCGGTTTATTGTCTAACTGGGCAACCGGTGGAGGTCTTTCCGGAACATGTGCCGTATTTGCGCCAGTAGCAGCAACCGCTTCTGCTACAAATACTAACATACCTGTTGGGTCTAACATTGAACTTTTTGCTTCGGGTGGTGATACTTATTCATGGACTGGACCGGGTGGATATACTTCTACTGCTCAAAACCCTGTTCGTACAGGTGTTGGTGTGAATGCTTCCGGAACATATACGGTTACAGTAACTAAAAATGGATGTAGCGCTACTGCGAGTGTAACCATTTCAGTCGCAGCATTAGGTGGTGCATTAAACTTTGATGGACAATCCAATGTGGTTGTTGTGCCTAATAGAAGCAATCTGAATCCGGCAAATGGGTTTACTATAGAAACATGGATCAAGCCAACCAGCGGCAATCCCACTGTTCAAAACGTAGTTTCAAAATCTAACAGGATTTCAAGTACCGGATACATTTTTCCGAGAACAGATGATGGCTGGAGATCTTTTTCTTTCTGGCTCGATGTAAATGGAGATTGGAAAGTTTTGTCTGCTCAATTCCCTAACTTAAATGAATGGAACCATGTTGCCGCAACGTATGACGGGTTCTTCATGAAAATTTACCTTAATGGTAATCTGGTTGGAACACAGGTTGTATCCGGTAATGTTATATTTAGTAATAATGACCTTACCATTGGTCAGCAGGATGGCGCACCTGAGTTTTACAAAGGAAGTGTAGATGAAACCAGAATTTGGGGACGACCACTAACACAGTGTGAAATTCAGAATAATAGAAACTGTGCATTAAACGGAGACAATAATGGATTAGCGACACAAAATTCGCTTGTTGCTTATTATCGCTACAATCAGGCACTGGTTAATGTAAATAATGCAGCATATGCAACGCTTGCAGATTCGAGCGGTAATGCCAATAACGGAACTTTACAGGGCTTTGCTTTAACAGGAACCAGTTCTAATTGGGTAGAAGGATATATTAACAGTACTTGTTCTCCATATATTGGAACACAAGCTACTGCCGGAAGCAATGGTCCAAATATCGAAGTGGGTACTACACTTAACCTCACGGCAAGTGCAGGAACCAGTTGGTCATGGACAGGTCCGAATAATTTCACCTCTACTTTACAAAACCCTTCCATACCCAATGCAGCCATTAATAACTCCGGTACTTATACGGTTGCTATTACCGGTAATGGTTGTACAAGTTCGGCAAGTACGGTTGTAACAGTTGCTTTCAAAGCAGGTACTTTACGTTTTGATGGAGTGAATGATAAAATTATTGTACCCAACAATTCCTCCCTTAACATTACTAAAACCATTACCCTTGAGTCTTGGATTTATCCGACCAATAATGTAACCCCGGTTCAGGACGTTATGAGTAAATCTACCCGCGACGTGAATACCGGATACATTTTTCCAAGAACAGATGATGGCTGGAACAGATTTGTATTTTATCTGCACATAAATGGTCAATACCAAAAATTAAGTGCAGCCTATCCGGGTATTAACGAATGGCACCATGTGGCTGCTACCTACGATGGATATTTCATGAGATTATACCTTGATGGTGTATTGGCCGCAACAAAAGAAATGGCTGGTGATATCACTTCTAATAGCAATGATCTGGTATTGGGATCGCAACCGGGCTATGGTGAATTTTATGGTGGGAAAGTGGACGAATCACGTATCTGGAATAGAGCGCTGAATCAGTGTGAGATTATCAATAACATGAATTGCGAGATAAACCCTGCACAAAAAGATGGATTGGTTGCTTATTATAAATATAACCAAGGTTTTGTAGGTGCATCGAATCCTACGGTTAATGCGCTTACCGATGGTAGTGATTATGGCAACAACGGTACACTAACTGATTTTGCATTAAGTGGTAACACCTCTAATTGGGATGTTTTCAAAATAAACGGAACTTGTTCCTTATTTACATTACCTCCGGTGACTGCGATAGCCAATGCGTCTATATTTGGTGTGGCAAGTACCATTCAGTTATTTGCCAATGGTGGCAGTACGTATGAGTGGGAAGGGCCCAATGGATTTACATCAACGCTGGCAAGACCAACCATTCCTAATGCACAGGTAGAAGCAAGTGGTACTTATACGGTAACTGCTCCATTTGTAAGATGTGTGGTAACCGCCAGCACCCGTTTAGTCGTATCTCCACTCGATGCTGTTGTAGCAAGTGGTCCTACTACTTTTTGTCCTTCCACCACTGTTGACCTTTCTATCAATAACCCAGGTACTTACCAATGGTATAGAAATGATGCATTCATACAGGATGCTACATCTAATACCTATACGGCGTCTCAAACCGGTGCATATACAGTTAAAGTAACCAACAGTTTTGGAGATGTAACCATATCATCGCCAATCAACTTGCTGGTTCAGGATATTCTGGCACCAGAACCTGATCAGGCCGTATTGCCAACACTTACTATTCTCGCAACACCTAGGGCTACAGTAACCACCGTTCCTACAGCTACCGATAATTGTAAAGGCACTATACAGGGTACTACCAATAGTCCCCTTGTATATAGCACACCAGGAAATTATACAATTACGTGGGCATACAATGACCAAAATGGTCAGGTGGTTTACCAGGACCAGCAGGTAATTGTTGAATTAGGACAGGATATTACACCTCCAGTAATTACTGTTCCTGCATCCATTACAGCAAATGCAACGATAGCAACTAACTGCGGTGCAATTGTAAACTTTGCTGCTACAGCAACAGATGATTTTGAAGAACCAGTATCTATTTCTTATAGTCATAATCCAGGTACTGTATTTCCAGTGGGTACCACTACCGTGATCATAACCGCTGTTGATGCTTCCAATAATACTGCAACTGCATCCTTTACCGTAACTGTTCTTCCTACAGAAGTATCAGCCATTACAGGTAACACTACCATTTGTGCCGGAGCAACAACAACTTTATCTTCTGCTACGGCCAATGGGGTTTGGAGCAGTGATAATATTTCAGTAGCAACCGTAAATGCCTCAGGCGTTGTTACTGGTATAGCCGCCGGAACAGCTAACATATCATATACAGATGCTTGCGGTGTATTTGCGTCTTCAACAATATCAGTAAAAGCAACACCTGATGTACCAACTATAGCTGTTGCAGACAATTGTGGAAGCTCAGTACTTACCGCCACAAATGTTTCAGGTAATATACTTTGGAGCACAGGTGCCACTGCTGCATCTATCACAGTTCCTGCAGGTGTTTATACCGCTACACAAAGCATGAATGGTTGTGTAAGTGGCATTGCTACCGCAACTGCTGCACCCAAAGCGATTCCTGCTATACCTTCTATTACTGTAAATGATAATTGTGGTTCAACTACTTTAACCGCTACTAATATTACTGGTGGTATACTTTGGAGTACTGGAGAAACCACTGCATCTATTACAGTTCCTGCAGGTGTGTATACTGCTACACAAAGCATCAATGGTTGTGTAAGTGGCATTGCTACTGCAACTGCTGCACCAAAAAGCATTCCTGCTGCACTTGTTATCAATGTAAATAACGATTGTGGTTCAACTACTTTAACTGCTACTAATATTACAGGTGATATACTTTGGAGCACAGGTGCTACTACTGCATCAATCACGGTTCCTGCAGGTGTGTATACTGCTACACAAAGCATAAATGGTTGTGTAAGTGGTATTGCTACAGCAACTGCTGCACCAAAAAGCATTCCTGCTGCACTTGTTATCAACGTAAATAACGAATGTGGATCAACTACATTAACTGCTACCAATGTTACAGGTAATATACTTTGGAACACTGGTGCTACTACTGCATCAATCACGGTTCCCGCAGGTGTATACACTGCTACACAAACCGTAGATGGTTGTGTAAGTGCTACAGCTACAGCAACTGCTGCACCAAAAGTGATTCCTGCTACACCTGCTATTACGGTAAATAATAATTGTGGTTCAACTACTTTAACCGCTACCAATATTACCGGTGATATACTTTGGAGCACAGGTGCAACCACTGCATCTATCACAGTTCCTGCAGGTGTGTATACTGCTACACAAAGCATCAATGGTTGTGTAAGTGGCATTGCTACAGCAACTGCTGCACCAAAAAGCATTCCTGCTGCACTTGTTATCAATGTAAATAACGAATGTGGATCAACTACTTTAACCGCTACTAATGTTACAGGTAATATACTCTGGAGCACAGGTGCTACTACTGCATCAATCACGGTTCCTGCCGGTGTATACACTGCAACACAAACCGTAGATGGTTGTGTAAGTGCTACAGCCACAGCAACTGCTGCACCGAAAGTGGTTCCTGCTACACCTTCTATTACTGTAAATAACGAATGTGGATCAACTACTTTAACCGCTACTAATATTACAGGTGATATACTTTGGAGCACAGGTGCTACTACTGCATCAATCACAGTTGCTGCAGGTGTATATACCGCTACACAAAGTATCGATGGTTGTGTAAGTGCTACGGCTACCGCAACTGCTGCACCGAAAGTAATTCCTGCTACACCTGCTATTACAGTAAATGACAATTGCGGATCAACTACTTTAACTGTTACTAATATCACCGGTGATATACTTTGGAGCACAGGTGCAACCACTGCATCAATCACAGTTCCTGCAGGTGTGTATACTGCTACACAAAGCATCAATGGTTGTGTAAGTGGTATTGCTACAGCAACTGCTGCACCAAAAAGCATTCCTGCTGCACTTGTTATTAATGTAAATAACGATTGTGGATCAACTACTTTAACTGCCACCAATGTTACAGGTAATATACTCTGGAGCACAGGTGCTACTACTGCATCAATCACGGTTCCGGCAGGTGTATATACTGCTACACAAACCGTAGATGGTTGTGTAAGTGCTACAGCCACAGCAACTGCTGCACCAAAAGTGGTTCTTGCTACACCTTCTATTACTGTAAATAACGAATGTGGATCAACTACTTTAACCGCTACTGATATTACAGGTGATATACTCTGGAGCACAGGTGCTACTACTGCATCAATCACAGTTCCTGCAGGTGTATATACCGCCACACAAAGTATCAATGGTTGTGTAAGTGGTATTGCCACCGTAACTGCTGCGCCGAAAGCCATACCAGCAACACCAGTGGTAGTGGTTACCAATGCATGTGGATCAAGTACACTTAGTACTAATGCAACCGGCACGCTACTATGGAGTAACGGCGCAACCACATCAACTACTACCGTATCTGCGTCAGGTAATTATACAGTAACAGTAACCAACGGAGGTTGTTCTGCTACCTCTGCGGTAACGCCGGTTACAGTTATTCCTCAGGCCGTGGTGGCAAATATCTCCGGTCCTTCAACGGTTGTGCAAGGTTCTTCTATACAATTAACAAATGCAACAAATGGAGGAACATGGGCAAGTAACAGTGCCAATGCTACCGTTAGTGCATCTGGCTTGGTATCGGGCATCACCATCGGATCTGCTACCATTAGCTATACTGTTACAACAGGCATCAATTGTTCTGCAACAGCAACTTATGTAGTTACTGTACAGCCAAATTGTGTACCACCTGTATTCACTACAACACCTTCTAATAGTATTGTTAATGCAGCTGCGGGTCAGTGCACAGCGGTGGTAACTTATACAGCTATTGCTTCAGGCACACCTACTCCAACATATACCTACACTTTCAGCGGTGCAACCAATGCTACCGGTAACGGAACCGGAACAGGATCTACCTTTGCATTAGGTACTACAACCGTTGTTATAAAAGCTACCAATGGTTGCGGAACAGCAACCAGTAGTGCTTTCTCTGTTACTGTAAAAGATATAACGCCTCCAAATGCCATTACCAGAAACATTGTTGCATCATTGGATGCCAATGGTTCGGTTACCGTTACACCTGCTCAGGTTGATAATGGTTCAAATGATAATTGCGGTGCAGTTACACTGGCATTTGCAACGGCTAACACAACTGTTACCACCGGAACCATTTGTGCAACGGCTAATGAGAATGGAACACTTCAACTGACCGCACCAACAGGAGCCATTATTACTGCGATCAACTTTGCCAGCTACGGAACACCTAACGCAACCTGTGGCAACTTTACACTGGGTTCATGCAACGCTACCAACAGCAAATCAATTGTTGAAGGTTTTGCCCTGGGCCGTAACAGCATAAGCATACCTGCCAATAACAGTGTGTTCACTGATCCTTGTTATGGCACCGTTAAACGCTTATATGTACAAGCTACTTACCAACTCAATGTTACCAGCAACACTGGTACGGCTTCATCTGTAAAATTCGGATGTGCTAAAATAGGAGCCAATAACGTTACCCTGCAGGTAACAGACGCCAATGGCAATGTGAGTAACCAAACAGCTATTGTAACTGTTCAGGACAACACAGCACCTGTTATTACCGGCATTGCTAACCAGTCATTCTGTAACATCGCTTCCTCTTTCAACATACCGGCTGTTTCAGTATCGGATAATTGTGGTGTTGCTTCTATTACCTACCAGGTGACCGGCGCAACTACCAGAAGCGGATCAGGTGCCAACGCAAGCGGTTCATTTAATGCTGGAACATCTACTATCACGTGGACTGCCACAGACGCCAGCGGCAATACCAATACCAGCTCTGCTACAGTAACCACTGGTGGTGCACCAGTAGCAACCATTACCGCTTCCAATGCAAATGCATTCTGCAATCAACTTACTTTAACAGGTAATAGTGTTAGTAATGCTACTTATCAATGGACACTGGGTTCAACTACTGTTTCTAATTCATTTATACTTACACTTGATCAAACAAATGCCGATGGCAATTACCTGTTAACGATTACTGCAGGCGGTTGTACTGGAACAGCAACGTATGCTTACAGCAAGCAAAACTTTGTGGGCAGCTACACCATTCTGGCTTCTAAAGAAGTAGAGATTGGTAAATACAACAAAGTAATTTCCGGAAGCGTGGGCGTTACTACCGCATGGGGTGAAGCTGAGTTTGAAAGCTACAGTTCTGTAACCGGAGCCGGCTCGTTTGTGAAAGCACCAAGGATTGACAGAAAAGGATATGGTATTAACATAGCCAGCCAGATTATCGGTGTAGCCTCAGTTAATTTGCCATCAATGCAGTATAACACGGCAAATACTTACTACCTGTCTAATTACACAGTGCCTTACTATGCTACTGTTACGCTAAGCGGTAACTACAAAACACTATCGATTCGCAGAGGTGCCAATGTAATATTAAACGGAAATACATTTGGTACAGTAAATATTGAAGAAGGTGCTAATGTGAAATTCAACAGTACTGTACTCAATATAGAAACCCTGAATGTAGATGATGGCAAAAAAGATGATAATTACAGTTATGTTCGTTTTGCACAGGGCACCAGCATACGTGTAAGCAAAAAAGTAAGTATTGGCAGCCAGGTAGTCATAAATCCTGATTACCATACCGTTACATTCTACATGGCCGATCAAAGACCTGATGAAGAGAAGTTTACGGTGAAAGGAGCTGACACCAAAGTGATTGCTAACGTGCTTATGCCAAACGGTAAACTGCGCGTAACTTCATCAAATAGCGAAAACGATGACGATGATGATCACGATAACTGTGATCACAAATCGCATAGTTCCAAAGATTGTAAACACAGCAAGCACAATCATAAATACTGTGATCACAGAGGACATCACGCCTCTGATTGTAACGATGATGTATTCATGACTGGTTTATTCGTTGCCGAAGTGGTGGAAAGCAAAGGCAATACGGTTATCTGGAGCAGCTTTGCATGTGGCTCTGATCCGTTGCCAATAGTTTCCAATAACCAAACTTCTGTTGTTTCACAAACCATTACCGGTGAAGAGAAAGCAACCACTTCCACAACTGAAGAAGCACTGAAAATAACCGTAATGCCAAATCCAAGTACTACTATCTTCACACTCAAATTTGAAAGCAAATATGAGACGCCTGTGAATATGCGTGTGATGGATGCAAGCGGCAGGGTGGTAGATGCTAAAACAAAAATTGGTTCCAACAGTACCATACAGATTGGTGCCAATTACAGCAGCGGTACTTACTATGCGGAAATGACGCAAGGTGGTACACGCAAAGTAATACAGCTGATTAAAGTGCGCGGATAACCAAACAGCGCATACTACATAACTTTGCAAAGAAGGGGCATCTGAAAAGATGCCCCTTCTTTGTTTTGAGGCCTTTGTGAGGAGGCGAATGCTATTTCAGAAACGGGCTCCCATCATCATTTTAATGCTGTACTGTCTATACCAATGTATTTATGGGGATGTTGCATCCTGCTTTGCAATAATTCATTGATTATCAATGTTGAGATGTAGTCGTTTGACTACATCTTTTTGCGTTACTGTCTATTTTCTGCGTCATGGGATAGCTGTTATTTTATCATCTGGAAAGTACTATCCGCCCTGCAGAATCATTACAAAGAGAACGGGTTTTTCAAGGATGGTTCGTGATAAAAGAAGTAAACAATACAACATTGACAACCTACAACACAATAGATGCAGCGGAAAAAACGACTGGTGATGATCAGTACAATGGAAAGTCAACAGCGCTTTCTGCAGAAGCGTTGCAGCAGGGTTTGACTGACAGGGAAGAGGTGGCCGGAAAAAAATCAAACCGTTCTGAAAAAAAATATGAGGATCTGTTCAATGTGAATCCCATGCCCATGTGGATATACGATTTGTCCACACTTATTTTTTTAGAAGTAAATGAGGCGGCAATTGAAACCTACGGCTACAGCCGGGAGGAGTTTTTACAAATGACACTGCTGGATATACGGCCCGCTTCAGAGAAGGAGCGTTTTCAAATAGAGGGAAGAAAACTGAATGGTCAGCAAAAAATTGAAAGATCTAAGTGGCGCCACCTGAAAAAAGATGGTACGATAATTCATGTAGAGGTCAATGCACAAATCATAGAATACGATGGTGCAAAAGCGGCCCTTGTTCTTGCCAATGATGTTTCGGATAAAGTGGAAGTAGAGAATAAATTCCTTACAACCCATCGGCGCCTGCAAACGGCCAAGCAGATTGCCAAAATTGGGTATTGGGAATATGATCTTGTTACAAGCGAGTGGTATTGGTCTGAAAATACCTATAAAATATTAGGTTGGGAAAAGACCGATAAGAATCCCGATTACACTTCTTTTCTGGCGATGATCCACCCCGATGATCAGTTGTATTATTCTCAAAAACAAGCCGATGTACTTTCCGGGGTTAAGTCTGTAGATGCTGAGTACAGAATCATCATGCTGGATGGAACAATCAAAACCCTTGTTAGCAGAGCATCACTATTCTTTAATGAGGCAGGAAAAGCCGTTAAAATCGAGGGGGTAATACAGGATGTAACTGAAAGGAAAAGAACCGAAAATGAATTACTTAAGAGTAATGAAAGATACCTGTATGCCACAAGGGCCACATCTGATGCCATTTGGGATTGGGATATTATCAACGATCATTTGTATTGGGGAGAGGGCTATGAAAAATTATTCGGGTACCGTATTTCCAGTAAAATTGATAACCATATTTATTCTTTCGAACACATTCATCCGGATGATAAGCAGGAAGTGTTCTCTGCCATTTACACACTGATCAATGGTACCGGTGAGAACTGGAGTGGTGAATACCGTTATAGAAAGAAGAATGGTGAATATGCTGTGGTACGGGACAAAGCCGTTGTGATACGCAACCGCGCAGGCCGGGCCACGCGGATGATTGGTGCCATGCAGGATATTACAGAACAGAAAAAAGCAGTAGAAGAACTGGCTAAAGAAAGAAAATTATTAAGGGTACTGATCGATAATTTACCTGATTATATCTATGTAAAAGACAGTAACCAGCGTCATGTCATTAATAACAAAGCAAATGTTGCTATGCTGGGCTTTGCCTCGGAAGAGGAAACTATTGGTAAAACCATTTCTGATATGATTGGTGACCAGGCAGCCATTGCTTTTAGAAACGACGATGTCGCCTTACTGTCATCAGGGGAATCTATATTAAACAGAGAAGAGCCTATTATCACCAAAGATGGTGTTTGGCGCTGGTTACTCACTACCAAAATTCCTTTGCGGGATGACAATGAAAAACTCATCGGGTTGGTAGGCATTAGCCGTGATATTACCGATAGGAAAAAGGCAGAAGAGGAATTGAAGGAAAAAAACCACCAGCTAAAAGAATTATCCCGGCATTTACAACAGGTAAGAGAGGAGGAACGTAAGTTTCTTGCCCGCGAAGTACATGATGAATTGGGACAATTGGCCTCTGCCGTTAAAATGGATATTGACTGGCTGGATGTAAAGTTATCTGCACAGAGTGATGTACTGTATACCAACAGAATTAAACATGCTGCCTCAACAGCTTCGCTCATGATCTCAACCATTCGTAAAATAGCTTCTGATCTGAGGCCGGGCATGTTAGATGAGTTGGGTTTAAACGCATCGCTGGAATGGAAGTGTAATAAATTCACTGCAGCCACCGGCATTAACTGTACGTTTCAGTCTACTGTGGATGATGCAAAACTGGAGTCGCATGTTAAAACAGAATTGTTCCGGATCTGCCAGGAATCATTAACCAATGTAATGCGCCATGCCAATGCTTCAGAAGTAAGTGTTTCTTTTACGCATCAGGATAATCAGATTGAATTACTGATTACAGATGATGGCAAAGGTTTTGACATAGATAAAAAAACAAGAACACTGGGCCTGATAGGTATGCGGGAGCGTTGTTTATCTATAAATGGTAAACTCACCATCAGTAGTATCCCCGGAAAAGGGACTTCGATACGAACTGTAATTTCTAATCAAAATATAATGATATGAAAATCATCATAGCAGATGATCATACCATCGTTAGGGAGGGCATCAAGCTATTGTTAACGGAAGCATATCCACATGCAGAAATTGTAGATGTTTCTGATGCAACCGCATTGCTCGAAAAAGTAAAAGAGCAAAAATGGGATGTGGTTATCTCAGATATTTCAATGCCTCCCGGTGATTCAGGCCTGGATGCACTCCAAAAGATCAAAGCCTTATCACCCAACACGCCGGTGATTATGCTTAGCATGCAAGCCCCCGAACAGTATGCGGTAAGATCCATGAAGTATGGCGCTGCCGGATACCTTACCAAAGGTGCTGCCACATTAGAACTGGTAAATGCAGTAAACATGGTATTGGCAGGAAGAAAATACATCAGTCCGGAAGTAGCGTCTGTTTTGGCAGATGCATTTGAAAATAGCGGAAATAAAAATACCATACATAGTTTATCGCACCGCGAAATGGAAGTTTTTAAATTACTCGCATCCGGTAAAAGTATTGCTGAAATTTCAAAAGAGATTAGCCTCAGTGGTAATACCATCAGTACATTTCGGGCAAGGATCTTTGAAAAAATGGGATTCCATAATAATATGGAACTGATCAAATTTGCGATTGAGCATAAGCTGGCATAAAATAGAAATGCGTATGCTCTAATTTGTAAAAGAAAGTAAAGTGTGCGTTTGAAATGTAAATGCGTTAAAGAGGAATTGGTAGCCGCAGATTCGCAGATTGTTAGCAGATAATCTGCGAATCTGCGGCCAAAAATGCTGCATGTATTGAAATGGATACACTGACAAAATGAATAATTGTTTGCAAAAGCAAATAAATAGATATAACTTATACATATCCATGACTAACCAAAGGTTCCATATGCGTCATCGTCAATATACCCGTATCGGATGAAGCGATATACCAAACAGATATTGATCACCAGTATGGTGCTTTCTTTTACCGGTATTTTTATTACGGTATTCATTTCAATTCAAAAAACAACCGCAATTGCCTACAGAGAAAGTCGGATAGTGCATACCCGCCAGGTACTAGGTAATATAGAAAAATTGAACTTGCTGGTAGTTAATTATGAAACGGATGCCAGGGATTTTGTGCTCACCGGAGAAAAAAATTTTATTACGCTCCTCAATCTTTCAGCCAAGGAACTGCTGAATACCATCGATACATTAGCTGCGTTAACAGCAGGAAATCTTGTGCAAACATTACGGGTAGATACACTTAGGCTCCTGATTAACCAGCAAATCACCCTATCTGGTAACATGGTGCTTCGGGGGCAAACAAAGACCCTTACAGAAGTTAAAAAAATACTGCTGGGCGATGAAGCCAAATATGTAACTGCTGAAATATCTCAGGTGCTCTCCCGGTTAACTGCGGATGAAAATGCCATACTGAAAGCGCATAAATTAGACAATGCGGTTACCGTTACCAATTTGAATTCACTTTTCTGGATTCTTTTCCTGCTTACTTTTCTGGCCCTGGCAGTTTGTTTGTTTGCCTTGCGACAAACACTGCGGATCAAACAATTACACGATGCCGAAACCCACTATTTTACCAAGTTGATACTGAATGTGCCGGATGCGGTGTTTTCTACCGATGAACATTTTGTGATCAAAAACTGGAACAAAGGTGCGGAGCGCGTTTATGGCTGGACGGCTGATGAAGCCATTGGGCAAACCGTTAATGGGTTATTACACACGGATTATGGATCAGCTTCTCTTGAAAAATTAATCACTGATTTTAAAAAAGAGGGTTATTACAAAAGTGAAGTGATTCAATATTCGAAAACCGGAGACCTGTTACATATTCTGGTAAACTCATCTGCATTATACGATGCAAAAGGAAATATTACCGGAGCAGTATCCGTAAATACAGATATCACCAAACAGAAACAACAGGAAGCAGAACTGTTTAGGATTAATCTGATGTTGGAGCAGAAAATAGTTGAAAAAAATTCGGAGCTGTCTTCATTATTCGAACGTGTTACCGATGCTTGTATCGGTTTGGATAAGGATTGGTGCTTTACGTACATGAATTCAAAAGCAGGAGAAATCATGCAGTGTACCCCGTCTGAAGTTACAGGTAAACTTATCTGGTCTATTGTGCCTGAAGCAGTAGGTACTCCTTTTTATCATGCTTACCACAGAGCATTAAATGAACAGGTATTTGTTCAAATTGAAGAATATTATCCTCCTTATAGCAAGTGGTTTGGAGTTAATATCTATCCTTCCGCAAATGGGTTGTCGGTATTTTTCAGAGACATTACCAATAGAAAAAAAGCAGAAGAAACGGCCCGTATCAGTAACGAACGATACAATATTGTTGCCAAAGCCACCAATGATTCTATTTGGGAATGGAATCTGGTTACCAATGAAGTGGTAAGAGAACACAAGCACCTGGAAACACTTTTTGGATATCAACCGTTTGCGCCGGAAGAAGTAGATAGATTATGGAAGGAACTGATGCACCCCGAAGACTGGAAAAGGATAACAGAAAACCGGAGTCATATTTTTGTTGATAAGAATGAAAGCCACTGGGAAGATGAATACCGGTTCAAAAAGAAAGATGGCGGGTATGCGTATGTGTTGGACAGAGGGTTTATCATTCGTGATGGGAATGGCACTGCCATCCGCATGATAGGCGCTTCGCAGGATATTTCAGAACGTAAAGAAGCAGAACGCTTACTGAGGGAAAAAGAAGAGCACTTCCGTGCATTGATAGAAAAAGGAAGTGAGATCATTGCTATGCATGATGCGGAAGGTAAAATATTGTATATAAGCCCTTCTGTATCTTCTGCCTTAGGATATTTACCGGAAGAAAGAATTGGAAGATCCGTTATGGATGCAGTTCATCCTGATGATAAAGTGTCTATTACGGTCATTCTTGCCCGTTTAATCGCTAATCCCGGCCATTCTGCTACTGCAAGATGGCGGCAACTGGATGCCAGCAACCATTGGCGGTGGATGGAAGGAGTAGCTACAAATCTGTTGCATGATCCTGCGATCAAAGCCGTAGTACATAATTACAGAGATATCACCCGGCAAAAGGAAGCAGAGAATAAAATACTGTCGGAAAAAGAATTATCAGAATCTGTCATCGACAGCTTGCCGGGTATCTTTTACCTGTTTGATGTGAATGGAAAATTTATGCAATGGAATGCGAATCTGGAAACGGTTAGCGGATACAGTGAAGCGGAGATTACACAAATGCATCCGCTTGATTTTTTTGCGGAAGAAGAGAAGTTGCGGATTGCCGAAAATATTACCAGAGTATTTTCTGAAGGAAAAACAGAAGTGGAAGCCAATCTCCTAACCAAGCAGGGAGAAAAAATTCCATACTATTTCAATGGCCGTCTTGCAGAATTTGAGGGTAAAAAATGTTTGATCGGAATGGGTATCGATATCTCCATTCGAAAAAAAGCAGAGGCACAGCTTAAGCTGCTCGAATCGGTGATTACCAATACCAACGATAGCGTTGTGATTACCAAAGCCGAACCGTTTGATATTCCGGGACCGGAGGTTGTGTACGTGAATCCTGCGTTTACTAAAATGACGGGATATTCTCCTGAAGAAGTAATTGGCAAAACACCCCGCTTATTGCAAGGGCCAAAAACAAGTAGAACAGAGTTAGACCGCTTACGAAAAGCATTGGAAAAATGGGAACCCTGCGAAGTAGAACTGATCAATTATAAAAAAACCGGAGAAGAATTCTGGATCAATTTTTCGGTTGTTCCCGTTGCAGATGAAAAGGGTTGGTTTACACACTGGATCTCTATTGAGCGCGACATAACTGAACGGAAAGCCCAGGAAGCAGAATTGCAACAAAAAAACAAGGAGTTAAAAAGATTATCGGCATACCTGCAGAACATTCGGGAAAACGAGCGAAAATACATTGCGAGAGAAGTGCATGATGAATTGGGACAACTGGCTTCTGCTATCAAAATTGATGTAGATTGGTTTGGGCTGCATTTGGATAATAATGAGCTGCTTGTTCAAAAAAGAATCGACCATGCAAATAAAACCATTGCCATATTAATCAGCAGTATTCGTAAAATAGCGTCGCAGTTGCGTCCAAGTATTTTAGATGATTTTGGTTTGAATGCAGCCATTGAATGGCAATGCAAAGAGTTTCAGAATCTGAATGGCATTAAATGTATCTTTATAAATGGGGTAGAAGACACAGATTTATCTAAAGAAGTTCAAACAGAATTGTTTAGAATGGTACAGGAATCACTGACCAATGTGATGCGTCATGCTAAAGCCAATCGGGTAGAAGTGAAACTTACGGAAGACGAAGAGATGATCCATCTTTCAGTAACAGATGATGGGAAAGGTTTTGATACGATCCAGAAACGCCAAACACTGGGCCTGGTTGGATTGCGTGAGCGGGCTATTTCTATTAATGGACAATTACAAATTAACAGTGAGCCGGGAAAGGGTACTGCTGTACTGGCTCAAATACCTAAAAAAAGTAACGTATGCGAATTCTGATTGCCGACGATCACACCATCGTAAGAGAAGGTGTTAAACTGCTGCTTACCGAAGCATTCCCTTTTGCGGAAGTCATTGATGTATCAGATGCGGTAGATCTGATGAAACTTGTGTACAAAGAAAAATGGGATGTAATCATTTGTGATATCTCCATGCCTCCGGGCGACTCTGGATTGGAAGCGGTTAAACAGATCAAAGAACATTCTCCCAAAACACCCGTGATCATACTAAGTATGCATGCTCCCGACCAATATGCAGTGAGGGCTATTAAAGCCGGAGCCATGGGTTATTTAACCAAAGGAGTGGCCACACTGGAATTGGTGAAAGCCGTTAACCAGGTGCTGTCCGGTAAAAAATATTTAAGTGCCGATGTGGCCGATGTATTGGCCGATGCGTTTGAACACCTGAATAATACACAATCCGTTGAAAGTTTATCCGACAGAGAGTTTGAAGTGTTTAAAATGATCGCTTCTGGTAAATCTATTTCAGAAATTGCCAAACAACTGGTGTTGAGTACTAATACAGTGAGTACTTTCAGGGCAAGGGTGTTTGATAAAATGGGTTTTCAGAATAACCTTGAACTGATCCGGTATGCGGTGAATAATAACCTTGTGTAGTAAACACGGTACCAAACCATCATTAACCGCTAGGTCGCGGGGGCTCGAAGATTCGCTAGGAAGCATATAGAAAAATACCTTTGCGTTTTCTTTGCGCCTTGGTGTCCTTTCGGTAAAAAAACGATAGTGTCACTGCTAATCCCTAACACAGTAACAGGAATGTTTCTTTTTTGGCTACTTTTGAACCAAACGTATAAGATATTACAATGCAGCCGAATCCCCCGATCCCTTCCAATGAAAAGGAAAGAGTACTTACCCTCACCAACCTCGATATTGATTATACAGATGTGCAGGAGTCTTTAAAAGACCTTACCAAACTGGCGGCAAAAGTAGCCGGTACTTCCATTTCCTTGGTAAACCTGATTGATTCATTAACACAATGGACCGTATCTAACTATGGATTGGATCTGGAGCAGATGGATAGAGATCAATCTGTTTGCCAATATACCATCGTTAAAGAGGATAAGTTTGAAGTAAAAGACCTTACTGCTGATGAGCGCTTTAGTGATAAGTTTTATGTAACCGGGCCGCCTTCCGTTACCTATTACTTTGGGGTACCCTTGCAAACCACTGATGGCCATAATATTGGTGCATTATGTGTGCTAGATCAAATAGGAAAAGAAATCAGTCCCGAAAAAATAGAATTACTCAAAATCATTGCTGATGAAATTGTGAGCAGGTTAACCGCTTACCATTTAATTGAGCAACTGAAACACCGGGTAAAAGAAGCGAAAGACACACAGCGCAAAGTGGCGCATGATATACGCGGCCCGTTGGGTGGCATTGTTAGTCTTGCCGAGATCATCAGTTCACAGGGCGACAGTAATAAAATGGATCAGGTATTGGAATTCATTGGGTTGATACAGAAGAGTGGAACCTCTCTTTTGGATCTGGCTAATGAGATTCTCACCAATGAGAAGAAGGTAGAAGTGAAAAAAGAACCGGCAGTAGAGGGTAATGCTCATCAGTTTAACCTGGTAGCACTGCGTGATAAATTGTTACACTTATATACACCGCAGGCTATCCCAAAAAATATTCAGTTTTCTGTTGACGTAACGGGTGGTAATGAATCGGCACCGCTATCTAAAAATAAATTATTACAGATAGCTGGTAACCTGATATCAAATGCCATCAAATTTACACCCGGCGGCGGGTTTGTAAAAGTAACGCTGGAACTGACCATGGCAACCGGTGCAAAAAAATTGACGATTGTTGTGAATGATTCAGGGGTTGGCCTGAGCAAAGAAGACATTAATACCATATTGAATAGCCAATCTGATTCTACTACAGGAACAGGTGGAGAGAAGGGGTATGGCTTTGGCTTGCCGCTGGTAAGTCACCTGGTAGAAGGCATGAAGGGAACGATGAACATCACTTCTGAACCCGGCAAAGGCTCTATTTTTCAGATTACATTACCACAATAATCAGGCATGCTGTTTCAGCATGCTACACTTTTTCATAAACCGTATTGATTATCAATACGGTTTATTTTTTTAGAGAAACTTCATAGTTGATTGGTTGCTGTCACATAGACTTACTACTACAAAGTTTTTACTAACTGCTACCGGTTATCTTTTGTTCTTCTTACTCTTTTTCGTGCGCTGCAGCTACCATTTTGATTTATTTCCTGTTACTGTTTTTTAAAAGCATTTCTACTGAATATTCACAATACCGTCTATTTTTTCCGGGGCCGCTTCTTCGTCAATTTGTGTTAGAAAAGTATTCGAAACCATAGTAAAACTGACGATCATGAAAACGCTAACCACACTCCTGAAAAAAATGATGCTTGCAGGTTTGGTACCTATGTTTTTTCTGGCTTGTCAAAAAGAAGTCGCTGAAAGAAATGCTGCCCCGGCAGAGAAACTTGTGGTTACTGATTTGCATATGAGTGAATCTAAACTTACCCTTTTGCAGGGCAATGCTGTTTGCCGGGCAATTACCATGAACTGGGTAAGCAATGCTACTGTTACAGCTAATCGTGTGCAGTACACTATAGAAGCCGCTATTGATGGAATTGGTTTCGAAGAAAAAATAGAACTCGCTACTACTGATGCACCCAGCATCCAGTTTAAGGTAAGTGAGTTGAATAAAATGCTTAGCCGTTTGGTATTGCCCGGTACAACTGCCATGATCAATGTTCGGGTAAGGGCTGAGGCAGCCAGCCGCACCATGGAGCCTGTGTATACTGAAAGTGTAGCATTGCAGGTGACTACATACCTTGATTATGTTGAATATAGCTATCCAAAATTCATAAAAGTTCCGGGTAACTACCAAGGCTGGAACCTGACTACTGCACCACAAATCGTTGCAACAGCAGAAGGCGAATATGAAGGCTTCCTCAATTTCACTACTCCCTACAGCCAGTTTTTATTGGTAAAAGGCACTCAGTGGAGCCCAGCCAATACCTATACAAATATTGGAGATAGCAAATTTGGTTTTGGCGGAGACATCTTGGGTGTAACCGAAGGCGCAGGAACCTACCTGGTAAAAGCCAGCACCAATACCAATAAATGGAACTGTGTAAAAATTAATACATGGGGCATACATGGCACTGCTGTACCGGCAACTGGTAATGCTGATCCGGTTATGAGCTACGATGATGTAAATAAAGTATATGCCATCGTACTCAATCTTCAAAAAGGAACCTTCCGTTTCAGGGCCAATAACAAAGAGGGTGTGAGCATGGGCTACAGCATGAACAATGGTTACAAAGTGCCTAATGCCAATGGGGAGGCGTTTACCATTGAGCATGCGGGTGTATATGAATTGAAATTAGATCTGAAGCTAGCCGGAAATTATGCCTGCACTGTGGTAAAAGTACCTCAGCACTATGCTCCCAGCTGGAAAAAATAAACAGTATTTGATTCAAAATTGTCGTCTCGTTTTAAAATTTGCATATCCCTTGTTTCCTGTTAACGTTGGTTGAAAAACCGGATGTTAGCGGGAAACTTTGTTTTATGGATTTTGTTATAGGTTTGCAGTCAAGCCATTAACACATGAAACATTCGCAAACAATCGGATTTATTATTGCATTAACTGTAATCGGCATTTGCTTTTTACCCTGGAGTTTTATCGCAAGCCAAAACATTACCGTTTCAGGCTTTCATGCCGAGGGTACCAATTTTGGTAAACCCGGTCTGTTTAACCTTGCCTTATGCGTTGTAATGATGGTATTGTTTGCAGTACCTGCGGTGTGGTCTAAACGAACCAATGTATTAATTGCTGCATTGAATCTGGCATGGTCATTCCGCAATTACTTATTACTCTCTTCCTGTATGATGGGCGAGTGCCCCGAAAAAAAACCAGCGCTGTATTTACTACTGCTACTGGCTTTTGTATTACAGGCAATGACGCTGTTACCAAAATTGGAAATAAAAAAATAATTACAGAACCTCTCTGCGCAACCTCTCTGTTCTCACGTTCTCCGCGGTGAAAAAAATAACTTTCATTAGCCAAGCGTTTCAAGAGCCGATCCAATCATTCCCACACATTCCATTACCTGCTCCCTATTAATCAGCAAAGGCGGTGCAAAGCGAATCTTATCTCCATGTGTAGGCTTAGCCAGCAATCCATTTTCTTTCAAAGCCAGGCAAAGCTCCCACGACGCATCAGGATTTTGATGTTTGATCACAATGGCATTTAGCAAACCTTTGCCACGAATGGTGGTAATAAAAGGAGAGGAGAGTTTAGCCAATTCTGTACGCAATAATTGTCCCATCAAATCTGCATTGGCTGCCATGTTTTCTTCTTTCAATACAGTAAGTGCTTCTATGGCCACGGCGCAGGCTAGTGGGTTACCTCCATACGTAGAACCATGTTCGCCCGGATGTATATTCATCATCACCACATCATCTGCTAACACTGCAGAAACGGGTAATACACCACCACTCAAAGCTTTACCCAATATCAAAATATCTGGTCTTACATTTTCATGATCGCAGGCCAGCATTTTACCTGTTCTTGCCAGTCCGGTTTGTATCTCATCGGCAATGAACAATACATTGTATTGGGTGCATAGGTTGCGCACGCTTGTCAGGTATCCCTCATCCGGAATCACCACACCGGCTTCGCCCTGTATAGGCTCTACCATGAATGCGGCTACATTGCTATCCTGAAAAGCTTTTTCTAAACTAACCAGGTCGTTGTAAGGTACCAGTTCAAAACCCGGCATATACGGACCAAACCCTTTGTAACTGCTTGGGTCGGTAGAAGAGGAGATAGCGGCCAATGTTCTTCCCCAGAAATTCCCTTCTGCAAAAATGATCTTGGCTTTATTTTCTGCAACTCCTTTTTGTGTGTAAGCCCAGCGGCGTGCAAGTTTGATGGCCGTTTCGCCACCTTCTACGCCTGTGTTCATCGGCAATACTTTATCGTAGCCAAAATAGTCTGTAATAAACTTTTCATATTCACCCAGCAGGTTGTTGTGAAAAGCGCGTGAGGTAAGGGTTAGGGCAGCTGCCTGTTTTACCAAAGCCGCAATAATTCTCGGATGGCAATGTCCCTGGTTAACAGCCGAATAGCCGCTCAAAAAATCATAGTATCTTTTGCCATCAACATCCCATAAAAAAACACCTTCCCCTTTTTCCAACACTACCGGAAGCGGATGATAATTATGTGCACCGTGTTTTTCTTCTAATGCGAGATAGGCTGCTGTTTTTGCAGTTAACGAACTATTCATGGTAATTAACAATTAAAAATTAGCAATTAAAAATAAGCCAGATAATAAAGAGGAATCAGCTCCCTGCTGGAGCCCAAAAAAATTACTAATTGTTAATTATTAATTTCTAATTCCCCGATAGGGGAAGAGGATGATCGAGGAAGTCGAGATTGAGACGAAGAAAGCGCATAGCGTATATTTCATCTGCAAGATACTGGCTGGCATTTTGAAAATAAAATCTTTATTTTTCATTCATTAGTATAAGAAATATCCAAACAGGCAGGGTAGGAAACAAAGTTGTGATTAACAATTAACAATATTAGGCTCGTCATTTCGAACCCGCTTTAGCGGGAGAGAAATCTTTTGATGTTTGCAGTAGTTTTTTTCCGGGAACCATTAACTATGACCGTAAGTCCACTGTTACTGCCCACTGCCTACTGCTACTGAAGACTGCCCACTGAAATCCCCCTACTGACCAAGAACCCTTATTTTCGCACAAAATTACTCCATTGTCTCAACCCTCAGTTGCAGTTGTTATTTTAAATTATAATGGCAGGAAGCATCTAGAAAACTTTTTGCCTTCTGTAATGGCCTCCTCCTATCCCAATCTGGAAGTGGTGGTGGCAGACAATGGCTCTACGGACGATTCAGTAGATTTTTTGAAACAATCCTTTCCTACGGTTACACTGGAAACCCATGCTACCAACGAAGGCTTTGCCGGTGGCTATAACTGGGCCCTGAAGCGCGTACAGGCTGATTATTACGTGTTATTGAATTCCGATGTATCTGTTACGCCCGGCTGGATAGAGCCCATCATTGCCTTAATGGAAGGAGATAAGGGCATTGCGGCCTGTCAGCCCAAATTATTATCCTATCACCAACCCGCCTGGTTTGAATATGCGGGTGCCGCGGGGGGATGGATAGATGCATTGGGCTACCCTTTTTCGCGCGGGAGGATCTTTGATGTATGTGAGCAGGAGTCGCATCAATATGATGAGGTAGCCCCTATATTCTGGGCATCGGGTGCTGCCATGTTTGTAAGGGCAAACGTATACCATGAACTGGGCGGATTAGATGCCTCCTTTTTTGCACACCAGGAAGAAATAGACCTTTGCTGGCGCATGCAACTGGCCGGATACCGCATTATGGCCTGCCCGCAATCGGTGGTATACCATGTGGGGGCAGGTACTTTGCCAAGAGGTGGACGAAAAGTGTTCCTTAATTTCCGCAATAACCTGATCATGCTTTGCAAAAACCTGCCCCTGCGCGAGAAGGTGTGGAAGCTGCCGGTACGGTTTGCCCTGGATGCCATTTCGGCCTGGAAAGGGCTGTTTAGCGGTGATTGGTACTTTTTTACAGCTATTATGCGGGCACATATGGCTGTTTTATTACGATTATTTGTGAGGAACAAACCACATGGTCTTAGCCGCAAACCCATGCACACATTGAGTGGCGTGTACAACGGCTCGGTGGTATGGCAATACTTTATAAAAAAGCACACCCATTTCAGGCAAATAATTCAAAAGAAGGTTTCCTAAATTTGCGGCGGTACCTTATTTTTGCAAAGTAACTAACCACTATGTCACAAGAGATCAACGATACACAAGAGAAAGATTTTACCAAAAACTGGGTAAATTCATCAAGGTTCCTGTTTTATCTGCAGGTATTCTGTATTCTGGCATTTGTATTGGGCGGCTGCTACCGTCTGTATAACCAGCGCTACACCGGCAAACCCGAAGTAGAAGTACAGAAAAGTTCTGAGTACAAACCTGACTACAAGTAAAAAACTGAATAAAAAATTTTGTCAGGAACTTTGGTTGGTTATTTTTGCACTCCCAAAATAGTTCTTACAAATACAACGCGAAAGTAGCTCATTTGGTAGAGCACGACCTTGCCAAGGTCGGGGTGGCCGGTTCGAGCCCGGTCTTTCGCTCAGAAAGTTCCCGTCCGCCGGTGGCGAGACGGGCTTTTTTTTGGGACAAAAATCTGTCTCAAATGGGACAATGCTCCCGAAAGTATCGGGACAATGCCCTGGTGGTGGAATTGGTAGACACGCAGGACTTAAAATCCTGTGATCAGCAACGGTCGTGCGGGTTCAATTCCCGCCTGGGGCACTTGCAAATAAAACCCTTGATAGTGAAAACTGTCAAGGGTTTTTAGTTTAAAGAGATATGGACCAAGCACAGGCCCGAGTTTCTTTCCACTCTTTTAAAAATCATCTCAAATCATTTTTTATTTTGCCACGCTCTTCAGAGCGTGGATATAAAATCAGTTCAAATAATTTTTTTGGAACTTTTGTTATGCGCATGATAAAGATGAACTATCTGTGCTGAGTAAGCCATACAGAATAAGTACATTATCCAATTGTTAATTCATATTTTGACTGTGTAAAAAGAGTGGTTCAACAATACATTCGTATCCTCTTACAATATTTATTATTAATTACAGCATTGTGCTGCTTGCCATTAAAACAGATTCTATGAAATATAATTCCTTCTTTCGCATTTGTCATCGCGTTGTTTTAGCTACTACCTTTTGCTGGTCTGTTTATTCCGGCAATGCGCAAACATTGAAGCATCCTAAAAATATTATCCTGATGATAGGAGATGGAATGGGTGCAGCGCAGATCTATGCGGGCCTTACGGCTAACAAAGGCAAATTGAACCTTGAGCGTTTCAAAATTATCGGGTTTCATAAAAACCAGCCTGCTGTTGGGTATGTTACCGATTCGGGTGCCGGAGCCACTGCTTTTTCAACCGGTAAAAAAACATATAATGGAGCAGTGGGTGTGGATGCTACAAAACTGGCACAACCTAACATTCTTGAAATAGCTGAGAAAAATAAACTGGCTACTGGTATTGTGGTTAGTTGCCACCTGGTTGATGCTACGCCTTCTTCATTTATTGCACACCAGCCGGAAAGAAATATGTTTGAAGAAATTGCTGCCGATTTTCTGAAAACAGATATTGATGTATTTATCGGTGGTGGTAAAAAGTATTTTGAAAAAAGAAAAGACGGTAAAAACCTTCTTGATAGCCTTACAGCAAAAAACTATCAGGTACTGGATACCATCACAGATATTGTAAACATCAAAAGCGGAAAGCTGGCAGGTTTTGTTGGCAATGCAGAACCTCCCAAAGTAAACGATGGAAGGGGTGAGCAATTATTACTTTCTACAAACACGGCCCTTACGCTGCTAAAACAAAACAAAAAAGGATTTTTTCTGATGGTAGAAGGTTCACAGATTGATTGGGGCGGACACGCCAATGATATCTCTTATGTAACTTCTGAAATGATAGATTTTGACAAGGCGATTGGAGCGGTGCTCGATTTTGCACAAAAAGATGGTAACACACTGGTTATTGTAACCGCCGATCATGAAACAGGCGGGCTTGCACTGGTAGATGGCAATATGGCAACCGGCAAAGTAGAAGCAAAATTTGTAACCACACATCATACCGGCATCATGATACCGGTGTTTGCTTACGGCCCAGGCGCAGAAGTGTTTGGGGGCATCTATGAAAACAATACCATTTTTAATAAAATGCTGGATGCATTTCATTTTCAGAAAAAGTAGCGGCTCTTTTCACTATAGTAAGATCATAAATAAAAAACTGCGCCTTTGCGCCTTCGCGAGAAATATTGCACGCCAAGGCGCAAAGGCGCAGTTTTATTTGCTATATAAAAATGATATTACAACAGCCCCTGCAATTGCGAAAAATGTGTTCGGGTATCTGATTACATTATTTCGCCACCCGCTGATAAGCCAGCTCCCGGCTCGCCCAGGGAATAAAAAATTCAAAATTAGGTGCGTCCGTATGTCCGCCATCGTGTTGCCGCCAGGCAAGTCTGCCGCCGAGTAAACCACTTAGCACCGGTGGCATTTTTTCCGTTTGATAATCATTGCTCACGCCCAGATCTTTTACGCCTAGTAATTTGTATACCGTGCCGGCTGCAATAGTGGCTTTGTAACTGCCCATCTGGTCAAGCCATTTGGCATCGCCTTTTTCCGGGATACCATAACTTACAAAACTGGCTCTCGGTGCACATAAGGCAAGTAATTCATGTGAATCAACAGGTAAATCGCAACCGGTTTTACTGCCATTAGCTGATTCTGCAGCGGCATATTGTAAATAGTTTCCTGCCATCCAATGGTATTCTCCACTGCCGGCTAAACTTTCTACCGCTTCTCCAAACACACGGCGGTGCAGGGTTGCTCCGCCCTTGCCGGATGAACCAATGAGTACGGTTGCAAAGCGCTGGTCAAAAGCCATGGTTACCAATGCCGCTTTTCCGTACCGGGATACACCTTCAATTCCTACTTTACGCGCATCTACCAGTGTATCTGTTTCCAGGTAATCCAGTGCGCGGGAGGCGCCCCAACCCCAGGCACGCAATGCGCCCCAGTCATCTGGTTTGCGGGGTTGCCCTTTGTTTACCAGGCCAATGATACCCCGTGTTAAACCTGCACCATTATCTGCTTGTATGCTACCGGGATCAATGGTACAGTATCCCCATCCTGCCGCAAGCAATTGTTCGGTTGGGGGAGAATCTTTGGTAGTAGGCGGTGCAAAAAAACCGGGACCGGCCAGTCTGGTGATAGGAGAATATGCCGGGTACTTTTCAAAAATAGCTTTCATATCCGGATTGTTCTTTACCATCATTTCTTTGAAAGCCATATTGATCTTTTCAAGGTCTGCGGGATTGGGCTGTGCAGGTGCAGGTAATGAAGGAAAACCAAACATCATCAACACAGGAACAGGGCCTTTTACGTTCGTAGGAAGTACCAGTACCATTTTGATGGATACATTGATCAACGGATACGCACTATTATCTACCCGGCCCACCATTTGCCTCGCCACAACGGGTGTTCTTCCCACCATTTCATAATCCAGAATTTTGGTAGTCCAGCTTACTTTGGGTGTATTCGCCGGAATTCGACCATACACTTCTTTTTCAAACCCTTCCACAATCTCTGGCCGTCTTTCTTTCCACCATTGTTCTGGTGTGTTAACTTTTTTGCCATTTTGCAAACTGAGTATTTCGGGTAATAGCGGACATGGGTTGGCCAATGCCTCATCATCATTGGCGCGGTTAGGAGCTGATTGATTTCCGCTTGGGCCAGGCCTTAATTTTTTGATACCCAATTGCTGCAACATCTGTGCATGATCCTGTTGTGCCGTAAAATTGCTTAAGCGCTGATATTTGCTGCTGTCTATAGTCGGTTGTGCAAATGGATGCTGCGTTAATAAAAACGCAGCAATAAGGGTTAGGATCGGTTTCATGGCTAAGCAAATGAGGTATGGAAATAATTTCTTTGTTGGAAGTGGAATATGGTTATTGTTTTATTCCGGTAACGTTTCAAAAATGTTTATTGATCTGTTCTGAAAGGCGATGCTGGTAAACCTTCTTTGTTAATCAGGTTTGGGTTCACCGGATTATCGGCCCATGCATAGCGTACAAATTTCGGTTCAACTATTTCATCGCTCCAAACAATCAGCTGGTTTCCTTCTATTCTTGCTTTGGCCCAAACAAATTTTTTATCTGCCCCCGCAATCGCAAATTCTGCTAGGGCCTCTCCATCACTTGTTGTTAATCCGCTGCCGGTATGTTTGAAGTTGAGTCGTATTTTATTTCCCTCCACAACAAACGATTCATATTCCGGACCGGAGTACACTGTGTTTTCCTGATACGCTATTTTCATAGCAGCCAATGCCAAACGATCACCTACATCCTTTTTATTATCCGGATGAATATCATTCCATTCACCCAGATCTATGGCAACAGCCATGGCTGTATTCGGTACAGATAATGATTTCAATTGCGATTCGCGCAGCATAGCCCAATTACTTTCAGATGGGAGATAGGTATAGTCCATAAATCCCGGCAACTGCACATACAAAAAAGGTAACGTACCCTGGTTCCATTTGGTGCGCCAATCGTTGATCAATGCAGGCATGAATTCTGCGTAAGCTTTGGGTTGACCTGCATTGCTCTCTCCCTGGTACCAGCAAAAACCTTTGATGGTATAACGGATCTCCGGTGCCACCATGGCATTGTATAAAGCAGCCGGTTGGTTTTGTGCGTTAATGCCGCCGCCAAATCCACCTCCCGCCGCAGGGCGGTAAACAGTACCCACTTTGTATTGCCAGTATCCTTTCAGGTCAATGGTATCGTTGCCCGAAAAAATACAATAGGGTTTATCTGTTACAAAACCACCTTTGCCACTGGTATTGGTAACACGGATCACAAAAATATTTTTACCGGATTTTAATACATTGGCAGGAACCGTGTATCGGCGTTGCGGATATTGATACGTGGTGTTGCCCACCTGTTTGCCATTGATATAGAGTTCATCTGCATCTACAATTCTTCCCAGAAAAACTTTTGCGGACTTACCAGCCATGGAAGAAGGGATCTCAATTTCTTTCCGGTACCAAACCACACCATTCAGGTCTTTTACGCCCTGGTCTTCCCAATAACCGGGCAGGTTGATGTTGCGCCAGCCTTTTGGAATGTATTGGTTATCGTACCATTTCAAGGTTCCGGTTAAGCCTGCATCTGATGGGGGAGCTATGCGTGTATTGCCTGCTGAAGCCGGTCTTCGGTTAAGGCTATTCAGGTATGCCGTGTCTTTATTCCTGTTGATAATGGTTTGTATAGAAGAAAAATTTGTAAATCCTTCTTCACTAATCCATGCCTCAATTGGCGTTCCGCCTACACTGGCATTGATGATGCCAATGGGTATGCGATATTTTTCATGCAGTTGTTTGGCGAAGAAATAAGCGATAGCGGAAAAGGGTCGCACCTCTTCTCCAACGGCTGCTTTCCAGAAACCTGTTGGCAGGTCTTGCTGCCCACCCTGTAAACTGGTGAGTGTAGGAATCCAGAACTGGCGGATCTGTGGGTAATTGGCTGCGGCTATTTCTTTTGCATACGTAACATCATGAATATTCAGTTGGTGAACCATATTGCTTTGGCCGCTACAAAACCAAACATCGCCAAAAAGTATTTCTTTCAAACGAATGGTATTACTGCCAACAATATCCATCGTATATGGTCCACCGGCTTTGGTGGCTGGCAACTGCAATTGCCATTTTCCTGTAGCATCTGTGTTGGTGCGATAGGTTTTGCTGTTGAAGCTTACGCTGATCTTTTCACCTGCAGCAGCCCAGCCCCAGATGTTTACGGGTACATCGCGTTGTAAAATCATGCTGTCGCGTATCAGGCGTGGCAGTTTTATTTGGGCAATGGCAGATGAGGAAGCTAACAGTAGTAAAATAGCAGATAGTACAGTTTTCATGGCTTTAGGTTTCATTCTTTGCAATCGGTTGCATAAATGTAAAAAAAAAGATGACATGGTGGGGGATAAATTCGGGATCGTTTACATCTCTGCGAAAAGGGAGGCTAACCGCAGAGCGGAAGAGGATAGGGAGGTTTCGCCGAGAGGGTAGCAGATTGGCAAATAACGAAGCAACTTGATCATGAATCAAAAATATTTTGCGAAACCGATTAGTTGCGCATATATTTGCAACCGAATAGTTTCATATATTATATACAACCAAATGAGAAAGTTAAAACTACAGGTACAAACCAGCATCGACGGGTTTATGGGAGGGATGAATGGAGAAATGGATTGGGTGTTGATGAACTGGTCTGAAGATCTGATTGCGTTTGTTAACGAACTAACCAAACCCGTTGATACCGTTTTGCTGGGCAAGAACCTTGCGCAGGGGTTTATTCCCCACTGGACAAATGCATACAACAATCCTGATACAAGGGATGAAGCTGCCATCAAGTTTGTAGAGACGCCTAAGATTGTTTTCTCTACCACGCTAACCAATTCGCCCTGGGAGCATACTACCATTGTCAATGGTAATTTGGCAGATGAGGTACAGCAATTAAAAAACCTGGCGGGTGGCGACCTGATCGCGTATGGTGGCAGTCAATTTGTTTCTTCCCTCATCAAAGAAAATTTGATTGATGAGTTACACCTGTTTATCAATCCTGTGGCAATTGGTAAAGGCTTACCTGTTTTTCATCAAACAGTAGGTAAGCAATCCTATGCATTAGCGCATGCGCAATCATTTGCTTGTGGCATTGTTGTACTCACTTATAACCCGGTATTACATGCGTAGAGATGTATTTCAGGCCATTGCAGATCCTACCCGAAGGGCAATTATCGTGTTGATTGCAGCACATGCCATGACACCCAACGCCATAGCTGAACATTTTGATACTACACGCCAGGCTGTTTCCAAACACCTGCGCATATTAACGGAATGCCAGTTGGTAAAACAGGAACCCGCTGGCAGGGAAATTTATTACCAGCTCAATGCCAAAAAAATGAAAGAGATCGATAAATGGCTCGAACAATTCCGCCGCATTTGGGAAAACCGTTTCAGTCAATTGGATACCGTATTGCTTAACCTGAAAAACAAAAAATCATGAACCACCACCTGCTATTCGACTTTACTGTAGACAAAGAGAACAACAGAATTAAGGTGCAAAGAGAATTTGCTGCCGGCAAAAAAATGGTATGGGCCGCATGGACAACCCCTGAAATACTTGACCAATGGTGGGCCCCAAAACCTTACCAGACAAAAACAAAGTCTATGGATTTCAGGGTAGGTGGTGCCTGGTTGTATTGTATGGTTAGTCCGGAAAACATAGCCCATTGGTGCAGGGCAGATTATCAATCGATTGAAGTAATGGAAAGTTTTTCCGGCCTCGATGCATTTTGTGATGAGGAGGGTGTTATCACAACCGATTTTCCAAGGTCACTTTGGAATAATACATTCACAGAAACAGGCAATACAACTTTGGTAAACATTGTGATCCAGTACGAACAGTTAGCGCATCTGGAACAAATTATTTCTTTAGGGTTTAAGGAAGGCTTTACTATGGCGATGGGTAATCTGGATGCTTATTTTGCTGGGCAGATGCATTAATTTGAAGACAGGCTAATTGGGGCTTTAGCCCCAATTGAAATCAAATCTATTCTCTGGATCCATGCTCTAAAGAGCATGGCAAATTGTTTTTTTTGCCCCCCCCGTTCTTTAGAACGGGTGTACGGATTTTCTTAAGATTTCAATTGTGGGACTTTAGTCCCGAGTGGCATGCAGTATATAATAAGATATCAAATACTCTCACAAAAATTGCGAATGATAAAAGACAGAATAAGAACAATATCTTATTGATTGACAGGAGGTACCTGTAACTGCTTCAATACAGCTGATAATTTTTTGGTATCCTTTGCATATTTTTCCAGATCAAACAATTCCACTTTTCTGAATTCAACAGGATGGCTTTCACTTTGTAGCGAAATATAACCGCCTTTCAATAGCATGCCATCTTTCTTTACAGACGAATCATAATTAGAAACATTGCCATTGCCCATCTGGGGTTGATGGTATTGCAATACGACTTGATTGTCCACAATATGCTGTACCAATGAATCGCCCAATACCAGTACTTCGGCACGTACCCACTCATCTCCATGATGGGTTTGTGAGCGTGAGTTAATACAATGGTTGGTCAGCAGTTTTCCATCCATCACCACATTGGTGCCGGGTGTACAAAGGTTAAGTGTAGTACGCGGATCTTTACCGTTGCCTCCTAGTAACTGTACTTCAATGGAGATAGGGAAGTCCTGGTTTTTGAGCATGGTCTTTGGGTCCTGGCAATGAATCATTACCCCACTATTGCGTGTAGCCCAGCCCGGACCATTTTTAGCCTGCTCGCCGGTAAAGCGATATTCAACGGCGATGAGGTAATAAGAGAATTTCTTCTTGTAAAAAATATGACCAAACCTTTCATTAAAAGAATCGTAGGCATCATATTTTACTTTCATTACCCCGTTCTCTACATAAAAAGTATTTCCAAAATTTTCATTGAATGCATAGCCGGTTATTTTGGGCGACCAGTCTTTCAGGTCCTTACCATTGAAGAGTTGTATCCATCCGCTTATCTTCTTTTCTTTTGGCGGAGTATGGCCCTGTAATAAAAGGGACAGGCAAATAAGTGCAGCTGTTATTTTCATAGGAAGCAATTGTAAAAATTCAATCTAAAAATAATTAGGCCATCAACCAAATAATTAAACCCTCTCAAAACTGCGCCTTAGCGCCTTTGCGAGATTATTTCCCGTACAATAGTTGGTTTTGTAAATAGACTTAGGGAATGGATAGTTATTTATTTTTCAAAAGTTTCGCGTTTTGTCCAGCACTCATCCAAAGCACCACCGGTTGATTTTTCTCCTTTGTGCCGCCAATCGCCCTCTACAAAAGAGTATTCAAATGATAAGCTCTTGCCAACGCTTTCAGCAGTTTTGGTAAAGAAATCAATTTTCTCGGTGTATTTACCATTTACGGTTGCATAACTGCCACCACCTGCATTAAGAAATTGTTTGGTAACCACATTGTAAGCAATCCAGTGAAAATATTTTCCTGATAAAACTTTCATGGTTCTGCGTGGATAAAACGGGTTGGCACGTTTGGATGCTTTATCGTTTACAAAATTACCCGTAATAATCCAGGTGCCCGCCAGAGCACCGGGTGTGCCATCATCCAGTCGCTCCCATTTTTCATTGGTTTGTTTAATGCTGAGTGTGCTGTTCACAATGGCAATATCATAACTAATGGCAGTACCTACTTTTGCCGAATCTTTTGAGTTCCATTCTATTTTCTGGATGAAAGTATTTGCTTCTGTCTGAAACGTACCACCAAATGAGTGCAGTAATTTCTTACCCACGAGATCATAATTGGCTACTGCAAAAATATTTCCGGTGCAAATCATAACCGTTCGGTTCTCGGGCGGTCCATAACCCCATGCACCGGTAAGGGTAGTAGCGGGATAGGTTATTTTTTTTGTGGTAAAAGCGGTTAATAATACCACAGCAGTAAGGGTGGCTAACAGAAGGCGATTGATTTTCTTCATGTATATGTAGGATTATTTCTTTTTAAACAACTGGTCATTCAAAATAATAGCATCCTCGCCCAAATCGCAGACAACCTATACCAATTTATCAGCAAAACCTATGGATATAAGTGTTCAATAAAAACGTGTGCTGATAATTTTCATTTCTGTTACGATAACAAATTCTGCCTGGCTAAAAACTCAAGCTTTTCATTTGCTTCGAGTAATTTTTGTGTAAGTTCTTTGTTTTTTTGACGAAGGTCATATACTTCATAGGAGTTGAGTATAGAGGTTTTGATTTCCTGCTCAATCCATGGTTTGGTCAGGTATTTATAAACCTGTCCAACATTGATGGCATCAATCACCGCATTGATATCTGTATAGCCCGTAATTAAAATGCGCATGGGCTCCGGATGTGTTTCCAATATGGATTGAAAGAATTCAATACCCGTTTCTTTGGGCATACGCTGGTCGCTGAGGATCACGTGTATCTTTTCCTGCGCTAATATTTTTCTGCCTTCTTCTGCAGATTCGGCAGTAAATACGGTGAATACCCTTCTAAAAGCAGCTTTAAAAGAGATAACGTTATTAGATTCATCATCAATGTATAAAACATTGATATTAGCGTCTTCCATGGATTAGTCGGGGGTTAAAAGCGTAATTGATGCGTTAAAAATAGCGTAAAACCCGATTTAATGAAATAAATATGACAAAAAGAACGGATTTTTGTTTATTTTTTTATTATCCCCCAATTGAGCAGACAGGCATGAATGAAGATATACAACTTGATACCGAAATAAAGATACGTGCTTTTCGTGCCGTGGACGACCCAGTTACCTGTCGAAAATTTATTGACGGACACCGAACCGTGTTGGAGCACCATGGCATTATAAAAGTTACTTCTTCAAATGATGAGTGGTCCAGAAACCCCGCTGTATTTGTGATTGTGGTTGAAAATATGGATGGCAGCAAGTTGTATGGCGGTGCCCGTGTGCATGCCGCCGATGGCATTACTCCTTTGCCCATTGAGGAAGCCACAGGTTACATGGATGGAAAGATCTATGATATTGTGGCCGATTGCGCGCAGGATGGTACCGGCGAATTATGTGGGTTATGGAATTCGAAGGAAGTAGCGGGGTTGGGCGTGGGCAGTCTGTTTCCTTCCATTGCGGCAGTGGTGATTGCGGAACAGATCGGTCTATCTACCATGTTCTCTCTCTGCTCGCCTGCCACAGTTCGTTTTAACCAGTGGATCGGCAGCAGCGTATTAAAAAAAGTAGGGAATGATGGTACTTTTTATTATCCCAAATTAGATTTGCTGGCAACGGCAGTTTTTTTACCGGATGCCGATAGTTTATCGCACGCACATCCAAGAGAGCGTGAAAAAATGTTATTGCTGCGGAGGAACCTTCGCTCTGAATCGATGGAGCGCTCTCCTTTCAAAAATATTTCTGTAAAAGTGCATTATGATCTGCAAATTGCAAGTGCGGACCCTACGGAGTTTAAAATCCCTCTGAAGGAAAAAGTGTCCGGATAAAATGAACAAACTCATTTTCACAATAACGGCCATACTCTTACTCAATTTTGCACCACTAGCCGCAAAGCCTGAATTGATATTTCATTATAAATCTATCCTGCTGGCTATTGCTGCCGCCTGCTTGTGGTTAAGTCAGCCTGCCTTCAGTACCATGGAAGCCAAAAGAGACCAGCGGAGCGATAGGTCTTCCATCATTGTTATCTTACTCATGTCCTCATTAAGTGTGGTGGTTTCTGTGGTAGAGTGGGCGTATTATAATGATGCGGTGGAAAGTTCGTTGATCATCACATTGCTTGGTGCTTTGTTATTGGTAACCGGTATCGGCATTCGTGTATGGGCCATACAAACCCTGGGTAAACATTTTACGGCAACGGTTATGTTGAACGATGATCACCGGCTGGTTCGTTCAGGTCCTTATCAATGGGTGCGGCATCCCAGTTACCTCGGTGCTTTTATGGCTATTCTGGGTTGTCCGGTATTTCTAAATGCCTATTGGGCCGTGTTAATTGCATTTATGGCCATGACAA
Source organism: Chitinophaga pinensis (assembly GCA_943372845.1). GTDB lineage: Bacteria > Bacteroidota > Bacteroidia > Chitinophagales > Chitinophagaceae > Sediminibacterium > Sediminibacterium pinensis_K. The sequence goes on along the minus strand of CALSAD010000001.1, from coordinate 512,273 downwards.
TTGCCTATTATTTGCGTATTGGAGTTGAAGAAAAGATGCTTTCTGCTTACTTTGGTGAGCAATACGGGGAATACCAGCAAAATACCAAGCGGATCATTCCTTTCATCTGGTAAACCGGCACTTCAATGATGTTCCTGTCAATCTCTACTTATTGTTTATCGGCATACAGGCTAACACGGGTTTGTGTAACCTTCTTTTTATGTTGCATGCTTTGTATCTCTTCCATAGCGCAGGAACCGCTGGTGGTTAGCAAAGCGGATAAGCCGGTGTTGGTAGGAAAACATCTTTCTTTATTTACAGATAGCAGCTCAACCTATACAGAAAAAAATATTCTACAGGCAAAGGGTTTTGAAAGTTCCCAATCATTGATTCCCATTTTTCCTGTTGTAAAAGGAACCATTTGGGCCAGGTTCACCATCATCAACCAAACGAATGATGATGCCTTGTACCTTGATCTGCAATACCCTAATATTTCGCATCTCTATTTTTATCATCAAACAGATAGCGGCCTGGTATTAATGCAACGAACCGGTAATGCCATCCCGTTTGATAAAAATAATCAGGTAAATCCTTATTACGTTTGTCAGATCCCCTTACAAAAGGGCGATACCGGAACCTATGTAATGCGCATCAACAGTAAGCACCAGGTGTTACTGCCATTGTTTGTAGAGAACCGGGTATCGCTGGATACTTCCATGGGCTTTCAGGAGTTGGTAACGGGTATATATATGGGGATTATACTGGCGATTTTTCTGTATAATTTCTTTTTATATTTTTCAACACGCGATAGAAGTTATCTGGTATATGTACTCTATCTTTTTTTTCTGGGTATTGCACAAACCACACTGGCGGGGTTTGCCTTTAAATATTTCTGGCCCCAGCATCCGCTGATCAATGATTATGCGTTGCCCATCACATCGGCATTGGCGGGTATTACGGGTATTACATTTGCCATTTATTTTTTACGCACGCGTTTTTATACGCCGAAACTCACCCCCTGGTTATTGCTGCTGATTTTTTTGTATGTGGTATCCATTGTATTGTGTGTGCTGGATTTGAATGAAATGAGTTACAATATCATCAATGTGATCAGTTTAATTGGCGGTATTGTATTACTTGCTGCATCGGGATATATTGCCAGGAAGAAAAAGTATAAGCCCGGGTATTTTTACTTTTTTGCATGGGTAGCTTTTCTGGGAGGGATGGTAATTTTTGTGTTGCGCAATCTGGACATACTTCCGTACAATAATTTTACCACCTATGTTTTGTATGTCGGTTCTGCTATAGAGGGCATTTTACTTTCTATAGCCCTTGCAGATAAGATCAATATATTGCGGAAAGAAAAAGAAATCTCACAGGCGCAGGCCTTACGTGCTTCTCAGGAAAAAGAGAAACTGGTATTGGATCAGAACACGATGCTGGAGAAAAAAGTAACGGAGAGAACAGAAGAATTGCAAACCACCAATGATAACCTGAGCACGGCTTTGCAGGATTTAAAAGACACTCAAATACAATTGGTAGAAGCAGAAAAAATGGCCTCTTTGGGACAGCTTACCGCAGGTATTGCCCATGAGATCAATAACCCCATCAATTTTGTAAAATCAAATATCAAACCCTTACAACTTGACATTAATGATCTGGTTGAGATTATTGATGCATATGATACACTGCATACAGCTGCCGATGCAGAAATTCCGGCTAAGCTGGCGCAGATAGAAAAACTGAAAAAGCAAATCGATCTTGGTTTTGTGAAAAATGAAATTGAAAGTCTTGTAAAAGGGATACAGGAAGGGGCAGAGCGAACGGCAGAAATTGTATTGGGCTTGCGCAACTTTAGCCGGCTGGATGAAAGTGAAGTAAAAAGAGTAGATATACATGAAGGCCTTGAATCCACTTTATTGTTATTAAAAAATAACCTTCCATCAAACATCAGGATCAATAAAGACTTTTGCGCCAATGGCGAAATAGAATGTTTTCCGGGGAAGCTGAATCAGGTGTTTATGAACATCATCGGCAACGGAATACAGGCCATTAAAATGAAAGAGCAGCAATCAGAAGAAGAATGCATCACCATCGCTACCCGCGATAAAAATGATCATATCGAAATCAGTATCAAGGACTCTGGTATTGGTATGACAGAAGAAGTGAAACAGAAAATATTTGATCCTTTCTTCACCACCAAGGATGTGGGAGAAGGAACCGGTTTGGGGTTGTCAATTGTATACAAGATCATCCAGAAACATGAAGGAAAGATAGAAGTGGTATCTAGCCCGGGAAACGGTGCAGAATTTATCCTATCTTTATACAAAGCGCTTCCCGAAACGGCACTTTCTTAATCCAATATCACATGAATACTCCCGATTCAAAAATACGGGTATTGTACATTGATGATGAAGTCAATAACCTACTTGCCTTTCAGGCTGGCTTCAGAAGATTATACGAAATATATACGGCGGATAATGTATCAGACGGGATGAATATCCTGAATGAAAAAGACATACACGTAATTATTGCCGACCAGCGTATGCCCAAGACCACGGGCGTGGAATTTTTTCACATCATACGCAAAGCCTATCCCAATCCGGTACGTATTTTATTGACCGGTTATACTGATCTGGATTCGGTGATCGATGCCATCAACAAAGGGGAAATTTTTCGCTATATCCGTAAGCCATGGGATAATAATGAGATCACAACGGCCATACACAATGCATTTGAATTGTACCAAACCAAAAAGCAATTGAAATCCAAAGTGGAGGAACTGGAAAAAGCCAATGATGAGTTGAACCGTTTTGTATATAGTACTTCACACGATCTGCGTTCGCCCTTAGCCAATATCTTGGGTATATTAAATGTGGCCAAACTGCAGCAGCCCGGTGGGGATCCGAACAGTTATTTTGAAATGATTGAAGGATGTGTGAATAAAATGGACGGCTTTATACATAAAACCATTGAATATTACAAAGGGGTACGCCTGGATGATATTAACGAGGAAGTAGATTTTGCATTGATGTTTAAAGACAGCATAGAAATGTGCCACATGCAAAACCCGCTGATTGAATTTGATGTTAGGGTAAATCAGCCTGCGGTATTTGTGTGCGATGCCTTCCGTTTATCACTAATACTGAATAACCTCATCTCAAATGCGGTTAAATACCAGCGTAAAGAAGAGCCGCATCCTAAAGTGGTATTAACGGCTACGGTTACCGATACATTGGCCACCATACATATAGAAGATAATGGCGTAGGTATTATTGAAGAGCACCTAAATAAAATATTCCAGATCTTTTTTCGCAGTACCGATTTTAAAAATGGGTTGGGTATCGGTCTCTACATTGTAAAGGAAGCACTCACCAGAATTGGCGGGGAGATCTTTGTAAAATCTGCGTATGGTGAAGGAACTGCTTTTACGCTCACTATTCCCAACCAGCGGGTTTCTTAAAGGATTTTTTTAATCGAGCCACGAAGACACAAAGGCAGAAAGAAGCACTAAGAAGAAGTATGTGAATTTTGTACTGGCATGGATGTTATCTGCTAAGAAAAAAATACAACAAATACCCTATTCATACACATACTCAATCCTGCCAATCAGTTTTCTTTCTTTATCAAAGCCTACTTCTTTTTGTTTTAACCCCTTTTCAGTATAGGTATATTTCCAGACAATATAGCTGGCGGTATTGAAAGACAATTGTATCATCTGGCTGATGCGGCCATTGCTATCGTACTCATATTGAAAATCGGGCAGCAGTTTTTTTAGTTTACTGTTGTATCGTACAATATCGGTGAGTTGTTTGTTGGCGTCGTAATAATAGTAATAGGTTTCCTGTAACCGGTTTTTCTTTTTCCAACGCTCTTCTGCAATCAATCCCTGTTCATCTTTAATCAGTTCTATCTGCGTGGTATCTGTTTTGTTCTTGATTTTCAACATTGATACGGGCTGACCGGCCTCATTGTACGTCCATTCATGCAATTCAGTCAGCGTACTTTTCATCGCTGTGTCGGTAGTGGTAAAAAGAATCTTTTGTACCCATCCTTTTTCGTTATAGGTGTACTCCGTTTTGGTATCGATATTGGTATTCGATGATTGTGTTTTTTTTAATTTACTCAATTCATAAAACCGGTTGGTAACCGATGATTTTCCTGCAGAAACAGCGGTGCTGAGGGTAATCCTTTTTCCATCAAGACTAATATCCTCTTCCAGTGCAAAACCTTCGGTTACCGAATTATCGGCTTCGTAACTGGTGGCTTTGATTTTTTTTACTTTGTTGGTGCGTAATAATTTGTATTGATCATTACTGAATTGGGTAGATACAATATCGTTAAAATAATACTGGCTAAAACCAACAGAAGCAAACAAAAAACAGAAAATGGTGAGACATGATCTCATGTAAAAAGAATATTTAGCGGTAAAGGTACCGATACAGTTTTCAACAATCCAAAAACATCCACGTTTTAGTACTTGCCACAATCGCAGAGTTCTGTATTTTTAGTCAAACGTTAACAAGTGTCGCATCTACCCGAAAGAATGGAAAAGTCCTGTTTAAACTGTGGTGCCGCAGTGCATGGAAGGTTTTGCCATGTGTGCGGACAGGAAAATATTGAACCCAAAGAGAGTTTCTGGCATCTGGTAACTCATTTTACGTATGATATTACCCATTTTGATGGAAAATTCTTCAGTACCTTAAAATACCTCTTGTTCAAGCCGGGCTTTTTATCGCATGAATACCTGCGTGGTAGAAGGGCTTCTTACCTGCATCCGATACGGATGTATGTGTTTACCTCGGCTTTCTTTTTTCTTATTTTTTTTAGTATGAGTAAGGATAAGGACGTTGTGAAATTAGATGAAACGGAAACCACCGCGGCCTCTGTTATTAAAAATCTGGAAAGAAGAAAAGGAAAGCTGCAGAAAGAACTGAAAGATAGTATGTCGGACATGATGCGTAAGCCCATATTGAAATCCATTCAGATGATGGATAGCGATATTGCCATGGTGCGGAAGGATACTACCCAAAAGAACAAACTAAGAACAGAGGGGAGCAGATTTAACATATTTTCCATTTCCTCTGATAATGCGGCCTATAAAAATCTGGCTGCCTACGATTCAGCTCAAAAGCAATTACCCGCGGCTAAACGGGATAATTTTATTGAACGGAAATTTGCCAAACAGGCCATTCACCTGCGCGAAAAATACAAAGGTAATTCGAAAGCAATTTGGGGCGCCATTGCGGATAAGGCAAAGCATTTGTTTCCACAAATGTTGTTTGTATCACTTCCTTTATTTGCGCTGATGTTACAATTGCTGTATGCACGACGAAGAAATTTCTTTTATGTAAACCATGTGGTGTATACCATTCACCTGTATTGTGCCACATTTATCATCATTCTGCTGGGCATTTTGGCAGACAGCATTTTTGCTATGCTGGGTGCAGGGGAGCATGATTTGATTAGTGGTACGTTTACACTGGCTGCTTTTTTCTATTGGTATAAAGCCATGCGTAATTTTTATGAACAGCGACGGGCCAAAACCATTTTGAAATACATGCTGGTATTCTTCCTTTCATTATTCATCATGGGATTCATTTTTAGTTTATTCTTTATTTTTTCAGCTATGTCCATTTAAACATCAGATATGCAAAGCACGGCGGATAGTTTTTTACGGTTGGTTACTATTATGGATGAATTACGGGAACAATGCCCATGGGATAAAAAGCAAACCATACAAACCCTGCGCCCCCTAACCATTGAAGAAACCTACGAACTGGCAGATGCCATTACGGATAATGACTGGAAAGGAATTAAAGAGGAGTTGGGAGATATGCTGCTGCATATTCTTTTCTATGCACGTATTGGTAAGGAAGAAAATAAATTCTCGCTGGATGAAGTGATCAATGGTATTTGTGAGAAACTTATTTTCCGCCATCCGCATATTTATGGGGATGTAAAAGTTACCGATGAAGAGGATGTAAAACGAAACTGGGAAAAGTTGAAGATGAAAGAAGGCAAAGCATCGGTACTAAGCGGTGTTCCCCCTTCATTGCCCGCTATGGTAAAAGCCACCCGTATTCAGGAAAAAGCCAAGCAGGTAGGCTTTGAATGGGATAATAAGGAAGATGTATGGAAGAAGGTGGAAGAAGAGATGGGCGAGTTGCAGGAAGCCATTAAAGAAGCAGACCAGGCTCATGTGGAGGAAGAGTTTGGTGATGTATTGTTCAGCCTGGTAAATTATGCACGGTTTTTGCAGGTAGATGCGGAAGGCGTACTGGAAAAAACGAATAAAAAATTCATCTATCGCTTTCAACAAATGGAAACCATTGCCATTGCACAGGGTAAAAAACTGCAGGACCTTACCCTTACAGAAATGGACGCCATCTGGAATGAAGTGAAAAAACAAAACTTATCTACTTGATCCATACACTACGAAAGGCTGCATATAAACATGGTTACCTGATCATCACCGCCGCCTGGCTGTATACCATCTCATTCATATTCATCAACTACTGGAGTTATCATTCCTCTCCGCAAAAAGTTAAAAGTAAACTTGAGCAACGCTTACGAGAGCAGGAGCAGAAATTTGACAAAGTATTGTCAGATACCGCTCTTTTGCAAACGCTTGTAACACAAAATCCGGAAGCCAAAGACCCCTTACAGGGAGCCATTGGGCTCTTTATGTACCACCAGGCAGATAATGGTGTATCGCCGGCTTTGGTGTATTGGAACACCAACCAGATGTACCTCAACAGCGATGAGCTCTTGCTGAAAAGTGGCAGTTATTTTATAGATAACCAGAATGGGGAGTTTGAAATGATCAGCCGCCAACTAACTATTAGGGGAGAAACGTATCGGATCATTGGTATGATTCCGATACGCTGGTCATACTTTATGCAGAACAAATACCTGCATACTGAGTTTGCCGGATACAGGGGTATCAATAACCAGTACGAACTAAGCATAGAAGGGGATGCCATTCCTATCAACAATGCAGAAGGAAAAGAATTGTTCCGGATGAAATTGAAACCGGGTAAATCTTTTATTGCGTATGATGGGGTCACGGTCTTCCTGCGGATACTGGCTATTATTTTCCTCCTGATATTTTTACATTCACTGGCATTGGAGATGGTGAACAGATTTCGTTTTAAAACAGGTTATCTGTTTTTACTGGCATCGGTTGGATTGCTCAGGCTGATCTCTTACTGGTTTTCTTTTCCCTTTGATTTCAGTAAACTGCCCTTGTTCGATCCATCTGTGTACGCTTCTAATTTTCTGCATCCCTCTTTGGGCGATTTGTTTGTAAATTCTATCCTCTTGTTCTGGCTGGTTAGTTTTTATAAAACACAAAACGATAACCGCCCATGGTTTCGGTTACGCATACCCACATCTGTATATCAATATTTAAATCTATTGGTGTTATCTGTGATTTGTTTTGTATTGGCAGGTGTTATTATCAGTCTGGTAAAAGATTCTAAGATACCGTTTGATGTAACTAATTTTTTCGGACTAACCATTTATAGTGTTGTTAGTTTTGTAATACTCTGTTTTCTGGTACTCTCTTTTTTTCATTTCTCACAGATATTGCTACGCCCAATTGTACGGCATGCATTACCGGTGTATATGCAATGCCTCGCGGTTTCTTTATTCGGATTTGCCTGGGTATTGTTGTTTGCTTCAACAGCCGATACACGTGTGTATCTCTGGGTATTGGTTTGGCTGCTGGGCTACCTGTTTTTATTGAATAAACGTGTGAAAGATCTGGATATACCTTTACTCAAATCCAGTTTCTTTATTTTTTGGGTGATGATCTTTACTATGTCTATTGCATCTATGGTTATTTACCAGAATGGTGCCGTAGAATTTGAGCAACGAAAGCGAATTGCCGAGAAACTGGCCCTGCAAACAGATCCATCCGGAGAAAACCTGTTGAATATTGCCGCTACTAATTTTGATGATCGCTTTCTCGCTACCAATTTCCAACGTATTTCTGAAAGTGAGTATTCCAATAAATTTATTAAAGACAGTCTGGTAAACCAGAATTTTTCCGGTTACCTCAATAAATACGATACAAGAATCTATACATTCGACAGTTTGTTTCATCCACTGTACAACGAAGATTCGCTGAACTATGCTGCCATCAAAACGATCCTTACCAATAGGGCCAAACCTACACTCATTCCCGATGTGTACAGCTATGAAAATTCTGTGGATGGCTTTAGTTACCTGTACCAAAAAATCATTCGTGAAAAGGAAACTGTGCTGGGGTACCTGTTTGTGATCATCAAATCCAAGCGCTATAAAAGCGAAGCATTGTACCCGGAACTGTTTAACCAGGTGCAGGATGTAGCTTCCGACTTAAACACCAATTATGCCTACGCCGTATATTCCCGCGGCCGCATGATCAATCATTTCAACACCTATAGTTTTCCATCCGTATTGGATAAAAAACAATTTTCCGGCTTCGAGTTCACTTATAAAAAGAAAGGCGATTTTAATGAGCTATGGTATAATAGTACCAATGATAAACAAGTGCTGGTGGTAAAACGCGATACATGGGTAATGGAAGCGGTTACTCTTTTTGCCTATTTATTCTGTTTCTTTCTGTTGATCATCCTGCTGTTCCACTTTGGCAGTTACCTGATACTGGCCCGCTTTAAATGGTCGGCACTGAAACAGATGATGCGGCTTAATATCCGTTCGCAAATACAGGCCACCATCATTTTCCTGAGTGTGTTTTCGTTTATTGTGATAGGTATTGCTACTATCTCGTTCTTTATTCTTCGCTTTAACCGGAATAATGAGGAGCGCCTTTCCAAATCTATCCAGGTAATGGCCAATGAAGTGAATTCGCAAATGAATTCTTTACAGGCATTTGATGATGTACCGGATAACATAGGCATCCGTTCGGGATTGGAAAAAAGCATTGCAGAAATTTCTGATTTGCACAATGTAGATATCAACTATTATAACCTGAAAGGCAGTCTGGTTATTTCAACACAGCCGTATATCTATAACAAACACCTGCTCAGTTCCAAAATGGAACCACGTGCTTTTCGTGAATTGCAGAGTGGCCACAGTATCCGTTTTCTGCAGTCTGAAAAAATCGGTTCCTTCGAATACCTGAGTATTTATGTGCCGCTTACGGATGATGCGGGTAATAATTACGCGTATCTCAACATACCATACCTCAATTCGCAAAATGAATTGAACCAGGAGATCTCCGGGTTTCTGGCTACCCTGATCAATCTGAACGCCTTTATCTTTTTGATTGCCGGTGCCATCGCTTTCTTCTTAACCAGCCGCATCACAGCCTCGTTTAGCCTGATCGGAAAAAAAATGCAGGAGATGAACCTGGGCCAGATCAATGAAGCCATTATCTGGAACCGGAACGATGAAATTGGTATGCTGGTAGATGAATACAATAAAATGGTTACCAAACTCGAGATCAGCGCACAGGCACTTGCACAGAGCGAAAGAGAAGGTGCCTGGCGCGAGATGGCAAGACAGGTGGCGCACGAGATCAAAAACCCTTTGACACCCATGAAACTCAGCATTCAATATTTACAGAATGCCATTCAGAAAGGGGCACCCAATGTGAAAGAGTTGTCTGAGAGTATGGCGGTTACATTAATTGAGCAGATTGATCAGCTATCTAAAATTGCCGGCGATTTTTCGCAGTTTGCCAATATTGGCAATGCCCGTTTAGAAACATTTGATATCACCGAAGTACTTTCTTCATTGGTGCGGTTGTACAGCGCTAATCCCGGTATTCATTTGGAATGGTATAAAGAGGAGGGTAGCTATTTTATTTATTCGGATCGTGTACAGATGAGCCGCTTGTTTACCAATCTGCTGCAGAATGCTATTGAAGCGAATAATGGTAATAACAATATGGTAAACGTAATCATCCGGCAGCGGGCAGATGATAAGGAAGTGCATATATCTGTTAAAGATTATTCCGGTGGTATACCCGATGGTATGAAAGAAAATATTTTCACGCCCAATTTCACCACCAAATCATCCGGCACCGGATTGGGACTTGCCATTTGCAAAGGCATTGTAGAAAAAGCCAACGGACAAATCTGGTTCGAGTCGGAAGAAGGCGTGGGGAGCACGTTTTATATCAGGCTGCCCATGGCGGAAGAGAGGAAGAATATCGAATAATGAACAAGGAATATCGAATGTCGAAGTGGAAAAAATACTTCGACATTCGATATTCCTTGTTCGATATTCATTATTCCTAGGGTCTTTTGCTTTTCTGCTGCGCTACAAATTTTTCAAATTCTCCCAAGCTAAAGCTGCTAAGGTTCTGCTCTTTGGTTAAACCGGCTTTTTGAGCCACGAGTACACCGTATCGGCAATCATCATAACCATCCACAGAATGCGCATCGGGATCGATAGAGATGCATACATTTTTTTCCAGTGCATACGCTATCCAGCGCCAGTCAATATCCAGTCTTCTGGGGTGTGCATTCAACTCTATCACCACATCATTGGCTGCACAGGCTTCTATAATGCGTTTGTGATCTACCGGATAGCCATTACGACTAAGCAGTAGTCTGCCTGTCATATGTCCCAGAATAGAAGTAAAAGGGTTCTCAATGGCATTCAGTAAGCGCATCATGGCTTTCTCCTCCGTCATTTTAAGGTTGGAGTGTACGGAAGCGATCACTAGATCAAAACTGGCCAGTACTTCTTTGCTGTAATCCAGACTACCATCATTCAGAATATCACTCTCAATGCTTTTGAATATTTTAAAAGGCGCCAGTTTTGTGTTCAGTTCCTCTATCTGTTGGTGTTGCGCACGTATTCTGTCTTCCTGCAAGCCGTTGGCATAAAAAGCGGTTTTAGAGTGGTCGCTGATTACAAGGTATTGCAGGCCGCGTTCTTTGGCAGCGGTAGCCATTTGTTCCAGTGTATGTACGCCATCACTCCAGTTACTGTGGCTGTGAATGATGCCTTTGATATCTGTGGGCTCAATTGTTTTGGTCAGCCCGCCTGCTTTGGCTTGTGTGATTACCAGTGCGGATTCTCTTTGAAAAGATGGAATAAAGGGAAGGCCTATAGATTCGAAAATGGCTTCTTCCGAAGTATAGTTCGCATTCGCATTCCAATTGGTTTCATCATTCCATGCCTGCAAAAATGCTTCACTGCAGGAGGTTTTAAATACAGTTGGGAAGAGCTGGTTTTGGGAAACACAATAAAATCCCATCGTTACATTTTCTTTTCCCTTCACAGAAATATAGTCAGCCGTTTCTGTTACGATGGCAAATTCATTAGTAGTAAAAAAGTCTTTTAATTCGTTTATCGATTGCGTGGTTACCCATTCGAGTGTATTGATGATCTCGATTTGTCTTCTATACTCGCCCGTAAAAATAAAGGCGCCTTCGGGAAATTTTTCTTTCAGTTTGGTATCTGCTACTGCAGCATAACTTTCCATTTGCTGGTATAAATAACTGCCCAGTGTTCCAAAATAAAACTCAATCGCTTCCTTAATATTTTTCTGTGTTTTTTCGCCAAAACCTTTGTACAAAGTGAGGCGATTTTCATTACAGGCATACAGTAATTCTCCCAGCGATTCTATCTCCAGCTCCTTCCAAATGGTAGAAATCTTCTTCGGACCAATTCCCTTGATCCCCAACATTTCAATAATTCCCGGCGGTGTTTTTGCCAAATATTCATTCAATAAATCAAGTTGACCGGTGGTTATTTGCTCCACTACTTTCTTACCAATTGTATCACCAATTCCTCTGATGGCAAAGATTTTTTCTGCCGGTAAATCAGCCAATGGAGTGGGTAGTTTATCAATGGTAAAAGCAGCAGAAGAATACGATTTGGCTTTGAAAGAATTGTCGCCATGTATGTCCATCAGCTTGGCCAAAAGAGAGAAATTCTCGGCAATCACATAGTTGTCCATATCCTTACTGGTATTGGGTTTGAAGGTACTCAATAAAAAAGTCCCGGAAAATTCCGGGACTTTAAATCTATTTCTGCTTGAGAAATTAGAAGACTACTTCTTTTTAGGAGCAGCTTTTTTAGCGGCTTTTTTAGGAGCAGCTTTTTTAGCAGCCTTTTTAGGAGCAGCTTTCTTTGCAGCTTTTTTAGGAGCGGCTTTCTTTGCAGCTTTTTTAGGAGCAGCTTTTTTAGCGGCTTTTTTAGGAGCGGCTTTCTTTGCGGCTTTCTTTGCAGTTGCCATGTTTTTTTAGATTTAATGGTTAGTTAATACATTAAAAGTAAAAACTTATTTGGAACTACAAAAAAAAACTTTTATGCGGATACTTCTACCGGATTTACGGAGATGGTTGTTTTGTCGTTTCTTCCTTTCTTAAATTCTACTAAACCATCGGTTAAAGCGAACAAAGTAAAGTCAGTTCCAACACCAACATTTTTTCCGGGATGGTATACAGTACCTCTTTGACGAACAATGATATTGCCAGATAATGCCGGCTGTCCACCATATATCTTAACACCTAAACGTTTGCTTTGTGAATCACGACCGTTCTTTACGGATCCTTCACCTTTTTTGTGTGCCATAGTTCTTTGTTTTAAAAACCAAAATAGAAACGCGAAAGAAAAATCTTTCTCGATTATATTTTAGTCGTTAGCGCTTACTAAGCGATGCTTTCAATTTTAATTCTTGTATAGTGGGTTCTGTGACCATGCTTCTTGCGGAAGCCTTTTCTCCTTTTCATTTTAAAGGCGATCACTTTGTCTCCCTGTACTAAGTCGCTGATGATTTCTGCTTTCACAACTGCTTTTACAGCACTGCCTGCAGAAATGCTTCCACTAATGTCTGTAAACAGCACATCACTGAATTCAACTTTGTCTCCGGTTTTACCTGACAGGTGAGGAACATACAGGCTTTGACCTTCCTGTACTTTAAACTGCTGACCTGCGATTTTTACAACTGCTAACATAGCTACCAAAATTAGGACGGCAAAGGTAAGGTTTCATACTGAAAATATGCAAACATTTTTGAAATAAATCTTGTCCCCACCCGTGGAAAACGGCAATTTGTTCAATGTTCGTGTACCATACACCATGAACAAGAGACAAAATTGTGAGGAAAACAACAAAGTACCGTATTCAAAGCCCGAACTTCTCTCTATTTTTGCCCAGCTTTACTGATCTTGACCATTATGAATCTAAAATCCCTGTTGGCCCGGCCCTTTGCCAACTATATATATAATAAGACCCGTAAAGGGATGATGACAGCTCTTGGCGATCAGGATGCAATCCTTAAAAATCTTCTAAAGAACGGAAAATCAACTGTTTTTGGTAAAGATCACCGTTTGGAGGCGGTTACCGACCATGCTTCTTTTGCCCAGGCAGTACCCATCAGGGATTATGAGCAGTTTAAACCCTATATCCAACAGATAAAAGAAGGGAAGCAAAATATACTCTGGAAAGGAAAGCCGATCTATTTTGCCAAAACCAGTGGTACCACCAGTGGGGTAAAGTACATCCCCATCACCAAGGATTCTATTGATAATCATATTAATACAGCCCGAAATGCCCTGCTTTGTTATATGGCCGAAACGGGTAACAGTAGTTTTGCCAGCGGCAAAATGATCTTTTTAAGCGGGTCGCCCGAACTGGAAAGGGTAGGTGATATTCCTACAGGAAGGCTGAGCGGTATTGTAAACCACCATATTCCCAGCTATCTGCGCGCTAACCAGCTGCCTAAGTATGAAACCAATTGTATTGAGGACTGGGAAACCAAACTGGATAAGATTGTAGCAGAAACCATCAATAAAGACATGACCCTGATCAGCGGTATACCACCGTGGATGCAGATGTATTTTGACCGGCTGACAGAAAAAAGTGGTAAAAAAATAGCTGAGCTTTTCCCAAATTTCAGTGTGATGGTGCAGGGTGGAGTAAATTTTGAACCGTATAAGGCAAGGATGTTGGAGAGCATTGGTAAAAAAATAGATTCGATTGAGCTTTTTCCGGCAAGTGAGGGATTTTTTGCTTTTCAGGATTCGCAGGAGGCGGAAGGGTTGTTATTGAACACGAATAGTGGCATATATTATGAGTTTGTTCCGGCAGGAGAGATTTTTCAGGATAATCCAACCCGGTTAAGTTTGAAAGATGTGAAACTGGGCGAGAACTACGCCATGCTGGTTAATAGCAATGCCGGCTTATGGGGTTATAACCTGGGCGATACAGTGAAATTTGTGAGCATCGAACCCTATCGCCTGGTAGTAAGTGGCCGTATTAAACACTTTATCTCTGCTTTTGGCGAACATGTAATTGGAGAAGAAGTGGAGCATGCTTTATTAAGAGCAGCTCAGGAAGAACAGGTAAAAATTACCGAGTTTACCGTAGCACCATTTATACAGCAGGATACAGGGAAAAGTTACCACGAATGGTTTATTGAATTTGAACGGGAGCCGGAGAACTGGCAGCAGTTTATTCAAAAACTGGATCATAACCTGCGGGAGAAGAATGTATATTATGATGACCTCATCAGCGGTAATATATTAATGAGCTTGCAGGTAAGAAGAATACGAAAGAACGGTTTTATCGATTATATGAAATCCATCGGTAAGCTCGGTGGACAAAATAAAGTGCCCCGTTTAAGTAACGACAGGGCGATAGCAGATGGGTTGATGGCGTTTGTATTATAAACCGTCATTTCGGCGAGGAACGAGGAGAAATCTGCCAATCGATTAACAGATTTTTCTCCCGCTACAGCGGAATCGAAATGATGCTCAATCAAGTTTCTACGATAGAATAGCGTAATTTGTAAATTCAGCAGAAAGCATTTTAAAACCACTAAATGAGTCAGAAACGCATAGCGATATTTGGATCAACCGGTTCTATTGGCACACAGGCATTGGATGTGATTGCCGCCAACCCGGATCTTTTTACCGCAGAAATACTTACGGCGCAAACCAATGATGCCTTGCTGGTAAAGCAGGCACTGCAGTTTAGTCCGAATATGGTGGTAATAGGCGATGAAAAAAAATATCCCCTTGTAAAAGAAGCATTGGCACATACCGATACCAAAGTATTTGCCGGTGAAAAAGCACTGGAAGAAGTAGCCGCATTGGATTGTTATGATATGATGCTGGCCGCTATTGTAGGCTATGCAGGTTTAAAACCCACCATGCGTGCCATCGAAATTGGCAAACCCATTGCGCTGGCCAATAAAGAAACCCTGGTAGTGGCAGGTGATATTATTATGCGCACATCAGCTGAGAAGCGCATACCCATTATTCCGGTAGACAGTGAGCATTCGGCCATTTTTCAATGCCTGGTAGGCGAGGGAAGAAATAAGATTGAAAAAATCATTTTAACTGCCAGTGGCGGTCCTTTCCTTGGAAAGAAACCGAACTTTCTGGTCAATGTAAAAAAGGATCATGCCCTGCAACATCCTAACTGGAGCATGGGAGCCAAGATTACCATTGATTCGGCAACCTTAATGAACAAAGGCCTGGAGATGATCGAGGCAAAATGGCTGTTTAATTTAACGTACGATCAGGTGCAGGTAGTAGTACATCCGCAAAGTATCATTCACAGTATGGTACAGTTTGAAGATGGCAGTATTAAAGCACAAATGGGACTACCCGATATGAAACTGCCGATACAATATGCCATGGCTTTTCCAACCCGTATCGCAAATGATTTTCCGAGGTATGATTTCAAGAAACCCGGTACCTTAACTTTTGAAGAACCGGATATAAAAACCTTTCGCAACCTGGCGCTTGCCATGGAAGCCATGAAACAGGGTGGTAATATGCCTTGTATATTGAATGCAGCCAACGAAATAGCCGTATATGCCTTCCTCAGAAACCGGATTGGTTTTCTGGATATGACGGAAGTAGTGGAGCAAAGTATGGCCAAGATCTCCTTTATCCAAAATCCCACGCTGGAAGAGTATTTTGAAACCGATGGTGAGGCACGTAACTTCGCGGCTTCGCTGATTCACATGTAATTTAATTAATCACAGAAAACAATAAATCCCTGCTGGGTGTGACTGTATGAGTTTATTAGCAATCGACTGGGTGAGTGTAGGTGTTAAAACCGGGCAATTTATTTTGTCTTTTTCCATATTGGTAGTACTGCACGAGCTGGGCCATTTTATCCCTGCCCGTTTGTTCAAATGCCGTGTAGAAAAATTTTATCTCTTCTTCAATCCATGGTTCAGTTTGTGGAAGAAAAAAATAGGTGAAACAGAATATGGTATCGGATGGGTGCCCTTTGGTGGCTTTGTAAAGATCTCAGGTATGATTGATGAGAGCATGGACAAAGAGCAGATGAAACTGCCGCCACAACCTTACGAGTTTCGTGCAAAACCGGCCTGGCAAAGATTAATTATTATGATTGGCGGTGTGGTTGTGAATATCATTCTGGCCATCATTATTTTCATAGGTATTACCTGGGTTTGGGGCGAAGAAAACCTGCCGGTAAAAAATCTGAAATATGGTGTGTATGCCGATTCGCTTGCAAAAAGCATGGGCATAAAAGATGGTGATAATATTGTAGCGATAGATGGAAGACCCATTGAAAATTTCGGAACCCTTGAATCGGAGATCGTACTAAATGAAGCCAAACAATTACAGGTAGTGCGCGAGGGGCAAACCATAGATGTACCTGTGCCGGATGGATTTATTCAGAAAATTATCCGCAACAAAAAATTTGGCGGATTGGTTTTCCCCCGTTGTCCCGCAGTAGTAGATTCTGTTACCAAAGCAGCCCGATTTACCAATGGCAGATTACAAAAAGGGGATAGGCTTATTGCTATCAATAACCAGCCATTTGAATACTACAACGAGTTTGCCAAACTGAAAAAATCCTACATGGATTCTACGGTTCAATTAACCGCGATCAGGGGAGCAGATACCCTGCGGGTTGGATTGTTTATCAATAGCAAAGCAGTAAGTTTTTCGTTTAAGTTACCGGGAGAATTGTTAGGTACGGTGGTAAAAGAATATACATTACTCGAATCGGTACCTATCGGATTTAACCGATGCTGGGAAACATTGAACCGTTACATTACCGGATTAAAACAATTGTTCACAGGCAAGGTAGCCGCCAGTGATTCATTGGGAAGTGTGATCAGCATTGGCAACACATTCCCCGGTGTATGGGATTGGGAGAAATTCTGGACCTTAACCGGCATCTTCTCCATCATCCTTGCTTTCATGAATATATTACCCATTCCCGCACTCGATGGTGGCCATGCGCTATTCACCCTGTTCGAAATGATCACCGGCCGTAAGCCCGGCGATAAATTCATGGAATATGCACAGATGGTAGGAATGGTGCTGTTGTTAGGCTTGATGGCGTACGCGTTGGGGTTGGATTTTTGGAGATTATTCAAATAAATTAAAAATTAAAAATTAAAAATTAAAAATTAAAAATTAAAAATTAAAAATTAAAAATGGGTTTGCAATGGGTGTTGAGTGCTGCATCTTAAGCCTTTCCAATTATTAATTATTAATTTTTAATTGTTAATTAATACTGCTGGGGCCGTATTGGTTTTGACAGCATAGGTTGCGGTTGGTGTAAGCATGCAGTGCGTTGTGTAATTAGCACTTAAATCTGAATACCCAAACTTCAAATGGCAATACTCAGTATGCCATGGCTGCTTAATCAGTGATTAAGTAACCATTTGGGCCGTCGCACAGGTTCGCTTCTTTCCAGGTGCCACCGCCGACTCAAATCAAAAGAGGATGCTGTAACAGAAGGCTGTGACTGTTACTTAAGACCATCCAGCTAAGTGTTTCGTTGGTATGTTCATGTCCTGCGTAATGCCTACAACTAATCATGAAATAAGCATGTAGAAAGTCAATGGTAGCGATGTTTGGACAGGGGTTCGACTCCCCTCGGCTCCACAAATTTCCCAATGCCGGTCGCCTGACCGGCATTTTTGTTTCATGTAAATGATGTTGGTCAGGCGACCAACATCGGCGATAACCTTTCCTTTTTATTTCATAATATTCTTAAAAGCCGATCCAAAAATCAAATACCCCGTATTCCCGCCAATGGTACCCTCGTTCTGTCCCCATAAAAATGGCCAGTCGTCGTAGTTTTCAAAGTGGTCAGGTTTCCTGAATAATATTCCCGGTGCAACATTGCCGGGGATAGCGGAGAAATCAGCTCGGTTATTGCCGTAAAAAACGGCTTTGGGACGAGCAGCGCCCACTGCTGCCACTAATGAATAATTATGATAGGGGTGACAGCCAAATAACCAGTTAGTCGTTTTGAAAACCTGACTGGCAGCGATTATATCAGGGAAATATTTATTGGCGAAGCTGATAGTTGTACCAAAGCTAACAATGTTACCGCTTCCTGCCCAGTTACCAAGCACAATTGGCACACCGTAAGGATTGTCTTTTTCAAGGCTGTCTATGTATGCTTTGTACTTTACAACATGCGGACGAAGTTTTTCTTTGAAAGATGTATTCATGTGCGGAATCGCATCCAGTGCCGTTGAAATGTTCATACTAACATTACGATCAATAGCGGGCCACAAAAGTTCCTGAAACTTTTCGGCATATTGCTGCTCACCAGTTGCAACGAATAGCTGAAGATTGGTTGCCATATTTCCTGGTCCACCACCCGGGCCGGCGTTGTTCTGTGGTTGTTTGGCCAGTAAATCTGTTGCTTCTTTCAATAATCTTTTTGATTGTACCAGTGCACGTGCCGACAGGTCATCGTTATAACCTTTTAATGCACGGCTTACTGCAGCAAACATGGTAGCCGCCCTGAGATCGAGACGGGGATTGCGACTGGTAAACGCCCACATATCATCTTTAACACCACTTGATCGGCCATCAGCCGCCACTTCAAAACGACCCAGGTTTGGATTATAAGGAAGCCCGTCCGTTATAGAGCCGGCATCGCCAAGATGATGGTAATTATCGAGAACGGAGTTGGAAAGTGTCTGTGCCATGTGGCCAATGATCTCTGCCTGTGCTATCAGGTTCAAGGTTCCATGTTCGATAAACTGCAGCAGATCGGGTATCCCATCCGGGCGGTGAAGATCAACATAGCGCTGTTTCTCATCAACAAATGTCTCGTCGCGTAAGGGTTTGAACGATTCCCATATTTGTACCAAATTCTGCACCACACCAATATTCGCTCCTGTTTCAATATCAAAATCCCCCGCATCAAAATAACCGCCGATGTTTAACCCCGGGATCAGTTCCCCCGCTTTAAACTTCGTGTCTGTTGTTGGCCCCTGGCTATGGATATCGAAGTGATCGGTGTTGGGAGGAGCCTGCCGGTAACCTTCTTTAAAAGGCTCGCCATGCCACACCCGGTAAGCTTCGTTTACAAACATGTGATTCATGTGAATAGGAATCCATACATCGCTGGTGGCATCAGTGATCTTATCGTAAACATTGTTTTCAATTAAAAAGTTATTTGTTTTAAAGTCTCCATACTGGATATAATAAATACCCGGTGTGTTAACCGCGGAAAAATCAAACTTCACATAATGATACTTGTAATAATCGCCCCAGGGTTTGATATTGCCGTTGAACACTTTGGTGGCATTACCATCAGCACCTATTTTATATAGAGATGCACTGGCGAGGGGCTTGTCCTGCTTGTCAAGTTCTATCACAGAAACTTTTGGTTGGGATGGGAGATAGCCAACCTGCGAGAAACCGATATTGGGTTCTCTTACCCAGCCATTGATTGCATTGGGTTCAATTGTCCAGCTCAACACCTTGCCTGTTTTTCCTGCAGGAAGTAAACTGCGAACAACGAACCAGCCGTTTTGGGCGAGCATACGGCCGTCAAAAAGCATCAGGTCTGCATCCGTTGAAACGATCTTTATTAATCTTGAGGGGTCATCGGGTGCCAGAAGAAATGTATGCCCTGTTTCGAGTGGCAGTGGATCAATAAATTTTCCTGTGCCCCTGTCGTCGGAAGTATTATATCCTTTAAACTGTTTTGGTTTTTCACTGTCAGGTTTTGTAACGGTATTGCTCACAGCATAGCGTGGAAACCGGTTGTATCGTCCGTCCATCAGGTAAGTCTTCCCCCAGTATTGCGAAGGAAGCAATTCCAGATTAAATCCGGCACTTCCTTCAAGTGCTTTGGGTACGGGCTTATCAAGGTAAACGGATATTTCAACACCCTTATCCGTAGCGGTGACAACCACTCTCGACTCAAAATTATATTCTGCGTATCGCAGGGTTGCTTCAATGCTTTTTGACGCACGATCCACTTTCCGGTTTGATATCACGGGAACAAGATCCCACTGTTCCGGTGTGCTGGAAAGCCGCACAGCGCCACCCTGCGATGTTCTTACGCCATGATGGATCAATTCGATACCGGCATTTTTCTCATCGTTGAATCCGCCTGTAAATAGGTTGCTATACACCAGTACATTAACACCCTGTCTTTCAAAATACTCAAGAGAGTTGAGTTTCAGCGCCTGTGCCGAAGCGATATGGGATGCCGCTGATAACAAGAATGACGCTAAAAAAATGGCTGTTCTTTTCATGTGGTATTTTTGATTAATGCAATCGGTTACATAAAAGTGCAGAAAAATAAGTAAACGGGCAATTATTTCAATTCCTAGGGATAATACAACGGTTTTCGTACGAATGCTTTTCTTAAAATAATTCCTAACTTACTTGAGTCAAATTATATTTTAAACTAACCAATATGAGATCATTTGTTATTTGCCAGCTATTGGCTGCATTATTATCATGTGCCAACCTGTTTGCACAGGATGTGCCATTGTTCACCTCTGATTTTACAACCAAAGAATTTGCAGCACGTCGTTCAAAAATATATGATGCTATTGGCTCCAATGCAGTAGCACTAATGCAAGGAGCACCCAGTGCCGTGGGGTATGTAAAATTCAGGCAATCCAATGAATTCTATTATGTATGTGGGATAGAAGTACCGCATGCTTATTTGTTATTGAATGGCGCAACAAAAACGGCATCGCTTTATTTGCCTCATCGCAATGAAGCAAGAGAAAGAAGCGAAGGAAAAATGTTGTCGGCAGAAGATGCGGATCTGGTGAAACAACTCAGCGGGATTGATAATGTATATGGCATTGACCTCTTAGCAGAACATATGGGCCGCTTATCATCTGGCGCGATGGAATCTGTGTACACACCATTCGCTCCAGCCGAAGGCTTGGCCGTTAGCCGCGATTTGGGTATCCGTGTTCCGGCAGATGCCATGGCAGATCCCTGGGATTTGGCTATCACAAGAGAGAGCCGTTTTATGCAACTCGTTACAACCAGGTTTCCCCGTTTCAATATCAAAAACCTAACTCCGGTTCTGGATAAACTTCGGCTGATCAAAAGTGATGCTGAAATTGTATTGATCAAAAAAGCTACACGTTTATCCAGTCTTGCATTAATGGAAGCCATGCGTTCAACAGTGCCGGGTATTAAAGAATATGAGTTAGATGGAATGGCCAAATACATCTATCACCGCAATGGTGCACAAGGCGATGCTTACTACTCTTTGATCGCAAGTGCGGAGAATGCCATTTATCCGCATTACCACGAAGGGAAACGTACCATGAACGATGGTGAATTCCTGTTGATGGATTATGCGCCGGATTATGGATACTACATGAGTGATGTTACACGCATGATGCCTGTAAACGGCACATTCAACAACTGGCAAAGAGAATTATATGGCTTTTACATTGGATGTTATAAAGCGGTATTAAAAAATATTCAACCGGGCTTAACGGCACAGGCAATTATTGTAAAAGCAGTTGCAGAAATGGAACAGATTCTTCAGAACAGTCGTTTCTCAAAACCGGTTTATACAAATGCTGCCAATGCCTTTGTAGAAAATTATCGCCGCTCTTCCAAAAATGCAAAAGCTTCATTGGGGCATTGGGTAGGCATGGCCACGCATGATGTGGGTGGATACGATGGTGGTCCACTGGTAGCGGGTATGGTATTTACCATTGAACCTGCATTACGAGTGCCGGAAGAAAAAATTTATATCAGGCTGGAAGATATGATTGTGATCACCGCTACAGGTGCAGACATCATTACCTCTTATATACCTATGGAGATTGCAGATATAGAAGCACTGATGAAAGAAGAAGGCATGCTGCAACGTTATCCAAAGGACAAGGAAAAGCGTTGATGGTATTTATATTTTATTGGTCTTACTGAAATGCAATTAAACTATTTCATTTTAAACCGTGCCTTTGTGCCTTGGTGTGAAAATAATTGCACACCAAGGCACAAAGGCACGGTTGTTTTTTATGATTTACAATGATCTTTTATTTACGCTCAATTCCTTTGCTGTTGATTTTAATAGGGTAATACTTAGAAACTTGTTGTGTTAATTTTTTTTAGTTCTTTTCATATTTCTTCTCTGCGAAAACTTCCTGTTCTCTGCGGCGCTGCGGTTAGTTTTACCTTGCACCAACTGTAGAAATGCAAAGTTTTCAAAGAGATATAAGTACTATAACATAATGATATCGTTCTCTTTTTCATCCGCATAAAGAATACCTTGCACAAAAAAAAGCAGCATATGCTTTATCCTGATACATTAATTGAAATTGAGAATGGGTTATCGCTATATGTTCCTGATACCGAACAGGTGAAATCTACCTATGAAAAATTACTTGCAGCAAACGCCTCAACACCTTTTCCTTTCTGGGCAAAAATCTGGCCTTCCGCAATAGCCATGTCGTTATTTTTACGTGCAGAGCAGCAGTTTACAAAAGGAAAGCTTGTGTTAGAGATGGGTGCAGGTATCGGGTTGCCATCTTTTGCAATAGCGCATCATGCTGCTGAAACCATCATAAGCGATCATGCAGCAGAAGCAGTACTGTTAATCGAAAAAAATATTCAGCACCTGGGTTTGCAAAATGCAAAAGCAATTTGTCTTGATTGGAATTATCTTCCTGATAACATCAAAGCCGAAACACTCTTGTTAAGTGATATCAATTATGCCCCCGAGCAGTTTAACGCGCTGCTGGTTTTGATACAGAAATTTTTACAACAGGGTTCCAGCATTATTTTATCTACGCCACAACGAATTACGGTTACACCTTTTGCAGAAGCTTTACAACCCTTTATCAAGCAGTCTGTTTTACAAACCGTTACCTACATGCATCAAACAATTGATATCCGGATCCTGGTTCTTTCGCTTTGATGGCAGAAAGGGAAGGGGGGCGGTACAATCATTTAAAAATCTTTACCGGTACTTGTCTATTTCCATGCAGCGAATCCTTTTTATGTCCTGTCATCATAAAAGTGTGTTAATAGTGGTGAGGGGTAATTGGGATCCCATGACAATTATTATATCCACTGCATCGTATCAGTAGGCACAGTTTTCTATTTCGGCAAAAAAGCTGTTTAAAACTAACCTGACTTGATACTTTCTGACAAAATGCTGAGCCGGTAACTCACATAATCTAATAATTGTATCTTAATTATTAATTATGTATAATCGGTTAATTTGTTGGATGAATGGTTAAAAAAAATTGATAAATTAGTTTGTTTTAACAAATCGTTTTATATTGAGATTGAATATTGTTTATTCTAACTACCCAAAACTAAAAGAACATGAGAAAAATCTTGTCTAGCTTCCTGCTAGCAATGGTGTGTTTTGCTATTGCAGGTAAGGCTCAGGTCCTGACCGTATCCGGCAGGATAACAGACGGCAAAGGAGCACCCATTCCTTCTGCGTCTGTTGTAATTAAAGGGAAAACATCAACGGGTGCCGCTGCAGATGCGCAGGGTAACTTTAAGATCAGCGCCTCAAGAGGTGATGTCTTGGTTGTTTCCAGCCTGAATTTCCTTACCAAAGAAGTAACCGTAGGTACTGGTTCTACGGTGAATGTTTCATTGGTAAGTTCCGATGCTTCTTTATCAGAAGTAGTGGTTACAGCCATGGGTATCAAACGTTCTGAGAAAGCATTAGGATATGCCGTATCAAAAGTTGATCCCACTACCTTGTTACAAAAATCTGAGCCGGATGTTCTGAAAGGACTTGCCGGTAAAGTGCCTGGTGTTGATATCAGGTCTAGTCAGGGTGCACCGGGTGCAGCTACCCGTATCCAGATCAGAGGGGTTTCTTCTTTTAACGGAGGTGAGCCTTTGATCGTTGTGGATGGTATTCCTTACAGTAACAACTACATTACCTCCAATCCTTTTGGCGGAGGTGGAACTTCTGGTTCCGGTTTAAACAACCTTGACCCTAACGATGTTGAATCTATCAATATCCTGAAAGGTGCAGCAGCTGCATCTTTGTATGGTTCAAGAGCAGCCAACGGAGTATTATTAATTACTACCAAATCAGGTAACCCTAAAAGAGGTGCCAAATCATTAAACGTAACTTATAAAGCAGGGTATAGTGTTGAGAACATTTCCGGCTTGCCTGAGTTTCAAAATCTCTATGGCGCAGGTGCCAACTGGAGAGTTCAGGCATCTAATGGTTCTTGGGGTGGCAAATTTGGAAGAGGTGTTAATTACGATGCAAGCGGTAATGTTATCGGTACTTCTGCATCCGGAATTGATTCCATTCCTGCTACTACATGGGCTACTATGTTTGCTTCTTATCCTGAACTGTTCCCTAATGGACGTTTGGCATATAAAGCTTACCCTAATAACGTATCTTCTTTATTCAACACCGGTAACCTTTTTGAAAACTCAATCGGTTTGAGCGGTGGTGAAGGAAATTCACTTTTCAGTGTAACCCTGTCACGTGTTGATCAAAAAGGATATATCACCAATTCCAGTTATAATAGAAATAACATCAGTGTCGGTGGCCAGACAAGTATTGGCAAATTGACCATTAGTGCAAATATGACCTATGCCAGAACTAAGCAGGTAGGTGGTTTCGCCGGTCAGGCACAAGGGTTCATCTCACAGTGGGGTCGTACATTTACCATGGCCAGAAACTGGGACATCACAGGATGGCCTTCAGAGGACAGAGCCGGTCGTCAAATTGGATTTAACGATGGTCAGTACACTAACCCGGTTTGGGGTGCTTACCACAACGTAGTTACTTCAGTGGATGATCGTTTAACAGCTTCTGTAAGGGCTTCTTACAAATTCAACAAAACATTCCAGATCAACTATACTGCGGGTGTTAACAGTTATGCATTGTTCAGAGACCAGATCATTGATAAATCTTCTTTAGGTGGTGCCGACAATTTGTTGGGTACACTAACAGAATTGGTTAACAGAACGCAGGAGATTCAATCTACATTAGTAGCCATTTATACTCCTAAGTTTTTTGATAACTGGAGTCTGGATTTCAAAGTGGGTAATGATATCAACCAGAGAACTTCGCGCAACCAGCAGGTTCAGGGTGTTAACTTCGTTATTCCCGGTTTGTTCAGCTTAACCAACACAGCGGTTCAGCGTTTTAACTCTGACAGCAGAACCACCAGAAGACTGGTTGGTATCTTCGCAGATGCGTCTGTTGGGTATAAGAATTTTGCGTTCCTTAACTTAACAGGAAGAACGGATCTTACTTCTACTCTTCCTTATAAAAATGCTACTTATTTCTATCCCGGTATTTCCGGATCAGTGGTTTGGACAGATGCCTTTAAGCTGAAGTCTGATTGGTTAGATTATGGTAAGTTCCGTGCCGGTTATGCCCGTGTGGGTAATGATGCACCACCGCATAATGGCGAGGCCATCTTTGGTCTGGGTGCTGCCGGTTTCCTTGGTCAGCCTTTGGCTTCCAGAGGAGGTTCTAACTACGATCCAAACCTGACTCCTGAGTTTACTACAGAGTTAGAGTTAGGAACAGAAATGCGTTTCTTAAAACAAAGAATTGGTCTGGAACTTACCTGGTATGATAAAAGATCTACCGATCTGATCTATGCCATTGGTTTACCTCAGACTACCGGTTACAGTTCTTTCTTTACCAACCTTGGTGAAATCCGTAACACAGGATGGGAAGCTGCATTGGATTTAAAACCAGTGATCAGCAAAAATTTCCAGTGGGATATCAGAGCCATCTTTACCAAAAACAAAAATACCGTAGAGAAACTGGTAACTGGTTTAACCAGAGATATCATTGGTGGATTTAACTATATCGAAGCCGGGTATCCTTATGGTTACTTAAGAGGTGGACGTTCAGCACGTACTGCTGATGGCGAACTGCTGATCAATCCAATTTCCGGTATGCCTTTTGTTGATCCTAATGATGATATCGTAGGTGATCCAAATGCAGATTACAAATTGGGTATTACCAATACACTTTCTTACAAAGGACTTCAATTGAGTGTTCTTTGGGATATGACCAAAGGTGGTGATTTCTACTCTGAGACTATTAATAGTATGTTGGGAAGAGGTGTAACAAAAGATACCGAAGACAGAGAAGTAAGCCGTGTGATCCAGGGTGTTTACGGAAACGCAACACCGGTAACTGGTGCTGATGGTAAAAACCGTTACACACCAATCCTTGTAGGTGGAAAAACCGTACCTAACCAAACAAGGGTTACTACCAATGACCTGTATTTCACAAATGGTACTGGAGGCAGCTTTGCTACCAATGGTGCATTTGAGTATGCAGTATTTGATGGTACTGTGTACAGATTAAGAGAGATTGTTCTTGGATACACACTGCCTGCAAGAATTGTGAGCAAACTTAAATTGTCTGCTGTTACACTTTCATTAAGCGGCCGTAATCTTTGGTACCTTGCACCTAATGTGCCTAAGTACACCAACTTCGACCCGGATGTAAACCAGGTAGCAGCTGCTGGTGCACAGGGTGTTGAAACTGGTAGTGCGCCAAGTACAAGAAGATACGGTATCAACTTAAACGTAACTTTCTAAATCACCACACGTAAATTTTTAACTATGAGACGGAAAACACATATCATATATTCATTTACAGCGATGTTGATGCTTGTAGCTGCAGTTGGCTGCAAAAAATTCCTCGATGTAAATAAGAATTTAAACAGCCCTACCGCAGTACCGGTATCCTTGCTGTTAAGTAATGCAGAACGTACTATTGCCGGAAACATGGCCCTTGGGTCGGGTTTAGGCGGTACTATGTCAGTATACACTCACCAGACCACAGGCCGTGTTGGTGCCGACAGATATGGCGCAGGCGCATCTGGTTGGGAGGGTTTGTACGGTGCCATTTCTAACCTTGATGTAATTATCAAGCAGGGTGGTGGAGAAAAGCGTTTTGTGTATGTAGGTATCGCTAAAATTTTGAAAGCATATGCTTTTAGTATTTTGGTAGATGTTTATGGCGACGTTCCTTTTTCTGAGTTCAACAAATTTGAAGAAGGTATTAAACAACCAAAGTTTGATAAAGGCGCTGATATTTATCCGCAGCTTTTCAAATTAATAGATGAAGGTGTTGTTGATTTGAATAACACAGCGCCTCAGCCTTCCAAACCGGCTTCCGATGATTACATCTACAAAGGAAATGTTACCAACTGGATTAAAGCTGCCAACACCATTAAGTTAAAAATGTACACGCAGATCAGATTAGTGCAGGATGTAAAAGCGCAGGTAACTGCTTTGCTTGCATCTCCGGCCACACTGATTAATTCACAGGCTGAAAGCTTTATGATGCCTTACGGACCCAATGGTGCTACTGATGACAGGCACCCAGCTTATGGCGATTATAACGCTACACAGCGTGGTGGTCAGCTCTTCAGCCCATGGTTATATGAGATCATG
Source organism: Chitinophaga pinensis (assembly GCA_943372845.1). Taxonomy (GTDB): domain Bacteria; phylum Bacteroidota; class Bacteroidia; order Chitinophagales; family Chitinophagaceae; genus Sediminibacterium; species Sediminibacterium pinensis_K. The sequence continues at coordinate 484,668 of CALSAD010000001.1, read as the reverse complement.
AAAGGAAGGAATACCAACATTTTATTCAATGCAGTTGATCCCCGAATTCCTTATTATATCTATAACCAAAAAACAGCAACCGGTACACCGGAAAACTGTACTGAATTCCGCGATGGTGGATTTATTACCATTCTGTTTGGTTCAAACGGCCCTTGCCGCGATGGTTCTAACAGTCAAACCTACTCTCTGTTGGGTCTGTACCCCGCAGGTGGTCGTTACGATGCAGGTGCGGGTGTAACCGTAAATACAATCGGACCAGCCAATGCAGGAACAGGAGCATTACCTCACCAATTCATTACGTATGCAGACCGTCTGTATCTGGAAGCAGAACTGATTAATGCTGGCGTGGTTACCGGAACTGAAAGAGCTGTGTTCGTTAAAGCATTGGATGAGTCGTTCTTACAAATGGACTACATCATCACTAATTTTATTAAGCCGGCTTCTGCAGGTTCACCTCAGGTGGTTCCTGCCATTGCTACGCTTCCTGCAACTGCTTCTTACAAAACAGCTGTTCTGGCTGCGTATGATGCAGGAAATGCTGCTAAGAAATTAGAGTATATCATGACTGAAAAATGGATTAACCGTATCGAGAATCCTGTGGATAGCTACACAGATTACAGAAGAACAAAATACCCTGTACTGTTTGCTCCTGCACCAGAAGGAACCGTTACCAGTGTAACTGGTCCTGATGGAAAAGTAACACCGGTATCATGCGACAGAAAGTATCCATGGTCTTTGCCCTTCAGTAATAACGAGATCGCGTTAAACTCAAGCGCTCCGCCACAAAAAGTGCCAGAATCTTTTAAAGTATTTTGGCAGCCTTGATCGATACTTGATTGATATATTACTAATAAAATTAAGAGATTATGAAAATCAGAAAAATCAGCATATTGTTCGCCCTCACCTTCGGAGTTATGCTTTCGATGGTAGGCTGTAAAAAGGACGATGGGCCTATCCCATCGAGAGTTACTGTGGATGCCGTTCCAACCATTACAACCGTTTTGGATGTAACCGGCTCACAATCTATTAACTTGTTAAACTTAGCTTCTTTTGGGGGTAAGTTTAAGGTAGACCTGTATTTTGCAGGTGCAACACCTCCTTCAAAGGTGGATATCGTAGTTAGAAAAAATGGGTCAGCCGCAAATGTGAAAAGGTTTAAAGCTGACGTAACCACTTTACCTGCAGCCTTTACAGTAAATGCTGCAGAAATAGCTACTCTATTTGGTGCTCCTATCGTATTGGGAGATACCTATGATTTTGCACCTGATATATATATCGGAGAGAAAAAATATGAAGCATTCCCTGCTTCTGGTAATGGTTCCGGTGCCGGCGTTATCGCTATGCCACTGAACTCTGAATTTGCCCGCTATGCAGCCATTTGTGCATACGATCCTTCTATTTACGAGGGAAATTTTGTGGTAGTATCCGATGGTTTCGGTGATTTCACACCGGGTGAAGTGGTTACTTTTACTAAAATCAGTAATACCAGCTTCTCCTTCATCAATCCATACGTAACAAACCCGGTACCTGTTATTGTGACCATTAACCCACTTAACAACCAGGTTACTATTGCAAAACAAAAAGTAGGCAATGCATTTGTATGGAACCTTACCTACACCAATCCCAATATGGCTGTTACTGCTGGTGCTGCCAGTTTTGTTTCTCCATGCAGTAAAACAATTAACATGTCCATTGCGTATACAGTTGACCAGGGATCCTTTGGTAACTATACGTTGATATTGAGAAAGCCTTAACAAAGCCAACTTAAATAGTTAGGTTGTAACATACAAAAGCCTTACAGTGTTTGATCACTGTAAGGCTTTTTTGTTTTCCTATTCACAATGCGTAACCCGTGAAATGATTTGTTTTAGTAAATAGTATGTATTATATTTAGTGTCAGTTTGACACTTAAATACAATACATGAAAAAAATACAATGGTTCTGTTCTTTTTTTGTTTTGTGTAATGGGTTTTCTCATACCATCACAGCACAAACAACGGATCAGAAATTGCTGTCGAATGCCGCATTTACTTTTAAGGCAGACCGCTACGGTATTGCAGAGCTAACCAGAACCAACGATGTACATACAACCAGTTATATCAGAAAGGGGCGTGTGTTTGGTGAGGTAACCATACGCTATGTGCAAGGTAGAAAACTGGATTCTCTGCGTGCTGCCACCAGCAGCAATACCACTGTTCAGCAGAACGGCAATACCGTAAGTACCTGGTTGCCCGAAACAAAACGTAACGATGCATTGCAACTGGCGCAAACTTTTTCTTTGGAGGATAATGCACTAACCTGGCAGATCAAGTTGAGCAATACTGGTAAGAGTGTCATTCGCATAGAAGACCTTGCAATCCCGTTACTATATAACAACGGTGGAGGAGAGAACCCGGTAGCAATTTTTGAACAACGTGTAGTGAAGCATCATTTTATATCCGGTAACAATTCATTTTTGTTTTGGCAGCGTCCAACGGGTTTGGGGCCTTATCTGGTAATGGTGCCTTTGCCGGGTACTTCGCTGGAATATTTTTCTACCAATTCAACACTGCCATCCGAGCGAGGTACGTTCATGGCCTATATACATGCTAACCTTACTGCCAATAAAGAAATCCGCGGCACTTGGCGCCAGCCGTATACCTCTGCTGTGATTGCATCCAATAGCAGTAAAATCTATGGGTTCAAATTTCGTTGGGCGAATGATTATGCAGGCATCCGTAATATATTGGTAGAAGAAGGATTAATAGATATACAGATCATGCCCGGTATGACGGTTCCTTCTGATCTGGATGCTACCATTGCGTTGCGTACCCATCAAAAAATTACCGCCGTATCAGCAGAATTTGCTCCCTCAACGATCATTACAGATTTAGGCGAAAAGAAAAAAGGAACACACTTGTATAAGATCAAATTTTTGCGCCTTGGAGAAAATAAAATCACCGTTACCTATGGTAATAAGTATAGAACCTACCTTGAGTTCTTTGTTACCGAACCATTGGAAACGCTATATAAAAAGCGTGCGGCATTTATTGTAAATCGCCAGCAGCATACCGATACGACTACATGGTACAATGGCTTGTTTGGTGTATACGATATGAAAAATGCACAGTTGCGCGGACCTGATAATGCAGACTTTTTTGATACCAGTCGCCTGAGTTATGTATTAACCTGCGATGATCCCGGACTGTGCAAAGCACCTTTTGTGGCTGCCAAAAATGTGGCGTATCCTAATCAAAAAGAAATTGATGCAATTGAGTATTACATTAAAAACTTTGTATGGGGAGGATTACAGCGAACGGATAAAGAAGTACCCTATGCCTACGGTGTATACGGCACGCCAAACTGGAAAGTGAATCGTGATAATGCAACCAGGCAGGCAAATACCAGAGATACCAACCGCAACAAAATGCATGTATGGCGCTCTTACGATTATCCGCATATCATGATGATGTATTATCACATGTACCAGATTGCAAAGATGTATCCTAACATGACGCATTACCTGGATAAAGCAGGTTATCTGGAAAGGGCTAAACAAACGGCCATCGCCTATTTTAAATACCCTTATGAAATATTACCCTGGTATGAAACGTATAAATGGGGTTGCTACAACGAACTATTGATTCCAGATTTAATTGAAGACCTTAAAAAGGAAGGCTTTGCCAACGATGCCGTTTACCTAACCAGCGAATGGGAAAAGAAAGTGAAATACTTTCTCTATGATGATAAATATCCCTTCCGATCTGAATATGCGATTGATGCAACCGCCTTTGAATCGAGCCATGCCCTTGCAAAGTATGGAATGCTGCATGAGTTAAAACCGGATGAGAACCTTTGGGTTGATAAAAATCTAAACAAATGGTATTCCCATCCCTCTGTAAAAAAAGAAGACGCCGTAAATTTCATGCACAGGCAAACACAGGCAAACATTGCTTTACGTGGTGCCATTGAGCCCGCTTATTATTACCTGGGTAGCGATTTCAGAGGGAGAAGCGATGGGTATACATTAAGCTATATGTCGCAAATGGGTGGATGGTCTATTCTTGATTATGGATTAAACTTCAGTAAAGATCCGGCAGAATATATACGGCTGGGGTATCAATCTTATTTAAGTTCTTTTGCACTCATTAACTCAGGTACACCAGAAACCAATTATGGGTATTGGTATCCGGGAAAAGAAAATGATGGTGCTTCAGGCTGGGCATTTGAGCCGCAGAAATTTGCTAATTCATGGATACAGAAACCGCAGGGCCGCGGTCCGTGGTTTTACGACGGTGAAATTGATCTTGGTTTTGGTGGAGCAACAAGGGCCGCTGCAACGGTAATAACCAACGATCCAGTTTTTGGAATGGTGGCCTATGGTGGTGAGTTAAGGGAAAAGAATAACCTGTTGTATGTAATACCAAAAGATGGACTGCGAAAAAAAATATACTACCGCAACGGTGATCAAAAAATAGATATAGAACTGATACGGGACGGGTTCAAATGGAACGAATCCGTAATAGTAGACCCAACAGGCAAAAGCCTCCAGTTCACTATTGAAAATCGCACTGCTGATGCACACGCCTTACCGGTGCTGGTAAAGGGACTGAAAGGAACCTATGAAATAAAAGTGAATGGCAAGTCAGGAAAGAAAATAACGAGTAACGGAGATACTTCTTCTCTAAGCATCCCAATACCTGCAGGTTTGCGTGCAGTCATTTCTTTGGTAAGGTTGTAATGTGTGGTACCTTACTAAAATAACAAGGGGCAATAGTAATATTGCCCCTTGTTATTTTTATGCTATTGATAGATATTAATTTCCGTCTTCCGGTGAAATGTCTTCTGTTCTGGAAGCATTGTCATTGGAAGGAGACACATAAATGGTCTGGTGGTAGAATTTGGTGGATGGTTTTACCTCATTCAATTTTTCCTGGAACACGGCGAGGTAATTGTTATCCTTATTATTCTTGTTGAAAATATCTTTCAGTTGTGCAAAGAGGTCTGAAGAGCTGGCTTCAAAAACAGATGTTTCAAGACTCAACAATTTGATATTGGCTTCCACAAACTGGTTCATTTCTGTGTTGATGATGGTACAATGGATATTTCCTTTTACGATAGAATCTTTGCATAGATTCACACGCAGGCTATACACGGATCCTTCAAACTCACCTTCTACTTTAATATCATTACAGATGATCACTCCGCGGATAACGCCGGTAGGGGTGATATGAATGGTTTTCTTACTGTACAGAACGCCATTAAAATTTCCATCCAGGATGATATCGTTCTCAGAATCCAGTACACCCGAAATATTGGTGGAACTGGTGATAAAAAGTTGCTTCTCATCCTGCGAACTCTGGCTCGAAAAACTGGAATTGGGGTCGTGCAGTAATTGTTCCCTGAACTTATTCATCGTAACTGGTTTAAGTTGGCCGAAAAGTTAATAATTATTGGCAAGATAAAATAATCAAATCATTATTTTTCGACTAAATCAGGAAACTAAAGCCTGTTTTTATGAAAAACGTTCGATATTGGGTATATTCAATCTCCTGAAAAACCAAATTCTCGTATGTTATTTAAAAAAACAGAAGCACCTACCGAAATGTTACCGGCCGTGCAGGTAGTTTCTGGCGGTGTTTATTTTGGCATTATCAAAACAACTTCTCCTATTCGTATTGAAGGCGATTTTAAGGGCATTATCTTTTGTACCAATAAGGTGATTATTGATAAAAAAGCTTCTGTAAATGGTGACATTCTCTGTCATGATATTGTGATCGGAGGAATGATCGAGGGAAACGTGATCTGCAAGAATAAATGCTCCCTTAATGAAGAGGCCATCGTAAATGGCATCATCCGTACCGCAAAATTTGAAAATGGAGAAGGGAGTTCCGTTACTGGTCCGGTGTATGTGAATAAAGACAACATGAATATTGATGTAGATGAATATTACGAGCTCTTCAACAAAAAAGAAACCCTGGAGAAGATCAAAGCAGAGTATTTCTCACTGCCACAAAAACTGATTCTGATTACCTGATCCATAGTTTTGATCATCTTTTTATTGCGCCTTTGCGCCTTCGCGTGAATATTTCTCGCAAAGACGCAAAGGCGCAATACGTTTACACAGAAAACGATATTTTTGTAATTCATACTAACATCAAGCAATGAAGGAGCATTTGAAGCAGCTGGCTGAACAACTGGAGGGAGATTTATTTTTTGATACCACCATGCGAACGCTGTACGCTACTGATGCCTCTGCTTACCGCGAAATGCCCCTGGCCGTGGCCATTCCGAAATCAAAAGCCGATATTCTGCAACTGATTTCTTTTGCCAGAAAACACCAAACATCTGTTATTCCCAGAACTGCCGGCACTTCGTTGGCCGGACAGGTGGTGGGAAATGGAATCATTGTTGATGTATCCAAACATTTTACGCAGATACTCGAATTAAATACAGCAGAGAATTGGGTTCGTGTGCAGCCGGGTGTGATCAGGGATGAATTGAATATGTTTTTAAAACCACATGGTTTATTTTTTGGTCCCGAAACCTCCACCGCCAATCGAGCGATGATCGGTGGCATGGTGGGAAATAATTCCTGTGGTTCCAACTCTGTTGTGTACAGAAGTACACGCGAGCATTTGCTGGAAGCAAAAGCTTTTTTAAGTGATGGGTCTGAAGTAGTGTTTCATGAATTAAGTACAGACGCGTTTCATGCTAAATGCGAACAGCATGATCTGGAAGGAAAGATCTACCAACAAACCAGAACGCTGTTAAGTAATTATGATAACCAGGTAGAGATCCGAAAAGAATTTCCGAAGAAAACAGTTGAAAGAAGAAATACAGGGTATGCTATAGATCTGTTGGTGGATACAGAGCCCTTTACCGCAGGTGGTGATACGTTTAATTTTTGTTCGCTGATTGCAGGCTCTGAAGGAACGCTGGCATTTTTAACAGAGATCAAACTGAATGTAGTACCACTTCCGCCAAAAGAAACGGGATTGTTATGTGTACACTTTCATTCTATAGACGAATCGTTGCGGGCAAATCTGATTGGCTTACAATATCGTCCCAGTGCCAGTGAATTGATCGATCATTATATTTTAGAATGTACCAAAGGAAATATTGAACAAAGTAAGAATCGATTTTTTGTGCAGGGAGATCCCGGAGCTATATTGGTGATAGAATTTGCCAGATCCACACGTGAAGAAATTCTGGCAATTACCCAGCAGGTAGAAGCAGATATGCGAGCTGCCGGACTTGGGTATCATTTCCCGGTTCTGTTTGGTGAGGATACCAAAAAAATATGGACACTCAGAAAAGCAGGTCTTGGTTTACTGGGTAATTTACCCGGAGATGAAAAAGCGGTTCCGGTAATTGAGGATACAGCAGTGGATGTGCATGATTTACCGGCCTACATCCGTGAGTTTAATGAGATACTGACAAAGTACGGGTTGCATTCAGTACATTATGCGCATGCAGGTTCCGGTGAATTGCATTTGCGTCCCATTATCAATTTAAAAACAAAAGAAGGCAACCGTTTATTCAGAACCATTGCGGAAGAGGTAGCCACACTGGTAAAAAAATACCAGGGCTCATTAAGTGGGGAGCATGGTGATGGCCGTTTGCGTGGAGAGTTTATCAGGCAAATGGTAGGAGAGAAGAATTATCATTTATTGCAGCAGATCAAACGGGTGTGGGATCCGGAGAATATTTTCAATCCCAATAAAATTGTGGATACCCCGCCCATGAATACCATGTTGCGGTACGAGCCTGATCAATTCACACCTGAATTCAAAACGATATTCCGGTTTCATCAGCAGGATATTTTGCAACATGCTGAGCAATGCAATGGTTCTGGTGATTGCCGCAAAACGCATTTGTCTGGTGGTACCATGTGTCCTTCTTTTATGGCATCCCGAAATGAGAAAGATACTACCAGGGCAAGGGCTAATATTTTGCGCGAATTTTTAACACATTCCGATAAACTGAATCGCTTTGATCACAAAGAGATTTATGAAGTAATGGATCTTTGTTTAAGTTGTAAGGCCTGTAAATCAGAATGTCCCTCTAATGTGGATATGGCTAAACTGAAAGCAGAATTTTTACAACAGTATTACGATGCCAATGGCGTTCCTTTTCGATCAAAACTGATTGCCAATTTTACAGCATCGGCCAGACTGGGTTCTTTGATGCCTTCTGTTTATAATTTTTTTGTATCCAATTCTATTACCGGAACACTGATCAAAATGATTTCAGGGTTCGCTGTGAAAAGATCGATGCCTGCCTTATCAAAAATTACTTTGCAGAAATGGTATCGGCAGCATCAATCAGGCATCAATACAAAAGCAAAGAGAACAGTATATCTTTTTTGCGATGAGTTTACCAACTACAATGATGCGCATATTGGTATTACCGCTATTCAGTTATTGGAAAAGTTAGGGTATGAAGTGGTGATACCTCAACACGAAGAGAGTGGCCGTACCTGGTTATCCAAAGGATTGATTCGCGAAGCACAAAAGATCATTAACCGGAATATCAGGATACTGTCGCCATTAATTACGCAGGAAACACCGCTTATCGGTATTGAGCCGTCGGCGATTCTCACTTTCCGCGATGAATATCCTGATCTCGCATCTGATGAGAACCTGGTTGCTGCGCAGGAAATGGCCAAGCATGTTTTTTTGATTGACGAGTTTATTGCTACAGAAATTGGTAAAGGAAATATCCGCGAAGATCAATTCACTGCTGAAAAGAAACTGATAAAACTGCACGGGCATTGTCAGCAAAAGGCCATTTCTTCCGTAGCTCACTCTATAAAAATGCTTTCGCTTCCGGTAAATTATACTGTGGAAACCATTCCTTCGGGTTGTTGTGGTATGGCAGGCTCTTTTGGATTTGAAAAAGAACATTACGATCTCTCTATGCAGATAGGAGAACTGGTATTATTACCGGCTGTTCGACATTCTTCAGAAGACACCTGCATTGCAGCACCCGGTACCAGTTGCCGCCACCAGATTCATGATGGAACAGGCAGGAAAGCGTTGCATAGTGTTGAGATACTGTATCAGGCGCTTTTATAATATCGAACATTGAACATCGAACAAGGAATTTTGAATATCGAAGTGTTAATGGGTACTTACTTCGGCGTTCAAAATTCCTTGTTCGATATTCGATATTCCCTCCCCGTATTTCTACTCCCGCTAAAATACTGATACCCGCGTATTATCCGCATTTATCACAAACACATCGCATTACTTGTGGTTTTCAGTTAAATTTGTAATTACCATTACGAGAGGATTATGCAGGATATTGCTAAGGAACTACGGAAACATTTCAGTGAGCACAAACTGCGGCTTTCACTTACAGATCGTTACGCGTTTGCAGGCGATGCCGGTTTTTATTACCTGCTTCCCCAAGCCATTGTGCAACCCGATTCTATAGAAGATGTTAAGCAACTTTTTGTATTTGCCAATCAGTATCATGTTCCGCTTACTTTTAGAACAGGTGGTACCAGTTTAAGCGGACAGTCTATTACAGATGGTATTCTGGTAGACTTAAGTAAACACTGGAAAAAAATACAACCCCTTGAAGATGGTTCGCAGGTGCGGGTGCAGCCAGGTGTGATTGGGGCACATGTTAATCATGCACTCATACCGTATGCTACAAAGATAGGGCCCGATCCTGCATCTATCAGTGCCGCAATGATGGGAGGAATTTTATCTAACAACAGTAGTGGTATGTGTTGCGGCGTGGCGCACAATTCTTACCATACGTTACAATCCATCCGCTTTGTGTTGCCCAATGGGAACGAATATGATACGGCAGTAAGAGAAGATTATTTTCGGTTTCAGGCAGCCGATGCTGTGATTGCTGATAAAATTATGGCATTACAAAATGAGATTCTGGCTAATGAAACACTGGTAAACAGCATTAGAAACAAATACAAAATTAAAAATACAGTAGGATATAGTATCAATGCCTTTATTGATTACAAACATCCATTGGATGTGTTGGCGCATTTGCTTGTTGGTGCTGAGGGTACACTGGCTTTTATCGCAGAAGCTGTGTTGAATACCATTCCGGATAAAATGTATAAGTCTACCGGGCTATTATTTTTTGAAAACCCCGTGGTGGCCGCCGAAGCCATTCCTGCGTTAAAAGCAACGGGTGCCGAGGCCCTGGAGCTGATGGACAGACCCGCATTGCGTTCCGTAGAAGAGATGGCGTATTGTCCGCCAATGGTAAAAGATCTGCCCGGCGAAGCTACTGCCATACTTTGCGAATACCAGGCATCGCATCCCGAAGAATTAAAACGGTTATTGAGAGAGGCCGCACCTGTAATCAATACTTTACCATTACTTGATAAATTACATTTTACGGATGAACCCAAGCAACAGGCCAACTGGTGGAAGTTAAGAAAAGGTATGTATCCTTCAGTAGCAGCGGTGCGCGCAAGGGGTACTACTGCTATGCTGGAAGATGTGGCTGTTCCTTTAGAAAATCTGGGTAAAGCAGTAACAGATCTGCATTTGTTGTTTGCCAAATACGGGTATACCAACGCCATTATTTTTGGTCATGCCAAAGAAGGCAATCTGCATTTTCTGGTTACCCAACCGGTGAATGAAAAAGAAGAAATCGCGGTGTTTGAAGCATTTAATGATGAGCTGGCTGATCTGATTATTCACAAGTATAAAGGTTCATTAAAAGCAGAGCATGGTACGGGGCGACAAATAGCTCCTTACGTAAAACAGGAATGGGGTGAGGATGCGTACCGGATTATGGAAGAGCTGAAAGAATTGCTGGACCCCAATCATATTCTCAATCCCGGTGTGATCATCAATACAGATGAAAAATGCCATTTGAAAAACATGAAAACCATGCCGGTGGTAGAGGAGGAAGTTGATAAGTGTGTGGAATGTGGTTACTGCGAAAATCGTTGTCCAAGCCGTGATTATACGTTAACACCGCGACAAAGAATACAGATTCGACGATCATTGCAAAGATTAAAAACAGAAGGCAATACCAAAGACTACAAACAACTTACAAAAGAATTTCAGTTTGCAGGAATGGATACCTGTGCGGTGGATGGTATGTGCGCCACTGATTGTCCCGTATCTATCAATACCGGAGAATTGATTAAAAGATTGCGCAGGGAGAATCATTCGTTACTGGCCAATAAAATGGCTACTGGTGTGGCAAGAAATTTTGGAACGCTTGAGCGACTGGTAAAAGTTGCATTGCACCTGGGCAATTTTACCAATTGGGCTATCGGAAAAGGAACTATGCAGCGGATAACACAATCCATTAAAAAAATAATTCCCGGATTTCCTTTGTGGACGAATGCATTGACACAACCATTATCCATAAAAGGGAGGCAGTATGAAAAACCCGATGCCGTTTACTTTCCCTCCTGTATCACTAGGATGATGGGCGATGACCAGGAAGATGGTATGCCTATTCATGAAGTAATTTCACTGGTTTGCAGAAGGGCTAATCTTAAGCTTGCCATTGCTGATCATACAACCGGTGTTTGTTGCGGACAATTGTTTTCATCTAAAGGATTTAGCAGTGCATACCAATACACAGCTAACAAAACCATCAATACATTATGGGAATGGACAGATGGAGGAAAAGCTCCTGTTGTGATGGATGTAACTTCCTGTACCCAATCGCTGCAAGGGGCATTCCCTTATTTAACGGATGAAAACAAGGAACGCTTTCAACAACTTAGAATTATTGACAGTATTGATTTTGCTGCAGATTATATTTTGCCCAAGTTGCCCGGTATAGATAAAAAAAATAAGATCATCTTTCATCCGGTATGTAGTGTAAACAAAATGAACCTGCTGCCTAAATTGCAGGCTATTGGCAATGCCTGTGCGCTGGATCCTGAAATTCCTTTTTACAGTGGATGTTGTGGTATGGCCGGCGACAGGGGATTTTATTATCCGCAATTAACCGCCAGTGCCACAAAAGCAGAAGCGACGAATGTAGCGCAACTGAATGCGCGGGGGGGCAGTTGCAGTGGCTATTATTCTTCAGGAAAAACCTGTGAAATGGCGTTGAGCGAAGCCACTAAAAAGAATTATCAATCTATCTTTTACCTGCTGCGCGATGTATCTAACAGGGTGCCCGACTCTGATGAAACAGCCAGGTTACAGGCAAAGGTTCAAAAAAAATAAAATACATCCTCTCTTCGCGATCCTTTGTGCCCTTGCATCTTTGCGGTAAAAAAAACAGTGAGTCAAATCGCTATGGATACATCAGGTATTTTTTTCTCATTTCCTTATAGGCATTCAATCCCGGCTCCCAACTTTTACGGATGTCAGCTTCAGGTACACCTGCTATGATCTGCTCTTTAAAAGAAGCCACCCCAGCCAGTTTATCAATACTGCCCATCTCTTTGCTTTGTTTTGAATCAAAGAATTTTTCTTTATATGGGTAAGCATTATAGAGTTCAATCATCCATGCAATATTTACCTGCTTGTTTTTACGGAGTATTTCGGTATCGTACTTTCTAAGGTCTAATCCGTAACAAACTTTATCCATATGCAAGGGTGTTTCAGCCATGCCTTTGATACCGGTTGGTATAAAGGAGAATGTGTACTTGTCTTTCATATCGGGATTACCTAAAATAGAAAATGGAAAATAAGTGCCGCGCCCCTGACTGAAAATAGTTCCTTCAAATAAACACAAAGAAGGGTATAGCAAAATGGATTGTTGCGTATTCAGATTGGGTGATGGTTTTACAGGTAACGTATACGGCATGGTATGCGCATAATTAGCCACCGGAATTATGGTGATCTTACATTTCACTCCGTTGGTCAGCCATCCTTCTCCATTCACCATTTGTGCAAATTCACCAATGGTAAGTCCATGAGAAATGGGGATGGGAAACATACCGATACCTGATTTGTATTTCATATCCAGAATAGGTCCATCTACAAAATAGCCATTGGGATTAGGCCTGTCGAGTATCAGCAGTTCTTTGTTATTTTCATAGCAGGCTTCCATTAAACGGGCCAACGCATTGATATTGGTATAAAAGCGGCAACCTACATCCTGTAAATCATATACCATGATGTCTACATCAGCAAGGTCTGCTTTGCTGGGTTTATTTTTACCTCCATAAAGTGAAATAATGGGTATACCAGTTTGCTTGTCTACTTCATCAGCCACCTTATCACCCGCACTGGCATTGCCACGAAAACCATGTTCGGGGCCAAATACTTTTACAATGTTGATGCCCAGTTTTTGGAGACTGTCTACCAGATGTACTTTTCCGATAATTGTGGTGGGGTTGGCCAGAATAGCTACGCGTTTCCCTTTCAGTAAGGGTAGGTATTTCTGGGTTTGATCTGCACCGGTAATAATTGACTTGCTTTTATTGGGTTGCTGTATTTTTTGGGATTGGCACTGCACAGAAACAACACTGAGCAGGGTATACGTGAGCAACCGGAGAAAAATTTTCATTTGAAAGCGATTTGAGGCAATAAATATAGGATTCTGCTGGTGATTTGTAAGGGGTGCGGTGGTAACTCATTGGGAAGTTTTAACCGCAAAGTCGCTAGGAAGCAAAGAAACGCAAAGGAATTTTTCATCAGTTTTCCTTGCGCACCTTCGAGCCCTCGTTTCTTCGCGGTTAATATATTGGTATTGTTATGGTAGAAAATGTAAGTGATTACCAATAGCTGTATATCTCCCTCAGTCCCATATATATCATGAACCATGAGCGGCAGGCATTACCTTTGCAGCTTATACATCCTTTTTTGATATGTTAAACTTTACCGACCTAAACCTGAATACCCCTTTACTGAATGCATTGGAGGATATCGGTTTTCAAAACGCAACACCTATTCAGGGAAAAGCATTTTCTGTGATCATGTCGGGAAGGGATGTATGTGGTATTGCACAAACTGGAACCGGTAAAACCATTGCCTATCTGTTGCCTTCGTTGCGTATGATGAAGTTTTCTAAAAAAAGAGAAGTGCAAATGCTGATCCTAGTGCCCACACGTGAGCTGGTGATACAGGTAATGGAAACGGTTAAAAAGTTAACCAAGTACATGACACTGGAAGTAGATGGTGTATATGGCGGTACCAATATCAATCCACAAAAAGAAAGGGTAGAAAAGGGTTGTGATATTTTAGTGGCTACCCCCGGGCGTTTGATGGATCTTGCTTTGCACGGATCTTTGGATACCAAGGGCATTAAGAAACTGGTGATTGATGAGATGGATGAAATGTTGAACCTGGGTTTCAGAACACAGATCAAAAACATACTGGATCTGCTTCCTGAAAAAAGACAAAACCTTTTGTTCTCTGCCACTATTACAGAGGAAGTAGAAAAATTAATGCAATCGTATTTTACAGATCCGGTAAAAATTGAAGCGGCACCCACGGGAACGCCATTGGAAAATATAGAACAGTCGGCCTACGCAGTGCCCAATTTTTATACAAAAGTAAATTTGTTGGAGTGGCTGCTGAATATGGATGCAGCTATGAACAAAGTATTGATTTTTGCCGGTACCAAACAACTGGCCGATCAATTATTTGAGCAATTGGAACCGGCCTTTCCGGGCTTGGTTGGCGTAATACATTCCAACAAAGCCCAGAACTATCGTTTTAATGCAGTAAACCAGTTTAAAGCGGGTGTGTATCGTTTTCTGATAGCAACAGATATTGTGGCCAGAGGGATTGATGTGGCAGAAGTATCGCATGTAATTAATTTTGATACACCGGTAATACCTGAAACATATATTCACAGGATAGGAAGAACGGGTAGGGCAGACAGGAAGGGTATCTCTATCACTTTTGTTACACCAAGAGAACAGGGGCAGCAGCAAGCCATTGAATCATTAATGCAATATGCTATACCGATGTTGCCGTTGCCTGAGGGATTACAAATTTCGGATGTGCTTACGGAGGAAGAGAAGCCCAAAATATTTATGAAGACCGACCGTGTAAAACTTCCGAAAAAAGTGTACAATGAAAAGGATTTCCATAAAAAATCGGATAAGAAATTAAAAGTGAATGCCAAGGTTAGCCGGAAAGACCAGATGAAGAAAAAGTATGGTAAGCCCATTAAACGGAAACCCAAACAATAATATACAAACACATGTTATCAGATTAAATAATTGGGTAATGACATGCAACACACTGTAACAGAACTGGTAGAAAAATTTCAGTTACTCCCACATCCGGAGGGAGGGTTTTACAAAGAGATGTATCGCTCAAAAGAGGTTATGCCAAAAACTTCTTTGCCGGAACGATTTCCGGGCGACAGGCATTTTGCAACAGCTATTTATTTTTTATTGGAGAAAAATAATTTTTCTGCTTTTCACCGGATACAGAGTGATGAATGCTGGCATTTTTATGCGGGCAATACTTTGCATGTACATGTCATTCATCCCAATGGACAGTATGAAAAAATAGCTTTGGGAAATAATATCCAAAATGGAGAAACTTTTCAGGCCATGGTGCCATCCGGCAGCTGGTTTGCATCTGAAACAGCCCCCGGCGGCGATTTTTCGTTTGTAGGCTGCACCGTAGCACCGGGTTTTGATTTTGCAGATTTTGAACTGGCCAAGGCAGAAGAACTAACAGCGGCATTTCCTAACTTTGCGGTGTTGATTGATAGGCTATGCAGGCAGGGTAATTGAAAATAAAAATTAACAATTAATAATTAATAATTGGGTTTTGAAGTTCTATTACTCACAGCTCACAGTATAAACTTCTCTATAAATAAAAAAATATGCAAATTCAAATACTCAAATCAAAAGTACACAGAGCTGTTATTACAGAAGCCAATCTCAATTATGTGGGAAGTTTAACATTGGATGAAAACCTGATGGATGCGGCTCAGATGGTGGAATATGAGAAAATACAGGTGGTGAATGTAAATAACGGAGAGCGTATAGAAACCTACCTCATCAGGGGTGAACGTGGGTCGGGTGTTTGTTGTTTAAATGGACCTGCCGCACGAAAAGGTGCTGCAGGAGATGTGGTGATCATTATTTCTTATGGGCTGGTAGCAATGGCTGATGCAAAGAAATGGCAACCCGTTGTGGTATTTCCTAAGGAAGGAAATGTATTATAATGTGAGATACGAAAAACAAAAGATCGAACGCCGAGAAATAGTTTTATGAAAAAATCAGGCTTAGTCTGGATGGTCTGTTTACTCATCATGGTATCTTCTGCTACTGCACAGCAACAAAGATTGGATAGCCTGATTACTGCCAATAACAATTATGTAAAGGAAGACAGCACCAAAGTTTTATTATTGATAGAACTCATGAAAGAGTGTCGTAAATTAAAACTCACAGCCCAGCGTTTTGTGTATGCAAATGCAGCTACCGACTTAGGCGAAAAAATAAAATTTACCAGGCTATTGCCTCCTATCTATAACACCAAGGGGCTTTATTACGAAGGTATTTCAGATTTTGAAAGATCTATCGCCAACTACACACGAGCCATTGAGTTAGCTGAATTGGTTGGTGATAAACATAGCGCCGCAGACTATTCACTTAATTATGGGACGGTGTATCACACTTTGGCAGATTATCCGCGGGCACTTTCTTTATATCAAAAATCAGCTAATTATTATATCAGTACCGGCAATGAGGAAGATGCGGCTAATAGTTTTGTAAATATGGGAAGCATCTATATGGAATATCCTGATCAGAATGAAAAAGCCATTGATTTTTTTGGTAAAGCCCTGAAAAGTTTTCAAAAAATGGGCGATGATGGGAAACGAGGTGTGGCGGAATGCTATCAGTCTATGTCGTCTGCATATCTGGCTTCATCTGATGCAGAATTGTTACGGTTGAAAGTAGACCCTGCTAATAAATACATTATTGGCCGTGAATACCTTGACAAAGCTCTAGCTATTGCAATACAAACAAAAGATAATGATCTGGAGGCAGAAGTGAGAACGCATTTGGGCAATCTGAATGAAAAACGCAACAATCATGCGGCGGCGATACAGGAGTATCAATTTGCATTGAATGTTTACCAAAAGAGCGAAAAAAAAACCTATGCTGCTACCGCCATGTTGAATATAGGGCGGGCGTACACAAGGCAAAATGAGTTCACAAAAGGAATGCCCTATCTGCAAATGGGCCTAGCCGGCGGAAGGCAGTTTAAAGTGCTGGATCTGCAAAAAGATGCGTTACTCGCTATCAGCAACATGCATGAGAAGCAGGGACATTTTGATAGTGCCTATACCTATTACAGAGATTTTATTGTTATGCGCGACAGCATTTTTAATAATGAAAAACAAAAAGATATTACCCGCAAACAATTTCAATTTGAATTTAACCAGAAGGAAAGAGAGTATCAGCTCAACCAGCAAATCGCGGATAACAAAATAAAACAGCAAGTGGCTTTGGCAATTCAACAAAAACAGCAATTGAGTATTCGCAACAAAGAACTGGAGTTAACCAACCGGGAAAAAGAAATCCAGAAATTAAACTACCTTAAAAAGCAGTCAGAGCTGGAAGCAGAACAGAAACTAAAAAACTCACTGTTAAGCCAGAAAGATCTTGAAAAGAAACTGGAAACCAGTATACGTGACGAAAAAATAAGCGAACAGCAATTGCAGATAAAATTCAATCGAAACCTTACGCTCTTTATGGGGTTGATGCTTGTATTGCTTACCGGAGCAGGATTTTTTGTGTACAGAGCCAAACAAAGAACGGCCCGTTTAAATACGCTTGTTTCTGCACAGAAGGAAGAACTGGAAGAAATGAGTAAAGTAAAAGATAAAATATTCAGTATTGTAAGCCATGATATGCGTGCCCCTGTAAATAACCTCATTGCCTTCAGTGCTTTACTGGAAGATGGAGAAATTGAACAGGAAAGACTTGCACTATATATTGAACAGGTAAAAGGAACGCTCGATCATACTTCTTCTATGATGGAGAACCTGCTAAAGTGGGCCGCCAGCCAGATGCAGGGCTTTACGCCTTTACAGGAATCAGTTGATATATCCGATGTTACGTATGCAGTTCTGTCTGGTTTTACAGATGCGTTACAAAAAAAGAATATATACATCCACAACCAGCTTGAAAATAATCTGTTTGTTAAAGGTGATAAAAACATGATTGAACTGATTGTGAGAAACCTGATCAGTAATGCGGTTAAATTCACCGCCAATAAGGGGCAGATTCAATTATATCATACCCTGCAACCTGATGGCAGTCTTGCCATATGCGTAAAAGATAATGGAGTGGGGTTGAGTGAAGCCAAGGTAAATAAAATCAATGCGCCATCCTCTGTTACATTAGAAAGCACTGCCGGTACACAAAAAGAGAAAGGAACAGGTATTGGTTTACTGCTATGCAAACATTTTGCTACCCTGATGAATGGCCGGATAGCGGTTAGCAGCCAGCAGGGAGCCGGAAGCGAATTCCGTTTGCTGTTACCTGTAGTCTCGTCTTCTTAAATAACGTTTGGTTATTCTTCCAGAAAACGTGTTAGTGTTTTTTTATTGATCAGGTTATCCTGAAGTATTTGCTTATAAGTACTGCTGATAGGTATGATGGTCTTATCCGTAAGTACAAGGTCTGCATGATTGATATTAATGATGTGCAGCAGGTTAATCATGTATTGCTTGTGCACGCGCATAAACATTGGTGTGGGCAATTGCTTCTCAATATTTTTTAAACTGATCAGTACAAAATGTATTTTTTGGTGTATAGTAATGATCTTGGAAAAATCACCCATGCTTTCAATATACAGGATATCGCCCATATGCAATTTGATATGCGAATTCTTCTCTTTAATAAAAAAGTATTCCTGTGCATCGATGGTTCTGATAAGTTGATTGGAAGCATAGTGATTGACATCAGCTGATTTTGAAGGTATTTCTGTCTGGGCTTTTACTTTTGCGTCAATGTATTCGATGGCTTTATCTACCGCCTTCATCAACCGCTCTATTTTAACAGGCTTTACGATGTAGTCAATTACATCCAGATCAAAACTTTCTGCCGCATGCTCGGCATGTGAAGAGATGAAGATAAAAACGGGTGGGTTTTTAAGACTCTTCAATAATTCAATACCAGAAAGATCCGGCATATCTATATCTGAAAATACGATGTCAACTGATTCATTTTTCAGGAAGCTTACCGCTTCCATGCCGTTCGACAGGGAGGCTTTCAATGAAAGCGTATCGATTTTTTTCAATTTCATCGCCAGCGCATCGCGCTCGAGAATATTGTCTTCAACAAGTATGCATTTATAACTCATCAACTGGGGGATATTGTAAACGTTCGATATCTTTTATAAACAGCTTAAAAGTAAGAAAAGTTGAAGATCAGGATATTTTTTTTATTATCTACTTAAAATGCAAAGTTATCTACTGGAGAATGGCTTTGGTCAATTTTCTTTTTGCAGGATAGGTTTTGGGTCTACTTTCATGCAAGACAGGTAAAATGAGTAGAGTAATGATAAGTAGTAACATCACTATTAAGATATCTAAATAAAAGTAATACAGCTGGTAAAGCCAGAGGATAACGTCGGGGGATTTTGTTCGAAAGCATACATCACTGTAATACTCTATCCAAGGCCTGCCTGTTAAAGGGCAGGCCTTTTTATAAAATATACCGATCAGCAACTGTAGCGGGAAACATATGAAATTGCGATGTTTTTAGTCTCATCCAGGAGTAATTATCGATGGCGATAGGAGAACTTCTTAATTAAGCGAAGGGCTGATGCTGAAGGCATTTTATCAATGCCTGCTATAGAAGTGAATTAATAAATATCCAACTACACAAAGAAGTAGTATGGAAAGAATAGCAACGATTAGCCAGTTCTGGTCTTTTAGTTTACGTTTATTCTTACGAACTAATTTTTTTGCGGTTTGCTTTTGTAATTGTTTGTTCAACTGTTCAACATATTCCTTTACCATCGCTGCATCCTGAAAGTGCTGTAATCCTTCAATAGCTTCATTTACAAAGGAAGAATCAGCCATTTGTTTTTCTATGGCAAACCTTTCTTCCTCAGTAGCATGGCCCTGCAGATAACGCAACAGTTCTTCACTGTCCAGTTCATCATCCTGATGTAATATGTCTTTCAGTTCTGTCATTCCGTATTTTTCATTTTCTTTTCTACCAGCATCTTTAAATTACGTTTACCGTTCTGTATATAACTTTTTACCTGTAAAAGGGTGTACCCGGTGGTATCAACAATTTCCTGGTAACTTTTTTTCTGCATGTAGAATAAAGTTACGCAGGTTTTTTGCTCCATATTCAATTCCTCAAGCGAAGTTTCAAGCAGGATTAGGGCTGTTTCTTTATCAGCGAGTTCTTTTTTATCTGTTTCAACAGCGGTAAGTCCCGTTTTTTCTTCTACCGGGATAAAAATATTTTTATCGCGCAGTTTCATCAGGCAATGGTTTCTTGCCACCATGTATAACCAGCTTTTCAAATAATCTACTTTGTATTTTGCCAGTTCGGTAATGGCTTTTAGAAAAATCTGCTGAACAGCATCTTTTGCTTCTTCTTCATTCTTCAGGTATTTCATACAAACTCCCAGCAAGAGTATGGTATATCGTTGCAGTACAATGCCTAACCACTGGTTATCATGATCGCTGTAGAATTTCTCTAACAGTTCCTTGTCGCTGATATCGTGATACCTGTCTGAACTCACAGCTTGAAAATAAAGCATTTTTAGTAAGATGCGTGACTGATAAATTTCCATATCTTAACTTCAAATTTATGCTATGGCTTTTGTGATTTGTATGGTGCCTGTTGCCCCTTTACGTAAAGAGGATGCACATAGGTCAGAAATGGTAAGTCAATTACTTTTTGGCGAACTGGCAGAAATACTGGAAGAGAAAAAATTGTTTACGCGTATCCGCTGTGTGTACGATGGGTATGAAGGGTGGTGCCAGACAAGTCAGATAGCTAAGGTTGACGCTTCCATAACAGATAGCAACAGCAGAAAGATCTGCCCGGAATGGAATAACTTGGCGGTACTAAACGGGCAACCCATGCATCTTTCTATGGGAACGGCTCTGGGGTTGTTTAAAAATAATATTGCTCAGGTAAACAACTTCAGTATTGCTTATGTTGGCAAAGTATGGGATGCGGCAGCAGCCATCTATACAGAAGATATAATTCGCCAGGTGGCTATTCAATATGTGAATACGCCTTATCTCTGGGGTGGCAGGTCTGTGTATGGGATTGATTGCAGTGGGTTTGTACAGCAGGTATTCCGGTTCTTCAACAAAAAGCTACCGAGAGATGCTTATCAGCAGGCAGCAGAAGGGGAGGTAGTTGGGTTTTTGCAGGAAGTACAATGCGGCGATCTTGCTTTTTTTGATAACGAGGAAGGAAAGATCACACATGTAGGGTTATTATTTTCTTCGGATACCATTATTCATGCTTCCGGAAAAGTGAGGATTGATAAAATAGATACGATGGGCATCATCAATACCGATACAGGGGAGAGAACACATCAACTACGAATTATTAAGCGGTATAGGTAAATAAGCATACCCCTCTTCCCCGCTCTCTCCGGATCTCTCTTATTGAAATAATACCCCGCTATCCAGGCTGCTATTTCAATAAGAGGAGGACAAGAGAAAAGGAGAAA
The DNA here is from genome assembly GCA_943372845.1 of Chitinophaga pinensis. GTDB lineage: Bacteria > Bacteroidota > Bacteroidia > Chitinophagales > Chitinophagaceae > Sediminibacterium > Sediminibacterium pinensis_K. Next base: position 463,093 of record CALSAD010000001.1, on the reverse strand, counting down.
AAGAGGGATGACAATAAAAAAGCAACCCGGTCAGGTTGCTTTTTCTATACGAAGATGTAAGTGATCTTAGATCAGATCCAATGCTTTGGCAAAGTAGGTAACAGTGCCGGGTAAGGCCAGCCAGAAAAATTCACGGTATACCACCAATAGGGTGATCATGATAGCGAGCCAAAAAAAACAAAGTGCCCAGTATTTTCCTTTCGATTGTTGTGCTTCCATGTGCTTAGTTTTGGCAAAGATAGGGGGCAGAAATGATTTTTTCTCCTTCCAAACTGAGATTATTACATTTTTGTGGAAGAATGTATGGCTTCCTTCACCGGCTTGGGGCTGCTTTTATCAAAAAAAAGCATTTTAATCGCGATCAGCATCATGATAATGGCAAAGATCTTTTTCATTTTTTCATCGCTCAAAGACAGCGCCAGCTTGCTTCCCAGAAAACCACCCAATATAAAAGCCACGGCCATTATAGCCACGTACTGTATGTTTAAATAACCTTGCTTGTAATATTGCATAACAGCAAAAATGCCCACAGGTAAAAGCAGTATACCCAACGAAGTGCCCTGTGCCAGTTTTTGCGAAAACCCCAGAAAAATAACAAGGGCAGGTACAATCAGTACCCCACCGCCAATGCCTACTAAGCCACTTAAAAAACCAGCGGCTAATCCGATCAATAAAAGGAGTAGTAAAGTAGTTACGGCCATTTTTTTATTTGTAGGGGGCACAAAAAACTATTTAATAAAAGTTTCTTTATAAAACCGGATGGCTTCTTCAATAATGGTAAGGGCCTGGGCTTTGTCGCCAAAATCTTCTACCAATACGGTTTTGTTTTCCAGTTTTTTGTATTCCTCGAAGAAATGCCTCAGTTCATCAAAGAAATGTTTGGGCAGTTCTTCAATATTGTTATAGTGATTTACGCCGGGGTCGGTAGCGGCAACTGCAATGATCTTATCATCCGATTCGCCGCCATCTATCATTTGCATCACACCCACTACTTTGGCTTCCATGAGCGTTAATGGCTGCACAGGCAAAGAAGTGATCACCAGAATATCCAGCGGATCTTTATCACCGCCATAGGTCTGGGGGATAAAACCATAATTGATGGGATAATAAAAAGAAGAGAAAATAACCCTGTCTAGCCGCAATAATCCACTCGGTTTATCAATCTCATATTTACAGCGTGATCCTTGTGGGATTTCTATCACTGCATTTACAACACGGGGAGCATGTTCGCCATATGGAACGCCGTGCCAGGGGTGTAAAACTGTTTGCTGAAGCATATTTTTTTTATTTCGTTATCCAATAACCAGCTGCTACTGCAGCTAAACCCAATACGAGTGTTCCACCGGTGTACCATACAAAGCTGCCATATCTTTCCTGATTCAGCAACTGCATATTTTCCCAGGCAAATGCGGAGAATGTGGTAAAGCCGCCGCAAATACCGGTTGCTAAAAAAAGGCGCCAATTGGCAAAGCCTTCTTGGCGTGCGGCCATGCCCATTATCAATCCTATGATCAAAGAGCCAACTATGTTTACTATAAAGGTAGCATATGGAAAATTCTCATGCCGGATAAAATGTGTAGTCAGGTAACGGAGTATAGACCCAATCATACCCCCAATACCTACCAGCAGTATGTTTTTCAGCAGCATATGCTTTGTTTATTCTTTTACGGCCATATTTACCAGCCAGCTATTGTTTCGTTTAACTACCTGTAAGCTATGTATTTCTTTATCAAATGAATTACTGTATTGAATCAGTGTGGTACTGTCTGAAAGGTCTTTCACTTCACTAATATTAATTGAAGCGGTTCTGAATTGTTGCCTTCCTTCTTTGTCTTTTTCACGATACGCTTTTTCCAGTTGGGTAAGGATTTTTGTATTCTCCTCATCCGCTACTGCGTAAAAAGCGGCTTTAGAAAAATCACCTTCCAGGCAGGACTGTATGAATTCGCGACCAGCATCCAACGCATCTTCTGCAGGCAGGTATGACTGTTCTTTGGTATTACAGGCAAACAGCCCTATCAATAATAAATAAATCAGTGGTTTCATAATAGTAACGTATGATAAAGTTACGGATCAGAGTGAATGGACTGAGGATTTAAACAAATTAGTTTCCTCAATTTCTGCATAACCGATTATTTTTTGACACAGATAGGTATCAATGATTGGATACCATTTTTAACCCGACAATAGAGGCAATCAGGGTTACAATAAAAAATAAACGCCAGAAATCAGCAGGCTCTTTAAAAAACAGGATCCCAATGATTACCGTACCTGCTGCACCAATACCTGTCCATACGGCATAGGCAGTTCCCATAGGCAGGGTTTGGGTGGCTTTATATAGTAGGAACATGCTTGCTGTAAGACTTATAAAAAATCCTGCCAGCCACCATAGGGAGGTATGCCCGTTAGTAATTTTTGCTTTAGCAAGACAGGTAGTAAAACCCACTTCAAATAATCCGGCGATAATGAGGATGATCCAGTTCATATTGATCTTTTTTAGCTAAAAACTATTTCAGGATACGGTTTCTCCGGTGGAGAGTAATTGTAAAAAATCATTCATTAATACACGGATGGCTTCTTCCGTGGCAGAATCAGTGATCTTCCCTTCCTTGCTGAGTTTTGTTTTGGGTGCTTGTATGAGAAGTGATCCGTTCTCGGATATTTTTACACAAAGGGTCCGCATCAACTGGTTCAATGCTTCATGCGCTTTTTGACCGGAAGATGATGCGGTGATCAATGCCGCAGGTTTATCTGTAAGAAGTGTTGTGGATACCGTCCACTCGATAGCATTTTTAAAACTGCCCGGCAAACTATACACATATTCCGGTGTACAAATGAGAATACCATCAGCTTCTTCAATTTGCTTTCTGAAATGAATAACGCTTGGTGGAAAGGGATCCTGGTCTAAATCGGGATTAAAATGTGGTAACTGATCGATAGTATGATACAGCGTAAAAAAAGCCTGTTCTTCAAACATTTTGGCAATTGCTTTCAGTATATGACCATTGACGGAATCCTTGCGGGTACTACCTGAAATAGCGAATATTTTTTTGCGAGATGTATTCATTTTTTACGATACCGGGTGTTATCATTCGAAATGCACAAGAAGAGCCATGCATCTGTAATGGTTCGGGCAGTAGTCAAAATTACATCATCTATATCTGCCAACCCATGAAGACCGTAACTGGATACTTTCATTGCATAAATCAGTATCCTAATAAATGATGTAATTGCGCATACTGCAACAGCATAATGGTTTTACCGTCTTTGATCTCTCCGGTGGCCATCATCTCTAGTGTCTGTTTAAAAGGGATTTCCAATACTTCTATATTTTCCTGTTCCGCTTCTATTCCTCCGCCATCAGTTATTTTCATGGCTTTACTGTATTCGGCCACAAAAAAATAGAGGATCTCGGTTACTGAGCCAGGCGACATATACGCTTCCATAATTTTCCGTACATCTTTTACCTGATATCCTGTTTCTTCTTCCGTTTCGCGTTTGATGCAGTCTTCGGCATTGTCTGTATCCAGTAACCCGGCGCAGGCCTCAATCAGCATACCATCCGGGTTGCCATTAATGTAGGTAACCAATCTGAATTGTCGCGTAAGAATGATGGTTTGTTGTTCTTTGTTAAAAAGAAGAATGGTGGCACCATTGCCACGATCGTAGGCTTCCCGACTATGTATTTTTTCGCTGCCATCTTTCTCCGTAAAACGGTAGGTGATTTTTTTAAGTGTATGCCAGTTACTGGAAAGAATGGCTGTTTGCAGGATCTTGATATTTTGCACAAAGAAAATTTTGAGTGAAAGGCATCAATTCATTAAAGGTTTACTACGCATAATCCATTTAGCCACACCGATCAAAACTAAGGATAGTAACATAAAAACCAGTACGAGAATACTACCATTCATCAAAACGGTGGGATAGCCGAGCTCTGTTACATTCACAAAAGGGTAGGGATAAAAACCAGATGCGGCACCCCGTATTGCAAGGTAGCCGATATAAGCAAAAGGGAATATCATCCATGAAAAAGCATTTTTCCATTGCAGTGATGACTTGTTTACATACACTATCCAGAAAAGCAGCATTACTAAAGGGATTACAGAATGCAGCAGTTCATCAACCCATTTTTGAAATCCAACCGGGTGCCATATAGATCGTAATACAAGGTTGTAAACGATCCCTACTACCATGATGTATACGGTAACAGCCGTATGCGTGGATGCACTGGTGAAAAAAGTCTTCCATTTACCCTTCATGAAAAATCCGGTGAAGCAAAGGGATACGGCAATATTGGATAGCACGGTAAAAAAACTAAAAAAACGAAACACCGTTTCTGCAACAGACTCGGTACGGTTTACAATGATGAGGTAAAATTGTGACAGTACAGCAAACCAGCCCAGCAGGCCAGCCAATGCCGCATAATTACGCGTGACGGGTTTCATCAATAGTTTGTTTAAGTAATTGGTAAGATAAGAAAATGCTGTAATAGAATACATGGAAGTATGGTACAAATTACTTCACACTTGGCATACTAACCCGGGGAGGGTTTGAAAAATGACGGCTATATCTTGCAATAACAGATTCCTGATTTTCGGCTAATCATCTGCGAATCTGCGGCTCCGGAATGCTGAATTTATGTAAGCTGATACACTACCCAATCTCTTGGTAGTATACCATTTCGGGAAATAATCTATGCATTATTATTCATCAATAATATCCAGATAGGTGCTTCCTTCGATACCAGAAAATTTCTCAGAATCCACACCTGTGTTATCTTCTTTTTCTTCTTCCGCTTTTATCACTGGAATATCTGCTTCTGGTAGGGTTTTGGTAAGATCCGGGTCTGTGGGAAGTGGTGGTTTATTATTGTAATCCTGGTTTGTTTTTATCGACGGTTGATCATGCGTTTTTGGTGCATTTTGCAGTGGATTGGGATTGGGTTCGGTAGACATAGGTTGTCTGTTTATTGTGAAGGAATTTTCACCAGACAAAAATGAGCGGGATGTTTCACAAATCTGTTACACAAGAAGCCCTATACGTTACATCAGTTACAGTTTTTTAAGAAATGCTCTTGTGATCCAAATGTGTATACGTCATTTCGAACGCAGCATAGCGAAGTGAGAAATCTCATGATGCGTGTAAAAAATTCATGAGATTTCTCCTCCTTCGTTGTCGAAATGACGGGGTACTTAGTTATCTATTTGCCTTCTGGTAACAAAACCAGCTTAACAAAATTTGCTTCATTAAAATATTGGTTAGCCAAAATTTTGGAACGTTCGGCTGTAAACAATTTTACACGTTGCGGAGCTTCCAGGATTTTTAATGGGTCGGCATTTCTAAAGAACTGTTGTTCTAACCGGTAACGCCAGTAACTATTTTCTTTTATATCGTTTTCTAAAGAACGGGTTTGTTCTGCTATAATTTTATCTACATTGGTTTGGGCTATCCCATTGGCCTTGGTATTTTTAATTTCATCTAATACCAATATTACCAGTTTATCTACATTCTCAGGAGCGCATCCAAACTGGATACCTATACTATAATTGTTAATAGGCTCGCGGTTAATCCCTCCACTTACTCCTACACCATAAACACCACCCGCATCTTCACGCAATACTTCGCGCAACTTAATGGCAAGCGCTTTGCATAACTGCCCCAATTGCTGGTCATCTGTTTCACTAAAAGTGGTATTGCCGGTAAAGAACATTCGCACACTGGCCTTGTTTTCTTTTCCCTTACGGATCACTTTATTAATTTGTCCAGTGGGGTAGCGGATACCCACATCTTTCCAGTTCTCTTTTGCTGTTGTACCAGGTAAGGAGGCTACATATTTTTCAATCAATGGTTTGATGCTGTCTGTGGTAAAGTTTCCTACAAAAGTGAACAGGAATTGCCCTGCATTGGCAAAACGTTCTTTATAGATCGTCATGGCCCTGTCCAGATTAATCTGTTTGAGATCATTCACCGAATAGGGTTTCCTGCGCGGATGGTAATTGCTCATGATATACCCAACAGAATCGGCAAATACAGAACTTGGATCTTTGTCTTTGTTATCCAGACTGGCTTTGAATTGCTGCATCATTACATTGAACATTTCCGGATCTTTTCGGGGAGCCATGAATTTGCCGTACAGTAATTGAAAAGCAGTTTCCAGGTCTTTCACCGAGCTAAACCCGTTCATGCCCTGCATCGTGGCATTCATGCTGGCAGATACGGAACAGTTTTTGCCACTCAGTAATTTTTGCAATTGTTGTACATCCAATTTGCCCATGCCACCTGCAGAAACAACAGATGCAGCATTGGAGGCATTGAGATAATCACTATCGCTATACAAAGAAGTACCGCCCCAGCTAATGCAGGAAAATTCTATTTCATCATTCTTAAAATTGGTTGGTTTCAATACCACGCGTGCACCATTGGATAATGTCCATTCCATGGTGCCGATGCGCTCGTATTTTTTTTCACTCACCACTTTACCGGCTATGGGTTCTGTTTCCAGCAGCGGTTCAGAAGAAACATTGTCAACATATTTTTTCAGTTTCCCCAAGGGTTTATTTAACTGTGCGGTAACCATTGCCTGTGAAGGAAGATTCTTTTTTTCTGTTTCAGGTGCGGTAATTACAACGGAACGGTCGGTAAGTTTAATCCATTTCGCAATCAGGCTGTTTACTTCAGTAATGGTTATGGTAGGAAGAAATTTTTGGTACAAGGCAAACTCATACGCAATACCGGGAATGGCTTCTCCCTTCAGGTAATGTTCAATCAGTTCCGGAATTAACTCTGCTGATTTTGTTTTATCACGTTCATTAAAAGCGTTCTCCATCCGGGCAAGAATATTTTTAATGGCCCTGTCTAATTCGGTTTGTACAAAACCATATTGCTTCACTCTTTCATTTTCAGTAAGCAGTGTTTGTATGGATGCGTTGATATCTTTTCCTGTTTTAGCTACGGCCAATAATGTAAAAGCATCTTTATCACCAATAAAACTGCCATAACTACTGTTGCCAAATAAAAAAGGGGCTTCGGGTTTTTGCGCAATTTCATCAAAGCGGCTGCTCATCATCTGGTTAAACAATTCACGAACAATATCTGAACGGTATTCATTTTCTGTTTTAATCGCAGGTGATTTGGGTTGTGTGTAATAGATCTGTATTACATTATACGGTTGTTCTGCATCGGTTAAAATAGCGGTTCTGGTTTCGGTATGGGAGGGGATCTTGAATTGAATTCTTTTTTTAGGATTTGCTACAGCGGGAATATTGCTAAAATGTTCCTTGATCATCTTTTCTGTTTCGGCAATATCTATATCACCCACTACGATTACTGCCTGCAGGTCGGGACGGTACCAGTCTTTGTAAAACGAGGTCAACTGGTTATAATGAACCGTATCCAGATTGGCTTTGGTGCCTATCGGCAAGCGTTTGGCATATTGAGAACCCTTGAGTAAAATTGGAAAATATTTATCACGCAGTCTCGCATCGGCCCCACGACCTAACCTCCATTCTTCAATGATCACCCCTCTTTCTTTGTCAATTTCTTCCGGTTCAAAACTTACGGCATGTGCCCAGTCTTCCAGTATCTGCATGGCTTGCTTGTAAACCATCGGACTATCCGTTGGTACCTGCAATTCATAAATGGTTTCGTCAAAAGAAGTGGAAGCATTTAGGTCGGCACCAAAATTAACCCCGCTCTTTTCCAGAAAATTAACGAGTTCATTTTTTTTGAAATGTTGGGTGCCATTAAAACACATATGTTCAACAAAGTGGGCAAGCCCCACCTGTTTATCGGTTTCCATAATGGATCCGGTATTCACTACCAACCGTAGTTCTGCCCTGTTTTTGGGTTCCTGGTTTTTGCGGATATAATAGGTAAGTCCATTTGTCAGTTTACCGATCTTAACGGAACCATCAATGGGCAGGGCTTTGTCTGCTTTTTGTGCAATAAGCTGCAGACTAAATAACAATAATCCAGCAAGAATGATTTTCATTCTGTTCATGGTATACAATTAAAGTACGAATCTATGATTTGTAGAATAGGTAAGGTATAAATAAAATCGTCATAAATCCTGTAGACAGGTTTTGCATTACGCATCTAGAGAAATAGAAGCAGCCAAAAAATCAACTCATAAAACCGAGATTCCTGATTAATGCTGCAGGAAGTTTGGGAAGTTTTTTCCGCTCTATTAAATAGGTAGATAAGCCGGAGAGATCGCGGTACACATAATGTTTGCTGAGTGCACCTTCCAGATAACCTGCCCCGGAAGTATTGCCGGTTCCCACCCGCATCCCAATCATACGCCTAACCATAATCAGGTGCTTATGGCGCCAGTTACTCATCAGGTGGTCAATTTCTATCAAAGAATCCAGGATCTGGTAAGAGGTTTGAAACATAGGAAAATCACGGTACAGCATGATGAAGAGTGCCGCACGCAATGCGGCCGGAGAAAAATTGCTTCGTAATCCTTCCAGTTGTTCTGCTGTATAAACCGCGGTATTTTTTTCAAAAAATACGTAATCAAAATCGTGGATCTTATTTTGTTCTCTCTCTGTTAATCCAGCTTGATAAATCGTACGGTAATCGTTCCAGAATGGATGGTGGCCAACGGTATCGGTTCCATTGGTTGCATATTCTTTCCAGTAAGCTTCTGTAAAAAAAGGCATCCGCTCCAGCCATTTGTTCACAAGCTGTAACAGAGAAGGTTGCTCCTCTGTTTCGGTTATGTTTTGAAAATCTTCTTTGGTAAAACCACCTTCGTTGGTGCGTTTGTAATATTCTTTGTGGTGACGTTTATCTATCTGTAATCCCAATCTCGCTTCAATCAATCTAAATTGTTTGCTTTGAAAGCCGGAGGAAGGGGTTAGCAGGTTTCTGAATTCCAGAAAGTCCAATGGTGTCATTGAATCAAGTATATGAACCTGCTGATTCAACAATTGCATGATATCAATTACCCGGTGCAGTCTGTGCCTAACCAGGTTCAGGTCTTCCGAATTATCGTTGATCTTTTCCTGTGAAAAAACTCTCATTCCATAATCCAGTTCAAACAGAATTTGTTTGAACCACAGTTCGTATGCCTGGTGAATAATAATGAATAGCATTTCATCGTGTGCTGGTTCATTGCCTTGTTCAAAGCTTACCGGGTATTGTGCATCCAGTACTTTATCCAGTTGCAGGTAACCACCATAATATAGGGCATTGTTTTCCATAAGGCTTCGTTGTGTTGCAAAGAAAAGCTTTGTTACGCAAATTAAAACCGTCATTTCGAGCGAGGAACGAGCGAGAAATCTCGAACTCGTATAGCAGGAGTTGAATTTAGAAGTGTATTTAGTTATTCGTCATGAGATTTCTCACTTCGCTGCGCTGCGTTCGAAATGACGTTTTTGGGTCGTCATTTCGAGCGAGGAACGAGCGAGAAATCTCAAACTCGTGTAGCAGGAGTTCAATTTAGAAGTGTATTTAGTTATTCGTCATGAGATTTCTCACTTCGCTGCGCTGCGTTCGAAATGACGTTACATGTGGTATTTGTTTTACACCCCCCTTTTCAATAATTTTAAACCTTAAATGTTTTGCCATGCGAATCTCCTACCTGTTTTTACCGATACTTCTATCCGCATTTGTTTCCTGTAAAAATGGAGCAGATACTACCACTGCCGCGGATACGGGGCATATCGATGGTCATCCTGCATGGATTATGCAGGGTAATATTTATGAAGTGAATGTTCGGCAGTATACGCCTGAGGGTACGTTTGCCGCCTTTGCCAAACATTTAGATAGGTTAAAAGAAATGGGCGTGCAAACCTTGTGGTTCATGCCCATCAATCCCATTAGTAAAACAGACCGTAAAGGGTCGTTGGGTAGTTATTATGCCATATCAAATTACACCGCTATCAACCCTGAATTTGGAACAATGGACGATTGGAAGGCACTGGTAAAACAGGCACACGAAAAAGGATTTAAAATTTTAATTGATTGGGTGCCGAATCACACTGGTGCTGATCATTACTGGTTACAGAAGCATCCTGATTTTTATGTGAAAGACAGTACAGGCAAACCGGTATCTCAGTTCGACTGGACGGATACCCGAAAGCTCAATTTTGCCAATGCGGAGCTGCGGGATACGATGATTCAGCAAATGAAATTCTGGATTACAGAAACCGGCATAGATGGCTTGCGTTGCGATTATGCGGTAGGACCTTCACGTGCATTCTGGATAGACTGTATCAAAGAAATGAAAGCTGCCAAAAATGTGTTTATGTTGGCTGAAGCAGATAGTGCCTGGTTATATGATGTAGGTTTCGATGCCACCTATGCATGGCCTGAATTTCATATGATGAAACGTATTGCTGCAGGCAACCGAAACGCTGCTGCCATAGATAGTATACTCAACCAAACCGATACTTCACTGGCAAGAAATGGTATCCGCCTATTCTTTACCAGTAACCATGATGAGAACAGCTGGAACAAAGCCGATTTTGAAACGATGCCGGGTGCTTCACACGCCCCTTTTGCCGTATTAACACAAACCATGAAACGCAGTGTGCCATTGGTGTATAGCGGACAGGAAGAACCCGTTTTACGCGCCATTAAATTTTTTGATAAAGATACCATGGGCTTTGCCAGGTTTGAGCGGGCAGGCATGTATCAAAAATTGTTAACCCTTCGCAAAGCAAATCCTGCCTTGAGTGCTAATGCTTCTTTTGCCAAATTGACCACAGGTGTGGAAGATAAAATTTATGCCTTTGCGCGTCAGTCAGACAATGTAAAAGTGGTGGTATTGCTAAATTTTACCAATGCCCCACAAACCTTTTCTGTGAAAGACGGCTTGCTCTCAGGAGAAGCAACTGAGTTGTTCACAGGTAAAAAAGAAAAAATGGAACCCGGTAAAAGTTTTAATCTGCCAGCCTGGGGGTATGCTGTTTATAGTTATTGAGAAGATCCTTAATTGTCTAACATTATCTCCTCGCGTTTCTTCGTGTCCTTGCGGCTTAGCGGTTAATTTTACCGCAAAGCCGCAAGGATACGCAAGGATTAGTGGAGGCAAAATCCAAATCATATTTTACATAAAATAAATTCTTTCAGACTTCCGGACTAACTGACTTTCGGACTTTCTTATCTTCGCTCAATGAATCGTTCTGAACTCGTTACTCAAATCAGGAACAAAAAATCTTATCTCTGCGTGGGGCTGGATACCGATGTTACCAAACTGCCCAAACATCTCCAATCGCATCCCGATGCAATATTTGCATTTAACAAAGCCATCATTGATGCCACCAAAGACCATTGTGTAAGTTATAAGATCAATACTGCTTTCTATGAATCGCAGGGATTGAAAGGGTGGGAAGCTATGGAGAAAACGGTTCAGTACATTCCCAAAACACATTTCACCATTGCCGATGCGAAAAGGGGAGATATTGGCAATACTTCATCTCAATATGCAAAAACTTTTTTTGAAATATTCCCGTTCGATGCAGTAACAGTTGCTCCATATATGGGAGAAGACAGTGTGCGCCCTTTTCTTGACTATACCGATAAATGGACCATTGTGTTAGGCCTTACGTCTAATGCCGGCAGCAACGATTTTCAGCAGTTAACATTGAGTGGTGATGCAGAAGGAAAACGTTTGTATGAAAAAGTATTAAGTAAAGTGGCTTCCTGGGGAACGCCATCCAATCTGATGTTTGTAGTGGGGGCCACACGTGCTGCTGATCTGGCTCATATCCGCTCTATTATACCGGATCATTTTTTATTGGTACCCGGTGTTGGTGCACAAGGGGGAAGCCTGAAAGAAGTGTCTACCTATGGATTGAATACAGATGCCGGTTTATTGGTGAATGCGAGCAGGGCAGTGATCTTTGCAGGTGGCGGAGAAGACTTTGCAGAGAAGGCCGCTATTGCTGCTGCGGAATACCAGAAAGAGATGGCTGTTTACCTTACATAGCTTACATAACCGATGTAATGATAGCCGCTACCTTCTGTGCCCAAATGGCATGGGCTTTTCCTGAATAATGTAATTGATCTGTTGCTAAAAGGCTAAGATCGTTTTTGGCTTTGCGTGTTTCTTCGGTGATGTTGATGAAATGAGTTTTGTTATTTTTTGCCGCAGATTCGCAGATTTGGTTGAAGGTGTTAATCTCTTCACTTATTTTTTCTGTTTCCCTTCCCTTGGCGAAGGGTGTTATTCCCCAGTCGGGTATAGAAAGTACCATAACATGCGAAGGTTTATTGCCACTCAAATGAATGGCTTTGTGTAACAGGAATTCAAAATCAGTTGTAAATTCTTCTATCGGTAATTCTCTGTATTGATTATTTACGCCAACCAGTAAGGTTACAAAATCATACACTTCATTCAAAGAAGTATGTAGCATATGTTCTGCCAGTTCAAAACTTGTCCACCCTGTTTTAGCTACTATTTCTGGTGCATGAAATACTAACCCTGCCTTACGCAATAGTTGCACAGTCTGGTAAGGAAAACTCTCGTGCAAAGCAACAGATTCCCCAATGGTATACGAATCGCCAAGTGCTAAATAGGTATGGTGGTGTTTGCTCATGAAGTAGGGTTTACCGCGAAGTCGCGGTGGCGCAAAGGTACGCCAAGACTTTGCGAAACCTTGTGCCCTCGCGCCTTAGCGGTAAAGAAAAAAATTAAAAATGATCTCTCAATATCTCATAAAATCGATACACATCCACAAAACTGCAATACATCGGTGCCGGTGCCACACGTATCACGCCGGGCTCACGATAGTCTACAATAATGCCACTCTCAATCATCTTATCATGAATTTCTTTTCCTCTTTCTGTAAAGTATAATGAGAGTTGGGCACCCCGACTATTCACATCAACCGGTGTGATGATCTCAAACCTTAGGTTGGGCAATTGATGTAATAAATATTCGAGGTATGCAGTTAACTGAAGGCTTTTCGCTCTGAGTTTTTCGATACCTGCCCGGTCAAATAATTCCAGAGAGGCTTTTAGCGAAACGGTATTGAATACCTGTGCTGTGCTGATATTCCATCCGCCGGCATTGCTTTTGGGTATAAAACCTTTCTCCATTTTAAATCTTGTCTTCTCTTCATTACCCCACCAACCGCCAAGCCTTGGCGTGCGTACATCATTGGCAAAATAGTCGTGTACATATACGCCACCAACCGCACCCGGTCCGCCATTTAAATATTTATAACTGCACCATACGGCAAAATCAACACCCCAATCATGCAAGTGTAATGGCACATTACCCACTACATGCGCCAGATCAAAACCCGCTATGGCCTTAACAGCATGTGCTGCTTCGGTGATTTGTTGCATGTCAAACAATTGCCCGGTATAATAATTAATACCACCCAGCATTACCATGGCAAGGCTGCTGCCATGTAATTGAATCGCAGCAATGATATCTTCGGTATGTAAAATTTTTTCTCCTTCTCTCGGTGATAACTCAACAATAGTAGAGGCAGGATCAAATCCAAAATGTGTAACCAATGTTTCCACCGCATATTGATCGGATGGGAATGCACCGGCTTCCATGATAATTTTATATCGATCTTGATTGGGCTTGTAAAAACTCAGCATTAATAAATGCAGGTTCACGGTTAAGGTATTCATCACCGTTACTTCTGCTTCCTTGCACCCCACAATAGCAGCCAATGACGCTTTCACATATTGCTCGTAATACAGCCATGGATTTTTACCACCAAAATAACCACCCACCGCTTCTTCGCGCCAGCTTGTTAATTCTGTCTGAATGGCTTGTTCAACGTTTTTGGGTTGAAGTCCCAATGAATTGCCACAGAAATAAATAACATCCGCGCCATTTTTTTTAGGGAAATGAAATTCTTTTTTAAAACCAGCCAGTTCATCTGCTGCATCAGCCTGCAGCGCAAACGTTTTACTGGTATTGAACGGGAGCAGCATACAATTCGTTTGTTGCAAAGTAAGCAGGAATTATTGAATTATTCCTCTGCGCCTATCTCTGCAACTCCCGTTCTCACGGTTGGAAAGAGTTCACGAGGATGCATGTTACTTTTATTGGAGAGCCGACTGTACAAAGGGGGGAAGAGGCGCATTTCGCCGAGTTTTTTTGTAACGGTTCTTATTTTCAACTGCTTTGCCTTACTTTCATAGCTCCCAAAACGTAAAACTAACTGCTATGAGAAGCTTTTTAATGATGGTGCTATTTTCAGCTGCCTGTATACTTGGCAATGCACAAAATACACCTGTTACCAAGGCCAACTATCAACAGGCCGCCCGTTACTCTCCCAGGAAATTAGATAAGATGGTCTTCAGTACCAATGTAGATCCACACTGGTTGAAGAAAACTGAGCGTTTCTGGTATATGTATGAAACATCTGAAGGTAAAAAATGGTATATCGTAGATCCGGTAAAAGGTGAGAAGAAAGTATTGTTCGACAATGCTGATCTCGCTGCTAAAATTACCCGTATTGTAAAAGACCCTTTTGAAGCGCAACACCTGGGTTTGGATAGTATGCGTTTTATCAAAGATGAAAACTGGATCCAGTTTGAAGTAAAGAGCACACAGGAAATTGAAAAGAAAGATTCTACCGCTAAAAAGGGAACACCTCCTGTAAAAGAAAAGAAGATTTTTTATTTTGAATACAACCTCACTACCGGCGAACTCATTGAACTCAATGATTTTAAAAAGCCCAAGCGCAAACCCAACTGGGCTTCTATTTCCCCCGATGGTAATTTTATTCTTTTTGGAAGAAATTACAATCTGTTCTGGATGGATAAAGCCAGTTATGAGAAAGCGTTGAAGAACGAAGATGATTCTTCCATAGTGGAACATGCATTAACCAAAGACGGTGTTGAATTTTACAGCTATTGTTCAGATGGTAATGGCGAGAATAATGTAGATAAGGAAAAGAATAAGAACAAACGCAAATCAGTTTTTGCGTATTGGTCGCCCGATTCAAAACACTTTGTTTCTTCCAGAACCGATAGCAGAAAAGTAAAAGACCTCTGGGTAATTAATAGCCTCAGCGATCCCCGCCCTACACTGGAAACCTATAAATATATGATGCCAGGTGAAAAAGAATCACCGATCGATCATACATACCTGTTTGATATGATCGCACTGGCCGGTAAGGAAATAAGCGTATCTCTTTTTAAAGACCAGAATATTTCGATATGGGCCGACCCCGGAAAGATCAATACACGTGACGATGATTTCCGTTCAACCAAATGGCTTGGCACCAACGATAAATTCTATTTTACCCGCACCAGTCGCGATCTGAAAAAAGTAGATGTTTGTATAGCGGATGTGGCATCAGGCACTACCAAACCATTGATAGAAGAGCGGTTTAATACCTATATAGAAACCAGAAGACTGGGATTGGTAAATGAAGGCAAAGAATTGATACAATGGAGCGAGCGTGATGGCTATGCACATCTGTACCTCTATGATGAGAATGGTAAATTGAAAAACCAGATCACATCCGGTACTTACCATGTGGAAAATATTTTAGGCATTGATGATGCCAAACGTATTGTTTATTTTTCTGCCAATGGAAAAGAAGCAGGAGAAGACCCTTATTACTTGCATGCTTACAAAGTAAATTTTGATGGCAGCGGATTAAAACTGCTGAACCCCGGCGAGTTCGAACATTCCATGAGTATGAATGATGGGAAGTCGTTCTTTGTTGATAACTACTCGCGCGTAAACACGGTTCCTAAATCTACTTTGTATGCGGCCGATGGCAGAAAAGTACTCGACTTAGAAACAGCTGATCTGAATTCGCTGTTTGCTGCAGGCTATAAATTTCCACAAGTATTTAAAGTGAAGGCGGATGATGGTATTACTGATATCTACGGCGTAATGTACAAGCCGTTTGATTTTGATTCTACTAAAAAATATCCTGTTATTGAGTATGTATATCCCGGTCCGCAAACAGAAGCGGTAAACAAAGCGTTCAGCCGTGGTATGGATCGTACAGAACGGTTATCGCAGTTGGGTTTTGTGGTGATTACCATGGGCAATCGTGGCGGACATCCATCGCGCAGCAAATGGTACCACAATTTTGGTTATGGTAATCTGCGTGATTATGGTTTGGCCGATAAAAAAGCCTGTGCCGAGCAACTGGCAGATCGTTATCCATATATAGATGTGAATCGTGTGGGCATTCATGGTCACTCCGGTGGTGGTTTTATGAGTACAGCAGCCATGCTGGTGTATCCTGATTTCTTTAAGGTAGCGGTATCCTCTTCTGGTAACCATGATAATGCAGTGTACAACCGTTGGTGGAGCGAGCAACACCATGGTGTGAAAGAAGTAATTGGTGATAAAGGCGATACCAGTTTTGTATACAATATTGAAAAGAACCAGGATCTGGCAAAGAACCTGAAAGGTCACCTGATGTTGTCTACCGGTGATATTGATAACAATGTACACCCTGCAGGTACTACACGTGTAGCCAATGCACTGATTAAGGCAAACAAACGTTTTGATCTCTTGATCTTACCCGGACAGCGCCATGGTTATGGTGATATGGTAGAGTATTTTTTCTGGCGTATGGCAGATTACTTTACACAATATTTAATGGGCGATACAACCCAGCGTAGTGTGGATATGGAAGAAGTGAATAAAGAAGTAGAACAAAGCGGAACCAAGGCCGGAGCCGCTGGTGGAAGAAGAGGCGGGCCGGAGGAAGAAGACTAGTAGAGAGTAATAATAAAGTATATAATGAAAAAGACACCTGATAAAGGTGTCTTTTTCATGTAGGATAATGTGTGGACCTTATTTGAAGGGCATCACTATTAATACTTGTTTAACTATCCCGGTATCACACGAACATTACCAAAATTACTTTTGATGCTAATTTTAGTATTTCCTCCTTTTCCTAAAATGCCTGTGTACCGGTGGTTTGACTGAAATGTTTTGGTATCAGTTTTTTCTTCTTTAATCGCCATCTCATTTTTTCCACTGGCTCTTGCATTATTTGTGATGATATCGTATTCCGCAGAAAAATCTTTAGCAGCCAGCAAATACAAACTGGTATAATTATTTTTCAACTGCAATTGTTTTAAAGAGTTGTCAACCGGTAAGTCAATGCTGTTACAAAACTGAAATTCGGCCTCTATATTACCTGACAATTTTGCGATGTCTACTTTTGAATATTTGAACATCAGTTTACTATTGCTTACGCTTTCTACCATAGCGGAACCAAATTCAACTGTAACAGATATTGGATTACTGAGTTTACCTGCGGTTAGGTTGCCATACTTGCAAATCAGTTCAACCCCTCCCTTATAATCGCCAATGGTTAAGGGGCCAAAATTATTTTCGGCATACAATTTAGCTGTTGCGGGTATATGAACTGTTATGTCAATCCGCATTTCATGCCCGCCATTGTTACTGTTATCATTCCAGTTGTCCAGTTGTGTTTTGAATTCAATTTTACCGGTTATTTTTTCATCCAGAATATTAATTTTCTCCAGCAGTTTGTTCGCGTATTCATTGTTTTGTGCACCTACCGTAATCTGGGCATCAACCTGCACTTCATTTTTATCCCAGGTATCAATTTTCAGGTGCCCATAGCGGTTTACTAAGGCAATGGTTTCGTTGGTAACAGGATAAGATTTGCTGTATTTTTTCTCCAGTTTAACGGCCCATACATATTTCTCTTTTTCCTGTGCATGGGCTGATAATCCCAAACACATAAGGGAAAGCAAAACGATGAGCCGGTAATGGTTGCGCAAAGTTGGTAGCATACAATTGTTTTAAAGGTGAGTATTCCTTTAAAAGAGCGTTCCATGATGAAAAGGTTGGAAAATACTATCGACTTTCTCTCATTTAAATAAACAAGCCGTAATTCCTGTGTACTCAAAATGTATCTTTAATTTCGCACAACGATAAACCCCTTTTATGGCTGCCAGAACAGATGTATTTCAGTCGCCCGACTATTACCAGTTAGACGATCTTTTAACAGAAGAACACAAACTGATCCGAGAATCGGTTCGCAATTATGTGAAAAAAGAAATCTCGCCCATTATTGAAGACTATGCGCAGCGTGCTGAGTTTCCGGTACAGATTGTACAGCAAATGGGCGATCTGGGTTGTTTTGGCCCTACCGTGCCGGAACAATACGGTGGTGGTGGGTTGGATTATATCAGTTATGGATTGATGATGCAGGAACTGGAGCGTGGGGATAGTGGTGTACGCAGTACGGCCAGTGTACAGGGCAGTCTGGTAATGCATCCCATTTATGCCTATGGTAATGAAGCGCAACGCAATAAATACCTGCCCAAACTGGCCAGTGGCGAATGGTTGGGTTGCTTTGGGTTAACTGAGCCCGACCATGGAAGCAACCCCGCAGGTATGCTAACCCGTTTTACAGATGCTGGAGATCATGTGATATTGAATGGAGCCAAAATGTGGATCAGCAATGCCCCTTATGCACAGGTGGCGGTGGTTTGGGCCAAAAACGACCAGGATGAGATACAGGGTATTATTGTAGAGAGAGGAATGGAAGGTTTTTCAACACCCACCACACATGGTAAATGGAGTCTGCGTGCCAGTGCCACTGGTGAATTGGTATTTGACAATGTAAAAGTTCCCAAAGAAAATATTTTACCCAATGTAAAAGGATTGAAAGGCCCGCTGGGATGTTTATCCAAAGCCCGTTATGGCATAGCATGGGGCGCATTGGGCGCTGCGATGGATTGTTATGATACGGCTTTGCGTTATAGCAAAGAACGTATTCAGTTCGACAGGCCCATTGGCGGTTTTCAGTTGCAACAGAAAAAACTGGCAGAAATGATTACCGAAATCACCAAAGCACAACTCATGGTTTGGCGATTAGGGGTATTGATGAATGAAGGGAAAGCCACACCGCAGCAGATTAGTATGGCCAAAAGAAACAGTTGTGAAATAGCAACAAATATTACACGCGATGCAAGGCAAATGCTGGGTGGTATGGGCATCACCGGCGAGTTCAGCATCATGCGCCACATGATGAACCTTGAGAGTGTAATTACTTACGAAGGCACACATGATGTGCATTTACTGATAACCGGGATGGATGTTACGGGGCTGAATGCGTTTAAATGAATTAAAAATTAAAAATTAAAAATTAAAAATGGGGTATTAACCAGTTCTAATTGTTAATTGTTAATTGTTAATTCTTAATTATTTAATTAAGAATGTCTGCACAATGAAGATCTTCCTGATTGGCATGATGGGCACCGGTAAAACTTACTGGGGCAGGAAGCTTTCTAAAAAGCTCAAAGTGGGAGGGTATGATCTGGATTTTCTGATTGAGTCGCATGAAGAGAAAACCATAGCCGAGCTGTTTGCAGAAGAAGGTGAGCCCTATTTTAGAAGATCAGAAGCGAAAATACTACGTTGGTTTGGGGAGAAGAAAGCATTTGTGTTAGCCACCGGTGGCGGAACACCCTGCTTTGAAAAAAATATGGAATGGATGAACAGCCAGGGCATCACCATCTGGATAGATGAACCGGTGCAGGTATTGGTTGAAAGACTGCAACCGGAAAAAGCACATCGTCCACTGATCAAAGATCTTACCAATGATCAGCTAACTGCTTTCTTAACCAACAAATTGGTAGAGCGTATGCCGTTCTATTGCAGGGCTACTTATCACTTACAGGGCGATGCCATCAGCGATGCGGGCTTTGCCAAAATCATCAAACAGCATGCATAAAAAATTTCTGATCATAGCCGCGTGTTTTGGTTTTTTATCGGTAGCCCTTGGCGCATTCGGGGCGCATACGTTAAAAGAATACCTAAGCCCAACATCCTTAAATACCTTCGAAACGGGTGTTAGATACCAGTTTTACCATGTGTTTGCGCTGGCACTCACTGCCATATTGTATGCATCCTATCCAAACAAAAAAATGCAGTGGGCGGGTAATCTCTTTATCATGGGTACCTGTATTTTCAGTGGGTCTTTATATATATTGGCACTGCTTAACAGTGATCAATTTAAATGGATTGGAGCCATAACGCCTATTGGAGGCGTTTGTTTTTTACTGGGATGGAGTAACCTTATCCGCGCCATTCTGCACCGCCATAACCCATAAGTGGAAAACTGTTACACCGCGTACCAGTTTTGCACATACCCCTACGGTTACGGTTTCTGCTTTGCGGCTTAGCTTATATTTGTTTCTATGGCCAACAGTCTTAAAAAGAAAACGCCACCGCCGCCCGATCCCGAAAAGCTTACCGCCGATAAAGAAGCGGAAGTAACCGTAACGGAAGTGGTGAAAGACGAGCGTACCTCAAAGATTGCCGGTGCGGTAAGTTTATTACTGACTGTTTTCCTTTTTGTTTCATTCACGTCTTATCTATTTACCTGGCAGGAAGACCAGGATAAAGTACACCAGTTTGGTATTAAAATATTTGCAACCGATGATGTAAAGGTAACCAACCTGCTGGGTGTATTAGGGGCTTATGTGGCGCACACACTCATTTACAAAGGGTTTGGAATGGCCTCTTATCTGTTTTGTACCACATTTTTTGTGTTAGGTGTGAACCTCTTGTTCGGTAGAAAATTATTTAGTCTGTTGCGCAATCTTAAATATGTGCTGGTAGGTCTGGTGGTAATGAGTATGACGTTTTCTTTTGCCGCCAGAGGAACCGATTTTTCGTGGGGTGGTGCAGTAGGAGAACTCCTCAACGCATGGTCGATAAAATGGATCGGTAATGTAGGCACCGGGGCTGTTTTGTTGCTGGCCATGTTTAGTTATGTTATCTGGCGTTTCAATCCCGTATTCAAAATACCAGAATGGAAGTTGGCTGCATCTAAAGTGGCGACTAATGAACAGATGCCTTTAACAGAAGATGATGAACAACCTGTTTTTCAGGAATGGAATGAAGGCGAAGAAGCTATATTACCTGGGGAAACAGAAGAAGAACCCGAAGAGCCACTCAGCCAGAATAAAATGAAGAACGAAGGCAAAGGGGTTGTGGTCATCATGCCGCACCAGGAAGTCGCTGCTAACCCGATGCATGATTTTGATATGGTGGAAAAAGAGGGTGAGACAGCATTGGCTGACATAGAAGAAGCGGAGCAACCCATTGTGCATGCCTTGACAACGGAACC
Source organism: Chitinophaga pinensis (assembly GCA_943372845.1). GTDB lineage: Bacteria > Bacteroidota > Bacteroidia > Chitinophagales > Chitinophagaceae > Sediminibacterium > Sediminibacterium pinensis_K. The sequence continues at coordinate 442,022 of CALSAD010000001.1, read as the reverse complement.
GGTGGTACCTAAAAAAGCAGTACCCAATCTGGAACTGGAAATAAAAGAGATACCTGAAATAGAAGAAGAAATTCCCGTGGCGGCTGCCATTGGTAAGCTTACCACCAAATACGATGTAACGCTTGATCTGAAAGATTATAAATATCCCTCACTGGATTTACTTGAAACACATGGCAGTGAAAAAATAGTTCATGATCCGCAGGAACTGGAATTAAATAAAAACCAGATCATCGCAACACTTAAGAATTACGATATCGCCATACAACGTATTGCAGCAACGGTTGGTCCAACCGTTACGCTCTATGAAATTGTTCCCGCCCCCGGCGTTCGTATCAGTCGAATTAAAAACCTGGAAGATGATATAGCATTAAGCCTCGCTGCCTTGGGCATCCGTATCATTGCGCCCATACCGGGTAAAGGAACCATTGGTATTGAAGTGCCCAATGTTCGTAAATCAGTGGTTAGTATGCGCACCCTGCTGGCTTCTGAAAAGTTTCAGAACAATGCTTTTTCCTTACCCATTGCCATTGGTAAAAAGATCGATAACGAAAACTTTATTGTAGATCTGGCCAATATGCCTCACCTGTTAATGGCGGGTGCCACCGGGCAGGGTAAATCGGTTGGGTTGAATGCCATCTTGGTTTCGCTTTTGTATAAAAAACATCCCTCACAACTCAAATTTGTATTGGTTGATCCCAAAAAAGTAGAGTTGAGTTTATACCGTGTGATCGAAAAACATTTTCTTGCCAAATTGCCGGGGGAAGAAGAATCCATCATTACCGATACCAAGAAAGTGGTGCATACCCTGAATGCACTTTGTATAGAAATGGATAACCGTTACGACCTGCTGAAAGAAGCCGGTTGCCGCAACATCCGCGAGTACAATGAAAAGTTTACTGCCCGTAAACTCAATCCAGAAAAAGGACACCAATACCTGCCTTTCATTGTGTTGGTTGTGGATGAGTTTGCCGATCTGATCATGACGGCGGGTAAAGAAGTAGAAATGCCGATAGCCCGTTTGGCGCAGCTGGCACGTGCCATTGGTATTCACCTGATCATTGCCACGCAACGTCCATCCGTAAATATTATCACGGGAACCATCAAAGCCAACTTCCCCGCGCGTATTGCATTTAAGGTATCCAGTAAAATTGATAGCCGTACCATTCTGGATGCAGGTGGTGCTGAGCAATTGATTGGTAAAGGAGATATGCTGGTAAGTTATAATGGTGAGATCACCCGTTTGCAATGTGCTTTTGTGGATACACCCGAAGTGGAAAGTGTTTGCGAATTTATTGGCGACCAGCGCGGGTATCCGCAGGCATTTCTGTTGCCGGAATATGTGGATGAAAAAGACATGGAAGGAAAGGATTTTGATGCCAGTGACAGGGATCCCTTATTTGAAGATGCTGCCAAACTCATCGTACAAAGCCAGATGGGGTCTACTTCACTTATTCAACGCAGAATGAAACTGGGTTACAACCGTGCCGGCAGGTTGATGGATCAACTGGAAGCCGCAGGAATTGTAGGCCCCAACCAGGGAAGTAAAGCCAGAGAAGTACTATTCAAAACAGATATGGAACTGCAGGAATTTCTGGATTCGATGGTTTAACCGGTTGAGAACCACTGAAAACCGATAATTTTAAACTTAATGGTCCTGTTCCAGTCATACAAAAGGCGAAAACCTATATTTGCGCCCTATATAATAAGATACTGATGAAGAAATTATACGCTGGCTTGCTTTCTCTATTGATTTTTTCCGGAATAACGACTGCACAGAATGATCCCGCTGCCAAAAAAGTACTGGATGCAGTAGGTGCCAAAGTAAAAGCATCAAAAGGTATATCAGCCACCTGTATATTGGGCTCTCTTAACAGCAAAGGAAAGTCCAATGGCAATAAAACCATTTCATTGACCATGAAAGGGGAAAAATATTTCATCAAACAGGGAAAAACGGAGATTACCTGTGATGGTACCAGTGTATTTCAGTTTGATGGCGAGAAAACCATTACCAAAACTTCGGTTGCAGAAAGTAGCCAGACTTTGAGCCCACAGAAACTATTATGCGGTGCCTACGACAAAGATTTTTCTTACAAATTGCTTTCCTCTAAAGGTGCTTTTTATGAAATTGAGATGAAACCATTGGATAACCGTAAGAATTTTCAGAAGGTAAATCTCTTTATAGATAAAGCCAAAACCACTTTTGCCCGAGCGAAAATTCTTGATAAGAGTAACAATATTACTGAGGTAAAAATAGCCAACCTGAACCTGAATGCTTCTGTAACCGATGCTATTTTTGTGTTCAACAAAGCAAAGTATCCAAAGGATGTAGAAATACTGGATTAGTATCATTAACGTAATTGTAACAGGCCGGTTAAGTATATTGATCGGCTTTTTTGTGTGCCAGTGATTGTGTCGCTAGTGATGGTGTCTGCCAGTGATGGTGTCCTCACAATCACTAATATTACTATCAGCTAAAACTGAAAAAACGTACATTTATTCTATGAAGAAAATAAACTTTCTCATTTGCTTTTTTATAACCCTAGCAGCCTCTGCCCAATATTCCGTTCGCCTCATCGTAACTGATGTGGCCACCCGTAAAAACGATGACATTTATCTCTCAGGTAATTTCAACAACTGGAATCCGAAGGACGAAAACTATAAACTAAAACCTTTTGGTGGCACACGTAAAAGTATTGTGATTAAAGACATTGCTGCCGGTACGTACGCATTCAAATTTACCCGAGGTGCGTTTGATAAAGTTGAGACCACCGCCGATGGAAGAGATATCAATGATCGGGTACTGGAGATAAATGCCGATGTATCGCAGGAGTATATGATTGCAGGATGGAAAGATGATTATCCCGAAGTACCTAAAAAATACACGGCCAGTCCGCAGGTGCGTATTATGGATACGGCTTTCTCCATGCCACAGCTGAACCGGAAAAGAAGGATCTGGATTTATCTGCCCAAAGGCTACGCTACCTCCGGGAAAATATACCCGGTATTATACATGCAGGATGGACAGAATCTATTCAACGAACAAACGGCTCCTTATGGCGAATGGGGGGTAGATGAATGTTTAGATACACTTCAGCAGAAAACCGGGAAAGAATGTATTGTAGTAGGGATTGATAATAGTAAGCAACGGATGACAGAGTACAATCCTTACGATAATCTCAAAGAAGGTAAAGGAGAGGGGAAGGAGTACCTCGAATTTATTGTGAAAACCCTGAAGCCGGCTATTGATGCAAAATACAGAACAAAGAAAGGAGTGGAAAATACATTCATCGCCGGAAGCAGTATGGGAGGGTTGATTAGTTTTTATGCCATGCTGATGTATCCCAATGTGTTTGGTGCAGCAGGTGTATTCTCTCCCTCGTTCTGGATTGATCCGCAGATATTCACTGATGCCGAAAATTTTACTACTACACAGATGCCAAGATTTTATATGTATGCCGGTAAAATGGAGTCGGCTAATATGGTACCCAATAATGAAAAAATGGCCGCATTGCTTGAGAAAAAACAACGATACAGTATCCGAAAAATCACAGACCCGCTAGGCAAACACAACGAAAAAACCTGGCAACAAGAGTTCGCTTCATTTTACGTATGGTTAATGAATTACTGATTTTTTTGAAATAGTGCGGCAAAACACAATTTGGTAAAACTGCCATCCGTTCACAACTTCTAACTTCTAACTTCTAACTTCTAACTGCTAACTACACCCTATACGTCACCCCCTCAATAGCCAATTCTGTTGCCGGAAAAACGGCCTGTGCTTCTGCTAAAAAACCATCCAGGCTATCATATTTACTGCTAAAGTGGCCAATCAATAACCTTTTTACGCCGGCTTTTAAAGCAATGGTGGCCGCCTGCTCAGCAGTAGAATGAAAACGGGCTTCTGCTCTTTCGGTAAGGTCTTTCAAATAGGTTGCTTCATGATAAAGTATGGTTACCTGCTTCGTTTTTTCGCACAGGCTTTCATCAAATCTGGTATCGGCACAAAATGCATAGCTGCGTGCCGGTTTATTGGGGATGGTTACCCATTCGTTTTTAACTATCTCTCCCAATTTAGTCTCATAATCCATTCCGTCCTTGAGTTTCTCATAATAAGCGGCCGGTATATCGTATTTCAACACATTCTCTTTATTGATCTTACGCGGCTTTCTTTTTTCATGGATGATGAATCCCCAACAGGGTATCCGGTGTTGTGTACTAAAACAGTCCACTTTAAATTTCGGAGTATCCACAATCGTTCCTTCCTTTTCCAATGGGTGAAAAATTAAGGGAAATGGGAGTGTGGTCACGGCCACCTGTAATTGCAGGGTGATAATATCCTGCAAGGCCGCAGGTGCATATAGGTGTAATTCCTGTTCCCGCCCCAATAATCCCATACTGGTAATCAATCCGATCAACCCAAAATAATGGTCGCCATGCAGGTGAGAGATGAAAATATGATGGATCTTACTTCGCCGGATGCGGTACCTGGCAATCTGCATTTGGGTACCTTCGCCGCAATCTATCAGAAATAACTGGTCGTTCAGCGTCACCACCTGTGCAGTTGGGTGCCTGTCATAAGCCGGGATTGCAGAATTATTGCCTAAAATGGTAACACCAAACATGCTAAAAGGATTGGATACAACATTAAGCAAAATAGGCTGTTAAGAAAATTTTGGAATTGGAGAATTGGGAGATTTTGGATTTGTATGCATATTTCCCAATTTCCCAATTGCAAAATCTCGCAATGAAATTGTATTTAGTAACCTAAAAACTCTCCATAAAATTCTCTAATTACCATTATTTGTCCTACTTTTGCACCCGATAAAAAACAGAAGAAAACCATTCCGGAGTCTTTTTTAAACATTTTGAGATGCCTTATTTAACAACAGAGAAGAAAGCAAGCATTTTTGCTCAATTTGGTGGCAGCGCCGCTAACACAGGTTCAATTGAAGGCCAGGTGGCCATGTTGACCGAACGTATTTCGCACATTTCCAGTCATTTACAAGCTAACAAACACGATCATTCCACCCAGCGTGGTCTGATGATGATGGTTGGTAAACGTAAGCGTTTATTGGCCTACATGCAAAAGCATAACCTCCAAGGTTACCGTGCTTTGATCGAGAAATTAGGCTTGAGAAAATAATTGTCGGGTATGACAAATGCTATTCCCAACTGGTCTTTTCTAAGCGGTTGGGAATAGTCATTTCTATTCATACCTGTTTTTGCTTCGCTATTTCCTTACCAGGGATGCTGATTCAACGGTGTGTGCCGTTGTTTATACTGCCCCGAATTACAAAATCAGATTATGTTATCACAACCAATCAGTGTTAGTTTCGATTTGGGTGGAGGCCGTGAGGTGTTCATCGAAACAGGAAAACTAGCACGTCAGGCCGATGGCGCCGTTACGGTTCGCCAGGGCAACTGTGTTATTCTTGCTACCGTTGTAGCCAATAAAGAACCCAGAGATGGACAAGACTTTTTCCCTTTAAGTGTGGATTACCAGGAAAAGTTTGCTTCAGCAGGCCGTATCCCGGGTTCTTTCTTCAAAAGAGAAGCCCGTTTGAACGATTATGAGATTTTAACCAGCCGTTTGATAGACCGTGCGCTGCGTCCCTTATTCCCCGAAGATTACCTGTGCGATGTACAGGTATTGATCAGCCTTGTTTCCAGCGATACAGAAGTATTGCCTGATTCATTGGCCTGTTTGGCTGCTTCTGCTGCATTAGCTGTTTCAGATATTCCTATTAAAGAAATTATAAGTGAAGTAAGAATTGCCCGTGTTGATGGAAAATTCATTGTGAACCCAACCCGTTCTGAACTGAAAGCCTCTGATCTGGAATTCCTGATCGCCGCTACAGAAAAGAACCTGATGATGGTAGAAGGGGAAGCCAAAGAATGTGCTGAAGCAGATCTGGTAAAAGCTTTACAACTGGCACACGATGCTATCCGTGTTCAGATCAAAGCCCAGGCTGATCTGAGAGCCAAGAAAGGGGTTACTACCAAAAGAGATTACAAAAAACCTGCTTCAGATGAGGCTGTGATGGAAAAAGTGAATGCTTTTGCCAAAGACAGGGTTTATGAAATATCTAGAAAAGGTTCTTCCAAGAACGAACGTTCTGAAGCCTACAGCGCTTTGAAAGAGGAAGTAATAGCTATGTTGGGTGAAGAAGCTACCGATCTGGAAAAAAAATTAGCTAAAAAATACTACGAAGACCTGAAATGGGAAGTGGTTAGAAATATGATGATTGATGACAGGATCCGTCTCGACGGACGTCAGCTGGATCAGGTTCGCCCGCTTGCCATGGAAGTAGAACCCCTACCAACACCGCACGGCTCTGCTTTATTCACAAGAGGTGAAACTCAATCACTTACAACGGTTACCTTCGGAACTAAATTAGATGAATTGCTGGTAGAATCTGCTGCAAAATCAGAATACACCAAATTCTTATTACACTATAATTTCCCTCCATTCTCTACCGGCGAAGTGAAAATGATGCGCGGTGTGGGTCGTAGAGAAGTGGGTCATGGTAACCTGGCTATGCGCAGTTTAAAGCAAATGATGCCGGATACCAGTACCTATGCCTACACGGTTCGTATTGTGAGTGATATTCTGGAAAGCAATGGTTCGTCTTCTATGGCTACCGTTTGTGCCGGTTCACTGGCTTTAATGGATGCGGGTGTGCCTTTCCCTAAGCACGTAAGTGGTGTGGCAATGGGATTGATTACCAGAGCAGATGGCAAATATGCAATCCTTACCGATATTCTGGGTGATGAAGATCATTTGGGAGATATGGACTTTAAAGTTACCGGTACCCGCGATGGTATCTGTGGCGTGCAGATGGACATCAAAGTAGATGGCCTGAGCATGGAAGTAATGATGGAAGCATTGGAACAGGCAAGAGCAGGTCGTTTACACATACTGGATGCCATGTACGAATGTATGCCTGCCCCACGTCCGGAAGTGAAGCCACATGCGCCTCGTATGGTTAAATTGATCATCGACAAAGAATTCATCGGTGCGGTAATCGGACCAGGTGGTAAAGTAATACAGGAAATACAGCGCGAAACTGGTGCTACCGTTAATATTGAGGAAGTAGGCAATACCGGTGAAGTAAGCATCTTCTCAGCTTCTAAAGAAAGCCTGGATAAGGCCGTAACCTGGATCAAGGGCATTACTGCCACACCAGAAGTAGGTGATGTGTATGAGGGTCCGGTTAAGGGCATTAAAGAATTCGGCGCTTTTGTTGAATTCATGCCTGGCAAACAAGGATTACTGCACATTAGCGAAATCAGCTGGAAGCGACTGGAAACCATGGATGGCCTGTTTAAAGAAGGCGATATGGTAAAAGTGAAACTGGTAGGATTGGATCCTAAAACCGGAAAATTCAAATTAAGCCGTAAAGCATTGATGCCGAAACCCGAGGCCAAGCCAAGGGAAGAAGGTGCAGACAATGCATAAAATAACAACTGAATGGCTCGTGAAAACGGGCCATTCTTCATTTAACCAACTACCGTTATGCAAACGACGAATTACTGCGAGATAACCATACCAGCCGCTGAAGTGATACAGGAAGTATTGATAGCCGAACTGTCTGAAATAGGGTATGAGGGTTTCGAAGAATCAGCTCAGGAACTGAAAGCCTATATAGATGAAGAGAGATGTAACGAAATTGAATTAAATTCAATTTTGAATAAATATGAATTAAATTATTTAAAATCAATCATTAAGAAACAAAATTGGAATAAGGTATGGGAGTCTAATTTTGAGCCGGTACAGGTAGATGATTTTGTGGGTATCCGCGCTTCTTTTCATCCGCCTTTTACGAATGTAGCTCATGAAATAGTGATCACGCCTAAAATGAGCTTCGGAACGGGGCACCATGCCACCACCTATATGGTAATGAAGCTGATGCAGGAACTGGATTTCAAAGATAAGTCGGTGTTCGACTTTGGTACAGGTACCGGAATCCTGGCTATTCTGGCCGAGCAACTGGGTGCAACAAGCCTTTTGGCAGTGGATAATGATGACTGGTGTATTGAAAATGCTTCAGAAAATATATCAATCAATCATTGTAAATATATTGATATACAAAAAGTTGAATCATTTATTTCTGATAAGCAATATAATATTATACTTGCCAATATCAACCGGAATATTATCCTCGATAATATTACAGAAATTGCTAAAGGGTTGGTTTCCGGAGGTCAGTTACTGCTTAGTGGCCTTTTGAAGGAAGATGAAGCGGATATCAGATCTGTTTGTACCGGTTTAGGACTTCAATACCATACAACCCTGGAGCGAAATGGCTGGATAGCTTTATGGTTTTTTAGCATAGCAGATGAAATTTGATAGTTAATTAATCATTATCTTCATTTTTGTTATCTTTGTACCCCCAAACTTCAACCACCCCCAATGAACGAATTGTTGCTCATTGCTCTCGCTTATTGTATCGGATCTGTACCAACAGCCGTTTGGATAAGCAAGTCCCAATTTGGAATTGATATACGTGATTATGGTAGCGGCAATGCCGGCGCCACCAACACGTTTCGTGTGCTGGGCTCTAAATGGGGTACCATTGTTATGCTGGCCGACATATTAAAAGGTGTTATTGCCACTTCTTTGTACATCTTCCTACCTGATTATTTGAGTAATGAATTACACCGTACCAACCTGATGATTGGGTTGGGATTGGCCGCAGTTGTAGGTCATATTTTTCCTGTCTGGGCCGGTTTTAAAGGTGGAAAAGGGGTAGCTACTTTATTGGGTATGGCAGTTGCCATTCAGCCTTTGGTTGCTGTTTGCTGTATTGGCGTTTTCCTGTTGGTACTCTATCTTACCCGTTTTGTATCGTTAAGTTCTATACTTGCGGGTGTTGCCTTTATGGTATTCATCCTGTTCATTTTTAATGAAAAAGAGCCGCTGTATCGCATTTTTGCGGTAATGGTGGCATTGATGGTGGTACTTACCCACCAAAAAAACATTGGGCGTATCCTAAAGGGAAATGAAAGCAAAATTCCCATCCTGAAACACAGGGATAAGCGTAAGCAACGCCGCCAAAATTAGCCATCGTAGGTTTACTCCATCTTTCCTAGTTGTATTGCCCCAGTTTTCTACTTACATTTTCATGGAATGATGTAACTTCTTGCTATTTCCCTGTAACTATCCAAAGAGGATCTGGTATTACATTTGCTATCTTATTTGTCTAAAACCCAGTCATGAAAAAAATCGTTTTTATAGTTGCCGTCTCCTGTATGTTTTACGCTTCCTGCGTTACCAATTCCATTTCCGGAAGAAACCAGTTAAGCCTTGTTTCAGATGCAGACCTTCAAACCATGGCGCTAACACAATACCAGACCTTTCTTAAAGCAAATAAAGTTGTGCCGGCAGGTAATAGAGATGCCGATATGGTAAAGAGAGTTGGAAACCGGGTTGCTGTTGCCTTAAAAAATTACTATACACAAAAAGGGTTGGCCAATGCGCTGGATGGTTATGCCTGGGAGTTTAACCTGATTGATAGTAAAGAGATCAACGCATGGTGTATGCCGGGTGGTAAAGTGGTTTGTTATTCAGGCCTGTTAGCGGTTACCCAAACAGAAGCTGCATTGGCCGTAGTGATGGGGCATGAAATAGCACACGCAGTATTGGGACATGGTAAAGAAAGAATGAGCCAGCAAATGGCTGCCCAGGGATTGGGTGCATTAGGCGGTGCAGCGCTTGGAGCCAATGCCAATGCTGTGAATATTTTTAACCAGGCTTATGGCTTGGGTGCAGAATATGGTGCGTTACTTCCCAATTCACGTAAGCAGGAGCTGGAGGCCGATCGGTTTGGGTTGATTTTTGCCGCTGCCGCAGGATATAATCCCAATGTGGCTGTTGAGTTCTGGACCAGAATGGCAGCCCAGGGAAATGGCCAGCAAACACCTGTGTTTATGAGCGATCACCCCAGTGATGAGCAGCGGATTCAGAAAATTAAAGAAGCACTTCCAGAAGCACTTCAATACTATCGTCCACAATAATTTTTCAGAACAATTTTTGTGAAAATGGGTAAATTCGGTTCTAATGCCGAAGAGAAACTGCTTTTTGTACAAACTAATCATTCCAATATTTATTGGAATGATTATGTCTTTTATGCCTCTCTCTCCAACACCCTCTTTTCAATCTGACAAAAATGGATTGGTAATTACTCTTGCCGCAGATATCTACCGTCAGTTTATAACAGAACATACACTATTAACAGAAGCAGTTAACCCAGATGCAGAAACAGTTAAACGCATCAGTAACCGGGTAATTGCTGCTGTTACCCGTTATTACACCAAACAAAAAGCCACAAAGGAATTAACCGGCTTTGCATGGGAAATCAATTTTTTTCAGAACAGTAAAGTGGATGCCTGGTGCTTACCCGGGGGTAAGATTGCGGTGTATTCAGCTTTACTTCCAGTTACACAGAGTGATGGTTCGCTTGCCGTGGTGATCTCTCATGAAATAGCACATATTTTTTTGCAACATGGTGATGCCAGAATGAAACAATACCTGAAAGAATTTCTTCAGATCAAAGATCTCAAAACAGCTTTGGCGGCCAATCCCAAAGAAACCAAAGATTTTTACCGGATGGCTTATGGTAACGGTGACTATTTTGGGGTAATTCGCGGATTTTCTGTTGCAGATGAAATGGAAGCAGATGCATTGGGCAGCATTTTTTGCGCCTTGGCAGGCTATCATCCCGGAGATGCCATTGTTTTCTGGCAGCGGATGGATAAATTAAGGGGAACCGGAAGGCAACCAGAATTACTGAGTACCCATCCCGTTGAGGAAAAAAGGTTAGCCCACCTTAAAGAAATTATAGACCAAATTGAAAAGGATTATTACACTCCTATTAATAAAAATTGATATAAACACCTCCCAAAGCCCTGTTTTCGGGGTATTTTAACGGCACAAACGCAAAATAGGCCCGTTTTCATTACCGATTCTGGTAACATTTTTTTAACTTTGCACACTTTATTTCTCCACCTAAATCCTCTTTTAGGCATGTCAAACCCGACAATACTTGAAAAGTTACAGTTAAAGGATGAAAAGAACCTGTTAATTCAGGGATTGCCATCCGGCATTGAAAAACAGTTTGCCAAGCTTACCTACGCCAAAAACGTAACGCCGCTGTTGAAAAGCAAAAAAGTGGATTTTGCGCTTGTTTTTGCCCTTAGCCAGAACCAGTTGAACAATGTATTAAAAGAAGTATTTCCTGCCTTGCATGAGGATACCAAACTTTGGGTTGCCTATCCTAAAACCGCCAGTAAAATTGTGAGCGATTTGAACCGTGATTGCAGTTGGGAATATTTAACCAAAAATGAATACGAATCGGTGCGACAGGTGGCTTTGGATCATGTGTGGAGTGCTATGCGGTTTAAAAAACTGGATAAAATACCCAACCGTACCCGAGCTTTTTCTGAAATGAAAAGCAGTGAGCAGAATGGGGTGGACTTTGAAAAAAGACTGGTGGTGCCACCGGTAGAACTGGGTAAATTATTTACCAAACACAAAGAGGCGCATGAATTTTTCAGCTCACTTTCCTTTACCAACCAGAAAGAATATGTAAGCTGGATTGAAGGGGCTAAAAAAGAAGAAACCCGTAAACGAAGATTAGAAACCGCTTTGGAAAAATTACTAGCGGGCAAAAAAAATCCTTCTGAAAAATAATGAATCATATTAATATCGAAATCAAAGCAAAATGCTTTCACCCTGAAAAAGTGGAAGCATTTTTGCTTTCGAACGGTGCCCATTTTGTTGGGCTGGATCACCAGAAAGATACTTATTTCCATGTGCCGGCAGGACGATTGAAACTCAGGCAGGGTAATATTGAAAACAGTTTGATCTTCTATAACCGCCCCGATCAGGAAGGCCCTAAACAATCAGATTTTTCACTGAGTAAAATCAGTGATGGTGTTGCCACAGAAGCTGTGTTGGAAAAAGCATTGGGTGTAAAAGTGGTGGTAGATAAATACCGCAAGATCTTTTACATCAATAATGTAAAATTTCATTTGGACAATGTACCCGGCCTCGGATCATTTGTAGAAATAGAAGCCGGCAATCTGGCTGATGCTTCTAAAACCATTGATGACCTGAAAGCACAATGCGATTTTTACATGAAAGCATTTGAAGTAGCCGAATCAGATCTGATTCATCATAGTTATAGTGATATGATATTGGCATTGTAAAAAAGCACCGTCATTTCGAACGCAGCGTAGCGGAGTGAGAAATCTCTTGAATGTGTTGCTGTTTTTATTTGAATGTAGGGAGGAAGAATGTTATGTGTAATTGTGGTGAGATTTCTCCTTGTTCCTCGTCGAAATGACGCGGGGGGATCAAAAAGCACCGTCATTTCGAACGCAGCGCAGCGGAATGAGAAATCTCATGAATGCACTACTGCATTCTAAAATGAACGATGTGAGTTTATTTTGTGAAATCGTCATGAGATTTCTCCTCGTTCCTCGTCGAAATGACGGGGGAATTATTTAATAATCACCGTCCCTAGTTGCTTGGTTAGATCTTTCTCCACTTCCTTCAGGTGTTTGTGTACTTCGTGCAGAAGTTTGAAATCTTCGTAAGAGGCTTTCTCTATATCGCGCTGGTTTTCTTCGATCATTTTTTTCACCTTGCGAAGCTTGTAATAGTTAACACTCATCTGCACATCCTGCTGGCTGGTATCGCGGTTTACAATGTTCATGGTTTCCATTACCTCATCCCATTTCTGACTAAGTTCAAATGGGTTTACACTAATGCTTACCACTAAATTTCTGAGTGCTTCATTTTCGTGATACAGCATGGTTTTGGTAGTCGGTTCCAATCCTTTTGCATACCAGTTTTTATATTCTTCAAACAGTTTCTCCAGCTCGGGATTATCAAAATGAAATTGTTCCAGTTCTTCAAAAATATAATCAGCCATGGTTCGGTTGTCATCCCATGTTTTCAATCCATACTCTAACAATACCCGAAGGATATTTCTTTCATGCGCTTCGTCCTGGTTAAACAGAAACTGCGCATTATCCAATACATCTTCCGGTTGCTGCGCTGCCTGCTCCTGTAAGTAAGTGGCTTCCTCAACCGACATCTTTTTTTCATCCTTCGAAATCTTATCCCGCTTGTATTTATTTACCAGGTTGGTTAGTCCCATTTCATCAATCCGCAACAGGTGTGCGCATTGACGTATATAATCCTGTTGCTTGGTAAAATCTTCTGCCTTATTAATTTTGCTTAAGGTTTCTGCAATCTGGTTTACTACGGTACTTTTTCTGTTTACATCTGCGCCGGCTTCCTGCAACATCACTTCCAGCTGAAAAATGATGAAGTCTTTTTTTGAAGCGGCTACAAATTCATTGAAGGCTTTGGTGCCTACTTTGTTTACATAACTATCGGGGTCTTCATTATCCGGTATCAATACCAGCCGAACATTCAGGCTTTCTTCCAGTGCCATATCCAGTCCACGCAAAGCCGCTTTTACACCCGCACTATCGCCATCATAAATAATGGTGAGGTTGTTGGTGTATTTTTTTATAATGCGTAACTGGTCTACCGTTAACGAAGTTCCACCGCTGGCCACTACGTTTTCAATGCCTGCCTGGTGCAGACTTACCACATCGGTATAGCCTTCTACCAATAAACATTCATCTGCTTTGTCAATAGCGGTTCTTGCAAAATAAGAGCCGTACAACACTTTGCTCTTACTGTATATTTCGTTTTCCGGGGTATTGATGTATTTGGGTCCCCGATCACTTTTGCCAATTACCCTGGCACCAAAACCAATTACCTTACCGGTATTGTTATGAATAGGGAAGATGATGCGGCCTCGGTAATTATCTACCAGTTCCTCACCATTGCGTAAAGAAACCAATCCGGTTTTGGGAAGTAATTCTTTGTTGAATTGATTGCCTAGCAAGGCTTTTGTTAAACCATCCCGTGCATCAGGATTATACCCGATCTGAAATTTTTCGATGATCTCCTGGCGAAAACCTCTTTCCTGCAGATAGGAGAGGGCGATGGCTTTTCCATCATCTGTATTCAATAAACTGTTGGTGAAAAACTGTTTTGCAAAATTATTGATGATGTATAAACTGTCCGCGGTTTGTACCAGTTGCTTTTGTTCGGGACTGGTTTCGGTTTCCTCAACTTCGATATTATACCTCGCCGCCAGCCAGCGCAATGCCTCTACATAATTATACTTCTCATGCTCCATCAAAAAAGTGATGGTATTACCACTTTTGCCACAACCGAAACATTTATAAATTTCTTTGGCAGGAGAAACGGTAAACGAAGGGCTCTTCTCATTATGAAAAGGACAAACCCCCAGGTAATTGGTACCCCGTTTTTTCAGTTTCACAAATTCGCCCACTACATCAATGATGTCGATACGGCTGGTGATTTGTTGTATCGTATTGGGAGAGATCATTTTTAGCTGTTGACTATTAGCGGTTAGCCATTAGCAAATATTTATTAGGTTCACGAAGGTAACGTATGCCACATAATGATACAATAAAAAGCTAGGGGGGTATCGCTATCAGCTAAAGGCTGATAACATAAAAACTCCTAAATTTATCTATGCTAAAAAAAGAACGCCAGGCATATATCATTCAGCAGATCAATGTGCATAATAAGGTATTGTCATCTGATTTGAGTGCGCAGTTAGATGTATCTGAAGATACCGTGCGCCGCGATCTGCAGGAACTGGCCGAAGAAGATAAACTGATTAAAGTACACGGCGGCGCACTATCCAAATCTTTCCATTTTACACTGGAAAGTCCTACCATTTACTCCTTACCCGAAAAGAAAAGCATTGCCTATAAAGCCATTCAACTGATACAGGATGGTATGATGGTTTTGCTTTCAGGTGGTACCACCATCCGCGAGTTGGTAAAATCATTACCACGCGATCTGAATGCTACTTTTATCACCGTTAGTGTACCCATTGCACTGGAATTATTGGAACATCCTACCAGCGAGGTAATTTTTATCGGGAATAAGCTGCTTAAAAATGCCCAGATGTCGGTAGGGGCGGAAGTGATTCAGCGTTTGAGCCAGATCAAGGCGGATCTTTGTTTTCTGGGAACCAATAGTATCGATGCCAATTTTGGTATTACTGACCTGGAATGGGAAATTATTGAGGTAAAAAAGGCCATGATCAAATGTGCCAACAGAACCATTTCGCTCGCTATTTCTGAAAAACTCAATACCATACAGCGTTTACAGGTATGCCGGCCCGAAGAAATTGACATGTTAATCACAGAACTAGAACCCGAAAACCCCATACTCGAAGCCTACCGCCAAAAAGGGATCACAATCCTCTAATGCTTTTTCAGAAGGGTTATATGCAGCTTTTTGCAGGTTTGAACGGTAAAATCTGCCTACTCAGCAGGTTATCCCAAAATGTTATTAAATATATTGGGTATTGTCATGGCTAATTTTTAACATTGTCTTACCGTATCCCCTGACAAACACCTTCCCTTTGCAGCTTTTTGCGTAAAAAAAATTGTTAAATGGTGCAATGTTTTGCAGGGTTATACTGTCATTCAGAATCAGGATCAGCATTGAGCCTTTTCTGAACGCTACTTAATGAAAAAAGAAACCAAAAAACTCGTTATGAGAAAAATCGCATCTATGATGAAAGTGGTAGGTATACTACTTTTCATTTTCTCCCTGCCTGCTTTCGGGCAAGCGCAAACGGTAACCGGAACTATTCTGGATGCCGATAAAAAAATACCATTGTCTGGTGTTACTATTCGCGTAGTGGGTACTTCTACTGTTGCGCAAACCAACGACAGAGGTGTTTTTACCATCAAAGCCAATAATGGCCAAACGCTGTTGATCAGCTCTGTTGGTTTTGAAAACAAAAGAGTTGCCGTTACCGGAGCAAGAGTAGATGTTTCGCTTAAGTCGGAAGTTTCTGAACTGGAAGAAGTGGTGGTTGCCATGGACATCAAAAGAAAACCCCGCGAACTGGGCTATTCTGTTCAAAAAGTAACCGGTAAAGAAATTGCCGAAAGCCAGCGCGAAAACTTTGTAAACAGTTTGCAGGGTCGTGTAGCCGGTGTATCTATTACACCAACCGGTGGTCAGGCAGGCGCTTCTTCTACCATTGTATTGCGCGGTTTTAATTCGATGGCATTAAGCAACCAGCCTTTGTTTGTAATAGATGGTATCATTGTAGATAACCAAACCGTGAACGAAACCAGTAATGGTGGTTCTCAATTAGGTTTGGCTTCTGATAAGCCTAACAGAACCAATGACTATACCAATCGTATTGCAGATATCAACCCTAATGATATTGAATCTGTTACCGTTCTTAAAGGACCAGAAGCAACAGCCCTCTATGGTAGCCAGGCCAGTTCTGGTGCGATTGTGATTACCTCTAAAAAATCAAAATCGGATGGTAAGGTTTCTGTAGCATATGATAACAGTTTTCGCTGGCAGGTATTGAATCGTTTCCCTAGTTATTCTACTAAATATAGTCAGGGTAATAATGGTGTAGGAGATAATACATTGTTTACTTATTTCGGTCCAGCTTACGGAAGTGATGTGAGAGCGTATGATAACGTTCAAAACTTTTTCCAAACAGGATTTGCGCAAACCCACAATATTAGTATGGAGTATGGAAAGAAAAATGTAAGCTGGCGTTTATCGGGTTCTGCATTTGATCAAAAAGGTGTGGTACCCAATAACAACTTTACCAAATACAATTTCCGCTTAGCCAATACTACCAAAATTGGTAAGTATGTAGATATCTCTCCATCCCTTTCTTATATCAGAAGCACCAACGATAAACCGTTACGTGGTGCAGGTTCTTATATGTTGAACCTGATGTTATGGCCTATTGATAATGATGTTCGAAATTATGTTGATGAAAATGCTCAGAAAATAAAGTTTGGTAATAATGAATTTGATAATCCGGTATTCAATTCGGTGTTCAACAGAAGCAGCGATGCAACTGACCGGGTAATTGCTACCATGGGAATCAATATTAACCCAGCACCCTGGTTATCTGTTGCCGGAAGGTTTGGATATGATACGTACCGTTCAACAGGTTTTTCTTTGCTAGATACCGCTTCTTCACTGGTACTATCAACAAGGGGTTCTCAGGATAATTATTACCGTAATTATTATGGTTATAACCATACCATTACCGTTACTGCTAAAAAAACCATTGGTAAATTTTCAGGAAGGGTATTGGTGGGAAATATGTGGCAGGATTATAAAACAGAGCAGTACGCTGTTTCAGGTTCTTTCCTGAAAGGAGGTTATGCTTTTGGCCGCGACAGTAACAACACAGCTCCAGCAGGAAGAACCCGTTTAAGTAATGCACAACGTACAGGTGGTTACAATTATAGTTTGAGCAGACAGGCCGCTTATTTTGGTGAAGTATCTGTGAACTATAAAAACCTTGCGTTCCTCTCTTACTCACACAGGTTTGAGAACTCCTCTATCTTTCCTAAGGATTTCAGAAATTATAACTATCCTGCGGGAAGCATGAGTTTGATCATGTCTGATATCTTACCTTTTATCAAGAAAGGAAATGTAGTAAGCTATTTAAAATTCAGAGGGTCCTTAGCGCAAACTGCCAGGTCAAGTTCACCATATGCCAACCAGTCTGTGTTTAATTTTGTACAGTCTTCCGGTGGTGGGTTCTCCTACGCATTCAACAACAACAATTTCTTCCTCGAACCCGAGCGTCAGAAAACCTATGAGCTGGGTGCAGAGGTGAAATTTTTCAATGGTAAGATCAATCTTGATTTCACCTATTATAATACAACGAATGAAAAACAGATTGCTGAGAACTTCCGTGCCAGTTATGCTACCGGTTATGTGTTGAATACCTTGAACGTAGGATCTACCCGTAATACCGGTATCGAGATCAGCCTGGATGGAACGCCTATACAAACCAAAGACTTCTCATGGAATGTAAGACTGAATTTCAACAGGATGAGAAATGAAGTATTGACATTACCTGATAACGTTCCGGAATTTTATATTTCAGATACCTGGTTATATGGTAATGCAAGAGGTGGATTGGTAAGAGGTGGACCGAGTACCAGCATTACTGCTTTTGGATACCAGAGAAATAATAATGGAGATATCCTGATTGATCCGGCCAATGGGTTACCGTTGGTTGACCCGAATTTTAAAGTTCGCGGAGACAGAAATCCTAACTACACATTAGGTATCAACAATAATTTCCGTTACAAAAACTGGACCCTTAGTATGCTTTGGGATTTGAAAGTGGGTGGCGATGTGTTTAACGGAACCAATATGTTCCTGACATTAAGGGGTAAGAGCTCACTTACCGATGATCGGAAAACACCGCGTGTAGTAGCAGGTGTATTGAATGATGGATTACAGAACAGTGCTACGCCAACCAAAAATACCATTGTTGTGGTTCCTTACGATAACCAGGCGTATTACCAGAGCAGGATGCCTGAAGAAGAATTTATTCAGAAAAATGTAAACTGGATGCGCTTACGCGATCTGACCATCAACTATACGTTGCCTGCCAGAATGATTAAAAAATACAGCTTCCTGAAATCACTGGGCTTCTTTGCTACAGGAAACGATTTGATATTATTCACCAATTACCTGGGTGCCGATCCTGCTGTTAGCGGAAATACATCCGGAACAAGAGGTGTGGGTGGATTTGGATTTGATTATGGAAACATTGCAACGCCGATCAGTGTAAACGTTGGATTGCGTGCTAATTTCTAAATCTGTCCATCTTATCAAGTTGCTAACTAATAAAGTAAAAAATATGAAACATACATTCTTAAAAATAATGATGCTTTTTACTGCGATCGCAATATTTGCATCCTGCAGTAAAAAAATCGATGAAGCTTATGCCAACCCTAATGCCGATGTTAAGGTTCCGGTTGAGCAGCTACTGCCCGGTATTGTTGCCAGTATGGTAGGTAATACCGCATACCATGGTACCGCTAATGACATGCGATTCATAGGCCGTTATGTGCAGAACTGGGCCAGTGCCAGTTCTGGTGATATCTATGATCAGATGGGTGGCGCACAAACCGATAATGCTACCTCAATGTGGCGTGTGCATTATTACGATTTTGGTCAGAACCTGAACAACATGATCAAATGGGCAGCCGAAGAAAAGAAATGGGATTATGTAGGTGTGGGTCAGGCCATTTTTGCTTGGAGCTGGTTAACCATGAGCGATTATTATGGAGAGATCATTTTGAAGGAAGCATTCAACACCAGTCAGCTTACTTTTAAATACGATACAGAGCCGGAAGTATACGAGTACACAAGGTCTCTTTGTTTTACGGCACTTGAGAATCTGAATAAAACAGGAGATGGGGTTAGTCAGGCCAATCTTGCTCTTGGCGATGCCTATTTATACAATGGCGATGTAAACAAATGGAAAAAGTTTGTGTATGGTGTATTGGCCAGATGGCATAATCACCTAAGCAATAAGAGCACCTATAAAGCAGACTCTGCTATTTATTATGCCAATCTTGCCATGAACAGCAATGCCGATAATGCCAGCTTAAAATATGTAAATACCGGAAACAACCGCAGTGCCAATTACAATGGCCCTTTTAGTAACAACGGTATTGCTGCTTTTCGTCAGGCTGAATATTCTGTTAAACTATTAACAGGAGGAAACTCAGCGTTGCCTACGGTATTAGATCCAAGAAGATGGTATTTCCTGAAAACTAACCCCAACGGAAATTTTGTGGGTGTGCAGCCCAATAGAGGGGTTACTGCTATTGTAAATACGGCAGACAGGCCCAATAGCTTTTACGGAACCAGTGCTACCACCGGAACAACACCGGATGATAATTTGTGTACGTACATTTTCAAAAACTATGCTGAGTCACCTATTATGACTGCAAGCGAAATTCAGTTCATCAAAGCAGAAGCAGCACTTCGTAAAGGTGATCAGGCAACTGCTAAAGCGGCATATATCCAGGGCATCAGTCTGAACTTTGATATGCTGAGCAGCCTGTACAATGCAGGTATTGCAACAGCCAACCAGATTACACCTGCCAGCAAAGCTGCTTATCTTGCCGACCCAATAGTAGTGCCTGCAACCATCAGCTTAACCAATATCATGATGCAGAAATACATTTCTCTCTGGGGACATGGTATTCTGGAAACATGGGTGGATATGAGAAGGTTCCATTACACAGATCTTGATCCGGTTACCACCAAACAGGTGTATGCTGATTTTGCAATTCCTACGGGTATTAACCTGTATGTAAACAATGGCGGCCGACCTGTTTACAGGGTAAGACCAAGATTGAATTCTGAGTATGTTTGGAATTTGAATGAGCTGATCCGTATTGGTGCAGATAAAAATGATTATCACACCAAAGAAGGTTGGTTCTCTTCTAAGTAATCACACTAAAAAACGAAAAGATGAAAAAGATTCTATCTTATATAATACTACTTACAGGCGGAATGATGGTATTTAGCGCCTGTAAAAAAGAAAGCAATATCAAGGCGGAATACACCAATGTAGAAGGCAGTGCTTTTGTAAGAGTAATTCATGCATCACCTTTTTTCAGAACTGTGTTTAATGCGCCGGATTCGATCAATGTGTTTGTAAACAATGCAAAAGTGAATAGTGGGTTGATTACCTATGCAGGTCTTTTTCCCGCATCGGGTACCAACTTTGGATACATTGCCGTTCAGCCCGGATTGGTGAATGTTAGATTATCTGTGGCAGGTGTAGTGAATCCTGATTCTATTGCATTAACTACTTTTTCGAAAGTAATTACCGGCGGTCAGTACTATTCCATTATCATGACAGACAACATTAAATCTGCCAGAGATTCCTCAAAAGTATTTTTGCAGGACGTATACAACAAACCAAGTAATGGTAATTACAGTATTCGCTTTGTGCATGCCGTGTTGAATGATACAGTTGGAAAAAATATTGATATTTTCTCAGCAAGAAGAAACGCCAATATATACAACAACATTGCACCAGGACAAATTGTGAATTTTACTTCTTTCCCTTACAATTCACAGGTAAGCGATACGTTTTATGTTAGAAGAGCAGGAACTTTACAGAACCTGGCTATTTCTAATACAGTATCCTATGGTAACCAGCGTGCGTATACTGTGGTATACAGAGGAAATGCAGATCTTACTTCGGGTACCAAGGCAAGAACTCTTGCTTCTTTCCTGCATCAATAAAGAAACCATTTTTTAGGAAAAAAATACAGAGCCGTCAAACACAATTGACGGCTCTTTTATTGCCTGCCAGATAGATACAGGGATAAGCAAAATAAAATGGCAACAGCTGCAGCAATTACCACTTTATATCGGTTCCAATAATTTCGTCGTTTGCTTTCTGTTTGGAAAATGCGAATGTTTTTTTGTATTTCGGGCTGATGGCCGAAAAAAAATTCCAGTCGGGTTATGATTTGTTCTGCCATGAATAGCGGAAGTAGTTCGGCAGCACTGAGAATATTTTGTACGATAGAATAATTGATAGATTCGTTCGATTCTGTTTTAAGTATAGCTATGTTTCGGTCTGATAAAAAAGATGAGATTTCAAAAAAAAGAATATCCCTGTCTGTTCTGAAAGGATCACTATTGGTAACAGATACGCGTATTTTTTTACTGAATGCTACAATATCTTCGATGGAATGTATCTGCGGTTCCTGCTTACGCATAGGATTCTGTAAATACCTCGCGTAGTCATAGGCAGCTTTATTTTTCGGGTCAATCAACACCTGGTAAGCTTCCTGTATTTCCAGAAAGGTATCTTTGGAAACGCTTGCCGAGAGAGCCTCCAGTTTATCCGGATGGTATTGCATCGCCAGCTTACGAAATGCTTTTCTGATATCTTTCGGTTCTGCCGAACGCGTAATGCCTAATATATGGTAATAGTCTTTGGAAGGGTTCATCATAACTATGCGTTCGTGCCAAATTCCATATCCATTCCATCCAGTAATTCTCTTTCAATTTCTTCCATCTGAACAATATCCCAAGCCTCACTTTCCGTAGGTGTAATGTTAAGGAGCTCTAACAATTCCAGTTTATCGAATGAGTCTTCCACTATTGGTTGCAAACAACAGATTACAAAAGAAGCATTGGATTCATAAAACTTTTGTTGAAGATTATAAAGCGTTACTGCGGCATCTTTATCCACAGTAGTTACGTTAGCCATATGCAGGACCACATTTTTTACCTCTTTTTGCAGTTGCCCAGTACAGGTTTTAGCCAGGTTTGCTGCTATATTGGCAGAGAGTTCAGGCAAAATCGGCGTTACAACAGTAAATTTCTCCTTGGTATCAATTTTGACTTCCATAAATGTAGGTTAAGCTGATTTTTTAAGCTATGAGCTGTGAGCTATCAGCTGCGAGCAAAGGAAATTTTTTCTTGCTCGCAGCTCATGGCTCATCGCTCACAGCTTTCTACTTAGATTAACAATGTGTGCATAACTGCAACACAACTTCACTCAAAAATATTCGTTATAATTGTATAAATCCAAATTAGGCCATGGATAATAATTTTTCAGCACAAGTAAAAGAGATCATTTCCTTCAGCAGGGAAGAGGCGCTCCGGTTGGGTAACGATTTTATAGGGACAGAACATTTGTTGTTGGGTTTGATCCGCGATGGGGATAATACGGCCATTAAGGTATTAAAGCAACTCAATGTAGACCTATACGAATTACGCAAAGAAGTAGAGCTTGCCGTTAAGGACAAAACAGGAAAAAATATTGCTAATATCAACAGCTTACCGTTGACCAAGCAGGCAGAAAAAGTAATTCGCGTAACCGTTCTGGAAGCGAAAGCACTGAAGAGCCCCTTAGTAGAAACGGAGCATTTGATGTTGAGTATTTTAAAGAACAAAGAAAATATTGCTACGCAGATATTGAATCAGTTTGATGTAGACTACGACCTGTTCCGCAACGAACTGGGTATGGTAGGCACCACCAATCCACCACCTCCGCGCAGCGAATTTTCTGATGATGAGAATGATGAGTTTGATGAAGAAAAGCGTGGAGCCGGATACCAGCAGCAACGAGCAGGTAAACAGGCAGGTGCTGCTAAAAGCAAAACGCCGGTGCTCGATAATTTCGGTCGCGACATTACCAAACTCGCTGAGTCAGGTACACTGGATCCGATTGTAGGACGTGAAGCAGAAATTGAAAGAGTAAGCCAGATACTTAGTCGGCGTAAAAAGAACAACCCCATTTTAATTGGAGAACCGGGTGTGGGTAAAACCGCTATTGTAGAGGGTCTTGCGCTTCGTATTGTACAGAGAAAAGTAAGCCGTGTATTGTTTGATAAACGCGTGATCTCTCTTGATCTGGCAGCATTGGTTGCCGGTACCAAATACCGCGGACAGTTTGAAGAAAGGATGAAAGCCATCATGAATGAACTGGAAAAAAATCGTGATGTGATTTTGTTCATCGATGAAATACATACCATTGTAGGTGCCGGTGGTGCGAGTGGTTCACTGGATGCATCGAATATATTTAAACCGGCATTGGCCCGGGGAGAACTGCAATGTATTGGTGCGTCAACATTAGATGAGTATCGTATGTACATTGAGAAAGACGGTGCATTGGATCGTCGTTTCCAAAAAGTATTGATTGAGCCACCAAGTGTGGAAGAAACCATACTGATACTAAATAATATCAAATCCAAATACGAAGATTTTCACAACGTTACCTATGGTGATGATGCCATTGATGCCTGTGTAAAATTGAGCGACCGCTATATGACCGACCGGTTATTGCCCGATAAAGCCATTGATGTATTGGATGAAGTGGGTGCGCGCGTTCACTTGAAAAATATCAATGTACCACAAGACATTGTAGAACTGGAGAAGAAAATAGAAGACGTAAAGAACGAAAAAAATAAAGTGGTGAAGAGCCAGCGTTTTGAAGAAGCTGCTTCATTGCGTGATACGGAAAAACGTTTGGGCGAAGAATTGGAGAAAGCCAAGAACCAGTGGGAAGAAGAAAGTAAACACAAACGTTACCCCATTACCGAAGAGAATATTGCAGAGGTAGTGAGCATGATGACGGGTATACCTGTGAAGCGAATGGTACAGGCCGAAACAGAGAAGCTGCGCAGAATGGGTGATGATATGAAAGACATGGTAGTAGGACAGGATGAAGCCATTCAGAAAGTGGTGAAAGCGATTCAACGTAACCGTGTTGGATTAAAAGATCCTAAAAAACCTATTGGTACTTTCATATTCTTAGGCCCTACAGGTGTTGGTAAAACAGAATTGGCTCGTGCATTGGCGAGGTATATGTTCGACTCAGAAGATTCTTTGATCAGAATTGATATGAGTGAATACATGGAGAAATTTACCGTGAGCCGTTTGATTGGTGCACCTCCCGGTTATGTGGGTTATGAAGAAGGTGGACAGCTAACTGAAAAAGTTCGTCGCAAACCGTATTGTGTGATTCTGTTGGATGAAATTGAAAAGGCCCACCCGGACATTTACAATATTCTCTTACAGGTATTGGATGATGGACAGTTAACCGATGGGTTGGGTAGAAAAGTAGATTTTAAAAATACCATGATCATCATGACCTCTAATATTGGTGTACGCCAGTTAAAAGAGTTTGGCGATGGTGTTGGTTTTGCAACAGCCACACGTGTACAGAACGCAGATGAGAACAGCAAAGCGGTGATAGAAAAAGCATTGAAGCGTACGTTCTCTCCTGAATTTTTGAATCGTATTGATGATGTGGTGGTGTTTAATCCGCTTAGCAGAGATAATATCTTTAACATCATTGATATATTGATGAAAGGTGTTTCTAAAAGGCTGCAAAACCTTGGCTTCTCTATGGAACTCACGGCGGAAGCGAAGGAGTTTATTGCTGATAAAGGATACGATGCGCAATTTGGTGCACGTCCACTTCACAGGGCTATCCAGAAATACCTCGAAGATCCTTTGGCAGAAGAAATTCTGAATTTCAATGTAAAAGATGGTGATCTGCTGATCGCTGATCTTGACAAAGAATCAGGAAAGATCATCTTTCGCTTTCAAAAGAAAGTAGAAGAAGGTGCCAGTGCCGAGGCAGAAAAGTAAAAGGTAAGTATAGTACAATAAAAAGCCCCGTATTTGCGGGGCTTTTGCATGGTATAAGGTTCTGCGTCATTTCGACGAGGAACGAGGAGAAATCTGCTAATCGATTTGCAGATTTCTCCCTTCGTTTCGCTTTAGTCGAAATGACGTTTTGTAAAACCAATTAGAATTTAAAAGTGAGGCACCGTAATTACAGCAATGACGGATACGAAATACTTCAACATTCAAAATTCCTTGTTCATTATTCGATATTCATTCCCGACTTTCCCCAACGGTAACTGCTAATGTCCAGTCCTGCCAGATCAAGTGCTCTGTCTACAACCGTTGCCGCCACTTCTTCAATAGTCTTAGGTAAACTGTAGAAAGAAGGAGTAGCCGGGCAAATAATGCCACCTGCCAGGGTAACCAGTTCCATATTCTTGATGTGTATGAGACTGTACGGCGTATCTCTTACCATCAATATTAATTTCCTTCTTTCTTTTAAAATCACATCTGCTGCGCGTGTTACCAGATCATCACTTACACCATGTGCAATTCTCCCGAGGGTGCCCATGCTGCAAGGTGCCACCAGTAAAACATTGTATTTGGCCGAACCTGATGCAAAGGGGGCGTTAAAATCGTATTTATCAAAATAGCGAAATGGGTAGTTGTTATATCCGTCATTACCCAGCTCTGATTGCCAGATCTCTTTGGCATTCTTACTCATCACTATGCTTACTTCCTCGTATTGATCTTTGAGCAATACGAGTTTATCCAATAGTACTTTGGCGTACACTGAGCCACTGGCACCGGTAATGGCTACTGCAATCTTTATCACTGATTTCACGGATTTTAATATGATTTATATAGAATTCCTTGTCGAATAAAGATATAACATAAAAAAGAAGGGGGTGTTCACTAAGAATCACGGATTGCGCGGATTATGATCACGGATTACACAGATTTTAGTATGATGACAGATCACTTGGATTTTAGTATGATTTCGCGAAGGTGTTGGGTATTAAAAAGATAGCTCCTGCATTGGCAGGAGCTATCTCATATCAATCATATAAAAATCCGTGCAATCAGTGCTTATACATAATCTCATAATACTCATGCGCCATCCGGTTACTGTCGAACTGGAAGCGAACATCGCGCATGCCGTTTTTCTGGATCTGTCTCCAGGTTTCAAAGTTGTCGTAGTATAAGGGAAGGATCTGTTGTTCCAGAATTTCGTAGGCTTTGTTCAGGTCATATTCATCCTGCTCATGCACCGTCATGTTATGGTAATCTGCCTTGGGTACTACAAAACCATTGTTGCCATGGTTAATGAATTCAGGTATCCATCCATCATCCGTAGAAAAATTAACGGCTCCATTCATGGCGGCAGTCATACCACTGGTACCGGATGCCTCACGAGGCACACGTGGATTATTAAGCCATACATCAGATGCCTGTTTTAAACGCTTGCTCAATCCTAGTTCGTAACCAATTAATACGGCTACGTTTTTATATTTCTTACTCAGATGAACCAGGTTGTTAAATTGAGAGATGGCCGGGAAGTCTTGCGGGTAAGGCTTTCCAGCCCAGATAATCTGTACCGGATATTTAGAATTACTTAATAATTTTTCAAAACGGGCCATATCATAGGTAAGCATATCGGCTCGTTTGTATCCGGCAAAACGTCGTGCCCAAACAATGGTGAGCACATTGGGATCGAATATTTTTCCGGTTTGATCTGCTACAATTTCAAAAGCTCTTTTCTTCAGGAAGACTTTTCTATCATCAAATCCAAGATCATTGCCTTCTTCCATAAAACGATAGATCTGTTTATCAGCCCAGTAACGCCAATTCTGCGCATTGGTAATGGAAGCAATAGGGCAGATGCCTTCGTAATGCGACCACATTTCCCTGCTTACCACGCCATGCAATGCAGAAACGCCATTGGCTTTTCTGGCAAAACGAAGTGCGGCTAAAGAGTGGTTGAATTGATCATCTTTAATGCCAGTGAGTTTGCGAACTTCATCAATACTTAGTCCGCAGAAATAACTCATTTTATGGCAGAGATACATGTCGTGTTTTTCATTACCTGCTTCTTCGGGTGTATGAGTAGTAAAAACCAGTTTCTCTTTTACTTTATCAATACTCTTGTATTTGTTCAGTAAATAAAATGCAGCAGAAATGCCATGCGCTTCATTCAGGTGATACACATCAGGTTTAAAACCCAGTTCATCCACCAGTTTGGCACCACCAACGCCAAGCAAAATAAACTGCGCAACTTTGGTAGCTACATTGGCATCATACAAACGGTGGGTAATGGTTTGAGAAACATAATCGTTCTCTGGCAAATCAGTGCTCAGTAAAAACAGTGGGGCACTGCAGAAGGTATCGGGGTTAAGGTACCATACTTTCACCCAAACCGGATGCTCGTGAATTAAGATCTGAAACTTGATGCCGGTATCTTCCAGAAAACTATAATGCTTTTCCATGAAGGTAGTCTGCAGTGTTTGGTCCTGGTTACGGGTTTGATCATAGTATCCGTATTTCCAGAGTATGCCGATACCGATCATGTTCTGGCGTAATTCAAACGCACTGCGTAAATGCGATCCGGCTAAAAAACCCAAACCGCCACTATATATTTTAAGCGGTTGGTGAATGGCAAATTCCATAGAAAAATAAGCGGCTTTTGCAGCATATTCTTCATTGATCTGATAAGGCACTTCGTATTTACGAAAATTCATTGATAGCTTATTTGGTTAACAATTCGCGTTGCAATATAGGGGTATTTGTACGAAATGTATTTGATACACAATGCGATGTGGGAAATCTGTTCACTGTCTAATAATAACAAACGATTGCGGTGATAACTTTCTGAAGCAGCACTATTTCTTTTTATTGCGCGGCTCTCTCTTTTTGATAAAAGTATCGTTGAAATAACATTTAATACCTCTGTGATTGCCGCAGCTGCCCTGTTCTTTTAGACTTACTTCGTTTCCTGAAAATTTAAAATCAATCACACAGGGGTCACCATTTTCACGGAACTCTGCAGTAGTGGCATCTTTCATTTTTAGTTCTCCTTTCAGCTCGCCGGTGCAGCTGCCTTCATTTTTTTCGAAATGAATAAAGAACTGGTACACGTTTGGTTTTTTTGTATCACGCAGAGAGATGTAATTCTTTTTATCACGCACGTAATCTCCGCTGAGTTTATTCTTTTTGGGAAGGGTATCTATCGGATTGATCACTGCTGTTTTTTTCGGGTCCTCATTCGAATCATTAATCACCACCATAAAAATGCCTGCGCTGTTGTATACCCATCCTGTTTTTGTATATAACAGGTTATTGTCTTTACCTGTTTTTTCCTGGCCAAGTAAAAACGTAGGTTCTCTGTTGATGGAAACGGCGTGCAGGTATTCATCCTTGCTACTGTTGTTCAGTAATTCTTTGGAGGCGAGGTATTTATTTTTCTTATCCGTTACAAAAACAGCAATATGTATCGTCTTATTTTTTGTGATGAATTTTACCAGCAGGTAATTCTCGTTTTCTTTTTCAATCAATCCAATCGGACGGATAACCAGTTTTTTGTTGGTACCGGTAATAGGGGTTAACGAACTGTCTGGAAAAAACTGAATGAATGCTTTGTATCCAATCGTAATGGTATCGCCTACTTTGGCAATATTGGTATCCGATACGATAAACGGTGGATTGATCTTGCGGAACGCGGAAATAAAGTCGCCGATTTTCACCGGCACTTCGCCGGAAAGGTCAATTTTCTTTTCCTTACAGCCGAATACCAATAGTAACAGCAGTAATGGCAGGCAGTTCTTCATATCCGATTATTTGCATAAAAATAAGTGTTTCAGCGCAAGTGGCTGAATTAGGGTGTTTTTAATGAAAAAATAAATTTAGATTTGTCTAAAAATAATTTTAGAACGTATGAGTTTCTCCATTACCGAAGAAAATTATATCAAAGCCATTTTTCACCTGCAATTGGGGGAAGGCAATGTTTCTACCAATGAACTGGCAGCCGAATTGCATACCAAAGCAGCTTCGGTTACAGATATGTTGAAGAAACTCAAGGCTAAAAAACTCCTGAGTTATGAGAAATACAAAGGCGTCCGTTTAAGCGCCGAGGGTAAAAAACTGGCACTGGGTATTGTTCGCAAGCACAGGTTATGGGAATTTTTTCTGGTAAATACGCTTCAGTTCGGCTGGGATGAAGTGCATGAAGTGGCAGAAGAACTGGAACACATCAGTAGTAAAAAACTCGTAGAGAAACTGGATGCTTTTCTCGGATTTCCCAAGTTTGATCCGCATGGTGATCCTATTCCGGATAGTCATGGTAAAATGGCCATTCAACAACAAATCAACCTGATCGATTTACAAATAAATAAAATGGCCGAAGTAAGTGGGGTAGGAAGTCAGTCAACAGAATTACTGGAACTCCTTAAACACAAGAGCATCGGCATTGGCACCAAACTAGAGATCAAACGAAAATTCAGTTTCGATAATTCTATCGAGATCAAAATAAAAAACCAGAATGCTTTTACCATCAGCCAGCAATTGGCGCAGGCATTGTTTGTAAAACTTATCTAACATGATGAACCGGTTTCATAGCGACCAGTCTTTAAGCGAAGTACACGAAACAGTAGATACCACCGCTCCGCGAAAGGGATGGAGAAGGATACTGGCCTATATTGGTCCGGCTTATCTGGTAAGTGTGGGTTATATGGATCCCGGTAACTGGGCCACCGATTTACAAGGCGGGGCTAAGTTTGGTTATCAATTGATCTGGGTATTGCTGATGAGCAACCTGATGGCATTGCTGTTACAAAGCCTGAGTGCCCGCCTGGGTATTGTACGGAGAAGGGATCTGGCACAGGCCAACCGCGAAACCTATCCACCGTTGGTAAATTTTTGTTTATACATTCTGGCCGAACTGGCCATAGCCGCATGCGATCTGGCCGAGGTATTGGGAATGGCCATTGGTATTTACCTCTTAACCGGATTGCCATTGATATGGGGTACAGTGATCACTGTACTGGATACTTTTTTGTTTTTGATACTGCAACGATATGGCATCCGTAAAATGGAAGCATTTATTATTTGTCTGGTACTCATTATCGGCTGCTCTTTTCTGGTAGAGATATTATTGGCGCAACCTGATATGAGCGAAGTAGTAAAAGGATTTGTACCCACCGCATTAAACCACGAGGCCTTGTACATTGCCGTAGGTATTATTGGTGCTACGGTTATGCCGCATAATTTATACCTGCATTCGGCATTGGTACAAACGCGTAAGATCAGTAATGATTCGGCTGGTATACGAAAAGCGATTAAATACAATCTGATTGATAGCACCATTGCATTGAATGCAGCATTCTTTGTAAATGCGGCGATATTGATTCTTGCAGCCAGTGTTTTCTTTAGTACGGGTAATACAGATGTGGCACAGATACAGGATGCGCATAAATTACTGGAACCATTATTAGGAAGCAAACTGGCACCGATTCTTTTTGCGGTGGCATTGATTGCGGCAGGACAAAGCTCTACCTTAACAGGAACATTAGCCGGGCAAATTGTAATGGAAGGCTATTTGCAGTTGCGCATCAATCCCTGGTTGCGCAGGTTGCTTACCCGATTGATTGCGATTGTGCCTGCCGTTGTAGTGATTCTTTTATACGGAGAAGAAAAAGTAGATGACCTGCTGGTGTTTAGCCAGGTAATACTGAGTTTGCAATTGGGCTTTGCCGTAATACCGTTGATTCATTTTGTGAGTGATAAAAAAACCATGGGCGATTTTGTGATTAAGTCCTATGTGAAAGTAGCTGCATGGCTGGTGGCCATCATACTGGTTTCGCTGAATGTAAAATTGGTGGGAGATGAGACGATCAAAGTTTTTGAATCAGGCACCATGTGGTATTGGAAAGCCTTGCTGGTATTGGCTATTATTGCTTTTATCTGGCTGTTTTTAACCATGACTTTTTTACCGCTTATTCAAAAAAGAAGACAAAAGCAAAGAGCTACCCTGCATGGAGAAACAGTGGTACTTAACAATCTTGACATTAAGCAAACCAACCGGATTGCGGTAGCCCTGGATTTTTCTGCGTCTGATGAAAAGCTGATTGCCTATGCACTGGCACAGGGGCATACCACGGTATCGTATGTGTTGTTGCATGTGGTAGAAAGTGTATCGGCCCGCTATCTAGGTGAAGCGAGTGATGATGATGAAACCCGCAAAGACAGAGAACGTTTGCAGAACTATGCTTTGCAATTGCAGGAAAAAGGATATCAGGTAGAGGCCTTTATCGGCTATCGAAATCGGGTAAATGAAATTGTGCGGATGGTGAAAGAATCAGGTGCCGATATGCTGGTAATGGGAGCACATGGCCATTCCGGATTTAAAGATTATATTTTTGGAGAAACGATTGAAGATGTGCGACATAAATTACCGATACCTGTATTGATTGTGAATGTATAGCGTGTTGTATTCCTAAGCTATTTCGTTTTAAACCGTGCCTTTGTGCCTTGGTGCGCAATTATTTTCACACCAAGGCACAAAGGCACGGTTGGATATCGTTATTATGTATTCCTTTTCTTTTGATTAACGCAAACAACTTCTAATATATTTTTTTAATCGCTGCTGCCAATTGCTCAGCCCAAAGTTTGTATTGTTTACCGGAAGGATGTAATCCGTCACTGGCCGTTAATGTTTGGTCTGTTGCAGCAACTCTGCTGGTGGGTGTGATATTTATATACGCAACCTGATGGGCTATCGCAATCTCTTTATTGATAGCATTGAATTGATCTATTTCTTTACTGATAATTACAGATCCGCCGCCATGGGGCGTTACACCATAATCAGGAATGGATAACACAAAAACATGTGTCAGCTCATTGCCGGCCAACTGTATGGCTTTTTCTAATAATTGTGTAAACCGTTTTCTATATCCCGTAGTATCTAATCCCTGAAACTGGTCGTTTACGCCTATTAAAAGAGTGACCAGATTATATTTCTTTTTAAGCGGTGTTTCTTGTATGGCTTGTTGAAGGTCGAAGGTTGTCCAACCTGTTTGGGCTAGGTATTGCGGGGCTGCAAAGAGAAGCCCGATATCCTTCAATAAAGAAATGGTCTGTGCAGGAAAACGTTCTGCCGGTGAAACGGATTCTCCAATTGTATACGAATCACCAAGCGCAAGGAATGATTTGCCAAGGGAATCTTGTGGATTTTTCCCTGGAGCCTGCTCTTTGGAACAGCCTGTAATGGTTACTAACTGCAGCAGTATGACAAAGAATAGGAGCAGGAAAGATTTCATGCTTTATTTACGGAAAAACAGGCGCAAATGTTTGATGAGGTATAAAAAGCGATAAAGTGCTACATTTGTCCTCGTTTTAAATTAACCAAAAGCAACCTACTATGGCACAAAAAATCAAGGTAGCCAATCCGGTGGTAGAACTGGATGGCGATGAAATGACCCGCATCATCTGGAAATTCATCAAAGACAAACTGATTCTTCCCTATATAGAAGTGGATATTAAATATTACGACCTCGGTATGGAATACCGCGATGAAACCAACGATCAGGTTACCATTGATGCAGCGAATGCCATCAAACAATATGGCGTAGGTATTAAATGTGCCACCATTACACCGGATGAGGAGCGTGTAAAAGAATTTAGCCTGAAGCAAATGTGGAAGAGCCCTAACGGCACCATCCGTAATATATTAGATGGTACTGTATTTCGCGAACCGATTGTTTGTTCCAATGTACCCAGACTGGTTCCTAACTGGACGGCACCGATTTGTATTGGCCGTCACGCATTTGGTGATCAGTACCGTGCTACTGATTTTGTAACCAAGGGCAAAGGTAAATTAACGGTAAAGTTTGAAGGCGAAGATGGAACTGTTCAGGAATTTGAAGTATTCAATTTCAAAGGAGATGGCGTTGCACTGGCTATGTACAATACCGATGAAAGTATCAAAGGTTTCGCAAGAAGCTGTTTTAATACGGCACTGGCAAAAAAATGGCCTTTGTATCTCTCTACAAAAAATACCATTCTTAAAAAATACGATGGTCGTTTCAAAGATATTTTTGAAGAGATCTATCAGAATGAATTCAAAGCCGCCTACACAGCAGCAGGCATTACGTATGAGCATCGTTTGATTGATGATATGGTGGCCAGCGCACTGAAGTGGAACGGAAATTTTGTATGGGCCTGTAAGAATTATGATGGTGATGTACAAAGTGATACAGTTGCACAAGGCTTTGGTTCTTTGGGATTGATGACCTCTACTTTAATTACTCCCGATGGTAAAGTAATGGAAGCAGAAGCGGCACACGGAACCGTAACGCGCCATTACCGTGAACACCAGAAAGGAAAACCAACTTCTACTAATCCGATCGCATCCATTTTTGCGTGGACAAGAGGCTTGGAGTTTCGTGGTAAATTAGATAATAACCAGGAGCTGGTAGATTTTTGTCATGCACTGGAAGCCGTTTGTGTTGAAACAGTGGAAAGCGGAAAAATGACAAAAGACCTGGCTGTATGTATTCATGGTAATAAAGTAAACCATGGAGAACATTACCTGTACACAGAAGAGTTTTTGGATGCGTTGGATCAAAATTTGAAATCGAAATTAGCCAAGTAACGTGAATGGTGAGTGGTGAATCGTGAGTTGAGTCGGTTCAAAAAATTATAGAGTAAGTAAAATAAAAATCCCGGCTGCTTTTGGTAGCCGGGATTTTTTATTTAGTCAGGTGGTATTTTGAGAGGGGTGGGGTATCAGAATTTGAAACCCAATGTCAGTGCAATATTTCCTCTGCTGCCACTCTGTTCTGCGAATGTATTGGGCTTATCGTTCAGGCGATAGGCAAACTGTGCATCTTTGGTAAAGGTATGTGCATAGGTAAGATCAATAAACATACCATGATCACGATAACCGATACCTCCGGTAGCCAGTACACGATTTGCTTTGATGGCATCATCTGCATATGGACTTCCATAATACGCTCCACCCAGACGAAACATGATCGTGTGTAATTTTAATTCGCCACCCACCCTGAAATTAATATTGCCTTTATAGGTTTCTTTGATCACATCGTTTACCAAACGATAATATTCAGTGAGGGTTTGGTTTTCTTTATCTGCCGCAGAAAAACGGGCACTGCGGTAATTCACATATTCCAGATCGGCACTGATGAAGGCTCTTTGTCTTCTGGTATCACTAATCTCTCTAAACACATAACTGGCACTCACAATGGCCCTCCAAGGGGTAATCATATCATATTTTCGCTGCCCTACATTGCCACTATTCAAATCCTTACTGGTTGCGGTTCTTACGCCTGCATAACTTTCGGTGTTGGCAGTTAGGGAAGAACTGATTCTGTCGGTATAACCCATTAACTGCGGGGTGTGAAAAGCAAACCCTACGCGCCAGTAATCCTGCGGTTTGTAAATAACACCCAGTTTGGCGCCGATTCCAATTCCGTTTGAAGTAAAGGTTTCTTTGTATTCAAAAGATTTGAACTGGTTGTTGGTATTGCTGGTGGCATCTGTTTCACTATAAATCAGGTCGCGCTGGTAGTTGATGATGGGAATGGTAACACTTCCTCCCACATACATTTTATCTTCCATATTACCTGCAAGGCCCAATGCAATTTCATGATATCCGCCACGGGTGGCCGCATCGTATAATTGGTTTACACCTGTTGAAATGGGAACCAGACTCTGGTAACCCGTTACACTACCTCCCGGTCCGCTGATGGTATCCACCAGAAAGGTTCGGAATGCAAGTGTGGATCCAAAAATATAATTACTCAACGCAGCATTGGTATCGGCACGGTCTCTGGTCAATTCTTCCAGGTATTGTTCTGTAAAAGAACTCATGTTATTGAACCCCTTGAATTGTATTCGGTTGTTGTAATTGGCAATCTGGTTTACAGACAAGGCAACGGCACTGCTGGTCCAGTTATTTTTTTTCCGATTACCGGATGAACCAAGAATAACGCCCGATGTGCCGTAGTTAAAGTTATTCTTACTGCCCGCCGTATCGGTTCCGCGATAATTGAATTTGTTTTTATTCAGTGCAAACCCCGGCGATAACACAAACTCATTGGTTTTAAATAAACCAATACCCGCAGGGTTGATGTGGTTTGCGGTAATATCACCACCCAATGAACCCATGACACCACCGGTTGCTAAAAAACGGGCGGTTCCATTGTGGGTAAACCAGGCAGTTCGCAAAGCATCGTCTGGGTTTTGTGCGGATGCATACAAAGTGGTGAGAGAAAATATGGCGATGAATATTTTTTTCATACAGTTTATTTTGGGTATACGTGTGACCTATCAGTTGGCAAATGCCAGCTTGCATACGATTGTTTATGTTTCTGGATTAACCTCTGCCTCCACGCCCGGTTGAGGTACTGGTTCCGGTACTTTGAAACCCGCCACTGCTTCCGCCCGCACTGCTGCTGGTAGCGGGCTGGGTATTGGAATTTGTATTTGTATTGGGCTGAAATGTTCTGGCCGGTCTGTCATAACTGGAAGCATTGGGATTGGTAGCGGATGATCCTGAGAAAATTCTTCTTACCAAACTTCCAAAACTGCTGTTATTGCTGGCTGGAATAAAGCTGCCCGTTTTAGGATCTTTAAAACCGTAGTTGCTGTTGTTATATGTTTTATTACGGTAAGCCGTGATGCCGCTTCCGGTAGTATAACCTTTAGAGGGAAGTGTTGGGTTGGTATAATGAATCAGCGTATACACGGGGCTGTTCCAACCATAACCGGGATAGGAGGAACGGTAACCATAGCCTACACCATAATTCCAGGCCGGGTTCCATAAAGCATATGAATTGAGATTATTGTAGTAAAAGGAATTATTATAATTGTTGAAATCGTAGCGGCTATCGTTCCAATAATCAAAATTATCCAGGCTACTCCAGCGGTTGCGGTTGGCTACTTTCATGCGCAGGTAACGGTCATCCATACTGCTGATGTATTCCTGGTATTGCTGTTTCTCCCGCTCAGGTATTACTTCTTCCTCAACAGCTGTTATTTCTCTGGCTGGCGAAAAATAGACATCGTCGGGTGTCTGGCCATTTTTAAAAGCAGTGGCACAACTGCTCAAAAGACCAATTCCCAGTACGGATAGAAGTAACACTTGTTTCATAACGTCAGGATTGAAAGATTAGATAAGATGAAGTTACATACATTTGCGCTGCTGGTAAGGCAACTTACTATTATGCAACAAATCCTTAGCCAACTAACAATTGTAAGGATTTTAATATGTTAAAGAAATCACAATAAAAAATGGGTAAAGAAATTACATCGAGAGCGCAGGATTATTCGCAGTGGTATAATGATCTGGTGATCAAAGGGAACCTGGCAGATTATAGTGCCGTGAGAGGTTGTATGGTCATCAAGCCCTATGGCTTTGCTCTTTGGGAGAATATGCGTGATGTACTGGATAAGATGTTTAAGGATACCGGTCACCAGAACGCCTACTTCCCTTTATTTGTACCTAAGAGTTTGTTTGAGGCAGAAGAAAAGAATGCGGAAGGTTTTGCAAAAGAATGTGCGGTGGTTACCCATTATCGCTTAAAAGCCGATCCGAATAACAAAGGAAAATTAATGGTAGATCCGGAAGCAAAACTGGAGGAAGAACTCGTGGTTCGTCCAACCAGTGAAGCCATTATCTGGAATACCTATAAAGGTTGGATTCAATCTTACCGCGATTTACCCATTCTGGTAAACCAGTGGGCCAATGTGGTAAGATGGGAAATGCGCACCAGATTATTTCTCCGTACCGCTGAGTTTTTATGGCAGGAAGGACATACCGCACACGCCACCGCAGCAGAAGCGATAGCTGAAACCAAACAGATGCTGGAAGTGTATGCAGATTTTGTAGAGAACTGGATGGCATTACCAGTGATCAAAGGAGTAAAGAGCCCCAATGAACGTTTTGCCGGAGCAGAAGATACCTATTGTATAGAGGCATTGATGCAGGATGGGAAAGCTTTACAGGCAGGAACCTCGCATTTTCTCGGACAGAATTTTGCCAAAGCCTTTGATGTAAAATTTACGGACAAAGAAAATAAACTGGATTATGTATGGGCCACCAGCTGGGGCGTAAGTACGCGGTTGATTGGCGCACTGGTAATGGCACATAGCGATGACGAAGGATTGGTATTACCACCGCGCATTGCACCCATACAGGTGGTAATTGTTCCTATTTATAAAGGCGATGAACAGAAAGCACAATTAGATGCAAAAGTAACCACCATTATCGCCAACCTGAAAGCATTGGGCATATCGGTAAAATATGATGATTCAGATAATGCAAGGCCGGGTTGGAAATTTGCTGAGTATGAGCTGAAAGGCGTACCCGTTAGAATGGCCATAGGAGCAAGGGATCTGGAGAATAATGTGGTAGAAATTACCCGAAGAGATATGCCGAGAGAAATTGCGAAAGCCAGTGTAAGCATGGATGGTGTTGAAAATTATATCAAAAATCTGTTGGTGGATATACAAAGCAATATGTACAACAAAGCTTTGCAGTTTCGCGAAGAACGCATTACCCAAACCGATAGCTGGGATGAGTTTGTGCAGTTGCTGGATACCAAGGGCGGATTTATTTCTGCACATTGGGATGGTACTGCTGAAACAGAGGATAAGATCAAAGAATTGAGCAAAGCCACCATCCGTTGCATACCGCTGGATAACCCACAGGAAGCTGGCAAATGTATTCTTACAGGTAATCCATCTACGCAAAGAGTATTGTTTGCAAGGGCCTATTAATTATCGAACAAACCTATTTATAAAAGAAGCTCCTTTATTGATGTAAAGGAGCTTCTTTTTTTCATGCTCTGCATTGCGCATCGTCATTGCGAGGAACGAAGCAATCTGTGCTTAGAATTACAGACACTTCGAATATTGTAACACAGATTGCTTCGTTCCTCGCAATCACGTTCCCTGACGTGCTTCGGAGAAAAAACCTTAAGATTTAACCCTTGCCAGTTTCATTTCGCCTCTTTCGCTTTTTAACACTATTTCGTTTTCATTCGTCACATCACCGGTATAACTGAGTTTCATATCGTTGAAAGAAATGGTGAAGGAAAGTTTTGAACCGTCAATCTTTCCCTCCTCGAGTTTAGATTCACCGAACTGGGTTTTCCAAACACCGGTAAGCAGTTTTCCTTCCACTTTAAAAGTATAGTTCACTTCAAAGGTGCCATTGGGGGTTTCCCTGGTACCCTTCCAGTTGCCATCAATGGATTGTTGACCGAAGCTGGTTATGCATGCAAAAACAAATGCAATCGTTAACAGGTATTTCATTTTCTTATTTTTTGGTTGTTATAAATTTAAGAAAAATAGTATTACGCTGAAGAACAAGGCATGAAGACGTCATCGCTAGAAACAAAGACATCACTGTGAGGCACGAAAACGTCATTGCGAGGAACGAAGCAATCCGTGCTTCGAATTACGGACACCTCGAATGTTGTAACACAGATTGCTTCATTCTTCGCAATGACGTTCCCTGGCATGCTCCTTAGGCCGAAGGTTCCTATGCGAGAATCCATTCGTAGAAGAAAAACTCCTTTATTCATGCAAAGGGGGCTTCTTTTTTGGCATACATTGTACCCGATTATTTTATCATCATTCAACCATATCTCAATAAAAGTATATGAACAGATATGGCGAATATTTTTGATTTTAGATGTATCATATGAGTAAGCATATACCTGTATTATTTTATGATGGCAACCGTTCTTCACCCCGCGAAGTGAGGATGGAATTACAGCATCATGCCATGTATTTGTTTGCGCTGGAGAGCCATACGGATAATGCACTTGTATTCCTGCTTTCAAAATGTAGCGTATCTTTTTTTGAGGATAAACTATTGGTGTATTTGTATGGAGGAGGCGGTCCCTGTATTGAAATAGCCACAACTCATCCACAGTATGCGGAGTTAACAACACTGATCAAACAATCATCGCGAGGCTGGGTTCAAAAATTGTTGAAACAAAAGTGGCAACTGCTGTTATTATTATTGGTTGGGTTGTTTGTATTGCTGTACTTACTGATGGTGCAATTCATCCCCTTTGTGGGGCTGAAATTAATTTCAACCAAACAGGAAGTGGTACTGGGTGAAAAAATTTATCAGACAATTCTTTCAACCAGTAAGGTTGATGCGGTAAACACCCATCTATTGCAGCAATTTGCCAATGGGTTACAGTTAAGTAGCAGCTATCCCATTAAAGTTAGCGTAGTTGATAATGAAGAAGTAAATGCATTTGCATTACCCGGCGGTCATATTGTAGTATATACCGGTATCCTGAAAGTAATTGAACAACCGGAAGCTCTCGTAGCCTTATTAGGGCATGAAGCCTCCCATATCAATAATCGACATAGTTTGAAAGGAATGTTATCCGGGTTAAGTATGGGCATCATGCAATCCATTGTGTTGAGTGGGTTTGGAAGTGTGGGTGATCTTGTCATTCGTAATGCGAGTTCTTTACAGCAATTGGGTTATTCAAGAAAATTAGAACGTGAGGCAGACAAGGAAGGAATGGTATTGATGGTGCAAAACAACATCAATCCTGTTGGGATGAAATTATTGATGCAGCAATTGCAAGCGTCGGATAAAGGGTTGCCGTCTTCTTTTTCTTTTATCAGCAGCCATCCACTTTCGGATGAAAGAATAAATAATGCCGATGCATTTATTCTGCAACATAAATCAACGAACTTTGCAGTCAATACTTCCCTGCAAACAATATGGGAGGAGTTGAAAGATACAAAATGAAACAAAAGCCCCTTCCTGATTATATGCATCCTTACCTCGAAGGAAAGGTATTGCTGTTTGATAAGCCGCTTCGATGGACCTCATTTGATATGGTGCGCAAGATCAGAAACATCACCCGTGTGATGAAAGTAGGCCATGCAGGTACACTCGATCCACTGGCTACCGGTTTATTAATTGTATGCACCGGTAAGTTTACCAAAAAGATCAACGAGTACATGGGTATGGAGAAAGAGTATACCGGTACGTTTACACTTGGATCTGTTACACCCACCTACGATCTGGAAAGCGAGCCGCAAAATCACCAGGATTTTTCTCACCTCACGGATGCAATGATTCATGCTGCCACTACTGCATTCACCGGCGCCATACTGCAAACACCGCCTATTCATTCTGCCATTAAGCAGGATGGCAAACCGGTTTACCTCGCTGCGCGAAAAGGGGTGGATGTAAAACTGGAACCAAGGCCTGTGACCATTTATTCTTTTGGCATCGAAAAGATTGATCTGCCAGTTGTTCATTTTCGGGTAGTATGTTCCACCGGAACCTATATCAGAAGTCTAGCCAATGATTTTGGTGCAGCATTGGGCGTGGGTGGTTATATGAGCAGTTTACGCAGAACACGCATTGGTAATTTTCGCGTAGAAGATGCGCTATCCATGGATGTATTTGAAGCGGAGATCAAACATTTGGCATCGTCAGAAGGGGAGACCAATACCCAGCTGTAACCCGTAGTTATTTACTTTCAACCCATTGGGTCTGTTTTCAAACCATTGAAAAGAATTGGCCCAGCCATTATTATATTGCCGCGCAGGATCTTTTAGTTTGTAACCCATATCAATCCTGATCAGGAAATAAGAAAAATCAATTCTTACACCTGTTCCCACACCAATGGCCATGTCTTTTAACAAATGACTGAAGGAAAACTGTGCATCAGGATCAGCACTGTTGGTCTTTACATTCCACACATTACCCATATCTGCAAAAAAAGCACTGCTGATTTTTACACCTGCCACTGTGGTTAAAGGAAAACGATATTCAATATTGGCTTCCAGCTGCATATCACCAAAACGATCGCGGTAGGTATTTAAGGCAGTACTGGTATCACTCAATAAAGAACTGCCTAATCCCAATTGCCGCAATCCCCAGGCACGCATGCTATACGGTCCACCTGCATAAAACTGTTTGAAGAAAGGAAGTGTTTTATCCCGAAGTGGATCGGTTCCATAATTGTATCCCATACCTGCATAGCCCCGGTAGGCCAATTCTTTTTTTCCCAACTTAATGGTTTGATGGTATTCTGTTTCCAGTTTTATGTAACGATAAATATCATTCTTCAATCCGGGGATCAACCCAAACAATCCACCGGCTTCTTCAAGTCCTACTTTCAGGTAACTGCTTTTGTTGGGGTTACGCTGGCTTATCATATTTCTGGTAAGCGTTAAGCTCTGGCTGATTACTTTGCCGGAGTTAAATGAGGACCGTAAAAAAGGATTGTTATCAAACAGTTTGCGTAATCCATCTAAGGTATCAATAGCATATAGTTCTACACTCAGGGGTTTATATAGCCATACATTATTTCCCTTTTTCCATTCGTAGCCCCAACTGGTTACCAAACTGCGCAATTGATAATAATTTCTTCTGTCCACATAAGAACCATTTACGGTAAACAGTGTTCGCTTGTTATCTAACCTGTTCAGCGCGCGCCAGTTTTTAAAGGGTACAATCAACTTTGGAAATGAGTAAGTGTGCCCGAGGTTCACCAGAAAGGTTTGCAATAAACCAGCATCATTATTGGTAAGTATATTCAATTCTACACCGGTACGAATGGTGGCGATGGATTGTATAGCGCTTTTCCAAACATTCTTGTTATTGTAAACAATACTGGTGGATAATCCCAACAGGTTGGCCTGTCCGATATCGGATGTATTCAAACTACCTTCCTGGTTAAAAGTGAGACTTTGTTTGATGGCAGGCACCAGAAAAAAATACATGTCCAAACTGTCTTTCCCGCGTATCACAGGTTTGGCATCAACCTGTTGCCAGGCACCCAGTTTACCGAGTGTGTTGATGGATTTATAATAATCGGTTTCATTGTATAAACTTCCCCTGCGCATATACGTGTGCTCGCGCAAAGGGCGGGAATTGAATAGTCCTTTTGTATACCGCATGGTTAGCCCTCTCCGGTTCTCTTCTAAAAAATCTTTCCGGTTAATGAGGGTATCGGGTAAATCTGAAATTTTTGTTTCAGGATAATAATACATTCTCCCGATATGGTATTGTGTTAATCTCGAAGAATCAATAGTAGGTCTTTTAAAAACCATAATATCCCATGTGGGATTTTCTTTTCTGATGCGGGCCGCATCGGCTATAATCTGTGCCTGTTTAAAGGGATCGAGTGTTAACTGTAACAATCGTACATCGGTAGTATCTGCCTGCACCATGATGTCTTCCCGGGTAAATTTATAGTATCCGTTCTGTCTGTAAATACCTACCAGTCTGTCTAATTCAGCACCGATAATACCTACCGTATAGGGCGTTCCT
Source organism: Chitinophaga pinensis (assembly GCA_943372845.1). Lineage (GTDB taxonomy): Bacteria > Bacteroidota > Bacteroidia > Chitinophagales > Chitinophagaceae > Sediminibacterium > Sediminibacterium pinensis_K. Next base: position 399,642 of record CALSAD010000001.1, on the reverse strand, counting down.
TTTTTTAGTAGGGTGCCGGATGCCGCATCATTGGTGAGCTTTTGCAGGGTAGAGTCGCCAAGTTCAAACGAAACAGAATCGATAGTGATATTTTTTCCCACCTCTATATTCATAGCAACTGTGGTACGGATCTGGTCTTTTACACTATCAATTCTAACAGAGTCTTTAAAGTTTGCATAATAATAACCCTGTGAATTCAGGTAAGCATTCATCAGTATCACAGATCTGCCAATATTGATGGAATCAAATACCGGTGGATTTTTAATTTTATTAAAGATGAAAATTTGCTGGAGCTTATTTACTTGCAAACTATCATCCCAATAATTATTCAGTTCGGTAGTTAAACGAATTTTCTCATCTTTGGAAAGATTACCTTTCAGATTAACTTTATTTTCAAATACAAAGGGTTTACCAATGGGGTGATTGCGAACGGTGGTTTGTTGTAATAGTGAACAGGAACTCATCATCACCAGTAACAGAGATAAAAAGAAAAATGAAACCTGATTTGCCTTAAAAACGGTGAATCGCATACAGTATGTTAAACAAGAATGAGCTCAAATATATTCAATCTTTATGCCAGAAAAAACAAAGGCAGGAGGAACGACTGTTTCTGGCAGAAGGAACCAAGCTGGTAGAAGAGCTGTTGCAGAGCCGTTTTCGGATCCGGAAAATATATGCTTTAACGGATTGGATAGAGCAGCATAGCGATATTTCCAATGTGGTAGCTGTTACTGAAACCGAGCTGCAGCGCATCAGCAGTTTGCAAACTCCCAACCAGGTATTGGCAGTAGTGGAACAGGAAGAAAGTAATGAGCAACCGGTGTTTACAAGCCGGTTAACCCTGGTACTGGATGGTATTCAGGATCCGGGAAATATGGGTACCATTATACGTATTGCCGACTGGTTTGGCATTCAACAGATCATCGCCAGTGAGGATTCGGTAGAATTGTACAACCCCAAAGTGATTCAAAGTACCATGGGTGGTTTTTTGCGTGTGCGGGTTGGGTATCAGTCCTTACCCGAAGTGCTTGCTTCAGCTAAAGTGCCTGTATATGGTGCACTGCTGGATGGAAAAAATATGTATCAGGAACAGTCTGCCAAAGAAGGGATCCTGGTTATTGGAAATGAATCAAAAGGCATCAGTAAAAAAATACTTACATATATCACACATCCGATCAAAATCCCAAGATTGGGTGGTGCTGAATCTTTAAATGCGGCGGTTGCCACAGGAATCATTGTATCCCACCTCACAAAACCATAGTATACTAAGCGCCTGGCTATTAGCTGTGAGCGCGAGCTTGACAGGTGCTTATCGAGGTAAATAGTGCAGCTATCATGAAATTTCAACAGACCTTTGGTAGTTGAAATCTTTAATATTCACAGACTCTAAGCTATCCCTTTATTGTAGTTATCTGAATTGAATGGCTTTCACCGGTTTTATTTTTTTCACCAGCCAGGTGGGTATAATTAAGGAGAGATAGCAAACCAATGCTGTTATCACACAAACCGCCAATACCTGCCACCAGATAATCAGAACAGGAGCCGTGGATACATAATAGGAAGCTTCATCCAGTTTGATAAAACCCGTGTATTGTTGCAAGAGACAAAGGCCAATACCCAATACAAAACCAATACCTATTCCCGCAACGGTAATTACGGATGCATGGTATAGGAAAATCTGTTGTATCAAACCATCCTCGGCCCCCAGTGCTTTTAGAATGCCTACCATCCGTGTTCTTTCCAGTATTAAAATTAGTAAGCAGGTTACCAGGTTGATAATGGCTACCACAGCCATTACGATAAAGATCACATTGCGGTTTACATCCTGTATGTTAAGCCAGTCAAAAATATTGGGATATACTTCGCGTATACTTCTGCTCATCCATTCGGCGGGTAAGGCATCGGATAACCGGAGTGTAGTACTGTCGATATTTTTGTAATCGTTCAAAAAAATCTCATAACCACCTGTTTGATTAGGGGCCCAATCATTTACCCTTTGCAGTAAACGGAGATCTCCCAGCACAAAGAGTTTATCGTATTCTTCTATGCCTGTTTTATACATACCTACCACCTGTAGTTTGCGGTAGGTTTTACTGCCATCAATGGCCGAAATAAAATACACTACTATCGTATCATTCAGTTGAATGCGCAATTGAGCAGCCATTTGCGACGACACCATGATCTCTTTGTTATACGAGGAATCATCAAAACGAAGCCATCGGCCTTGCTGCACATATTGTGAGAGTCTGCTGCTGTCGTACTCTTTTTCTATGCCTTTTAATAATACGCCTTCTATTTCTTTGTTCTTTTCCAGTACGGCCGATTTGGTGGCGAATGACTGTACCTGTTTTACACCCGGCTCTTTGCGAATCAGGTTTTCAATACTATCATTCTTTTCAATAGCCGTTTCTTCGGCCACCAACGATTTATTAGGCTCGTATTTTTGTACCCGCACATGTCCCCAAAAACTGAATACTTTTTCTGAAACGGTTTGCTGAAAACCATTCACAAATGCCAGGGTAATAATCATGGCCATTACACTCAATGCCGTGGCTGCCACCGACAAGCGGATGATAAACCGGGAAAAAGATTTTTGCCGGTTAAAGGCAATTCGTTTGGCAATATGGAAGGCGAGATTCAGTCGGCACGATTTTGGTTCAATCAAAACTACATTGCTGCTGCCAATGCAGCAAAAGCATTTCCTGTTATGGGGAATGTTGTAAGTTTAACCAAGATTCTGCGTATGTGTAAGACCTTTTGTTTGTTAACCGTTTTGTTTAGTTGCCTGTTTGTTACAGCCCAGCGTTTGCCGGATCATGTATATATGAGTGGTATTAAAACCACCAAGCTTTTTCAACGCAATAACCAGCAAAGCTCCCCAGTAATTAAATTAGGTTCCGGCGAAGAGCTGGAACTGCATTTTGATGATATGGCAGGGTTTCCACGAAATTATTTTTACACATTTGTTTTGTGCAATGCAGATTGGACGCCGGCTGATGTTAATGTGTTTGATTACATCAAAGGTTTTACACAAAACCGCCTCAGCCAATACCGTGTGTCTACCATTGCCGCTACAAAATATGTACACTACCAGGCGGTATTACCCGAAAGAAACTGTGTGCCACTAAAAAGCGGCAATTATTTACTCAAAGTTTTTCTGGACTCAGATACCTCCAAACTGGCTTTTACCAAACGAATGCTGGTAGTAGATACCAAAGTAGGTGTGGGCGCACAGGTGCAACAACCTTATGATAATGAAATTTTGCGCACACACCAGAAAATACAGGTGGCAGTAAATACACAGCAGCTGAATGTATTAAGTCCGCAGCAAACCAAACTGGTGATACTGCAAAACAATCGTTGGGATGATGCCATTAAGAATATACAACCCACTTTTATCCGTAATAATTCCATGGAGTATAATGCTGAGCAGGATTGCATTTTTCCCGCAGGAAAAGAATACCGATGGGCCGATCTGCAGAGTTTTCGTTTTCAGAGCGATCGTGTGGAAAGGGTAGATAAAACAACAGAACCGGTGGAGGTATATATCAAAGCTGATGTAGAAAGAAACAACCTGCGCTATCTTTTTTTTCGCGACAGAAATGGCTGGGATGAGATCAGTACTACAGAGTCTGTGAACCCGTGGTGGCAAACAGATTATGCCAATGTACATTTTACATTTGCACCGGCCAATAACCAGCCCTTTGCAGGCAAATCAGTTTACCTGATCGGAGAGATGACGGGCAACCAGTTGGGCGATACCTCACGTATGCAATACGATGCTGCACGCGGACTGTATACCAAAACTCTGTTACTAAAGCAAGGTTATTATAGTTATACCTATGTAACAAAAGATAATAAAGACAAATTTGCCAAATCAGATCCTGCAGTAACAGAAGGTAATTACTGGGAAACTGAAAACGAGTATACGGTACTGTTTTATTACCGTTCTTTCAGCAGCAGGCACGATGAGTTGTTGGGTATTGCCACCATTAATTCCAGAACAGGCAGGGGATTTTAAAGAGTCCCGTCATTTCTCCCCGGCATAAGCCGGGGAGAAATCTCATGACGAGTTCCGGATATTTAGCCCATGTAACATAATATCAATAGAAGTGTGTAAGATTTCTCTCCCGCCTTAGCGGAATCGAAATGACGTGATGGAAATCAATGATCCTATATTATCCATCCCTTCTCCAAAAATGATAAACAACCAAAAAAATCAGGAAAATAACGGTTCAACCCTTACTTTTGCGCCGGCAGGTCTTACACGACCAGCTCCTGCTGAACCTCCCCAGGGTAGGAATACAGCAAGGATAGGCGGTTGTAGCGGTGCGATGTGAGTAGCCTGCCATTTTTTTTTCTTCGTTCACGAATTTCGGATTTACGGATTCGCGAATATGGTATCCGTAAATCTGCCATCAGATAATTCAAAAAAGTATGAAGTTTTTTATCGACACGGGCAATCTGGCCCAAATTAAAGAAGGAAACGATTTAGGTATTTTGGATGGTGTTACCACCAATCCCAGTTTAATGGCCAAAGAAGGCATTAAAGGGGAAGAAGCCATAGCCCAGCACTACAAAGCCATCTGTGAATTGGTTGATGGTGATATTAGTGCCGAAGTATTGTCTACCGATTTTGCCACTATGGTAGAAGAAGGTAAAAAACTGGCAGCCATTCACCCGAATATTGTGGTGAAAGTGCCGATGATCAAAGATGGTGTTAAAGCCATTAAGTGGTTTTCTGATAATGGTATCCGTACCAACTGTACCCTCATTTTTTCTGCCGGTCAAGCTATTCTTGCGGCAAAGGCAGGCGCCAGTTATGTATCTCCTTTTATTGGTCGTATTGACGATAGTGGTTGGGATGGTATGGAACTGATTGGTCAGATCCGTCATATTTTTGATATACAGAATTACAAAACAGAAATATTAGCGGCTTCTATCCGTAATGCATTGCATATTATCAAAGCGGCAGAACTGGGTGCGGATGTGTGTACCTGCCCGTTAAGCTCAATCTTAGGATTGTTAAAACATCCGTTGACGGATATTGGGTTGGCGCAGTTTTTGGAAGATGCGAAGAAAATGTAATCGCGGATTACGCGGATTTGAATATGATTGATAGAATGCCCCGCAGTTTGCGGGGCATTTTTTATTACGTTAATACCTTGCAAAAGGTTGGCATCTGGGCGAGATGACATCTAACGATTAGTAACGCGTTGTGCTGGTAAACTAATTCATTATAAACCGTGCCCTTGTGCCTTGGTGTGCAATTATTTTTCACATCAGGGCACGGTTGTATCTGTATACGATTTACTATACAAAAATGTAAAGCAGTACGCAATGTTAGCAGGGTTACGTATGTTATCCCGTTTATTAACAACCAAGAAGTATGCTGTAGTAGGCCGACTACATTTTTCTTTTACACGAAACCACAATTATTATTTCCGGGTTACCACGGCAATTTGCGAAGCTGTCTATTTTTTACTACAGGCACCTGTTTTTATTTTGTATTGGTAACAGCAGCGCAGGAAAGGGTATAGTGAGTAGGCGGGCTGATATCGATAGAATCTGCATCAATCGTATCGCATAAATAATTAGTAGTACTACTGTAACCTTTAATCCCGCCAATAACGGAAGTTATCTGTTAACCTCCGGTGATAGGATTCAATTGGGTTATTATACTAAAACGATTTTAAAAAAATATGTTATGAACAGTACCGAAAATCAAGACTTGAAGAAGCGATTTCCCTCTGCCGTTGATCTTGCTGATTTTTTACTAAAGCTACTGGCTATTACCATTGTGTTGCTCCTGACCGTTTACACGGTGAACAGGTAGGTGCCGTGGATATCATACTTTTCCGTTTTCTTTATCAACTTGGTAAGGCAAAGCGGCTTGTCAGCCAACTGTAACGGCTCTTCTTTCTTTACTGCTCACAAAACAGGCTTCAATAATGCGCATTACATTGATGCCATCCTGTGCAGAAACCTGTATCGGCTGGTTATTACGGATAGATTGATACATGCCATCATAGTAACCATAATAATTGCCCTGCAAGGTGGGTATGCGTTTACGAATTACTTTGCCATCTTTTTCAGTATGTAATAAACCCTGCTCTGCTTCCGGTTCTGTTCCCCAATCGGTCAGGTTGGGCTTTGCATCTTTCAGCAACAAAGCTTCCTGCACATCGCCACGGCTTTTGAGAAAAGAACCTTTTCTACCATGCACCACATAGGAAGCGAAGGGCTCACGAACCTGGTAACCTGCTTTTAAGCGTACACGCAACATAGGGTAGTACAATAAGATCTCAAAATAATCATCCACCTTCGAGCCGGGGCGTGTGATACGCAGATCAGCAAATACAGCTTGTGGCATTCCAAATAAATGAAGTGATTGATCTATCAGGTGCGGACTCAGATCATTCAAAATACCTGAACCGGGAAGGGGTGTTTCTTTATGGGCTTTCGGACTAAGCTCATCCTTAAACCTGTCGAAATGAATTTCCACTTCCATGATCTCACCCAGCCAATCCTCCTGTATTATTTTTTGTACGGTTTTAAAATCACTGTCCCAACGCCGGTTTTGAAAAACAGATAGTTTCCGATTTTTTTGTTCGGCCAGTGCTTTTAATTCCATGGCTTCTTCCACTGTGGTAGTAAATGCTTTTTCTACTACGGCATGTTTGCCTGCCTCTAATACTTTTTTTGTAAACTCGTAGTGAGTGGCAGTGGGTGTGTTCACAACAACCAGTTCAACGGTATCATCAGCCAATACCTCTTCCAGGGAACGATATATTGTAATCTCGGGATAAACAGCCAGCGATTCAGACTTGGTTCTTTCCCAAATACCTACCAATTCAAAACCCTGATGGAGATGAATGAAAGGAGCATGAAATACTTTTCCCGACATGCCAAAAGAAAGGATTGCAGTTTTAATAGCAGACATATGCTGTAGTTTAATTATTTGTGATCACCCCTCGCGATACCTCCCCGCTCTCTGCGACTCCGCGGTGAAAAAAGCTTTGAAGCTTATCGCTAAAATTAAAAAACCTGCTCCATACTGAAGCAGGTTTTCTTAGCTGATTACGACAACGATTTAGTTGGCTGCCGGTGTTGTTTTTTCTCTTTCTTTCATTTTATCCAGATAAGATACCCCATCTGTGATCCATTTATCTGCTGGCTTGCCTAACAGATAATGATCAAACCATTCTCTCTGTCTTTTCTGGTAATCAATCTGGTTTTCTTTTTTAGCCAATCCATGGTTTTCATCTGCATATACCAGCATTACATGTGGCTTCTCCATACGGCGCATAGTACCATACATTTCAATACCCTGGTGCCAATCTACCGCACCATCTTTATCGCCAAAGGCAACCAAAAGTGGCGCTTTTATTTTTGAGGCATTGAACATAGGAGAGTTGCGTATATGTGCATCAGTTCTCTCATACCATGGGCCATCAAAACGCCCCTGGCTGGTTTCAAATATTTTTTGATCAGGTGTTCCGCTGTTCCAGTAAATAGACAACGACATGCTGATCAGATCCGTTAACGGTGCGCCTGCACAGGCTGCTTTAAACACATCTGTTTGTGTTACCAGAAAAGCTGTTTGATAAGCACCCCAGCTATGCCCCATCAATCCTACTTTCTCTTTATCTATCATGCCCGTTTTCAATACTTCTTTCACGGCAGGTACCACACAATTTACAGCACTCATACCCGGATCATTGGTTTCGTATACAATATCGGGCCTGAATACAAAATAACCGTTGGTGGTAAAGTTGGTAGTGTTGTACGCACTTCTGGCAGAAGGTGTGGTATACCCATGAACCGTATTGGATAGCAGTTCATAAATATAAACGATCATCGGGTATTGTTTGCCCGGTTCGTAATTGGCAGGGTAGAAGAGGGCACCCTGCATTTTTTTGCCCTTGGTATTGGTAAAACTGATTAACTGACTTTTACCCCAATAATAATTTTGCTGTTGCGGGTTGGTACCTGTGATTTTTTTATCATTGGTAAAATTGTCGCCTGCATACAATTCGGGAGAGAGATGGTAATCCTGTTTTACATACATGAAGGCATTGGCATCTTTGGCTTTTACCAAACGGCTAACGGAAAGGTCTTCGAAAATAAGCTTCTCGGTTTTTCCATTTTCCATTGTATAGTAGCCCGTTTTTTTATTTTTATCGCCATAGGCACTAAAGTAAATGGGTTTACTGTCGTCGAGATACGTCTCTTCAAAATCTACCCTGAATACCCGGAACATGGTTTCTTCTTTCTCTCCCTCGGTTAGTTTTCTGCCGCCACTGCCATCGGGTTTAACTGCCCACACATTGTATTCATCGTACAATAAAATTTCCTTATCTCCTTTGGTCCATCCTCCGGCACCAACGGGTGGCCTAGTTGCAGGATGGTCATCTCTTACATCCTGAAAATCTGCTTTGATGGTTTGTGTGATATTGGTATTTTTTCCGGAAGCAATTTCATAGGTCCACCAATGTTTGTCTTTAAAGTAATACAAGAACTTTCCATCCGGAGAAGTGCGTGGCCCGGTATTAAAACCAGCCAACGATCTTTCGTATAATAACTTCTCTTCACCGCTTTGTGTGTTTACCAGATAGAAATCTGCATAGTCTTCTTTAAAAGCGGGTTTGTATTTTTTATTGGTAGACGTAACGGCAAATTTTTGGTTGCCTGTTAAAAGGGCATCCGGTGTATTTTCTTTGGCCAGTTGGAAGAACTGGTTACTGCCAGTATTCCATACAGATAAAAAGCTGGCATCTTTATCCTGTCCGAATGTAAGTTTCTGGCGCGGCTGAATTTCGGGGTCCTTCCAATGCCAGATATCTACTGCCGGTAATTTATCATCAGCAGCAGGCTTCTTAATAGCTACGGTTTTGCTGCTATCTGTTTTCGCTTTACTGGAATCAGCCGGTTTTTTGTCGTCTTTTTTGGGTTTCAGTGTCCATGTTTTTATGCCAAAGAAAAGGGCACTCATATCATCACTCATGCGCAGGTTGGATGCATTGTGAATGCGCATATTCTTAGGAAAAGAAGCCATTTCTGTTGGATCCAATATTTTCAATGAAGGTGTTTTATAAAGATCTGTATAGCTGTACACCACTGCATTCTCTTCTTCATATCCTTCTTTTTTAAAGGTTTTGAAAAAACTCAAGCCATCACCTTCTTTCTGCCAGTTAAGTTTGGAAAATTTTAAGGTATCACTGGCAATTACGCTAAGTGTGTAATGGTTTACATTGAACAATTCCACTGAATTACCCGCAGCATTGGCCGACTCAACAATGTAGGCAAGAAAATCACTTTTTTTGTTGAAGGCATACTCGGTTACATTGCCAATGGTACGTGTGGTGTTATCACTCAGGTTTTTCAGCAGTAACACGCTGCCCTTGTCTTTATTTTCTTTGGGAGGAGCAAGGTAAGCGGCTAAAAATTTTCCATTTCTGGAAAAACCAAATCGTGCAATATTCTGTACTACTTGTTTTTTACCGGTTTCCAAATTCAGCAATCCCATTTTGTATTCGATGGGCTTGCTCTGGTCGCGCAGTTTTTCGGCTTCCTTAAAAGGCAGGCCAATACGGTATGCGATCCATTTATTGTCTTTAGAAAATTCAGGTGCTGTAGAAAATTCCAGCTTGTACAGTTTGCCGGTATTCCGGTTCATCACGTACATGGAATCATTGTCTTCCTGCACCGTTACCTGGTAAGCAACCCATTCTCCATTGGGAGAAAGATCGTTGCTGCCAATGCTTTGCCATTTACCATAGTCGTCAGACGTGAGGTTTTTCTTTTGCTGGGCATTCAGGCTTCCAGCACACAATACAAAAGCCACCAACAGGTAGCGGAATTTCCCTATCATAACAATTAGTTTGAAACAAGGTATTGAAAAACCGTTGATTTTACGGGTTGCTGAGTAATCAGTTTTTTAGAGATTGATAATCATTCGATTAGATCAATAGTAAACTTGTTCACATTCAATATTTCCTATTGCAAACCTCAAAGCAAGTCTCTATTTTGTTTCATCTTTCACCCTCAAAACAACGATTGCTATGAACATGCAAAAATTTCTGCTCTCCGGTTTTATCGGAGGTATTGTTTCTTTTTTTGCAGGATACCTGGTCTACGGGTTACTGCTGATGGATTTTTTTTCACAGAATACAGGCACGGCAACCAATGTTATGCGTCTTCCAGCCGAAATGGTTTGGTGGGCGCTGATAGCCGGATCGGTTTGTATGGGTTTGCTGCTGTCTTACATTTTTAACAAGTGGGCCAACATCAGTTCCTTGGGTGGAGGTGCTTCAGCAGGTTTTGTTATCGGCTTATTAATGACGGCAGGTTTTGATTTGCTGCTGTATGGCAATTCCAACATCTCTAACCTGAATGCCACCCTTGTTGATATTGTTTGTGGTGGTGTAATGGGAGCCATCACCGGTGCTGCAGTGGGCTTTATGAATGGGGTGGGTAAGAAAGCAGCGTAATACTTTTTTAGTACACAACTTGATGTGCTACCAAAAAAGTTCATTCTAAACCGTGCCTTTGTGCCGTGGTGTGCAATTATTTTTCACACCAAGGCACAAAGGCACGGTTATATGCATAACGTATGCTGCAAAAGAAAAGTGCAGCCCTATGGCTGCACTTTGTTGGTTGTATCAATCCCCTCAGAATGATAAACGAGTTGATCTAGGTCTCTTTGTCTTTGGTACTTTTAATCAGTCCAATTCCGGCTATAAAGAAAATAGCGCCTAAGATTCCATAAATGATAATGGTTTTAATGTTCCGGGTTCCGGCATTGCCTTCCATAAAACTAATGCCGGCATAAATCAATCCTATAATACCCAGTATCGAGAGAATAATTCCCAGTATTCTTTTTTCCATAGTAACTGTTTGATGATATACCGTATTGTATATCATTCTGCATAGTTACGAGCCTAATAGAAACAGGTACTTACATAAGTGGCAAAAATATTTGTATGATTCACAGATGATGACTTTACCGGTTGGCTTCGCTGATCCAGTGGAACTGTTTTTCTGCAAGTTGAAAATGCCGATTACTTTTTTTGAGCACTACATACAGCGAGTCTTTGTTTCTACTGCCTGATAATACAATCAGGGTATCACCCATCAACTGGTACCGGAATTTCAGGATGGCATTTTCGGCATTCGCCGTTTTTTTGAAATCAATCGTTTTCTTCAGTGTGTCGTAGCTGGTATTAAAATATCCCCTCCGGTATCGCTGTCTGAAAAGGGTATCAGTTGTACCCACACTTCCCCATTCTCCTTTTTCAAAAATCACATCCCGCCAACGGGTGGTGTCTGTTACAAGCGATGGAATCGTGTCTTTGTTTACCGCATACGTTATCACATCGTAAATACCTGCTTTAATAGGAGAGTGGTCAACACTATTTTGCATATTCCTATAGCGTGATCTTGCATTGATGAATGACATCACCACAAATAATCCGATAAAAACCAGTTTCAAAACAACCCTGCCGATGCGCATCCATTTTCTGGGTAGCAGCAACTGGTATTGCGTTGCGGCGGCTACTGGTTTGTTCAGTATAAATAGGTTCAGTAATCTTTTACTGTCATTCAATAAAAGATAGAGACTATACAATGTGAGGTGAATGGAAAATAGTTTTACCGGTATATCATACGACAGGTTTAATGCCATTACATTGGTAAATACAGCAACAGTCATTAATACCCCGAGCGTGATGGTTTTTCTGTTCAGTAGTAAAATACCCGTCAAGGTTTCCATAGCACCTGAAAACATTTCATAGGGTGCCGAATAGCCAATGAACATCCACGAAAATCGCATCGGCAAAAAATCACCCAAGGGTGTGGCTAAGGCACTTTGGCTAGGGAAAGTCATTTGTACAGGATACAGTTTGATAAACCCGTAAGCAAAACAATTGATGATGAGAAAATAACGGAGAAAGGTTTGTAACCAGTAATTGGCTACTGTATAAGAAGGTCTCTTTCTATCCCATATGCTCCACAACAATGTACCCGTTACAGCCATACATAAATAGGTATACATTTCTTTCCATGCGGCAGAGGTATCGCCACTGCCGTTGTTTACAATGTTTGTTTTTTCAAAATGAAACCATGCGGTATTGCACCATTCAATGATCCACCGGATACTTTTATCGTAGAGATCTATGAGATAGGCTATTCCCGGGATATCGTAACCCACCCACGACCATGGAGCAATGTGTAACAGAAAATAGATACAAGACAAACGGAAAAGGATCTTCTGCCATAAAGGCCAGGCTTTTTGAGAAGGGATACCTGTAACCATAAGCAGGGTTTGTACTTAAATATATCAAATTCATCTATTTTGATGGAATTGGGTGTGGAGAGATATGGGCTAACTTTTATTATTAGCCTGAACAACAAGGATTTATATGATTTTTTTAAGTCCATATTAGCTTAAAATCTTACCTTGTCAGTGTATGCAAGAGAAAAATGACTTTGTAAAAGTGGCCTATTGTGAACCACATAGAATTCGCACCAAAGAGATTTTAAAACAGGTTCCTGATATGCGGAAGCTGATTGGAAAAAATCCATACACATTTTTAGCCATTATTGCATTGGTGGCTTTTCAACTCGTATTTAGTTGGCTGGTAGCTGATCAGTCGTGGTGGATTGTAGTAGGCGCTGCCTATCTGTTAGGTGCTTTTGCAGACCATGCTTTGTTTGTAATGATTCATGAATGTGCCCACCGGTTAATTTTTAAAAATCCGTTGGCTAATAGACTGGCTGGTATTTTTGCCAATATCCCTTTGATTTTTCCAAGTTCGGTTTCTTTTGAAACCTACCATATCAAACACCATTCATTTCAGGGCGTGCATGAACTGGATGGAGATCTGCCCAATTACTGGGAAGCCAAACTCATCAACAATTATTTTATCGGTAAAGTGATCTGGTTGTTATTTTATCCTTTTTTTCAACTGTTTCGTATTTCCAGAATGAAAGAGATTCAGCCGTTTAATAAATGGGTTGCTTTGAACTGGTTGGTGCAAATTGCTTTTATCGTATTGATCTCTTTACTGTTTGGTACGAAGGGAATGGCATTTCTGATCCTTAGTTTTTTCTTTTCAGTAGGATTGCATCCTTTGGGAGCGAGATGGATACAGGAACATTATCTTACCAAAGGCGAGCAGGAAACATATAGCTATTATGGTGTGTTGAATAAAGTGGCATTCAATGTTGGGTTTCACAATGAACACCATGATTTTCCTTCAGTGCCATGGAATAAATTACCACAGATTCGTAAGAACGCACCTGCGTTTTATGATACGTTATCGTATCACACTTCATGGACAAAACTTTTTTTTCGATTTTTATTTGATAAAGAAATATCTCTCTTCTCCCGTATCGTAAGAACCAATAGGGGCAAGGTTTTGCTGGCAGATGAATCAAGGCCGGATATTGATCTGACAGCTACTAAATAGTAGTTTAATTCACATACATTAACATAGTATTTGCAGTTTAATTTGTCTGTTAAACTGCATCGCCGTACATTTGCACCCTGAAACTGAGCGATGATAATATAAACAGTCTCATGGGTGATGTAATCTTGAAGTAATTTCTAACGATTGAATTGGTTTTTTCTCCCTGTTTCCGCTCAGTAAAACATTAATATTAAAAATTAGAAATATTATGAAGAGTAATGTAATGCCATCTATTGTCCAAATAGAAGCAAATGAACTAAAGCAATTGGTAACTGAAGTAAGAGAAACGGTAGCAACCGGTTTAATTCAGGTTAACCGCGTAAAAACAAACACCACCAGTTTCGGTATCGTTGATCTGTGGAATATCCGCCGTGGCGCGAAAGTTGCCCGTTTGGCACGCCGCTGGTCTATATAAATTGATCCTTGAAAACCAATTGTCAAATCCTCTGTATTACAGGGGATTTTTTTATGTGTAAAACAGATTTTTATCTATTTCACCGATAAATAGATGTTACAGCCCGATAATACAAAGGCAATCAATTACGGGTAATTACTTTCACATTGTTAAAGTAAAATATACTCGGTGGCATAGCAATTCTACCAACGTATTAACCGGAAGCCCCTTTCTAGGGGCTTCTGCTATATAGAGTGGTAGCCCCTTGCGTTTCCTGGCGCCCTCCCGCCTTCGCGGTTAAAAGTCTCACAATCAGCCTCTACGCAAACTATGGTATTAACAAACACATATACTGGATTTTGCCTAAATTTGTAATGATGAAAAAGATAGTAGCCATCTTCTTCTTAACCATTTACAGTTTCACAACTGTTGGGGCTACTGTGCACATGCATTATTGCATGAACAAATTAATAGGCGCCAGCTTTTACGACAGTAAAAAAAATACCTGCGAAAAATGCGGGATGCACAAAGCGGCTACCAAAGGTTGTTGCAAGGATGAGCATAAGTTCATTAAACTGGAAAGGGAACACCAACAGACACAATCTTTAGAAACCTTATCTTTTTTCAGTCTCCCGGTTCTTTTACCTGTGGTGTTTGCTTACCAACCGGCAGCTGTTTCATTAGTAACGGCTGGATTTACTTTAGATACATCCCCCCCAGATATACATAGTCAAAAATTATACCTCCTCAACCGTGTTTTTCGCATTTGATAGTACCGCTGTTTACGTCAACCAATGCGGTTGACACGTTTTTATTCACTTATAATCATTTTATCAAATAATCAATTATATACCATGAAAAAGTTATTCATCTTTTCAATAGCCATCCTTACTGTAAGTACAACTGTTACTGCAACGGATTATCATAACAAATACAATACCATCGCTACAACCAATACAGTGGCTTCACTTACAGATCTGTTAACCCTTTATTACAATATCAAAGATGCTTTGGTAACCGGAAAGGCGGATATCGCTTCTGCAAAAGCGGGCGAATTTGTAAAAGCCATCAACGGTATTGATATGAAAGCACTGTCTGAAGCGGATCATAAAGCATTTATGACTGTTAACGAGAAACTTGCTTTTGATGCAGAACATATTGCTGAAAGCAAAGACCTCACACACCAGAGAGATCATTTTAAAACCTTCTCAGATAATTTTTTCACCCTTGCAAAATCAGTTAAGCTTTCGGCACAGCCTGTGTACCAGCAGTATTGCCCTATGAAAAAAGCTTCCTGGTTAAGTAGCGAAACTGCTATTAAAAATCCTTATTACGGTAGCGCCATGCTTACTTGTGGCTCTGTAAAAGTTACTTTGTAATAATAAAATCCTGCAAACAGCATTGGCTTTAATGAGTCAGTGCTATTTGCTTTTTAGTATCAGACAATTATTATGATTGACTGTCACTGCTCATTGATGACAGGTACTCTCTTATGGGTATTTGTGATAGCGTGTGCAGTGTACAGCCATAAAATATAAAGAATGAAACAGGTAACCGGTACTTTGTTTCTTGCTTTCCTGAACATGATGTCATTTGCGCAGCACCAGCATAATATGGAGCAAATGCCTGTATCAAAAGCAAAAGAAACAGCTAAACGTACCATAACAAATACAGCACCACCCAAAACCATACGCTACGATTTGTATGTGAGGGATACGATGGTAAATTTTACGGGAAAAACTAAGAGAGCAATTGCCGTAAACGGGCAAATACCGATGCCCACCTTAACGTTTACCGAAGGCGATACCGCAGAAATATATGTACACAATGAATTGGATGAAGAAACGTCCTTGCATTGGCATGGCTTGTTTTTGCCCAATCAATACGATGGGGTACCCAATCTTACACAAATGCCGATCAAGGCACACACTACACATTTATACCGGTTTCCTATTATTCAAAATGGTACCCATTGGTATCACAGCCACACCGAATTACAGGAACAAATTGGGATGTATGGTATGTTCATCATGCATAAAAGAAAGGAATGGGATATACCTACTATCCCTATGGTGCTGAGTGAATGGATTGATATGAATCCGAAAGAAGTACATCGCAGCCTTCATGCAGCTACTGACTGGTTTGCCGTACAGAAAGGCAGCACACAAAGCTATGCAGAAGCCATCAGGCAGGGTTGGTTTAAAACCAAAGTTGGCAATGAATGGAAGCGGATGAATGCCATGGATTTAACGGATGTATATTATGATCAGTTTCTGATCAATGGAAAAAATCAAAATGAACAACCGCAATTTAAAGCGGGTGATAAAGTAAGACTTCGGATAGCCAATGGTGGTGCCTCCGATTATTTTTGGTTGTCGTATGCCGGCGGGAAAATTACCGTAGTAGCGACTGATGGAAATGATGTGGAACCCGTGG
Organism: Chitinophaga pinensis; assembly: GCA_943372845.1. Classification (GTDB taxonomy): domain Bacteria; phylum Bacteroidota; class Bacteroidia; order Chitinophagales; family Chitinophagaceae; genus Sediminibacterium; species Sediminibacterium pinensis_K. Next base: position 383,340 of record CALSAD010000001.1, on the reverse strand, counting down.
AAGTAGACCGTTTGATCATAGCTGTTTCAGAAACCTATGATGTGGTTGTTACTATTCCGGATAATAAAAGCTATGAATTTCTGGTAACGCCGGAAGACAGAACCAAGTATGCTTCTTTGTGGTTGGGCAGTGGCGAAAAAGTAGCTGCCAGAAAAATGAAACGCCCCAAATATTTTGCCGGAATGAAGATGATGAACGACATGATGGACATGAAGGGCAACATGATAGAAATGGAAGGGATGCTGATGCAGAACCAGATCATGGATATGAATACGGTTATGTACCCTGAAATCACAGGAGACGAACCCGTAAAGGCAAAAAAGAAACCTGTTCAAACCATGCAAATGCCTAACAACAATAGTTTGCAGGGCATGAATATGGCTCCTGATAATCCTGATATGGTAACCCTTAACTACAACATGTTGCGTTCACCGGAAAAAACAACGTTACCGGCGGGTCCGTTAAAGGAATTGAAATTTGACCTTACCGGAAATATGAACCGGTATGTGTGGAGTTTAGACAATAAAGTTGTTTCTGAAAGTGATAAGATCTTAATTAAAAAAGGTGAAAACATTCGGATCATTCTCTATAACAATTCGATGATGCGGCATCCGATGCACTTGCATGGACACGATTTCAGGTTATTGAATGGGCAGGGCGATTATGCACCGATGAAGAACATCATTGATATAATGCCAATGGAAAGAGATACCCTTGAATTTAATGCGAATGTGGAAGGCGACTGGTTTTTTCATTGCCATATTTTATATCACATGATGAGTGGCATGGGCAGGGTTTTTACCTATGAAAACCAGGCAGCCAATCCTGAAATCCCTAATCCAAAACTGGCACAAAGAAAATTGTTTGCCGATGACAGGGAATTTCACCTGATGGGTAGGGTGGGCATTGAAAGCAATGGAAGCGATGGGGAAGTAATGCTTATGAATACACGCTGGAGAGCTACATCACTCTGGCATTTGGGGTATCATGATATGCACGGATATGAAAGTGAAACGATGATCGGTCGATTTATTGGCAGGATGCAATGGTGGTTTCCGTATGTTGGGTTCGACTATCATTACAAGGCATTTAATCCCATGGAGAAAAATATTTTTGGCAGTGATGAAACCAATATGTTCGGACAAACCAGTAACAAAGAAAACCGGAGTACTGTAGTGGCAGGTGTTGCCTATACTTTGCCCATGTTGTTTACTGCAGATGCAAGGGTAGATGGTGATGGTAAGTTTCGCTTTCAATTGGGCAGGGAAGATGTGCCCATTTCAAAACGCCTGCGGTTTAGTATTATGGTTAATACGGATAAGGAATACATGACAGGTTTCCGGTACATTGTTTCAAAATACATAAACCTTTCTTCACACTTTGATAGTGATATGGGGGTGGGTGCGGGTATTACGATTACCTATTGATGAAAGCTATACCGCTAAGTCGCAACGGCGCAATGATACGCTAGGATGTATAAAATTGCTTAGCGAACCCTCGCGCCTTTGCGACTTAGCGGTAAAAAAAATAATCAATCAGACCTTACATTTTTACAAAGCTCTTACTAAGTATCACCATACCCCGGTAAGCATCCTTCAGCAATGGAAAAGGTAGCTGCAGCGTTCCGCAAAGCTGGTATCCCATATGCTGGTAAAAAAGAATAGCTTCTTCACTCGTGTCCATGGCTTTTAAAAAAATCAGGTCTTTGCTATGCTCTCTTGCAATCTCTTCACTCAATAGCATCAATTGTTTGCCAATTCCTTTTCCTGCAATGGAGCGATGTAAATAAATCCTTTCAACTTCCAAACAGTTACTGGTTTCAAAGCCGGGTAATGCCGCATGTAACCTGAGTTTCAGGTAGCCTGCCGGATTTTTTTCCTCATCAAATACCATGTAGTGCCGGTTATTACTGTCTTCCAATTCTATTCTCAATTTTTCTATGGGGTAGGCATATTCGTTCATATACCAATCTGCTCCACCGGGATGCCAGAGGTGTAAATAGTATTCAACATAAATGGCTTTTGCCAGTTTTGATAAAGCAGTTGCATCCGCAGCACCAATGGGAAGTATGGTCAATGTATTTATTTTTCGATCCATTCAAAATGAGGAGCCCTCGGTAAATTTTCAAAAACCTTGCGGAAAGATTCCGGTGGGATAGCCAGTTTTCGCAGGCTGGTATTGATCCATGCACCGTCAATGGTAATGAGGGCACTAAGGGTAGTTCCGTTCTTGGTTACTTCATGAACCATGGTCCATCGGCTCATATCGTGTGTGCTTTTTACCAGTTGCACGTTTACTTCTACCGAATCATTAAAATGAATTTCGCGTTTGAAAACACATTCTTCACGAAATAAAATCGGGCCTATCTGTTCCTGCTGTATAACAAAGGGGGTGAGTCCGTTTTCAGTCATAAAGGCGATTCTTACAAAAGCCCCAAAGTCGTAATACACGGAATGGCGTAAATGAAAATTAGGATCAATATCACTCCAGCGGATCTCTATTTTTTTTCTAAATGGGGTCATATTGCAGTGAGAGAAATAAGTTTTAAAGATATTACGGTTGTTCTTCGCGGATTTCTATTTCTTTAATCAACCCATTCACCACCCGGCACACAACATACGAGTTGCTTGCTTTGATCCTGAGTTTGAATTTTCCGCTGATATCTTTTACATGTGCATTTGCTGAGTTGGGGTATTTACCGGCTATAAATTTTAGCGGGTCACCCACTTTTATTTTTACGCCATTGATGTAAAGCGTAAAAAAACCATCCGTTATTTTAAATCCGTTTACAATACCTGCGGGCGATATCCGAACAGATGACTTCCGATAATAATAATCTGAATAGCTATCCATTCCCTTAGCATCTTCTGTGGTAATGATCTTGCTGGCTTTCCCTAACTTTTTTACTACTGTGTTTTTTGTGCTGCCAAGAACAATACCATTGATACTGATCTTTTTAAATTCAATACTATCGCACACCTGACTTTTGAGCGATGTGATACCGCAAAAGATAAACAGTGTGATAAAAAGGGTACGCATACCTGATGGATAAGGAAGGAGATAATATATTTTTTGAAACCATGTAAAAGTATGACTGAAATAGAAAAGATAATCCAATAATTTGATGCCTCCGGCGTGGTGATTGTTGGATATGGAAATGTATGCCGCAATAACGGGTTCTTTTTGGTAAGAGATAATGAAGCTGTATTAAGGAAACATCATTGAACCATTACTTGAAACACTTGGACCGGCATTTACGCATCCATTTTAATGGCTATTTAACCCATTGACCGATTTGATGTTGCTTTTTACCTCTTTTGCCCGGAGAAAATGTATTTGACTAATCTGTTTAAATATATTTGAAATATACCTTTTATTCATTAAACAATTGTATGCGTAAAATCTCCGTAACCCTTTTTGTTGTAGTTGTTGTTTTGGTATTTTCTTATTGCAGCTCTTCTAAAAAAGCCGCTGTTACCGTAGCCAAAGTAACCTACCAGGCCAATATTATGCAGTTGGTGCAGGCCAATTGTGCGCCTTGCCATTTTCCTGAAAAAGGAGGAAGAAAGAAACCATTGGATAATTATAATTCAGTGGTTGCGCAGTTAGATGAAGTGATGAGAAGAATTCAGTTGCCCTCCGGTACCCGTGGAGCTATGCCCGATAAAAAACCAAGAATGTCAGACAGTACCATCAATGCTTTTGTGCAATGGAAAACAGATGGATTGCTGGAAAAATAATAACACGCCATTGATGTGTCCACCCGCCATTGATGTGTCCTCACATCAATGGTAAAATGCATGAGCATAACAAACAGGATAAGCGAACAATGCTACTTGCAGCATACCTTTTGCTTTAGGCCATTCTTTTCTGAAAAAAAGTAATTACGAAGGTTCATTCAACAAAGACTCTTTCATTTTCTGCTTCGATGGTTCGGGCAGGGTGGCCTGTATATGAACATGCGTATGTTTTACCATACGGCCAATAAAGCCCGTTTGTTGTTCAAATTTGCGGCAAAGACTGCAAATGGTGAGGTGGCCACGCAATTGCCACTTTTCCAACCACGACAGGCGGCCCTCCTCTTTTTTGGAGACCAGGTAAGTGGCTTTTTTACAACTGATATTCAAGAAGTTCATCAAGGTTAATTACTGTTTATCCAATTTTTTTCCAGACAGGTACGTAACTGCAATTTGGCGCGGTGTATCAATACCCAGTAATTAGACGCAGTTATACCCAAAGCCTTACAAATTTCTGCGGCATCCAGATCTTCCATGTATTTCATGGAAAAAACGGCCTGTTGTACCTGCTGCAGTTTTTTCTTGCAGCCTTCCAATATTTTGTAAAACTCTTTATTATCAATGGTTTGCTGGTAATCAATGCCCCAATCCAGTGGTTTGTCTTCATTGGTCCAGTGTTCTGCCTCGTCAAATAAGCCATCTGTACCGGCTCTTTCAGACATCGGCTGCACAATATCCCTTGCTTTCTTGCGGTAATGATCAATGATTTTATTCTTACAGATGGTAAACAACCAGCTTTTTTCAGAGGCTTCTCCCTTAAACGTATCGCGGGCTTTCCAGGCACTCAAAAAGGTTTCCTGTACAAGATCTTCTGCCAGGGCGGCATCTGAAACGCGTGGTAAGGTATAGCTGTACAGTGCATCCGCGTAAAGGTTGATCCACTGATCTGGGTTAAGTAGTGATTGTGCCATTGATTGGTTAATGACCGAAAATACAAAATATTATATGGTGGCCAATTCTATGTTGTCATGGCTTTACGCCCCAAAACCTGTGATATATTAAACATATCTCAGGATTTGTGTAATACAAATGAAATCATTCTTGTGCAATTTTACAGTATAGCAAAAGGCCAGAAAACAAAGCCTTTTCATCTGATATAGATTGTTATCAACCCATTCATTTAGTAGTTTTTTCATATAGCAGTTAGTTTTGGTCAACCCCTGTTTTTACAGGGGTTTCCTTTTTTGTGGGATGTATGGAAAAGCGATGATTGTGTTTGAAGTTAATAGGTACTGAAGTATTGTGCCCAGCTTTGTAATTATTCGCAATCCTCTGCGCAAACTCATATAACTCCTGTTCTCCGCGGTTGGAAGCTTTCTCACTATGAACATACATCATTATGGGAGACTTTTTCCAACCGCAGAGAACGGGAGAACGGAGAGGTTGCGCAGAGGTGTTGGGTACATTCAGGCACTAATATTTTTTGGAGAAAAGGTTAGCCGTTTAACCAGTTTCACAATGGTTATTGAAATAATAATGGCCGATAGTATTCCTGTTGTTAAAGAAAGCCAGTTTGCATGGTTGATAAAATCTATCGCATGGGTAGCCAAAAAGATCCAAAAAGCTACTAATGGAATTAAGGTTATCACACTATCCGTTTTGCTTTTCAGTTCTTTTGCGGCTGAGTAAATACAATACACCAGGCTTGCCCAAACCAGGTTAGTGATCCAAATACCGTCCCAGCCAGCGTAATTTTCATAGCCGCCAAGGATTAGCCCAAACGGTATCAATACCCCGGAATTCGTTGGAAAAAACACCAGTAATGCGGAGAAGGCAGATAATATTTTTAAAATAGGCAGTTTCATAGTTTACGCTAATCTATAAATAAAGATTTGACGTTTAACGCATAGGGCTTTTCAGCATAAAAGGGGTGAGCATAATGCCCTCGAATGGTTTTACATTAAAATCTCCCATGATAGTCATCATACCTTGTCCACTACCAAATGCGCCACTATCCGATTCCGTGGTCAGTAAGCTTAAGAAACCTCTGCTTGATACATTGTTAGGTTTGCATTTGTTTGTAAAAAATGCAATAAGTATTGGCTGCATGATTAGTTTGTTTGCAAATTTATTTTTCAGCCATTCCTGTACAAATGGTTTTTGGGAAAGCGTTTTTCCATTAAGGTCTACAATACTTTTTTCAAGGAATTGCTTTACTTTTTGTGGGATGAATTTGGAAAACTCTTTGATGGTGAGTTCTCCTGAATCATTAATATTGAATGTAAACGAAATACAATCTTCCAGACAAAGCGCATCAAAATATTCATACCGATTAGTCTCATGAAATTTTGTAGATACCCATGCAAGTAAAGATGTATAGGCAACACTATCATTCTTCAAAATCAATGTACGGTGAATATATGTTTCTACATTGAATGGTTTGGCAAGCGAATAATTAATCACAAAACAAATCATTAATATGAGGGAGGTAGATTTTAATTTCATATTGTATAGGATTGATTTGCTCTATTAAATTTATAAATTCTTTTGTTGTAGAAATGTGTAACTGATCAAATAGCCTCCTGATAGTAATTGAATCAATAATAACCGACAAAAATCCTGTACTTAAAGTCAGCCACGCAACACCCCAAATATTGCCTTAAGTTTGCAACCATGCAAGCGTTTAACACCTCCAACCGAATCATTATTACATGCCACAAATGGTTATCTCCCGCTTTACAGAAAGAAGTGGCAGAACTGGGTTTTACCCTTGTGCGGTCTTTTCAAACCGGTGTGGAGCTGGAAGGAACCGTAGCCGATTGCATTCGCCTGAACCTGAACCTGCGCTGTGCCAGCCAGGTGATGTACTCGCTGAAAGCCTTTACCTGTAACGATCCGGATGAATTGTACAATAACCTGGTTACCCTGCCATGGGAATCTTTTATCAAACCCGATGGGTATTTTTCGGTTACCAGCAACGTATTTCATCCAACCATTCAAACCAACCTGTTTGCCAATTTGCGTGTGAAAGATGCGGTGGTAGATAGGATGCGGAACCAAACCGGTAATAGGCCCTCAACAGGTTCAGAACTTTCGGGAGCTGTGGTGTACCTGTTTTGGAAACACGAAGAAGCGGAAATATTTTTAGATACCTCAGGCGAAACACTGGCCAAACATGGCTATCGCAAATTACCCGGTAAAGCACCTATGCTGGAGGCATTGGCGGCTGCCACTATTTTATCTACCAAATGGAATGGGCAAACGCCTTTTATCAATCCCATGTGCGGCTCCGGAACACTGGCTATTGAAGCGGCATTGATCGCTACCAACCGAAGGCCAGGACTATTGCGTACGCACTACGCTTTCATGCATATTTTAGGGTATGATGCGGCTGTTTATGAAAAGGAAAAACAACAATTGCAGGAACAAATCCGCGAAGTAAAGAATGTACCTATCATTGCTTCGGATAGAAGTGAACTGGCCATCAGCATTGCCAAAACCAATGCGGCTGCGGCAGGGGTAGAAAAATTGATTTCATTTGCGGTGTGTGATTTTGAAAAAACAACTGTTCCACCGGAAGCCAATGGTGTTATCATGTTCAACCCCGAATATGGCGAACGCTTGGGCGATGAAATAGAATTAAATGCCACCTATGCACGTATGGGTGATTTTCTGAAAACACAGTGTAAGGGGTATACCGGTTATGTATTTACCGGCAACCTGGATCTCGCAAAAAAAATACGGTTAAAGCCCAGCCGAAGGATTGAATTCTTCAATGCCACCATCGATTGCCGGCTACTGGAATATGAATTGTATGCGGGTACCAAACGAGAAGATAAGATCCAAGCACCTTCCAACACTGAGCTGTAGACATGCTTTTCTTGCGTTCTTGGTGGTGCTTAGCGGTCTTTGCGATACTGAAAAAGAGGTAACGCAAAGACCGCCAGGTTACGCAAGGTTCGCAAAGAGATTTGTTTACTCAATCGTTTTCGTAATTTTTTTACGGTAAATCCCGTTCCGGGATAAAATAAACCAACGCATCATTTATTAGATACCTGAATTGCGTTATTTTCAAGGGCCATTACGATAACCCTCTATACGATGCAGCCATCCAGCCATGCTACCCGTTTCGCATTTGTTATGATCACCTCGCTTTTTTTTATGTGGGGCTTTGTACATAACCTGGATCCCATTCTGATTCCACATCTTAAAAAATCGTTCAGTCTCTCCACATTACAATCTTCACTGGTAGATTCTGCGGTATTCATTGCCTATTTCGTTATGGCATTACCTGCCGGTTTCATCATGAAAAAATATGGATACAAAGCAGGCATCATTACCGGCCTTGCTTTATTTGCTATCGGTTCCTTCTTATTCATCCCCGCTGCCAATACGCAACAGTACAGCTTCTTTCTGATGGCATTATTCATTATTGCCTGCGGGTTAACCATTTTAGAAACCGCAGCCAATCCCTATGCATCCCTTTTAGGTGATCCTGCTACGGCCACACAGCGATTGAATTTTGCACAGTCATTCAACGGTCTCGCCGCAACACTGGCACCCATTATAGGTGCCAGAATGATACTAACAGAAGGGTATAGCGATGAGGCACTTGCTGCCATGGATGCCGGTGCAAGGCAATTGGCCCTTGCTTCTGAAGCGGCTACGGTAAAGACACCTTATTTTATTTTGGGCTGCATCATTGTACTGATTGCCGTAATTTTTGCCTGCATTAAATTACCAAAGATCAAAGAAGAAGGAGAGACCAACCCCGGTAAAAGCATTTTGCATACGTTACGCCACAAACATTTATTGTGGGCCGTTATAGCACAATTTTTTTATGTAGGCGCACAGGTTTGTGTGTTCAGTTTCTTTATCCTGTTTGCCGTAAAAGCTGCGGGTATTGATAAAGTAAAAGCTGCCGATTACCTAGGCTGGGGTTGTGGCATGGCATTCATGGTAGGCCGTTTTGCAGGTACTTTTGTTATGCGTTATGTTGCTCCGCATAAACTACTGGCGTATTATTCCTTTATCAGTATCGTTCTATGCGTCGTAGCCATTACTGCACAAGGCATGATACCAGTGTATGCCGCTATCGGTATTGCTTTTTTTATGTCAATCATGTTCCCCACCATTTTCTCATTGGGGATTAAAAACCTGGGAGCCGATACAGAAATGGGAAGTAGTTTAATTATTATGTCCATTGTAGGTGGTGCCTTATTACCACCCGTATTGGGTTATATCAGTGATGTTACCGGTAGTATACAAATAGGCTATGTAGTTCCGTTAGTGTGTTTTGCATTTGTATTTTGGTTTGGGATGAAAGGACACAGGGTGATTAATTAACAATTAAAAATTAATAATTAATAATTAAAAATTTAGGGGGAGTTGTTAGATTATTGAGACTGCTGCGATAGCTCCCCGTGCTCTGCGGCTCTGCGGTGAATGAAGATCACAAAGTAACAGGTATTTTGAATTTTTCGCTCTGACGGAAGACTTAAAAATGAATACAATGACAAAACGATATTGTCTGGCACTTGATCTGATTGATGACAATGCATTAATTGCCGTGTATGAAGAATGGCACCGGAATGTATGGCCTGAGATACTGGATAGTATTCACTCTTCAGGCATTGAGCAGATGGAGATTTACCGGGTGAGTAATCGGTTGTTTATGATTATGGATGTGAATGAACAATTTAGTTTTGAAGCAAAAGCTACTGCAGATGCTGCCAATGAAAAAGTGCAGGAATGGGAAACATTGATGTGGCATTTTCAACAGCCGTTACCTTTTGCCAAGCCGGGTGAGAAATGGGTGTTGATGAATAAAATATTTTCATTGAAATAAATGGATCATGTAATTATATAATTGCTTTGTGCTCCTTTGTGTCTTAGCGTCTTCGTGGCAAAAAAAAGCCACTAAAACGCTAAGACACGAAGGAGCACGAAGAATCTTTTAGAAATAAATAGATACTATGTTTGACTTACATCATAAAACAGCTGTCATCACCGGTGGAGGAAGTGGTATTGGCAAAGCCGTTGCGGTGCTTTTTGCCCAACAGGGTGCTTCAATACATATCGTAGAACTCAATGCAACAGCCGCTGAAGAAACCGTTTCGCTGATTGCTGAAAATGGGGGTACTGCTTATGTGCATACCTGTAATATCAGTAACCAGCAGGAGGTAAATACTGTTTTTACTACCATTGGCGTATTTGATATACTGGTTAACTGTGCCGGTATTGCCCATGTAGGGAAGGCTGATACCACCTCAGAAGAAGATTTTGATCGGGTTTACCATGTAAACGTAAAAGGCACCTATAACTGCTTACATGAAGCCATACCCTTACTAAAACAAAACGGGGGTGGCGTTATTGTTAATGTGGCCTCTATTGCTGCATTGGTGGGTATTGAAGACAGGTTTGCTTACAGTATGAGTAAGGGCGCTGTTTTTGCCATGACATTAAGTGTAGCCAAAGATTACCTGAAAGAAAATATCCGCTGTAATTCCATCTCACCGGCAAGGGTGCATACCCCTTTTGTGGATGGGTTCATAGCAAAGAATTATCCAGGCAGGGAAAAAGAAATGTTTGAAAAATTATCAAAAACCCAACCCATTGGCCGTATGGGTACTGTAGAAGAAGTGGCTGCACTGGCATTGTATCTATGCAGCGATGAGGCAGGTTTTATTACCGGTAATGATTATCCCATAGATGGTGGGTTTGTGAAACTCAACAATTAATTCTTGCTATATGAAAAAAATATCGATCAGTTTTATATTGATTTGTTTGGTTAAACTATTATCTGCTCAAACCTATACCCCCACTTCTGAAAACCTGGCTGCGAGGCAACAGTTTCAGGATATGAAATTTGGCATGTTCATTCATTGGGGCGCTTCCAGTGTATTGGGAAGTGGTGAGTGGGTAATGAATAACCGGAACATACGCGTTGATGAATACACTAACCTGATCCGTGTGTTTAATCCCATTGATTTTAATGCCAAGGAATGGGTGGCTACTGCAAAAAATGCAGGCATGCAATACATTACATTCATCACACGCCACCACGATGGGTTTAGTAACTGGGATACCAAACAATCTGACTGGAAAATTACCAATACGCCTTATGCCAAAGATGCTTTGAAACAGCTGGCAGAGGAATGTCATAAGGAAGGCATTAAGTTATTCTGTTATTATTCCTTGCTCGACTGGTACCGCACCGATTACCAGTATGAAACCGGTAAAACTGGAAAAGGAACAGGACGTAAAGAAAAAAGTAACTGGAATAGCTATATCCGTTTTATGAAAGCACAGTTAACAGAACTGCTAACCAATTATGGTGAGATTGCGGGTATCTGGTTTGATGGACATTGGGATCAACTGGATAATGATCATGATAAAACACTGCAGTCTAAAGTAAACTGGCAGTACGATGAGATATATTCCCTGATACACAAACTGCAGCCCAAATGTTTAATCAGTAACAACCATCACCTGGCACCCATACCGGGCGAAGATTTTCAGGCATTTGAGAAAGACCTACCCGGTAACAATACAACTGGTTTTGGCGGAGCCAGTATATCTCAACTGCCATTGGAAACCTGCGAAACCATGAACGATGCATGGGGCTATAATATGACGGATCGGAAATTCAAATCGGTTCCTGCACTGATACATTATATGGTTAATGCAGCGGGAAGAAATGCTAATTTTTTATTGAATGTGGGGCCTAAGCCCAATGGACAAATACAAAAAGAATTTACCGATACCCTTGCTGCGATGGGCCGCTGGATGAAAACAAATGGCACCACGCTATATGGTACTAGGGGCAATATAGTACCCGAACAAGACTGGGGCGTAGTTACGGCCAATGCTAAAAATTATTTTGTGCATATTTTGCGTGCAGATAAACTGCATGGTAAATATGTATTCATTCCCGGTGTAAAGGCCAACATAGTTTCGGCTACGGCTTTTGGTAACAAAGCATCGCTTCGGTTTAAGCAACAGCCCGAAGGCGTGTTTGTTTATCTGGAAGGCATCAGTATGGATGCCATCGATACCATTATTCAATTAAACCTATCATAACAACAGCAATCATTTATGAAACTGATCAGATTTGGTGACGCAGGAAAAGAAAAACCGGGTGTACACATTGATGGAAAAAACTATGATGTATCGGGTTTTATCAAAGACTATGATGAAGCTTTTTTTACCAATGGGGGCATCCCTCATTTGGCATGGATGCTGGCACAGCATGAAAATATGCTTCCTGTACTTAAAGAAGGTGTGAGATTAGGTTGTCCTGTTGCGCATCCTTCCAAAATTCTTTGTATTGGTTTGAACTATGCCAAACATGCCAAAGAAACCAATGCGCCAATACCCAAAGAGCCGATTTTATTTATGAAATCAACAACAGCTATTACAGGCCCGAACGACCCCATCATCATCCCTAAGAATTCCGTAAAAACAGATTGGGAAGTAGAGTTGGCTTTTGTGATAGGGAAAAAAGCCAGTTATGTTTCTGAGGAAGAAGCCATGGATTATGTAGCCGGTTACTGTTTACACAATGATGTAAGCGAACGCGAATTTCAATTGGAACGCGGCGGTACCTGGGATAAAGGAAAAGGCTGCGATACGTTTGCCCCCTTGGGTCCCTGGCTGGTTACCAAAGATGAAATACATGATCCACACAAGCTTCGTTTATGGTTACAGGTGAATGACCAGATGATGCAGGATGGTAATACGGATGATCTTATTTTCAATATTCCTCAATTGGTTTCTTATATCAGTCAGTTCATGACTTTGTTACCCGGAGATATTGTTTCCACCGGAACACCTGCCGGTGTGGGTTTGGGTTTCAATCCCACTGTGTATTTACAACCGGGTGATGTAGTTACTTTAGGAATTGATGGATTAGGAACTTCGCAACAACAAGTGATTGCCTATGCAGGCCATTGATGCACACCAACATTTTTGGCAATACCATCCGGATAAACATAGCTGGATCTCTGAGGATATGGCATTGATCAGAAAGGATTTTTTACCGGCTGATCTTGAACCGTTACTTGAGCAAAACCAGGTAAGCGGTTGTATAGCGGTGCAGGCAGACCAAACAGATTCAGAAACGGATTTTTTGGTTGCACTTGCACAGCAACATGGTTTTATCAAAGGGGTAGTGGGCTGGGTTGATTTGCTGGCAAAGAATATTACAGAGAAACTGGCACTGTATCAATCACAAAACATTATCAAAGGGTTCCGGCATATTTTACAAGGAGAATCTCCTGCGTTTATGTTGCAACCGGATTTTTTGCGGGGTATTGAACAGTTGCAGTCGTTTGGATTTACCTATGATATACTCATCTACCCACAACACCTGCCGGCCGCATTGCAACTGGTACAACAATTTCCGGAACAGGCTTTTGTGATAGATCATATGGCAAAGCCGGATATTAAAAACGGATTATTGGAAGAATGGAAAACAGGTATGCAGGCATTGGCCCGGTATCCGAATGTACAATGTAAGATCAGTGGCATGGTAACAGAGGCTGACTGGAAAAACTGGAAAAGCAAGGATCTGTTTCCGTACCTTGATGTGGTTACAGAAGCCTTTGGTACCAACCGTTTGTTATACGGTTCTGATTGGCCGGTATGTTTGGTAGCCGCATCATATGCAAATATGTTATCGCCCGTTATAGAATACTATAGCCGTTTTACACAAACAGAACAGGAACGGATTTTCGCAAAAAATGCTATTGAATTTTATCACCTATAATCGTATTCATGGATCTGCAATTACAAAATAAAGTCATACTCGTAACCGGTGGCGCACGTGGTATTGGCGAAGGTATTGTGCGGGTATTGGCCAGCGAAGGAGCCATTCCGGTTATTATTGGAAGAAATGAAACAGATAATCAACAATTGGTGGATGAGATTACTTTGGCAGGCGGCAACGCATGGCAGGTGGTGGCAGAATTAACAGACCCTGCATCAGCAGCAATAGCCGTGAAAGCCATAATACAAAAATTTGGCAGGATAGAGGGCCTTGTAAACAATGCAGGCGTAAACGATGGGGTAGGCCTGGCCAGTGGCAGTTATGAAAAATTTATGGAAAGCCTTCACCGTAATGTGGTGCATTATTATTTGATGGCACACGAGGCGTTACCCGAGCTTATTAAATCGAAAGGAGCTATTGTAAACATCACTTCCAAAACGGCAGAAACAGGGCAAGGCAATACTTCGGCTTATGCAGCGGCCAATGGCGGACGAAACGCATTAACCAGAGAATGGGCAGTAGAATTGTTGAAGTGCGGCATCCGTGTAAATGCAGTAGTAGTGGCAGAATGTTATACTCCCTTATACGAAACCTGGATAAAAACAATGGCCGATCCGGAGAAAAAGCTGGCAGAGATCAACGCAAAAATTCCATTGGGAAACAGGATGACAACAGCAGAAGAAATTGCAAACATGGTCGTGTTTCTATTATCAGAACGATCGAGCCATACTACGGGACAATTGATTCATGTAGATGGAGGGTATGTACACCTTGATCGCGCCCTTGCAAATACTTAACCTCCTCTGCGAAAACTCTCTGCCCTCTGCGGCTCTGCGGTGAAAAAATATAATTCTATGAAAACACTGATCTGTACCCAACCCGGAGCGTTCGACTATGTAGAAGCGGCAATGCCAGCCATAAGCAAAGGCAAAAGCATCTTACGCATTCATCGTGTGGGCATTTGCGGAACAGACCTCCATGCATTTGAAGGAACACAACCTTTTTTTCAGTACCCCCGCATATTGGGTCATGAACTGGCAGCAGAGATTGTTCAAACAGATGAGCCTGGTTTTACCAATGGTGACCGGGTTACTATCATTCCTTATTTTAATTGCAGTGATTGTATCGCTTGTCGTACAGGTAAACCCAATTGTTGCACACAGATTCAGGTAGCTGGTGTACATATCGATGGTGGTATGGTGGAATATATGTCTGTGCCGTCTTATTCATTGGTACATGGTAATGGATTGGGGTATGATGAACTTGCCCTGATTGAACCGCTGGCCATCGGTGCACATGGTGTGCGAAGGGCTGGTGTAAGTGTGGGCGAATATGTGTTGGTAATGGGTGCGGGCCCCATCGGATTGGGCATCATTGAATTTGCACGCATAGCAGGTGCCAATGTAATTGCCATGGATGTGCAGGATAATCGATTGACATTCTGTAAAGAGAAATTACAAGTAGCGTATACACTCAATGCACAGACAGATGATGTAACAGAAAAACTAAAAGCCATTACTAATGGAGATATGCCAACAGTGGTGTTTGATGCCACTGGTAACCTGAATGCCATCAATCGGGGTTTTCAATACCTGGCGCATGGTGGCAGGTATGTATTGGTAGGGTTACAGAAAGGGGATATTGGTTTTGCTCATCCTGAATTTCACAAACGGGAAGCCAGTTTGTTAAGCAGCCGCAATGCTACCAGAAAAGATTTTGAACAGGTACTTGATGCAATGCAGAAGGGATGTATACAACCGCTGAATTATATAACCCATAGGGTAGGGTTTGATGATGTAAAAAAAGAATTCCCGAATTGGTTATTGCCGGAAACCCAAGTGATCAAAGCAATGGTTTCATTCCTGTAATTATTTGGAAGTAGGCGGATTTTTATTCAACGCAGAAGCACCGAGATGCCAGCGGATTCGCAGAAAAATAGACTTAATCCAATGGCTTTACCATGATGTTTTTAAAATGTACGATGCTGTTTGGGTCATGTCCCTGTAGGGCGAATGTTCCTGATGAAATGATTCGCTGCGCATTACCTCCACTTCGCTTTACATCATCTGGTTCCGTGTAATCCACTACTGTCTTGTCATTGATTTTAATAGTGATGTGTTTGCCTTCTACTTTGATGTACTCGGTGTACCACTCATAATCTTTTACAGTTACTTCCCTTACATCACTAATTCCGTATAAACTACCTGTTCTGCGCCAGTCGGTATGTGAATTGTTTACCTGCACTTCGTAGCCTTTTGCCGGCCAGCTTTTTTCCTGGTAAATGGTATGAAAATAAATACCTGAATTGGCACCGGGATAGGTCATAACATCCGCCTTGAATTCAAAATTGATGAAATCATGGTTCAGCACCGGGCCATCATAAAACAGATGTGCTGTTTTTCCATGAACGATGATCATGCCGCTATCTACCGAAAATGATGCTGCATTGGCACCTACACGCCAGTTGGTAAGCGATTGTCCATCAAACAAAGCAATCCATTTACTTGAATTCAGGTGTTGGGTTCCTGCACAGGAAAACAGCAAAAGTATCAGGATCGATGTATTAATTAACTTTCGCATAGTGTATGGCAATTAATGTTTGAATTTACCAATTAAACTGCGCCTTCGCGCCTTTGTGTGAAAAAATATTCGTGGGTATTTGATTTCTTTGTTCATTTACCCACATTGGTTATTATTGTAACATCAATTCAAGAAGAAATGGGAGAAATATTGATCGTTGTAGTAGATTCAGGTTCAGTATATATAGAGAAATTAAATCATCGTTTACACCATGAGTTAGAATGTAAATATCATTATCATGAAGTGATTCAAATGAGAGGAGGTATTCAGCGTTCTCTGCATATATTCAAAGACCTTGTGAATCCTTCTTTTCTTCCCATCCTATTACGCAGCTATGAAACACTGGAAGGAACCAAAATGTATTCTGGCAAGGTACTTTCCATGCGTAAATATTTTGTGCATGGTGATAATGGCCCCGAAGGAAGATTGAAAGTTGAAGCGGATAATAAACATTTGTATGATATTACCATAGATGCTTTGGTACAATTAGGAATGTAATGATATGCCAACAAATGCGTCATTTCGACGAGAGAGGAACGAACGAGGAGAAATCTCATGAATGCATTGGTCTATTCTATTTAGAAGCACGATAAAAAATATATTGTAACACTATCGTGAGATTTCTCCTCCTTCGTCGTCGAAATGACGGAGGGGTTTGATAATGAAGTACCCATTGTCAGGTTAAATGTGTGGTAAAAAAAGTAATACTGTCGTGAGATTTCTCCTCCTTCGTCGTCGAAATGACGGAGAGGTTGATAATGAAGTACCCATTGTAAGGTTAAGTGTGTGGTAAAAAAAGTAACACTGTCGTGAGATTTCTCCTCCTTCGTCGTCGAAATGACGGAGAGGTTAGTAACGAAATAAAAATTGTCCCGGTAATACCTGCACCGATAATTCTTTGGCATGTAACAGTTCACCATCCAGTTGCAACGCCATTTCTTCATCGCAATGTATATGAAAATCGGAATGTTGCCTATGTGTTATAAAGGGTAATGATAGATGTTTCCCTGCTTTTATCACAGGTAAATACTGTAATCTTTTTACCAACGATTTTTCTGTACAAAGAACCATATCCAATTTGCCATCATCAATGGATGCATTGGGTGCTATTAAAAATCCTCCTCCTGCACGCGATGAATTAACCACCATCACAATTAAGAAACGGTTCTCCCAGGTTTCTTTACCGGTACTGATCACAAAATGATGTTCACGAAAGCGGAATATTTTGAACACCACTGCCAGCAGGTAGCCTAAGTGTCCGCCTAATAAACGGATGCTACGCATAGAGCGAACGATCTCTCCATCGAAACCAATACCCAGACAATTGATGAAAAGATGCTGGTTACATTGGGCTGCATCAACTGGTCGGGGAGTAGCTTGCAGTATTTTTTCCAATTGCTGCGCATGGGTTGCCTCTCCATATAATTTCCAGGCAAAATCATTGCCTGTTCCTCCTTTAAAAAGAGCAAGGGCTTTTTTACAAGCAGGGTACCGGTTGATGAAATAATTCATCGTACCATCTCCGCCAATCAGCCATACATCCGAGTAGGCTTCAAAACCAGCTGGCCAGTTCTCTTTGAAATGCGTAAAAGCAATGTTGCGTTTACTTAACTCAGCTTGTAGCCAGGTGGCTAGTTTTTCAGACCGGCCTTTGCCCGCAAGCGGATTCTTTAATATGGCAACAGCAGAAATAGTCATTGGTTAGAAAGCTAATACAAAATACAGTTTTTGCAAAATTGGGTACTATTTGTTGGGAATGACTCCCTGTTTTTTTTAACCGCAAAGGCGCAAGGACGCAAAGAGACACAAGGTTTTTTTTGAAGAGTTACCTTGCGTATCCTGGTGGTTAACAGACTAAACGTACAGAAGTCTAAAACACAACCTCAGTAGCCACTCATTCCTTGTACTGTCTTTTCCGTTGAAAAAAACCAGTACTTTAGTTGTTCTTAAAATCAGTGTATGCGTTTAGTAGTTTCCTTTACGGTTCTTTTATTCACAAGTATCTCCTCATTTGCACAAACACAGCCCGCTTTCTGGGAAGATGTACAGGCCATTAAACGATACGATAAAGTGTATGCACCGCCAAAAGACCCGATTCTTTTTACCGGTAGTTCTTCTATCCGTTTATGGAATAATTTGTCTGAACAGTTTAAAAGATATACCGTGTTGAACCGTGGGATTGGCGGAGCTGTAAACAAGGATATTGACAGGTATGTAGAAGATATCATTGTACCATACAAGCCCAAACAAATCATTTTGTATATAGGTGAGAACGATATTATTTCTGTGCCCAATGGTGATAGTGTGTTTGCCGGCTTTCAACGATTGTTTCTGCATATCCGTTCCTTACTTCCTGATGTGCCGGTTGCTTATATTTCCATCAAGCCAAGCCCTTCGCGTGAGAAATTTCTTCCTATAGCCATCAGGGCCAATCAACTCATTAAAGCATATTTGCTTACACAACCAAAGGCAGGATACATTGATATCTTTTCAGCCATGCTGGATAAAAAAGGCAATATGCGCCCTGAATTATTCAGGGAAGATCTACTGCATATGAAACCGGAAGGCTATGCCATCTGGCATAAAAAAGTGAAGCCTTTTCTGGTGAAGTATTAAAAAATCAACTGATAGCTGTTCGTTTTTGGTAGCTGAGATAAGAAACGATTAGTATGGCCAATACAATCAGTGGAAAGAAACTCTGACCGCTTATACCATCTACTACACAATGTGATACGGTGGCTGCTATAAAGGTAATTCCAAACCCGGCATACGCCCATTCTTTGTAACGGGCTTTGAAAAAAGGAAGTATCAGTACCAATGCACCAGTTACCTTAAAGATGGTCAACATAACCCTGAAATAATCAGGATAGCCCAGGTGTCTGATGCCATCAATAGCCAATTGTGTGTTTGATGTTAATGCAGGCATCACACCTTCAAACAAAAAAATGAGTGAAGTGCTGATCCAGTAGATGATGTTTGTCTTTTTCATATTGCCGGGTAAAATGTGATGGAATAAGAGAACAAATGATTACAAAATGGCTAATCAAATTCATAGTAGGATGGTAATGGAAAATATAAATAATGCATCTGCCATTTTCAATGAACCAGAGTAAATATAATTTATTTCTTAAGAACAATCAATACCCTGGCTATAGTATTTTACCTATTTTCTCTTCGAAAACTCCCTGTTCTGAGCGTCTCTGCGTTTAGTTGTCACTTTTACAAGCGGCAACTGTTTTTGTTATCGACATCTATTGCGTGCTAGATTTTATAGAGTACCCTAAACATAAAAACGAAATTCCCCAAAGAAGTATGACTGGCATACTTCCCTGGAGAATTTCATAAACTTTATCTGGATATGAATGGTAAAAAAACTACAGCGTAATTTTACCAATAGAAGTGGTAACCCCGATGGCAACATTCACATTGCTGATGGTTACCGGATTAAAAGGAACAGCAGGTGTAACCGTAACTGTATAAATACCCGGTGCTAAACCCATCATCAGAAAATTTCCGGTGATATTCACATTAGATGAGAATGACAAATTAGAAGTGGCTGTAACATAGGCCATGGTTCCAACAGGTGCAATACTTCCTGATATAGCACCACTAATCGCTTTCTCAATGGTTTTGATAACAGGCTTTAATGAATAGCTTCCGTTACCCTGCTGTACGATGGATTTATTAGCATCAAAATCAAGCAATACAGCATATTCAA
The DNA here is from genome assembly GCA_943372845.1 of Chitinophaga pinensis. Taxonomy (GTDB): domain Bacteria; phylum Bacteroidota; class Bacteroidia; order Chitinophagales; family Chitinophagaceae; genus Sediminibacterium; species Sediminibacterium pinensis_K. Next base: position 363,536 of record CALSAD010000001.1, on the reverse strand, counting down.
CACCAGCCTGTAACGTTTGGTTAACCTGAAGTTTTAGTCCGGATTGTTCCGCACTAGGTGTACTCAACGGATAAGTGATATTATTTGCTACAACAGTATTATTAGGTCCAAGTATCAGCCTGATTTGCTGAACACTGGCAACCCTTAACGTACCGGTAGCTATCAGTGTATCTAAACCGTTTGTGAAATTGAGCAGGTTGTAAATGCCGCTGCGAACATTTAATACAACCGTACTTCCATCACCACCGGTTACTTCAACACTTTGCAGGTCTATGTTCACTGCACTATATGGACCAGGTCCATCGGTCATTCGGATACTATATGGATAACTGGCGCCATTGGATGAGTCTTTCTTACAGCCCACCATACCAATTAAAAGTATCATAATGCCTAACACAACAGGGATCTTTTTCATCTTAGTTAACTTTATTTGTAACAGAATTGTTACAGTGTAAAGATGCGATGATGGCCCGGGCATGTTGTTACATAAACACACTTATGAATTGCATCTTCCCCATATTAGGGGTATTGGGTAGGCATATTGTAAGATAATTTAACAATCAGTTATGAGGTATACTAAGAAACTGGTTGAGTAAATTATTTCAAATCACCTGGATCTCTGGGATACCTCTGAAAGCGCTGCTGCTTTGCGGTTGGTGCAAGGTATAGCCAACCACAGATCCACAGGGAGCAGGGAGTATTCGCTGAGAAAAAATAGTATGCGAACTGAAAATTATTAGCGCTAACAACTTCTATACGTAAACAATACGAATGAGGGAACTTTACTGTTTACAATAAGATTATTTAAAGTAAGACTCCGGAATGGATTTCCATAAACCATTGGAAAGATTGCCGGTTAATAATTCATACACGAGGTATACCGGCCAGAAGAGATAATGAATAATCAATAAAATAATAGAATGATTGTAATGCCAGCTGATCATCAGCGTATAAATTCCTAATAAAAAGTAGAGGATGCCTGTATTGTTTCGATTCATCGTTAGTTTTTTATAATGAAAGCTACCTTTAATTAAAATGAATTCGCTTACATCCTAAAAACAATTTATTATAACATTCACTAGTAAAGCATGAGTGGTCCTTCTGCCATACTACTCTCGTTACCCAGCCGATCAACAGCAGAAACAGCAATTTTTAATAATGGAACTAAGTTACCGGCTTTGTCTTTTTTGGATTGTGGTAACAGTATGGAACGCTCATTTCTATTTAAAATCTGGTAACTCCATGTAGTGCCATATTGTGTATATACCACCCATCTGAATATAGCAGCTGCTTCAGGGTGCGTCCAACTGATAGTCCAGATATCGTTATTGCTTTTACTGGTTGCAACCGTTGGGGGGGCAGGTATTTTTTTTCCTAGCCATGGACTGGCTGGCACCAGGGCTTCTTTTTTGTATGGCCCCTCCAGCAGCGCTTTCGATAAATTGGCACTGCGGGTTACTGATGAAATACTCCAATGAACCGCGCCCACACTTTGTGGCAGCATGCCACGTGTAATCATGATTTGACTTACAGTTTCATTACTGCCTTTCAAACTGGTATCTCCTACACTCATGCCCGGCCACAGATGCCGTTGCTTTGTGTTTTCCTGTTGCCACCAGCCCAGTAATACAGGAAAGCTGAGTGTTAACCGGTTAATTGTCCAATACAATTGTGGTGTAAAATAATCCAGCCAGCCTTTGTTCAACCAAAGTTTGGCATCGGCATACAATTTATCGTATTGATCAAAACCTTCAATAGAAGCAGGGTAACCCGGACGCCAGATGCCGAATGGACTGATACCGAACTTCACATGCTTTTTTTCCTTTTTAATTTCTTTATACAAACGTTCAATCAAGGTATTTACTGCGGCACGTCGCCAGTCGCCACGTGATAGATTGCCCCCTTTTTGCTGATACACTGCCCAACTTGCATCATCCGGGAAATCATCACCGCCATTATATTCGGGGTAAGGATAAAAATAATCGTCGAGGTGAACACCATCAATATCATATCTTTTTACAATATCTTTTACAACAGCAGCTGTTTTATCCTGCGTTTCTTTTTTGGCCGGATCCATCCAATAATAATTCTGTTTCAATTTCAATACCAGTTCAGGATTGGTTTTTACAATCGATTGATCGCTGATATTTTTACTGGTAGGATGGTAGGCACGGTAAGGATTTAACCATACATGTAACTCAATTCCGCGGTCGTGAGCCGCTTCTACCCAAAATGCTAATGGATCGTACAAAGGGTTAGGAGCTTTACCCTGTTCTCCGGTAAGATAATAAGACCAGGGTTCAAGTTTACTATCATATAAGGCATCTGCCATGGGCCTCACCTGAAAAATGGCTGCATTAAAATGATGGTCTTTTAAAAAATCAAGCAACACAATTGCCTCTCTTTTTTGTTCTTCAACGGGCAAACCCGGTTTGCTGGGCCAGTTGATGTTGGCAACGGTGGCAATCCAGGCGGCACGAAATTCTTTATCCACCCGGGGTGCGTTTAACGGTATCTGTGCATTTGCAGACAATACCCAACAAAATAAAATTATTCCAACGTATTGCTTTACAAAAGATGAGAATTGCATATTGTTTGATTAAAAGCGATTCAATAAATGAATGTACTTAAACAATATCGGAATAAATAACAGCCCTATACAAATACTTACGGGGGCATTTGAGCCTATTGCAATTCGATTTTAAGGCGTTTTTAATCAAGACAAGGATGCCGGAACTCCGTTTTCGCATATTTATTTTATCAAAAAATAAATTTTATTGTGTTTTTTTCACGGTTTTTGTCGCGTGAAAAAAACGAAAAACCTGTAGTTCATTACTTGGTCATTTTGTAACGTTGAGTAACCTTTTTTTTCAAATAAGTTATACGGATTCATGGAATTTCTTGCACTTAATTATGGCTAATCATTGTTAGTATTGCTGCTGCTGCAATAAATAATTTCATCAATTTATTTTTTGATAATGCCATGCCTCACTGCATTTGCTTGCGCATGCAAGATGTATTTTTTAGTCAGACAATTTATGATAGTAGTGTATTTTCAAAACAATGCTGTAATAAACCTACACAGGTAAGTGAGCGAATGATTTGTAGTGAATGCGTTACGTTGTTTGTTAAATATTAAATAAAACTTAAGTCGGGAGCAGGTGATTTTTTATAAAAAAAACCGTGTTATACTTGTATCATAAAATCCAATATCACAAACACACCGTAGGTTTTAGTATACGGACAGTTTGTAGATATTAAGTCCGTATTTACAAACATATCCTAAAAATTATGCTAAAAAACTACCCCCCAAGTTTTTGTAAGGCCGTATTGACCCTGCTCATCGCCCTTACCCTCTACAGTAGCTGTACCAAAGGCTATGACCCCGGTAATTTATTGGATGAAAAAGCTTCCCTGCTAACCGGGAAATCTGAACCTGTTAACTGGACTCTCAGTACTATTCGTGTAAACAATGCGGTAGACACTTCTGCTAAGGGTACGGTGAAAGTATATCGTGCAGATGGTACGTTTACTGATAAGCTCGGATATACCGGCTACTGGACTTTGCAATCAAGAGATTCTTTGATAGAGAGCACCCGCTCCGGTGTTAATCCTGATGCTCCTTATTTCACCAATCGTTTTCATATTGACCATTTGGAAAGAGGTCGGTTACAACTGACCTATTCGGATGGCGATAAAACAATCCGACTAAATTATGAATCAAACAGGTAAACATGCATTACATGCATTGATTACTTCCTGTTTGATTTTGATGTTGCATTCACCAATTGTTGCTCAGATAAAAGCCAGCTATCATTTTGGCATTATCGGAGCGACGGGGGATACGTCTGTCAGAATCGGAGAGCCGGTAATCATTCAATACAGTAAATGCTACGAAATTACAAATGGGGTTCCTAAATTCAGGGCTCCTCAATCAGGGGTGTTTGGTATTTCATGTTTTGAAGCCGCACCAAAGATTGATCTGCAGGTGCAAGCATATCCTAATCCTGCGATCAACCAGCTTACCATCCGATCGCTGGTAAGTTATCCTGAAAGAGGACAGGTACGTTATCGCCTGATCCTAACCGATATCACCGGTAATCCAATTAGAGAAATAAAAACAAGCCTGGCAAGTATTAACGAGGGGTTTACCATACCGGTATATGATCTTCCTATGGGATATTTTATTGTGACCCTGTTTGCAGATATGGAAAAGATTCAGTCGTTCAAGATATTAAAAGCTTCCTAAGATGATGAGACATTTACGCTGTGTTATTGCATTATTATTTGTTTTCCTGCTTTCCGGAACCTATGTTTCCGGTCAGATGATTCAAACACCGAAAGGTATTTTGTTTCAGGCATCCATTACGGATGCGAAAGGAAATTCCGGTGCGCTCCGAACCGTTTATATTCAGGATGCCATTGTACAAAAAACACCCAATGGAACTGTGGTGTATAGTGAAACTTTTCAGGTAACCGCATCTGAACAGGGATTGGTAACGATTGTAGTTGGCCAGGGTACCCGCGTTTCTGGTGCGGCATCCATTGCCGATATTGATTGGTCTGCCGGCCCATACTATTTTAATGTAAAAGCCGCAGTGGCGCCGGCTTCCGCTGCTATTGGTTTTATACCTTCTCAAAATTATGTTGACCTGGGTACTTCGCCTTTCTGGTCGGTTCCGTATGCTTTGTTTGCTTCAAAAGTAGAGGGTATGGACAAGAAGCTGAATATCGCTGATACTGCCGCAATGTTACGACCATACGCCAATAATAAAAATCTTGTATTCTCACCCTTTGCCAATGGTTTGGTACCTGCACCTGGCGGTGTAAAAGGGCGTTATCTCAGCGACAATGGAACCTGGATGCCATTTGTTGATACCGTTTTACTAAACAATAAAATCGATGCAAAATTAAATGCATCTGATACATCCGGCTTACTAATAAACCGATTGAAAGTATCGGATACGGCCAGTCTGTTAAGTGGCTATGTGCGAAATGGCCAATCCGTTAGATATACCGATACTTCTTCGATGTTATCAAATCGATTAAAGAGTACGGATACCACAAGCATGTTGAGTGGTTATGCAAAATCTGGACAGTCGGTTAAGTATTCTGATACTTCTTTGATGTTATCGAACCGATTGAAGATTACTGACACTACAACGATGTTGAGTGGTTATGCTAGATCCGGTCAATCAGTTAAGTATGCAGATACTTCTTCGATGTTATCGAATCGTTTGAAGATTACAGATACCACAACGATGTTAGGTGGTTATGCCAAATCCGGCCAATCAGTTAAGTATGCAGATACAGCCTCAATATTATCGAATCGCTTAAAGATTACAGATACCACAACCATGTTGAGTGGTTATGCAAAATCTGGTCAGTCGGTTAAGTATTCTGATACTGCTTCGATGTTATCGAATCGTTTGAAAATTACGGATACCACAATGATGTTGGGTGGATATGCTAGATCCGGTCAATCAGTTAAGTATGCAGATACAGTCTCAATATTATCGAATCGCTTAAAGATTACAGATACCACAACCATGTTGAGTGGCTATGCAAAAAATGGCCAATCCGTTAAGTATTCAGATACTTCTTCGATGTTATCGAATCGATTAAAGATTACAGATACCACAACGATGTTAGGTGGTTATGCAAAATCCGGCCAATCAGTTAAGTACGCAGATACTTCTTCGATGTTATCGAATCGTTTGAAGATTACAGATACTACAACGATGTTAGGTGGTTATGCAAAATCTGGCCAGTCAGTTAAATATTCGGATACTTCTTCGATGTTATCAAATCGCTTAAAGATTACAGATACAACAACAATGTTGAGTGGTTATGCTAAAACTGGCCAATCAGTACAATATGCGGATACATCTTTGATGTTAACAGGTTATGCAAAATCTGGCCAATCAGTTAAGTATTCAGATACTACTTCGATGTTATCGAATCGTTTAAAGATTACGGATACAACAACGATGCTGAGTGGTTATGCAAAAAATGGTCAATCAGTTAAGTATGCAGATACCTCTTTGATGTTATCGAATCGCTTAAAGATTACGGATACTACAACAATGCTTAATGGTTATGCAAAATCTGGTCAATCGGTAAAATATTCGGATACTTCTTTGATGTTGAGTGGTTTTGCCAAGACTGGACAATCAGTACAGTATTCCGATACTGCTTCGATGCTATCGAATCGATTGAAGATTACAGATACTACAACGATGTTGAGTGGATATTCCAAATCTGGACAATCAGTTAAGTATTCTGATACTTCATCAATGTTATCGAATCGTTTAAAGATTACAGATACAACAACGATGTTAGGTGGTTATGCAAAATCTGGTCAGTCAGTCAAGTATTCGGATACTGCTTCTATGTTATCGAATCGTTTGAGAATTACCGATACAACAACCATGTTGAGCGGCTATTCCAAAACTGGTCAATCAGTTCAATATTCAGATACATCTTCGATGTTATCGAATCGTTTGAAAATTACTGATACAACGACAATGTTGAATGGGTATGCCAAAGCTGGACAATCTGTTAAGTATACTGATACTTCTTTGATGTTATCGAATCGATTAAAGATTACAGATACCACAACAATGCTGAGTGGCTATTCCAAATTCGGTCAGTCAGTAAAGTATTCGGATACAGCTTCGATGTTATCGAATCGTTTAAAGATAACAGATACTACAACGATGTTGAGTGGTTATGCTAAAAGCGGTCAATCAGTGCAATACGCAGATACTTCTTTGATGCTAACAGGTTATGCAAAATCCGGTCAGTCAGTAAAGTATTCAGATACAGCTTCGATGATATCGAATCGTTTGAAAATTACAGATACGACAACGATGTTGGGTGGTTATGCTAAAACTGGTCAATCAGTTAAGTATGCAGATACAGCCTCAATGTTATTGAATCGTTTGAAGATTACGGATACCACAACGATGTTGAGTGGATATTCGAAATCCGGTCAATCAGTTAAGTATTCTGATACATCTTCGATGCTGTCGAATCGATTAAAGATTACAGATACCACAACAATGTTAGGTGGTTATGCTAAAACTGGTCAATCCGTTAAGTATGCAGATACAGCCTCAATGTTATTGAATCGTTTGAAGATTACAGATACCACAACAATGCTTAATGGTTATGCAAAAACTGGTCAATCCGTTAAGTATGCAGACACAGCCTCAATGTTATCGAATCGTTTAAAGATTTCAGATACCACTACGATGTTGGATGGTTATGCCAAATCCGGCCAGTCAGTAAAATATTCGGATACAGCTTCGATGTTATCGAATCGCTTGAAGATTACGGATACCACAACAATGCTGAGTGGTTATTCCAAATCCGGCCAGTCAGTAAAATATTCGGATACAGCTTCGATGTTATCGAATCGTTTAAAGATTACGGATACCACAACAATGCTGAGTGGCTATTCCAAATTCGGTCAGTCAGTAAAGTATTCAGATACAGCTTCGATGATATCGAATCGTTTGAAGATTACAGATACCACAACGATGTTAGGTGGTTATGCTAAAACTGGTCAATCCGTTAAGTATTCAGATACTTCTTTGATGTTAGCGAATCGATTAAAAATTACCGATACGACAAATATGTTGAGTGGATATGCAAAATCTGGTCAATCCGTTAAGTATTCTGATACATCTTCGATGCTGTCGAATCGATTAAAAATTACGGATACCACAACAATGTTAGGTGGTTATGCTAAAACTGGTCAATCCGTTAAGTATGCAGATACAGCCTCAATGTTATTGAATCGTTTGAAGATTACAGATACCACAACAATGCTTAATGGTTATGCAAAATCTGGTCAATCAGTTAAGTATGCAGATACAGCCTCAATGTTATCGAATCGTTTAAAGATTTCAGATACCACTACGATGTTGGATGGTTATGCAAAATCCGGCCAGTCAGTGCAATATGCAGATACTTCTTCGATGTTGTCAAATCGATTAAAGATTACGGATACAACAACGATGTTAGGTGGTTATGCTAAAACCGGCCAATCAGTTAAGTATGCAGATACAGCCTCAATGTTATTGAATCGTTTGAAGATTACAGATACGACAACAATGTTGGATGGCTATGCAAAATCAGGTCAATCAGTTAAGTATGCGGATACTGCTTCGATGTTATCGAATCGATTGAAGATTACGGATACTACAACAATGTTGGGTGGTTATGCAAAATCCGGTCAATCTGTTAAGTATGCAGATACTTCTTCAATGTTATCAAATCGTTTAAAAATTACTGATACAACTACGATGTTGAGTGGTTATGCAAAATCCGGTCAGTCGATAAAATATTCTGATACCGCTTCGATGTTATCAAATCGATTAAAGATTACGGATACCACAACAATGCTTAATGGCTATGCAAAATCTGGTCAATCAGTTAAGTATGCTGATACATCTTCGATGTTGTCAAATCGATTAAAAATCACCGATACGACAACAATGTTGAGTGGTTATTCAAAATCTGGTCAATCAGTTAAGTATGCAGATACTTCTTTGATGTTGTCAAATCGATTAAAGATTACTGATACTACAACTATGTTGAGTGGCTATTCTAAAACCGGTCAGTCGGTTAAGTATTCTGATACTGCTTCGATGTTATCGAATCGATTGAAGATTACGGATACCACAACGATGTTAAGTGGTTATTCAAAATCCGGTCAATCTGTTAAGTATGCTGATACCGCTTCGATGTTATCGAATCGATTGAAGATTACTGATACCACAACAATGTTGAGTGGTTATTCTAAATCAGGTCAGTCAGTAAAATATTCTGATACTTCTTCGATGTTGTCGAATCGATTAAAGATTACAGATACTACAACGATGTTGAGTGGTTACTCTAAAACAGGTCAATCAGTACAATACACAGATACTTCTTTGATGCTGACAGGTTATTCAAAATCTGGTCAGTCGGTTAAGTATTCTGATACTTCTTTGATGTTGTCAAATCGATTAAAGATTACGGATACCACAACGATGTTAAGTGGCTATGCAAAATCTGGTCAGTCAGTTAAGTATTCAGATACTTCTTCGATGTTGTCAAATCGATTAAAGATAACGGATACCACAACCATGTTGAGTGGTTATTCTAAATCCGGCCAGTCAGTAAAATATTCTGATACAACTTCCATGTTATCAAATCGTTTGAAGATTACAGATACGACAACAATGTTGGGTGGATATGCAAAATCTGGTCAATCAGTTAAGTATTCTGATACTTCTTCGATGTTATCGAATCGATTAAAGATTACCGATACTACAACAATGTTGGGTGGATATGCAAAATCTGGTCAATCAGTTAAGTATTCTGATACATCTTCGATGCTGTCGAATCGATTAAAAATTACCGATACGACAACTATGTTAAGCGGTTATGCAAGATCTGGCCAATCAGTTAAGTATTCAGATACTGCTTCGATGCTGACAAACCGATTAAAAATATCAGACACCGCCCTAATGCTCAGTGTAAAAGCACCACTGAGTTCCCCATCATTAACAGGAATACCCACAGCACCAACTGCGGCTGCCGGTACCAATACTACTCAGATTGCCACTACCGCTTTTGTAAGGGCAGCTGTATTATCAGCTACGCCAGCCGGTACTTCATTAACAGGAACGATTCTTGCTTCAAATATTACCACTTCATCCCTTACTGCATTAGGTACTTTGTCAAACCTTTCTGTTACAGGTACTATCAGCGGTACCCTGGCTACAGCCAGTCAACCTAATATTACTACCCTGGGGACACTAAACAATCTTACGGTATCCGGGAATGTAAACGTAACCGGATCGGTTACGGCAACTTCCGGGTTTAATGCATCAGCCGCATCTACCAGTAAAGGTATTGGTTATACAAGCAATGGCTCAACCGTTACACAAACCGGTAATAAGGGAAGATCAGTAACGATCAATACCCACTCCGGTAAAATCACTATGGATAATGCCAGGTTACGCTCGGGTGATGTCGTTTCATTCGATGTTGATAATACTGTTGTTACATCCACTGATGTTCCATTTATAGTGATTGCATCAGGTGCCAGTCAGGGTAGTTACCGCATACAGGTAGATGCGGTTGTGAATGGGCAATTTACCATCTCCATTCAAAATATCAGCGGTGGTGATCTGTCTGAAAGCGTGGTGATCAACTTTGTTATTTTCAAAGGCAATTGATCTTTTGAGATACGGTTCCTTTTTCAATAGCGTTTAGAATCCAATATCCATTGTGAGATCTTCACAAAAAAATCCCTCCAACCGGAGGGATTTTTGAATTCTATAGCTGATTAGGTTGATAGATGCAATACTGAAAGAGTGCTTACTTAACCTGAAAATACCCATTGAAGGATGTGGGTTCCCGGTTGGTACTGGTTAGCTGCAGCATAGCAATACCATCTGAAAATACGCGTAGAAACAATTGCTGAACACCACTGGCATCTTTGGGTTTGATTGAGATCTCACATTGACCTTTCTTTTTTTCAGTAAATGTGTACTCGAATTTTTTGGAAGTAAATCTGGTTCCTCCATCTGTCTGGTTGATTTGCGGAGTAAAAGATGCACCATAATAAGGCAGGAATACATTTATGCTATCGTTCATGATTTCAACAATATAATCTGCCGGTGCCAACTGGCGCGATCCAGACGAAGCAGAGGAGTAGGATATGGGCGTAAAAATATAATGTCTGTTTGCTGGTTTTTGTGCTGCTGCACTTTCTTTTTCTTGTGCGGTAAGTGTGTTGAAGCTTATCAGCACGCATGCAAAAAGGAATGCTGTTTTTCTTAAATAGGAGTGAGTCATAAAAAATATTTTTTGGTTTGTCCGGTTTATTTAGTGGTCTACTCTATAAATGTAACGAGTATTTTAGCAATACAGACCGCAAGTTTCCACAAAGGGCATCATTTTTTGCACCTAATAACCTTACTATTTTATCTGTGGAACACGAAATCCTTCTCTTTTCATACAGATAAGCCTTATGTGTGCCAAAGGCGGATTTAGGTTTGGGGTACAGCGAAGCAGACCTAGGCGGAAGTTAAACTGCTTACCCGGGCATCTTTCAATTACCCAGGCATTACACCTTGCTCTCAGATTTGATATTATTTACATAAGCGGATGGTGTTACACCAAATTGCTTATGAAAATCCCTTGAAAAATTGGCGTGAACAGTATAGCCTACCATATAGGCAACTTCATTGATCTTATAGCGTCCTTCCGAAAGTAGTTCTGCTGCTTTTTTTAACCTGGAAAGGCAAATCAGCTCATTAGGCGTTAAATTAGACAGCGCTTTGATTTTCCGGTATAAAGTTGGCCGGCTCATGTTCATAAACCTGGAAAGATGTTGTACCTCGAGGTCTATTTTCATGATGTTTTCTTCAATGATGGCATTGAGTTTTTCAATAAATTCTTTATCTGCCTGTGAATAAGCGATTCCTTTTAAATGTGTGAGGGGAGACTTCGCAAAATATTCCTTGATAATATTCCGGTTGGTGATCAGGTTGGTAATTTGAGCATGTAAATGGTCAAATGAAAATGGTTTTTCTATATATGCGTCTGCACCAACCTCAAGCCCTTCAATTTTTGCGTGAAGTGAATTTTTGGCAGTTAGTAAAATAATCGGAATATGACTGTATTGTATGTCAGTCTTTATTTTTTTGCATAATTCTATACCATCCATTACCGGCATCATGATATCACTGATAACAAGTTGCACATTTTCTTTATCAAGTACCTCGAGCGCCTGTTGCCCGTTCAATGCAAAACGTGTTTGATAATTTGGCCATAGTTCCCGCTGGATAAAGGAAAGAATCTCTTTGTTGTCTTCTACCACAAGTATGGTTGGTTTGTTGTTGTCCACCATATCTTCCGGAGCGTTGCTGAGCTTGTTTTCGTTACTGATGTCAACTGCACTTTGATCTTTTAAATCAATTTCCATATCCTGGTGTATGGGTAAGGAAAGCACAAATAAATTCCATTCATCGCGGGTGGTCTTTAATTCGAGATTTCCTTTGTGCAACTCAACAAGTGCTTTGGCAAGAGGAAGACCTACGCCGGTTCCTGCTTCTTTTTCTGTTTCTTTGATCCTGAAGAATGGCTCAAAAATCTTTTCCCGTAACTCAAATGGAATTTTATATCCGTCATTTTTAAATTCTATCTGAAATTGACTGTCTTCACTCGAGAATGGAAGCATTCGTACGGATACTTTTTTATCTGCGTATTTAATTGCGTTATTGATCAGGTTTACAATGATTTTTTTAACGGCTTCTTCATCAACAAAGGCATGAAGCGTTATCCTGGGAACATCTACTGTGAAATGCAGATTTTTCTGGTCAGCTGCAGTTTTAAAAATAACATGCATTTCTTCCAGCATCTCGTTTATATCAGCCTTGGTAAAAGTCAGGCTGAACTTATTCTCCTCTGCCTTTCTGAAATCAAGCAGCTGATTGGTGAGAGCAATGAGGCGGTTGGTACTTTTTTTCATAATGGTCAAGCTTTCTTCAGTTTCAGAATCTAAGGATCGGCTTAGTAATTTGTCAAGAGGCATTTTTATTAATGTCAATGGGGTTCTTATTTCATGCGCTACGTTTGTGAAAAATTCAATTTTGACATTGTAAATTTCTCTTTCTTTTTCCCTTTCAAAAAGATCAATTTTCCGGTTATTCCTGGCATTTAATACCAGGTAGTATGACCGGAGTATGATAAATATAATGGTTCCACCGATCAACAGGTAAAACAGATATGCCCATTGGGTTGCCCAAAACGGTGGCAGGATGGTTATTTGCAAGGTGGTTTCCTTTGGATTCCATTTTCCATTGCCTATTGAGCCTTTTACCCTGAACAGGTAATGTCCGGGCGGCAGTTGTGTATAGTAAATACGCCGGTTACTTTTTAACAATGTCCATCCATTATCAAAATTATCCATTGTATACATGTACTCATTCAACTCCGGTGAGTGATAACTCAAAGCAGCAACATCCAGGTTAATACTGGATTGATTATAGGGTAAGGTTATTTTATTTGTGTGCACAATAGAAGCCTGTAAAGACGCTGGATTGATGGGAAGATCCCTGTTGTTTACCTGAATGCCGGTAATGAATACAGGTGGTGTAAAATCACGTTCTTCTATGCTCTTAGGATTAAATGAGATCATGCCATTGATGGTGCCAAAATATAGATCGCCGTTCTGACCTTTATAGGATGAACGCATATTGAATTGTTCCGTAGGCAACCCATTGGCACTTTTATAGGCTCTTACTGTATGATCTTTTGTGTTGATCATTGCCAGGCCCATGGCAGTTGCCACCCATATGTTTTTAGTATCATCTTCCTTTACAGACAGCACCTGGTTATCAGGCAATCCGTTTTGCATGGTAAAATGCCTGAGTTTTTTATTTACGGGATCGTATTGCGACAGGCCCTCCTGTGTACAGATCCATAATGTATGCCGGCTGTCTTCATATAAACTTACGACCTGGTTGCTGAGTAAACCGGTATTGTTTGTTGCATGCTTTTGCAAATGCCCTTGTTTTTTTGTCACAGGGTTGTAGTAGTGTACGCCACTGCCACCTGAGCCTACCCATAGTGTACCTTGCCCGTCTTCAAAAATTGAATTGACCTGCATATTAAAAAATGTAACTGGACTGAAGTTGTCTCTTTTTTTGTTATACCGATACATACCAGCCCTTGTGCCCAACAGTATATCTCCATTCCTTGTTCCTTGAATTGTAATGATAAAGTCGCTCTTAATTGAATTACTATCTTTTCCGGATTGGTAATGACGGATCACTTTGCCTGAAGGAATATCCATCACATCTAAACCGTGTTCCAGTGTACCTATCCACAATTCATTGCCCGCAGCCAGCAGGCCATGTATGTTTGAATAAACAATGCTTCCTTTTTCTTTTCCCGGACCGTAGTGCTGGTATTGTCCTGTTTTTAAATTGAGTTTATTCAGGCCGGCATCTTCGGTTCCGATCCAAAGATTGCCAAATTGATCGGGAGTGATCTCATGAATAATATTTCCCTGTATGCTATTAGGTACAGCGGGTTGAGGGAAATATTTTTTAAAAACATTATATTCTTTTGAATAATAGTTAACACCACCGAAGAATGTACCTAGCCATGTGCCACCCTCTCTATCTTTATAAAATGAAAAAATAACATTGTCTGTAATAGAGTAAGGATTATTATACTGTTTTTGTATTCTCCTTCCTTTACCGGTTACTGTATTATATATGTATAAACCGGTTTCTGTACCTATCCATATCTCGGAAGAAGAATAACGGATAAATGAATGCACCTGCAGGTTGTTCAACAGTGGATCTTTCGCAAAAATATTGGTAATCCCCGGACGTTTTGTATTGAAGGAGTAGGCATGGGCAAATGTGCCCACCAGTATCGCACTATCTTCCAGCGGGTAAATATCACGAACACCATTTACTTCCCCGTCCTTACTATATGCAGAAAGATCATAGTTTTCAAAATGGTTGGCTGTACGATTGTATTTTTTTAAAATACCATTATTGGTCGCTGCCCACACCACGCCCGATGCAGAAATGCATATGCTGGCTATATTACCATCATAACTTTCAACAGTACCTTTTATAAAATTATATTTATACAATAAACCATTGCAGATGATCCAGATATTTTGTTCGGTGTCTGCACGGATCGCAGGAATCTGCCCAAGTGGAACTTTGTTGAAAGGTTTAAAAATTTCTTTAACAGGGTCATATAGGTAAATGCCCTTGCTTGTTCCCACCCAAAGGGTTTCATTGGAGTCTTCATACAAACTCAGAATGGAGTTACTGCCAATACCGGATGAATCAGGATAGGTATTCCTGAAAACGCGGGACGAGTAGCCATCAAAACGGTATAGCCCCCGTCTGCCACCAAACCACATAAAACCTTTTTTGTCCTGAATGATACAGATAATGTTATTAGCTGCCACTCCTTTGCTTCCCTGGAAGTTTTTAAAATAGTAAGATTGGGCGGGCAACAGTTTTGCAACGCTCAGCATAACAAGTAGTAATATAGCAGGTCTCGACAACATCAAATGGACTTAAAGATAATCCCGTTTTTTACAACAATGCATCTTTAAACATGATATTGGAAAAATGAGACAGCGTGAAAACAAATTGAAACGCATTGATTGCTTGTTTAAAGAAACTATGCATTCCTTAGCTGCGGCAATGGATAAATCGATCCAATTGCTACTGTTTTTTTGTTCAGACATTCTGCAATAAGAAATGTTATGACAAAAAACTTACATGCATTTTTTATTAAGCCGACTAACGTTCGTAAAACGTAAACGATAGGTACAGATCATTGTTTAGGCAAGTGGCAATGATCTGCCTATCACTTTTTATGAAATAGTTGGTATAAAGAAAATTACTGACCGGATAACAGGCTTACAGCGAACCTTGCTCAATACACCAAATATAAATGAGACGTTTTGAGAATATTTTGAGACCAGAAGATTATGGTTTAGATTAAAAAAAATGTCTTTTCGGTAGTCGAAATGAAAATTTCGCGAAGCATCAGCCAAAACAAAACGATTGCAACACATTTTTCCCGAAATGTAAAACTGCCATATGATCAGATTCCTCCTGCATGCCATGCCTTTCTATAAGGTATTGAATAACCTGCTCTACCATTTTTTTTACAGATATAGGCTTATAACAACTTTTGCGGTAATCCCCGCTGCTCACACATCATTTCCTGAATCAAACAAAACTTGCATATGAAAAGTAAACTGCACCCATTACTGATTTTATTTTTTTGTTTCCTGTCTCTTTCCCTGTTTCAGTCAGCAAGTGCCCAGAGTAAGGCAGTTACAGGTAAAGTAGTTAATGAAAAAGGAGAGGCTGTGGTTGGAGCTTCCGTTGGCGTGGGCAATGCGGCCAGGGCTAGGTATACCACTACCGATTCCAAAGGTGAGTTTACCTTACAGGCAGCCGCAACGGATTCGTTTACCATTTCTTTGGTTGGATATGAAAGTAAGAAGATGCTTGTTGGGCAGCAATCCAATTTCAATATTTCGTTGATTGGCAAAACCGAATCACTAAATGAGGTAGTAGTAGTAGGTTATGGTGTTCAGAACCGTCGCGACGTGACTGGTTCCATATCCAAGGTCGACAATAAAGTATTCGCCGCACTTCCTGTTTCGTCATTTGACGCAGCGTTACAAGGACGCGCAGCTGGTGTACAGGTAATTCAGTCAACGGGTATGGCAGGTGCAGGTACCCAGATAAGGATCCGGGGAACAGGTTCGATCACTGCAGGTGGAGAACCATTGTATGTTGTTGATGGTATTCCTATCACATCAAATTCAGGGCAAACCATTGGGGCAGCCAATACCAACCCGCTCGCTTCCATCAACCCCGCAGATATTGAAAGTCTTGAAATTTTGAAAGACGCTTCTTCAGCAGCTATCTATGGCTCGCGTGGTGCCAACGGAGTGATCCTGATTACTACCAAACGCGGAAAAAAAGGAAAACCACAGGTCAGCTTCACTTCACGTGTTTCTGCATCGCAAATTACACGCAAGCCGCAACTCTTAAATACAACGGAGTTCATTATGTTATTTAAAGAGGCAGTAGCAAACGATTTTAAATTCAACCCAACAGGCGCTCCTGCCACAAGGGCTTTACCGGGTGGATTCACGGAAGCAGATGCCTTGAAAAATAATACAGACTGGCAGGATGCTACCACACATACAGGTGTTTCAACTTTTAACGATCTGTCTGTTAGTATGGGTTCTCAAAAGCTAAGAGCGTACCTGGGATTATCACACGCCAGAGAAAGTTCTTTCCTGGTGAATGATGTTTTCAGAAGATCAAGTGCCAGACTTAACATCGACTACAATCCTTTTTCATTTCTTAAAGTATCCGGTAATTTTTCCTATACCGCCACCGATCAGAATCACATACCGGTTGGATTTGATGGCGGTTACGGAAGAGCCGTTTCTACCGCTCTACCTTATTTTCCGATCTATCAGGCCGATACATTTTACAGGACACCTATCGGCTCAAATCCTTTGGCAGAAGTATATAACAGAACACGCAGATCTAAAAATGGCAGAACGTTTGCCGGCCTGAATATAGATGCCACAATCATAAAAGGTCTGGTGGCGCATGTGGAAGGCACATTGGATTACAGCGACAATAATGTTTACCAGCTTACTACCAGGGTATTGTCAAATAATCCACCTTCTAACGTAAACAGAAGTTTTCTAGCCAATATCAATAGTAAAGCATTCTTAAATTATGATCTTCAGTTAAAGGGGGTACACAGATTTAAGTTCTTGTTAGGAGGGGAAATTTTAAAAAATATAGGGAACTCAAACGGTGAAAACGTAATATTTGCACCAGGCAGTGAAGATTGGCTTTTTAATAAACCGGTTTTGCCTCCAGACAGTATTCCAAGCCCAACACTCCCCGGTGTCAACATTGCCAATCCGGCCCATACAAGATCTTTTGGTACGCAGAATGAATACTCCTTTTTATCCTACTATGGACGTATCAACTATACTTACAAGGATCGCTATATATTAACCGCTATATTCCGCCGTGATGGTTCTTCGCGATTCGGTGTCAACAATAAGTTCGGTACTTTCCCGGCTATATCTGCGGGATGGATCATAACAGATGAAGATTTCATGAAGAACGTGAAGGGGCTTAGTTACCTGAAATTGAAGGGCGGTTATGGTCTTACAGGTAATGCAGAAATTGGCAACTATGCGCAATGGGGTACAACCAACATTGCAGCTACACAGCAATATGTAGGAAATGCATTTTATAATATTTCTGCCCTCGCCAATCCGGATCTGAGATGGGAAACAACCAAAAACTATGATATCGGTGTTGAATATGGATTTATGAACAACAGGATCACCGGCGAGATCAGTTACTATGTTAAAGATGCCCGCGATCTTTTCCTCAACGTAAGAACAACCACTTCTGCAGGTTATGGAAGTGTGTTAGGTAACTATGGAAAAGTGAGAAACAAAGGAATAGAATTCAGCATCAGTTCAAAAAATATTGTTAGAAAAAATTTCACATGGACCACAGATTTCAATATTGCCCGTAACACAAACAGGGTATTGGATATCGGAACAACAAGTCCGGATGCACTCGGTGGAAACGGTGATACAAGGGTTATTACCGGCTTCCCCATCGGTTCTAACTACCTCGTGAGAACATTGTATATCGATCCGGCAGATGGTGCACCTGTTTATGAAATGCTGGATGCGAACAAAAATGTTGCCGGTACCACTAAAGAATACAATGCGCAACGCGATCGCCAGATAATAGGCTCGCCTTACCCGGATTTCTTCGGTGGTCTTGATAACAGGTTTACCTATAAAAACTTCGAGTTTGGTTTTACAGGAACCTTCCAGATCGGTGGCTATATTTATGACGATGCCGAAAAATTTCAGCTGAATAACATCGGCGAGTGGAACGTTAAAAAAGCAGTGCTGAACAGATGGCAGAAACCGGGTGATGTTACTGACATACCACGTGTAACACTGGGATTAACCAATGTTTCGCGCAGCAGGAATACAACGGAATTTTTGCATAGTGCCAGTTATTTCAGAATGAAAGTGGTAAGCGTAGGCTACAGGTTACCTCAAACACTGCTTAAGAAGCTTCATATTTCCAATGCACGTATTGCGTTATCGGCGAGTAATATTTTCACCATCAGTAAGTATGAAGGGGATCCTGAAGTATTCAGGGATGCAGGTAGTTCTCAGGCACGTAATATTAGCCCGAACGTTACTTATTTAACGCCACCGCAATCAAAAAATTACACGCTTAGTTTAAATGTGAACTTTTAAAATCAGTACCATGAAATTTAAATACGCAATACTTACAACCATAATCGGATCTACACTGTTTCTGGGTTCATGCAGTAAAACAGGATTTCTGGAGACAAGGCCCGGCGGTAATTCTGTTCTTACGGATGATGCTATTAAAACACCTGCCGATCTGCAAAAATTAATGATCAGCGCGTATGCACAGATCAACAGCGGTGGGTTTATGGATGGAAATCCGTTGGTCAGCGCCGATGTAATGGCAGATGATGTGGTAACCACATCGGGTCTCTTCGATTGGTCGCAGATCGTGGGACACTCCATGGATCTTTTTAATCCGCGTGGCCGGACAACCTGGGGTAATACCTACCTCTCTATCAACAGGGCAAATGTTGCCAGTTCAAGCACTATAGCAGATCCTATTTTAGCATCCGCTGACCCAGCCGTGGTAAGTCA
The DNA here is from genome assembly GCA_943372845.1 of Chitinophaga pinensis. Classification (GTDB taxonomy): domain Bacteria; phylum Bacteroidota; class Bacteroidia; order Chitinophagales; family Chitinophagaceae; genus Sediminibacterium; species Sediminibacterium pinensis_K. The sequence goes on along the minus strand of CALSAD010000001.1, from coordinate 344,212 downwards.
GCTAAAAGCTGATGCTGCTTATATCAGGGGACTTGGTTTTTTTCACCTTGTTCGTCTTTTCGGATTGCCTTACAGTGATGCAACAAAAAATGTAGCAGGAAGAGGGATTGTGTTACGTACAAGAGGCACCACAACTATTACAGAGTCTTTCGATAAAATACAACGTTCAACAGTAGAAGAAACCTACACACAAATTATTGCTGATCTAAAATTTGCTGCGGCTAATTTACCCGCTACCCGAACAACCTGGAACAACGGTTTTGCCACACGTAATGCTGCAAAAGCACTCCTGGCTAAAGTGTATTTTTACAAAGGTGATATGGTCAACGCAGTTGCTGAAGCCAAACCTATTATGGAGTCGGGTACTTATGATCTTGATGTAGATGTGATTACCAAATACGCAAGGGCAACCACTACCGGCGGAACAACCAAGGAAGTTATTTGGGCAATACCCAGTGTAAGTGCTAACAATAATCTCTGGGGAGGTCTTACAGGGGCATACAGAACCAATAACACAAATGGAAGTATACCCCAGTTCTCACCATCAGCGAACCTTATTGCTGCATATACGCCTGCAACCGACACACGGTATAACAAATTCTTTTTGACAAAGAATGGTGTTATTTATACAAAAAAATTCGACTACAATGCGATGGATGCTATTGTAGCCGGCTTTGATGAACTGGTGCTGATCTATGCTGAAGCACTGGCTTCATCGGGTACGCCAGCGGATCTTGTTGAAGCTGTATTATGGCTGGGCAAAATAGAAAGACGTGCTTATGGTGCAGCCGTTACAACCATTGCAGCCGGACAAACCGGTATCATTAATGCCGTTCGTAAAGAGCGTCGCCTGGAACTCTCGTTCCGCGGGGAGCGTCTGCACGAACTTAAACGGCTTAAGATGGATATAAGAGGAGATGCCTGGGATTCAAGAAAAGTAATGTTCCAGATACCCGATGAAGAACAAAGTGGAAATCCTGGGATTACGTTAAATTAATTTCCATTACTATATTGTTTAATGAGCTCAAAGTAAATGTAGCACTATGAAGATCTTGTATTCCTTTTTTATTTCGTTTCTTCTTTGTTCCTTAGGTGTAGCTACTTTATCGGCACAACAAGGTGCTAACCAAAGTGCCTGGCCACGAAACATCAGTTATGAAATTTATGTGCAGTCATTCGCGGATTCTGATGGAGATGGTAAAGGTGATATTAAAGGAATGATATCCAAGCTTGATTATTTGAAAGACCTTGGTGTTGGCTCAGTCTGGCTCATGCCTATGAGCCCATCGCCATCGTACCATAAATATGATGTGGCGGATTATTATGGTATTGATTCAGCTTACGGCACTATTGATGATTTTAAAAAATTCGTAGAAGAAGCGCATAAAAGGAATATTAAAGTGGTGATCGATATGGTGTTGAATCATTCGAGCAGCCGGCATCCCTGGTTTATAGACGCACAGAAAAGTGTGAACAGTCCCTACCGTGATTATTATGTATGGACCGAGAAGTCAGACCCCGCCACCCGCTCCAGTGGAAATGTTACTGCAGGAGAAAGCAGGCAAAGAAATCATTGGCAGAGACTGAGAGGTGCCGATAGCAATTATTATTATTACGCCCAATTCAGTGCCAACATGCCCGACCTGAATTTTGATAATCCAAAACTCAGACAGGAAGTTTTCAAGATAGGCCGTTTTTGGGCGGAGGAAGTGAAAGTGGACGGTTTCAGGCTCGATGCTGCACGTCATATTTTTCCTGACGAAAGGCCACAGGATAATCATCGCTGGTGGGAATATTTTTTACAGGAAATGAGAAAAGTAAACAAAGATTTTTATTTATTGGGAGAAGTATGGGCGCCGGCAGATGTAGTAGGGCCGTACCTGAAAGGCATTCCGGCATTATTTAATTTTGATATGGGTGTTGCTATCATTAAGGCACTCAATAGAGAGAAGGCAGATTCATTGGCGATCACACATAAAAAGATCCGTGATTTTTACAGATCGATCAATCCTGATTATGTTGATGCAACATTTCTCACCAATCACGATCAGGTGCGTATCATGAGTTCGCTAAACAATAATCCTGATAGGGCAAGAATGGCGGCTTCTATTTTGCTCACGCTGCCGGGTTCGCCTTATTTATATTACGGAGAAGAAATAGGGATGCTTGGTAAAAAACCTGATCAGGGTATACGTGAACCGTTTCTTTGGGATACCAAAGAGAAAGATAAATTCCGTACCACCTGGGAAAAACCATTCAACAGTAATGATTCAACCATCATACCGTTGAGTACACAGATGAAGGATCAAAATTCATTGTACAATCATTATAAAAAATGGATCCAATTACGGAATGCAAGTAAGGCACTTACTTATGGAGAAGTAGAACCTGTGAATTTTAATAACAATGCAGTAAGTGCTTTTGTACGAACAGGGGATGAGCCTGTATTGGTGATACACAATGTATCAGCCGCAGAGGTTACGGTTGCTTTACCTGAAGAGCTTGCGCAATACACTAAAATCATGCATAAAGATAAAAATGCCAACCTGAGAAACAGGAGCTTAAGTATACCTGCGTACAGTTCTGCTCTTTTGAAAAAATAAAATGTGGTGCAAATTGGAGGTGTGAGAATCTACGGACAATCATATTGAACCTCGTAAAAAGCCCGCATGATCTGCGGGCTTTTTGTTTTTGCTTAGGTATTATGTCAGAAAGACTCTGCGTAAACGCCGCTGCTCAGCGGCTCTGCGGTGAATATGGCTACAAGTAACAGCCATCCCAACTTTATAAACCTATTCACCGCAGAGAACATGAGTTACAAGAGTTTTCACAGAGAGATGAGGAAGTGTTTTAAACAGGCAAATAACACAATACGATAGAATTAATTCACTCAATGTTTAAATAGCATGAAAAAAGTTACCATTTTTTTGTTCAGCACTGTACTCGCTCTTGTTAGCAGTTTCTCTATTTTATTTGCTCAGCCGTATCCTCCGCAATACGGCAAACCATTCAAGTATGTTCCTGATCGCAGAGATGTAACGATGTATCAGGTTAACATGCGTTCTTTTAGTAAGAATGGAGATCTGAACGGAGTGACTGCGCGTTTGGATTCTATAAAAGCTTTAGGCGTAAATGTTATCTACCTGATGCCCATTTTCCCTGTTGGCGTGCTCAATTCGGTCAACTCGCCTTATGCAACAAAAGATTATGATCTGGTTGGCACTGAATTCGGAACACTAGATGATCTGCGTGCCCTTGTTGATGGTGCCCATCAGCGGAAAATTGCCGTACTCATGGACATCGTTGCCAACCATACTTCATGGGATCATCCATGGATAGCTAATAAGGGTTGGTATGAAACAGATACTACAGGAAAAATTAAATACCCAAGAAACTGGCGGGATGTAGCGCAATTAAATTTTAAGAATACAGAGATGCGTTTGGCGTTGATCAAGTCAATGAAATCATGGGTGTATAAAGCCAATATTGATGGGTTTCGTTGTGATTATGCAGATGGGCCACCGATTGATTTCTGGAAGCAGGCACTTGATACACTTAAAACCATTACTACACATAAATTATTAATGCTGGCAGAAGGGAGTCGCCCTGAACATTATGGTGCCGGTTTTGATTATAATTTCGGTTTCAGTTTTTTTGGCAACCTGAAAAATATTTACAGCAGAAATAAATCAGTACGATCAATTGATACGTTGAATGTGCGGGACTATAGAGGTACTATCGAAGATGGACAGGCGATGATCAGGTACCTCACCAATCACGATGTAAATAGCTCCGACGGAACAGCGCTGGATTTATTCGGCGGAAAAAAGGGATCGATGGCTGCCTTTGTTGTGGTTGCTTATATGAAAGGAATCCCCATGATCTATAATGGCCAGGAAGTAGGAACGCCATTCAGGCTAACTTTTCCATTTACATCAACCCGAGTCGACTGGACCCTGAACAATTACGATGTAACCGCAGAGTACAAAAAAATCATTGCTTTCAGAAACAGCAGTGAACCTATCAGAAGAGGAACACTGGCATCGTACAGCAGTGATGATGTATGTGTATTCACTAAAATTCTGGGATCAAAGAAAGTGTTGGTAATAGCTAACTTAAGAAACAAACCCGTTACGTATACTTTCCCTGCTGAACTGGCAAACAGTTCATGGAAGGATGCGTTTGTTGGGTCTAAAATAACACTAAGCAGTTCGATAATACTAGAGCCGTTTACTTATATGGTTTTAAAAAATTAATAGATAACTAATACGATATGAGAACGAATAATAAAATGGTTATTGTATTGTTTTGTATTGCAACAGTATTAGCGGTGCCAACTGTTAAAGCCATAGAAATTAAAAGGGTTGAACCGGCCAATTGGTGGGCGGGTATGAAAAACACGGAATTACAGATTATGGTCTATGGGCCTGATATCAGCAAATCAACATTGACCATCAATTATCCCGGCGTCATTATCAAGGAAGTTGCCAAAACCACAAACCCAAATTACCTGTTTGTTTATATCAGAATATCCAAAGCCACAAAACCCGGTATGGTTCCGATGCTATTTGCAGAGGGCTCCCAAAAATTTACGCATAACTATCCGCTATTGTCACGAACAGATAAAAGTGGTGCACTAGGTTTTAATGCTTCTGATGTATTATACCTGATCACGCCAGATCGTTTTGCAAATGCCGATACAACCAATGATAATTGGGACAATGTAACCGTTAACCGAGGAAACCCAAATTCACGGCATGGTGGCGACCTTGCTGGGGTAGCTAAACATCTTGATTATATGAAAGACCTGGGTATCACTACCGTATGGTTAAATCCGATACAGGAAAATAAAATCAGGGGCGGTTCTTATCATGGTTATGCGATCACCGATTTTTATAATATGGATAAGCGTTTTGGATCTAAAGAAGAATTTAAATCATTGGTGAAGCAAACACATGCAAAAGGAATGAAGATGGTGATGGACATGGTATTTAATCATTGTGGCAGCACACATTGGTGGATGAATGATCTGCCATCTAAGGACTGGATCAATAATGATGGTGTTTTTTTACAAACCAATCATGCTACCATTACTGTATTTGATATTCATGCATCGCCAACAGAAAGAAATACATTTTTAAGTGGATGGTTTACCAGGGGTATGCCGGATCTGAACCAGCGTAACCGGCACCTGGCTACCTATCTCATACAGAACAGTATCTGGTGGATAGAGTATGCCCGTATTGATGGTATCAGGCAGGATACGTATTCTTATCTGGACTATGACTTTCTGGCCCGTTGGTGCAAGGAAGTAAATGATGAATACCCTGATTTTAATATCGTTGGCGAAACATGGTACAATAAAGCTACCGCACCTGCGTGGTGGCAACAAAAATCTGTTCTCAGCGGCCGCAATTCATTCTTGAAAACGTCAATGAACTTTTCACTTACGTTCATTACACAAACTGCTTTCGACGGTAAAACCGATAACGGGTATCTGACGAACATTTTCGAAGATATCGCGCAGGATTTTATCTATCCCGATCCGTATAATCTGCTCACGTTTTTAGATAATCACGACCTGTCGCGTTTTGTTAGGGCGGAGGACACAGATCTTAAACGTTATAAGCAGGGGTTGGCATTTTTATTAACTATGCGGGGTATTCCTCAATTGTATTATGGAACGGAGGTGTTGATGACCGGTACAAAAGAGGAGGGTGACGGGAGGTTGCGTAAAGATTTTCCGGGTGGCTGGCCGGGCGATACCATCGATGAGTTTTCAAGGAGCGGGCGCACAGAAATGAAAAATGAAGCATGGAATTATATGCAGAAACTGCTGCAGTGGCGAAAGAGCAGTATCGCCATCACACAGGGAAAGATGATGCATTATGCCCCTAGGGATGGGGTGTATGTGTATGCACGAATAAAAGATAACCATACAGTATTGGTTATCCTCAATAGCTCAGTTAAAGATCAAACCATACAGATGAACCGCTTTGCAGATGTAACCGGACAATACACAAGCGGAAGAGATGTAATTACAGCTGCTACAATTGATATAAAAAATACAATCACTATACCGGCGAAAGGTGAATATATATTGGAGTTATCAAATAAATAATCAATCAAATATGAAACAGCATTTGTTACTTAAAAAAGTATTTGTTCTCGCGCTATCATTTGCCGCTACCAGCAATAGCATAGATGCTCAAACACAAACTCAGGCGCCAACACAAGCACCAGCTACCCCCAGGTGGGTGCCGGAAATGACTGAATTTTATTCACCTGCAGTGCCTCTTGTTGCCGCAGGAAAACCCAGCCGCGATGCATTTATGTCTGCACCTTCAGATGCAATTGTTCTGTTTGAAGGAAAAGATCTGTCGAAATGGAAAGGTAGAGATGGAGGGGCTGCTAAATGGGACGTAAAAGATGGCGCTTTTATCGTAAAAAAACGAACAGGTGATATCAGTACCATCATGGACTTTAACGATTTTCAGTTGCATATTGAATGGTTAATTCCTGCAAACATTACCGGGCAGGGACAGGCAAGAGGGAATAGTGGTATTTTTTTACAAGGGATTTATGAAATACAGATATTGGATAATTACAACGATGAAAACAAAACATATGTGAATGGACAGGCAGGTAGTATTTACAAGCAAACACCCCCGCTACGAAATGTTGTAAATGCACCAGGGCAATGGAATTCGTATGATATTATTTATACGGCACCGCGATTTAAAGAAGACAGTACGCTTTTTTCTCCCGCCTATGTTACCCTGATTCACAATGGTGTTGTTATTCAAAATCATACTCAGTTAAAAGGGAACACTCCATACATTGGTTTGCCGAAATATAAAGCACACGGAAAAGGTCCCATCAAATTGCAGGACCATGGAGATCCCAGTGAGCCGGTTAATTACAGGAATATTTGGATAAGGGAATTGTAAAAAATAGGCTATTCATTTACCGGCAAAAAATTGAAAGGTTGCAGAATGGGATTTTTTTCCCTTGATGATGTCTTTATCATCTTACAAAGGCACAAACAAAAAATTATGGATACAAATAGAAGAGATTTTATAAAAAATACCTCTGCCTTAGCTACTGGTTTAGGTATCTCATCTTTGGTTTCAGGTAAGGCAAAAGCTATAGCAAGCGGCTCAGCCATTTCAATAGTTAATCTTGGTGTGATTGGTGTGGGTATGGGTTGCAGAGATCTGCAGGGAGCGCTTGCCGGTAATCCATGGGTTCAATGCATCGCTTTGTGTGATGTGAACCGGCAGCGCCTTGATGAGCAGGCAACACGTTTTAGGAAAGACTTCCCGGAACAGACTGCCAGTATGCAATTGTATGGGGATTTTAGAAAGCTATTGGAAAATAAAGATATTCATGGTGTTATCATCGCCACGCCAGACCATTGGCATACCTATATTTTTTCGGAGGCGTTAAAGGCAGGAAAGGCAATTTATGTGGAGAAGCCTGTGGCCAATAGTATAGAAGAATGCAACCTGATGATGGACCTGCAAAAGAAATACAAAGGCATTGTAACCACCGGGTTATGGCAAACAAGCTTACGATATTTTCGTGGCGCAAATGAAATATTGAGATCGGGTGTGCTGGGTGATGTTTATAAAGTGCAGGCATGGCTTTGCCAGAGTACAGAACCTCGTGCTGCAGCCGAGGATACTTCAGCTCCAGATTATATCGATCATGAAATGTGGGTAGGACCTTCACCAAAAAGATCTTTTAATCCGAATCGTTACAGAGGCTGGCGTGGATTTTGGGATTATGGCGGCGGGCAGCAAACCGATTGGGGTGTTCACTGGATAGATTCTGCTTTTGATGGGTTAAAAGCACTGGGGATAGATCGTGAATACCCGAAAGCCGTTTTTTCAACTGCTTACAAACATCCGAAAACATTTAACGAAACCCCAAGTTGCCAGACCACTATTTTTCAATTCGAGAACTTTCATTTAGAATGGTCGCAACAAGTTGCCAATCTGTATAACCGAAACCAGGGTGTAGCCTGGGTAGGCAGTAAAGCAACATTGGTTTGCAACCGGGAAGGCTATGAATTAATACCTGAAAAAAACAAAGACGGGGTACCGCTTACAGATCGTGCCCAACTAACCGGCAAGTTTGAGGATGGTGGTATTGAAGCTCATGCTACAAATTGGTGCAGCTGTATAAGGGATCAAACTGGTAATACTAACAGCCCGATTGAAAAAGGGGCATTCGCTACCATACTAGCACATATGGGCAATATCTCTTACCGCACAGGAACACGGGTTATGTATGATCCGGCAAAACGAAAATTTATTGATAACCCGGTTGCCAATGATTTTTTGACAAAAGAATATCGAAGTCCATGGAAATTGCCTGTTGTATAAAATTTCAGCAGGCAGTCCCGGTATACATATCCGGTTAACTGTTGTCAGGTAATGCATATAACGGCACGTTGCTTTCGCATCAAGGATTACTGAATGAGTTTTATCAACTCGTCTTGATTGAGGATGCCAAATTTTTTACCATTCATGTTGATGATGGTTTCCTCTGCCAATTCATTCATGATACGGAATACTGTTTCATACGTAGTGCCGGCATACGAGGCAATATCCTGTTTGGTGATGGTGATATCAACGAAACCATCGTTCTGTACGCCGTACTTTTCTTTCAATTTCAATAAGGCATGCGCCACTCGTACTTTAACTGGCATATGCGCCATATTACGCATCTTTTTTTCAGATTCCTGCAGTTCAGAGGCAAAGAACATCATTAACTGAAAAGTAAGTTCATGATTCACTTTCAGTGAGGAGAGAAAAAAGGGGAGGTCTATAAAGCAAGCGGTTACCGGTTCCAAGGCAGTTCCAGATACGGGATACTTCGGATCATTACCCAATCCCCTGTGACCAACAATATCGCCTGCACCTGCAAATCGTACAATCAGTTCTTTTTCGTTTTCCCAGTTTTTATGCACTTTAACTTTTCCTGAATTAATAAAGTACATCCCGGTTACTTCATCACCTTCTTTGAATAGCAGTTCGCCTTTCTTAAAATCATAATTTTTTCGGTTCGCTGCAATGGCCGGGGCCCATTCTTTTAAGCAGGATCTGCAAAAGGAACAACTTTGCAGATCGCAACTATGTTTGCTTTTTTTCATTTGCCTGTTGATATGGAGCAATATACGTTTTTATCAAAGATGGATGCAGCGATACCACTTCACCAACAATGATGATGGCAGGATTGGTAATGCCCGCATGCTGCGACCTGAAAAAAATATCTTTTACGGTTCCTATGATGCATTTTTCTTTATCCGTTGTCCCATCCTGAATAATGGCTACCGGTGTTTTTTCTTTGCCATATTGTTGAAAGATCTCCATGATCAATTCCAGTTTACTCATGGCCATTAATATAATTACGGTAGCAGATGATTGTGCTGCCAGTTTAATATCAGCAGAAATATCGCCACACTGCGTAGTGCCGGTAGTTACCCAAAAACTTTCATTAATACCGCGGCAGGTGAGGGGAATCATTTGCGAGGCAGGTACGGCAATGGCACTGGAAATACCAGGAATGATCTCCACCTCAATTCCCTGGTTTCTGGCGGCTTCTATCTCTTCCTGCGCCCTTCCGAAAACAAAAGGATCCCCCCCTTTTAATCTTACCACCCTACCGTGCGAAAAGGCATAGTCTGTAATCAGGTGATTGATCTCTTGCTGCGATAGTGCATGGCATCCGTATCGTTTACCAACAAACCGGGTAATGGCAGTTGGTGATGCGTAGGATAATAATGCTTCATTGGCCAATGCATCGTATAAAATAACGTCTGCGTTGCGGATGGCTTTGATCGCTTTTAGTGTGATCAGTTCCGGATCCCCCGGACCGGCACCTACTAAGGACAAAACAGGTCGGTTCATACAGAATTATTAATATTATTAAAAATAAAATGTTAATATATTTTCATAAATATACTTGAAATATCAAAAAATGAAACTAATTTCATGACATAGATAATATTATTATTCATTTTAAGTAATAATAAAGAATAATAACATTAAATATAAAAAATTATAATATCGATTGTTTGCCATTCCGGGCTCTTAGTTTATTAACCTAAATCACAAAAGATGAAAATCGTGATGATTGGGAACGGAATGGTGGGATACAAGTTTTGCGAGAAGCTGGTTGCCAAAGCACCCAAAAACAGTTTTGAGATAACTGTGTTTGGCGAAGAAATCCGCCCTGCCTACGACAGGGTGCATTTAAGCGAGTTTTTTTCAGGCAAAACAGCCGAAGACCTATCCCTTGCCCCCACAGATTGGTATACCGCCAATCACATTCAACTGCATTTAGGTGATCCTGTAAAGGAAATTGACCGGGAACAAAAAACAGTTCACTCTGTAAGAGGCCTTTCTGCTCAGTACGATATTTTAATCCTTGCCACCGGCTCCGCCGCTTTTGTTCCGCCCATACCCGGGGTTGAAAAAAATGGTGTGTTTATCTATCGCACCATTGAAGACCTGGAAATGATGAAAGACTGGGCGCGGAAATCTAAAAAGGGTGCAGTTATCGGAGGCGGTTTATTGGGATTGGAAGCTGCCAAAGCCATGATGGACCTGGGCATTACCAATACACATGTGATAGAATTTGCACCGCGTTTAATGCCAAGACAAATTGATGAGGCAGGATCCGTTATTCTGAAACAGAAACTGGAGTCGCTCGGTCTTACTATTCTTACCAACACCAATACCACAGCCATTCTGGGCGATGCATCCATCAAAGCCATGCAGTTTGCAGATGCATCAAGTATTGACGTTGATATGCTTGTTATTTCTGCAGGGATTAAACCCAGAGATGAGTTGGCAAAATCATCAGGATTGGAAACAGGTGCACGCGGTGGCATTGTAGTAAATGAACGCATGCAAACCAATGACCCGAATATTTTTGCCATTGGTGAATGTGCTTTATATAAAGGAACCATTTACGGGTTGGTAGCACCGGGTTATGAAATGGCGGATACAGTGGTGGATCATTTATTGGGCGGACAAAAAGTATTTCAGGGTTTTGATATGAGCACCAAGCTAAAACTGATTGGTGTGGACGTGGCCAGTTTTGGTGATCCATTTGTTACGGCAACGGAGGGAAGAACGGTTGTGCTGGAAGATACTTTGAAAGGTATTTATAAGCGTATCAATATATCAACCGATGGAAAATATTTATTAGGTGGTATTTTGATCGGCGAGGCAGATGCATATAATCAGTTACTGCAAACGGCAAAAAATAAAGTGATCCTGCCTCCTAATCCCGAAGATATTATGTTAGGGGCAAGGGGAAGAGAAAGCAGCGGCGATAGCGTAGCCGCATTACCCAATGATGCCATCATTTGCAGTTGCGAAAGCATTACCAAAGAACAGATCTGCCAATCTGTTACAGACCATCAGTGCGAATCGATTGATGACATAAAAAAATGTACCAAAGCAGGTACCGGTTGCGGTGGTTGTGTGCCTATGGTAAAAGACCTGATGCTGCATACCATGGCCGCTAATGGAAAGTATGTAAGAAATGTGATCTGTGAACATTTTCACTATTCACGCCAGGAATTGTTTGACCTGGTTAAGATCAACCAGTTAAAATCGTACGATGATGTACTGGATACTTTTGGAAAGAACGATGGTTGTGAAATTTGCAAACCCGTTGTTGCTTCTATATTGGCAAGTCTTTGGAATGAACTGATCCTCGATAAAGGCAATGCCACAGCGCAGGATTCAAATGATCGTTTTCTCGCAAACATTCAAAAAGGTGGAACCTATTCTGTGGTACCACGCATACCCGGAGGTGAAATTACCCCTGATAAATTAATCGTGATCGGTCAGGTAGCGAAAGAATACCATCTCTACACAAAAATTACCGGAGGCCAGCGTATCGATTTATTCGGTGCACACCTGTCTGACCTTCCCGCCATCTGGAAAAAATTAATTGAAGCCGGCTTTGAAAGTGGCCATGCGTACGGCAAAGCATTGCGTACCGTAAAAAGTTGTGTAGGCAGTACCTGGTGCCGTTTTGGTTTGCACGATAGTGTAAGCTTTGCTATACAGATTGAAGAGCGTTACCGCGGTTTAAGGGCACCACATAAAATTAAATCAGGCGTATCGGGTTGTATCCGCGAATGTGCAGAAGCCCGATCAAAAGATTTTGGCATCATCGCCACAGAAAAAGGATGGAACCTCTATGTATGCGGCAATGGCGGATCCAAACCGCAACACGCTTTGTTATTTGCTACCGACCTGGATAGCGAAACCTGTATCCGTTACATAGACCGCTTCCTGATGTTCTATATCAAAACAGCAGATCCATTAATGAGAACAGCACCCTGGCTCAATAAAATGGAAGGTGGTATTACCTATCTGCAAAATGTAATTATTAACGATAGCCTGGGAATAGCAGCAGAATTGGAAAGAGAAATGCAGTTGTTGGTAGACAGTTATAAATGTGAATGGAAGGAGGTAGTGGACAACCCCGAACTACAGAAAAAATTCAACCACTTTGTAAATGCGCCGGACGAAAAAGATCCATCCGTAAAATTTGAACCGATGCGTGAACAGAAGAAAGTGGCGGATTGGAAATCGTGAGACGTGAGGCGTGAGTAATTGGAAATAGACTCACGACTCACGCCTGACGATTCACGATCAACCTTTCGGTATCAAAAAAATTAAAAGTAATCCCATGATAACAACAGAAGTAGAAGGAAAACTCAGTTGGTTCATTGCCTGCAAAACGGAGGATGTTCCTGTAAACGGTGGTGTATGTGTTAAATACCAGGAAAGCCAGATAGCCCTGTTTCATTTTGCCAGAAGAGGCGCATGGTATGCCACCCAGAATGAATGTCCGCACAGAAACCAAATGGCCCTTAGCCGTGGTATGATCGGCAGCCTGGATACAGAGCCGAAAGTGGCCTGTCCTTTTCATAAAAAAACATTTTCGCTGGAAACCGGTGATTGCTTAAGCGGAGATGATTACCAGATCAAAACCTATCCTGTTAAAGTATTGAACGGCCTTGTATACATAGGCATTGAGCAGGACGAATTGTAATCCGATTGCTATACCATACAACCAACATCATTGTTAACCAAACCCAACCTTATGACACAACCGTAAAAAAACACCCGGCAGAGTGCAATCTGACCGGGCAAGAAATTCAAGATGGCTAAAAATTATTCACCTTAAAAATCAAGTAAAATTAACATGAAAAAAAGTACAACACTCATATTCTGTGCGATTATTTTATGTTCCGTCGTTAACCCTGCTAAAAGCCAGTTCTCTTTAACAGGACAGTTAAGAACAAGAACGGAAGTACGCAATGGCCTTGGCAACCTGGTGCTGCAAGGTTCGCCCACCGCAGCGTTTACCTCTCAACGCACAAGGCTTGCTTTTGGTTATAAATGGGATAGGCTCACATTCGGTGCCTCCGTACAGGATGTGCGGGTTTGGGGGCAGGATGCCTCTTCCATTTCTAATAACGATGGCAGCCGTTTGATGCTGCATGAAGCCTGGGCCGATCTCACCCTGGCTAATATGGCAGATACAACCGTTAAGTTTAAAATGTTTGATTTGATGTCTATCAAAATAGGTAGGCAGGAATTGATCTATGATGATAGTCGCCTGATTGGCAACCTGGATTGGTTGCAACAGGCAAGGCGGCATGATATGGTTCTTTTAAAAACAGTACACCATGGATGGCAGGTAGATCTGGGATATGCGTTTAACCAGAATGCTGATGCTTTTGGTACTACCAATACTGCTTATTTACCAGGGAATCTTCCTGCGTACACCAAAAATTCTTTGGGAGCATTAGTACCTGTTCCTGCGGGGATGGTTCCATTGGCGGCGGGTGGTAGTCCGGCTAATAACAGTTCAATGGCCGGCACTTCTGTTTTTGCCAATCCCACCGGTACCAATGGTGCTACGCAACAGTACAAATCATTTACCAGCGTATACATCAGCCGGAAATTTAACCAGACAAAATTTTCCTTTTTATTCTTCAACGATCATTTCGGAAAATATAAAATGGATAGTGTGGGCAATGCCACAACCGGTTATGTGTATGGCCGCCGCTTTGTTTCATCCGGCTCAACAGATACCTATAATTATTCAGGCACACAACATCGCTATACTTATGGTTTAATGATCAACCATACATTGGGTAATGCATCCGGTTTTGGAAAGATTGCCTTTCAGGGTGCGTATTATAAGCAATCCGGAAAGAATAGGGACGGACTGAATATGGATGCTTACCACTATACATTGGCGGCCACTTACCAGAAAGGAAAATTCAGTATTACACCCGGGTATGATGTGCTTTCCGGTAATGATGCCGTTGCACCTACGGGCAGCGACAATCGTTTTGATCCTTTATATGGAACACCGCATAAGTTCTGGGGCTATATGGATTATTTCTATACAGGTACCGGCTCACCTGCGGGTGGGTTAGCTAATGCGTATTGTAAAGTAAAATACACATCCAACCTGCTGACCCTCGGCGCCGACTTTCATAATTTTGCTTTACACAGAGACATGAAAAAAGCGGATGGAACGCTCATCAAAAAACAATTGGGAAAAGAGATAGACCTGCAGTTGACTTACAACATGAATAAGTTTACCAATATCGAACTCGGGTATTCTATCATGTATGCAACTGAGAGTATGCCATTTGCCAAAGCGCAGGCGGCTACTGATGTGGCGGCTGCAACGTATCGCAAAACAGGTAACTGGTTTTATGCGATGTTGAGATTTTCACCTGATTTTTTATATACCAAGCCTGTTGCCATCAGACAATAGGTGATCTGTTGATTGTTTGCATATACCCTTCGATTGCTGCCATATATTTTGTGGGGAATATTTTTTCATCCTGTTAATTCAAAACCATGAACCTCTATATAAAAAAAATCAGTTTACTGTTTTCATGCATACTTGTATTCAGTGCATCGATGGCTTTCGAGATCAATCCTCCCGGAAAAAAAATCCGTTTGGGATTTATACCCCTTACAGATTGCGCACCCTTGGTAGCCGCTAAAGAATTGGGATTATTTGCTAAGTATGGTGTTGATGTGGAACTCTCCAAAGAAGCTTCCTGGGCTAATATCCGCGATAAGATCCTGAACGGAGAACTGGATGGTGCACATTGTTTGTTCTCTATGCCCATGTCTGTATACACGGGTATTGGCGGTAAAGCAGGTTCTGAAATGAAAGTGGCAATGATGCTGAACAGTAATGGCCAGGCCATTACTTTATCTAAAGATTTTTGCGGATTGGTAGGTTACAAAGAAGTAACAAAAGTAGCTGCCGCCGTAAAAAATGTACAGGCAAGAAAGGAAGTAACGTTTGCCATGACTTTTCCCGGAGGTACACATGATATCTGGCTTCGCAACTGGATGGCCGCAGCGGGTATTAACCAGAAATCAGTAGGTATTATTACCATACCACCTCCGCAAATGGTGGCCAATATGAAAGTAGATAATATGGAAGGCTATTGTGTAGGTGAGCCATGGAATGGAGTAGCTGTTGCACAAGGCGTAGGCTTCACACATATTTCTTCGCAGGATATCTGGAAAAATCATCCTGAAAAAGCATTGGTGGTAAATGCACAGTTTGCTGCAACCGATAAAGAAGATCTGAAGAAAGTAATGAAAGCCATTATAGAAGCTTCCCGCTGGCTGGATGATATGGGTAACCGCAAGAAAGCGGCTGCCTGGCTGTCAAAACCCTATTATGTAAATGCACCGGTTCAGGTATTGGAAGCCAGACTGATGGGCTCTAGCGATCTGGGTTGCGATCTGGGAGTGCAGAAATACAAGGATGATTATATGACCTTTTATAACAAAGGACTTGTATCCACTCCCTTAAAAGCAAATGCCATCTGGTTTATGGCGCAGTACGTTCGCTTTGGTTACCTGAAAGCAGAACCTAATTACAAAGAGATAGCCGAAAAATTAATTCTGGATGATCTGTTTTCAGAAGTAGCCAAAGAAATGCAGGTGCCGGTTCAACCGGATATGAAACCATTTAAAACAACTTATGATGTGGCTTTCGATCCTAATAATGTAGGAGCGTATTTGAAAACAACCAAACACTAAAATCTTTTTGTATGAAATCATTTTCCATAAAAAAAACCGCGTATAACCTGCTGTATTTTATGCTCAGCATGTGTATTCTTTTAGGTATCTGGGCATTGATCTCAAAAATAACCCAAGCAGAGATCCCCGGTCCAAAAGCCACCTGGCTGGTATGTAAAGAATTAATGGCCGAACCTTTTTACGACCGCGGTCCCAATGATAAAGGTATTGGTAACCAGTTGATGAGTTCTTTATTAAGGGTATTCTATGGTTTTGGTTTGGGTACCCTGGTGGCCATACCCGCAGGACTGGTAATGGGTGCTTCCAAAACGGGAATGAAATTATTGAATCCATTGGTGCAGATACTGCGGCCTGTATCGCCATTGGCCTGGTTTCCATTGGGGCTGCTTGCTTTCAAATCGGCGGGAGGGGCAACTATTTTTATCATCGCGATTACATCCCTATGGCCAACTTTAATTAATACTGCTTTTGGTGTGGCCAGTATTCCGGCAGATCATAAAAACGTAGGCAAGGTGTTTGGTTTTTCTGTCTGGAAGTATGTAACAAAAATCATGTTACCCTTTGCATTGCCACATATGATTACCGGGCTGCGATTATCCATTGGTGTGGCATGGATGGTGATTGTTGCAGGAGAAATGTTATCAGGTGGGGTAGGCATTGGTTTTTTTGTATGGGATAGCTGGAACGGATTATCTCTCGAAAAAATACTGATCGCTATTCTCATCATCGGTGCGGTTGGATTGTTACTGGATAAATTTTTTAACGCCCTGCAGAATGCTTTTGCATGGGATAAAAACTAAGCTCATGATTGATACAAAATTCTCACAGGATATTATAGAAGAAGTAAACGAGATCATCCATATACCGGCAAAACAAACTGCGGTGGACATAAGGAATGTTACCGTATCCTTCAAAGCAAAGAAAGGAACCTATACTGCCATTAAAGATATCAGCCTCTCTATACAAAAAGGAGAGATCATCTCATTCATCGGGCATTCCGGTTGCGGAAAATCTACTTTGATGAATACCATTTCCGGCATGGTTACACCCAGCAGTGGAGAAGTGGTAGCGAATGGTAGCCTTGTAAAAGGGCCGGGGCCTGACAGGGGTGTGGTATTTCAGAATTATTCTTTACTGCCCTGGTTAAGTGTATATAAAAATATCAAAGTAGCGGTAGACTCTGTGTTTACAGAGAAAACAAAAGAACAGAAAGCGGCATTGATAGAGAAGAACCTGCGGATGGTGAACCTGTGGGATCACAAAGACAAACTACCCGGCCATCTGTCGGGAGGCATGAAGCAACGTGTTGCCATTGCAAGGGCTTTTGCTATTGACCCCAAAGTATTATTGCTGGATGAACCCTTTGGCGCATTGGATGCACTCACCAAAAGCAGTATGCATGTTGAGTTGCTGAAGATGTGGAATATTGATCACCGCGAGAAAACCATTGTAATGGTTACGCATGATATTGAAGAAGCTATTTTTTTATCAGACAGAATAGTGGTGATGAACAATGGTCCCGCAGCTACCATTCGTGAAATTGTTGACGTGCATTTGCCAAGGCCAAGAAACAAAAAAGACATTGTGCATGATCCCGTTTACATGGACATCCATGACCGTTTATTGAATTTATTGATCGACAAATTTTCTATCAACGATTAAATGAACCATTCGTATCTATTTATCAAAATCATTTTCTACTTATGTCAACAGCCCAACAACCCTTAACCAATCTGAAAGTGTTCTCCTTTAAAGGGGTACAGATGCAGACTTTCCATATTACCTGGCTTACTTTCTTTTTCTGTTTCTTCGCCTGGTTTGGTATTGCACCGTTGATGCCGCTGGTGGCAGAGCAACTGCATTTAACCAAAGCACAAAAAGGTAATATCGGTATTGCTTCTGTTTCTGCTACCATTATCGCGCGCTTGGTTATTGGGCGGTTGGTAGATAAATGGGGACCACGAAAAACCTATACTTTACTGCTGTTACTGTCAGCCATACCGGTACTGCTCATCGGGTTGAGTAACAGTTATATTTCATTTCTGTTGTTTCGTTTATCCATTGGTATTATCGGCGCTTCCTTTGTAATTACACAGTACCATACCTCGGTTATGTTTGCACCAAACATCAAAGGAACGGCCAATGCAGTGGCGGGTGGCTGGGGCAATACTGGCGGCGGCGCTACACAGATTATTATGCCTTTGATTGCAGCAGGATTTGTTGGGTTGGGCTGGGTAAGCACTGCCAATAGCTGGCGTTTGGCTATGATTGTTCCGGGTGTTATTCTGTTCATCATGGCATTTGTGTATTACCGTTACACAAAAGATACACCCGCCGGAAACCTGGATGAAATAATCATACCTGCTAACACCAAAAAACAAAATACACTGTTACTCGCCGCAAAAGATTATCGTACCTGGATCTTAACCATTGCGTATGCCGCCTGCTTTGGTGTTGAAATTACCGTTGACAATTATGCCGCCACTTTTTTTCACGAAGAGTATAAAGCTACCTTAATCATGGCGGGGTTACTAGCCAGTATTTTTGGCTGGCTGAATATATTCGCCCGTGCATTGGGCGGTATTTTTTCTGATAAAATCGGTAATCGTTTTGGGTTTGATGGTAAAGTTACTTTTCTCGCCATACTCTTATTGTTGGAAGGTATAAGCATTATCTGGTTTGCAAAATCCGGTGGATTGGTCTTGGCTATCACACTCATGTTCACATTCGGCCTCTGTTTAAAAATGGCCAATGGCGCTACCTACAGCATTGTTCCGTTTATCAATCCCGAAGCCGTAGGCGGTGTAGCCGGTATTGTTGGGGCAGGTGGTAATATTGGGGCCATGCTAATTGGCTTTTTATTTAAAAGCATGCCATACGCAGAAGCATTTTATTACCTGGGATTTATGGTATTCTTTATAGGGCTGTTGATCGTATTCAGTAAGCTAAAGTTTAGAATGTCTAATAAAAATTATTCTTATCCGTCTAATACGGCAAAAGCTATTTAAAAAGTATGGCGGATTCTTTTAAAACAACCTGTTGTTATTGCGGTGTCGGTTGCGGTATCGTGGTCTCAAAAGACCGCAATGGTAAGTTATGGGTGGAAGGAGATACATCCCATCCCGTAAACAAAGGCATGCTTTGCAGCAAGGGTATGAACCTGCATTATACGGTAATGGATACAAGCGACAGGTTATTGTATCCCGAAATACGGTATAACAAAAATCAGCCGCGACAAAGGGTTTCATGGGAGAAGGCTATGGAGCGTACGGCCGCTGTTTTTACAACACTGATCAAAAAATATGGTCCTGATTCAGTGGTTATTTATGCATCCGGACAATGTTTGACGGAAGAATATTATGTATTGAATAAACTGATGAAGGGGTTTATTGGCAGCAATAATATTGATACCAACAGCCGTTTATGCATGAGCAGTGCAGTAATGGGATATAAACTTTCTTTGGGTGAAGATGCGGTGCCGGTTAGTTATGAAGATATAGAACTGGCAGACTGCATTTTTGTAACCGGTGCCAATCCTGCCTGGTGTCATCCTGTTTTATGGCGAAGGGTAGAAGCAGCGCGCGAGGCCAATCCCAATTTGAAAATCATTGTCAGTGATCCGCGTAAAACACAAACCTGTTCTATAGCCAATGTGCATTTGCAATTAAATCCGGGAACAGATATTGTGTTGCATCATGCCATTGGCAGGTGTTTGATAGAGCAGGGAGATATTGATGCCCATTTTATAACAAACCATGCAGAAGGTTTCGAAAAATACGCCGCACTGGTAATGCAGCGTTCTGTTGCGGAAGCGGCTATCATTTGCGGAGTCGCTGAAAGCGATATACGATTAACCGCAGGGTATATAGGTAACAGCAAAGGTTTTATTACCATGTGGACCATGGGTTTGAACCAGAGCGTGATTGGCGTTAATAAAAACCTGAGCCTAATTAACCTGAACCTGATCACAGGGCATATTGGTAAACCCGGAAGCGGTCCTTTTTCTCTCACGGGCCAGCCCAATGCCATGGGTGGAAGAGAAGTAGGTGGCTTATCTAATTTATTACCCGCACACAGAAATTTATTATTGGCAGAGGACAGGGAATACGTAGAAAAATTCTGGGGCGGAGGAAAGATCGCACCTAAACCGGGCCTCACCGCAACAGAAATGTTTGATGCGTTGAATAATGAAAAACTAAAAGCGATCTGGATCATCTGTACCAACCCGCTGATCAGTTTACCCGATGTGAGAGTGGCTGAAGCCGGTTTGCGTAAAGCAAAATTTGTGGTGGTGCAGGATATCAGCAATACATTGGAAACATTACCCTACGCAGATGTGGTTTTTCCTGCAGCAGCGTGGGCAGAGAAAGAAGGTACGATGACCAATTCTGAGCGACGCATCAGTTACCTTGAAAAAGGAGTTGATGCACCGGGCGAGGCTTTGCCCGATGCAGAAATCATCTGTCGCTTTGCAAAAGCTATGGGCTTCTCTGGTTTTGAGTATGCAGGTGCTGCAGATATTTACGCAGAACACTGTGCATTAACAGAAGGAACCAATATTGATATCGGTGGATTGAGTTACGAGATACTGAAAGAAAAAAGATCGGTACAGTGGCCTTATCCCAAAGGCACAACAGGAAAGGGGACGGAACGTTTGTTTCAGAACCATGTTTTTTTTACACCCTCCACCAAAGCTATCATTCATGCCGTACCAGATGCAAATGAATCGGAAGCACTCACCCCGGATTTTCCTTTGGTACTAACCACGGGCAGAATACGTGACCAATGGCATACCCGAAGTAAAACAGGAAAAGTAAATAAACTGAACCAGCATATAGCCGAAGCTTTTTTGGAAATACATCCAGAAGATGCTGCTATGCGTTCTATCAGTGATGGACAATTGGTAGAGATCACCAATAGCCGCGGTAATGTACGGGTAAAAGCGAAATATACAGAAGGCATTAAACAGGGTGTGGTATTTCTTCCCATGCACTGGGGTAAAATTTTGAATAATGATTTGAACCGTGCCAATAACCTCACCCATAAACTGGTTGATCCGGTTTCAAAAGAACCTGATTTTAAATTCAGTGCTGTACAGGTAGCTCCCTATCAAAAACAGCGGCAGAAAATTATATTGATTGGAGCGGGAGCGGGTTCATTTGGATTTATTAAAAGTTACCGGGCCATCAATACCGAAGATGAGATTGTTATTTTCAGTAAAGAAAATTTCCCATTTTATAATCGGGTAATGTTGCCTGATTATATCAGCGGTGCGCAACAATGGGAACAGCTGATTAAAATGCAAACGGAAGAAGAGTATCTGTATAATATTCAACTGCATAGAGGGGTTAGTGTTGAGCAGATAGACAGGAATAAGAAAACAGTTACCGATAGCAAGGGCATTACCCATGCGTATGATGTATTGATCATGGCTACAGGTAGCCGGGCTACGATGCTGCGGGATATACCTCCATTAAAAGGCATATTCAGTATGCGCAGCAGAATAGATGCGGATAATTTCAAAGCACATACTAATCCAGCAAATGGAAAAGTAGTAATTGTAGGTGGGGGATTATTGGGTATTGAACTTGCTGCATCATTGCGTGAAGTGAATGTGGAAGTGGTGATCATTCAAAGAATCTCGCGACTGATGGACAGGCAACTGGATATTCTTGGCAGCCAGTTGCTTGATGAAATTCTGCATGATAAAGGCGTTGAGATTTATTACAATGATGAAATAGAACGTTTTCTGGGATCGTCCTGTGTAGAAGGGGTTTGCCTGAAAAGCGGATTAACGATTCGCTGCCAGTCAATCGTGATTGCCATAGGAACCACGCCCAATATTGAGTTGGCAAAATCATGCGGACTGGATGTAAAACGTGGGGTGATTGTTGATGAATACCTGAGAACCAACGACCCATCGGTATATGCCATTGGCGAGATAGCAGAGTTCAAAGGGTTTCTATATGGCATTACTGCGGCAGCAGAACAACAGGCCGATATTGTTGCCCGCCATTTGAGTGGTGATATCTCACTGTATTATAAAGGATCTTTACTGATGAACCTGTTAAAAATGCATGGAACTACTTTGTGTTCTATGGGAATGGCCGAAACACCCGATGATCCTGCTTATGAAGAAGTGGTATTTATTGATAAGGCCAAACAGTATTATAAAAAATGTATCATCCACAACGATAAACTGGTAGGTGCCATTTTGATAGGGGATAAAACAGAATTCATTGAATTCAAAGGGTTGATTGAAAATGAAATTGAATTGAGCGAAAAACGGCTCGCCCTGCTCAGAAGCGGTAACAAAGCCGAGCCGGTAATTGGAAAGCTTGTTTGCAGTTGTGCCAATGTAGGTGAAGGAAATATCCGTTCTAAATTAGAAGAGGGATACACAGAATTAACAGCACTTTGCAAAGCTTCGGGTGCAGGACAGGGTTGCGGTAGTTGCCGGCCGGAAGTACAGCAGATCATACATCAATATTGTGTAACAGAAGTAGCAACTGAATTGATAAAATAAAAAACAATGATCCAGTATTTTACGTTTGAAGAAGATTTTGTAGAAGAAAATATCCGCTGCATTCCCATGATCGTCCGTTTTAAGCTGGATGCCTGCGGTATCAAACTTTCATTGAAAGAGTGGAGTAGTATGAATGCGGAAGAGCGCACCAATTTAGCAGTATATGCCTGTGCTACGGAGGAGGAAATACAGGTGTATCGCAAATACGTTAGAACAGTTGTATTGTATCGTACCAGTGATCAGGCAAAAGATATGGAAATAGACAAAGAGCCGGTATGGGCCAATAGAAATAATATTCCGGAAACGGTAGCTGTAAACATGGCTTCTTTGGATGCTTATTTTGAAACGAATCAATGGAAACAGTTAAACGATCTGCAACGTTTTGTACTGGTAAAACTCAGCAGGCCCGGTCATGAGAACAGGAACTTTCCCATCGCTATGAAAGAATTTGGTTTATTATGAGATACGCTTTTCAATTCAAAGTAAATTTTACCGGTGGCATTATTTCACCTGGTTATTTCCTGCATGTAATGCAGGCAGTTGAAGAGGCCGGTATTGAAGAAGTTCGGTTTGGCTTGCGTCAGCAATTATTGGTGAACACTGGTAACAAACATTACCATAGATTGGTAGCTTCTTTTGAAAAAAATAATATCGGATACGAAGTAAATACAAACAAACATCCCAATATCATCAGTTCATACGCGGCTGAAGGAATTTTTGCACCCGATTCATGGTTGAGCGAAGGTGTGTACAAAGACATTTTTGATGGGTTCGATTATACGCCGGGACTAAAAATTAATATCTCAGACGCGAATCAGTCGTTCACTCCATTTTTTACAGGTCATATCAATTGGATCGCATCTGCTGCTGGACATTTCTGGTACCTGTTTATCCGCTCTCCCAAAACAAAAGAATTGTACCAGTGGCCTGAGTTGATTTATACAAACGATATTCCGCGTTTATCAAAATATGTAGAAGAATTGATGGTTGCGCAGCATAGTAAGGATGGATTATCCCTGTATCAAAAAGTAACTGATACCATTACCTTAATTGCTAAACCGGTAGAGCAACCGTTATCATTACCTAAATTTCAGCTGCCTTATTATGAAGGGTTTAATAACTATGGTAACAAATCATGGTTAGGCATTTATCGCCGTGATGAATTATTTCCCGTTAAGTTTTTAAAAGACATTGCCAGTACCTGCCTCAAAACAAAAGTAGGTCAGTTGTATACCACACCCTGGAAATCCATCGTGATCAAAGGGATTGAAAAATCAGACAGGGCTTTATGGGATTATGTGTTGGGCAAATACCGTATCAATGTCCGGCATGCCTCCAATGAACTGGGTTGGCAGGTAGAAGATAATAACGATGATGGCCTTGCCATCAAACGGCATATCATCCGTTTGTTTGATAAGGAGGATGTGCGCACATTCGGCCTTTGCTTTGCCGTAAAAACACAACAGACTGCCATGTTATTCGGATCTGTGTTAATTGAGCGGCGCTATGGTATGGTGAGAAATAAATCTGTAGCGCTGGATAGTTATGATATTTCTTACACGCAAAATTTCAATCCCAATTCATCGCAGTACATTCTTTTCAGAGAGGCTGTAAAGAAAGAACACCTGGATACCTACCTCATTTCAGTATGCAAATATTATTATGAGATGCAAAACCTCGAAACAAATGATGCTGCAATTGATTTTACTACGCAGGTAGAGGAGCCTATGATAAACATTCCCCGCATGGTTTACCAGTGCCCGCATTGTTTAACGGTGTATGATGAAACGGAGGGAGATCTTGCTGCACAAATTCTCCCTGGTACTGTATATACAGATTTGCCGGATACGTACTGCTGCAGTTTGTGTGAAGCACCCAAAAATGAATTTCTATCTATCGAAAGAACTTTGATCAGTGGATCGTTGGCTTAAATCCTGCCGCGTATTGATATTTTTAAAACAATGTTTTTGGTTTTCCGGAAGCAGGATTCGTTCGGTATGCAATGTCTCCAGTACATGCTTCATACTTTGCTTTCCTATTTGCCCGTTTTGGTATGCTTTAAACATCCGGCTCAATCCAACTGCCGTATAAATACCGCAAAGCGGTTCATCTTCCCCATCCTGCGTAAAAACAAAGGCTTCTTTATCCCGCGATTGTTTTTGCCGCAATAACAAGGTATTGAACACGGGTGTTTCCATATACAAAAGATCACAGGCAAACAACAGGATATCTTCTTGGGGCATTTGTATATGAGCACTAAATAATCCGCGTAAGGGACCACCCACCTGCAACACATCCTCATCAACAATCAATTGTTCTTTTGTAAAATGCTTTGTATAAGCAGGCAATTGTTCCCTGTTTACAGATATTGCGATGTTAGATACTACGCTGGCCAGTTTGTTATAGGCAGCTTCTGCCCAGGTAATACCCAACGCAGGTAACAGGCCTTTATCGCTGCCCATCCTGCTGCTCTTGCCGCCGCAAAGTAGTAAGCCTGTCATGGTGGTAGGGGTTAATGTTTATCGGCATGTCCCAGGTCTTTGCCCGGGTGTACCACATCACGTACTTTTTGTTTCAGTTCTTTGATCTCCGGAAATCCACCGTATTCTTTTCTGTCAAACACTATTTTTTCATCAATATAAATGGTAAATCGTCCTCCGGTACTGCTGGGTACCAGAGTTACGCTTTGTACATCATCCGTAAAAGTAGAAAGCAGTTCCTGTGCCATATAAGCGGCGCGTAGGAGCCAGTTGCATTTGGGACAATATTCAATGGTAATAATCGGTTTCATAACAGTTGCTATCATAGGTATGCAGCTAAGTTAGTAAAACAGCCTGTTAATCAGATCACTACGGGCCAAATGCTTGACGATTTCGCGTTTTGAACAATGATCAAACCGTTACGTTTGTGTATTTTCAAAATAAATGTCAATTAGCTGTAATATATTGCACTGAATACCTACTAATCAACCTACAAAACCTAATAAACACTTCATTATGAAAAAGATTTTCTTATCGTTTGCTGTTCTTTTAACAGCTTTTGCCTCAGTTCAAGCCCAAACGGCCGACGAGATCATTGCCAAATACATTACGGCTATTGGCGGTGCCGATAAATGGACAAAAGTGCAGTCTCTCAAAATAGAAGGCCAGGTAGAAGTACAGGGAATCTCCATTCCATACACAATGCAGTGTATTCAGATGAAAGGCATGCGCGTTGATGCTGAATTTCAGGGGAATAAAATTATTGATATTGTGACTCCTGAAAAAGGATGGTCTCAAAATCCATTGGCCGGTAAAGCTTCGCTTGATCCCATCAGTGCCGATGAGTTAAAAACCAAAGTAGACGACCTCGATATACAGGACGCTTTTATTGATTACAAAGCAAAAGGTTCTTCTGTTGAGTTTTTGGGAAAAGATGAAGAAGATGGAAATGAATACTACAAGATCAAACTCACTTCTAAAAACAATAATGAAAAAACCTATTTCTTCGATACCAAAACCAGTCTGGTATATAAAGTAGAATCTATGGTAAAACAGCAGGGACAGGAAGTGAAATCTTCTGTAAAATACCTTGATTACCAGACCACAGATTTTGGTATTAAAATGGCATTTAAGCAAGACCAGGGTATGATGATGATGGTTACCAAAAAAGTAACTGTAAATGCTACGATAGACGAGGCTATTTTTAAAGCCAACTAATTTTTTAATACAATTGTATAAACAGGCTGCATTTCTGTAGTACCCCATGGTGCAGAAGGATGCAGCCTGTTTTTTTATAAATCAACTCTTATGTTTATCAAATTAAAACTAACCGCTTTTCTGATCGTGCTTGTTTTTTGCGCGCAGGCACAAACCACATTAAACTCCTCTTATTTTCAGGTGATGGGTGCCCGTACACTAGGGCCATCTACCATGAGCGGAAGAATTACTTCTATCGAAGGTATCACTACAAACGGCCAGATAAACCTGTATGTTGGAACAGCAGGCGGTGGCATCTGGAAAAGCCAGAATGGCGGACAATCTTTCACTCCTTTGTTTGACAAATATTGTCAGTCCATCGGTGCACTGGCTATCGAGCCGGGTAATGCACGTGTTGTATATGCAGGAACAGGTGAAAGCAATATGCGCAATTCCGTTTCTATTGGGGATGGATTGTATAAATCAACTGACGGCGGAAACAACTGGCAGAAAATTGGATTAGACAGCACCGAAAGAATCAGTAAGATTATGGTTGATCCTGCTGATAAAAAAATAGTGTACGTATCCGCCCCCGGCCCATTATGGAAATCTTCTGCGCATAGGGGATTATACAAATCAACCGATGCGGGTAAAACATGGAACAAAATATTATTTGTAAATAATGAAACCGGCTGCGCAGATATTGCCATGCATCCTACCAAAACAGGAACCCTGTTTGCTTCTTTCTGGCAGTTCAGAAGAAAGCCTTATGCATTTAGTTCAGGAGGCTCAGGCAGTGCGCTGTTCAAAACAAATGATGGTGGTAAAACATGGAATAAAATTACCAAAGGATTACCGGAAGGTGATCTGGGTAGAATTGTGATTACCATCAATCCTTCAAAACCCACAGAAGTATTGGCAATTGTGGAAGCAAAAACACCTGGCTTATATATTTCTGAAGATGAAGGAGAAACATGGAAAAAATTATCCTCTACTGAAAATATTACCGCACGACCTTTTTATTTCAGCACACTGGTGTACGATCCAAAAGATCCGAAAAGAGTATATCGGCCTGCATATTCATTTGCGTCATCCGCAGATGGAGGCTATTCATGGAGTGAAAATATCATTGGTGGTGTAGCGCCACATGCAGACCATCACGCATTATGGGTAAACCCTACTAATACCGACATGTTGTTTCTCGGTACCGATGGTGGTGTATATGTTAGCTTGAACAAAGGAACTAGCTGGCAGTTTTTAAATAATCTTCCGGTAGGGCAATTTTATCATGTTAGTACAGATAACCAAACACCCTATAATGTGTATGGCGGATTGCAGGATAACAATTCGTGGATGGCCCCCAATTCATCTCCCGGTGGGGTTACTGCGGTTGATTGGAGAACAATTGGAGGTGGGGATGGTTTTTGGGTGCAGACAAGTTTGGTTAATCCTAAAATTGTTTTCTCCGAATCGCAGGGTGGAGAAATTACAAGGGTAGATCTTGCAACAGGATTAACATACGGCATCAAACCCAAAAAATTAGCAGGTGATGATGACCATCGCTGGAACTGGAATACACCGATTGTTACCGGAACATCTGCAAAAAAATCAGCTACGGGAAAACCTTTGTATAATTTATATACTGCATCGCAATATTTATTCCGCTCAAATGATGATGGAAGAAACTGGGAAAGAATTTCACCCGATCTAACCAGTAATAACAAAGCCATACAACAACAAGCTGAGAACAGCGGCGGCATTACCGGCGATAACACCAGTGCCGAAAATCACTGTACCATTTTTACAGTAACGCAAGACCCGAAAAATGAAAACAGAATTTGGGTAGGAACGGATGATGGCAACCTGCAGTTAACCACCGATGGCGGAAAAACCTGGCAGAATAATGCCAGCGGTATCTGGAAAACAGGCGTACCTGAAAACAGCTGGATCAGCAGTATCGAAATTTCTTCTCTCGATCAAAAGAGGATGTATGTAACCTTAGACAATCATATGTATGGCGATAACAATACCTATGTGGTGGCTAGCTATGATGGTGGCAATACCTGGACAAAATTTACTTCACCAGAATTTACTGGTTTTGCGCATGTGATCAGGGAAGATTTGGTGAATGAGAAACTATTGTTTCTAGGAACAGAAATGGGTTTATTCTTTTCATTGGATGGAGGTGCAAACTGGATGCGCAGTAAATACCAGAATATGCCATGGTACAATTTGGTGAGAGATATAAAAATACAACCGCAAACCAATGACCTTGTAATCGCATCTCATGGAAGAGGCATTTACATCATAGATAATCTACAGCCTTTGCGCGAATTGGTAAAAGCGGATATTAATAAAGAAGCCATCATATTCCCCATACAAAATTTTAAGTACGACTATGCGCCGCAATATCCCCAGCCAGCGTCTAATTTAACGGGTTGGGTAGGAGAGAACAAGGTAGTGGCACCCACCATCTTTTATTATTTACAGGAGCGCAGCAATGAGAGTGTGAAAATAGAAGTATACGATGCCGCCAATAAAAAAATAAAAGACTTTAACGGCACTGGCGTAAAAGGGTTGAATAAAGTATACTGGCCCTTAAACATTAATCCGCCAAAAGTAGCAGAAGGTGGTTTTATTGCACAGTCAACTGTTTTATTTTCTTCCATAGTAAGTCCGAAAGTGCCGGCAGGAAAATATAAGATAGTGGTAAAAGCCAACGGAAAATCTTATGAGCAGTTCATTACCATCGAAGCCAATCCGGCTAAAGGGTTAACCACAGAATCGCTTGCGCTATTGTACAAACAGGGCATGCGCTTACACGCATTACACGAAAGGCTTGCGGTATTGGTTGATACCCTTAATAAAACCATAGCTACAATAACAAAAAGCACAACAGCCGATGCAACAAAACAAGCCAAGCTCAAAGAGCTGGATGCATTCAAGCACGAGATTTTGGAACTCAACCGTAAATCTATTTTCTTTGATGAATTCAAATACAGAAGAAAGGTGAGTGATCTGTATGTTGCGGTAGCCACTTCCATCGAACCCTTATCCGCTTCGCAGGAAAAAGGAATTGGTTTACTGGAAGAAGAGTTTACCACATTTAAGAATCGTTTTTTTGCGATGATTAAGTAAAGAAGAAATATCGAACATTAGAATGTCGAACAGATGAATTACGAAGTGTTTTATTCGTAGTTCATCTGTTTTTTACTTTGTACAATATGGATTATACTGCAAAGCAGGCTGTTTTCGTCGTAACCGCTACTTGCAAAATCCCCGCTCTGACGGGAGATGTTTGCGGGGAATCCTATCTTTCAATATTGGGAGAAGTACATTCTGCGGAGAAAGAAAAGAACACTTTTCGGAGAGTTAAACGTTAGCAATTGATACTGATTTAACCACAAATTTTCGTAAATTCACTATGTGAAAAAAGGCAAGTCTGTATATCTCGATTTTGTGGTAGATAAGCTGACAAACTCCATCCAGAACACCATTTCTGGAGACAGTTTTGCTACTGAAGTATTGCGTTTGAACAAGATGGATCTAAAACAATTAACCAAAAAGACCGGTTGGAATTTTGACTGGAAAGCAGAACTAACAAGCAATGTAAAAGAGGTTTTTAAACTAACTATTCTAAATAACCCCAATATTATACAAGGCTTGCTCAGTTTGACCTTAGAGCCTGACCACGTATATATGCACTTGCTTGAAAACGCCCCGTTTAATATCGGGCAAACAAAATTGTATGAAGGAGTGGCTGGAAATTTAGTAGCCCATGCCTGTAAGGTTTCCTTTCAACAGGGGTTTGAAGGATTTGTTGGTTTTACAGCTAAAACAAAACTAATTGACCATTACCAAAAAACATTAGGAGCGTATACCTTGGGAGGAAACAGAATGATTATTCCAACCGAATCAGCACAAATTTTAATTGATAAATATTTTAAATCCTAAATAATATGGGACATATAAAAGAACCCAAAGGTGTTGACTTTGTTATAGCAAGCGACCCATTAACGGATAAAGCCAGACAAGAGATTAGTGAGTTTATTCGTAATTATAAAGCAAAGACTGCCAGCAAAAAAAAGAAAGCAGCAACGGGTTCAAAACAAAAATTAAGGACTGTTCATGTTTGATAAAGTTCTGTGTTGTTTGTTTCATTCTCCGCAGGGTGGTGTCCAAGCCACAATCACATAAATCCCAAAAAAAAGAGCGTTCCCCGCGAATGTCTTCAGCCGCGGCGGAGACTTCGCGGTTAGAATTGCTAAATAATTTCATATATCACTACGCATGATGCGAATACTAAAATTTCATTCTCGGCATAGACAGCATTAGTGAATCTGAAGAGTAATTTACGTAAGGTTACTTAATTGAATTTGACACCTCTTTAAAACAAAAACCGCCTAAACTCAACGTTTAAGCGGCTTCACAGTTGCCAACATTTGGCTTTTGTGCCCAGAACAGGAACAATACCACCTTTGCCCGGTGGTTTTTTAATGCCTGAAAAGCCATTCCAGTAAAGGGATTCGGATCAAACACTTTCTTTTCGTTTCTGTTAATTTATTCTTTATTTCTCAAATTTTGTACCTCTGTTGTACCTCAAGGTACAAATAAGTGAAATTAATTCATACCTTTGAGAAGCGAAAATCAAACCAAAGGAATATGAGTGTAATACTTCGAAAGCGTAAAAATGCAGATGGTACAACCTCATTACGCCTTGATATTTACCGGAATGGGCAGCCACGGAAGATTGAAACACTATCACACCTCAAACTGGCAAAAGTTTCTAACCTAGCAGACAGGGAAGCGAATAAGAAGTTACTACAGCAAGCCGAAGCGATCATGATTACCCGGGCTGCAGAACTTTCAGCAAACGATTACAGCATGGTAAGCGATGCAGGGAAAAAAACAGTAGTTACGGTATGGATGCAATCCTTTGTAGACAACTATACCAAAAAAGATAAAAGGAATATGCAGGGTGTTTTAACAAGATTCAAAGACTACTTATCAGAACATAAACGGTCCGGATTGACCTTCGCCAACTTAACCGCATTGATTATTGAGGATTTTATTGACTACTTAGAGGCAAGTAGCACCGGGGAAGGGGCGGTATCATATTATAATAGGTTCAAGAAAATGATCCGGAATGCCTACCGCAAGCATTTAATGAAAGATAACGTACTTGATTTTGTTGAAAGGAAGGTCAGGGGGAAGGCCAAGAAGAAAGACACCCTCACTCTTGATGAGTTGAAAACACTGGCAGCAACACCAACTGAAAGTGCAGTGGTCCGGAGGGCGTTCCTTTTTTCCTGTGTTACTGGGCTAAGATGGATTGATGTTAATTCTCTTACATGGCAGAATATAGACATAAAGAGTAAGCAGATGAATATTACTCAAAGTAAGACAGGTGAGCAGGTAACTACACCATTGAATGATACAGCAATAAAATTGCTTGATAAGGCCGGAAAGCCTAAAGACAAGGTATTTGAGCTACCTACGGCTAACGGGGCAAATAAGACTGTTAAAGCGTGGGTTAAGCGTGCAAAGATTGAGAAGCAGATAACCTGGCACAATGCCCGACACAGTTTCGGGACCAACCTTATTTTTAATGATGTTGATATATTGACTGCATCCAAATTATTAGGTCATACATCAATGAAACATACTCAGCGATACGTTAAGGCAGCCGAGGAAATGAAACAAACCGCAACCGATAAAGTAAATATTGAATTATGAGAGATTTGCTAAAGCTAGATATTTCAAAAGGAGATAATGGTTTCTTAAAATTGATTCCATTACCTATTAATGGAATTCAAGCGGAAATAAGATTAAGTAGCACCCCAGAGCAAATGCGCACTTTATGCATTTTGGTGCCAGAGATTAAATCTATATTATTCAACTTTGATAAATTATATAGGGATTTCTTAAGTGGGACAGCAACTACTTATTCAAAGGTTCAAGAGGTGCTCATTAGATTTGACACACCAAATATTCACGGTGCTCAAATTAATGAAGATTTCCTGTTGGATTTAACAGAGGAACTACATGGGAGATTAGCTAGGATTGAAGCATTAATACCAGAACAGACTTTAGTTTTAAAAAACAATCCAAATGTAGATTTAATTGACTTATATGACGAAGAGGTAACTGAGGAAAGGAAAGCAAGTTTAAAATCCGAATTAGATAAAATTGAGGGCATACCGGAGAAGATTAAATTCTTAGAAATTAAGAAATTAATCTACTTGCAAAATATATCTGGAAGTGCATTAGCGGCGTCTGGAACAATAATTACAGGTGGGTTTCCAAATGGTCCTTTATTATTTGATCGGTATATTGAATTTGAAATTAGGAGGCTTAAATTAGAAGCCAAAGGCCCAGTTGTAACAATTGACACTTTAATTAAACCAGAGTTGATTAATACGAGATTAGTTCAAGTTGAAGAAAAGCTAAAAGGTAGGGTTACAAAATGGAGAATGGGAAATGATAAGATTGGTTGCGCTGCATTTTGTGAATTGTTATTTGAGAATAGGTATTTCCTTAATAATATTACTAAGAGAAAAGGGCCAACTCAATTTGCGTTATCTCAATATGGGTTAGATATTACGGTACAAATAGGAAGCGGCAAAAAGGCTGATAGAAATAAATTAAAGCCACTTCTGAAGCATTGTTTTAGCTAGCACCGTACCGTACGGTACCCCAATTTTAAAATTCCTGAAACTCAATACAGGCTTGCATTTGCAAGCTTTTTTTTACCCGTACCTCTAAAAAAAGAAAATTTCTAACCATTGATGTACGTGTACGTTTGTTCTGATAAACAAATCGTACAAAATGGAAAATTTACAAAAGAGAGTATTGACATTTGAAGAGGGGTGCCAATATTTAGGTTACAAAAAGAGTTACCTCTATAAATTGACGAGTGCGGGTATTATTCCATTCTCAAAGCCCAACAACAAAAAGATTTTCTTCGACCGGGAGAAACTAGAGGCTTGGATGCTTTCCAATGCCAGTAGCGGACAGGTTGAGAAACAAATCGAAGCAGCAACTTATGTAACTACCCACCAATAAAAAACCTCGAAAATATGTGCACACATACAGACGAGGTTGCCACAAGTGGGCCTCACAAAGTTAAAGAATATACCCCAACGTTTACGCAGATACTTTCCTATAAACAGGTTAAGGATAGTGGATCCGATTTGATAGAAAAGCAATATGTTTTCGATCTATTAATTCAGATCGGTGAACCTTGTACACGCCGTGAAATACAGGAAATATCCGGATTGCCTATCAATTACATGACAAGGGTTTTGAAGGACCTGGAGATTCAAGAATTGATCAAAGTTGCTAAGCTTGATACCTGCCGGTACACAAAAAGGAAAGTACAGTTTTACTCACCCATAAACTCTGTAGGCGATGAGTAACCTGTCTACTGGGTACATTATGCTTTCCCGGAGCATAACAGAAAGCTCCATCTACACTAAGCCCCCGCTTTACCTAAAGGTCTGGATTTACTTATTAACCCATGCGCAACATCGAGATTATAAAGGCCTAAAGCGAGGGCAGTTGTTTACAAGTGGACCGGAAATAATGGCCAATACATTCTACTATGTTGGGGCAAGAAAGGTGACGCCTACACGTGACCAAATCCACCAAATCCTTGACTGGATGCGAAAAGGCTGCGAAGGGGTTTCGAAAGGGGTAACGAAAGCACCAATGATAGCAATCACGAAAGCAACACATGGAATGCTTGTAACTATCTGTAATTACAGCACTTATCAAGATTCTATTAACTACGAAAGCAACGGCGAAAGCAACAACGAAAACTTTCCGAAAGCAACACGAAAGCAATCGACACCCGATAATATAAACAAGAATGAAAAGAATGTAAAGAATGGTAAGAATAAATATAATGAGGCCTTTGAACAATTTTGGGAACTATATCCAAGAAAGGTTAGTAAGAAAGACTGCAATAATATCTTTTCAAAATTAACACCAGAACAAATTAAAAATATTCTGGCACACCTACCGCTTTATATTCCATCAACCAAATTTTACTATAATCCCAAAAACTATTTAAAGGGCGAACACTGGAACGATGAAATAATTCAGCGGAATTGCGAATCAACCCCTAATAAACAAATAGCACAATCAACAAATTTTAACCCCGGAACACTTTAACAATGATCGAAAATACAATTACGCAACAAAAATACTCCCCTGATTATATACGGGGCATAGTTAGAACGCAATCGGAAGATTTGATAACTAGACCTTTCGAAGCCGATGAATCGAATTTTGAGGCTTTAAATGCCATTTGTGAGTATTTCTCAGATAGCCCCGAATT
Organism: Chitinophaga pinensis; assembly: GCA_943372845.1. GTDB lineage: Bacteria > Bacteroidota > Bacteroidia > Chitinophagales > Chitinophagaceae > Sediminibacterium > Sediminibacterium pinensis_K. The sequence continues at coordinate 309,538 of CALSAD010000001.1, read as the reverse complement.
TGAGAAACGGAATGAAGGGTATAGTTTAAAAAAGGGATTGTTTCTTGTTGGCCCCGCCGGCACCGGTAAAACATTATTGATGAAATGTCTCATTCAAAATCCTAAAAGAAGTTATCGCTTGATTAGTTGCCGTAAAATCATGGATTTGTTTTGCCAAGAGGGAAGGAAAGCGATTCGTGATTATTCGTCTCCTAAATATTCAAATAACTACAATTCCATCGGACCCCAAGGCGCTCCCGAAAATTATTTTAATCATCGATCATGGGGCTATTGCTATGATGATTTCGGGGCAGAAGATAAGGGCACGCACTTTGGCGATACAACCGAAGTGATGGAGCAAGTGATATTAGACCTATACGAAAACAATATAGGAAACAGCTTCCAATACAGTTTCTTTCATATTACCTCAAACCTGACTACAGATCAGATAGAAGCAAGGTATGGGACTAGGGTAAGAAGCCGAATGAGAGAAATGTTTAACCTAATTCCATTAAAGGGGAGCGATAGACGTAAGTAGCAATTTGATTGATAAGAACAGTAAAAAAACAATGAAATGGCATTTGAAAAAGGAAAAACCGGCAACCCCGATGGACGACCGAAGGGAACAAAAAACAAAGTAAACGAGAAGTTACGTGAAATGATCACAGAGTTTCTTGATGGAGAATTTGAAAATATCAAAGTTGAGTTTAGTAAGCTATCAGCAAGGGACAAGATGAAGTTTTATACGGACTTATTACAATATGGAGTGCCAAAACTGCAAGCTACATCTCTTGACTTGGGATTTGAAAAGTTGACAGATGATCAACTTGACGAATTATTTGAACGTTTAAAAAACACAAACAATGGCGAACAATAAACTTAGCCGCAAAGAAAAGATTGCCCTACTCAATGGCATAGCAGCCGGGGAGATCGATGTGAACGAGATCAAAGAACTGGGACCACTGGTAATAACTGACATGATTATTACGAATGGCAATTGGAGGATGTCTTCCAAAACCGGAAGGGAATGGTACACGGATTCGGAAGGGAACGAAATTACTAACGACAAAAAAGATTAATTATGGCTTACGGAAAGCATTACGTTATTTATGGGGCATCAAAATCCCTTTATATGATTACTTGTGAGGTATGGGAAGACGGGTATTCGGGAAGTACAGAAAGAATCGATGCGGCTTACCATCCCTTTATTTTGAACTTACTAGCTCAGAATGATGACGTCTTTTCCCCGATTTTAGCAAGTGAATTAAGGGTTAAACTAAATGTTACAGATTTTGCAAGTGCTCTGCCCGACTTCACTTCAACAGATGATCGGAAATACTGGGTTAAGTTGATTGCCAACTATGGTCCCGACTCGTTCTTACTATGGCAGGGGTTCATTTTGAACGATAACACCGTAATGCCATTCTCAACGGGATTCATAGCTTTAGAATTTAGCTGCACTGATGGCTTGGCAATGCTTAAAAACATTCCCTATGAGCCTACAAATCCAGATATTAATGTATTGGAGTCGCAATTGCAGACGGTTTTAAATTGCCTTAATAAAATTAATCTACCTGAGGGCTTTAACTTGAATGTTTGTACTTCGACATTTGCATTCGGGATGAATGACAGAGGCACAGGCACGCAATACGAGCCGCTCTCACAAGCTTATTACGCCCCTCGTAATTTCCTTAATTCAACTACTACCCCAGAGGTAGGCGTTGAAGGTGTAAGCCCTTATACTAACTGCTATGATGTATTAGAAAGGATTATGCTGTCTTGGGGGCTGCAGTTAAAACATTCAGAGGGCGAGTTTTTTATTACCAATAGAAATGAGGAAGCTGAGGATAATATCTACTTCACTAAGGTCGATCAGGACGGGACCGTAATAGATAGCGGGTTACTTTCCTTAAAGAGAGGAGTTGTGCCTTATTCAAAAATTGCAAACTATTTCTGGATAGATAACACGCAGACAAAAATTACACGTAAGGGATTCCCGGATATTCAGTTAAAATGTGATGCATCTTACGCTTCGCAGGGTATCGATAATGGGGACATGTCCGGCCTTGATGGCACTTCAACTACAGGTTTGAGAAGTTGGGGGAAATCATTAACCGGAGTAGTTACAGTAACTTCATTGGGTCCCTATACAGCTCTCTCCTTGCAACCAACCGGGGCAAACCCTGCAACGCAGAACCCTGCAGCATGCTTCCCGACAAGTAAGGCCCCTGTTTATTTTGGAGATAGGATAAAATTTTCGTTTTTAATTGACGGGCAGGCGACACCATCACCAACATTGCCAAAGGTGTTTTTTCAGGTTATCTTAACGGGACCCTCTCCATCATTTACTACCTATTGGTTAGATTCATCTAACAACTGGGTATTACAAAGCGGACCAGATCCAATCCCAGATACAAGATACTACAGCATCATTGGGAATACATCTTCAGCTTATGAGACTATATCTATCACTACACCACCTGCGCCAATATCAGGCACCTTAGGGATTAAGTTTGTTTGTGATATTTACTTGACTGAAATATGTACGGTTGCCAACTTTATAATGAATTTTGAATCGGCTAATAAGTATCGTTTAATTAGAAATCCTGTAACTAATCTCTCTTATAGAAAATTAGTTAACATACCAATCGGAGGGGCCTCAGATCAATTTGCCACTAATCAAACAGGATCATTACTAAACGTTTCCGGGGGAGTTTTAGATGGATGGTACAGGTACGGACGGACTGAAGTATTTGATCAGTTGATGGCGTTATTATACCAACAGTATTACAACATACTTTCAACTTCAAGTATTAACCTGGATGGTAATGTATGGGGATTGCTTCCGGGATCAAGTATTGAACCAACACAGCCAGTTACATCCTTTGAATTCTCAGATTCAACAGGAAAACTATCTGTTGCTGACAAAGTATTTTTATTGGGTAATGCCTCCTTCGATTATATTAACAATACAGTTAGTCTAACGGTACTGTTTACATCCAACACAGACTTAGCGGTTGTACCAATAAATAGGATTATCCCCAAATAGAAGAATTGCATTATTCAGACACCGGTTAATTTGTCGGTGTTTGGATAGTGCGATAATTTAGAAAGGTCTCCCAAGAAGCTTTCATTGCTTTAAATGCATTCTCATAAAGATCATTGAACTCGTTTTCTGAAAGGCTATAGGCAGATTCATCTATCTGAATGTAGAATTTCTTAGTTAACGTAAAACCTGTCATAGTTGTTCCTTTATTTTCTAGGTCGAGCCCTAACAAGATTTTACCAACCCTGAATAAAACAGTTTTATTATACCCTTGATTAAAAGAAGCAAGATATTTAATGCGGTCAAAACTACTAATGAGTGAATCCAATTGTTTCTTATTGATAATATCCAACCCATTTGTATTCGTGAGGGCATAAGCTTTATTAGAAACTAACCCTGCCGCTATTCCACCAATAATTCCCCAACTATCACCTAAGCCTCCACCACCTACAGAAATTGACTTCGAACTCCCTGTTAAAGTTGCTTTTAACTGTTCGATACTCACTACAACATTTAAAATTGAATCTCCTTTCTCATTGTCTTTATAAGTAAGGTCAAGGCTTGCCCTAAGCGATCCCTTCCCTGATCCAAATATGGGGTTGTAACTTTTATTGACTTCGATTAAATGCTCTGTAATAAACTGGGCTTTCAGAGAATTACAAGTAAGCAACAGGGTTGCTAGGATAAAATGCTTTATCATAAAAATATGGTTTGGGAATAACAAAAATGGGGGAGTGTAAAATTATGGAATTGATGTAATTATCTACAGATATTTTGGGGTCACAGGTTCGAATCCATTTCGGTTCACATTCAATTTTTGTGAATGAGTTAGATAAAATGTAAATTGATTAAAAGACTGACTAATGGATAATTACGCAACTAGGGATGACATAAGGCGACTTGAAAAGTTGCTAATTCAATTAGTCAAACCAGTCATGATCGATGAAAATGAGGCTGCTAAATTATTAGGGATAAAAAAATCTGTATTACAGCAATATGTATGTAGAGGTAAGATACCGCCAAATCATTACACTATTGGTGCTCTTGGTAAGAGGTTTTACTACAGGGATTTTCTTACTGGCTTGAAGATCCCTAAATCTTAACCAAATTTCATACTCACCCTGAGTAAGCAATAAAAACATTCTCAATCCTGGGAATAATGTTGATGTATTGTTATTCATTACACAAAATAACATACAGGTACCAATTCAAAAAACCGTTAAAACACCCTATTTTTTATACGGCTTCGTTTGCCGGGGCGGTCTGTCAATGTGCTTTAAGTAATATTCAACCGAATCAATAATCTTCTGCAGCAAGTGGGAGTTATTTAGTTGCCCATCGATCAACTTCCAGTCGATTCGTTTATGCTTCAATCCTTTACTTTCAAGGAATGGCCGGTTACTCTGCAATGTGATTGAACGGTTGCGTCCTGATACTTGTATCCTCTCTATTTGCTCAGTCAGGTAAATAACCTTTGCTTTCAGCTTGATATTCCTACGATCATAATCGACTGTAAATAACCATTCCATAGGGCAAAATACTAAAATAATTAGCATTCAGGGATTGATATTCTCAGGGGTAGTTGCTTAACCGGCGAAAGAATTTGAATAAATATCTATTAAATGTATTCAATGTATACATTTAATGCTTACCTTTATCCTATTAATTACCTAAAAACCAAAAACATGACACACACTACCGAAACAAAACTTGAAGATTTAGCAAACCAAATGGCGGTTAAGTTCGAAGAAAATATCACAGCTAGTAAACTTTGCCGATGGGTTGGGCTTGCCAATGAAGCAATGAATGAGTACATCGCCAATGGCAATAAAGGGGATGACGGGGCCAGTTTTTTAAATAGTATTTCGTGGCAATTACTACCTGAGTTGATTGAGTGCACGAATAAAGAAGAAAGGATTACTTATCTAAGGAATGCAATACCCGAATTCTTTTGGCTTAATGGTGCTAAATGGGCGATTAGCATTGTAGGTGAAAGCTATATGGATCATTTATCAAAGTATACAATCTACAAAGAAGGGGCAGACGATTTTTTTGATATTTTTAAATCGTTTATTCATATTCTTGATATTTATGAAGATTACGATTTTCAAAATAGACTAACACTTAAAGTAGCTTAACAAATGAAAAAAGCACAGAAGCCAGTAGGTAGACCTTCAAAAGGTAAGCAGCCTAAAACCTCGGCAGAGGTAGGCACAAAGCAGGGAGACATGAGAAAGACTTACATAGTAAATATCGATCAGGCAGAAAAGATTGAAGCTATAGCTTACTGGGACCGGCAAACGGTTAAGGAGGTAGTTGGTGAGGCCTTTGACGATAGGATTAAAAAGTTTGAGAAAAAGAATGGTACTATCAAGCCTAAGCCGAAGAAATAAGAAAAGACCCGATTATTTATATCGGGTCTTAGTTTTTTGTTACCCCACCAAGCCCTTAAGAAGTGTTAGGATAATCAATAGGTCCTTAATCCATCTTAGAACCATTTTCCAGTTAATATTTTTAAACTTCATGCCAATAAGTATAAATCTGGGCCAAGTGTCCGGGATTCATTTCAAAATAGGCACATAAGTATTTTGTCAAAGATGAAATACGGGGTTTTTCCCTTTGTGGAATTTCATACTAATTGTATAATTCAAAAAAAATTGAGTATGAAAAAGATTATGATTCTATCAGCACCAAACCTACTAAAGGATTAGACCTTATGTTTGGTACGGCAGAAACACCTAATTTTTATATGGGTTCCAAAAATTGTGAGTAGTTAGTCCAGTGTTGAATAGTATTGACCTGGGCTCAAAGGCTCAATTTCAAAACCTTGATCATGCCTTTCAATTTCTGAACCAACACATCTAATTAAATCTTTGTTGACCAAATTGTCGCTTTTCCAAATACCTTCTTCAGACATGTAAACATTAAGCTGTAATTGTTCCCCAAGATCAACCTGAAACCACATCATAATACCAATTTCAGAAAGCTCTGCTTCACCGCTATAAAACAATTGATCAAGGTAAAAACTGATGTACATATTTATAATGAAGGTGGAAATTCTAATTTAATAATTTCTTCGAGTTCGGCCATGATATTGGTAAGTAAGCGAGCATTCTTTTCACTGCCTGCATCCATTTGCCCCTCCTTAATCTTCCAATGAATCCCCTTTTTACTTTTTGTCGCTCTTAAGCTCGGAAAATCGTTTTCCAATAATAAGGAATTGTGTTTTCCATGAACCCTAATGCGCATAATTTGAGCGCTATGGTATTCCAAGTCTGCCGGTAGGACAAAAGCAGTTCTTCCATAAGTTATATTTATGGTCCATCTGATCATACAGCTAACTCTAAAACAGGTAATTCATGGTATTTTTCTTCCTCGCAAGGGTCTTCTGCTATTTTGAAATCCTTGCGTATTGGGTGGGCATTCATTTGATTGGAAGGTATTTGGTACGATGCTATTTCCTTAATTTTCTCATCGTTTAAATCATCCATTATCCATTCATAACTTAAATCTTCAGTCAGGATTGTTGGCATGCGTTTCTTTGTATTATGCACCTGCTCCATCAGTGAATTGGCTTCTGTGGTAACAATAGCAAACGTATCCATCGTTTCACCAGATAGTTTATCTGTCCATGGTTGCCAGATCCCGGCCATATAAAAATATTCTTTGTCTTTCAGTCCAATTGAATACGGGTAGGCAGTTGATTTTTTGGCTCCTTCCGACTGGTAATGTCGCCATTCAAAGAAATGTGATGCTAGCACCAAACAGCGCCTTTTCCGTGCAGCTACACCAAACATTTTACTTTCGAGTAATGTTTCACTTCGTGCATTAAGCCATGGTATTCCCTTTTTTCTGGCAGATACAACCTCCTCCATGCTTTTAATCCAATGAGGTATAAATTCCCAATGGGCCGCTACTGCCTCAATATCTTCTCCCACTTTTCTGATTATTATGGAATCACTATAGGTAAACCCGCTTTTCATTGTTTCCAATACCCTCATAGCAGCAAGTGTACCCAAATCCTTTTCGATTTGGCGCAATCTAATGAACTCAATCTTTGATACCCGGACACCCATGAAATTGCACATAGAAAGGCTTTATGGTAAATGTATAAAATCCGGGCCAATTGTATATTTGCCTAATGAATAGGCCCAGACACCCCCGAGCATTTGCCCTAAAAGGTCTGGCCATTAACCTTTCCACTGGGATGTATGATGTCGAACAAGAAGGAATTAACTATGCGATGCCTATGGAAACAACCCGAATTTTAAAGCAATACTACTGTAACAATGCCGGTGGTAAAATAAAGGAATGGTATCGGGAGATAGATAATGATACCCGGTCCACCGTTGTAAGGTCTGGCGGGGTTGAGATTCTTGGTGATGACTTTTACCCGGATAAGGAAATAGAGGGATAAAGCAGGGATATTTACATTCCTTGTACCTCTGTTGTACCTCAATAAACTAAAAAACGCTACAAGTAATTGACTTATAGCGTATTAGATAAAAATCATTGTGCCCAGAACAGGAATCGAACCTGCACTACCTTGCGATAACCAGATTTTGAGTCTAGCGCGTCTACCAATTCCGCCATCTGGGCTTTAACAGCTTTGAGCCACTAGCTGTGAGCTTCGAGCTTTAACGGGTTGCAATATTACTGTATCGGTTTAAATCAACCAAATATTTGGTTGGTTAGTCTGCAAGTCGGATAGTCCGTAAGTCCGACTTACCGACCTCTTAACTACTTCAATCCCGCTACAATCCGATCTAAATATTTTTTACGGTAATAGTACTCTTTTACTTGCAGCAGTTCTTTTTCGGTAGTAATACCTTCCTGATAATTTGCCACAATCTTTGCCACAGGTTCATAGATCTCTTTTTGTGTTTGGTGAATGGTTTGGGTTAGCCTGTCTATATCCGATTGTTCTGAAACATCCATGGCCTGCTCATTAAGGTCGAGCATTTCCATCAGAAAATCGGGACTTAACTGGTACTTTTCTTCTTCTTCCAGTAACCCTTTCAATTGCAACACGTATTTCAGTGTTTCATCCGGGTGGGTAAATATTTTATACGCCATATTTACCTGCGAGGCTTTCTCTAATATCTCCGCCTGTTCTTCCTCCGAAGCCTGCCCATGAAAATCGGGATGGTACTGGCGGCTGAGTTCATAAAATTTTGCTTTCACCAAAGCCATGTCTGGTTGTAGAGAGAGGGGGAGGGCGTATAGTTGGAAATAATTCATTGAAAAAGCTTTTAGCTACTAGCTTTTAGCCGTTAGCATGAATGGTGCAATATTTTTGTATTGCTGTTCTATTGATGACTGAAATGCATCAATGCTTGCAGCTAATGGCTAACGGCTAATAGCTTAATTTGCACAAAATTACCACAATGCTCGTCATAGGCCTTATTAGAGAGGGAAAAGTTCCGGCGGATAACCGGGTGGCATTGATACCGGCGCAATGTAAATGGCTGGTGAAGCATTTTGCCGACGTTCGGATACTGGTGCAAACCTCGCCCCATCGCTGTTTTACCGATGAGGAATACCGGCAGGCGGGGGTGGAACTGGTAGAAGACCTTTCTGCATGTGATTTGTTAATTGGCATTAAAGAAGTGCCCGTGAGCCAGCTATTGGCAAATAAAACCTACCTCTTTTTTTCACATACCAAGAAAAAGCAACCCGCTAACCGTGCTTTGATGCAGGCCATGGTTGCAAAAAATATAACCCTGATAGATTATGAATGTCTGGAGCATGAAGACGGGCAACGCATTATAGGCTTTGGTTTTTTTGCAGGCATTGTAGGTGCGCACAATGGCATGATGGCCTATGGCAATCGTACAGGTACTTACCATTTGGGAAGAGTAGCTGAGGTAAAAGATTACCGCGAACTCATACACACGTATTTTGGATTGAAATTACCGCAGGTAAAAATTGCGGTAACGGGAAGTGGTCGTGTGGCACATGGTATATTGGAGATCATGAATCTGATGGATGTGCAGGAAGTAGAACCCGATGAATATTTGCGGAGGGAATTTGCATATCCCGTATATGTACATTTAAAAGGCAGCCATTTGTACCGGCACAAGCAAAAAGGAAATTATCACAGAGATGATTTTCATGCACATGCTGACCAATACAGATGTCTGTTTGAGGAATACTGTGCACAAACCGATATTGTAATGAATGGTATTTACTGGGAGAAAAATATTCCCCGATTGTTTACCATGGAGACTATGCAAAAGGCCAGTTTTAGAATACAAACCATAGCAGATATTACAGATGATACCAATGGAAGTATTCCCTGTAACCTGGGCGATGCAACTATTGATGCGCCGGTATACGGCGTGGATAAAATGAGCGGATTTAAAACCCCTCCCTATGTTTCGGGCAGTGTGGATGTAATGGCTGTTGGCAACCTGCCCAACGAGTTACCCCGCGATGCCAGCCGCTATTTTGGTGAGCAGTTGATCAAGTATGTATTGGATGATATCAGAAAAGGGGGGAGTGATATTGTGGAGCGGGCTACTATCTTGAAAGAGGGAAAATTGACGCAGGGGTTTAACTATCTATCTGATTATGCCTCCTTGTAGTCTATATTTTTTTTGCCACTGATTACACTGATGGGCACTGATTTTTTCAGTGTTAATCAGTGTATTCAGTGGCCATTTTACAACTTTACATAAAAGTCTTTCAGCAAATCATGAAAGGCTTCTGTATACGCATCTTCATTACGTATGATGATAACAGAACGAGAAGCAAGCACTTCCTTTCTCCCAAACAGAAGCATCGATCTGAAAAAGGGATGTACAGGAGTTTGCTGAACAGATACCTCTTCTTCCAGAAAAAATTGGTTTCTCAAAGCTAGTCCTACAAATTCATTTCTCCGGTGATGCGGAAGCAGTACGGCAAATTTTCCATCAAGCGCTAAATGGTTAGTAACAGAAGCCAATAATTCTTCAAAAGAAAGGGCATCACTATGCAATGCCATATTTCTTTGGGCATTACCGCTTTTCAAATCATTTTCAAAAAATGGCGGGTTAGAAATAATAAGATCGTACTGTTTGCCAAGGTGAACGGTTCTTGCATCGGCGGTAATTACCTGTAAACGTTCGTGCCAATCAGAAGCCTCAAAATTATCTGCGGCCTGTAAGGCAGCGGCTTCATCCAGTTCAATGGCATCAATTCTAGCCGCTGAAGATGATTGTGCCAGCATCAGGCTTAATAAGCCGGTGCCGGTGCCAATATCCAGCACACTGCCAAAAGCCAACTGCTTGCTGCGTTCCGAAACCCATGCGCCAAACAAACAGGCATCGGTGCACACTTTCATGGCAGATTTTTCCTGGTGAATAATGAATTGTTTAAACTGAAAATAGGTGTTGGACATAGGGGTGATTGTGTAGTTCTTTTTTACCGCTAAGGCGCTATGGCGCCAGGGAACGCAAAGTTTTATCACCTCGCGAACCCTTGCGTCTCCGCGACTTAGCGGTAAAAAAATCCGATGCGCAAAGCATTTATTCAAAAATGCATCACGATCTAAAATTACACATGTTGCACCATTTACGGGTAATAGGTATCTTTAAATTAAATACGAGTGCAACAGGATGGGCAATCACTTTATCGCTAAAAATAAAACGAATCTTTTTTACGGCCTGCTTATGGGTGGTTTGTTGTTTTTGCTTAACTGGCTCGAATTGCGGTTTGTGATCTTCGACCATTCGTTTGAAATATATATTGGAGCGGTGGCGGTTATCTTTACGCTACTCGGCATATGGCTTGCCGGAAAACTAACCCGGCCAAAAGTGGAAACAGTTGTGGTAGAAAAAATCCTTTACAACGAACCTGGTTCCGTTTTTGTATTGAATGAAAAAGAACTGGCAGCAACCGGTATGAGCAAGCGCGAACTGGAAGTGTTGCAACTGATGGCAGAAGGACTGAGCAACCAGGAAATTGGGGCGCGACTATATGTTTCGCTGAATACCATTAAAACACACTCAGCCAGGATTTTTGAAAAAATGGAAGTGCAGCGCAGAACACAGGCGGTAGAAAAAGCAAAACGGCTGGGATTGATACCGTAAACCCTCATTCTTTTGTATGAAATAAAAGCAGTTTAGATAAAATCACCCGAAAGTATGAGGGTAAAAAGCAAAGCATAGTTGATTTTTACGGCTCATTCATCTAACCAAAACGTACGCAAATGAAAAAGCTTGTACTTGTTTATGGCACCATTGCCGGATTGATCGTATCCGCTATGATGGCTTATTCCACCGCCCGTTACTGCAGCACGGGTAATTATGAAGATGGGATGGTATATGGCTACACAGCCATGATCATTTCTTTCTCCATGATCTTTGTAGGAATCAAATCGTTCCGCGACAAACACAATATGGGTGTCATCAATTTCGGGAAAGCATTTAAGATTGGTCTTTTTATTACGTTGATTGCATCCACATTTTACGTGGTTTCCTGGCTGATCAATTATTACTGTTTTATGCCCGATTTTATGGATAAATATGCGGCCAATACGATTGACAAGTTAAAAACAAGCGGTGTAACTGCGGCAGAGGTCACCGCAAAAACGGATGAAATATTGAAGATGAAAGAACTGTATAAAAATCCTGTGTTTGTGGTACTCTTCACGTACCTGGAAATTCTTCCGGTGGGTTTGATTGTGGCACTGATCAGTTCATTGATCCTGAAAAGAAAAGCTGCCCCAACATCTACTGTTGTTTAATTCATTGTAAACCTCTGCGATATCTCCCTGTTCTCCCATTCTCTGCGGTTGGAAGAGTTACCAACCGCAGAGAATAGGAGGAGCAGAGCTAACCGCAGAGGTTTATTTTAGTTCCTCTAAAAGAGCTTGCAAATCCAAACGCTCGGTTACCATTTGTAAATTGCCATTAGCATCTACCGGCCATTGTTCTTTGGGTTTGTCCCAACACAGTTCCACACCATTTCCATCCGGATCATCCAGGTACAATGCTTCCGATACACCATGATCTGATGCACCGGTTAAAGGATATTTTTCATCCATCAGTCTTTGTAAAATAGCAGCAAGATCTTTACGCGTAGGGTAGAGGATGGCGGTATGAAACAATCCCGGTGCGTGCACCGGTGCAGGCTCAGCTCCTTTGCTGTGCCATGTGTTCAATCCAATATGATGATGATAGCCACCGGCAGAAATAAAAGCTGCCTGGGTACCATATTTTTGCATCAGTTCAAACCCCAGCAACCCCTGATAAAACCCCAATGCTCTATCAAGATCAGCTACTTTTAAATGTACATGACCAATGCGGGTGTGTGGGGGGATGATGTAGGACATTTTAATTAAAAATTAAAAATTAAAAATGGAGATATGAAATTTTACTACTATCTACTCTTAGCTCATGGCTCACAGCTCACAGCTCACTAAGGTAATCCCTCTTAAATAAAACGACCACTTCATTTCGAAGTGGTCGTTTCAATATTTGATTCAGTGTTTTCTTAGCGTTACCTTAAAAATTACTGAGCGGTTAAACTGGCACTTAAATATTCGCCATTTAATCGAGCAATATTGGTGATGGAAATTTCTTTGGGGCAGGTAGCTTCGCAGGCGCCGGTGTTGGTGCAAGCACCAAATCCTTCTTTGTCCATTTGGGCTACCATGTTAATCACGCGGCTCTTGCGCTCCGGATCGCCTTGGGGCAATAAGGCAAGGTGAGAAACTTTAGCACTGAGGAATAACATGGCGCTACTGTTTTTACAGGCTGCCACACAGGCACCGCATCCAATACACATCGCTGCTGCAAAAGCGGCATCGGCGTTATCTTTCGGGATGGGCAGGGCATTGCCATCTACGGCATTACCGGTATTCACACTGATGTATCCACCAGCTTGTATGATTCTGTCGAATGCAGAACGATCTACCATCAAATCCTTAATAACCGGGAAGGCATCAGCTCTCCATGGTTCCACCACAATGGTATCTCCATCCTGAAAGGCGCGCATGTGCAACTGACAAGTTGTATTCGCCTGCCATGGGCCATGGGGTTTTCCGTTGATGTACATAGAGCAGGAGCCACAAATACCTTCACGGCAATCGTGATCGAAAGTGATGGGGTCTTCTCCGTCACGGATCAGTTGCTCATTCAGTACATCAAACATTTCCAGGAAGCTCATCTCCGAAGAAATATTCTCTACCCGGTACAGTTTGAACGCACCTTTGCTTTTGGTGTTGGCTTGTCTCCAGACTTTCAGGTTAAGATTCATGTTGTAGTGTTCCATATCGAAATTTGAAAATTTGAAAATTTGAGAATTTGAAAATGAACTAATGTGTTAATGTAAAATTTTCAAATTCAAACGCGGCAAATACTAAGTATAAATACTACTTATAATTCCGCTGCGTTGGCTTAATCACCTCATAATTCAACGGCTCTTTGTGTAAATTCCATTTACTGTCGCCTGCATATTCCCATGCAGCTACATACATGTAATTTTCATCATCGCGCAGTGCTTCTCCATCCGGTGTCTGGTATTCTTCTCTAAAATGTCCACCGCAACTTTCATTTCTGTTCAGGGCATCTAGACACATCAGCTCACCCAGTTCAATAAAGTCGGCCACACGGTTGGCTTTGTCTAACTCGGGATTCATTTCTTCAATGTTGCCCGGTATTCTTACATCGCTCCAGAATTCTTTTTTCAGTGCCTGCACTTCTGCAATAGCCTGCTTCAATCCCTGCTCATTGCGGGCCATACCACATTTATCCCAGATGATCTTACCCAAACGCTTATGAAAACTTTCTACACTTTGCTTGCCCTGAATACTCATTAAATGATTGATGCGGTTGGCAACTGCCTGTTCTGCTTCTTCAAAAGCCGGGTGTGTGGTTTCAATGGCTTTGGCATAGATCTCATCCGCCAGACTATTTCCCAATGTATAGGGAATTACAAAATAGCCATCTGCCAGTCCCTGCATCAGGGCAGAAGCACCTAAACGGTTGGCTCCGTGATCGCTGAAATTGGCTTCTCCTAACGCATACAATCCCGGTACATTGGTTTGCAGTTCATAATCTACCCATAAGCCACCCATGGTATAGTGTACTGCCGGGTAAATGCGCATCGGTACTTCGTATGGATTTTCGCCTGTGATCTTGGCATACATATCAAACAGGTTACCATATTTTTCTTTTACCACATCTTTACCTAAAGCAATGATCTCTGCTTCTGAAGCATTCTCATTTCCCTGCTTACCCGCTTCAATTTTTCCGTAGCGGATAATAGCTGCAGCAAAATCAAGGTACACGGCCTGCTTACTGGTTCCTACACCATATCCTTCGTCACATCTTTCTTTGGCAGCGCGCGATGCCACATCGCGTGGTACTAGGTTACCAAAAGCAGGGTATCTTCTCTCTAAATAATAATCTCTTTCTTCTTCGGGAATCTCACTGGCTTTTCTGTTATCACCTTTTGCTTTCGGAACCCAGATGCGTCCATCATTCCGGAGGGATTCAGACATCAGGGTTAGTTTAGACTGGTGATCGCCACTTACCGGAATACAGGTTGGGTGAATTTGGGTAAAACAAGGGTTGGCAAATGTGGCACCCTGCCTGTGTGCTTTCCAGGCTGCGGTTACATTGCTGCCCATGGCATTGGTGGATAGATAAAAAACGTTACCATAACCACCACTGCATAATAAAACGGCATGACCAAAATGTCTTTCCAGTTTTCCTTTTACCAGATCGCGTGCAATAATGCCGCGGGCCTTACCATCGATCTTAACGATCTCCAGCATTTCGTGGCGACTATACATTTTTACATTACCCAATGCCACTTGTCTTTCCAGTGCCTGGTAGGCACCTATCAATAATTGCTGACCGGTTTGTCCGGCAGCATAAAAAGTTCTTTGTACCTGCGTACCACCAAAAGAGCGATTGCTTAACAAGCCACCATATTCACGTGCAAAGGGAACACCCTGTGCCACACACTGGTCAATAATATTGGTACTCACTTCTGCCAAACGATGCACATTGGCTTCGCGTGCGCGGTAGTCTCCACCCTTAATGGTATCGTAAAACAAACGGAAAACACTGTCGCCATCATTCTGGTAATTTTTGGCTGCGTTAATACCACCCTGTGCTGCAATAGAGTGGGCGCGGCGAGGAGAATCCTGAAAGCAGAATGCTTTTACCTTGTATCCCAACTCGCCCAGCGAAGCAGCGGCCGAAGCTCCGGCCAAACCGGTACCTACCACAATTACTTCCAGTTTGCGTTTGTTGGCCGGGTTTACCAGTTTGCAATGCCCTTTATAATCCACCCATTTATCATCTAAAGGCCCGGCAGGAATTTTTGCATCTAACATATGCTGCAGTTTGAAGTTTGTTTTTTGTTTGTCAACTGTGTTGCTTTGTTCAGCTTCGTTGTGTCACTCACTTGTACGTTCGGTTCTTTTATCGTCAGCCGTCATTTCGACGAAGGAGAAATCTCATCATAGTGTAGCAGATTTCTCCTTCGTCGAAATGACGTTTACCCACTCACGCCTCACGCCTCACGATTCACGCTAATTCACCCATCCCATGTAAAAACTCACCGGCATCATGGCAAAGGCTAATGGAACGATGATAGAGAATGCCAAACCAAGACTGGTGATCATTTTATTATATCGGTTATTACTTACCCCCATGGTTCTGAAAGCACTCTGGAAACCATGCGCCAGGTGATAGCCTAAAGAAAGACAGCCTAACACATATACAATCACTACCCAAAGGGCACTGAACTCTAATTTCATTTTTTCATAGAGGTTAATTTCTTCTCCCAGCAAAAAACCTTGGTTGGCACGGTTGGGTAACCAAAAATGGTACATGTGTAAAATCAGGAACAACAAAATCAGTGTTCCGAGCAAGCCCATACTTCTACTGTACCATTTGCTTCCTTCGTTACCATAACTCACCGCATAGCCAACAGATCTTTTGCTACGGTTAGATGCGGTAAGCAGTAAGCCCTGTACAATGTGTAGGAGGAGGCCTGCAAAAAGACCAATTTCCAAAATGCGCGGAACCCAGTTGGATCCCATAAAGTGAGCACCTTTGGTAAACATTTCACCGCCGTCTCCGGCCCAGATACAGGCGTTGAGCCCCACGTGAATGATCAGGAAAAGAATGAGGAAAATACCGGTAAGTCCCATAACCAATTTCTTTCCTACCGACGAAGTGAAGACTTGTTTCCAGGTCATATTGCAAGTTTAGGTTTGTAATTCGCTGCAAAAATAGCACAGTAAACGATGCTATGCGTAGAGTAATAACAACTTTTTTGTTCACTGGTTCAGTTCGTAAGGTTCATAGTTACTTGTGTATTGGGGATACTATTTGAAGCAGATGTTGACTGGTATTGGGTTTAAGCGGTTTTAATTGTTTTTGCATGTTTAACTATCATCCATGAACTATGAACCAATCGCCCCACACCGCTCACATAAAAATACTTTCTTCAAAGAAAAACCTCACTTACATTTGATACATGTTAAAGCTATTAAGCATCTTATGGAATAGTTTCCGCATGGCGTTGCAGGAATTAAGGGTGAATAAGCTGCGCACTTTCCTTTCCTTATTTGGTATCACCATTGGTATCTTCTGTATCATTGGGGTTTTGGCAACCGTAGACAGTCTGGAGCGTAAGGTGCAGGACGATATCAAATCGTTTGGTAATAATACCATTTATGTAGATAAATGGAACTATGGAGGTGGTAATGATTACCCATGGTGGAAATACATGAAGCGCCCTCCAATGCGCATCGATGAGATGAAATTCATCAAAGCAAAAAGCCAGCTGGCTGCTAATGCGGCGATGTTTGTTTCTACGAATGTAAATCTGAGCTACAAAGATAACATATTGAGTAATATTAATATGTATGGTGTGTCAGAGGAGTTCAATATTATTCAAACCATTGAAATAGAGAATGGCCGGTATTTAAACGAATCTGAATTTACCCGCGGAACCACCACCGGTATCATTGGGAATAAAGTGGCTGATGAATTATTTGGCAATGCCCAAAAAGCAGTTGGTAAAGAACTATCCTATAATGGGCGCAGGGTGATAGTGGTGGGCGTGATTAAAAAACAGGGGCAAAGTTTTGTAGGCGGGTTTGATTACGACCAGAGCCTGATTGTTCCATACCGTTATTTTGCAGGTGTATATAACCCGGATAACAATAGTCCTTTTGTGATGGTGCAGGGAAAGCCGAACATCGCATCCAAAGCCTTACAGGATGAGTTAACGGGTATCATGCGTCAGATCAGACGATTGAGCCCAACAGATGAAGATGATTTTTCCTGTAATGATGTAGCCATGTTCAGCGAGCAGGTAAAAGGCTTTTTTGGCCAGGTAAGTGCCGGTGGCTGGGCCATTGCGGGATTGAGTTTGATTGTGGGTGCTTTTGGTGTAGCCAATATTATGTTTGTAACTGTGAGAGAAAGAACCAGCCAGATTGGATTGAAAAAAGCACTCGGTGCCAAACGAAGAACCATACTTACCGAGTTCCTGATTGAAAGTGCTTTTTTATGCATCATCGGCGGATTGGTAGGGCTGGGGCTTGTGTGGCTGCTATCACTGGTATTAAGTACGGTACTGCCATTCCCAATATTCATTGCACCTAATATTATTATACTGGCATTAAGCATCTGTATTATCCTGGGTATTATCTCCGGTATCATCCCCGCATCCATCGCTGCGAAAATGGATCCCGTAGTAGCTATTAGAACAAAGTAGTTTTTGGTTTACTGGTTTATTGGTTTATTGGTAAGCTGTATTACTTTCGCACATTATTTGATTTCGATCCGCCAAAACCGGTAAACCAATAAACCAATAAACCAATAAACCAAATTGCCAACCATCCTAGCCATAGAATCTTCCTGCGATGAAACTTCCGCCTCTGTTTGTGTGGATGGAAAGATCTTATCCAATTTCATTGCCAATCAAACCGTGCATGAAAAATATGGTGGGGTAGTTCCTGAACTGGCCAGTCGTGCGCATATGCAGAACATTGTTCCTGTGGTTGATGCTGCACTGGCAACTGCCAACTGCGAACTGTCAACCTTAGACGCCATAGCCTTTACACAGTCACCCGGCCTGATCGGAAGTTTATTGGTAGGAACACAGTTTGCTAAATCATTGGCTCTTTCTTTAAACAAACCATTGATTGCCGTGCACCACATGCAGGCACATGTACTGGCTAATTTAATTGCAGATGAGAAACCTGATTTTCCTTTTTTATGTTTAACCGTGAGTGGCGGACATACACAGATCGTGCTGGCAAAATCGCCGTTAGAACTGGAAGTGATTGGAGAAACCATTGATGATGCGGCCGGAGAAGCATTTGATAAAAGTGCCAAATTACTCGGACTGCCCTATCCTGGGGGACCCTTAATTGATAAATATGCCAAAGAAGGCGACCCACTAAAATTCAAATTTGCAGAACCCCAAATAGCAGATTTAAATTTTTCTTTCAGCGGATTGAAAACATCTGTCTTATATTTCTTACAAAAGCAGGAGCCCGGTTTTATCGAAGCCAACCTCAATGATCTATGCGCTTCCATTCAATACACCATCATCAACATACTGTTGAAAAAAATGAAGAAAGCGGTACAGCAAACCGATGTAAAAAATATATGCATCGCCGGCGGTGTAAGTGCCAACAGTGGCCTGCGAAACAGCTTACAGGAAATGGGTAACAAGCATGGATGGAAAACATTCATCCCCAAATTTGAATATTGCACAGACAATGCGGCGATGATTGCAATTACGGCTTATTATAAATATATGGCTGGTGAATTTAGTGGATTGGAAGTAGGGCCTACGGCGAGAGCGGAATGGTAATACCAACAGCACCTAAAATATAAGTTGTATTACTCGTTTACTTGTAGGATTAATCAATCTGTGATAACATTTCTAGTTTCTGGTATGTTAGTGTTGTTAAAACTGATGACATGGCATCAGCTGAGCCTTTGTTATAAAAAATACATCCTGTTCTTTCCAATTTGGTTAATAAAGACCGCACCTCATCTTCTGGAATTTGCAAATGCTTTGATATATCTGTTTTTAGTTTTTGGTAGAAACTTCTCGCTTTTGACATTTTACGATCAAAATCGATCGGCTTGTCGCCGTTTTCAATGATCTCTTTATCATATTTTCTTATTATCGAAAGAATCTGTAATTCTTGAAACGTTAAATCATCTAAAATCTTAATAAAATCTTCGAAATTATCAGTGTCGGCATTGAATATCGGAGAATCGCTGTTATTGAGTAGTCTGGCAAAATATTTTATTTTTTCTGTTCTTTTGGTTTCAATCACAGCTTTTAAAGTGATAAAATATTTGTGTAAGAAATCATCTGAGCTTATTATTTCTTCAGTTAATGCAGTTTCGTTCTTCGATAACTCATCAAAAAAAGATGTCACCCTTCTTTCTTTCTCTTTTGTATAGAATGAGGATAATAGGTTATCGACTATTCCTCCTTTAGGCATAAACTTTACGAGGACTCTTAATATTTTATTTGAATTATAGCTTTCAGCCAAATGGGTTAAGTCATTATTCATTATCTAACTTTTTAAGGGGCATAGGAATGTCAATTAATATCTCAGTTCTGTCATTTTCTCAACCGGGTTCATCATATACGTAACCATCGTATCATCATCCATCAATTCAACTACGCGAAAGCCCTTGTATTCTGTTCCCCAGTTACCGCCAATATGCGAATCAAATAGGAACGGAATATTCCCACTCATTTTTACCCCATCCTGGTCGTGTTCGTGCCCATGAAAAACGGCTTTGAGGTTGGGATAGTTTTTGATGAGTTCAAAAAAAGCAGGTGTATCAATTCCATTGGCGGTCCATTTGGCTTGTGGGATATGGAGGAAAAGAAAAACGTGTTTTCGTTTTTTGTGTTCTTCCAGTTTTGTTTTCAGCCATGCCAGATCGGGTGCTAAGTAAGTTCCTTTTTCATTGGAGGTATCACCCAACAGTATCGCTTGTTTTTTGATGACCACATCATGGTTTAAAGGTGTTCGGAAAACATTGGTCCATTCTTCTTCCGTTACCATATCGTGGTTGCCTCGTGTAACGTACCAGGGCATGGTAAGTTTTTCAATTTGCTTTTTTACCAATGGCAGTAAGGGTTTTTCGTTGTGGATGAGGTCTCCGTTCATCACACAAAAATCAAGTGGGTTATTTTGATGAAAAAGATTGATCTGCGCTGTTACTTTTTCAATCATAGCATCAAATTCCGTTTTCGGCTGACCATAATGCGAATCGGACGCAACGGCAAAACGAAGGGTTACTTTCTTCTGTAAGGCATACACTTCTTCAGCAGACAGAGAACTGAATTTACCGGTAGCCAGAAAAGCCGTTGCAAAGCTGATGTTTCTGATGAACGACCTTCTGGAGTTGGCGGGACTATTTTTTTCAGACATTTTTAATGAATTATGCCCTAAACTTATTGATTTTTTGTATAGATACCGGGCATTCCTGCCCATTGGTAACGGAAATATCATCCCCAAAAATCCGCCGCTAAGTCTTACTTTTGCCGCCGAAAACAGAGCAAGCAAACATGATCAGTGCAAGAAATGTAACCCTCGCCTACGGCAAAAGAGTATTGTTTGATGAGGTAAATATCAACTTCATTAAGGGTAATTGTTATGGTGTCATCGGTGCCAATGGTGCCGGTAAATCTACTTTCCTCAAAATCCTGAGTGGAGAGATTGAGCCTAATAAAGGAACGGTAGAAATATCGCCCGGCGAACGCATGGCCGTGCTGAAACAAAACCAGTTTGAATTTGACGAATGTACCGTATTAAATACCGTTCTCATGGGCCACAAACGCTTATGGGATGTAATGCATGAGCGCGATGCCATTTATGCCAAGGCCGATTTTACAGAGGAAGATGGTATGCGTGCCGGTGAACTGGAAGGCGAATTTGGTGAAATGGGTGGTTACGAGGCCGAAAGCAATGCCGGTAGCCTGTTAAGCAGTTTGGGTGTTAAAGAAGAAATGCATCAGGTATTGATGAAGAATATTCCCAGTACTTTTAAAGTAAGGGTGTTGTTGGCGCAGGCATTGTTTGGCAATCCGGATATTCTTTTATTGGATGAGCCTACCAATGGTCTGGATATTGAAACCATTGGCTGGCTGGAAAACTTCCTGGCCGATTATGAGAATATTGTATTGGTGGTGAGTCACGATCGTCACTTTCTGGATACCATTTGTACGCATGTGGCGGATGTGGATCGTTCCAAGATCAAAACCTTTACCGGTAACTATACTTTCTGGTACGAGTCGTCTCAATTGATTGCCCGCCAGATTAATGATAAGAATAAGAAGAATGAAGACAAGCGAAAAGATCTATTAGATTTTATTGCTCGTTTCTCTGCCAATGCCTCTAAAAGCAAGCAGGCTACTTCGCGTAAAAAAGCTTTGGAAAAACTAACCATTGAGGAGATAGAACCATCCAACCGTAAATATCCTGGTATCATTTTCCAGCCGCTGCGCGAGGTAGGTAACCAGATCCTGAATGTAGAGAACCTGAGTAAAAGTGTGAATGGAAGGAAGCTGTTTGATAAAGTGAATTTCAGCATCAATAAGGGGGAGAAGATTGCTTTTCTGAGCCGCGATCCGTTGGCTGTTACCAATTTCTTCGAGATCATCAACGAAAAAATGCAGCCTGATACCGGTAAATACGAATGGGGAACCACCATTACCAAAGCCTATTTGCCACAGGAAAATCAGGAATTTTTTACCGAAGGATTAACCCTGATGGATTGGCTGCGCCAGTATGTTCCGGCCCATGTAACCGATGCGGATGAACCCTTTATCCGTGGATTTTTAGGAAAGATGTTATTCAGTGGTGATGATATCCAGAAGAAAACCAATGTATTGAGCGGAGGAGAGAAAGTGCGTTGTATGGTAAGCCGTATGATGCTGCAGAATCCCAACCTGGTTATCCTTGACCAGCCTACAAACCACCTTGACCTGGAGAGCATCCAGAGCTTCAATGAAGGCTGCCAAACCTTCCCGGGTGTGGTGCTGATTACGTCGCATGACCACACGTTTATGCAAACCGTAGCCAACCGTATTATTGAGATCACACCCAAAGGAATTATTGACCGGTTAATGACTTTTGACGAATATATGGAAGATAGCAGGGTGAAGGAATTGAGGGAGGAGATGTATAAGTAGTTTTTCGTGAGTCGTGAATCGTGAGTCGTGAGTTTTTTGTGAATGGTGAATGGTGAATGGTCAATGAACGATTATATATTGACCATTCACCATTGACAATTCACGTATTTCCTACCCGTATTTGCCGCAAGCCAGTGTATCACTGGCTTTTGTGTTGTAAATTGAGGTTAAATTGATCTCATGTCAGTAATAAAATTGCCTTTGTTGTATGTAGGTTCCAAAGGAGAAAAACATTTGTACACGCTTTTTGATACAGGTGCTAATCTATCTTGTATCAATCCTGAGTTTGTAGCGTTTTTAGGCAATGCAGAAGGCTTAGGCCGAACTCGGCGAATAGCAACTGCAAGTGAAGGACATTTTATAGAAATTAACCAGGTTATGCGGCTGGATTTTTATATAAACGATGTGTTACTAAGCGATGAATTTCTCGTAGTTCCCGGATTAAGTGAGGAAGCTATTCTGGGTGCAGCCACCATGCAGAAATGGCGTATTAAACTTGATTTTGAGCATGATACAGTTCATGTAGATCCCAAAGTGGCGAAAATGCAATTGATCTGATACTGCGTCCGAAAAACGACAGGCAAAAAAGGCTTTTTTATGTGGATAAGTAGTGTTTCGGCAGAATTCCAAGGCTGGATTATACCAAAATGTGAAGAAAATAATTAAAAAAAGGAGTTTCTGTGTTGGTTTTTTGGGGTATTTCCCTACCTTTGCCTCCCGAAAAAAATCGGAAGAAAAATTCATAGTCATGGCAAGAGTATGTCAGGTTACAGGTAAAAAGCCTATCGTTGGTAACAGTGTTTCTCACTCAAACATTAAAACCAAACGTCGTTTCTTACCTAATTTACAAAAGAAGCGTTTCTTTTTTGCTGAGGAAGACCGTTGGGTTTCCATCAAAGTATCTACTGATGCATTAAGAACCATAAACAAAAACGGATTGGCATCTGTGATCAAAGGTATGAGAGCAGAAGGCGTTAAAATCTAATTGATTCATTAAGCAAACAACGCAATACAATGGCAAGGAAAGGTAACAGGGTGCAGGTGATTTTGGAATGTACAGAGCATAAGACCACAGGTCAGCCCGGTACAAGCCGTTACATCACTACCAAAAACAAGAAAAACACACCAGAGCGTGTGGAGTTAAAAAAGTATAACCCGATTCTGAAAAAAGTAACTGTTCATAAAGAAATTAAATAATCATGGCAAAAGCAGCTAAAACCGCGATCAAGACCAAAGACCAGAAAGCAGCAGCAGAAGCAAAAAACTGGACAAAAGTGATCAAGGCTGTTCGCAGCCCTAAATCCGGTGCATACACCTTCAAAGAAGCAATTGTGCACAAGGATAAGATCAAAGATTTCTTGTCAGAGAAATAATTGGTTCTTCGTATACGATATTAAAAAGCTTTCCCTTTTTGCGGAAGGCTTTTTGTATTTAGATGCCCTTTGGGCATAATTTGAAAATGAGCTAATTCGAAAATTTGAAAATGGGTTCAAGTTTTCTATTATGATTTCCATTTTCAAATTACTACATTTTCAAATTTTCAAATTCAGCAAATGAGTTTTCTCGGAAAATTATTCGGCAAGCAGGAAAAAGAAAGTCTTGACCAGGGTTTGCAAAAAACCAAGGAAGGATTTTTTGCCAAGATCACCAAAGCCATTGCCGGTAAAAGCACAGTGGATGAAGAAGTATTGGATAACCTGGAAGAAGCATTGGTTGGGGCAGATGTGGGTATTGAAACAACCGTTAAGATCATTGAACAAATTGAGAAAAGGGTAAAACAGGATAAGTATGTAAACACCGACGAACTGAACCGAATTCTCAAAGAAGAGATTGAAGCCATGTTGGTGGATGCGGCCGAAGAATCGTACAAGAATTTTGGCATCCCCGAAGGGAAAAAACCTTACGTGATACTGGTAGTTGGTGTGAATGGTGTTGGTAAAACCACTACCATCGGCAAACTGGCACACAATTATAAAAAAGCGGGAAAGAATGTAATTCTCGGTGCTGCAGATACTTTTCGCGCCGCAGCGGTGGATCAATTAACTATCTGGAGCGAAAGAGTGGGCGTGCCCATTGTAAAACAGGCCATGGGTTCAGACCCCAGTGCCGTTGCCTACGATACCATTGCCAGTGCTGTGGCCAAACAGGCGGATGTAGCCATTATTGATACCGCAGGCCGCCTGCATAACAAAGCTCATTTAATGGATGAACTGGGCAAGATTAAGCGCGCTATTCAGAAAATTATTCCGGGTGCCCCGCATGAGGTAATGTTGGTACTGGATGGCTCTACCGGACAAAACGCTTTAGAACAAGCCAAACAGTTTACCGCCACCACCGATGTGTCTGCCATATCCATCACTAAATTAGATGGCACTGCCAAAGGCGGTGTGGTACTGGCCATTGCCAATCAATTTAAAATACCCGTAAAATACATAGGCGTAGGAGAGAAGATCGATGACCTGATCATCTTTGATAAACATGAATTTGTAGATAGCCTGTTTAAGGCGTAGAGAAAAAAAAACGTCATTTCGACGAAGAATGAGGAGAAATCTTTTCATATTATCTATAATCATGAAAAGATTTCTCCTCGTCGTTCCTCCTTGTCGAAATGACGTTCATTTTGTAACAGTCGAAACACAATCATCATTCGACATTCCTTGTTCGATATTCGATATTCTAAAAGGTATATCTCACTGCCAATCCACCCCAGCCACCTTCAAAATAATTGTATCCGATGATGTTGAAAGATGGCTGCCAGTCGAAGCTAAGGTTTAACGGGGCGCCTTTGATCTTGTAATCAAGACCCAATACACCATCCAGGCCAACAGCTACTCCATTTTCACGTGTTGGGTATCTGTTTTTCCAGTTGTCGCTCCAAACACCTACGTGTCCACCACCACCGATATACCATTTCAAACCATCCGCACCACTGATGTTGTTGTGAATTTCGTACAAACCGGTAAGGCGGAAGCCATCATTTGAAAAATACCCCAAACCTTCTATGGCATCTTTGCCGATAAAATGTTTAACCGTAATGGCAGCGGGGTATACTTTTACCCCTAAAGCGGTTTTGTAACTGGAGCCCATGTTCTGTTGTGCATGAACTGATGCAACGGTAAACAGTACCATGGTTGCAATAATGATTCGTTTCATAAGAGATGTTTTTCTCTACTTATGCAAAACCGTGCCAAACTTTCTAAATACCGGTTCAAAGAATAGTTAAGGTTAGTTAGCGGATGCATTTGCTTTTATAATTAGGTTTGTAGCATGCATACATTTAAAGAATTGGTGGCCGATTTTGGCGAACGTTTTGCCGTTACACATTTTCCACAAACACCGGCAAGTTTATATGAACCCGGTGATTATTTTTTATCATGGGGTGGTAAACGCATCCGCCCTGTTATGTGTTTGATGGGAAACGAATTGTTTGCACCCATCCATCCCGATACCTACCATGTGGCAACAGCCATTGAGTTGTTTCACAACTTTACACTCATTCATGATGATATCATGGATGAAGCCCGATTGCGAAGAGGCATGGAAACCGTACACATGAAATATGGTTCCAATACGGCTTTGCTTACGGGAGATGTGATGATGATCCGTTCGTATGAATACCTGAACCTCATCAGCAGTCAATATTTGTCGCGCATTCTTTCTCTGTTCAACAAAACCGCACGAGAAGTATGCGAAGGGCAACAACTGGATATTGATTTTGAAAAAAAATCCGACGTATCTCTGGAAGCATACATTCATATGATCAGCCTGAAAACCTCCGTACTGCTGGCAGCCAGTTTAGAAATGGGTGCCATACTTGGTGGAGCCAGTGAAGGTAATTGCCGCCATATCTATGAGTTTGGAAAAAACTTAGGTATCGCCTTCCAGATACAGGACGATTACCTGGATGCTTTTGGCGATCCCGAAAAATTTGGAAAAGAAGTGGGCGGCGATATCCGTCAGAATAAAAAAACGTTTCTCTTATTACACGCACTTGAAGTTGCCAATGCAAATCAGAAAAATACGTTACTGCAACTAATGCAGCAAAATCCAACGGATAAAGTACAACAGGTATTATCCATTTTCAAAGATTGCAAAGTAGATGAATGGGCCCGGGAACTAAAAGAAAAATACCTGCAAACCGCCCTCAAGCACCTGGATGATACAGCTGTTATGTCGATAAGAAAAAAACCTTTGGAAGAACTGGCAGATTTTTTAATACAGAGAGAGCATTGAGGGAGTTAGGAGTGAGAAGTCTGGAGTCTGGAGTTAGGATTTAAAAGATAAAATAACTCCAGACTTCTAACTCCAGACTTTTCCCTATTTTACTATCTTACAATATAAACTAAACCCAACCCCATGTCTGATTCATTGTTCAGAAAAAAATCGATTGATAAAATTGTGGCGGATGCTGCGGCAGGTGTAAGTGATGGTCATGGTGGGGGAAGCCTGCGAAAAGTATTGGGGGTAAGGGATCTTACCTTTATGGGTATTGCCGCCGTAATTGGTGCGGGCATTTTTTCAACCATTGGTACCGCGGCTTTTAATGGCGGGCCGGGTATTGTGTTCCTGTTTATCATTACGGCCATCACCTGTGGGTTTAGTGCGCTATGTTATGCAGAGTTTGCCAGTCGCGTACCCATTGCCGGTAGTGCGTATACCTATGCCTATGTTTCTTTTGGAGAACTGGTGGCCTGGATCATTGGATGGGCATTGATATTGGAATATGCCATTGGTAATATTGTAGTGGCCATTAGCTGGAGCGGTTATTTTAATAATTTATTGGAAGGGTTTCATATCGGCTTGCCTGGATGGCTGGCTACCAATGCCACCAATGCACAAGTGGGTTATGAGGAAGCGGTGAAAGGATTGGCCAGTGGACAAACCCTGGAAACCATCAGCAAGAATGCGAGAAGAGGTTACGATGCCATTACAAACGCACCCGTAATTGCCGGATGGAAAATGATACTGAACCTGCCTGCACTCATCATTGTATTCCTGATTACCATTCTGGCATATGTAGGGATTAAGGAAAGTAAAAAGAGCACCAACTTAATGGTGATCTTTAAAATCTGTGTGATCATTTTTGTGATCGTTATCGGATTTTTTTATGTGGATACCACCAATTGGGACCCTTTTTTACCCAATGGATTTGGTGGTGTGTTAGCAGGGGTATCGGCTGTATTCTATGCCTATATTGGGTTTGATGCCATTTCTACCACTGCAGAAGAATGTAAAAATCCACAACGTGATTTACCACGTGGTATGATTTATTCTTTACTGATCTGTACCGTGCTCTATATTTTAATTGCATTGGTACTAACTGGTATGGTGCATTACAGCGAATTAAAAGTAGATGATCCATTGGCCTATGTATTTGAAAAATTAAACCTGAATAAAATTGGTTACCTCATTTCGGTGAGCGCAGTGGTGGCTACAACAAGCGTATTGCTGGTATTTCAATTAGGACAGCCAAGAATCTGGATGAGTATGAGCCGTGATGGCTTATTGCCCAAACGTTTTTCAAAAGTGCATCCCAAATTTCAAACACCTTCTTTTGCTACTATTGTAACCGGTTTTATGGTGGGTATACCTGCTATGTTTGTATCGAGCAGTACCATGACGGATTTAACCAGCATCGGCACTTTGTTTGCTTTTGTACTGGTTTGTTTTGGTGTATTGGTATTGCCCAAAATTGCGCGTGTGAAAGGGGGCAATGCTTTTCAGTTGCCTTATATCAATGGTAAATATGCCATTCCACTGATTGTGGGTTTGGTTACTTTTTTATTCCGTAACCGAATTGTTGAAGCATTCTCTAATCTGGGTACTGAAGGATATCAGGAAATATTATTCCTTGTATTTATGTTGATCTCCATCGTTACTGCTGTAAAAAGTTTTATCGGAAGCTATTCTGTGATTCCTGTAATTGGGGCATTAAGTTGCCTATACCTCATGATCGAAATCCCCGCAGTAAGCTGGCTTTGGTTTTTTGTGTGGATGGGATTGGGGCTGATGATTTATTTTTTATATGGCAGGAAGCGGAGCAAGCTGGCGGCATGAATATCGAATAATGAACAAGGAATGTCGAATGTCGAACGAAGGTAAAATAACCGCAAGGGCGCAAGGGCACGAAGATTCGCTAAGTAATTACCGAAAGCCTCTCCTCGCGTAACATCGCGCCCTTCCGTCTTTGCGGTTAAAATGATTGCATCGAGACTGTTCAGCTAATAATGAGTGTATATTCTCCTCACTTCTACATTCGACATTCCTTGTTCGATATTCGATATTCCCTTCCCTTTTCTTCGTAATTTCGCCCTATGAAATACGAGGTAGGCGATGAAATTATTGTGTTGCTGAGCAACGAAGAGGGCAGGGTGGTGGAGATCATGAACGATCAGATGGTGATGATAGAAGTGCGCGGGGTAAAGTTTCCGGCGTATATGGACCAGATTGATTTTCCTTATTTCAGGCGGTTTACAGAGAAGAAACTTTTTCCGGAAAAGAAAGTAGCTCCTAAAACTTATGTAGACCAACTGCCCAAAGAAAAACCGCGGCCCAACGAAATCAAGGTAGCCGATGGGGTTTGGCTTTCTTTTATTCCCAAATTTTCGCTTGACGATTTTAATGATGAAGTGGTTGACCTGTTAAAGATTCACCTGGTGAATAAAACTGCTGCGGCTTACAAGTTTGTATACACACAACAGTTTCTGGGACAAACCGATTTTGAGCTAGTGAATGAAGTAGCGCCCTTTCATGATTTTTACATACACGATATTCCTTTTGAGAAAGTAAATGATAGTCCCTCTTTTTCGTTTGATTTTTCTTTAGCCGTTCCTGATAAAAAGAAAGCCCCTCATTTTGAAGCCTCGCTTAAATTAAAACCCAAGCAGGTGTTTCAAAAGATTGAGCAGATGAAAGAAAACAATGAGCCCACATTATCTTACCAGTTGTTTACGGAGTATCCTGTAAAATCAGATGAGCCTTATTTTGAATTGGGCTCATTGGCTGCCAAGGGATATAAAATATACGATGCCTCCAAAGGCCGTCAACACCTCGATCCTGCCCGCTCGGTGGTGGATTTGCATATTGAAAAACTATCGCATCATTGGGAGCAGTTGAGTAATCTGGAAATACTGGCCACCCAATTAAGTGAGTTTGAAAAATGGTACGACCTGGCCATTGCCCACCGCCAACCTTCTTTAATTGTGATACATGGTGTAGGCGAAGGAAAACTGCGCGATGAAGTGCACGATATCCTGAAAACCAAACGCGAAGTAAAAAACTTCATCAACCAATACGATCCCCGTTTTGGGTATGGGGCTACGGAAATTTTCTTTAAGTATTAAGTTGATAATACATTCCTTCCTGCCAGTAATGTAACATTCCTAACTATTCCCTTGCGGTCATTGCGCTCCCTCGCGTTCTTTGCGATACAAAAGAGTAAAAGCCATATCGCAAAGTGCGCGAGTTATAAAAATAAGGGTGATATTATTTATAACGAAGTGGGGAACGTCATTGCGAGGCACGAAGCAATCTGTACTTCGAATTAAAGATACCTCGAATGTTGTAACACAGATTGCTTCGTTCCTCGCAATGACGGAGCAGATACTTTTACCAAAGCGGAAAATCACACGAAGGTTTTTTAAAGTCTATTTGGTGTAACAGCCATATCTCAAAATGCGCGAGGGAGCGCAAGGTTCGCAATAGAAAAAGTAAATGATGCTTTGATTTTCAATGATTTATCTTTTATTGCATAAAGCCAACTATTCTGGGTAGCTATACGCAATTATTGTGATTAGGGATTGCGTATATTTAAGTGTTAGGCGTAAGCATAAAGAGCGACTCAGTACTATGACAATACAAAATTTTTCAATTACGCAGACTCAACTTGACAGTCTATTACAACTTTATCCAAACACTGGGAAAAACAGCGACGTTGGAAAACTTGCAGTTGAAATAGCAAAGCTCTTTTTTTTATCACAAAATAACATGACGACATTTACAACAAATAAAAACGGGGTTGACCTTTCGACAACTATAAACGGAACTATTACTAATTATGAAATAAAAGGAACTGCCGACAAGAACATTTCTTGGAACAAACTAAAAGTATCAAGTCAACACTGCCACGACAATTTAGTAAATGGTATGACTCTTATCAGAATAACAAACATAGGCTCAACAGAAATGACTTTTTATTTTTTAAAACATACTGAAGATTTTAAATTAATTCCAGAGCCTAGATGGTCTGTAATTCCTAAGAAAAAAACTTAACCATAATGAACGAAACCCTTAAACACATTCTCGACAATAACCCAGGGTTAGTAAATATTATATTAACAGGTGTATTTCTACCTTTGGGGATATTATGGTTAACCAATCGAAATAACAGACAACTAAAGAGAATTGAAAAGAATCTTGATTTACAATATAAGACAAAAGACGACATTCGAGAGCAAGAGAAAAAAGTTTACTCGTCTTTATCAAAAATCCTATTTGACGTTCAGCAGTTGCACGTTGCATTATCAGGCAAATGCGTAGACACTAGTTGTATCATAGATGCGTTAAAGAAATTCGACCTTTCAGTTAGTAAGTGCCACGACGAAATTGCAAACAACATGCTTTATTTGTCATCAGATGCAATAAATCTTATTTATAAGTTTTATAATTCAATAGGACAACTTAAAATTCAATTGCAAGAGCTTGATAAAAGAAAAGAATACGAGATGGCTAATGTTGTGGTTTATTATTCATCACAATATCTTGCAGACTCGTTAATAGAAATTCAAGACTTATTTATTTCACAACGAAGTGAATTAAAAGTTCAGTTTGACAAGACTAAACAGCAAATGATGAGATATTGTTGTGGACAAGAACCACCAATAGAACTTAAAGAAAAATACGACGCACTTAAAGCGACAATGATTGAGCAAAATGTATTGTGACAAATGCCATACGCCTAACAAAAGTATTTGTAAAAACAGGACATGACAATGTAACATGAACTATGTGCAAGAATCAGCAGCGGTTCGGGCTCGACGTTTAATATTCAGCTTTAGTTCTTAACTTCAACAGCATATTTTCAAATGGGCATTTGTACCGGGCTAGACAATCAATGAATTCCCTGCCTTCGCAAATACTCGAACGGTTAACAGTCATATGAAAGTGAAAATACTAATTACAATATTTTTATTTCTGGGAATACGATCTTTCGCACAAGAATTGGAAGGCTATTATGGAATTCTTAAAAAAGAACCTCGGGTTGGACCTAAAGAAGTGTTTCATTTTCGAAAGGATAGTAGCTTTAGATATCAAGCTCACACAACAGGACTAATATTGATAGGTGAAGGAGTTTTTCGCAAACAAAACGATTCGTTAGTTTTTTATTTTAGAGATTGTAGAACTTGCCGTGTTGATCCAGATACGGTTTTAATCCGATCAACTGCACCCAAAAGTTGGATCTATTTAAAGAAACTAATGCCCTGGGGAATTGATGTTTGGGGAGTCCAACATGAAGTTATGGCGTTTACAATTCGTAAGGGAAAAAAGACCCAGGTGATTTTCACAGATAAAAATGCCGTAACAACATATCAACGTATGCTTGGAAAAGATGCTGACATTTTTAAGCAAAGCTTCGATAGATACTTTATTGATTAGCTTAACATACGGCTGCTAACATGGGTTTTACTTCTTCGAAGGGTCTCCCGATATGGGGAGACTCTTCGAAGAAGTGAAAGAGTCGAAGAAATAAAAATTAACCAGCTATGATCAAAAAGGTAGGAATATTAGTTGCACTCGTTATTGTAATGATACAAATTTGCCATTCATCTCCAATCGTTCATAAAAGCTTTACATTTATCAACAAGCATGGTGATACGCTTTATGGAAATTTAATTACTCCCTCGGAAAATGGGTCTGCTAAAATTCCTGTTATTATTTTTTTAGTTGGGTCAGCCCGTTCAGCATATGATAAAAATTACCAAGGGTTTTTAAAAGAAAACTTTGAAAGATTTTTTTTAGCAAACGGTATTGGTCTCTGTTACTTCAACAAACCTGGAATTGGTTTATCTAAGGGCAAATGGTATACACAAAGTTTTCAAGACAGAACAGATGATACAAAGTCGTGTATTGATTTTCTAAAAGGGCTTCCTTCAATTGATACTAATAAAATTGGGGTTGTTGGTCATAGCCAGGGTGGATGGATTGCTCAAATGGTAGCAGCTCAGTTTTATAAGGATATCAAGTTTGGTATTAGTTTATCCGGGCCAAGTTATAGTGTAAAAAAGCAGCTAATAACTGATTTTGCAAGTTCGTTTACTTGTAAGGGTATTGAAAAATCCAAAGCATTACTTAAGGCAAAAAGAAAAACAAATAGTGTATTTGCTTTGGCAAGTATTTTGCCAATTAATGAAAACCTCAAACAGCTTAGGCGAATAAGAAAATATGACCCTGACAGCTCAATTAAAAATATTTCAATTCCATTTCTTTTTCTGTTTGGAGAAAATGATAAACTGGTTTATTATGACTGGTGTCTTGAGTCCCTCAATACTATTTTCAACCAGAATATACCCGCTAATATTCAAGTAAAAGTGATTAAAGGAGTTAACCATAGTTTCGAGGTTGAGCCTTTTTGTTCGGATACTAAAAGAAAAGACCTGAAGTATTCAAAAGAATTTCAAGACATACTTGTGAAATTCGTGGAGAATAATGTTAAGTAATAGTAGCTCAAGTAAGTCAGGCTACTGCGATTATATTTCTTTTCTTCAAAGCGTTTCCTAATAGGGAGGTATTCGGTCAGCAGCACAGAATAATCTCTTCTCAAGACCCCATCATAAGCACTAGAGGTTAAATATATGACCACCTATAGTCTCAGATAATTAGTTATCCTTTCAAGCAACTTTTTCTTTCTATCTTTTTTAAAAATTCCTGCCATGAAGCTGTTTTGGTTTACCATGTTTATTAAGTTATACTAAGCGAAGAGTCCCCTCGCGGGAGACTCTTCGAAGAAGGAAAAAATCAAAACCGGTACGTAATCGTTCCCACTACTTGCGTTGGCGGAATGGGGTTGATACTATAGTTTTCATGTGTATAGTAATTCAATGTATTGGTCAGGTTGGATACTTTGGCCAGTACACTTAGTTTACGCCAGCTGTATCCGGCACTGATATCTACTGTGGTAAAATCACTCACGGTAAACTGGCGGTTATAGTTTTGTGTTTGTCCTTTGGTGTTATTAAAGCCTGCTGTTCTGGGGCCGGTATAAAAAACAGTAGTACCGAATTTCCATCCATTATAGGTATAAAAAATACTACTGTTAGCGGTGCTGCCTACTGAGTTTTGTAAACGTTCTCCTTCAATAAAATTTCCTTTTGCATCCGGGGTTTTGGTGTAGCGGATATAATTGTAGCTATATCCCATGTTAATGTCCAGTCCTTTTGCAGGATGGCTGCTCAGGTCAATTTCTAAACCATCACTGGTGGTTTGTCCGGTTAACGTTTTCAATGCAGTATTGCTGTTAGGCGTAACACCATCGGCGGCAAACAATGCGGTTTGTGCCAAATTGTTATTAATGATTTTATAGAGGGTAATATTTGCCATCAACATACCGGAAAATAGTTTGTTCTTACTACCAATTTCATATTGGTCAATAATTGACGGCGCCAATGCATTGCCATACACATCTGTTCCGCTGTTTACAGAAAATGAATTGGCATAAGAAGCAAAGAAGCTGGTGTTTTTGGTGGGTTGGTACACAATACCGGCCCGGGGCGAAAAGGCTTTGTCTGTTTTTACAGAACCCATAGTGCTTGCGTTGGTAAGTAAATCCAGCGTGGTGGTGGCTTTTGCTTCCTGTATAGACCAACGCAGACCCACCAATATTTTTAATTGAGAACTAACGGTGATCAGATCTTGCAAGTAAGCACCAAAACGAAGGGTAGGGGTAGTAACCAATCTGATTTCTTTTGATACGGGTATATCAGTTCTGGCCGTAAATTTTTGTGGGTTCAGAATATTGATGGTGTCGTATACGGTTGGCTGGTTGTAAGCATACGCTTTGGTATCGTATTGATCCGCATCCATTCCGGATAAAAAGTTGTGTTCTGTTTTTCCTACTTTGAATTTGCCCGACAGGTTAACCTGTGAGGTATAATAATTCTCTGCATTTTTTACCCGGTTTAGTGGTCGGTACCAATCGCCATTGGCCAGGGCCTGTATGCGTTCTGTGGAATAATAATCACGCTGATAATATTGGTAAGAAACCGAGGCATTGATGTGCCAGATAGTATTGAGCGCATGTTTCAATGTGGCAGTAGCACCGGATTGATTTGTTTTGGCGTATTGCCAGGGTGTACCAAAAAATGCAGACCTCGCTACATTGGGAATGCTGGTATTGTTGATAGAGCCAATACCGAAATCGGGTGTGAATGCATGTTGCAGGTAATCGCCCTGAATTAATACCGATGTTTTTTTACCCAGCAGGAATAATAAGGATGGATTCACATAGTATCTTTCAGAGTGTACCACATTGCGGTAACTGTTTGCGTTCTCATAATTACCATTAATGCGGAATGCGATTTTTTTGGATAGAGGTCCGTATACATCAAACAAAGGTTTGATCAATCCAAAGCTACCTGCGCGAACAGCGATCTCGCCACCTGCCGTAAATTTTGGTTGTTTGGTTACCATGTTCACAATCCCTCCGGGTGCTACATTGCCAAACAATACGGCACCACTGCCTTTCAGTATCTCCACTCTTTCCAGTGAACTGGTTTCGGGCATGGTACCTGCATTAATGCGCACACCATCTTTAAAAAGATTATTTGAACTAAGCGAATAGCCTCGTGCGGAAAAATTTTCCTGTGTAGATCCGCGGGTGGAGGAGAGATAAATACCGTTTACGTTCTTCATCACATCGCTCAGTCTTTGTACCTGCTGGTTATCTAAGGTAGCCTGGTTAACTACGGTAACGGCCTGCGGCAGATCCATAGCAGTGATGGGTACTTTTCCAATGGTAACCGCTTTATCATTAGCGGTTCTGCGAGATTGTACAATTACCTCATCCAGTTGCCTGGCGGTTTCTTGTAAGGACAAGTTTAATTCAATTACCTGATCGGCTTGTACGGTTACTTCGCGGTTAAGGGTTGCCAATCCGGTATGTGTTACCAATAGTGAATAGCTACCGGCTTTCAGATTTCGAATGATAAAGGAACCATCAGGACCCGCAATCACATTTCTTCCGGTTTCTTTAAAACTGATGGAAACATCTGCGGCGGGTTTACCATCGGTGGTATTTATTTTTCCTTTGATGGTTCCGGTTTGAGAAGTTGCAGTAAATGTAATGACTGTCAATAAAAAAATAAATAAGTATCGCACGATATGTTTTGGTTTTATGGTAATGAGATTATTTTATGGGTGCAAAGCAACGGCTCATAAAAAGAATTCATTTACGCAAACGGAAAACCATCTTACGCAATCGGGAAAACATTTAGTATACTGTCATGGAAGTGTCTGAAGAGGGATTAAGCTAATACTATAGTTCTCCCTCAGCTAATTCTCTGCGCTCTCTGTGCCTCTGCGGTGAAAGAAATCACCGCAGAGGCGCGGAGTTAAGGGAGTTTTCGCAGAGAAAAATATATGAGAGAAAATGAAATAGTTGTTTAACCACCCTGTGTTAGTGCTCGTTGTTGTTCTGTCCGCATCCTGTAAGCATTCATGGCAGTCATACCGAGTTTATCGAGCAAACGATAATTTACTACGGCACCTACAGGTGCACCAATCAGGGGAATCAATTGTACCAGTTTGGCCAGATCAATATAATCGCGGTACTCCTGCTGAAACGTGCGCCAGTCAAAAGCATTAATATCTTCGGGAAGCAAGTGGACTTTTGTATCCCAATCAACCATTCGCAGGTATACGATCCTGCGTTGTTCCTGACTGGAAAAAGCCAGTTGAAAAACATGGAGTATGTACAATCTTTCCCTGTAATCTTTTATATCAAATCCATACAAGGCAGCAATATCATATAGTAATTTTAGTTTGATGCCAATCAACAAAGGAAAATCAGCCAGGCCCAATAGTATGCCTCCTGCACCAGTAATACCGCCTTCAATAGAGGCTGTTTTTTTATAAAATGCAATTCTCTCTTTAATAATGGCCTCCTTAACTTCAAAGGAACGGTACTCAGGTGGTAATGAGGTGGTGAAGCCAGCCCCAAACAATACACCACGTATCATTTGTTTAATGGTAACCGTTATCGCCTCGTGTACTTTTTCGGGTATGTAGTTGTTGATTTTAGTTTGCATTTTTTTGGATAGTCGCCCAAAAAAAGTTGTTTTTTTCAGCATAGCTTTTTGCCATTCCCGCAATTCGTATACTATTTGTTGATGGTAGTTCATAAAAGTATTTCTGTTAGCGAGAACCTGTTTGTGTGATATACTCATTGCTCTGTATGAATACGCTAAGCTATCAGCAATTTGCATTAATTAAACTAAACCTGTTGAAAATGTAAGAAATACAGAGGTTGATATAAAATGGAAATGTATGTAAAATGGTCTACCCAAACCGTTCCCTTGTGCCTTGGTGTGCAATTTTTTTTCTCGCCAAGGCACAAAGGCACGGTTAACTCTTTTTTCAAGATAACGGTATGTCATGTCAATACAGTTGCAATGCTGCTGACAGGTATGTATCTTTGCCCTTGCTACAAACCCGAGCTATCGTCGCGCTTTCAGCGTGAAGGAAAGTCCGGACAGCGCAGAGCAACCCACCGGTTAAGCGCCGGCTTCCCGCCGTGAGGCGGGAAAGAGAAAGTGCCACAGAAAATAACTACTCCTGCCTTGCGGGAGAAAAGGTGAAAATGTGAGGTAAAAGCTCACGGTCTTCCGTAGTAATGCGGAACACGGGTAAACCTTGGGTGCTGTAATGCCACGTATAGGATTCTTTGAGGGCGGCTCGCCCGATCCTGCTTTCAGCGGGAGGGATCCAGGGTAGGCAGCAAGATCTCGTCAGTAATGACGCGGCCAGATAAATGATAGTTTAGAAACAGAATCCGGCTTATGAGGTTTGTGGCTTTTTTTAGCTGTGAGCTGTGGGCTTCGAGCTGTGAGCTTTTTCTTACTGCTCACTGCTTATAGCTCACAGCTAATTTAATTTTTTATTAAATGCTTTCAAGAAAAATACAAGCGTAAGCTTTGCCCACATCAAAAGTTTAATGCCTAAGGGTTAGTGAGGCTTGCGTTACCAGCAAATAAAAAAGCTCATAGCTCGCAGCTCATAGCTCACAGCTGCTCTCTCAAGCATCCTTCACCGTAGAACCCCTTACCATCAACTCAGAAGGCATGGTAATATTTTCATTCCTGAGGATGTTATTTTTTTTATCCAGTGCTTTAAACAGAATGGAGGCAGCCGCTTTGCCCATATCGAAGGCAGGCTGTGTAATGGTAGTTAGCGATGGATTTAATATAGCAGCAGCATGTAAATTGGAAAAGCTTACGATCTTGAGATCATCAGGGATAGACAATGCCAATTCTCTACAGGAGAGGTACACATCCGAGGTTAATTTTTCTGCAGTGGCCACAATACCATCCGGTCTGTCGGCTTTACTTAACACATGCCTGATAAAGCGGCGATTGGCTGCAGCATCGTTTCCGCAAAAAATATTAACCGGATTTTCCTGGATGGGGTAATCAGTCAATGCCTGCCGGTATCCTTCGAGGCGCATATTGCTGATGGATAAATAATTGGAGATGGATAAAAGCGCAATCTGCCTGCAGCCGCAATCGATCAAATGTTTTGTGGCGATATAGGCACTGTTAAAATCATCGGTGGTAATTTTTGCGGTGCTGATCTCTTCACATACCCTGTCGAAAAAAACCAATGGAATTTGTTTGGAATACAATTCGTTGATATGTAGATAGCTGGATGTTTCAGCAGTTAGCGACATCAACACGCCATCTACTCTGCCGCTTTGAAAATCTTTTAATATGGCTTGCTCTCTCGAGAAATTTTCATGCGTCAGGTAAATCAGCACATGGTAACCATTGGCTTCGGCAATGGCTTCAATACCGTTAATGGCCAATGAAAAAAAACTATCTGCCACTTCGGGCAATACTACCGCAATGGTTTTGCTTTTGCGGCCACGTAAACTGCCTGCATATACATTGGGTGTATAGTTAAGTCTGGTGGCTAATTCCTGAACACGCTGTTTGGTAATACTGCTGATTTCGTGGCTGTTTCTCAGGGCCTTTGAAATGGCAGCCGTAGAAAGATTTAATTCCTTGGCCAGCGTTTTTATGGTAACGTATCCCATGCTGCAAAGCAATTTTTGTGTAATGTATTGAATAAGGCAGAACAATTACCCTAAACGAATAAGTAATTTTACGTACTGAAAAACGACTAAAAAATCATTTACGAAACGCTGGTCATTCTGATAAGTAGGCTGCTTTTTTGCGCCCTTGCAGCATTCCCCAAAATAACGTGTATAAAATACATTTAATTGATTTTCAACGAATAAAATAGTATCTTTTCTTGTTGGGTACTTAATCGGTTAAGTAAAAAAATATCTGACAAACACGAAGAATACTGTTAAAAAACTCCATTTTAGTAGGGTAATCGATTGCTAACGTTCAAAACGATGCTTGTCATGCCCACCAACCTAACTACGTTGCCTGAACAAATGGCTTCCCCTTTGGCCAATCTTGACGAATGGGAGCAGGATGTACTGGAGAGATATCCGGATCCTTCCCAGATTGCCCAGAATAAAAGCACCGAAGAATTCAGAAATTACAAAGAACCTCCCCGTGATACGGTAAAAGAATTTTACCGGTTAAACCATACTTATCAGACCTATGATTTTGTGCTGCAGAAAAAAGCGGATTTTCTAAAATTCGATAAAAAGGAAATGCCGATATGGAAGGCCTTTGATTTTTTAAATCAACTGGTAGATGATTCAGACCCTGATACGGATCTCGATCAGATGCAACACCTGTTGCAAACTTCGGAAGCCATTCGTAATGATGGGCACCCGGATTGGATGGTATTGGTAGGGCTGATACATGATATGGGAAAAGTATTGTGTTTGTTTGGCGAACCACAGTGGGCTGTAGTAGGCGATACATTTCCAGTAGGCTGTGCGTTTTCGTCCAAGATTGTTTACCCCGAATTTTTTGAACACAATCCAGACTACACCCATAAAGACTATAACACCAAGTATGGTGTATACGAACCCAATTGCGGATTAAAAAATGTACACCTATCCTGGGGCCACGATGAATATGTGTACCACATGATGAAAGACCATATTCCGGAGGAAGGATTGTATATGCTCAGATACCATTCTTTTTATTCGCAACACAGGGAAGGGGCGTATGATCATTTAATGGATGCCCATGACAGGGAGATGTTCAGATGGGTAGGTTTATTTAATCCGTATGATCTGTATTCTAAAAATCCGAATCAGAAAAGCTGGCAGGAACTAAAACCGTATTACGAAAGCCTGGTTGCCAAATACCTGCCTGAATACTTAAAGTTTTAACCTTGTTAAGCAGGTAGTTGTTTTTACTGGTTGATAATAGTATCGTAACATGCTTTTGTAAGTGTTGATATGTTTCACCAATACTTTTGTAAACTTATACAAGGTAATGATTGGAATAGTACCCGTTAAGATTTCCTGTTTTTTTGTAACCAAAACATAATCCTTCACATGCGCAAATTCTTTTTTTTACAACGTTCCCCGCAAGTATGGTTTACTGCTGTACTTTTCTGCATGGGTTTTTCTACACATGTTTTTGCAGAAAAAATGCCTGTTGCAAGTCCGGTAACCGCTCCTGATCAGGTAGTAACCGGAACCATCCGCGAAGCCGGAACTGGCAAACCATTGTCTGGTGCTACCATTGCACTAAAAGCAGGAACCAAAACGGCAGTTTCTGATGCCAATGGTGCTTTTTCCATTTCAGTACCAAACAGCAAAAGCCAATTGGTAATCAGCTATGTGGGTTATGAAACGATCGAGCTATCTGCAGGCAATGGTGCTGCACTTACGGTATCATTATTACCCAGTTCATCTGAACTGAACCAGGTTGTGGTGGTAGGGTATGGTACACAGAAAAAAAGGGATGTAACCGGTTCTGTTAAATCATTGAAAAGTGAATCGTTTAATAAAGGCATCATCAATGCTCCCCAGCAATTACTGCAGGGTAAAGTAGCAGGAGTGAATGTAACTTCTGCCAGTGGTGAGCCGGGAGGTATTTTAGGAATTACTGTTAGGGGACCTGGTGGTGTTCGTACCGGTAGCACGCCACTTTTTGTGGTAGATGGATTGCCCCTGGATAATTCGAGTACTGGTGGTGGAGATCCTTTGAATTTTATCAACACACAGGATATTGAAACAATCGATGTGTTGAAAGATGCTTCTGCCACGGCCATCTATGGTGCGCGTGGTGCCAATGGTGTCATCCTCATCACTACCAAAAGAGGAAAAGCAGGTGTTTCTACTTTGGGTTATGCAGTGAGTATGGGGCTTTCTTCTCTTTCTAAAAAAATACCGGTATTGTCTGCCGGAGATTTCCGTACAGAAGTTGCCAAATTGGGAGGGGTACTGGATGATGGTAAATCGGCCACAGACTGGCAGGACCAGATTACCCGTAATGCCGTAACACAAAACCATAACCTTACCATGAGTGGTGGTGCCGATAAGCTTACTTACTATGCCTCTTTCGGATTACAGAAACAGGAGGGTATTCTCAAGAATAATTCGCTTGACAGGTATTCCGGCAGGTTCAATGCCACACAAAGATTTCTGGAAGACAGGTTAACAGTTGAAGCCAACATCAACTATGCCTCTACCAATAACAAACGCCCACCCATACAGGGAATTGTGGGGGATGCATTGGCTAATAACCCAACGTACGCAGCGTATGATGCAAACGGAAAGTATGCAGCGTATACCAATATCAATAACCCATTGATGAACCTTGATCTTGACAGGGATATTGCTACCATTAACCGTTTGGTGGGTAGCCTTACGGGTACACTTAAATTATTTCAGGGTCTTTCTTATAAAATTAATTTTGGTATAGATAATTCCACTTCAACACGCTACATCGAAACCCTGCCCAACAGTGTTCCTTTCAGGGATGGGAGGTTGGAATCGTACTACATCAACAACCGCAATACGCTGGTTGAAAATTACCTCACGTATAACTGGACAAAAGGAAGTCATAATGTATCTGCATTGGCTGGACAATCGTACCAGAAAATATTTGTGCAGGGTGCCAACAGCAGCATCAACCGTTTTGCCATTTCTCCTGTAGATCCGATTTATAACCCCGGACTGGGTCAGGATCTTACACTGGCCAATAACCGGCCGGGTGGATATGCATTCATCAATGAGTTGCAATCTTTTTTTGGAAGGGTAACGTATCAGTTCAATAGCAAGTACCTATTTACTGCCAATTTCAGGGCCGATGGTTCTTCCAAGTTTGGTCAGAATAATAAATATGGTTACTTCCCTTCTTTCTCTGCCGGATGGAAAATATCGGAAGAGAAATTTATGGAAGGTTCTTTTTTCAGTAACCTGAAGTTGAGAGCTGGATGGGGACAAACCGGTAACCAGGAAATTCCTTCCAAGATCACGCAGGCATTGTTTACCTCAACGGTGTCGGCCAGTACCAGTTATCCGTTGTATGCGTCAGGTCCTTACCCCGCAGGTACCACCTATTCAAGATTGGCCAATCCGGATATTCAGTGGGAAGTATCCAATCAAACCAATATCGGACTTGATTTCGGATTATTCAAGGGAGCATTAACCGGAACCATTGATGTGTTCAATAAAAAATCGAGCAACATATTGCTTGAAGTAATTCCAGCAGATCCCGTGCAGCCAGCCGGTACTTTCTGGACCAATGTAAAAGACATGAAGATTATTAACAAAGGGATAGAGTTTGAACTGGACTATACACATAAATCTAAAACAGGGATAACCTATAATATTGGCGGTAATTTTACCTACTTAACCAATACTGTACAGAACTCACCTTATTCAGTAATTCCTTCAGGGTCTGCATCTGGTTCGGGTTTAACTTCTGCAACCATCAATGGTTATATCAACAACCAGCCCATTGGTACTTTCTTTCTGAAAAAATGGACAGGGTTTGATGGTTCGGGCATCAGCACTTTTCAGGATACAGACGGAGATGGTATTGTAACAGATAAAGACCGTGTAGCATTGGGTTCTGCATTACCGAATGTGTTGTATAGTTTTTATGGAGGACTTAATTTTAAAGGATTTGATTTTAACATCAATTTCAATGGCGTATCCGGTAATAAGATCTATGATAATACCGCCAATGCAAATTTTTATAAATTGAAGCTGTCTAAAAGTGTGAATACAACACCTGATGCTTTTGCTGATACAAAAGAATCAGTAAACAATTCGGCACCGGTTAGTTCAAGGTATCTTAGCAGTGGTGCCTATCTCAGACTGAATAACCTTGCCATGGGCTACACGTTCAATACCACAAAAATGGGTATTAGTAAATGGGTAAGTACCATGCGTTTGTCGGTAACCGGCCAGAACCTTTTTGTGGCAACTAAATACAAAGGATACGATCCGGAAGTAAATACCGATAGAACCATTAATGGTGTTTCTTCTTATGGTATTGATTATTTAAGTTATCCGAAAGCCCGGACATTTATTATTGGTTTAAATCTTACATTTTAAAATTATTCACAATGACTAATAGAATAAGTAAGCTGTTGTTGCTTTTTGTTGGAATCACAACCCTCAACGCTTGTACAAAATTAACCGAGCAGGTGCTGGATGAATCTTCTGCATCGGGGTTAACCGATAAGCAGGCTGCAGAAGGTATTATTGCACCCGCATACGCTAAACTGGAAGATGTTTTTTTACATACCAACTATTTTTCTCTTCAGGAAATTTCTACGGATGAAGCCATCCTGCCGTACCGGGGTGGTACTGATTGGGGTGATAATGGTATTTATATGTCGTTACACAAACACGAAACCATTAGCTCTGATGTGAATGTGCGAAATACCTGGAACAATATTCTGCAGGGGTTGTCAAGATCTATCACAGCCATCAATACATTACCTACCAATAATGATGTGAATGCCAAAATATTCTTAGCAGAGGCCAAAGGAATGCGTGCGTATTATTCCATGCTAACGCTGGATCTTTTTGGATTGGTGTTTGTAAAAAATGACCTCGGCGAAACCTCTAAAATTCTCAGGGGTAATGATGCAATAGAATACATTAAAGCAGAATTGCTGGCTATTGAACCAGTATTGGATAATACAAACGGCCCCGGAAGGCTAACCAAAGCTGGTGTACAAGGGTTATTAGCCCGTTTGTACCTGAATGCTGCAGTATACAGAGATATTTATGCAACTTCTTTTGCATTTAAGAATGAAGATCTGGATAAAGTGATTGAGTATACAGATAAGATTATTGCCAGTGGACAGTATGCATTGTCAACGGATTATTTTTCTTTATTTGATGATAAGAACCATACCAATAAAGAATTGATTTTTGCGGTAGATCAACGTGCAGATTTGAACGGACATAATCGTCTTGCTTATTTTTCTCTTTCCGGCGACCAGTTTCCGCTGCCTGCTTATACCGGCGCCAATGGAACGGATGGTCCGGGTATTACACCTGACTTTTACCGTACCTGGGTAAATGCCAATCTTCCTCTGGATCCGGCAAAGGCA
The DNA here is from genome assembly GCA_943372845.1 of Chitinophaga pinensis. GTDB lineage: Bacteria > Bacteroidota > Bacteroidia > Chitinophagales > Chitinophagaceae > Sediminibacterium > Sediminibacterium pinensis_K. The sequence goes on along the minus strand of CALSAD010000001.1, from coordinate 265,599 downwards.
GATCCCCGTTTTTATAAAGAGAACCTGTCTATCTATTCTAATCCCGCCGATTCTTGTGTAGATGCGGCAAGCTTTAATACAAACCGTGGTATTTTGCGTGGTCAGCAGTATGGACTGATCCGTAAAAATGGCGTGTTTCTGAAATGTGCCAGTGGAAAAATGCTGGTAGGAAAATTATTTTATGATACGCGTAGTAAACCTACCAAGCCGGTTGAGTTTACAGAAGCCATTGATTTCAGTGTACTGGGTAGCGATTACAATACCGGCTTCCGTGTTGGAAAATATGAATTCAGTAAAACCTCGGTAAGCGGAAGAAATTTTGGCGAGCATGATATTGTGATCCTTCGCCTGGCAGATGTGTACCTGATGCGTGCAGAAGCAAAATTGAGAAAGGCTGATGCTGCCGGTGCATTGCTGGATGTAAACAGAGTAAGAACGGCACGTACTGCCAGTTCTATTGTGGTTGCGCCGCTTGCCAGTGTAACGCTTGACTTGCTGTTTCGTGAAAGAGGATTTGAATTTTATTGGGAAATGCTACGCCGTACTGATATGATCCGCTTTGGAAAATATGAAGGAGCCTGGACAGAAAAATCAAATACAGATAAACAAAAAAGAATTTTCCCCATTCCACAAACCGCTATTGACGGGGCTTCCAACCTGCCCGGCTACCTGGTGCAGAATGCGGGATATTAAAAAGCAAGTTTGGTTGTAAGCTGCTGGTGCAGCTAAGTAAACTCCGGAGCGTAATACCTCTGGAGTTTTTTTTGCGTGAATCGTGAGGCGTGAGGCGTGAAGCGTGAGTGGTGAGTGGCAATGATTTGACCATTATCAGCTATCAATAGCAAGCTGTGAGCAAAACAAATGGCTCGTAGCTCGCAGCTCACAGCTCACAGTTTTTTTTCCCCTACCTTCGCACCATGACACAAGAGCAATTAAAAATTTTAAGGGACCGTACTGTTGTCCTGAGGAGGTTTCTTTGACGTTGAGAACCGCACATATAAATTAGAAACAGACAGGCAACTCTCGCTATCGCCGGGCTTTTGGGATGATAATATCCGCGCCACGGCTATCATGAAAGAAATTAAAGTAAACGAGTACTGGTTAAAATTATACAAGCAGCTGGATACCGCTGTGGAAGATTTTGCCGTGCTGTTTGATTTCTGGAAAGCAGGAGATACTTCAGAAGAAGAAGTGAAAGCTGCTTATGATACTGCTTTACAACAGATAGAAGAGGCTGAGTTTAAAAGTACACTTAACAAACCGGAAGACGAATTACCGGCCGTATTGCAAATTAATCCCGGAGCCGGTGGTACAGAAAGCCAGGACTGGGCCGAGATGCTATTGCGCATGTACCGCATGTATGGTGATAAGCAGGGATGGAAAGTAACTGAGATAGATTACCAGGAAGGCGATGGAGCCGGAATAAAAAGTGCTACCATACAATTTGATGGTGATTTTGCCTATGGGTTTTTAAAGGCAGAAAGTGGGGTACACCGGTTGGTGCGTATTTCACCATTTGATAGCAATGCGAGAAGACACACATCCTTTGCTTCGGTGTATGTATATCCGTTGATCGATGATACCATTGAGATCAATGTAAATCCCGCTGACCTTGAATGGGCTTTTTACAGAAGTGGTGGTAGTGGCGGACAAAACGTAAACAAAGTAGAAACAGCCGTTCGTTTAAAGCACATACCCAGTGGCTTTATTGTAGAGTGCCAGCAGGCAAGAACACAAGGTGAGAACCGAGAACTTGCGATGAAAATGTTGAAGAGCCGTTTGTACGAAGAGGAAATGCGAAAAAAGCAAGAGGTATTGAATGCCAACAATGCCAACAAAAAGAAGATAGAATGGGGCAGCCAGATACGCAGTTATGTTTTTCATCCCTACAAAATGATCAAAGACCACCGAACAGATTTTGAAGTAGGCAATGTAGGCCCGGTGATGGATGGGGAGTTGGATGGATTTATTAAGGCGTATTTGATGTTGGAGAAAGAGGCATAATATTGTATTCTGATACAGTGTAAAATGCTAATTTTAATGAGTATCATTATTACCGTCATAGAATATATATTTGTATGGATACAATCTTGGTGGTAGGTATTAATGGGGCTATAGGCAAGACTGTGGCAGGCCTTTTTACGGAGAAAGGTATGAAGTGCCTTGGCACAACCTCACGAAGAGATGCTATACCTGAGAATGCTAAAAATCTTTTCTACCTGGATCTGCAGGATGATTCTTCAATAACTATATTAAAAAAACGCCTCCCCAAGCTTGATGGAATTATTTTTTGCGCCGGTTTTGAACCACACCGATCTCTTATCGAAACAGATACAGCTCATCACCACAAAATGATGGATATACATGTAAGTGGTCCGATGTTCCTTGTGCAATCGCTGCGAGAAAAAATAAAAAAGGGTGGGGCTATTATTTTTATCTCCTCAGTTGCCGCACAAAAAGGAAGTTATGATCCATCATATGCCATTGCAAAGGCAGCAATTATTGGCATGACAAGGACATTTGCCAAAGAATTGTCTGTAGATAAGATAAGAGTAAATGCAATTGCACCTGGGCTGGTGAAGGGCACGCCTGTGCATAAAAAGATGACTGTTGCTTTCAGAGAAAATCATTTACAGAATAGCTTATTGCAACAATTAACAACTACACAGGATTGCGCTGCAGCAATCTATTTTTTATACACACAGAAACAGATGACCGGGCAGCTAGTTCATATTAACGGAGGGCAATACTTTGGAAACTAAGGAACATGTTTTGATTATAGGCGGAGGTGTTTTCGGATTAACCGCTGCCATTGTTTTAGGAGAGTCTGGCTTCGAAGTAACGCTAATCGAAAAAGAAGAAGACATAATGCTAGGCGCTTCTCTCGTGAACCAGAACAGAATACATTTTGGCTATCATTACCCCCGCAGTAAAGAGACTTGCCTTGAATCTTTGGAAGGGTTACAGAGTTTCAGGGAGTTTTATGGTGGATCGATACACAATGGTTTTAAAAAATATTATGCAATTGCAAAAGAGGGCTCGCACCTCAGTGCGGATCAGTTTCATTCTTTTTGTACAAATCTCGGCCTCAATTTAAAGGAAGCATATCCCGAAGATGGGATATTGAACAAAGAAATGGTGGAAACCTGCTGGCTTACTGACGAACCTATTTTCGATTACTATCTTCTTAAGCAACAGATTATATACCGAACAGCACGGAATAGAAACATCACTCTACTAAGAAACATAAGACCTGTTTCGATGAAACAAACCGGTACGCAGAAAGAAGTAAAATTATCCAACGGAAGTATTATAACCTGCGATACCATTGTGAATGCCACGTATGCGAGTATTTCTGAAACAGCACATTTGTTGGGTATGGCAACAATTCCGGCAAAATACCAGCTTTGCCTGCTACCTATTCTTCAAATATCAAAACGGATTGAATCTTTTGGGGTTACCATTATGGATGGTCCTTTTTGTTCACTAATGCCCAAGGGGATTTCGCCTGACCAGTTTATTCTTTACCATGTGAAACATTCGGTAATAGAAACACATTTGGGCGAAAGAAACACGGAATGGTCGCCGATTGTTGGCTTCCCAGATCTTGGCATCATTGAACATTCAAAACAATTCTTTCCCATATTGGAGTCCATGCAAATCTGTGATTCATGGATTACCACAAGAATCGTTTTGCCTAAACAGGAGGTGGATGATGCACGACCCACACTTACTATCGAGCATGGCAACAGAATATACAGCCTATTTAGCGGAAAACTCACAACCTGTGTGTCTGCGGCAAAGGACTTGCTGGGCAGAATAAAATAATAGAATCTGCGAAATAATAAAAAGATTTCTCACTACGCTGCGCTTCGTTCGAAATGACGGATGGTTTGGTATTTTTAATTACTACCGCGTCATTTCGAAGGAGAAACGACAGAGAAATCTGTTGATCGATGAAAAGATTTCTCACTACGCTGGGCTTTGTTAGAAATGACGGAAGATTTGACTCTTTTTATTCCACCACGTCATTTCGAAGGAGGAACGACTGAGAAATCTGCTGATAAAAGAAAAGATTTCTCACTCCGCTTCGCTTTGTTCGAAATGACGGATCATGAGAATAATTTTTAATTATTAATTGTTAATTACTAATTAATTGTAGATATATATCTTACCAAACTTCTCTTAGCAATTGGTAATAACGTTTCTTCCATAGGTATACTAAGATCCGTTTCTACCGAATACACGGCAGGGTTGGGAAAGTCTGAACGGTTTTTAATGAGTTCAGCTTTGATGTTCTGGTAAGAGTTTACAAAATTTCGCTGCCATACATCTACAAATTCCGTTTTAATACTCCGGTATTTTTCATCATGCTTTTCAAAAATGCTTAACCGGTATTGGTATACCCAGGTATTTTTACAGGCACCTTCGCATAACATAAAATACCCTTCGTTGTGATCTAATGGGATAATGCCTACGGGTTCAATGTTTAATTTGTGTTCTATAAATTCATAGATCTCAGTTCCGCTGGTAATGGTACGCTTCATGGTAGCGGAAGCAAAGTTGATAATGTCTTCCAACTCCTGCATCAATTCATCGTCTTCTACTAATGACTCATACAACAACTGTAATTTTTCTATTTGTATACCGGTTAATCTTTTTGGAAACTGCTCCTGCAGGTATTTTTTATTCTCTTTAAATGCGATTAGGTTATTGTAATGGAAGATGAGATCTGCAAACTGCGGATACAATTTGTTTTCGCAAAACTGTTTACTGATCTCCTGTAAATAAGCCAGCAGGGTGTATTTTTTCAATTCAAAATCAATATACCCATCTGCAAACCATGTCTGTGATAAGGTTTTCATACCGATCTGTTTGGTTAATTGAATTTATTTTATAGACACCATAATTCCATCATTTGTTTACTAACAGTATGTGAAAAACTATTGCGTAAATGGATGGTTACTCAAAAAAAAGAGAATGGATTTGGTAAGGGAGATTTAAATTACAGCAAAGCTGTATGAATGAAAGAAGACATCATTATCCAGATCAGTAACCGCCCGACCCATTGGCGTACGGCCTCATGTGATTACGTATCTTGCAGCAAGAGAATACCTGAAAGAATACAAACCAAGGGCTTTGTATATCGCATTTGAAGAAGCTGGTGAGATATGGATAGCCGCTCTTGGGCCGGATACCAAAGTATTGGGCGAGGTGAAAACATCCGGATCATTTTTTCAGGAACAACTGGCTGCTACCGTTGCTGCTTTTTTAGGATTTCAGTTTACGGCAGATCATCTGGTAGCGCAACTTATTAAAACTTTGTATTCTAAATAATAGCCGTCAATGCGTACAACGATTCTTTTTTTATTTTTTGGAATGCCGATGATAATATTTGGTCAACAAACTGCAGCTGTAAAAAAAGATTCTGTGGATGTGCTCGAGCCGGTTATTGTGTCGGCTACCAGACAAGTAACAAAAGGATACCTGTTACCATTTTCTTACAGTACGGTCGATGCAAAAACAATACACCAGAAGGGTTCACGCACCACACCGGAAACTTTATCCGGTACCACAGGCGTTTTTATTCAAAAAACAAATCATGGTGGGGGTTCTGCTTTTATACGTGGACTAACCGGAAACCAAACACTGATTTTATTGGATGGCATCCGGCTTAACAATGGCACTTTTAGATATGGCCCCAATCAATACCTGAATACGGTTGACCTGTATACGGTTGATAAAATAGAAGTGATAAAAGGTAGCGGATCCGTTCAATACGGATCTGATGCATTGGGTGGAGTGATACAACTTTTCAGCAGAGACCTGAGCTTTCAAAAAAAATCTTTTCATGCAACAGCAGATGTGAAAGCGGTTTCTTCAAACATGGAGTATACAGGGCGTGGAGAAATTGCATACCAGTCAGAATCTTTTGTTTTCTCAGGTGGATATACCAACCGAACATTTGGCGATTTATATGGGGGAGATACAACGGGTCGTCAATCACCTTCCGGTTATTCAGAACAGGCTTTTGATGCTAAAATGAAATTACGGCTTGGCAAACAAACCACGGTTTCAATGGTGCATCAATATGTGCAACAACGTTCGGTTCCTTTGTATCACCGGATAAAATTAGAGAATTATGCCTACTATGATTTTGCACCGCAGGAAAGAAGTATGTCTTATGTAAAACTTGAAAATACATCAACACAGCTCTGGAGGCAAGCTATTAATCTGGTACTTTCATCACAACAAAGTTTTGAGAAAAGAAATTATTTCAGAAATGGAAATGCCAATCGTTTTTCAGAAGAAGACAAGGTTACAATATTGGGTGCAACCATTGATCTGGCTTCTGTTTGGAGTAAGCAATGGCTTAGTAATAGCGGCATTGAATATTACCATGACCGTGTAAACAGCGTAAAATACCAGGTACCTATTAGTGGCAGTGCTGCCAATGCACAAATAGTACGGGGTTTGTATCCGGATGGGGCAGGAAACCATAATTTTTCCATCTATTCTCTGCACCATTTCAATATGGGTGTGTTTACTATAGAAGCGGGGGTTAGGTATAATGCATTATCTATTCAAATGACGGATACCAGTAAATCTGTAACCAGTGTTGGTGAGGTAAACCTGAAGCCCGCTTCACTGGTAAGTAACCTGGCATTGGGCGTTCAGCTACATAAACAATCCCGTTTGTATACCACCTTCAGTACCGGCTATCGTTCGCCCAATATTGATGATATGGGTACTTTGGGATTGGTCGACTTCCGTTACGAGGTACCTGCTTATGACCTTAGCCCGGAAAAAAGTTATCACACAGAAATCGGATACCGGTTTAAGAATAAACAACTGGCTATTACTACCTCCTTTTTTTACATGCATTTATCAAACCTGATTACACGTGTGCAGGTGCAGGGGCTGCAGGTTAACGGCTACAATGTATATACCAAACAGAACAGTCAGGAATCTTATATAAAAGGTGCAGAGCTAGATCTTACGTATCAGCTATCAGATGCTTTTGTATTTCATTTGGGAGGTGCACATGTGTTTGGCCAAAACTTATCAGGTAAAGAACCCATGCGACGCATTCCGCCATTCAACGGTACTGTTCAGATAAGGTATGAAAACCATGGCTGGTATATGATGTTGGAAGATATGTTAGCCAATGCCCAAACCAGACTGGCACAAGGAGATAAAGATGATAACCGCATACCCGCAGGGGGTACGCCCGGATGGAACCTGATTAATTTTTATGGAGGATACAGGGGCAACGTTTTTTCATTTAGTGCCGGGTTGCAAAATATACAAAATACAGATTACCGAACGCACGGAAGCGGTATCAATGGAATGGGCAGGAGTGTATGGCTCTCATGTTCGGTTAAGATATAACATCAAATCAATGAATCAAACAAATAGCTGTATCCGCCTGGCGGTTAGTGAAATTATATTCCTGTGTACAAAGCCTGGTAATGAAGATTATATAGGTGAACCTGTACCTCAAATGAAGGATGTCTATGGCGTAGCAGATCATAAAAACCGTGGGGCGATTATTTATTGATGTGGATGCACAGAAAATGTTAATAGAAAGTGTATGTTATTAACGGTTTGCGTAGGGAGGGGTTACATTTTCAGTTGACCTTGTAGAAAAATTTGTATCAGGGTTATAATCGCTATCAATGTATTCGTTTTACTAAAACAAGGATTTGTATGAAAAAAAGACTTTGTTTATTCAACTGTATGCTGGTTATCACAATCGCTATTACCGCTCAAACATTATCAACGATGGAAGCCAAACGTATTGGTCTTCCCAACGGATGGAGTTTAACACCGGTAGGTAAAAGTTTACCACTAGGCGATCTGCCATTAAATATCGCTGTGTCTCCTTCAAAAAAATTAATGGCTGTAACCAATAATGGACAAAGCACACACACCATGCAGTTGATTGATGTGGTAACAGAAAAAATATTGGATAATATTACCATCCCCGCATTGTGGGTAGGGTTGGAATTTACATCGGATGAAAAATTTCTTTACGCATCGGGCGGAAATGATAACCGTATTCTGAAATACGAGATCCGCAATAAAAAATTGCTGTTAGCAGATAGTATTTTACTGGGTGCTAAATGGCCCAATAAAATTTCTCCGGCAGGACTTACCATTGATAATGAAAAACATCTTTTGTATGTAGTTGCCAAAGACAACAAGCGTTTGTATGTAGTGGATCTCATCTCAAAAAAAATTAAAAAAGAACTGGCATTACCAGGTGAAGCCTATACTTGTAAACTTTCGCCGGATAAAAAAGAATTGTATATCTCTTGTTGGGGCTGTGCAAGTGTGTTGGTATACGGAACAACAGAGCATATACTTCGTGCCGAAATCAAGGTAGGAAGCAATCCTAATGATATGTGTGTAACAGCCAATGGCCGTTATCTCTATGTGGCCAATGCTAATGACAATACCGTTTCGGTAATTGATGTTGCACAAAGAAAAGTTACTGAAACATTAAATGCCGCACTTTACCCAGATGCACCTAATGGGTCAACCACCAATGGTGTGGCATTGAGTGCTGATGAAAAAACATTGTACATCGCTAATGCGGATAATAATTGTCTGTCTGTTTTTGATGTTAGCAAAAAAAGCAACAGCACCGCCAAAGGATTTATACCGGTTGGCTGGTATCCTACCTGTGTAAAAACAATTGGTTCAAAAATTTATGTAACTAATGGAAAAGGATTTACCTCATTGGCCAATCCTTACGGACCTAATCCGGTTGACAAACGTGTGCAACTGGGGTTTCAGAAAGGAGATACTGCTAAGCCGAAAGAGATCCAGTATATTGGCGGATTGTTTAAAGGAACCCTCAGTATTATTTCAACACCCTCGGCAAAACAGTTAAGTGTGTATTCCCAGGCAGTGTACCATAATACGCCTTACAGTAAAACAAGAGAAACACTTTCTGCCGGTGAAGAAGGGAATCCGATCCCCAGAAAAGTTGGTGCCGCTTCTCCCATTAAATATGTTTTCTACATCATTAAAGAAAACAGAACCTACGACCAGGTATTAGGCGATATGCCCGAAGGTAATGGCGATAAGAGTCTTTGTTTGTTTGGAGAAAAAGTAACCCCCAATCAACATGCATTGGCAAGAGAGTTTGTATTGCTTGATAATTTTTATGTGGATGGTGAAGTCAGTGCCGATGGACACAACTGGAGCATGGGTGCTTACGCTACGGATTACCTTGAAAAAACATGGGTAACCAGTTATGGAGGAAGAGGCGGTGATTATGATGCTGAAGGAAACCGTGCTATTGCCAATAATAAAAATGGATTTATTTGGGATCATTGCAAAAGAGCGGGTGTGAGTTACAGAACCTATGGTGAGTTTGCAGATGATTATAAACCAAATATTCCTGTACTGAAAGATCATTTTTGTCCTTACTACACAAGTTGGGATGAGCGGGTACGGGATACCACAAGGGTAGGGCAGTGGAAAAGGGATTTTGATTCTATGCTTGCCATTAATGCATTGCCAAGATTAAGTACGCTTCGTATTATCAACGATCACACCGAAGGATTGCGATTGGGAAAACCTACCCCTTTTGCACATGTGGCCGATAATGACCTGGCAGTGGGTATGTTTGTAGAACATCTGAGTAAAAGTCCTGTTTGGAAAGAGAGTGCCGTATTTATTCTGGAAGATGATGCACAGGATGGACCTGATCATGTGGATGCGCATAGAAGTACCGCTTATGTTGCGGGAGGATTTGTGAAAAGACATTTTGTAGATCATACCATGTATTCAACATCATCTATGTTGCGTACCATTGAATTGATTCTCGGCATTGGCCCGATGAGCCAGTACGATGCAGCGGCAACACCCATGTGGCGGTGTTTTACAGATAAAGCAGATATGACTGTATTCAATGCTAAACCATTACAGGTAGACATCAATGAAAAAAATACGGTGATCAATGAATGGCAACGTAAAAGTGAAACTTTTGATTTTTCAAAAGAAGACCGGATCAATGATCGTGCATTTACAGAAGTTATCTGGAAAGCTGTGCGAGGAGTTGACGCAGTTGTTCCAGCACCAAAACGGGCTGCGTTCTTAAAAATGAATAAGTCAGAAAAAGACTAGTTTTTCTTAGTGAACCTTAGTGAACCTTAGTGCCTTAGAGTCTTAGAGTCTTAGAGTCTTAGTGGTTCAACTGTTTTGGAACCACTAAGACTCTAAGGCACTAAGTGGCACGAAGCGTTTCAGGTATTTACAGAACCCCTGATTTTAGAAGTAATTTCATTTGCAAAATGAAAGCGTATCTATTATCTCGGATGCGTGGTTTCTGTGGTTGTTAATAGGTCATTTCTTTTCCAAAACATATTCCAGAAAAAATCCTGGTATTTTTTATTTACCTGCCAAAATCCATTGGCCTGGTAGCGGCGCGAAGAAGATTGTTGAACCAGTCCCGGTACAAAAGCAACGTACCCAAAACTGGCAAGCCGTTTACCCAGTTCAACGTCATCACCATAAAAAGTCAGTTCGGTATTGTAGCCGCCGGCCCTTTCCAGTATTTCGGCACGGATAAATGCATTGCCACCAATCAGTATGGCTGCCCTGCCGGAAAACTGTACCAAAGTATTGATCAGCGGATAGAATATTTTTTGTGATAAAAGCGAAAAATACCTGAGCTGCAACCCCCCATCAAAATAATCGTAAGGCCCGGTTACCGCTGCCCGCATATTACTATGATGTAAAGCCGCTACCCCTTTTTGCAACCAATTGACCCCTGGTACACAATCTGCATCTAATTGTGCTATAATGGAACCGGTAGCTTTTTGGCGTGCACATTCTCTGGCATGATTGGTTCCTTTTTTACTTTCATACACCATGGTAATCTTAATGTTAGAAAAAGTATGCTGGTCTATGAATTGTTGAATAACAAAAGCAGTTCTGTCGCTCGATGCATTATCCGCAACAATGATTTCAAAATTTGGATAATCCTGTTTGTAAAGTGCAGATAAGGCCTGGTAAATGTATTTTTCTTCGTTGAAGGCAGGTATCAGCACAGATACTTTGGGCAGGGACTTTAGTTTCATAATGGGTAGTATTCTATGATAAAGTAACCAACCCGGTGTTACCTTATTGTTTATAGCTACTGAATTCATAATAGGATAATATTTCCATAACCATTACTTAACCGGTTGTTCATAGCATCAAAACATTGGTATGGTTGCTTTGTAAAACCCTCAGGAATGAAAACCATATTGATCGCCTTTACAAGTTTTTTGTTTACAGTTGTTTCTGCACAAACGGGTTCTTCTCCCAGAAATATTTTCATCATTACAACAGACGGATTTCGCTGGCAGGAAGTTTTTAACGGAGTTGATTCATTACTGATGCGGGATACAACCTATGTGAAAGACACAGCCCTTATTCGCAAACAATTTTGGAGTGAAGATCTTGATGAAAGAAGAAAACGGTTGTTGCCTTTTTTCTGGAATGTGATTGCTGCAGAAGGAAGATTGTCTGGTAACAGAGCGTATGGTAACGAGGTAAATGTGGCCAATCTGTATAAAATTTCCTATCCGGGGTATAGTGAGATACTAACCGGTTTTGCAGACACCCGCTTTATTCCCAATTTATCTGTGCGTAACCGCAATACCAATATATTGGAATACCTGAATGAAACAAAAGCCTATGCCGGAAAAGTAGCTGCTTTCAGCTCATGGAATGTGATGCCTTTTATACTTAATGAACAAAGAAGCCGCTTACCCGTAAACAGCGGGTATGAAATGCTGGAAGAGGGAGACGATACACTTAATACATTGATCAATGAAGTACAGAAAAGTATTCACCATAAAGGAAATACAAGGCATGACCTGCTTACGTATGCAAGTGCTAAAAATTATATTGAAAAGGAGCATCCTAAAGTTGTTTTTATCGGTTTAGGAGAAACAGATGAATACGCACACCAGGGAAGATATGATCAATACCTGCAAAAAGCAAGGCAGGTAGACCAGATGCTGGCTGAGCTATGGTATTATGTGCAAACAGATCCCTTCTATAAAGACAATACCGCATTTATTATTACAACAGATCATGGTCGTGGCAGTAAAACAAACAAGTGGATGCAACATGGCTTTTGGGTAAAAGGTTCCGGAGAAACATGGATGGCCATGATTGGTGCGGGTATTGCGCCGGAAGGGGAGCGTAAGGATAAAGAACGATTGTACCAGAAACAGATAGCTTCTACAGTTTCTGTTTTATTAAACGAGCCATTCAGAGCCGATGGCCATTCTGTAGCGGCACCTATTTCTGTATCCGGAAAAACTGTTGATGCCGAGGGTAAATTGTATAAAGCAGTACCACAAAATAAATAACCATGTCAGCTGTATTGACCAATTATTTTATCCTGTATGGTTACTTTGCCATCTTTGCCATTGTACTATTACAGGAACTGGGAATGCCGGGACTTCCGAATGAATTGGTTTTATTTTATTTCGGTTATTTGAGTAGACAGGCTGGCCTGTCTTTTCTTTTGGTAATGGCATTAGTGATATTGGCGGATATGTTAGGCTCTGCTATTTTATTTTTACTATTCTACTATGGTAAAGAATGGCTGGCTAAAATAAAACCCGCCTGGTTACCCTTACCTGTAAAAAAAATGGCATCTATCCGGCAAAAAATTGCATCCGGAAATGGGCGGCATATTTTCATTGCAAAATTAACACCGTTTGTGCGCAGTTATATTCCGGTGGTGGCGGGATTACTTCAGGTAGAACCGGTATTGTATGGCCGGATTATTTTTTTAACGGCTATCATCTGGACGGGCGGTTGGGTTACTGCCGGTTGGTTATTGCATTGGTAACATGCTAAGAAAAATGCCATCTTGTTCAGATGGCATTGGGTAAGATGGTGAAAGATATTTTAGAGATAATGAAACCATTGTTTGTTCACATCCCATTTTTCAAATTCTTTAGCTACTTCAGATAAGAATCCTGCACCAATGCTTCCGTCTACAATACGATGATCGTAGCTTAAAGAAAGGTACATCATGTGTCTTACGCCAATGGTATCACCTTCGGGAGATTCAATTACCACGGCACGTTTTTTTATGGCACCTACGGCCATGATGGCCACTTGTGGCTGGTTAATGATTGGTGTTCCCATCAAACTGCCGAAAGTACCTACATTGGTCAATGTAAAAGTTCCTCCTTGTGTGTCTTCTGGTTTTAGTTTGTTGTTGCGGGCTGCATCTGCTAAGCCATTAACAGATTTACTTAGTCCGACTATATTCAACTGATCGGCACCTTTAATCACCGGTACAATTAAGTTACCGGTAGGCAATGCAGTTGCCATACCAATATTGATGTCTTTTTTGATGATGATATTATCTCCATCTAATGAACAGTTGATCAGCGGGAAACGCTTGATCACATTCACAATACACTCAACGAACATGGGTGTAAATGTGAGTTTGGTGCCTTCACGTCTTTCAAATTCATCTTTCACTTTCTGGCGCCATTGTACCATATGGGTAACATCAGCTTCTGCAAAACTGGTTACGTGCGGACTGGTTTGTACACTGTTTACCATGTGTTTGGCAATCAGTTTGCGCATCCTGTCCATTTCAACAATCTCGGTAATGCCTGATAATACAATCGTTGAAGGATCAGAAGATTTTCCTGAATAAGAAACGGGAGTATAGCTGCTTGTAATAACGCCTGTACCTGTGGTTTTTGGATCTGCGGGAAAACTAGTAACCATAACAGGTTGGGTACTTACTTTCTCAACAACCGGTGTGGCTGTGTAAGCAGTAACAGTTCCGGCTTTTTTATCAGCAACGTATTGTAAAATATCTTTTTTAGTAACCCGTCCTTCATTACCGGAACCGGGTATTCTTTCCAATTCACTTAACGGAACGCCTTCACTGTTGGCAATATTTAATACCAATGGTGAATAGAAACGATTTACCATGGGTTTATCAGCAAGTTCAACGGCAGCAGTAACTGGTTCAGGTGTGTATGGAACTTCGGGAGTTGCATAAAAAGCTTCTGCAATTTCTGTAGGTGTTTGTGCTTCTGTTACTACGGGTACTTCATCAATCACAACTTCTTCAATAACAGGTGGTGGCGCAATGGTTTCCGGCTCAACAATCGGTGCAACAGCCGTTCCATTAGAAGAAGCAGTAACTGTATTGATGCGGGCAATCACTGTTCCGATAGGCACTACATCATTGATGTTGAATAATATTTCGGTAATCACCCCTTCAGAGGTAGAGGGCACTTCACTATCTACTTTATCGGTCGCGATATCCAATACCGTTTCGTCCTGTTTTACAGGATCGCCCACTTGCTTATGCCATTTCAGTATCGTGGCCTCCATGATACTCTCGCCCAGTTTGGGCATTACTAATTCAGCAATTGCCATATTTTGTTCTTATAACGCTTTTAGCTACTAGCTGCAAGCTGTTAGTCTATATTTTTTACTAAAAGCCAATAGCAAAATGCCAACAGCTTTCTTAGATGCAAATGTATCGGTTGCCCTTCAAATACGAACACTTGTTAGGGGGTTTCCTTAATAAAGATACGTAAAAGGTTGAGTGCATTGGTAGCAGTCAGCTCTATGTTTCGGCGCCTGTCGAACCGGAAGTTAAATAACTTAGCTACTACTTTTTCCCGGTTGGCAACGGCAATCCAAACCATACCTACGGGTTTTTCGGCAGTAGCACCATCCGGACCCATAATACCGCTAACCGCAATGGCATAATCGGTTTTCATTAATTGCTGAACTGCACGTGCCATGCGTACCACGGTGTCTTCGCTTACTGCCCCAACGGTTTGAAGGGTTTCGGCAGGTACGTTTAATATTTCCTGCTTAATGCGGTTGTCATAACTAACCACACTTCCTGTAAAATAAGAAGAAGAGCCGGGGTGCGCGGTCATCAGATGTGCAATATATCCGCCTGTGCAACTTTCAGCGGTAGCAAGTGTTTTACCATTCTTTTTCAATATGCGGGCTACTACCTGTTCCATAGAAAGGTCTTCATCTATCACCAGGTACTCCTGCACTTTTTCTTTAAAAAGCTGAAACTGCTGGTCTATTTCTTGTTGAAGAATAGATTTATCTGCACCAAATGCGGTAAGCCGTAACCTTACCATCCCATAATTGGGTAAATAGGCCAGTTTAATATGTGCAGGTAAAGCTTCTTCTATATCCTGTATCATATCCGCCAGAAAAGATTCGCCTACACCTGCGGTTAATAAGGTTCTGTGTTCAATAAAACCTGTTTTAAATAATTCAGGAACCAATGGCAGTACTTTGTTTGTCATCAGCCATTTCATCTCATGCGGCACACCTGGTAAAGAAACAAATACAGTTCCTTCTTTCTTAAATAACATGCCCGGTGCTGTGCCTCTTTCGTTCATTAACACCGTACATACATCCGGTACCTCAGCCTGTTTGGCATTGCGTTCAATCATCGGGCGTTTCAGCACATGCTCAAATATGTGGGTTATGTGTTTGAGTGTAGGCTCATGAACAACCATCTTTCCACCAAAATAATCGCAGAGCAGCGGTTTGGTAATATCGTCTGCAGTAGGCCCCAATCCCCCCGTGATTAGAATTAACGAAGCCTGCTTACTTTCTTCATCCAAAGCTTTTCGGATATCGTCCCAAACATCACCTACCGCAACCCGGTGTTTTATCAGGATGCCCATTTTATTCAGTTCCTGCGCTATCCAGGCACTGTTGGTATCTATCACCTGTCCGATCAGTAATTCATCTCCAATGGTAATGATTGAGGCAAAAACTTTTTCCATAAACTGCTTCCGCTTAATTTTAGTGCAAGGTAAAGGTCAATTATGAAAACAGCAGGGTGGTTTATTTGTTTATTGGTTTATTCGTTTAGTTGCGTTGGACAAACATTGGAGCAACGTTTGTCGATGGCAACGGAAAAATTATTGTCTGATCCTCAAATGAAACATGGCATTGTGGGGTTACAGATTGTAAAGTCCACAACTGGCGAAAAAGTATTTGAACTAAATGCCCAAATAGGTTTAGCACCAGCCAGTTGCCAGAAAACCATCACCAGTGCGGCTGCGATGGAAATACTGGGGCCCGGTTACCGGTACCAAACGGCTGCCGGCTATTCAGGAAGTATTGTGAAAGGCGTATTGAAAGGAGATCTGTATATAACCGGTACCGGCGACCCGAGTTTAGGCAGCTGGCGGTTTGATGCTACCAAAGAAGAAAAACAATTGGATGCATTGGTTGATAGGATACAGAAAGCCGGCATTAAAAAAATAGATGGAAAACTGATTGGATTAACGGGTAAGTGGGAGGAGGAAACCCTGCCCGGCGGATGGATCTGGGATGATATGGGCAATTACTATGGAGCGGGCACTGCTGCTTTGAACTGGCACGAAAATCAATACGATTTGATCCTTAGGTCAGGCCAACTGTTGGGCGATACGGTTACCATTGTAGCTACAAAGCCACAGTTGTATGGTCTTACACTGCATAGCCGATTAACCGCAGCTGCCAAAGGCACAGGTGACAACGCGTATATCTATCTGCCGCCTTATGCCACACATGGGTATGTAAGAGGTACCATACCTGTGGCAGAAAATGCATTTGTAATAGCGGGTTCTATCCCTGATGCTGCCAAACAGTTTTTGTATACGCTTAACAGGAAACTGGATTCGGTACAAATCTCTCCAAAACAATGGACGGTGCTTACTAATCAAACTATTCCTTTAACACCATTGCCCGGAATGGTTGAGTCGCCCACGCTCGATAGCCTCAATTACTGGTTCATGAAAAAAAGTATCAACCTCTATGGCGAAGCTTTTCTGAAAACCATAGCGTATGAAAAAACAGGACTCGGCTCAACCGATAAAGGTGTATCACTGGTAAAACAATTCTGGAAGGAGAGGGGTATTGAAACTTCCGCCTTACACATCATGGATGGTAGTGGGTTATCGCCCCAAAATCGGGTAACGGCAAGTGCGTTGGTACAAGTATTACAATACGCCAGAACCCGGCCATGGTTCGCTTACTATTATGATGCATTGCCGGTGTTTAACCAAATGAAGCTGAAAAGTGGCACCATAGGCGGAGCCAAAAGTTTTGCAGGATACCATACAGCAAAAGACGGAACTACCTATACAGTAGCCATGATGGTAAATAACTACGATGGCTCTGCCGGAGAAATGGTAAAGAAAATGTACCAGTTATTAGACGAACTAAAATAATTAACTGCGCCTTTGCGAGAACTTTTGCACGCAAGGGCGCAAAGGCGCAGTTTTATATGTTATCTTCCAGCAAAACAAACTGCCTGCTATGAAAGAACAAAATTTTAGTAATCATACCCGTTATGTGCCCGGGTTTCATTTTGTTACGTCAACAGCCATGCTGGCTTTGTTGGTTGGCTCGTTCATTAACCTTGCGCATTCTGCTCAGGAAAACCTGTATTCCGCTTCTTTGATCTGTTTGGTATCGCTCATTTTTGTTTCGGTATTCTGGTATATGCGTGGCTTTGCGTTAAAGGCGCAGGACAGGGCCATCCGTTCAGAAGAAAATTTCCGTCATTTTATCTTAACCGGAAAACCTTTACCCGCAGGTATACGGATGAGTCAGATAATTGCTTTGCGGTTTGCTTCAGACACAGAAATGCCGACATTGGCGGCACGTGCCGTTGCAGAAAACCTACACGCTAAAGAGATCAAACAGGCCATTCAAAACTGGCGTGCCGATCATCACAGGGTTTGATCTGTGAAAAAAGGTGTTAATTTTTCTTTGAATTCATCCGGTAGCCCGATCCATTTGCCGGTTTGGTTGTCGATAAAAAATAAAACTACTTTCCCCGTGGTGAGTAGTTTTTTTCTTTCATTATACACCTCATGGTGAAACTCGATCTGGTGCTTTGCCGGCAATTCTTTCAGGATGGTTTTAATGGTGATCAGGTCATCGTAATGCGCCGGCCGTAAAAACCGCGCTTCCATTGCTACCACCGGCATCCGGATACCCATCTCCTCCATTTTTTTATAAGTAAAACCCAACTCGCGAATACATTCTGCCCGGCCTACTTCAAAGTATTGCGCATAGTTGCCATAATACACAATATCCATCTGGTCTGTTTCGGCATATCGTACCCGCAGGGTAGTGAGGTGTTCGTACATGGTTATCCTGATTTGTTGACAAACTTACGCCGCTTATCTGTTTTTCCACAAATGATGGAATGATGTTTGCTTACAATACCCTAATACTACCTTTAAAAAAGATTTTGCTTTTCATTAAGAAAGAAACTGAAATCTTTGTAACATAATATTCATCTGAAAAGATTTTAGCCAAATTTTATTGAGAAGTGATCGCCGGTAGTAATACCTGTTGTCCTGCCATATGCCATCAGTGCCTTAACGGCATTGCTGCAAAAGGCATCATTGTTTAAATAGCCTTGCTCTATGAAGAAATTCCTGTACATATTCCTTTTTGTATCCGCCGGTATGGCCGCCTTGCCTTTGCATGCGCAGCTAACACAGTATCACCTTGATCCGGATGCAGAATTTAAAAATGCGAAAGAACTGTATCAAAAAGAGCAGTTTAGTCTTGCCTATCCTGTGTTCAAAAAAATATATAGCAACGGCATTGGTCAAAGTAATGTGCCTTCTCTGATACAACTGGAAAGCAAGTACTATTATATTATTTGCGGTTTGCAATTGAATGATGCTACTGCCGTACCCCTGGCCGAATCGTTTATAGATCTGGAAAACAATCCTGCCCGGATGCAGATGATGGGTTTTCACCTGGGCGAATATTATTACCGCAAACAGGATTACAGTAATGCGCAGAAGTATTACGCACAAACCAGTATTGCCAATCTCAGTAACCGCGAAATAGCGGATATGAAATTTCACCAGGCCTATGGTTTCTTTGCCATGCAGCAGTTTGATAAAGCAAAACCACTGTTCAATGCCATTCGCCAGTTACCGAAAGATCCCAATTACCTGGATGCCAATTATTACTATGGCTTTATTTCTTTCAACGAAAAAAATTATCCGCAGGCACTGGAAGCATTTCAAATAGCTGAAAAATTACCGGAATACCAGCCGGTAATACCCTTTTATATCGCTGAGATTTATTATTTCAGCGGTGAAAGAGACAAAGCACTCAGTTATGGGGAAGCAGCGCTGCAAAAAGGCAATTTGTATTACGATCTGCAGATGAAGCAACTGGTAGGACATGCCTGGTTTGAGAAAAAGGAATTTGCCAAAGCATTGCCATACCTCGAAAAATATGTGAAAGGATCTGATAAAGTAAGAAGGGAAGACCTATATGAATTGTCGTTCTGTTACTATCAAACTAAAAACCTACCTGCTGCCATAGACGGTTTTAAACAATTGGGTGGTGCACAGGATTCGCTCGCGCAAAACAGTATGTACCTGCTGGCCGATGCCTATTTGAAAACAGACGATAAAGCCAATGCCAGAACGGCTTTTCAGTTTTGTGCAGCCAATAACAGCAATGCCATACAGAAAGAAGTATCTGCATTTAATTATGGTAAACTGTCTTATGAATTAGGGTATATGGATCCTGCATTAAAAGCATTTCAATCTTTTGTTACTGCTTATCCAAAATCAAGCTATACCCCCGAAGCCAAAGAGTTATTGGTAAATACATTGGCCAATACCAGTAATTATAAAGAAGCACTGCGATTGTATGAAAGTTTGGGTGCAAAGAGTGATAATGCTATCAGACTGTATCCTCGGTTATTGTATGGTGCCTCCGTTGAACTCATCAACGACCAGCAGATGGATAAAGCCGATGCCTTGCTCACCAAGCTGATACAGGTGCCTTATAACAATGCGCAATTACCATTGGCTAATTTCTGGAAAGGGGAGATAGCTTATCGCAACGGACAAACAGATCCTTCCATCGCTTATATATTGAATTATCTAAAAAATCCCATTACAAATGGAGAAGTAAATACCAATCATGCAAGGTATATTCTGGCGTATGGTTATTTGAAGAATGAGAATTATACATTGGCCAAAGATAATTTTGAACAGATTGCTAAAACGGTTACGCAAACCTCAACTGCTATAGAACAGGATGCATACCTGCGTGCCGCGGATTGTTATTTCATGAACAAAGACTTTAAGCAATCGCTTAAAATGTATGAAACCGTATTGGCATTGCAATTGTCATCTGCCGATTATGCTTTGTATCAAAAGGGGATTATCGCAGGTGCTTTAAATAAAAATCAGGAGAAGATTAGTCTTTTGCAATCGATGGAGAAGCAATACCCATCTTCCGCTTTACTGGCAGATGCCAGTATGGAGATTGCGAATACCTATCTTTCTGATGAAAATTTTCAATCAGCGATATCACCTTTGCAAAAAGTAATTGCAAACAGTAAGGCCAGTTCCATGGCTCCGCAGGCATATTTGAAATTGGGGGTGGCTTATTTTAACCTTGATAAGAATGAAGAATCATTGACTAATTTTAAAACACTGGTAACCAAACATCCCAACACGCAGGAAAGTAACGATGCCATTGAATACATCCGTAACATTTTTGTAGAGAACCAGAAGCCGGGTGAGTTTGTAGATTTTATGAGGCAAAATGGTAAACCGATTACCGATACAGAAGAAGATTCTTTAACCTACCGCTCTTCTATGTTACGGTATGAGGCGAAAGATATGGGTGGGGCCAAAACCGGTTTTAGTAATTACCTCACAAAATTTCCGGAAGGAAGATATTCTTTACAGGCCAATTATTTGTTAGCCGAAATGCTGGTAGCCAATAAGGCCAATATAGACGCACTTCCTTTTTACAAAGTGGTGGCCGACAGATCACAGAATGTTTACGCAGAGCGAAGCACGTTACAGGCAGCCCGCATTTATTATTTTGATCTGAAAGACTATCCAAATGCCAGTAAATATTTTGCGCAACTAAAAAGTATTTCCACCCAACAGGAAAATCGCCTGGAAGCCATGCGTGGTTTATTGCGCTGCCAGTTTAAAGCACAGCAATGGAAAGAAGCTGCCGCCAATGCCCAGGAGTTGTTACTGGAAAAAGGAATTGCCACCGATGATCGTATGATGGCCAGTTTTGTGGTGGCCCGTAACCACCAGTTGCAGAATGAAGCCGATGCTGCTATTATTTCTTATAAACAGGTGATCAATGCTGGTAAATCTGAATATGCTGCGGAATCGCAGTACCGTATTGCAGAAATTTTACTGCAGCAGAATAAACTGGCTGATGCAGAAAAAGCGGGCTTTGAAGTGATCAAAAAAATGGGCTCCTACGAATACTGGGTAACCAAAAGTTATTTATTGCTGGGCGATGTGTATGTGCAGCAGAAAGACCTGTTTAATGCGGAAGCTACTTTTAAAAGCGTGGTAGAGAATACTACACTGGCCGACTTAAAAACAGAAGCACAACAAAAGCTGGATAAAGTGCTGGAAGAGAAAAATAAAACCAATAAAGTTGAACAACAGTAAAGCAGAACCATACATGAATTACTTAGTAAAATCAATACTCATTCTTGTTCTGGCATTCTTTGCCATAGGTTCTGTGCAGGCACAGAAAAAAAGGCCCAAGAAAGCAACTACACAAAAAGCTTCTGCCAAAAAGAAGAAAAGCAAGGCAAAAACAAAAACCGTAGTTGCCAAACCTGTAAAAAAAGTTGCGTACAAAGAACCAGCGCCAGTGAAAACAGAAGCAGAAAAATTTTCTCAAATATCCAAAGCCGGTTTGGGCGATACGTCCAACCCGAAAGTGGTAACCATTACTTCTGCGTTTAAACCGTTTTTAAAAAATGCTGCCAAAGTAAATTTTACTGCAGCCACACCGGTCATTGATTCTTCCAAGATACCTGTGGTGTATACCATTCCGTCGCAAAATTTGTTCTTCTCGTACCAACCAGTTCCCATTAAACCATTGGCATTGGGTGTTGATTCGGGGTACATTTGGGAAAATCATCAATACATAAAACTTGGGGCAGGTAATTTCAGTTCTTTTTTTGGTGAAGCGGCTATTTCTTTTGGAGATGGCAAAAAAGCCATTACCAATATTCGGGGTAATTTTTTAACCTCAACAGGTTCTCTACCTTCGCAGCAGGCCGCTAAATGGGGTCTAGATGTATTATCTATCTTAAATACCAGCAATGATCAGGAATGGACCACCCACCCTTATTACCAGAGTACCACACAATACCGCTATGGATACGAGCCCGCTACACTGGCGTATAACAAAGATCAATTACTATTGCGTTATGCAACGGTTGGTATAGAATTGGGCATGCAAAATAAAGTGGCGAATTCATTCGGTATCAGCTATCATCCACAAATCAGTGCGTCAAGGTTCTTTGATAACTTGGAAGCACATGAGAACAGTTTTGTCATCAAAGCACCCATCAATAAATCATTCGGTAAAATTTATGCGTTTGATCTGGGATTAACGGCTGATATGTCAAGAGCAAGCTTTCCTTTATTACCCAATGCATTGGTACTAAATAACAATTTGTTTTATATCAATCCCTCCATTCAATTCAAAACACCGAATGTAAAAATCAATGCAGGGATACAACCTTCCTGGGATAATAAAACCTTTTCTACTTTACCCAATATCACCGCCGAAGCAAGACTGGCAGATGTAAACCTGGTATTAGAAGCCGGATGGGTTGGGTATTTTCAAAAAAATACTTTCCGCTCACTTGCAGGGTTTAATCCATGGATAGGGTTACCAACTGCTTTATTAAATACAAAGATCAACGAACAGTTTGCTGGTATCAAAGGTGCCACGGGTGATCATTTTACTTATCAGGTAAAAGCATCTTTATTGAAGTTTACCAATCAGGCTTTGTTTTTAAATAACACAGGTGATGGTAAAACATTCAATGTGGTGTACGAACCTGAAATGAATGCCTTTCGCTTACATGGAGAACTGGGTTATACAGAACAGGAGAAATTGTCTATTACTGCCGGCGCCACTTTATCTCAATACAATTCTCTGGTTGTAAACAGCAAAGCATGGGGTTTACTGCCTATGGAACTGACCGGCTCTGTAAAATGGAAAATACTGAAGGATCTGCAATTGAAAGCAGATGTATTTATGTGGGATGGTAGTCCCTACCTCGATAAAACGGCTCAATCTCAAAAAACAAAAGCTGTGGCCGACTTAAACCTGGGTGCAGAGTTTACCGTAATACCCAGATTGAATTTGTGGTTGCAAATGAACAATATGCTCAACACACAATACCAGCGTTGGAACCAATATACCGCATTGGGCTTTACGGTTTTGGGAGGAGTTGTATATTCGTTCAGGTAAATAACCCTTAATGGATCAACACCTCTATAAATTTTTGGTATTACATGGTCACCTGGCAATTCCACAGGTTGGCAGTTTTCTGGTAAAACAGCAGCCGGCTACCCATGATGCTGCCAGTGGTCAGTTAACGGCTCCCATGCCCGTAATTGAGTTTTCTCAGGAGCCCGTTCCAGTATCTGAAAAATTATTCTTTGATTTTCTGGCAGAGGAAGCAGGTGTTGAAGAAACCAGTGCCATACAGCAGTTTCATGCCTATGCCCACACGTTTCGCCATGCACTGGAAGAAAATAAAGTAGTGGAATTAGCAGGAGTAGGGAAGCTGGAAAAAGGAGCAGATGATACCCTTCACTTTCGTGCTGCCCGTGATTTGACTTACCTGATGCCACCGATATATGTAGAAAGTGATGGATCGAGGGAAGGAACCGAAGAAACCGCTCAAAAAGATCTCTGGTGGTTTTACGCCATTATCTTAGCCATACTTGGATTAGGCGCATTGGCCTATTATTATATCTAACAAAAACCATTGCATCTTTTGTATGATGCCTTTTGCTATGCCTGATTTGATTACCTATACACATTGTCCTTTCTGCCATTCAGCTTCTGTATTTGCTGCTTTGTCTGCCAAAGACTACACCGTTTCCAATGAAGTGTTTGAAATATGGCATTGTGACGATTGTACCGGAAGGGTTACCCAAAAAATTCCTGTTGTTTCTGCCATTGGTGCCTATTACCAATCAGCTAATTATGTGTCGCATTCCGATACGGCCAAGGGGTTGGTAAACCGTTTGTATCATAAGGTGCGTAACTATACTTTACAGGGAAAGAAGCAACTGGTACAGCAGGTAACCGGAAAACAAACCGGAGTATTGTTAGATGTAGGTGCAGGAACCGGTGCTTTTACGCATACCATGCAAACAGCAGGTTGGGAGGTGACGGCATTGGAGCCGGATGAAACGGCAAGACAAAACGCAAAAAATAAATACGGAATCGAACTGGCCTCTTCCGAAGAATTATTTTTGTTGCAGGCCCATCAGTTTGATGCAATTACTATGTGGCATGTATTGGAACATGTGCATGATTTACACGGTTATCTCTCCCAATTTCATACCCTGCTGAAACCCGGTGGCCGTTTACTCATTGCTGTTCCCAATTATACCAGTTACGATGCATCCGTATACAAAACACACTGGGCTGCATATGATGTGCCAAGGCATTTATATCATTTCTCACCAAAGAGTATGGAACTGTTGGCCAATGCCAAAGGTTTTTGTTTGGAAGAGATGAAGCCCATGTGGTTTGATAGTTTTTATGTGTCTATGCTGAGTGAGCAATACAGAAATGGCAGCGGCAATATTTTTGGAGCCATATGGAATGGGTTGCTCTCTAACCTGAAAGCATGGAGGGATATAAAGAAATGCAGTTCCGTAATCTATGTGTTTTCAAAAAAATAAAACGTCATTTCAAGAGAGGAACGAACGAGAAATCTCACCTCGTGAGCCAGAAGTTTACTTTAGATGGATGCTTTGTTTAGCGTCATGAGATTTCTCTCCCGCTAAAGCGGGATCGAAATGACGGGCTGTATTGGTTACTTGAATTTTAAAACCGTCATTTCGAGAGAGGAACGAACGAGAAATCTCACTCTCGTTAACCGGAAGTTTGTTTTAGATGGATGCCTTGTTTACCGTCATGAGATTTCTCTCTACGCGATGCTTCGTTCGAAATGACGGGCTACTTGCTTAATTGAATTTCACTTCAAATAACTTCGGCCAATGTTTTCCGGTAATAAAAAAACGTTTGCCTGCACTATCGTAGGCAATGCCGTTCAACACTTCATCGGATGCCTGAGATTCGCGCGTAATGGCGCCGGGGGCATATTTATCCAATACAAAAGAGAAATCTGCTTTGCTCACCACATATCCGGTAGCAGGGTCAATTTTAATGATATAATTGGTTAACCAAACATTGGCATAAATAAACCCATCCACATATTCCAGTTCATTAATACTGGCAACAGGACCATTATTATCAAACACACCCACTGATTTTACAACTTCAAATGTTTCCGGATCCCGGTAATATAAATTGTTGCCACTGTCATCCATAATCAGGTGTTTACCATCATTCGTCATCCCCCATCCTTCACCTGAATAACTAAACTCTTTTATTTTTTTTAGTGTTTTCTGGTCATACACAAAACACTTTCCTTCCTTATAAGTTAATTGATAAATCTTACCGTTTAGCACAGTAATCCCTTCTCCAAAATAGTCTTTAGATAATTTAATTTTTTCAATGTCTTTACCTGTAACCAGATCCACTTTTGCCAACTTGCTAACACCGATGTATTTAGTATCGCCAGTGCCTTCATACAAAACATTATCATGCCATTCCAATCCCTGTGTATACGAAGTGGAATCATGTGGATATACATTCACAATCGTATAATTCATGATCGCGGGTTCTTTAACCGTATTGGTGGAAAGGGTTGTATTGGTTTCCTGCTTATTTTCTTCACAGGCAATGAAGCAGCTAATGAGAATAAGTGTTACGATAATTTTTTTCATAAAGTCGTATTCAAACAAATGTAAATAAGTTGTTACAGAAATTTCGTTAAAAATCCCCACTTACAAGGCTTGCCATATCCTCAGCAATCACAGGCGTTAAAGCAACCCCCATACCATTACAGGCAATGGCGGCAAAAATATTTTCTGACACCTGTTGTACCATGGGTTTTTTATCAGCCGTAAAAGCCATAATACCACTCCATGTTTGTTCGATGGTATACTGATAAGCGGGATGTAAATGTTGCTTCAGAAATGATTCCAATGCCTGCTGAATCATGGCTGAACCATGCATGTCAAGCGTTTCTTCTTCACCAAATGCTTCATTCCTTGCACCACCCAGTAAAATACGGTTGCCCAGATTACGCCAGTAATAAAATCCTTCGTCATAATGAAACGTTCCTTTTGTGGCAAGCCTCTGAATAGGAGAGGTAAGGATCATTTGTCCGCGTGCAGGGGTAACGCCTGCTTCGGGTAGTAGTGTGTTGGTGAACGCATTCGTGCAGAAAATCAGTTTTTTTGCTTGTAGGTTATTTTTTTCACCGGTAATAACTTCAACACCATCATTCCCTTTTTGCCAATGATGAATATCTGTGCCAAATAATATCGTAACACCCGCAGCCATTACTTTTTGCGTAAGTGCCCTCACCAGTTTGCCACTGTGCAGGCCGGCTTCGGTTTTGTTTTCGTATAATGTATCAAAACCCTGTAAGCCAAGCGGGGTAAGCTTTTCAGAGGCTTTGGTAAAAATGGTTTCCTTACCTGTAATTTGTTTTAATGATTGGTTTAATTCGTGGATTCTTTCATCCAGGTTATCCCAATGTGAATAGTTTTGGTTGATACACTCATAACCACCACAGGCATCAAAATCAATTGACTCATCTGAAAAATGAGCCCGTATTTTTTCAATTCCCCTGTAACGCATTTCTACAATACGCAGCATATTGTCTGTGCCATGGGTAGCCATATCGTGCCATAATTCTGTAGGACTACCAAAGCAGGCAAACCCTGCATTACGGGTAGAGGCACCCAGTGGGGTGGTGTGTTTTTCAAGTATGGTGATGCGAAGTTTGGGATGTTGGCGCTTCAATTCCAGTGCTGTCCATAAACCCATCAACCCTGCACCCGCAATGATGATATCCTGCGGCGCATAATACGTTTCTTTCTCCCATATAGACAGAGCAGCAATCATAATTGTAGGCTTAACGCTGAACGCCGAACGCTTAACGCAGAATGCTCAACGCCGAACGCTTTTTTTTAACCGCCTTACGCCTTAAGCGTTAAGCCTTTAGCGTTAGGCGTTTCGCGTAATTAAACGTTGAAACGGAAATGCATCACATCTCCATCCTGTACAATGTATTCTTTTCCTTCAATGCGTAAACGGCCATTTTCGCGGCAGGCGGCTTCGCTTCCGTATTTTACAAAATCATCGTAGGCAATTACCTCTGCTTTGATGAATCCTTTTTCAAAATCGGTGTGTATCACACTGGCAGCCTGTGGTGCTTTCCAGCCTTTGTGTATGGTCCATGCCCTTACTTCCTGAACACCTGCAGTAAAGTAGGTATCAAGGTTCAATAATTGGTAAGCGGATGTAATCAATCGGTTCAAAGCAGGTTCTTTCATATGGTATTCTTCCATGAACATCTGCTTGTCTTCTTCCGCTTCCATCTCAGCTATCTGTGCTTCAATGTTATTACACATCACAATCACTTCGGCACCTTCCGCTTTTGCAGCAGCAGCAAGGGCTTCTGAAAATTTATTACCGGTGTGCATGCTGGCTTCATCTACATTGGCCACATATAAAACAGGTTTATCCGTAAGTAAGAACAAATCTGCTATTACTGTTTTCTCTTCTTTGTCAAGGCCCAGTGTATGAATATTTTTTCCTTTTTCCAGGTGTTCTTTGCAACGGTTTAAAATATCAAATTCAGCTTTGGCTTTGGTATCAGATCCCACGCGCGCCATTTTTTCTACTTTCTGCCATTTCTTTTCTACACTATCCAGGTCTTTCAGCTGTAATTCGGTTTCAATAATCTCTTTGTCGCTAATAGGGTTAATGGCACCTTCTTCGCGCAGCACATTCTCATCTTCAAAACAACGGATCACATGAATAATGGCATCTACTTCGCGTATATTCCCTAAAAATTTATTGCCCAATCCTTCGCCTTTACTCGCACCACGCACCAGACCGGCAATATCCACGATCTCCAATTGTGTTGGTACAATGCGGTCGGGTACTACCAGTTCGGCCAGTTTATTCAGTCTTGCATCTGGCACATCTACCAAACCCACATTGGGTTCAATGGTACAGAAACGGTAGTTGCTGGCCTGTGCTTTGGCACTGTTGCTAACCGCATTAAATAAAGTTGATTTACCCACATTCGGTAATCCCACGATGCCTGCTTGTAAAGCCATGTTAAGTACGATTTTAGAGGTACGAAGTACGAATATTTGTTTCGGCACCAGCGCTTTTATCAGCTGCTGTTGTGTCACTCACTTGTACGTTCCGTTCCCTGCTCATCAAAAATTTGAGCCGCAAATATAGCCGGATTTAGGGGTAAATGGTTACAAATAGGCAGCCGGAACGGATATTATTAGCCGCAGATTCGCAGATTCATTTGTAAAATCCATTCTAATCAGTGAATCAGTGGCAAAAATAAATATTCATCTGACTCAAATCAGAATTGGGCTAAACAAGGGATTTGTTTATTTTAACTGCCTTAAAAACAGATTATGGCTTTAAACTACGTTTGGATCGTATTCTTTGTGGTGGGTTTACTTATTGCGCTGGTGAAGCTGATCGTGTTTCACGATTATGAGATCTTCAAGAAACTGGTTGAAGGCATATTTGATGCATCCAAATCTTCTGTCATGGATATTGGATTACCCCTAACCGGAGCCATGGTTTTTTTCATGGGATTGATGAACATAGGAGAGAAGGCCGGCGCGGTAAATTTTCTGGCACGTTTGCTCAATCCTTTTATGAAACGCTTGTTTCCCGAAGTGCCGGATAAACATCCGGCCATGGGGCAGATGGTGATGAATTTTAGTGCCAATATGCTCGGACTGGATAATGCGGCCACACCTTTTGGTTTGAAAGCCATGGAAAGTCTGCAAACATTAAACCCTTCCAAAGAAACCGCCAGTAATTCGCAGATCATGTTTTTGGTATTGCATACAAGCGGGTTAACCTTAATTCCGCTTTCTATTATTGCATATCGAGTAAGTGGTGGCAGTACCAACGCAACCAGTGTGTTTGTGCCACTGATGCTGGCAACAACCGTAGCCACCGTAGCCAGTATCCTCATCACCGGTATTTACCAGCGTTTGCGTTTTGATAGGGTATTAATTTTCTGGCTGGTGGGTATCATCAGCAGTATTTGTTTATTTGCTTTATTCATCAATAGCCTGCCTTCGCAAAAAAATATTCCCGAACCTACATTGCTTACTAAAGAAACCTTTAGTAATGTATTGGGTAACTGTATTCTGTTTTTTATCATCTGCACTTTTATCATTGGCGGTTTTGTAAAAAAAATCAATGTGTTCGACGCTTTTATTGAAGGTGCCAAACAAGGGTGGGATGTAATCATAAAAGTCATTCCCTATCTGGTGGGGTTACTCGTAGCCATCCGTGTCTTTCGCGATAGCGGTGCCCTGGAAGCCATTATTAATGGCATCAGCTGGTGTTTTATACAGGTAGGCATTACCAGTGATTTTGTGCCTGCTTTACCCGTTGCCATCATGCGCCCGTTCAGTGGTGGTGGTTCAAGGGGGTTGATGCTGGATATTTTTAAAACGCATGGGGCCGATAGTTTTATCGGACAGCTGGCTTCTACTTTCCAGGGAAGCGCCGATACCACTTTTTATATCATCGCTTTGTATTTTGGAAGCGTGGGTATTAAAAAAGTACGCTATGCTATCTGGGCAGGCATGTTGGCAGATTTGCTAGGTGTGATTGCTGCGATTGGGATTGCGTATATATTTTTTAAGTAGCTGTTCGTCCGTCATTTCGACGAGGAACGAGGAGAAATCTTACGCAAACATTTATTGTATTAATCATCGCACTAAGTATATGATTAATAATCTTAGCCATTGCGAACCTTGCGTTTCCTCGCGTGCTTTGCGATACTTTTTTCGTGTGCAAATCGAGATGAGATTTCTCCTCATTCTTCGTCGAAATGACGGGTTGAAGGATGATTTTTTTTCTGTTGTTGGTCGCTGACCAACAGCTTAGCTTTTTTATTATTTCAAAGCACCTCAATCTCTTTCGTTCCCAATATTTCATACGCGATATCCCTGAACACTACTTTGTATTTTCCTTTCTGTAAATACAGATAATACAAGCCATTGGGTGCAACAATATAGGTTTGGTCTGCGGGTACAGACAGGTTGGGATTGGCTGCATTGTATTCATTAGCATAATAAGCCTGTATTAAAAAAGCAGTTCTGAATGCAGGTGCAAAAGAGGTTTCTTTTTTCCATCCATTCATAGTCATCCACGTGGGCCTGCCATTGCTGTATTTGAAAGGAGGATGTATTACATAGATATCATTCATGATGGATCCGGAAAGTTCGATGGATACCTGATCCTGTATTATAACCGCTGGTTTGGTTAGTGGGTGTTTCCGAATCCATTGATTATATACGGAAGACTCAAATGTATTCAAACCTCCTTCTGTCATATGTGTCTGATCGATAGTCAGTGGATCTATTCCCGAAATATTTTTAAAATACGCAGCCATAGGAATGAAATCATCTGATGAAGCGCCTTCTTCAATATGCCCGTATCCTGCATGCACTACTATTTTAGCCGTACTATCTTTTTTTGTGATAAAATCATGCAGGTTTTTAGCCTGTGCATACTCGCGCTGCTTAACGGAATGTTCCGGCGCATTATCTTCATACGGTACCAATGTGTACCCCAGTTCCAGTGCTTTTCTGATCAGTTCACCCGCAACAGGTTCGCATACATAATGGCCGGCTGCAACCGTAACTTTTGTAATAGCATTATTGTTATGGTTACGCAGCATTTCCATGGCCAGGTATCGAAAGCCAGCTTTATACAGGTCTTCCAGTAAAGAAATGGTGAAGGCACGGTGTGCAGGCTGGTCGTGTGCTTCGTTGATCATTACAACACGATTTTTTTTGGCTTTGTTTAGTATGTACGCATGCGCATCATCATATACAGCCTCTTTACTGGCATCCACTAATTTTGCCGCTTCTGCAAAGGCGGTATCCGTTAATTTTTCAGATTGATTTTTTTGCAGTTCCTGAATGCTATGCATATCACCCAGAAAAGAAAGTGCCTGCGATAGATGCTGATAATACAAACCTGTATCCTTTTTCAACAATGCTTTCTCCTGATAAAAGGCTTTGTAAAAGGGGAGGAGGTAATGCACACCACTCTTATTGTACATAGACAGAAAAGTAGAACTATCTGCCGGTAGTATTTCTTTTTGCTGCGCATAACTGCGTAGTTCTTTATATCCTTCACTTACTTGTGAAAAACCATGTATACATAGGAGTAAACCAACAATGAGTAACCATTTTCTCATGTAACAGATATTTACACAAGAATACTATAAAGGATGTTAGTGAAATTCTAAAGGTAGGCCTGTAACTTAGTTTTTAACACCTGTACACCCGCAGATGCCGGCGCTTCTATGGCAGATAGATTGGCAATGGAGCGGGTTGGTGGAATAGTTTTATCAATGATGAATTTAGGGATACCTGTTGCCGCCACATTTAATAAACCCGCAGCCGGGTATACTGCCAGTGAGGTTCCAATCACCACAAAAATATCCGCCATAGAAGTGATATCTGCTGCCAGCTCTATCATGGGTACCGGTTCTTCAAACCAGACAATATGGGGGCGCAATTGCCCGCCTTCCGGTGCCATATCGCCCAATTTAATGTCCGCTCTGATTTCATAGATCTTTACATCGTCCTGTGCTGATGCGATAGAAGTTCGCATTTTAAAAATCTCACCATGCAAATGCAACACATTCGTGCTTCCCGATCTTTCATGCAGGTCATCAATATTCTGGGTGATGATGGTTACATCAAAATATTTTTCCAATTCGGCTAATCCAATATGTGCGGCATTGGGTTGGGCAGCTGCTACATCTTTGCGGCGCATATTATAAAAATCAAGTACCAGTTCAGGATCTTTTTTCCATCCGCGTGGAGAAGCCACTTCATAAATATCATATCCTTCCCATAAGCCATCGCTATCCCGAAAGGTTCTTAACCCGCTCTCTGCGCTAATTCCCGCACCTGTGAGTACAACCAGTTTTTTTTTCATACTGTAAAATTACAAATCTGTTACAATACCAATTAGACATTAAAAGTGGGAGAGTTATACATATTATCAGGGCTATATTGTTTAAAGCGAAGCATGCAACAGAACGTCCTTGCGAGGCACGAAGCAATCTGTGTTACAACATAAGAAGTGTCTGTAATTCGAAGCACAGATTGCTTTGCTTCGTTCCTCGCAACTCCTCGCAAAGACGGTGCGGACATCCTTACCAAAGCGGAAAATTACGGAAGGGATTTTTAAAATCTAATGGGATTAACTATTTATTCGATCGAAGTCTATTTCATTCCCGCCATCTCCATCACAATCTTCCATTCTTCCTCACGTACCGCACCAACAGACAAGCGGCCCAATCTTACCAGATCCATATTGGCTAATCTTTTATCGGCTTTCATCTGAACGAGTGTAACCGGCTTTTTTAGTTTTTTATACGGCTTAAAATCCACCACCAACCATGCCGGATCTTCAGTAGTCGGATCCTGGTAGGCTTCTTTCACTACTTTGGCAATGCCCACAATTTCCATTCCTTCGTTACTATGATACCAGAAAGCGAGGTCACCTTTCTTCATAGCACGCAGGTTATTTCTTGCCGCATAATTACGAACCCCATCCCAAAATGTTTGTCCCTCTTTTTCAAATTGTTCCCAACTGTATTTGAATGGCTCAGATTTGATCAACCAGAAATTCATGATAATTAAAAATTAGAAATTAGAAATTAAAAATTTAATGTAGATGAGATAGAATTATCAGACAATTGTTACTTACGAAATAGATGTCTATTTAGTCAATAAAACAAATTATTAATTTCTAATTATTAATTGCTAATTAATTAACTACTCCATCCGCTGGCTAAAACATCTGCCAGATGCAGCATTTTTAATCCGCTGTTATTGTGTTTGGCACAGCCATCAATATGCATCAGACAACTCATGTCGGTGCTGATGATGTATTCTGCGCCGGTCTCGGTTGCATGGGTTATTTTCTGATCGCCCATGGCAATACTGATGGGTTCAAATTTTACGGCAAAGGTTCCGCCGAAACCACAACAGGTTTCTACGTCGTTCATTTCTATTAGTTCTAGTCCTTTTACTTTACTGAGTAATTGCCGTGGCTCATTTTTAATTTTGCATTCGCGTAAAGCAGCGCAACTGTCGTGGTATGTGGCTTTGCCCGCAAAGCTGGCACCCAGATCATCTACTTTCAAAATATGAATCAAAAATTCTGAGAATTCAAATATGCGTTCGCTTGTTTTTTTGGCAAGGGCAGATTCAGGTGCATTTTCAAACAATTTGGCGTAGTAATTTCGTACAAAACCTACACAACTGGCACTGGGTGCCACAATGTAATCAGCACCTGAAAAATCGGTCAGGAATTTAGCACATACTTCTTTTGCCTCACCCCAGAAACCTGCATTAAAAGCAGGCTGGCCACAACAGGTTTGCGAGGCATTATACGATACGGTACAGCCCGCTTTTTCCAACACTTTTACCATGTTAAATCCTACGGTAGGGTATAACTGGTCAACAAAGCAGGGTATGAATAACTGTACATTCATAATGTGTAACTCTGTGTGGATGATTTATTTCAGTTTCCTGTTTAAAGCAATCATTTTGATGGCTGTGATGGCTGCTTCTTCACCTTTATGACCATGTTTGCCGCCAATCCGTTCAATAGCTTGCTGTTCGTTATCAACGGTTAACACACCAAATATAACGGGTGTATCCAATGAAAGGTTTAATTGCAAAACCCCATCTGTTACCGCTTTACACACATAATCAAAATGTGGTGTATCTCCCCGAATAATAGTACCCAATGTAATATACGCATCGGGTAAAGAAGCCGTATAGGTGTAATGGTTTTTTACCGCAAATGGAATTTCAAAAGCACCCGGAACAGTGATTGTTTTGCAGCCTACACCATTGGCTTTGAGTACACGCTTTACACCTGCCTCCAGTTTGTTTATGATGTGTGCATTCCATTCTGTTTTAACAATAACAACAAAGGCATCCTTTATAACAGGGATGCCTTTGTTTACTGATGTATTACCTTTTGTGGCCATCGGTTACATTTTGCTAATTCTTTTCAATACTTAAACGGTAGATGTATTTGTCTGCCTGAAAACCTTTTTCGGTTTTAGGGAATTTTTCTTTCAGTTCTTTGTACAGATCCAATGCTTCTTTGGTTTTGCCACCGGCTTCTTCCAATAAAGCAGCGCGGAACAGGTATTCTGCAGAATTGCTTTCGTCTTCTTCAAAAGCTGCTGCCGCTTTTTTGTAGTTGGATACGGCTTCTTCTTTTTTATTCAATTCAGAGTACGCATCTCCTAAACAGCCGTAGGCCATTAACTGGATCTGCTTTGCATCAGTTGAAAAATCTTTCAGGTATTTTACCGCATTGTTAAAATCGCCCAGTTTTAGGTAACTCACACCAGCATAATACTTACTCAGATTAGCTGCCTTGGTTCCGCCGTAATTATTGATCACGAATAAAACGCCTTTGCTTTGTCCATCTCCATTCAACACCAGGTTGGATGAATCCATCGTAAAATATTGCTGTGCTTTGAACAGAATATCAGATGCTTTTTCTTCTTTGGGTTTAACAATGTACTCAGTGTATCCGTACCAGCCACCAACACCAATTACCAGTGCTGCCACAATGATTAAAATAGGTTTTTGAAATTTCTCCCAAAAGCCCTGCACTCTTGCCAGGGATTCATTCATTTCTTCATGCTTCTCACTCATACGGTTGTTTTATGTTTTTTTCTTAATGGAATTTTTATAAGGCTTAATCAACTTCAAATACATAATTCGGATCCATGTATACATCTTTCAGCAATTCGCTGTCATCTGGCCATGGACTTTCCTCTGCAAACTTCACACTCTCATCCACTACCAGGTTAATGCGGTCGTCAATTGCTTTCAGATCTGCTTCACTGGCAAAGTTATTAGTAAGAATGGTGGTTCTTACTTTGCTGATAGGATCCTGGTCTTTGTATTCATCTACTTCTTCCTTGGAGCGGTATTTCTGCGGATCGGAAATAGAGTGACCTTTGTAACGATAGGTTTTCATCTCCAGCAGGGTAGGCCCATCTCCGGTACGGGCTCTCTTCACAGCGCGTGCCACACTTTCATGAACGGCTTCCGGTATCATCCCATCCACTTTATCAGCAGGCATATCATACCCATCGGCCAATTTATAGATATCTACTACATTACTGGTACGTTCAATAGATGTACCCATGGCGTAGTTGTTGTTCTCGCAAATAAAAATTACCGGCAGTTTCCATAACATGGCCAGGTTAAAGGTCTCATGCAGAATACCCTGGCGTGCGGCTCCATCTCCAAAAAAACACAATACTACGTTTTCCGTACCCTGATATTTTTCTGCAAAAGCCAATCCGGCACCGGTTCCAATCTGTGCACCTACAATACCATGGCCTCCAAAAAATTTATGCTCAACACTGAAAAAGTGCATACTTCCCCCTTTTCCTTTAGAGCAACCGGTGGCTTTGCCATACAACTCAGCCATACATTCATTGGCACTCATACCCTTGGCAAGTCCCAACCCGTGGTCGCGGTAAGCGGTAATAAAGGGGTCGTTCGGACTTGTGGCGGTCATACAACCGGCCGCAATTGCTTCCTGACCAATGTAGGCATGAAAAAATCCGCGGATTTTTCCGGCCATTTTATACATTTCCTCGGCTTTTAACTCGAACTGGCGTATTAACTGCATCAGTTCGTACCAATAGAGATAAGTTTCTTTAGAAAATTTGGTTGCCACGTAAGCTGAATTTTAGAGGGGCAAATATAGGGAGGGAATGATGAATATCGAACAAGGAATGTCGAATTTCGAAGTTATTACCTTGTTCTACATTCGACATTCCTTGTTCGACACCTGCCTGACGGCAGGCAGGTTCGATATTCCATTACCGTTTCTCATTCAAAATTGGTTTTTTCAATCACATTTCATATTTTACTAATCTAAATACACCTCTTATGAAAAAAATAATCCTGGCTTTTTTGCTGTTACCGTTTCTTGGATTGGCCCAAAACGAACAGCCTGCCGATGGTATGAAATTCGAACATGGACTTAGCTGGAAAGAGATCCAGGCCAAGGCCAAGGCCGATAATAAATTTATTGTGATGGATTGCTACACCACCTGGTGTGGCCCATGTACCTACATGACAAAGAATATTTTCCCTTTGGGCGAAGTAGGACAGTTTTTCAACGATAAATACCTGAGTGTAAAAGTGCAGTTTGATACTACAAAGAATGATAATGAGGAAGTGAAAAGCTGGTTTAAGGATATGGAGGAGATCAACCGTAAGTATCAAATACGTGCGTACCCTACCTATTTATTTTTTGATCCGAATGGTAATGTGGTGCACAGGGCGGTGGGTTCATCCGATGCAAAAACATTTATTGCCAAGGGAAAAGATGCACTTGACCCCGAAAAACAGTATTACACCCAATTGAGGAAATATGAAAACGGGAAAAAAGATCCGGCTTTTCTTATGAGTCTGGCAAAAATTTCTCAGGGAGCGTATGATATGGCCAATGCTGAAAAATTAAGTGCCGAGTACCTGGCAACCCAAACGGATTTGTTTACCAAAGACAACTTAATCTTTCTTGACAAGTTCACCAGTAAATCGAAAGACAAAGGTTTTGTGTTGATGCTGGAGAATACGGATAAAGTGAATGCTGTTTTAGGAAAGGGTAAAGCCGAACAAAAAGTGCTGGCCATTATTACTCAGGAAGAAGTCTATCCGGTTATTTTAAAAAGAGGAACCAAAGAAAAGCCGGCACCTGTTCCTGACTTTATTGCTTTACAGGAAAAGTTAACTGCCAAATATCCGAAGTACGCAGAAGAACTTACTGCTAAATCTAAAGTAGTGTATTATCAGTCTAAAAGTGACTGGAATAATTTCCAGACAGAAATTGTTTCTTTCATGAGTAAATATGGTGATAAAGCTGACCCTACTGAATTAAATAGTTATGCCTGGACGGTATTCTCAAACTGTAAAGACATGACTTGTGTTGCCGAAGCACTGGAATGGAGCAAACGTTCTTTCAAAGACAAGGCCAACCCTATGTATATGGATACCTATGCAAATATTCTGCACAAGCTGGGTAAAACCAAAGAAGCCATTGAATGGCAGGAAAAAGCCATTACACTTGCCGGCGATGCCGAGAAAAAAACATACCAGGAAACACTGGAGAAAATGAAAAAAGGAGAGAAGACCTGGGCAGAGAGGGAATGATGAATATTGAACAAGGAATGTTGAATTTCGAAGTAATAACCCACTTCTACATTCGACATTCCTTGTTCGATACCTGCCTGCCGGCAGGCAGGCAGGTTCGATATTCTTTACGCTTCCTGTAAGAATGGATACTTATAATCCACTGGCGGATTATAGGTTTCTTTGATGGTTCTGGCACTTAACCAGCGATACAGGTTCAGCATACTACCTGCTTTATCATTGGTACCAGATGCTCTTGCTCCACCAAATGGCTGCTGGCCTACTACGGCGCCGGTGGGTTTATCGTTGATGTAAAAATTACCTGCTGCATTGCGAAGTTTGTCTGTTGCCAGTTCTACCGCGGCCCTGTCCTGGGCCAGAATAGCACCGGTTAATGCATAGGAAGAAGTGGTGTCTACCAATTTCAATACCTCTTCAAATTTATCAGCATTGTATACGTGTATGGTTAATACCGGCCCGAAAATTTCCTCACACATGGTTACGTATTTGGGGTCTTTGGCTTCAATTACGGTGGGCTCTATAAAGTAGCCTTCTTTCTTACTGTAATTACCGCCTACCAGTATGGTTGCCTTCTTGTCTTTTTTTGCGTTGTCTATGTATTTGGTAATGCTGCTAAATGATTTTTCGTCAATGACTGCATTTACAAAATTGCTGAAATCTTCTACCGTACCCATTTTCATGGATTTAATAGCCGCCACCAATTTGGTTTTCACTTCCTCTGCCATATTACTAGGTATATAGGCTCTGGAAGCTGCCGAACATTTTTGTCCCTGAAATTCAAAAGCACCTCGCGCCAGTGCCGTTACTACTGCATCTACATTAGCGCTTTTATGGGCCAGTACAAAATCTTTACCACCGGTTTCGCCCACAATTCTTGGGTAAGAGCGGTATTTGGCTACATTTTCACCAATTACTTTCCACATATTATTAAAGACTCCGGTTGAACCTGTAAAGTGCACACCTGCAAATTCGCGGTGCGAGAAGCATACTTTACCAAGTGTGGGCCCATCCACATAAATCAGGTTAATTACACCATCCGGTAAACCCGCTTCTTTTAGAATTCGCATAAACATTTGCGCGGAATACACTTGTGTATTGGCCGGTTTCCATACCACTACATTGCCACACATGGCAGCAGAAGTAGGCAGGTTACCACCAATAGCGGTGAAGTTAAAGGGAGTAATGGCCAATACAAATCCTTCCAGTGGTCGCCATTCCATACGGTTATGCATACCGGGTGAGGAGAGTGGTTGTTGTTTATAGATCTCACTTAAAAAGTGAACGTTGAAACGAAGAAAATCAATCAGCTCGCAGGCACTGTCAATTTCTGCCTGGTAAGCATTTTTGCTTTGTCCCAGCATGGTGGTACCATTCATATGGTACCTGTATTTGGTGGCCAATAGATCGGCGGCTTTCAAAAAAATATGAGCCCTGTTTTCCCAGCTCATAGCAGCCCATGCGTCTTTGGCTTTCAGTGCTGCGTCAATGGCAAGGGTTACATGTTTTTCATCACCTGCATGAAAATGGCCCAGCGTGTGCTTTATCTCATGCGGGGGATGGATGGCTACTTTTTTACCGGTTTTAATGGCTTTGCCACCAATGTACATGGGGATATCGATTTCCTTTTTCTTCAATTCAGCCAGCGTCTTTTTCAAAGCTGCTTTTTCCGGTGTTCCCGGGGCATAAGATAAAACGGGTTCATTAACAGGTAAAGGGTAAGAAAAGTATCCAAGACTCATACGGTATGTTTTAGGATTTTGAGAGCGCAAGGTAAGAAGTTTTTGGTTGATGGACCATAGCCGATGGATGATAGTAATCAGCAGTATCCATTGCATTCTGCCAACTATCGGCCATGGAGTATGGACTCTTTTAAATTATCAGTTACTTTGCAGTCATGTCCATCGTATTATTTGATAACCAAAACCGGAGAGGGCTATTTCCCTTCACATTTACCCGGGCGGTAGCGGACCTTCGTTTTGGTATTTTTTCTGTAAAGGAGAGATGGGAAAATATTTCAGGGCAGCCTGTGAGCGTGTGCACAGAAGCTTATTTACAGGGGCTGTATCAATCAATTCCAGCAGGCGATCATATCTGGATAGATGCTGCGGTAATTGCAGATACAGATTTACTGGACAGTATTTTAGCTTTGGAACCCGGCTGCTGTATGGCAGATGAAAACGGATTGATAGCCGGAAGAAGTAACATGGCACCAGCTGCATTTGATCCATTTCACTCCCTCTCTTTTTTTGAAAATATCCGTGATCACGCCACAGTGAAACGGTTGCAGCATCCCTGGCAATTAATGCAATGGAATGAGGCACAGATCCGGGCTGATTTTGTATTAGCTACCAGTGGAAGAATATCACAACCCATTCCAGCAACAGTAAACACTTTACAGCAAGAGGCAATATTCATCGAAGAAGGCGCCCGGTTACAGTTTTGCACACTCAACGCATCAACAGGACCTATTTACATTGGTAAAAATGCAGAGATCATGGAAGGTTCTGTAATACGCGGCCCCTTTGTTTTAGGAGAAGGATCGGTATTGAAATTAAACAGCCGTGTGTATGGTGCCACAACCCTCGGGCCGTACTGCATGGGCGGAGGAGAAATAAAGAATTCGGTTTTGATGGGATACAGCAACAAAGCACATGATGGCTATCTGGGAGATTCGGTGGTGGGCGAGTGGTGTAATTTTGGGGCAGGCAGTACCAACAGCAATGTAAAAAATACAGCAGGTGATGTGAAAATATGGGATATGGGGGCAGAACAATATGTTGGGGTAGGTAGTAAATGTGGCGTTGTGATGGGCGATTATTCGCGGGTGGCCATCAACGCTTCCATCAACACCGGTTCAATGATCGGCGTGAGTTGTAATGTATTTGGTGCCGGATTGTTACCCACCATTATTGCCAATTTTAGTTGGGGTGTAAGTGGTACGAAATATGAATTTGAAAAAGCCCTGGCAGCCATTGATAACTGGAAAAAAATGAAAGGGCAGTCTCTGGGTGAGAAAGAGATATCGGTGTTGACGCATATCTTTGATCAAAATCAATAACATGAAACAATTTGAGTACAAAATACTGGAAATACCTGCAAAAGGATTTTGGGGTATTCGTATCAATTTTCAGGGAATTGCTGAGCAACTAACTGAACTCGGTAAAGAAGGGTGGGAGGCCATTACGCATAGTGCCGATATGAATGCAAGTGGCAGAAGAACCATCATCATTATTTTAAAAAGAGAAATCAACTGATATGAGAAAACAAATTGCAGCAGCAAACTGGAAAATGAATTTAACCCTGCAACAGGGCGAAGCACTATTGGATGCCATTATTAGTGCACCGCATACACTGGGTGCAGACCAGCAAGCTGTATTTGCCATACCCTTTCCGTACCTCGCAATGGCTCAACAAAAACTGGCTGGCAAAAGCAATGTATTTGTGGCTGCACAAAATTGTTACAGTAAAAAAAATGGTGCGTACACTGGCGAAGTATCGGTTGAAATGTTACAATCACTCGGTATTCAATATGTTGTATTGGGCCACTCCGAGCGACGTGAATATTTTAATGAAAGCAATCAATTACTGGCAGATAAAGTAAATATATGTCTGGAGAATAACATCACTCCCATTTTTTGTTGC
This sequence comes from Chitinophaga pinensis, assembly GCA_943372845.1. Taxonomy (GTDB): domain Bacteria; phylum Bacteroidota; class Bacteroidia; order Chitinophagales; family Chitinophagaceae; genus Sediminibacterium; species Sediminibacterium pinensis_K. The sequence goes on along the minus strand of CALSAD010000001.1, from coordinate 224,488 downwards.
GGCGAACCCTTGCAGATTCGTGAAGCCAATACGCAGAACGAGTATGTGGCAAAGCAGTTGGAAGAATCTTTATATCATTTATCAGCCGAACAGTTGCATCAGGTAGTCATTGCCTATGAACCCATTTGGGCCATTGGTACCGGCAAAACGGCCAGTAGTGCACAGGCGCAGGAAATGCATGCGTTTATTCGCACGCAACTGGCTGGTAAATATGGTGCTGCTGTGGCTGATACGATTTCAATTTTGTATGGCGGCAGTGTAAAAGCTGCTAATGCCGTTGAAATTTTCGGACAAACCGATGTGGATGGCGGTTTGGTAGGTGGTGCCTCTTTGGTAGTGGATGAATTTGTTGCGATTATCAATGCGTTGAAATGATTTTTTTAGCCGCAGATGCGCAGATTGTTTCTTGATTAATCTGCGCATCTGTGGCAATACATTGCTTCTAGATAATGCTTAAAAAAATGATATGAACTTCAATATGGTGATTTTAGTACGTTTCATTTTCATCGCAGCTATAACGGTAACTCCTTTCAATAATTCATTTGCGCAGCATAAAAATCTGGTTGTCCGAATTGCAAAACTGCAAATAGATCCGGCTCAGCTTGATGCGTATAAAACAGCATTACAACTTCATGCAGAAACTGCTGTAAAAGTGGAACCCGGTGTGCTGAATTTATATGCTGTTTATGAAAAGAATAACCCTACTCATGTTACCGTTTTTGAAATATATGCCAGTGCAGATGCTTACAAAGCCCATCTGTTAACGCCTCACTTTCTTACGTATAAATCAGGAACAAAAAACATGGTTAGATCCCTGGAATTAATTGAAACCGTTCCTATAGCTCTGGAAACAAAATACAAGAAATCTCACTAATCATGCCTTTGAACTAGCTGCTAATCTGCTGCCATAACCCTTGTTCTCAAAACTTTACCGGTAACTCCGCTTCTACATAATCATCCAGCCTGTCTATATGTAAAATGGTAGTGGTATTGTCTTCATTGGGATGAAACATGGGCGCAAACCTGGCGCCATATACCAATTCTTCAAAATTATAGGATGCTCTTGATACCACTGTGTTGGAGAAACTTTCATCAAAGCCCTGCACAAAAATCAACAACTCCGCCTGCGCATCATCAATGTCTTTTTTGGTGAAACCAAAGAGCGGACTGTCTTCATTGATCATATGAACCAATGTCCAGTTGGATGTCATGGTGGTGGCTTTGGCAATATCGAGTGGCACATTAAAAAATCTGTTCTTCATATTGCCATCTTCCAATAATTTTAAGGCCAGCGTTACTTTTACCTCTACATTCAGCAGGTAATTTTTAGTATACGGCACCATTCGAAACATTAATGCCACCCCATCCCTGAAAGGAACCAACAGGGCATTTTTACTGTAACGGATATAAGCCCGTGGCCGGGCAAAACGGCCATACAGCAATCCCGTTACCAGTGCAAAACTCATTAACCCAATCAATGCTTCCAGCGAAGCAGTTAAACTGGCCATAAAACCAATGGGGTTTATTCTGCCATAACCCACGGTGGTAAAGGTTTGCGCGCTGAAGAAAAAGGCTTCCCCAAATTTTTCACTATCCGAACTGGCTACCATTCCCCCCAAATGTTCAATGCCAATAAGCAGGTACACTGAGGCAAAAAATAAATTGATCCCCACAAAAAAAACAATAATGGCCAGCATAAACTTCCAACGGGGCATGGATAACAATGTATGGTAAACATTCAATCTTCTCCATAAAGGAAGTCCGCGAACATCTATGTTGGGAGCCCCGTTTTTATTAAAGAATCGTCCGCCACTAAGCGCGGTATTGGTGCCAAGTCCGGTTTCGTTGTTTACCTGGGCTTTTCGGTTAGGTTTCTTTAGCAGCATGGTTAAAAATACGGAGGAATTGTGAGTGGTGAATGGTGAATGGTGAATCGTGAATTGACAATATTTTTTTAAACTTATTTGTCGAATATTCACAATAGCGCGCATACGATGGGCTGAGAAGCATCATTTTAACCGGGTTTGGTGGAAAATCAGATTCAAATTCGTACCCCGTACTTCGTAGTTCACACTTATCTTTGCAGCCTTATGAAGAATATCAGGAATTTTTGCATCATTGCGCACATTGATCATGGTAAGAGTACCCTGGCCGACAGGCTATTGGAGCATACCAAGACCATTGGCGACCGTGATATGATGAACCAGGTGCTGGATGATATGGATTTGGAACGTGAAAAAGGGATCACGATTAAGAGTCATGCCATACAGATCAACTACCTCTACAAAGGCGAGCAGTATGTACTGAATCTCATTGATACACCCGGCCACGTGGATTTCAGTTATGAGGTTAGCCGGGCATTAGCTGCCTGCGAAGGCGCTTTATTGCTGGTGGATGCCTCGCAGGGTATACAGGCGCAAACGATCAGTAATTTGTATTTGGCTATAGACAATGATCTTGAGATCATTCCTGTGATCAATAAGATTGATATGGATGGCGCCAAGATACCGGAAGTAACGGATCAGATCATTGACCTGATTGGTTGTAAGCAGGAAGATATCCTCTTGGCAAGTGGTAAATCCGGAATAGGCATTGAAGAAATTCTGCATGGTATTATTGAACGGATACCTGCGCCCCAGGGAAGCTACGACGCTCCTTTACAGGCATTGATTTTTGATAGCGTATTCAACAGCTTCCGTGGAATTATCGTTTACTATCGTATTTTGAACGGGGTGTTGAAGAAAGGAGATAAGATCCGTTTTGTAGCATCGGGAGCCGATTATTTTGCAGATGAAGTAGGTGTACTCAAATTGAGTATGACACCAAAAGAAGAAGTGAAAGCAGGGGATGTAGGGTACATTATTACCGGAATTAAAAATGCAAAAGAAGTAAAAGTAGGAGATACCATTACCCTTGCCAATAATCCCGGCGAAATGATCCATGGTTTTGAAGAAGTAAAACCCATGGTATTTGCCGGTATTTTCCCCGTAAACACAGACGATTTTGAAGTGCTGCGCGATTGTATGGGTAAGCTGCAGCTAAATGATGCCTCACTGGTTTTTGAGCTGGAAACTTCTCAGGCATTGGGCTTTGGCTTCCGTTGCGGATTCCTTGGCTTGCTGCATATGGAGATCATACAGGAACGCTTGGAGAGAGAGTTCAATCAAACTGTAATCACAACGGTGCCTAACGTAAGTTTTATTGCATATACCACCCGCGGCGAAAAGATCAATGTGAACAATCCGATCGAAATGCCTGATCCGGTGAAAGTAGCTAAGATTGAAGAGCCTTTTATCAAAGCACAGATCATTACACAGCCGGACTATATCGGTAATATCATGACACTTTGTTTGGGTAAGCGTGGTATACTCATCAACCAGAGTTATTTAACACCTACAAGGGTAGAACTGGTTTTTGAAATGCCCTTGACAGAGATTGTATTTGATTTCTACGATAAATTAAAAAGCTCCACCCGCGGATACGCCTCTTTCGATTATACGCCAATTGATTACCGTCAGGCAGATATCGTTAAAATGGATATCCTGCTCAACAATGAAAAAGTAGATGCGTTAAGTGCCTTGATCCATCGTGGAAGGGCAGAAGATTTTGGAAGAAAATTGTGTGAGAAATTAAAAGAACTCTTACCTAAGCAACAATTCCAGATTGCCATACAGGCTGCTATCGGTGCAAAAGTAATTGCCCGAGAAAACATCAGCGCCATGCGTAAAGATGTAACCGCCAAATGTTATGGTGGTGATATCAGCCGTAAACGCAAACTATTAGAAAAACAGAAAGAAGGTAAAAAACGCATGCGCCAGATAGGTAATGTTGAAATTCCGCAGGAAGCGTTTTTGGCGGTATTGAAACTGGACTAAGTAAGTCAAAAGTCAAAATTAAAAAGTCAAAACAGAATGTGTGTTTTGACTTTTTAATTTTGACTTTTTACTTTTCTCCTTTCCCCCTCTTTTGCACAGGTGCTTTATTTCCGCCTCTTTCCGCACCCGGTTGGGGTGGGTTGATATTAGAACGTGGGTCTACTTCTCGCACAACTGCTGTATGTTGCCATTTACCATTCATCCATCTGAAGCCTTCATAATTACCCATGGGTACAAGGGTATGTTTGCTGGCAGGATCGCCATTTTCACTGGTTAAATGGGCAAAAGTGATCATATCCAGATCTTGATCGTAGTTCAGTTTGGCATTGGCTTCCTTCTTAAACTCTAAGCAAAAACGAAATGCGGGTTGCGGGGGTTTGATATCATCGTTGGGATAATTAAAATAGCGTCCACCAAAAATGGGACGGCTTTGTTCATCAAAGGTTAATACTTCCATCCATTTTTTGGTACTGCGTGCATCGTTCTCATCGTAGCCAATAAGTGTGTAATAATTTTTGTTGTTGAATGTCTTTTGAATGATGTTATAATACACGGCACCGATCCATTGCTGGTTGGTTCTAACAGAATCAACGGGGTTATCGGTAAAGGGAGAGTTATCATACAAGGGGATCAATTTCAGCGAACCATCTTTTGTACGAAACTGGATAGCCCCTTTCTGGCGATAGTAACTGAAGTCTTTCATGATTTGCCAGGTAAAAATCCGGAAGCTGCTATCAGGTGCATACAGATGCGAAATGGTTTTGAGCGAATCAAAAGGGTAGGAGAAAGAGTATGGAACTTTTAAGGCTTGCACCAGCGCACGTGTAAAAAAACTATCGGCAATGGATCTGTCAGCGGTTTCTTCTGCATTCAGAATATCATTGGCATAGTTCAGCATATTCTGTTCCAGCTGTGTTAGAAGCTGTGTATTGGCAGAGACCCTGTTTTGTGCTGCAAGGTTCAGGAACAGGGATGCACCCAGAATAAACATACATACATGCTTCATAGATCAGTATTCAGGTGCAATTTACAACCTAATCAATCTGTCAAACTACACGGTATTGAATTTTAAGGTTTCATTAGCCCTGTAGCGCCCGGGCAAATGCCAGAAGGTGATCGAACCGCAGGTCGATCAGTGGGTTGGGAAAGGGAGTTTCAGGATGTGTGGTAGCAACAAAAACAGTACGCATTCCCGCGTTTCGTCCAAACCCCATATCGCTGATGCGGTTACCAACGATGATACTTTTAGCTAGATCAATGTCTGCATAATCAGCTTTTGCCTGAAAAGCCATACCCGGATTGGGTTTACGATTAATAGAATCATCCGATAGATCTGAACAATAATATACTTTATCAATCCTTCCGCCTGACTGCTTTATCTCTTGTAACATATTGGTATGAATACGGGTAAGATCATCAACTGTCATTAGGCCTTTGCCCACTCCTTTTTGGTTGGTGGTTACCATAATGCGGGGAAATTTTTGGGCAAGAATAGCCATTGCTTCCAGCGTAGTGTCATAAAAACGGAATTCTTCCCAATTGCGGATATAGTCGTTGTCTTTATCATGATTGATTACCCCATCACGATCTAAAAAGAGTGTCCAGCTGTTGTCAATCTTGCTAAGGTCTAACATAGTTCAAAACGTTAATTCTGTTTGTGCACGTTGGTAATCTTCCGGTATGCCAATATCAATGAAATAGCCATCCTGTTCAATACCATACATGCCACCTGCGGTATAGTATTGCTGCAGGTAATCGGTTTCAAAAGAAAATTTTTCAGGAAAGCTGTATTTTGTAAATATGTTTTTGTTGATAATGTAAACACCTCCATTAATCAATCCCTTTGCATAGAATTTTTTCTCCTTAAACAAGGCAACGCTATCATTGGCATTGAGTTCTACCACACCATACCTGCTGAAATTTTCCATGGGTTTTAGGGCAAGGGTGCAGTCGGCATGGTGTGTTTCATGAAAGTTTACTTGTTCTGCAAGATGCGTAATGAAGATGCTGTCGCCATTTACAACCAATACATTTTCAGTAATGGCATGTTGTATGGCAAATTGTATGGCCCCGCCTGTACCTAGTGGTTCTTTTTCAATGATTATTTCATAAGAGCCAACGGATAAAGTATCTGCAAGAAACGAAGTGAAAGCTTCTGAACGATACCCCAATGAAAAAAGAAACCGTTGAATTCCTTGTTGTTTCAGGTGATGAATAACATAAAAGATGAATGGCTTTCCGTTAACAGGTGCCATGCATTTGGGCAGGTCGGGAACGGCTTTCCGCAATCGGGTGCCCAAACCACCGGCAAGTATGATGGCTTCCGTAACTGCCATTATCCGAAAATATTTTTTTCTACCAGCTCACAAATAATATGACCGATCATGATATGACTTTCCTGAATGCGGGGTGTATCGCTGGAAGGAACATTAATCAGATAATCAGATGCCTCTTTCATAGTGCCACCACTTGCTCCGGTAAAGCCTACCGTAATTACTTTCTTTTCTTTCGCTGCTGCAAATGCATTCAAAATATTTTTTGAATTTCCGGAAGTGCTTAGGCCAATTAATACATCTCCCTCTACGCAAATGCCTTCCACTAATCTTGAATAAATCACATCATAACTGTAATCATTGGCTACTGCAGTTAGATAAGATGTATTACAATGCAGTGCTTCTGATGGAAGTGCTTTTCTGTCTTTATAAAACCTTCCTGAAAATTCTGCTGCCAGGTGTTGTGCATCTGCCGCACTACCTCCATTTCCGCAGAACAATACTTTATTCCCGTTCTGGAAAGCAGTGGTACAGGTTGCTACTACAGAAGTAATCGTGTCTTGCAAATTAATATTCGCTAATATATCCTGCTTAACCGATATGGAAGCTGCAATAATATCTTTTATCCTGTTTTCCATTCCACTAATATTTATTGGTTGATGAAGTATCAGTTATAAGACTACTGATAGCGGCAGTTAAATTTTGCCAATTATATTTTTCCTTCTCTTTGCGAAGATGCTGTAAAAAATAGTCTTCTCCTAATTCGTATAACTGAAGTATGCCTTCGGCAATATCAGCAGGATCCGGTTCTGTAATAATACCCACTTTTCTATCAGGTACTAAATCCGGCAGCCCACCTACATTGGTTACCAGCATCGGTTTTTCAAAATGATAGGCAAGAGGGGTAACGCCGCTTTGGGTGGCGCTACGGTAGGGTTGTATTACAAAATCTGCTGCACTTAGGTAGTAACGTACCTCACTATCCGGAATAAAATCTGTTCGCAATATCAGTTGATGCTGTATCCCTAAAGTTTCTATCAATGCATCATACTCTTCCCGTTTTTCATAAAACTCACCCGCAACAAGCAATTTAATACCGGATGCCTGTATGCGCTCATCTTTCATGGCCTGCAGCAACAGATCCAATCCTTTGTATTTTCTGATAAACCCAAAAAACAAAATGATTTTCTCTTCAACCGGTAAGAATAATTTTTTTCGGGCTTCTTCTTTTGTAACGGCCTCTCCAAAATTATCATACAATGGATGCACTACCTGCGTGGCAGGTTTGGTGGTGAAGGCCAACAGATCACTCTTCACTTTTTCACTCATGGTGATAAACGCATCTACCGGTTTTACAAAGTATTGTGTAAAAAGCTTGTCACCGGGACGATGTTCATGCGGAATAACATTATCCGCTATACATATAATTTTGCTAAACCGATTCCGCTTCACTATCCGCAAAATACTACCCAGGCATGGTCCCATCAGTGGCAACCAATAACGAACAATCACCAAATCAGGTTTTTGTTTTTTGATCTCATTCCCAATCATCAGCCAGTTGAATGGATTGATGGAATTGATACATGCCTTGATCTTAATATCGGTAGGTGCAGGTTCTGTTGAATATTGTGTGGTTCCCGGAAAAAGAAAATCAGGATATTGTAATGAAAAGGTATAAATACTTGTATCGTATCCCTCACTCGTAAATTGTCTGGCCAGCCGTTCATCAAAAGAAGCCAATCCCCCTCTGAGAGGCCAGGCGGGACCGATGATGATTACTTTTTTGGGCATAAGATAAAAATTCAAAAGTCAAAATTCAAAAGTCAAAACACAATTCTTTTTTGACTTTTGAATTTTGACTTTTTTACTTATGATAATCCTGATGTGGTTTCAATCAAATAACTATTTCTTTCCGGGGCATTGCGGGCAATGAGTTCGGCAATAAATCCGGTGAGAAATAATTGCATACCAATGATCATAGTAGTTAATGCTATGTAGAAACTGGGACGGTTGGTTAAACTAAAATCAGTGGTTAGTATTTTGGCGATGATCAGGTATAGACTAGAACCCAGTCCGATCATAAAGAAAAGAGTACCCAGTAATCCAAAAAACTGCATGGGTCTTTTACCAAATTTTCCAAGGAACATAATGGTGGCCAGATCCAGAAAGCCATTCACAAAACGCTGCCAGCCAAATTTGGTTACACCATATTTTCTGGGTCGATGCTCCACCACTTTCTCGCCAATTTTTCTAAAGCCACTCCATTTGGCAAGAATAGGAATGTAGCGATGCATTTCGCCATACACTTCAATACTTTTTACCAGTTTTCTTTTATAAGATTTTAACCCGCAGTTAAAATCATGCAACTGAATGCCCGAACTGGCCCTTGCCGTTGCATTAAATAATTTAGAAGGAATATTTTTCGTGAAAGTATTATCATATCTTTTTTTCTTCCAGCCACTCACCATATCAAATCCATCTTCTACAATCATTCTGCGCAGTTCCGGTATTTCATCGGGAGAATCCTGCATATCTGCATCCATGGTAATAACCACATCGCCCTGTGCAGCTTTAAAGCCCTCATTCAATGCAGCCGACTTGCCATAATTCCGCTGAAATTTTATGCCTTTAATATTAGAATTCTCTTTCCCTTTCTGTTCAATAAATGCCCAGCTATTATCCGTGCTGCCATCATCTACCAGAATCACTTCATACGACAGGTTATGCTGTGTAACAACAGATTCTATCCAGCTACACAGTTCCGGTAATGATTCGTCTTCATTAATCAAAGGCACTACAATAGATACATCCATAGAAACTGATTATTCTGCAAATTTTTCTTCTTTTCTGATCACGAGCGAGATCAAAAGACTCTTACAAAAATCCCATATTAAAAACAAACCGGTGCCAAGCAATATTTTACCCATACCGGTTCCCTGTGCACCATCTTCCTGAGCTTTTTTCAAGGCTTTTTCAATATCCTCTTCACTGGCTCCGAATTTTTCCATCATGCCACGTGTTTTTTCAAGAGCTACCTGAAGGGATTTCATCGTTAAATCTTTATCGATCAAATTATACAAAACATAAGTGGCTACTGCCAGAATAATGGCAACAACTACATAGCTGAAAAAGCTAAATTTCAATGCCTGGCTAAATGGTAAAATCCCATCGTTCTGCTTTCTTACCTGGAAGCCCCCAATGATAATAATAGGGATCATAAACGGGATAAAGTTTGAATAGAACTGAACAGCCACAAATGTGGTCAGTCCGGCAGCCCATGAGCCATACATCAGCAGTACTGCAATCAGGCCACAAATACTCCCGTATTTAAGACCTTCGTTAATTACATTTACTTTCATACAATCAGTTTTGGTTTAAAGATAGTTTCCCTTTGTGAATGGTTCCAACAATCTTTCCGTTCAGCTCCCTGTCCAGAAAAGGCGTATTGGGTGATTTGGTTCGTAAATCCGATTTTGTAAGATAGGTTTTTGCTGCCATTGTAAACAAACTCAGTTCGGCAAAACCACCTTCGCTGATATTGGTAACCGGAAGATGGAAAATATTACGGGCATTTAAAGAAAACAATTGTACCAGCCTGTCTTTACTGAGTTCCGGCAATAAATGGTTCACCACGGCAAAGCTGGTTTCCAATCCGGTCATTCCGTTTTTCGCATATTCAAATTCGCAGGTTTTATTATCCCAATCCTGCGGCATATGGTGCGAGGCAATACAATCTATTACGCCATTTACTACTGCATCCCGCAAAGCCAGCATATCTGCTTTGGTTCTTAGTGGCGGATTTACTTTCAGGTTGGTATCGTAAGTCTGCATATCCTCATCACAAAAAAACAAATGATAAGGGGTAACACTGCAGGTGATCTGTAAACCTTCTTTTTTGGCAGCAGCGATATACGCAAGGCTGTTTTGGGTTGAGATACCAGTGATATGTAGTTTTGATCCTGTATACCGAAGCAGGTCAATATCTCTTTTTACAATAATTTCTTCCGCAAGTGAGGGGATGCCGGGTAAACCGAGCCGGGTAGAGATCACGCCCTCATTAATCAATCCGCCGGCACCAATACTTTTATCAAGTGGTACCTGTATCAACACTCCGTCAAATGCCCTTACATATTGCAACGCTTTTAAAAAAAGACCGGGCGATTGTACCGGGTTGGTTCCGTCTGTAAAAGCGATGGCACCACTTTTCTTCATATCATACATCTCGGCAAGGTCTTTTCCTTCAATGCCTTTGGTGATGGCGCCCATTGGATGAATGGTTGCTGCGGTGGTTCCTGACTGGCGACTAATATATTCTACCAACGATTTATTGTCTATCACCGGCTTGGTATTGGGCAAAACAAATACATCTGTAAATCCGCCTGCCGCCGCAGCATTGGCGCCGGTTTCTAGGGTTTCTTTGTATTCATACCCGGGATCGCAAAAATGGGAGAAGATATCTACCCAGCCCGGCGAAGCAATCAATCCTGCTGCCTCCACAATCTCATCTGCCGAAACACGCAATGTGGGGGCAATGGAAACAATCTTTTCGCCATCAATTAAAATATCAGTAACCTGTCCGTTAAAAGGGGAGTTGGGATCGGCTATAACCGCCTGCTTTACAAGTATCTTCATGTAGCGGTGGTAAAATTTTATGCAATATAACCTGAAATTTTCTTTTAGCCCCTATATTTGCAGCCCGTTTATAGAAGCAGTTGATAGTTTTCTAAAAAACTCTTCGCTATTTTATGAGAAACGGATTTTCGGGACGTAGCGCAGCCCGGTAGCGCATCCCGCCGAAAGGCGGGAGGGTCGCAATGTTCATTGAGAAGAATAAAACATAGTATGCAGTTTGTGGTGTACATATTGTTCAGCGATAGCCTACAGAAATATTATGTAGGTCAGACAAGTGATTTGGAAAAAAGAATTGATGAACATAATAGAGGGAAAGCCAATTTTACATCAAAAGGTATTCCCTGGAAGTTGATTCACTTTTTCTCTTGCAATAACCGATCAGAAGCAACTCAAATGGAAATTTCGATCAAAAAAAGAGGAATCAGGCGATATTTACAGGACAAAAACGTTTTGTAATTTTTTTCGGGACGTAGCGCAGCCCGGTAGCGCACACGTCTGGGGGGCGTGGGGTCGCAAGTTCAAATCTTGTCGTCCCGACAAGTAAAAGGTCAATCATTAATGATTGACCTTTTTTATTCAGTAAGTACTAAGAAGCATTTTATTAATGTAGATGAACGTATCATTTCAACAAAAAATCTCCTGTTAGTGGGCAGGAGATTTACTAATTTGATGGAAGTACAAGAATCACGCTATCATTAGAACGAAGCCGGTTTTATTTTATTGCTTCTTCAGCCAATGCGGTTTGGCTTTCTGCACTTTTTTAAATACCGGGCAATCGGGCACATGCGCTCCGGGAAGATAGCCTGCACTCATTAAAAACTCATTCACGATCTCCCCGCCGGTAAAGCGGAATATTTTTTTAAATAGTTTTACCCATTCTTCTTTTGATTTTGGGTGCTGGATCTCTAACCATTTTCCGAATGATCCAAACTCTTTTTGTATCAGTAATATGGCTTTTGCATTTTCAATAGCGGCGTTAATTTTAAGACGGTTGCGTATAATGCCTGCATCTGCCAGCAATCTTTCCCGGTCTTTATCTGTATACGCCGCTACTTTTTTAATGTTGAAATTGTGATAGGCTTTGCGAAAAGTGGCTTCTTTTTTCAGGATGGTCTCCCAGCTTAATCCTGCCTGGTTGATCTCGAGTACCAGCCGGCAAAACAATTCGTTATCATCCTGTATCGGAAATCCATAGAGATGATCGTGATATGCCTGGTGAAGGGCTTTTCTATCTCCGCTCATGGTATGGATGGCTGCACAATAGGACATACAGTTTATTGAAATCTGTTATTGAAGAAGTAGGGGAAAAGAAAGCCGCAGATTCGCAGATGATTAATCTGCGAATCTGCGGCTAAAAAAAATTATTCCACAATCAACTGCTGCGAATACATGGTACGATTGTATACATCTGCTATCTGCAGAAAGTAAACACCTTTGGCATGTTGCGCCGGGAAGTTGAAAGAATGGGTACTGGTTTTGGTTCCGATATTCATTTTACCTTCCATAACGGGCTTACCGGCCACATCCACAATGATCATTTTATAGTCGCCTTTTTCTTTCAGGTTGCTTGCTTTGATCTGAAATTTACCTCGGGTGATAGGATTGGGGAAAATACTGATAGAAGGGAGGTTGTTATCATCTGCATCTACAGTTTGGATAAAGCTTACTCCGTTTGTGGCTTTCTTATCATTAGTTGCTTTCTCAAACAACAGGTTACTGCTGGCCATATCCGCAATATTACCCAATCCACTGATCTGTGGATTAACTGCTGTTGCCTCCAGTGAAGGGAAACTTACTTTATGAACCGGTGAGAACTTTTTACCGTAAGACGTACCACAGCTAACCATCAGTTCGCCATTTTCATCAACAGATGCACCGTTTGAGGTAAATTCTTCCGGAAGATTTTTAATCGTTCCTACATAATCACATTTTTTGCTGGGCAAACTGATACGGAAAACATGGTTGTGCAATGTGATGAGGTACAGGCTACCATCGGCCGCGCCTACCATATCTCCACCCCATGAGGTACAACTGGAACGTACCAAAATCGGGTTCTTTGGGTTATCAATCAATACCCCTAAATCCTGAATAACAGGCGTACCATTAGTGGAAAATTTAACCAAATGCTCTCCATCATTAGATAAAGCGTAGCCAAAACCATCGGCCCCCATCGACATACGGGTAATCTGATTGGCTACATCATCCTTGGTGTGTAATAAGTTTAGCGACTGGTTCTGCAGGCAGGTAAATGAAGGTTCAGATTCTTTCAGATCCATGTAACGCAATTCTGATAATTGCAGGGGAACATAAAATAGACGGTTGCTTTTGGCATCATAAGCCATACAGGCAACAGAACCTCCACCTAAAGGAGATTTGGTGTCGTCATGACTATCCCTCTCATTTGATTTCTGGTAAGATTTATAGCCGTTATCGCGGATAGCGTACTTTTTTTGAGCAGTTTCAAACAGATCGTCAACAGCTTTGCCGGCACTAAAGTCAATAGTACTGATACGGTTGTATACCAATGGCGAATTACCGGCAGCCGTTATCACAAAAGTTTTACGGGCAGTGGTTTGGGCAACAGCCAGAAGAGATAGAACACATAAAACAAGCATAGTAAAACTTTTCAGCATACAGAATAGATTTAGAAAATTAGGTTAGTCGGGTAGTTTTACTAGGATTGGTATGCTAAAATTATGTGTTTTATAAATAGATATTATCAAAAGCAGGAGAGTATCTTTCCTTAATTTTACCTGAAAATCATTTGTAAGCCTTTGTCAATCAAATAACACATGAAAAAAATAGTTACGCTTGGCTTGTTTTGTTTGACAGCCATTTTTGTTAAGGCACAAACCAATACAGCTCCTGTTAAGGACATTGATAAGTTATTGTCGTTTACCAACGCCGATTTTGATATGGGAAAGATCCCGGCCGGGAAACCATTGGAGTATACCGTTACCATTAAAAATATTGGTAAAGACACGATTGTTTTGAAAGAAGTGAAAGCAGGTTGCGGTTGTACTACGCCTAAATACCGATCAAACGATGTGATCCTGCCGGGCAAATCCACCATCATCAGCCTTGGTTTTAACGGAGGGGCTACAGGGGAATTTTATAAAGTGGCCGATGTGTATTTCAACGATGGGCTCTCAAAACAACTCAGATTTCATGGTTTTGCACTTACCGATTCTGCAACCAATAAGCCCACCAATCCGGTCAATAGAAGATGATTAATAGATAATAGCTAATAAAAAAGCCATCTTTTCTAATAAGATGGCTTTTTTATTGGATAAAACCAGGTTAGAACCTTTCCAGCTTAGAGAAGAAAAAGTCTCCCTCAATAGCTGCATTCTCATCGCTGTCACTTCCGTGAACGGCATTTTCACCTACAGAAGCGGCATATAATTTACGGATGGTACCTTCTTCGGCCTGGGCAGGATTGGTAGCGCCGATCAGTTTTCTGAAGTCAGCTACGGCATTTTCTTTTTCCAGAATAGCGGCTACAATTGGGCCACTGCTCATGAACTCAACCAGTTCACCATAAAAAGGTCTCTCACGGTGTACATCATAAAATAAGCCGGCTTGCTCTTCGGTTAATTTTGTCCATTTCATTGCCTTCACGGTAAAACCCGCTTTGATGATCTGGTCTAAAATAGCACCGGTATACCCTTTCTGGGTTGCATCCGGTTTGATCATGGTAAATGTTCTGTTGCTCATAAAGTTTGTAAAATTTCGGCGGCAAAAGTAAGCAATAGACAACGGTTTCAGTGAATATTTAACCTGGTTTTTGTTAAAGCCGCTCAAATTGATTTGATAGAATAGCAGGGAAACCCCAATTTTGCCGCCACTATATGCAGTCGATCGATCATTTTTACCCCCAACTCAATACACCCGCCAAAGTGGTGATTACCATGCACCAGAAGCCGGATGGCGATGCCATGGGTTCTACCTTGGGTTTATACCATTTCCTGATTGCATTGGGGCATGAGGCCACCGTGATATCACCCACCAATTGGGCTGATTTTCTGGATTGGATGCCGGGTATTGATACAGTAATTGATTTTGAAAAGCATAAGGAGAAATCTTTGCAACTCATTAACCAGGCACACATGATTTTTTGCCTTGATTTTAATGTGCTGCATCGTACCAAACATATGGAACAGCCGCTGTTGGCGGCCCAATGCACCAAGATTCTCATCGATCACCATGAGCAACCGCAGGAAGATGCTTTTACATTTGGCGTAAGCAATACAGCCAAAAGCTCTACCTGTGAAATGGTGTACGATTTTATCGTGGGTTCGGGGCATCAAGACAAACTCAATCTCTCTATTGCCGAATGTTTATATACAGGGGTGATGACTGATACAGGATCTTTCCGTTTTCCTGCTACCACCGCTTCCGTTCATAGGATGGTGGCCGATTTAAAAGATCGCGGCTTACGGCATACCAAAGTGCACGACAATATTTACGATAACTACCTGGAAAACCGGCTCCGTTTTATTGGTTATGCATTGGTGAACCGGCTGGAGGTACTGTACGAATACAATACAGCTTTGATGTATATTACACGCGCCGATTTGCAACGCTATAATATTAAAACAGGCGATACAGAGGGGCTGGTAAACTATTTGTTGTCTATTCAGGGTATCAAATTTGGTGCTTTGGTCATTGACAGGGAAGGAGAGCGCAAATGGAGTTTCCGTAGTAAAGGGGCTTTTGATGTGAATACATTTGCCAGAAAGCATTTTACAGGTGGCGGGCACGTGAATGCCGCCGGTGGGGGCAGTTATGATAGCCTGGATGCCAATGTAACCAGATTTAAAGAAGTAATTAAAGAATATCAAAATCAACTACAATAAAACCAAATGATGAGAACAATCTCCACGCTCTTAGTAGCGATCGTATTGCTTGCAAGCTGTAATCAATACCAGAAAACCCCAACTGGTCTTTCTTATAAGATCACCAAGGGTGGTAGTAAAGAAACCTTACAAAATGGACAATTTGTAAAATTCAATATTGAATACAAAGTGCCACCAAAAGATTCTACGTTAACCTCTTCTTACGGCCACGTACCTGCTTATCTGGTAATCGATACGTCACGTCCTAACAAGCACAGTTTTCTGGAGATCATTACCAAATGTGCGGTTGGCGATAAAATTGAATTTACCATGAGTGTAGATACCCTGAAAAAAATGGGTATGATCGAATACAACAATATCTTTCATGCAAGAGATATGATTAAAGGAAGGGTAGAGATCCTGAAAACATTTGCCAAGCAGGAAGATGCTATGGCTGATCTGGCCAAAGAGCAGGAAAGTGAAAAACAGCGTGAGATTAAAGAACTGCAGGATTTTACTGCCAAGAAAGGAATTAAAACACAGTCTACCGCTTCAGGTGTACTGGTTGAAATTCAGAATGCAGGAGACGCACAATTAAAAGCAGACTCCGGTAAACAGGTTTCAGTTTTGTACAGAGGAACCTTTACCGATGGTAAAGAATTTGATTCCAATATGGATAAAAACAAACCGGGCAGTCAACCACTTTCTGTGGTAATTGGTGCCAAAGGTGTTATTCCGGGTATGGAAGATGCTTTGCGTATGTTTGGTAAAGGAGGTAAGGGTAAAATGTACATACCTTCTATGCTGGCTTATGGACAAAACGGCCAGCCACCGCTGATACCAGCTTATTCTAACCTGGTATTTGAAGTTGAGATTTTAGATGTAACTACACCGGCACCTCAACCCGCGCAGCCAATGCCGCAACCTATGCCGCAACCAGCACCCAAGAAATAAGACAGTATATAAATAGTATTGTAAAAAAGGTTCCGCAATTGCGGAACCTATTTGCTTTTGGAAAGTTTTGAAACTTTTCAAAAGCTAAAAATTAGGGTAGTGTATCAGGTCACATCAATTCAGAATTATTGGGCCGCAGATGATAAGCCGGAAATCTGCGAATCTGCGGTTAAAATTTCTCACCATCCTTCAATACATTTCAAACTGATACGCTACTAAAATTAGTGTAGGAACGAAGTTAGCCTGATGGCTTCCATAGCCTCTTTCACATCATGTACCCTTAGAATAGAAGCACCCTTTAACAATCCGGCAGTATGCAATACAGTTGTACCGTTCAGGGCTTGTTCAGGTGTAATGCCCAGTGTTTTATAAATGGTGGATTTGCGCGAAACACCCAGCAGTAAAGGTTTCCCGGTGATAGAGAATACTTCCAGTTTTTTCAGCAGCTCAAAATTCTGTGTCACACTTTTACTGAAACCAAATCCGGGATCAATGATCAGATCGGTAATGCCTGCTTTTTGGCAAACGGAAATTCGGTCTATAAAATAATCAAGCACTTCTGTTACCACATCTTTGTACTGAATGGGTGCATGCATGGAATCCGGACTGCCTTTCAAATGCATACATACATAAGGCACTTGTAAGGTAGCCAGTGTATCCAGCATAGCTGCATCAAAACTTCCTCCGCTGATATCATTAACAATACTTACACCACTGTTTACGGCTGTTTTTGCCACTGCCGAATAATAGGTATCTATGGAAAGAAAACAACCCGGAAACTCCTGAACAATGGCTTCAATAGCCGGCATTACCCGGTGTATTTCTTCATCTGCTGTTAAGGTATCGCTGCCGGGGCGGGTGCTTTGTCCGCCAATATCCAGTATAGTTGCCCCTTCGCCGAGCATTTTCTCTGCGGTACGCAATGCTTCTGTTACCGACTCGCGCCGGCTGCCGCTGTAAAAAGAATCAGGTGTAGCATTAATAATACCCATAACAATGGGCGCTTTGATCTCCAGTAATCTTCCGCTACAATTTAGTGTGAACATACTATGTATTCAGTTAACTTGCATTCACGTCAAAGATATTACCAAAGTGACTAAAGCCTACAGATTAAAATGACGCAAACCAATGCACAATACGATGCGGCTGTAAAACAGTGCCGCGATATTTTTATCAAGAAAACAAAAGACTACGGAACTGCCTGGCGGGTGCTGCGTACCATTTCGGTGGTAGACCAGATCTTCATCAAAGCCCTTCGCATCAGAACCATTCAGGATCTGAATACACAGAAAGTAGGGGATGATATTCCTTCAGAATTCAAAGGCATTCTTAATTACGGTGTTATTGGTTTAATGCAACTGGAACTGGGCAAACCCCATGTGGAAGAATTACCGGTTGAGCAGGTGGATGCATTGTATCAACAATACATTGACTTTGCTAAAAACACCATGCTGGATAAGAACCATGATTATGGCGAAGCCTGGCGCGAAATGAGCCAGCAAAGTTTTGCCGACCTGATACTGATGAAGCTGATGCGCATTAAGCAGATACTGACCAATGATGGTAAAACCCTGATCAGCGAAGGCATTGATGCCAATTATGTAGACATTATTAATTACGCCGTTTTTGCATTGATATTAATTGAAGAAGGTAAACACTAATTCCATGAAACATATTCTCCTTGTCATTCGCTGGATCGTAGGGCTGTTATTTATCTTTTCGGGATTGGTAAAAGCCAATGACCCTCTGGGGTTGAGTTATAAAATGCAGGAGTTTTTTGAAGTATGGGGCATGCATTTTCTCAATGATTATACACTGGCATTTGCCATGATCATGAATGTATTTGAGATTGTGGCCGGCGTTGCTGTAATCATTGGCTGGCGGATGAAATTGTTTAGCTGGCTATTATTACTGCTGATCATTTTCTTTACTTTTTTAACCGGCTATGCATTATTCTCAGGCAAGATCAAAACCTGTGGCTGCTTTGGTGATTGCTTGCCACTAACACCCGCACAATCTTTCGGGAAAGATATTTTCTTATTGTTGTTGATATTGGTACTCTTTGTATCTGCCAAACAAATTAAATCTGCTGTAAAACCATTTACCGCTGTGCTTTTATTACTGGTAGTAACGGCCACTACAACCGCAGGACAATTCTATGTATTAAAGCACTTGCCTTTTGTAGATTGTTTGCCTTATAAACAAGGTAATAATTTGTTGGAACAAATGAAAACACCGGAGGCGGCTATACCCGATAGTTTCTCTATTGTTTTTACGTACAAAAAAAATGGCCAGCAACTCGAATTTGACCAGACACATTTTCCTGCCGATTTCGATTCTACCTATGAATATGTAGACAGGAAAGATAAACTGGTTAAAAAAGGGAATGGACTGGTTGCGAAAATTCTTGATTTCTCCTTACAAACATTGTCGGGTAATGATACGACAAATGACGTATTGGCCAATCCCGAACCTTATCTCATGGTAATGGCCAGGGATATGGAACAAAGCAAGGATTGGTCTGCAGGCTTTAAAAAGATTACGGAATTTGCACAAAAAAAGAACCTGCCGATATTGCTGGTAACAGCCGATTCGGATAAAGCGGTAACGTTGTTTCCTTCTATAACCACTGTAAAATGTGACGCTACCGTTCTAAAAACAGCGGCCCGTGTTACACCTACTTATTTTATCATGCAGGGGGCCAACGTACTATCTAAAAACAGTTACACAAAAGAAGAAACGATACTTAAACAGATTGGCCAATTGAAATAAGCAGCAGCAGTTTTGTGCTTTGTTTTTGTGTATAACATACCATCAATCATTCATCCATGCTTCGCTTCCTCATTAAAAAAATAGGGTATGGTCTGCTGGTTTTGGCCGGAGTGGTGGTAACGGTATTTTTTTTATTTCAGGGTTTTGGCGATCCGGCACGTTTGGTATTGGGACAGGCCGGAGATAGTACTACCATCAAAAATATACGCAGTGAACTGGCATTGGATCAACCCAAATGGAAACAGTTTGTATTATACCTGAATGATGTTTCTCCGGTAGCGGTTCATTCGGCAGAAGATATTGATAAGAAACAATTGAAAGGTTTTTTTATCGGAGGAGAAAATAAATTGGGTATAAAAATTCCTTATCTGCGCCGTTCTTATCAAACCAAAAAGCAGGTTAGTGATGTATTGATGGAAGCATTACCCGGAACGCTGATACTGGCACTGGCAGCGATGTTGATTGCTACGGTCATCGGAATATTATTAGGGGTACTGGCTGCAGTAAAACAAAATACCTGGATGGATACTTCTTCTGTATTGGCCAGTGTGCTGGGTATTTCTGCACCTTCTTTTTTTATGGGTATTGTATTGGCTTATTTGTTCGGATTTGTTTTTAGTAATTATACCGGACTGCATATGACAGGCAGTTTATTTACCATAGATCCATTTGATGGAAAAGAGTTGGAGTTGAAAAATCTGATACTGCCTGCCATCACGTTAGGGATACGTCCACTTGCTATCATTACACAACTAACACGCAGCTCTATGCTGGATGTACTGGACCAGGATTATATCCGCACCGCTTATGCAAAAGGCCTGGGAAAGAGAACGGTTGTATTCCGTCATGCATTGCGAAATGCACTGAATCCGGTGATCACCGCCATAACGGGATGGTTTGCCGAATTACTGGCAGGTGCTTTTTTTGTAGAATATATTTTTGGATGGAAGGGTATTGGGAAAGTAACGGTAGATGCATTGGAAAAACTCGACTTTCCGGTGGTAATGGGAAGTGTATTGGTTACGGCTTTATTTTTTATACTCGTGAATATTCTGGCAGATGTATTGTATAGCGTAATTGATCCGAGGGTGAGTGTAAAGTAGGCTTGCGGATACTATTGTAGACTGTTGTGCTATTAAAATCAACATCCATAGCGAACCTTGCGCATCCTGTGCGGGCTTTGCGTTACTGCTTTACCTTTTACGTATCGCAAGGTTCGCCAGGAACCGCAATGAACGCAAGAAAGCACCATACATTATAGTGAGATAGAAAACTGTGCCTTTGTGCCCTTGTGTGTAAAATAATCGCACACAAAGTCACCAAGGCACGGTTTTTAATAAACCAGTTTAATAGCACGAAACGTTAGTGAATAATCACTTCACTGATTACTTTCTCGCCAAATGCTTCATTTACCCTGTCAATGATCTGTTGCTTCTGGTACATCAGCTCATTCTTCAACGGACCCACAGCCGTATGAATAAATAATTTCTGGTTGATGATCTGGATTTTATCGGTGTATTTGGCAATGGTTTTACCCATCAGTTGTTCCCAAATCTCTTCTATCTGCACAGCACGAATCCCGTTTTTCAGGTGGCTCTTGTGCAGAAACCCTTTGATGGCATCTCCTATGTGGAATTCAGACATGAGGTGAAATTAAAAATTAAAAATGAAAAATGAAAAATGAATTCAGGTAGTATTGTGCAGAACCCCTCCAATTATTAATTGTTAATTTTTAATTGTTAATTAATTCGATCAGTTGATAAGTAACGTTAATCTCACTAAAATTAGACCGAAGCCGCTCCGCATGGGTGTCAGTAATCAGCACCTGCCCATCACTCTCCGTACAAACCCAGTGCAGCAATTGATACATTCTTTGCTCATCCAGTTTTTCAAATACATCATCCAGTAAAAGAATAGGGGTGAAGCCTTTGTTTTCTTTTAGTACCTGCCATTCGGCAAGTTTCAGGGCAAAGAGTAAACTTTTTCTTTGTCCCTGAGAAGCTTCTGTTTTAAAAGCGGCCGCTGCCATGTAACAGACAATATCATCCCGGTGAATACCGGTGGTAGTTCTTTGTAATGCGAGGTCTTTTGACCTTGTTGCTTTTAACAGTTCGGCAAAGCCGGTTGTAGAAAGCTGACTTTCATAGGTAAGTAACAGCCCATCGTTCTTTCCTGCAATTCGTTCATAAATGGATGCCACCAATGGAAGAAATGTGGTAAGGAATTGTTTTCTTTCAGCATATAAATAATTCCCGTTTTGGCAAAGCTGGTCATCCAGTATTTGTAACAGGGCTTCGTCTGTTGTGGCGGTTTCTGCTGACTGTTTTAATAAACTGTTTCGTTGTTGCAGTAAACGGGTATAATCAATCAGCCGCAACAAATATTCTTTGTTGATCTGCGAAAGCAGGGTATCCAGAAATGTTCTTCTTTCTTCGCTGCCACCGGTAACCAACACTACATCATCCGGTGCGATCATTACACAGGGTAATTTGCCAATATGGTCGGAGAATTTTTTATAGGCTTCGTCATTCAATACCAGTTCTTTCCGGTTATTTTCCCGCAGTATGCAAACCATCTGTTGTGGCTCATCATTCAAATCATAATGGCCTTCAATGCGCATGCCGGCCATTCCGTGATGTACATTCTGACCATCGGGCCGGGAAAAATAACTTTTCGAAAAACTCAGGTAATACACAGCATCGAGTAAATTGGTTTTACCACTGCCATTACTGCCGCAGATGCCTACAATTCTTTCCGTAAACAGGAATTGCTGTTGCACATAATTGCGAAACTGTGTTAATGATATGGAGCCGAGCCTGAGCATTTGCGGGCAAATTAAACCAGAACACGCTGAATTATTCATGTTGGGTATGGGAGAAAGCATTTATTTTTATCAAAAATTCGGTTTTGAAGACGATACTATCCGAGCAACAACTGGCATTAACTGTAAAAAGGCTGGCACACCAGATCCTGGAAAATAACCTGCACCTCACCAATACCGTGATCATTGGGTTGCAGCCGCGTGGTGTTTTTTTGAGTGACCGGATTGCAGCCGAACTCAGAAACATTGTGCCGCCGAAACTGATTCAATACGGAAAACTGGATATTACTTTTTATAGAGATGATGTACGCAAAAGTCTGCATATTGCCAATCATACCGATATCCCATTTAGTATTACGGAAAAGAATGTGGTGTTGATTGATGATGTATTATACACCGGGCGTACCATACGCGCTGCTTTGGATGCTTTGCTTGATTTTGGGCGACCCGCAAAAGTTTCGCTTTGTGTGTTGATCGATCGCCGTTTCAGCAGAGAATTGCCCATTCAGCCTGATTATGCAGGGAAAGTGATCGATACCATTATTTCTCAAAAAGTAAAAGTGCGTTGGAGAGAGAATGATGAGGTTGATGAAGTTATTCTAATTTAAAACCGTGCCTTAGTGCCTTAGTGTGAAAATTTATTTCCCACACCAAGGCACGAAGGAACGGTTAGAGATACCAATCTTGAAATTTGTTTCATTTCCTCTATTTGCCTTAACTTTGTTTTTTAATGAAACTATCTACCAAACATCTTCTTGGTATCAAAGATCTCAATAAAGAAGATATTCAGTTAATTCTCTCCACTGCTCAGCAATTCAAAGAAGTTTTACAAAGGCCGGTTAAGAAAGTTCCTTCCCTCAGGGATGTAACGATCGTGAACCTTTTTTACGAGAATTCTACCCGTACGCGCATGTCTTTTGAATTGGCAGAACGCAGGCTATCGGCCGATGTATTGAATTTTGCAGCCAGTAGTTCCTCCTCCGCCAAAGGCGAAACATTACTGGATACGGTAAACAATATCCTGAGTATGAAAGTGGATATGGTAGTAATGCGGCATAGTGCCTCAGGTGCGCCGCATTTTCTCGCCAAACACATTCCTGCTGCTATTGTAAATGCAGGAGACGGCATTAACGAACATCCTACACAGGCTTTATTGGATGCTTATTCCATGCAGGAAAAACTGGGTAAACTGGAAGGATTGAAAGTGGCCATTATTGGCGACATTATGCATAGTCGCGTGGCATTGAGCAATATGTACCTGTTAAAGAAAATGGGCGCAGAAGTAATGGTGGCCGGGCCGCCCACACTGATACCCAAATACATTGGGGAAGCGTTGGGTGTGAAAGTGGAATACAACCTGAAAAAAGCCCTGCAATGGTGCGATGTGGCCAATGTGCTTCGCATACAACTGGAGCGGCAAAACCAACCCTTGTTCTCTTCTCTGCGCGAATACAATCTGGCCTATGGCATTAACCGCCGCTTGCTGGAAAGTTTGGGTAAAGAAATTGTGATCATGCACCCCGGACCTATTAACCGCGGGGTAGAACTGGATAGTGATGTAGCAGATGGTCCCTATTCCATTATTCTTAACCAGGTAGAAAATGGCGTGGCCGTAAGAATGGCAGTGCTGTATTTACTGGTGGATAGAGACGAGTAAAGTTAGAAGTTAGAAGTACGAAGTTAGAAGTATCAAACGCAAAATTATTTGGTCATACTTCGTACTTCGTACTTCTAACTTCGTACTTTGCCCTACCGAAAATTGTTTTATGCCTTCAAGAATCTGTCTTTTCCCCGGAACCTTTGATCCTGTTACGCTGGGGCATGTTGATATTATCAACCGTGCCATTCCTTTATTTGATAAAATTTATGTAGGTATTGGTATCAACTCCTCTAAAAGCCCCATGTTCAGTGCAGAGCAACGGATGCAATGGTTTAAAGAGATTTATAAAGATGAACCCAAAGTGGAGAGTGTGGTGTATGATGGACTAACCGTAAACTATTGCAAACTCATCAATGCCAATTTCATCCTGCGGGGCATACGGTATGTGAGCGATTTTGAATACGAAAAAACCATCGCCGATGCCAATCGAACCCTTGACCCGCATATAGAAACGATCTTTTTAACAGGTGAGCCAAAATACACTTCAGTGGCCTCTACCATTGTAAGGGATATCATCCGAAATGGTGGCGATGCTTCGCCATTTTTACCGGAAGCAGTTAACCAATCTTTACGTTCGGCATTATCTTAATTGTATCATGATCATCTGGCATAAAAAAGACCTTACCCTCAACGATTTTGCCCATTTGGGTAAAGACACCATGGGCGATCATCTCGGCATCCGCTTTTCTTCCCTTGGCGAAAATTACCTAGAAGCAACCATGCCCGTAGACCACCGCACCAAACAACCCTATGGCTTGTTACATGGCGGCGCATCAGTTACCCTGGCCGAAACACTGGGCAGTGTGGGTTCTGCACTGGTAATAGATACGGAACATTTTATTTGCGTAGGGCAGGAGATCAATGCCAATCACATTCGCAGTGCCCGTAATGGTTTTGTAACCGGAAGGGCAACACCCATACACCTGGGTGCCAGCTCGCATGTTTGGGAAATCAAGATCCACGATGAGCAGCAGAAACTGGTTTGTGTGAGCAGGTTAACGGTGGCGATACTTAAGAAAAGATAACGTCATTTCGATCCCGCTTCAGCGGGTGAGAAATCTTACAATTGCTTGCAGAGGTATTTGGGCATTTTATTGATTACTTAGAAGATTGCTTTGTAAATGTTTCATGAGTTTTCTCGTCGTTCGTTCCTCTCTCCTCGAAATGACGTGCGCTACTTCAACTCCTCTATCATCAAATTCCGCCACTTTACTTTTATTCCACCACCATCATGTATTTGCAAGGCAATAAAGCCATTGCCTTTTCCAATCTTTTCATCGGTTAATTCAATCATGGGGTGGCCATTCAGGTAGGTTTTTACCTGGTCGCCATTCACCATTAATTTCATGGTATTCCATTCGCCCATTTTCAGCCATTGTTCATCTTCAGGTTTGGGTTTGATGAGCCAGCCGCGACCGTATGATTCGTAAATACCACCGGAGTTTCTTCCCAGAGGGGCTACTTCACACTGCCAGCCGCTGATTTTTACGCCATCAATGGAAGAACGGAAGAATACACCGCTGTTGCCATTGGCCTCCTGCTTAAACTCGAATGTGAGAATGAAGTTTTTGTATGATTTTTTGGTGGAGAGATAGCCGTATTGTTTATCCGGGCCACTCTCACAGATCAGTTCACCATCGGCTACATACCATTTTTCGGTTCCGTTGATGGTCCAGTTGCTGAGGTCTTTGCCGTTGAAAATAGGGGTGGGTTGTGCGGAGGTTACTATTTGTGAAAGGAGTAATGTGGTAAGTAATAGTGTGTATTTCATGGTTGTGTTTTTTTTGCCACTGATTACACTGATTGGCACTGATTTTTTTTCAGTGTTAATCAGTGTAATCAGTGGCGATAATAAAGTTATCATATTAATTCTGCCTGTTTAATCACATCCACCACATTCGCATAACTATTCTGCAAACACAGTTTTAGTTCTTCGTCTTTAACCCACTTGATATCTGTAATGTCTTCTTCGGTTTGAGGGGTTATACTTTGTATTCCCCGGGCCCGCATAGCAAACCAATGGGTTTCTTTGATTACGTCTTGCTTCAGCCAGGTATCAAAATATTCGTGGTAACCGATGCTGATCAACTCGCCGCGTTCTACATGCTGTAAGCCGGTTTCTTCTTCCACTTCCCGCACGGCACATTGCTCAATGGTTTCACCCGCATCCAGTTTTCCCTTCGGTAAATCCCATTTACCGCGGCGGAAGATCATCAGCAATTCTCCCGCATCATTCAACACCAATCCACCGCCCGCAATCATTTTTGTTTTCGTCATGATGTATCAAATGTGAATACAATTTTTCAATTTCCCAATTTCCCTTTCCAAAATCGTTTTACTTTCGCTGCATGACAAACGAGAAAGCCGTTGCTGAGAAATTGCTGCAGGTAGCAGCCGTTAAGTTAAGTCCTGATAAACCCTTTACCTGGGCCAGTGGCTGGAAAAGCCCGATCTATTGCGATAACAGACGGATTTTATCCTTTCCTTTTGTGCGTGAGTTTATTAAAAGTGAAATGTGCAATGTGGTATTCGAACAGTTTCCTGCCGCAGAAGTATTGGCAGGTGTGGCCACTGCCGGTATTCCATGGGGTGCCATGGCTGCCGATCAGTTAAAACTGCCTTATATATATGTTCGTCCCAAACCCAAAGAACACGGGTTGGGTAACCAGATAGAAGGGTATTACACACCCGGGCAGCGGGTATTGGTAGTGGAGGATCTGATCTCTACCGGTAAAAGCAGCTTGCAGGTGGTGGATGTTTTGCGTAATGCGGGTGTGGAAGTGGTAGGCATGGTATCTATATTTACCTATGGATTTACACATGCTGATAAAGCTTTTGCGGATGCGGGTGTTCCTTACCGTTCCTTAACCAATTATGCTAACCTGATCAGTCTGGCGGTAGAAAAAGGGCATATAAGTGCCGAAACAGAACAATTATTATTACAATGGCGTAATGATCCTGCTAATTGGCAGGGAATTTGACCTTTACTGATAAACAATTATTGTATGAAAAAGATACTGGCCTTAACTGGTGTGTTAATCGCATCTTACACGGTGCAGGCGCAACAGCCCAAACCGGAATGGGTAACCATTAAATCGGCCAACCTGAAATGCTGGGAATGTAAAGAGCGGTTAGACAAGTACCTGGTGATGGAGAATAAAGCCAATATGGAAAGTGGTATGATGACCTGGAAGATCAATCTGTTGCAGGGCGAGATCAAGGTTCAGTTTTTGCCCGACCGTACCAGCGCTTCCTCAATTAAAGCAGCTTTGAACAATGCCGGTTTTGATGCAGATACCGATAAGGCTGAGCCCGAAGCTTATAAATTATTGCCTCCTATATGTAAACGTGCCGAAGACGGCGGTGGTCCGCAGCCGAGGAAGCCGTGCCATGTGCAGCCGTATAATTAGCATATCAAACAAAGAGAATATTGAATATCGAACAAGGAATGTTGAATTTCGAAGGTATTTCGAATAGCAATAATGAACGTCTTTTCGACGAAGAATGAGGAGAAATCTTTTCAAATGAAGCGCTTCATGAAAAAGATTTCTCTTCGTCGTTCCTCCTCATCGAAATGACGAATCATTTGAAATTATGCTAGCTTATACATTCCCCATACTTCTACATTCTACATTCCTTGTTCGATATTCATTATTCCCTCCCTTCGTCTAAAACAAACTCAACTTATGCCTCGCCTCATAACTAAACGGCACGGTTGTATAGAATCCTGCTTTGCCTACCCGGGTGGTTCCTTTTACATTGATCAGCACTTCTTGACTGAACAGTAGGTTCAGGCTGTTCTTCAATACCGTTTTCATATCCACCAAAATACGGGAGGGAAGATTGAATTCTGCCCTTCGGGGAATGTGCATCAGGGTATCCAGCTGAAACTTGCCGAGGTAGCTGTTGTCTACATATACATCACAATCCACTTTTTTTAAGTCTACCCCAAAGCCATTGGGATTGTAGTAAACAAGGTCCATCACCAGGGCGGTTTTATCGTACCCCAAACTTTCAATTTTTACATTCTTGATATCCCGGTAATCAAAGCCCTGGGGTTTTTGGCAGGAGGTGGCAAACAGTAAAATAAGGGCAAATAAGGCGGCTATTTTCAAGATGAGGTATTTGCCTGCAAAATAGGAGAGACTGGCGAATTTTCAAGATTTGCTTTTTAAAATTAACGTATATTCGTTACTAAATAAATTAGGCTTTTAGGCTACAAATTAAAAAATAATATATGCTAATTTAAATAGTATATATTAATAATATTAAAATACTATTAATCAATAGTTTATGTATAATTAACTGAATAAAAAAAATCGCTTAAAATGTACAAAATGGACTCTTTTATACATGCATTTATCAAGATAAAATTTTAATCAAAAATGAGTATAATTTTAGTTGATAATCAATATTTTGGAACGATTAATTATATTAATACTTTGTTTCAATTTTCAAATATTAAAATTGAACAATATGAAAGCTATCAAAAAATGAGTTTTCGCAACCGTTGCATGGTGGCGGGTAGTAATGGGGTGGTGCATTTGTCGGTTCCGCTGGAAAAAGGCAGGGGGCAAACAGCGTTGATGAAAGATGTAAAAATTAGCTATTCCGATAATTGGTGCAAGCAACATTTGCGAACCATTGAGTCGTGTTACAGCCGGTCGCCCTTCTTTGAATTTTACCGGGACGGGGTTTGGCAACTGCTGGAAAAAAAGGAAACTTTTTTGCTGGATAAGAACCTGGCTATTCTTCACTGGCTAAAAAAAGTATTAAAATTTCCGGGAACGATCAGCCTGACCGACAGCTACCAGAAACTGATTCCAGACGAAGTGACCGATAAGCGAAACCAATACCTTCCTAGGCAGTATTTGGCCGATCCAATGGGTTTTGCATATACCCAGGTTTTTGAAGACCGGATCGGCTTTGTACCCAACCTATGTATTCTGGATCTTCTGTTCAATTGTGGGCCGGAAACGTTTAGGCTTCTTCAGGACAACATTTTACCGATTTAATGGCTCTATAAAGCGAGTCTTGTTGTCAGAACCCTTAATTTTAAACCTTGTGTGTTAATCAACGAGATACGCAGGAAATAACCCGATGTTACCCCCAATGAAGAAGACCCGATTTTTGCTTTCGTTTTTGTTGCTGATGGGATGTGTATTTGCTGAAGGGCAGGACTTTTCTAATAAAGGCACGGACTTCTGGCTAGGATATGGATTCCATGTAAATATGGGATCAGGTGTTCCTGCTGCCCAGTTGAATCTGCAGGATATGGTTTTGTATTTCACATCTGACAAAAATGCAAATGTTGTAGTTGAAATTCCCGGGGTAGGTTATTTACAGAATTATACAGTTGTAGCGAATCAGGTTACATCATCTAATGTGATACCGAAAAGTGGTACTCAGGATGCAAGAATTAACACTGCCGGAACTTTTAATAGGGGGATTCACATTACAAGTGATGTTCCTATTGTAGCTTATGCTCATATATATAATGCAAGTGTTTCTGGAGCCTCTCTTTTATTTCCAACTAATACACTTGGTAAAGAATATTATTCTGTTAATTACACCCAGTCCTCTAATGCAACATTTGCGAATTCCTTTTTCTTTGTTGTAGCTACAGAAGATAATACAACTGTAGAAATAACGCCCTCCGCAGCAAATTTAAACGGATTAGCACCAGGTGTTGCCTCCACTGTTAACTTGAACAAGGGGCAAATCTATAATGTAATGGGAACTACAACCGGTAATATTGGAACTGATCTTACCGGTTCAAAGATCAGGTCAATTAGTACAAATGGAAGTGGAGGGTGCAAAAAAATAGCTGTTTTTTCAGGCGCCGGTAAAATGAGTATCGGAGGGGCGGGTAATGCCGGCGGAAGTGCCGATAATATTTTTGCTCAAGCCTTCCCTTTTGTAGCATGGGGCAAGAAATATCTTACGGCCCCGACAGGATCTCAACCGAATAATTTTTATAGGGTTTGCGTTTCCGATCCAACCGCAATTGTCAAATTAAATGGTATCACATTACCTAAATCTTCATTAATTAATAATTTCTACTACCAATTTAAGAATGGGAATGCAACAGGTACTAACCCAGCAGTCCCTAACCTTATAGAGGCAGACAAACCTGTTTTAGTAGCTCAATATTGCACAACCCAAGGGCAGGAAGGAAACCCGAATTCGAACCCTGGAGGAGATCCTGAGATGATATATTTAAGCCCAGTAGAACAAACAATCAATAATATCACACTTTATTCAGCTTCAAAAAATGCAATTCTTCAAAGCTATATTAATGTAATTATTAAGAATGCGGGAGTAGCAAGCTTTAAACTTGATGGTGTTTCAAAAGCAACAAGTTTCTTAGCTCATCCGCAGGATAACAATTATTCTTACGCAACATTTCCGGTGCCTTCAGGATCGCATAATGTGTATTCTGATACTGGCTTTAATGCTATTGCATATGGTTTTGGATCTGCAGAGAGTTACGGATATAATGCCGGAACTAATATCAGAGATTTTACACCTGTAGCTACTTTCCAGAATGCTTATAGTAGAATAGATTCTGCTGTTACCTGTGCTGGTTCTCCACTTCAGTTTTCGGTTCCATTGAGTTTTCAACCAAGTACTTTAAAGTGGGATTTTTCTGCTGCTCCAAATATTTCTCCTAATGTTACGGTTGGTCCTACTAATAATCCTGTGCCGGACAGTACAACTTTGATAAATGGACAAACGCTGAATTATTTTAGTACCAAGTCATCTTATACTTTCATCCGAAGCAATACGGCAGCATTAAGAGATACCATTAAATTATACAGTACCTCTGCCACACCTGATGGTTGCGGAAGTACAGATCAGGTATATACTTTCCCGGTGATTGTTAATGAACCACCTGTTGCAAATTTTACTGTGGCACATTCTGGTTGTGTATCAGACT
Source organism: Chitinophaga pinensis (assembly GCA_943372845.1). GTDB lineage: Bacteria > Bacteroidota > Bacteroidia > Chitinophagales > Chitinophagaceae > Sediminibacterium > Sediminibacterium pinensis_K. The sequence continues at coordinate 193,723 of CALSAD010000001.1, read as the reverse complement.
CAGCCATACTCACGGATCAAAGCTCAGGCGTTAACAATACTTTGGTTCGCTGGTTATGGGATTTTTCCGATGGAACTACCGCAGATATTACAACTGCCAGCGTTACCCCAAAGTTATATAGTGCAGCAGGAACAGGGAGTTATGACATCAAACTAAAAGTAGTTTCTGATATTGGTTGTGTATCCAATCAAGTTGCTCAAACAGTTAAATTATCTACCAAACCCACCGCCTCTTTCACTGCACCACCCATTACTTGCGTAAATAGCAATATCACTTTTACTGATGCTTCTACTATTCAAGTGGGTACCATTGCCAAATGGGTATGGGATCTTGATAATGGGGCGGGTTCTGTTACGAATACCACCAATGCAGCACAAACTACCAGTTACACGACGTTTGGTGCGAAGGATGTAAAACTAATAGTAGAATCGGCTACGGGTTGTAAGAGTGATACGTTTCGCATCAGTCCTCAGTTTAAAGTGAATGCATTACCCGATCCCGGCTTTATTATACCCGAGGTTTGTTTAAATGATGCGAGTGCACAATTTACAGACACAACCACCAGTGCAGATGGCACAACTGCTTTTACGTATCTATGGAACTTTAATGCGGCCACACCACCTTTTGCCCCCGCACCCACTGTAGCAGCGGGGGCCACCACAACTAAGAATCCATTGGTTAAATACAATGATAAGGGCAGCTATAAAGTGTCTCTAACGGTTACCTCAAACGGATGTGTGGCTTCCTTATCTAAAGACTTTACCGTAAATGGTGCCAACCCCGTTCCGCTTTTTGAAGTGCAACAACCAACGGCTTTGTGCAGCAATGATTCGGTTCGGATCAAAAACAAATCAACTGTTGATTTTGGAAACGTAACACGCCTTGAAATTTTCTGGGATGCCAATGACCTTACCAAAAAAACAACGGATGAAAATCCAGGTATAGATAAAGTATATGCGTATCGCTATCCTGATTTTCAATCGCCCGCTTCTAAAAATTATACCATCACCTTGCGTGCCTATTCAGGTAATGCTGCCTCGTGCAGCAAATCTGTAACGCAGGTGGTTACGGTAAATGCAAGTCCGAAAGTTTCTTTTGTAACCATCCCGGGTATTTGTAATGAAGCCAATGCCCGGCAAATTACCCAAACCGCTTTTGATCCATTGGTACCGGGAACTTTTGTGTATACCGGAACAGCAGTAAGCAGTACCGGGTTGTTTACACCGCAGACAGCAGGTGTGGGTACGTATCCAATTAAATACCTGGTTACTTCTGCCAAGGGCTGCAAAGATTCTGCCACTAAAAATATTACCGTTTGGCCATCACCGGTGGCCAAATGGACGGTTAGCATACCTACCTGTCAAAACAACGATCTGGTATTTACCGATAGTTCTGTTGCCAATTTCAGCAATATTACCCAGCGCATCTGGAACTACGATGATGGAACGGCTGCCGTAACCAAAACCAGCAATGCCTCTTACACCAGAAAATTTGCCACTGCCAAAAACTACAATATTAGTTTGCGGGTAGTTACAGATAGTGGTTGTACTAGTGTGGTGAACTTGCAAACTATTAAAGTAAACGCCTTGCCAAAGCCTGCGTTTACTTTGCCATCTATTTGTTTGCCCGATGGAAAAGGAGAGTTCAAAAACCAGTCTACCATTGAAGATGGTTTTGAAGCCCTGTTCAGTTATTTATGGAATTTCAATGACCCCAACGATCCTTCTGCTTCTACACTGGCAGAGCCTGTGCATAAATATTCGGCACTGGGGCCTTATAATGTGCAATTAAAAATTACCAGTAAGGATGGCTGTATCGATTCACTAACAAAATCGCTTACAACTATCTATCCGCAACCCAAAGCAGATTTTGGCATCTCTGCTGCAGAAGGATGTGTGGGTGATACCGTTCGCTTTACCGATATGGGCAACGGCCGAACCAGTAATGCCGTATCATGGGTATGGGATCTGGCAGGGGGCAACGGCTCAACTATGCAAAACCCTGTTAAAAAATTCTCAGACTCAGGAATATTCAATATCAAGTATTATTTTTTCAATGGACAGGGTTGTGTGAGTGATACGATGGTAAAACAGGTGATCGTAAATCCATACCCTGTACTAGTGATGGGTGGTGTGGTAAAAGTATTGGAAGGAGGGGTGGTAACCATTAAGCCGAAATTTGTGTACGGAAAGAATCTGCAATACCTATGGGTTCCTTCTTTGTACCTGAATAGTGATACGGCAGCCACACCTAAATGTACACCGGTGGATGATATTACGTACCGTCTCAATCTTACCGGTCAGGGAGGTTGTATGGTTTCGGATACTATCTTTATACAGGTATTGCGTTCGCCGGAAGTGCCCAATGCTTTTTCACCCAATGGGGATGGCATTAATGATACCTGGCGGATCAAATACCTGGAAAGTTACCCGGGAGCAGAAATTGATGTATTTAACCGGTATGGACAGATCGTATTTCATTCTGTAGGATATGATACAGATTGGGATGGTACCACTAAAAGCAAACCTTTACCGGTAGGAACCTATTATTATGTAATCAATCCCAAAAATAACCGACCCATCATAACTGGTTCGGTAACGATTATAAAGTAGTTGTATGCGAGTAAGAAAGTTAATGCTGGGGATCGGCCTTTTTATCTGTACTGCCATTGGTGCACAACAACGCCCGTACTATACCCAATACATCATGAATAATTACATCATCAATCCTGCGGTTGCCGGTATTGAAAATTATTGGGATGTAAAAGCCAGTCACCGAATGCAATGGGTGGGTTTGCAGGATGCACCGGTTACTACTTACCTTACTTTTCATGGTCCTCTGAAGAAGAGTGATTACGAAGTGGAATCTGCCACCAGTTTTCGCGCATCGGGTGCTAATCCAAGGGGGGAAGCTTACTGGCGTGATTATACTTCGCCTGATCCGCACCAAGGTGTGGGCTTTACTATTTTAAATGATAAAACAGGTCCCTTGAATCGTTTTGCGATGTTTGGAACCTATGCCTATCACCAACCTATTTCACCCACCACTACTTTATCAGCGGGCGTATCGCTCGGTATCACCAATATGAGTTTGGATGCTAGTAAACTTAATTTTGGTACCACTACGGTAGATCCTGCTGTTGCCGGAAGTGGGGTCATCAATAAAATCAAACCCGATATCAGTGCCGGTGTGTGGTTGTATTCGCGTAATTATTTTCTGGGGATTGCCGCGCAACAAATTATTCCGCAGCAGATTGCTTTTTCTGATAACACGGTGTACCTGCAAAACGGAAAATTATTGCCACATATTTTTGTAAGTGCCGGTTACCGTATGCAGTTATCGGATGATGTTAGTTTTCTGCCTTCTATGTTATTGCGCTATATCAGTCCATTACCGTTGGGCTTTGATTTTAATGGTAAATTTCAATACCAGGATCTGCTCTGGGCCGGAGCCTCTTACCGTTACCAGGATGGTTTTGCCGCCATGGTGGGTTTGAATGTTAACCGCAACATCAATATCGGCTATTCATACGATGTGCAGACCTCTGCTTTGAATACGGTTAGTAAAGGCACTCACGAAATACTGATCGGTTTTTTATTGGGTAACCGCTATGGAGATTGGTGCCCGAGAAATCTTTGGTAATGTTTCGTTACAACTCAAGATATTGGTTGAGCAAACCATTTTTTATGTATAACCTGCTGTACTATTTAAATGGAACAATCTTAGCGAACCTTGCGCATCCTTTGCGATCTTTGCGTTACTGCTTACCTTTTTAGTATCGCAAGGAGCTCCAAGAACCGCAATGAACGCAAGAAAACACTTATACATCATACAGAGATAGGAACTATTCCATGGTACGTTTGTATGAAAAATAATCGTACACAAAGCCTTCAAGGCACTGTTTAGAGTAAACTAGTTTAATAGCACAAAACGTTATCTATAGATGTATGCGTTAGTAGCCATTATTTTGAAGTTATTTAAAACGATACGGCTTATCTGGATCTTTTACAAAAGCTTCCTGGTTCTATCGCTCTTTATTAATCTATGCTGTATTAGTATTTTCTGGAATCACGGATTTAGCAGTTTCTCAGTAATTTTTTGGCTAAAAATGGCAACTCTTGCGCTTACCTATTATTTCATCAACACCTACAAAAACAAAGAATATTATTATTACCTGAATTTGGGTATTTCTAAATTCTTGTTGTGGATCGTGTCTCTATCTTTTGATTTTGTCTTATTTATCTCACTTATCATACTGACCAACACATTTAGATGATACATACACTGGAAGCTGACGGCATTCAACTCCAACTTGGCAACAGAATGATTCTGTCAAGCATTTATTTGACATGTGAAACAAAAAAAATTACGGGTCTGCTTGGCAGAAACGGACAAGGAAAATCCTGTTTGATGAAAATCATTTACGGGACATTACAGTGCGAAAAATCAGTTCGAATTGATAATGTTTCAATTAAAGAAGCATATAAGAGGCCAGATTTATTGCTTTATCTTCCTCAATTCAATTTTATTCCCAAATCACTTTCACTAAAGAGAATTTTTCAAGATTTCACTTTAGATTTTGCAATCTTCATAGAAAAATTTCCAGAGTTCGAATCTAAATATATGTCAAGTGTGGGAAGTCTTTCAGGAGGTGGGCACAGGTTAGTAGAGCTATATATTATTTCAAAGTCTAAATCATATTTTGCCATCTTAGATGAACCCTTTACCCATCTGAGTCCGATACAAATTCAGAAAGTTAAGGATTTGCTATTGCGAGAAAAAGAGAATAAGGGCTTTCTAATAACAGATCACATGTATAGGCACGTGCTTGATATTTGCGATAGTTTTTATGTATTGACCAATGGAAAAACACAGTTGAGCAAAGATATTAACGATGTTGAAACCTTTGGGTATGCCAAATTATAAGATTGCCACGAGGTAACGGAATAACTTACCTGACAGCTTATGTAAGGGCTGTGCCTAAAACTGAATAACTATTTTTTCTTCCCCAACCTCACTTTTATTCTTTTTCAACACAGGAACAAAACGAACACCCAATTCACGGGAACGTTTTAATAAAAGAGTTTTGAGTTTGATAAGGGTAACTTCATCAATTATGATTCGTTTATTTTCATCCAGCGAAATGAGGCGGGGTGTATAAACAGGTACATACGCAATATCTTCAGAGGGTTCTTCTATTTTTTCAAACTCTTCTTCCATTTTTTGTTTCAGGGGTAATGCATCTGCTTCCGGTATGGACTCGCTTTCCTGGTTCTTTTGAATGGTAGTAGCTTTGCTTTTTTTACGTGACTCCCATGAAGCACTAAGCGCTTTTTCAGAGATCCGAAGCGAGTTCAATATCAATTGATCCAGGCCCAGTTGTTTCAAATCAGACAAAGCAGCCAATGCCTTTTCCAGCTCTTTTCCGGCTTTTTCTTTTTCCTGCTGAAAACCTTCCATTTCCTTGCGGGAGCGCTCTATGTCTTTTTTTGCCCTGATCATATCAGCATCCATTTTTTTGATGGCGGCAGTGATGTCTTCTTTGAATTTATTTTTAAAAGCAAAACCAGCCATGGTGCTGTCTGCTGTTGCAACGGTTTTGCGCAGGGCTGTTTTAGCCATTTCCATAGCGGCCAGTTCTTTGTTCAAATCGGGTAATTCGGGAAGTTTTGCCTGGGAAGCTATTTCCATGGCATTGCTCATTATGGGTTGTAAAGAAGCCAGCATGTCGGTATAGGCTGTACCGGTAGCGTCTTCAGAAACGGCCGACTCCATTTCTTTTTTTGCTGAAGCAATGCCTTTACGCATTTCTTCTTTCAAAGGTTTTGATAAAAAGAATACAGGGTTAAACAATGGATTGTCTACACTTACTGTCATTGGTTCTGAAGGAGGGATACTCGTTTGTTTCTTCTTAGGTAATACCGGTTGCGCAGACGCTGTTGAAGCTTGCACACCTGCGGTATGTTTAGCCATGGGCGTTAACCAGGCTATGGAACTCAATATGCCCGTCATAATCAGCAAAGCAAGTAGTTGTCTGCGGTAACTGAAGCGGTTTTCTTTTTGTTCGATCATTCTTTTTACCCTTATCAGTAACTCATTCTTTTTGCCTGTTGCCGCCATCGCAAAAGTGGGTATGGCTTGTAATGAGGCTATGCGGAGCAGGGCTTGGGCATACACAGTGGCATCGTACTTAAATTGCAATACCCAATCATCGCAACTGTTCTCTCTTTCCTTGTGTATGCTTTTACTGAGAAGTTGTGTAAATGGATTAAAAAAGAGGCTGATCTCTACCACAGATAGTATTATGTTCACTACATAATCGTAGCGCTTAATATGCGCCAGTTCGTGCAGTAGTACCGCCTCCAATTGATCGGTTGAAAGATGGTTGATGCTGGCTACGGGAATCAATATTACCGGTTTCCAGAAACCTATGGTAAGCGGAGATGTGATGGTATTGGATAAAAAAATGCGTACTTCTTTTTTAATACTTAATTGTAAAGCGATCTTTTTTACAAACAATCGCCACTCTGCGGGCATTTTTTGTAAACCATTGCTGCGTATCAATTGTGTTTTTTGATACCCCATCATCCAGCGTACACATAACACTATCATCAAAAATAAATAGGCCATGGATATGTAGGGAAGTAACAGTTCGCCCTTTGCCATCCAATGAATCAGTTGCGGTAAAATACCTGTATTGTTTGCTGTTACTGGCTGCACCTCGCGGGCAAGCGCTGATGCGGCAATGCTTTGCCAGGCAGTATTGTATTGCTGGTAATAAAATTGAAAAGTAAATACGAACCACACAAACCCTGTTACCTGTGCAGCAACAGCCAAGCGGTATTTGGCAGCGGCACTCATTGATAAAAGTCGGGACGCACTCATATAAATCAGCCATACCAGTGCGGTTTGCCATAAGCTGTTGGCAATGGCATAGCCCAGTGCCTGTAAAAAGCTGGATTGGAACAGGTGCTGCATGGCGTTACTGTTTTTTCAGGTTGTCCAATAATTTTTGAATTTCCTCCAGTTCCTCTTTGTTGGGGGCATGGTTACCCAATGCCTGCATAACCAGTTGGGTAGAGGATCCCCCAAAAAGTGAATTGATCATTTTACCTACGATCTGCTGCTGTGTATTTTCACGGGTAATATTGGCGCGGTAGATATGCGTTTTGCTGCTGTCATCCCGCTTTACAATGCCTTTTTCGAACATGATCTGCATCAGTTTAAGGGTAGTGGTGTATCCGGCATCTTTGTATTCACTTAAAATTTCATGTACATCTCTTACAGTGGCTGTGCCTTTGTCCCACAATACCCGTAAGATCTCCAGTTCACTCTCGGTAGGTTTGATATGCTTTGCTGCGGCCATAGCTACGATTTTATTCGTAAGCAATTTACGACCCAGTTCGTATGATTCAAAATAAAATTTTGTTAAGCGGAAAAAGGAGAGGATGGGGGTAATTAAAATTAATAATTAGCAATTAATAATTAATAATGACAAAGGTTCTTTTGGAAACACTATTGTGAGGGAATAAGGGGGCGATCTATTTAACCCTTGTTTTGTATGCGCCTACATAATAATTCTGTATCGTTTTTACACGTAGTTGTTCATTTTCAAAGCTTACTTTTTTGTATTCTTTGAACTGTTTGTTTTTATCCAGAAAGCCAATGATACAGCTGAGTGGTTCTTTGCCTTTGCGGATTTCTATGGCTGGTGCTATTCCAAAGTTGGGGATCTTGAGGGAGTCGCTCACCCGCACTTCTTTGCATTGTATTCGTAGTGTGAATTGGAATGTTTTTTTGGTTTCATAGAGGGAAACAGCAAATTTCCAGTTGTTCAGTTCGTCGGCAATGGGCTCACTATACGTTGCAATGGGTTTTGATTGAACAGATGTTCTGATTTCGGGAATGGTATCAGCAGAAATTACGACAGTGGTATCAGGTACTGGTGCATTTGCACCATCGCCATTGTTACAGGCAATGAATAGTAATAAGACAAATAAAAGACAGCTGTTTTTCATATACTAAAAATAGTAACTGTTGTTGACTGGCCAATTTTTCCATAACAAAAATCCCGGCCAAAAGGACCGGGATTTTGTTTCAATGACTTTCTTTATTTTATTTATTTCTTAGTCTCCTGTGTATTCAGTTGTATGCTGATGTTTTTTTGTCCGTTCAGGTACACTTCATATTTCTTCAATGTTTCAGCTGACTGCTCTTTACCATTGATACTCAATTTTCCATCTTTTAATTCGATAGAAATATTACCATCAGTAGCAAGACCATCTTTTTTTATGGCATCTACCAGGCTTTTAAAGTCGTCACCTTTTACGTCTGTTGTCATGGTAACAGTTGAAGAATCGTTATTCATCACCCTCACTTCCATTTTCTGCTCGATTACCTGTTTGTCTTTACCATCTGCTTTGTGCATCTGCGCAAGTGTGGGAGCAATCACCAATGAAACGATAGACATCAGTTTGATCAGGATGTTCATTGATGGGCCAGAGGTATCTTTAAATGGATCACCCACGGTATCACCTGTTACTGAAGCCTTATGCGGTTCTGATTTCTTGTAGAAAATTTCACCATTGATTTCAACACCTTTCTCGAATGATTTCTTGGCGTTATCCCATGCACCACCCGCATTATTCTGGAACATGCCCATCAGTACACCGCTAACGGTAGCACCTGCTAAAAATCCACCCAAAACTTCAGGTCCGAAAATGAAACCGATGATCAGTGGAGATAAAATGGCAATAGCGCCGGGCAACATCATTTTTTTCAGAGAAGCTTCTGTAGAAATGGCCACACACTTATCATACTCAGGCTTACCGGTACCTTCCATAATACCCGGAATGGTACGGAACTGGCGGCGAACTTCTTCCACCATCGCCATAGCTGCTTGTCCAACGGCACGAATGGCCAACGACGAGAAAATATAAGGGATCATACCACCCACAAATAAACCAGCCAATACATCGGCATGGTAAATATCGATACCATCAATACCGGCAATACCTACAAAAGCAGCAAACAAAGCCAATGCAGTAAGGGCTGCGGAAGCAATGGCAAAACCTTTACCTGTAGCAGCAGTAGTATTACCTACGGCATCCAGAATATCAGTTTTTTCACGAACTTCTTTGGGCAACTCACTCATTTCGGCAATACCACCGGCATTATCTGCAATCGGACCGAATGCATCAATGGCTAACTGCATGGCGGTAGTAGCCATCATACCTGCTGCAGCAATGGCCACACCATATAAACCGGCACAATAGTAAGAACCATAAATACCGGCAGCTAATACCAGGATAGGCAATAAAGTACTTTCCATACCTACTGCTAATCCACCAATAATATTGGTAGCGTGGCCGGTAGATGACTGGCGAATAATACTCATTACCGGGCGCTTACCCATAGCGGTATAGTACTCGGTAATCATACTCATTAAAGTACCTACAGCCAGACCCACCATTATAGCACCAAATATTTTCATTGGGGTAAAATCAAAACCCCTTAATAACATGTGTTCAGGCATTAACCAGTTAACCAGAAAATAAGAAGCTACTGCCGTTAAAACAATAGAACCCCAGTTACCCATGTTCAATGCATTCTGGACTTTTTGCGTGCTCAATCCTGCGGAATCAGAAATTTTTACAAACCAGGTACCAATGATAGAGAATACAATACCCATGGCTGCAATCAACATTGGTAACAGGATAGGAGATAAGCCACCATATCCATCATTCAATATACCACCACCAACACCAGTTACTTCTCTGCCTAATACCATGGTTGCCAGTACGGTAGCCACGTAGCTTCCAAATAAATCTGCACCCATTCCGGCAACATCACCTACGTTATCGCCCACATTATCTGCAATGGTAGCCGGGTTACGGGGATCATCTTCAGGGATACCAGCTTCTACCTTACCTACGAGATCCGCACCCACATCGGCTGCTTTGGTATAAATACCGCCACCCACACGAGCAAACAGCGCAATACTTTCTGCACCGAGAGAAAATCCGGTTAATACTTCTATCGCTCTTTTCATTTCCTCACTGTCAACAGCAGCTTCCGGAGCGAAAATCATTTTTAGAATAATGAAGAGACTGCCCAGTCCTAATACCGCCAGACCGGCAACACCCATACCCATTACAGAACCACCGGTGAAAGAAACCTGTAAAGCTTTGCTTAAACTGGTTCTGGCAGCCTGGGCAGTACGAACGTTTGCTTTAGTAGCCACTTTCATACCGATAAAACCTGCAAGCGCACTAAAAAAAGCACCCAATACAAATGCCAGTGCAATGCTCCAGTGGCTATTGCTATCAGAATAGCCCATAATACCTAAGAGGATGGCTACGATCACTACGAAATAGCCCAGTATTTTGTATTCAGCTTTCAGAAAAGCCATGGCGCCTTCGGCGATATACGTGCTGATCTCTTTCATGCGGTCATTGCCCGCATCCTGCTTAGATACCCAATTAAACTTGATCAAAGTGTACAGGAGGCCTAAAACTCCCATCGCCGGAACGGCGTAAAACAAGATTTTGTCCATAAAGCGAATTAATCTACTGGTTTAAAAAGTCTGCAAAAATAGGTGGATTTGGGTAAAATACTAACGCTCCGTTACATTTCTGTCAGACTGTGTATAAAATCTATGATTATCAGGTATTTATTCATCCAACATAGCAGTATCCGCATGGCCGGTAAACACCGAACTCATCTTACCGGCTGTCCATATATTGCTGTTGAATTTATTACCCAGTATGATAACGGTTGCGGTATCGGCCACCAGTCTTTTGAACACGGCATTGTTACCATGCCACCATCCGTTATGGTAAACAATGGTTGGATCGGGTGGTTTGATGTACAAATGCCATCCTAGTCCATAATTTTTTTCACCTCTTTTTTCAAAGCTATAGGGTTGATAGGCCAGTTCCAATGTTTTGGTACTTACATAGGTGCCCAGATACAGGGCTCTGTCCCAAAGAAGCAGATCGCGCACCGTACTGTACACATTCTTATCTCCATACACACAATCCAGTTTCTGCAGTTTGAAAGGACTATTATTATAATTGTAAGATGGAATATAATTGGGAATATCTTTTTGGCTAAACACATAGGTATTGGTCATACCCAAGGGAATAAATACATTTTTTGCCATGTATTCCGGAAACGGCATGTTGGTGATTTGCTCAATGATTAGTGCCAGCACCACATAGTTGGTATTGCAATAGCTATACCTGCGGTCAGGGGAAGCTTCGGGAGCAGGCCTGTTGGCGATCATGTATTGCAGCACATCGCGGTTAGAGGCAAAACCGGTAAACTGAGGTGCAATTCTTATGGTTCGGGTTCTTTTAATCCATTTGCCTCTTTTGTTTTTAACCTTATATACTTCTGTACGCGTACCATCCATAAAATGATCGTACTTGGGAAGTCCGCTTCTGTGGTTTAACAGGCTCTTAATGGTAATATTCGGATAGGGAAAAGAAGGAATGTATTTTTCAATCCTGTCATCCAGTGCCAGTTTGCCTTGCTCCATCAATTTTAGAATCACCGCAGAGGTTAAAGTTTTGGAAACAGAAGCAATATGAAAAGTCGTATTGGCTGTAATGGGCTCTTTGGTTTTAAAATCGCTCATACCGCGATAATCTTCAAAAACAATTTCGCCATTCTTAGCCAGGAGTATACCGCCGTTGAAACCTTTCTTTGCCAGCAGTGATTGGTATAAAGGCGCAATGGCATTGGCATAGTAGGCTTTTTCTCTGGCAGTTACTGCAGAGAAACCGGTTTTTTTGTTGTTTTTGGCTATGTCCTCTATTTCGGTAGAAGGATTGGCACCACAACCTATGATGAGGAATGTAAATAGAGTGATTGATTTTAAACGAATCATGGGCACTGTTTTAAGCGAATGTGGCAAATATAGGTCGAGCTGCAGGCGGCTGCATCCAACGTGGAAAACTATCTGTACTAACGTAAAACAAATAACATTTATTTTCGCAAGTATGAGCAAGCCCGAAACAACCAGCTATCCAAAAGACCGGATCAATATCCTTTTTCTGGAAAATATCAGTGATAAAGCCGTTCAGCAGTTTAACCGAAATGGTTATGTTAAAGCAAGAAAACTCAATGGTGCCTTAAGTGAGGAAGAACTGATTAAAGAGATTAAAGACGTTCATTTACTGGGCATTCGTTCCAAAACACATATTACGGCCAAAGTTTTGGCCGCTGCCAATAAGTTGCAGGCAATAGGCTGCTTTTGCATTGGTGTAAACCAGGTTGATCTGAAAGCAGCTACCCAGGCGGGTGTGGTGGTATTTAACGCGCCTTATAGTAATACCAGAAGTGTTGCTGAACTGGTGATCGGTGCATCGATTATTTTAATTAGAAGAATTATCGATAAAAACATAGCTGCGCACAAAGGCATTTGGATGAAAGAAGCAAAGGGCAGTTATGAACTGCGTGGAAAAACCCTGGGCATTATTGGATATGGCAATATTGGCTCGCAGGTAAGTGTGCTGGCTGAGGGTTTGGGAATGAAAGTGTTGTTTTATGATACAGAAACCAAATTGCCACTGGGCAATGCATCTTCTGCCCGTAACCTGAAAGAGTTGGTAGCCTCTTCCGATATTATTTCGTTGCATGTACCGGAAACAACGCAAACAAAAAATCTGATCAATAAAACCCTGTTGAAATCATTCAAACAGGGCGCCATCCTCATCAACTATGCAAGGGGGGAAGTGGTTGATCTGAAAGCATTGGCCAGTTCTTTAGAAGAGGGTCAACTAAGCGGTGCGGCCATTGATGTATTTCCGTGGGAGCCGGAAAAAAACGGAGATCATTTTGAATCACCTTTACAGGGATTACCGAATGTACTGCTCACACCGCATATTGGTGGCTCAACCGAAGAAGCACAACAGAATATTGGAGAAGATGTAAGTATCAAATTATTTCAATACCTCGAAAGAGGGATTACCAACGGATCGCATACCGTGCCTGCCATTGGGTTACCGCCAGTGGAAAATGCACACCGTATTTTACACATACACCATAATGTGCCCGGTGTATTGAGTGCCATTAATACAGCCCTCTCCAAAAACAATATCAATATAGTTGGACAGTACCTGAAAACAAACGACAGTATTGGTTATGTGGTGCTCGACGTAGATAAAAAACTTTCCAAACAGGCAGTGGCTTTGTTAAAGGAGGTGAAGGCTACGATTAAGGTGAGGATGCTGTATTAGTAATTAACAATTAATAATTAGAAATTAACGTGTTGTGCTATTGAACTAGTTTATTTTAAACCGTGCCTTGGCCTTTGTGTGCGAATATTTTTCACATAAAGGCACCAAGGCACGGTTCTTTCTCTGTATGATGTTTCGTGCTTCTTGCGTTCATTGCGGTTCTTGGCGATCCTTGCGATACTAAAAAGGTAAAGCTGTAACGCAAAGCCCGCAGAGGATACGCAAGGTTTGCAATGATTGTTGATGTTAATAGCACAACACGTTAGAAATTAATAATTGGAAATTACGGGTAGGGTGGTAAATAGTTAAAAGGGTTAAAGTGGTTTTTACTTATTTAATTCTTTTACCCCTTCTAACTTCCCAATAATTTTTCTTCCCCTGCTTTTAAAAGCGGCTGTTTCGGTGTCCCATTTGTCTTCGATGATGAGTTGTAGTTCTGCTTTTATTTCCGGGTAAATGGCAGAGAGGTTGTACAAAGTAGTTAAGGAAAAAGCTTTGACAGCGGGTGGGGTAGCGGGTGTTTCAATAAAATGAAAACAGGCATTCATCACTTCTCCATGAAATGCTTCCGGAATGGTTAGCTGCTCCAGTATGCGTAAAGCATTTCGTACAACGGCTATATGCACGTCTTTCTTTTCCAGAACCGATACCAGCTCTTTGATGTAAGGTGTTATCAATGCAGGCCTGATCTGCACTGCATGGTTCACACTCATAGCAGCCCGTTGTGCCAGACGGTATTCATCACTCATCAAGCAATGCATCAGTTCACTGAAATTCTTTTTTGATAAACAGGCATATGAAGCAATTTTTATAGCCTGTGCTTTGGAATGTTCTTTTAGTATTTCAGTTCTAATGTTCATATGAAAAGCTATGTGAAACGTCGAAACTATTTTGTGCAATAAATACAAATTATTTTTTCTCTGCGTAACCACTAAAACATCAGCGGCTCAGCGGTTGGTTTTACTTGCGCCAACCGCTGAGCCGCTGAGAACAGGGAGTTTTCGCAGAGAAAAGTGTGACACAACGGAGCAGATGATTATTTAGGAAAACTATTTTTAATTTTTTTTATCTCTTCCTCATTCACAAAATCAATAGAAAAATCTTCCTGTATTTGTTCATTGCGGTATTGTGTTGTGGAAGGAACTAAGATCCTTGCAGAGGTATGCACTTCTGTAACTCCGGTGGCTAATACAGAAGCAAGGTTCAAACTGTTTAATCCGCTGCCCGGCATGATGATGATGCGATCATTTGCCTGATCCACCAATTGTTTTACCAAGGCCAGCCCTTCAGTTACTTTGGGTTGCTGACCGCTGGTAAGAATGCGGTTGCATCCACTTGTAATAATGGTTTCCAATGCACGCAGCGGATCTTTACATCTATCAAAGGCACGGTGAAAAGTAACTTCCAAAGGATAGGCAGCCTCTACCAGGCGTGCTGTATTTTCACTATCAATGGTTCCATCATGATTCAGCAATCCAAATACCACGCCTTCAAATCCCAATTCCTTACACAGAAGAATATCTTTTCGGATGATGGCAATTTCATCTTCCGTATGAAAATAATCTCCACCTCTTGGGCGTATCATCGGAAATACAGGAATGCTGATTTTTTCTCTCACTGTTTTTAAATAACCATAGGAAGGCGTTGTGCCTCCGTTGGCATAATTCTCACATAATTCAATCCTGTCTGCATCCGCTTCTTCGGCAGCAACAGCTGTAGCTGTATTGAACACACATATTTCCAGTAACATTAGCCTTTCCTTTTTTATGATTATGTATAGAACTTTATGAAAATCAAACATTCTATCATTCAAAGCTTTCTATCGCTCACGGCCGCTGGGCCTCGTGCCTGTTACCGGGCTGCTTTGGCCTCTGATCAGATCTGCTTCGCATGATCTGATCTGTCTACGCTTCGCTGGACACCGAACCCAAAGAGGCCCGTCCACAGGCACTGATTAGAAATCGTAATCGAAAACTCTCAAAGTAAAATCTTATTGGTTTTACAAAACTTAGTTGCATTTTGTAATTGCGCAATACGTTAGATGATGTATTTCCCGTCAACCAAAAAGTTCTTATCATCCGCATAACAAACAGCGAAATTGAAACCTTTCTGTATACAATAACCACCGTATTCTCCTTTTTTATTGATAGCGATAAAACCTACCTGTATGTCTTTGGCCTTACTGCCCTTGATTTTGATGATTCTTTCCACAGCGTTTTTGCAAGCGGCTTCGGGCGACAAACCCTGTCGCATCAGTTCTACAACAAGGTGCGATCCGCAAATGCGGATGACATCTTCGCCCTGTCCGGTTGCGGTGGCAGCACCTATTTCATTATCTACAAATAATCCTGCACCAATAATGGGTGAGTCGCCCAAGCGACCGCGCATTTTAAAACCCATGCCACTAGTAGTACAGGTGCCACTGAGGTTGCCATTGGCATCCATCGCTACCATGCCAATGGTATCATGGTTCCAATCGCCATTCTCAAAACGAGTAGGTGCATAGGAAGTTTGCTTTTTACTATTCTCTACATTGATCACAGGTTGGTACTCACTTTTCTGTAACCATTTTTTGTATTCTCTTTCTGCATCAGAAGAAAGTTTTTGTGGCTCCAGTGTAAACCCTTCCTGCACGGCAAATTGCTGTGCACCACTGCCTACCAGCATTACATGCGGTGTTTTTTCCATTACCCTTCTGGCAACAGATACCGGATGTTTAATCCGTTCCAGAAATGCCACACTGCCGCAATTGGCGTGTTCATCCATAATACAGGAATCGAGTGTTACATAGCCATCCCTGTCGGGATTGGCACCCAATCCCACACAACAATTTTGCGAAGATTCTGTAACCATTACGCCCTGCTCCACTGCATCCAGTGCGCGGCCACCTGTGCGTAATACTTTCCAGGCTGCGGCATTGGCTGCCAGGCCAGCATCCCAGGTAGAGATCACAATGGGTTTACGGGTTGCCTGTGTAGCAGACCTGAATCCGGCAAAAGAAAAACTGGAGAGCCCTAATGAACCCAGTTGCAGAAAACGTCTTCTGTGCAGCATAACTATTTATTTAAAAAGGATCAAACAGAAAGGAAAGATAAAAGAATGCCCGCAATTACTGGTGCACTTTCAGTTTTTGGATCATCTCATCACTTACGGCATCGCTGTATACGCCGTAGGCATTGATGAGAACACCTTTCAGATTGCCGTTTATGGATTGTATCACATACAATACACTTGAATCATCAGGGTCTGTATTGGCTTCAAAGCGGTGGTGTTCCAGAATTTCAAAATCAGCGGGTTTTAATAAAGTACCGGAAGTCGTGCATTCTATGGCATCAAAGGCAAGATTGAAATCGGTGGTAAACCCTTTTGCTTTCAGATCTTTCAATGCATCAATAAGGTTATCGTAGCTGGCCATATTTTTTAGGGTGAAGTTACAAAATGCATTCAGCTTTTCCTTACATGATTATAGGACTGTATTCGGGATCATGGTAGCCTATTGTGCCAGGTGTTTCCAACCGCGGAGAAGGGGAGTTAGGGGGAGTTTTCGCGGAGGGATACTGATTATTTCAGCGAACTAATAAAGGCAATCACTTACTATTACACTACACTACAACACAATTAATTTCTGACTCAGCATACGCACACTGGATTTTGTTATGGTATAATAATAGATTCCTTTCTGTAATAAGGGCAAGGTTATTTGGTTCAGTAACCCGTTGATCTTATAAGTAGTAATCATTCTGCCCTGCAGATCATATAACATAAACACGGTATCATCTGTATCCTCTGCCAGCAAACGAAGCGCTGCGCCCTGCTTAACAGGATTGGGGAATACATAATAGGATTGTCCTGCAAATTGTATTACCTGTTCCTGGTTCGTGTAATAGATCTGTCCGTTTACCAATTCAATTCTCGCACGGAAAATGGTAAGCCCTTTGTTGGCCTCTGTGGTTATGATGATTTGTTTTGAGCCAACCGGACTGATTGTTTGAATTGGAATAAAACCATTAGCCGTTAATTTTTCAAAAACAATGTTAGATACACGGTACAGTGTTCCCAACTGCAGTGATAACCTTGCCTGCGAGGTACCCACCGGATCTGCTATAAATCCGCTGATGTAACAGTCAACCTGTTGCTGTGTATAATTGAAAGTATACGAACGTGCCCCTTCTATTGAAAAAGGCAGGATAGGGGCTACGGTAAAATATTGATCCGGATTGTTTTGTTTGGATTGAAGTAACAATGTATCCGTAGTTACGGTGAGCGGCTTTAGGTATTGCGCACCCAACGTATACACACGGTAACTATTTACCTGCGCCCGCTGCCAATACACCAAAAAAGAATCAATACAATTCAACCCGGTATTAATTGGTAGGGAAGCGGATACAGTTACGGTATCTGTAACCCATTCTTTTGCGCCATGCAGCAGGCGCAATTGCAGGGCACCGATGGAATCGGGTGCCTGCCATTGTACATAATTTTTAGAAAGATCTATGCTGGTGGTAATCGGTTTCCAGTTGCCTGTGTTAATGCGGTACTGAAGAACACCGCTGCCGGGCAATGTTGTTTGCCAACGTATGGTATGTGTTTGTTTGGGAAACAGGTTGTCTCCTTTCACCGGATACGTAAACATAAAATGATCCAGTGTGTCGTATTGCCAGGCGATGGAATACGCTTGTGGTACAACGGATAGGGATGTTCCTTTGATCAACAATTGATATGTGCCCGCCGGCGGAATTTCGATGCTGATCTGTTCTGTGTTATTCAGGCTGTCTCTTTTTCGTACGGGCAATAATTGGAGAGAGTCTTTTACAGGACTGCTATTGAGTACCCAGGGTAACCATTTTTGTGTACTGCCCGTATGTATCAATTCCATATCCAGATCGTTTACCAATGCTTTGAATGTATTGGCCTGTGCGGCAGGATCTGTCCAGCAAAGCGTTAGTTTTAATTTACGTGCATTGGCAGGAATTTCGATGGTATGTGTTTGTATTTGCGATGCAGCAATGTTTCCCTGAAATACTTTTGTATCCTGTATGGTTTGTAACGCGCGAAAAGCATTGACGGCCCCATAGCCGGAGGCAAAATCAATGCCTGCAGTGCCTACATCTTCTGCACTGTTTAGTAAAATGGCTTTTGTAAGAGAAGAAGCGGGGCGTGTATTATTTTTCTGTTGCCAGGCATCCTGCACCAATGCCGCAATGCCCGATACAATAGCGGCAGCACCAGAACTGCCATCTTCTCCCAACGCCACCAATTCCGGTTTCAATCTTCCATCAAAAGCCGGACCGCGTGAACTGGGTAATGCCACCATACCAAACGAATCAGTAGCACCTACTGCAATACTATTCTTAGACATTTTAAAACTACCACTCAAATTGGCAAAACCGGCAATGCCTGTATAGTTGCCGCTATTACTGGTTTGTGTACCCGCATTGCCCGCAGAAAAAACATGCATGAGGGTGGGGTTAGCAGCCAATTGCGCATCGTATGCAGCCGCATCGGCTCCATAATAATTTTCAATACCTACACCATACGAGTGGTTTTGTATGCCAACAGTCAGTTGTTGCAGTTCGGATGTTTTATCTGGCAATAAATTGGCAAAATCCGAAGAGCTGATATTGGCTCCCCAGGCTACGCCTTTTCCTGTGTAATAGGTATTACCTGCTCCTGCAGCAATTGTGGCCATGGTGGTGGCATGTGTTTGCATACTGGCAGATGCAGCAGGAGAGAAGAGATACCTTCCTCTAAAATCAATATCGGCCGTATCCATTTTATTTTCTTTGATCGAAATGGTCAGGCCCTTTCCATTGGTAGATGGCCAGTTCCGATGCGCAGTGTTGATACGATTGGTTGACAGATCAAAACCTGTAAGCTCTCTTTCTGTAAAAGGCTTTCGGGCTACAGCGATAAAATAAATATTGGGATCGGGCAACAGGTTATTTTTTATCCATTCAGTAGTAGCAGTAACCCGCCATGTGCCGGTTGCATCATCAGATTGATGTAATAAAATATTTTTATTGCTGGAATATGTTTGTTGAAATGCTGAAACATCAGTTACAGAAAGCAACCAGGCAACAGGCTGTGTTGATTTTGGTAAACCCTGGAGTAATTCAGGAGATAATTTCCATTGGTTATTTACAGGAATTACTATGGGCAATCGTTGTAACAGATTTTCTTTTTCCTGTACAGAGCGAATGCCAACAATAAAAATATCTCTGCTAAGTCTGCGAAAAATAGTTGTGCCCGCCGGAACCTCTCCCTGAACTGCATAGAACTGTGTACCGTATACACTATCTGCTTTTTGTTGAACAGCGCTGGAAGATACAGGCTTGTTGACTGCAACAAAGGGCTGTAACAATGGGTGAATGATTTGTGCAGACAGTTGTTGCATATACAACAGTAAACCGATAAGGAGATATTGGCATTTTCTACACATAATATTTCAGCTAAATAAATATAGGCAAATCACCCTGTATTCATTCTAATCTACTAAAACACAGATGTACAGGTTTTGTCTAATTTTTTTCCACATAACTATATCAGAATTATGCGGATGTCATAAAAATTCTTATTTTACTGTTGCACATGAACATTTATACTGATGTAAACCATTTTTAAAATCCAAATTAAAACACATGAGAAAAAACCTGCGCATTACTATTGCTGCTATCATGATCATGATGGTGGCTATTTCCTGTACCAAAGCTGTATCACCTGAAGAACCACTGGCGGTTACAGATGATGTGATTAACAGCATCAAAGCCATGGGACTTACCACGACCGGTATCATAGCCGATGAAGGTGGTTATATTGTTGAAGGGGATATTTTTATTCCTGTAGGCGATTTAAAACGTTCTTTAGGCGGTTCCTTCCTCAGGGTTGGTGAAACCGAACAGTACCGCACTACCAATCTGGTAACCGGTTTGCCAAGAGCTATTACCGTAAAACTGAGTAACAAGATCAACGCTTCTGTTTACGGACCTGTTCTTGACGAAGTGGTAAGAAGGTATAATGCAGAAAATTTACAAATTACCTTGTCGCGTGTAAGCAGCTCTTCTGCTGCCAGTATCACGTTTGATAATGCCAATGGTAGCTACCTCGCATCTGCGGGTTTCCCTACTGCTGGTGGTGCTCCTTATAACCTGGTAAAAGTAAATACCCGTGCCATTGGCTCCGGTACTTCAACTACGTTTATCAATTATGCAGCTACTATTTTTGCACATGAACTCGGACATTGCATTGGGTTCCGCCATACCGACTATTCCGATCGTTCATATAGTTGTGGTGGTTCTACCGCTAACGAAGGTGCTTCTACCGTAGGTGCAATCCTGATTCCGGGAACACCTGCCGGACCAGATCCCAATTCATTTATGCTTGCCTGTATCGGCAGCGGCGTAAACCGCCCTTTTAATGCCAATGATAGAACAGCATTGAATTTTCTATATTAAAATTTATTGAATAAAATGGTTTACACCAAAAGAGGCCGGATAATTCCGGCCTCTTTTGGTATCTGATAGTTCCTATTATTTTTTCTTTTTATTCTTCGCTTTCTCTTTGTTTTCTGCAACCCTGAATTGTACAATTTGTGTAATGAGTTTTGCAGGAAGTGGTTTATCCAGCGGAAACTGTACCGCACCTTTCGAGTTTTTATAAGCAGCAATCTCTTTGGTAAAATTCCTAATACCCGAAGAAGTGGGGTAGAAGCCGATATGTTGTTTGTATCCGGCAAAATAAACCAGCGCACCTTCCTGCTTATAGGCTGGCATGCCATAACTAATAACCTCTGCTGCTTTCGGTGCAGCTTTAGAAATAATGTTACGCATTTGTTGTAACAACCGCTGTGTTTCGTCCGAAAATGCGGCTATGTACGCATCAACATCAACAGGCTTTAACATGCTCGTTTGTTTATATAAAAAAGAAAGCGGCCATACACCGCTTTCTTTTTTTGAATGATTATTTTGATTTGACAGCTGCTGCTGTATATAATTCATTAAATAAAAATTTGAAAGTGCCGTGGGTTTGCGCACGGAAGGTGATCTCCGGACCAAACGCAAACAATTTACCCTGTCCTATATTGGCTACAAATGCAGCCACGCCATCCTGCAGGTAGGCTTGTCCCCATGCCCATCCGCTGCGCAATGGTTTTTTATTCGCAAACCAGGCAATCGGTTTTACGGTTCCTTTTGAACCTGCATCAGGCGTAATGTTGAAAACAGGGCTCGCATCAAAATACACATCTGTTTCAGCCCCCATGCCTAATGCCGCTTCGCTGGTGGTATCAACACTTACACGAAGAATACTGCCGGGGATATAATATTTTTCTGCGGGTAATCTTTGTTCCTGGCCATTCACATTTTCAACCAATGCATTTCTTACAGGAACACCTACATGGTATGCCAGATTGGTACTTGATCCGATGGCAACAATATTGCCACCTTCTTCCATGAACTTTTTCAATTGTGGAATAGATTTCTCAGGGGTGATCCTGCCCAGTCTTCCCCTGAATTCTTCGGGAATATCTTCCGGTCTCGGACCTGCACCTGCAAAGCCACCACCACGCTGTGCCGCGCCTGCAGATGCCATTGCCGGAATAGCGCCATCTACAAAAATGATCACATCATATTTGGCACGCAACCCACCTGTGTCAATGTCTTTGGGATAGATCACATCCACTGCAAAATGGTATTGCTCCATAATAAAACGAACCCAGCCGGATGGCATCGACCCGCCATAGGTATCCCATAATGCAATGCGTGATGGTTGTATTTTTTTCAATACAGAAGCCATTGGTTTTTTAGCAACGGTGGTTACTTTCAATCCCAATTCACTTGCTGTTTTTTCTACCAGTGTTTTGGCTTTGGAAGCGTTTGGTATGTAAAAGGAACCTACGCTGCCTTCGGGTAAGGCTTCCTGCAAACGGTATACTTCCACACCTTCTTTCAAAAGATCATTGGCTGCTACAAATGAATTGTTGGTTTGTGCATTTAATATATACCCTGCACCTGCTGCTGTTGCAACGGATGTGGTAACAGTTTGCACTTCACCATACGGTATTCTTTGAAAAGGGCCATCAAATGTATCTTGTAAACGATCAAATTGTACACCCATAGAATAGGCTAATGTCCAGCCGGCAGCATCATACGGTGCAACCGGTGGGCCTCCCGGATATTGAAAATCATTCGGGTGATCCTGAGGTTCAAACAGATCCAGTACATGCGGGCGGAAAGCCTGGTTGGTTTTTACAACGTAAGAACCGGCAGGGTAGGACTTACCCGCAACCGTAAATGGGGCAGTAGCTTTGTGTACCAATACACCTGTTTTGATCAATGCATTCAGAAAACGAACTGCCGAAGGAAAATCGGGTTGATCAGCAGATATAATATAACCCCGCGCATCGCGAAGTGCCGGATTTTTAAAAACGGTATCGTAATATTTCATGGGCACATTGCCACCCGGCCTTTGTGGGCCTGCGGCTTCAGTAGCTGTGGCTGTACGGCCGGTGGCACGTTGTTGATCTGCCTGGTATAATTCATTGATTTCTGCAATTCTTTTGGGCGATAATGTCCAGTAATCTTTCTCACCACGCTCAATTGAATTCTTTCCCATTTTATACATGTTGAATAATAAACCATCACGATTACGGCTGGCATAATCAAGCACTGCATAGTTCATGGAAACCGAATAATCGATAGAGTTTCTGAAAAACCATTTCTGCGGTAACACAGGAAAAGGCGTACCACCATTGGGTATCAGCCTGCTGGGCACCAATGGAATTTCGGATGGGTTAGGGCTTCCAATGATCTCAGTGAGTAATCCCACCATATTATGGAAATAGGTGGTGGTTCTTAATCCGCCATTGTACCAGGTAGAAAAATTAGAACCATACCGCTCAGTGTATCCGGGTTTGCCTTCTACATTCAAACGGTTACTAATGGCGGCACCGAGTGCATCCAGACTGGTTACAATTACTGGATCGAATACATAATTAAACGGATCGCGGTAAGGCGCACCGGCTACTACAGAACCCGGAGGGCCAGCCTGGTGGTGGTTATACATTACCTGCGGTAACCATTCAATGTATAATTGTTTGTTGATGTTCTGAGTTTCGCGCAGGTTCATCATAAAAAAATCGCGGTTGTTGTCATGGCCCGCATATTTCTCGTATAACCTTGGTAGTTGATTTAAAGATCTTTTTTCAGGAGAAGGATTGCGCATGTACCAGTTAGATACCAGTTCCTGTCCATCGGGGTTTGCATGGGTACAAAGAACGATCACATCATTCAAAATACGCATGGTTTCTGCGTCTTTGCGGCTGGTTAGTTGGTACATGATCTCGATCAGCTGATGGGCACCAACGGTTTCGGTTGCGTGCAAACCACCATCTATCCATACAACGGTTTTGCCTTCTGCAGCCAATGTGCGGGCCTGCTCGTCGGTTAAACCTTCCGCATGTGCCAGGCGGCGTGAAATATCCTGGTAACGGGCCAGGTTTTTCTGGTTTTCAGGAGAAGTAATGATCATCATAAACTGTGAGCGACCTTCTTCGGTTTTGCCGATATCAACCAGTTTGGTACGGTCAGAAGCTGCCGCCAGTTTTTTTACATAGGCTTCCGTTTGCGTGTACGTGGCCAATTGATAATTGTCGCCAATGGTAAACCCGAAATGTTCTTTAGGGGTAGGGATTTGGGCGATTGAAACAAAGCCGGTTGATAGCAACAAGACTATCAAAAGATGGCAGATTTTTCTCTGGAGCATTCAGTACGTTTTGGAGGGTTACTTCCGAATATCGGAAACTGGATATACAGTTCTTAGCACATAAAAATATTTGTATAATGCTATATCACCAAACAATATTCACCGATGAAACTTATGGAATATCCTACATAGATTTTACTATATTTAATGTATGCAAGAAGAAGTAATATGTAAAAATTGTGAAACGCATTTTAGGGGGCATTTTTGCCCTCAGTGTGGACAATCATCGCATGTTAAAAGGATCGATGCTACGTATTTTTTACATGATATTCCACATTCTATTTTTCATATAGACAAGGGCCTGCCATATACTTTTTACCAATTATGCGTTCGCCCGGGAGCCACATTACTGGCGTATTTACAGGGCAAAAGGGTATCGTATTTCAAACCCTTTGCTTATGTGATCATTTTATCAACGCTCAGTTCACTTTTCTTAAAATTAGTAAGCAAAAAGGCACCTATTGATACGGGCACCAATGCATTTACCTTGTTTTCACAATATCCCAGTGCGTTAATTTTTGTACTGGTTCCGTTGGTATCTGCTATTAGTTGGATGGTATTCAGAAAAAAGCAGTTTAATTATTGGGAGCATTTTCTGATGCATACGTATCTGGCTGCGCACATTAATATCATATTAGTACTGATGCACCTGATCGGACTATCCGGGCTATTAGATCATGTAAACCTCAGCATCAAGCTAACCATATTCAATACGTTTTTCATGACGTATCACGGGTTTACTTTCAGTTCCTTGTTTACCAATAATTACCAGCAAAAGTTTGATGGGCGATTAATGGCTGGTATCAGCATTTGCTGTTTTTTATTAGGCTCTGTATATGCACTGGCCCTGATTTTCTCCAGGATTGCGATCATTTGGTTTTAGCGTTTTGGTTTCTTATTAATATGATAGTATAGCCGCAGATTCGCAGATTAGATCCATTTAGTCATTGGTTATCAATTATTTAGTAATATATAGCTTTGTGCCGTTACCCATACATGCATATATTTAGGCTTTATTATTTATCCTATAATTAACATTATGTTAAACGGCGCACAGCAAAAAGATTTAAGAAAAAAGCCCACGCTTCTATTTTTATCTAAGCGAGTGTATTAATAAAACAATATGCCCCCAGCCTTAATTTTCATCCTATCAGTATTTGCTATTCTGTCCATCCTTCTGATAAGAGCGCACAGAAAAATCTAAGTGTGAATCTTCCTTATATCTTTAATGTGATAACCAACTACAACCTCAATTAACGTAGATGTTGTGCATGTATCAATAAACTTCATCCATGCGCAAAAAATTATAACACTATAAGTTAGCCCAATCGAAGCCCACTCGTATAAATTTTTACCGTTCAAAAATCTTCTCATAGACTTGTAAAATTATCTACTTATGCATCCCTTAACTGTTTTAAACATAGCATGGACACTAGCCTTAGTGGCTTGCACAATCATTTTAAAAATAACCGTGCTAAAAAGTACCGACAAATTGAAGGAAGAATCCAATTATAACTAATGAGAGACCAACCGCCGACATAGGTTTTATTGTTTTATTACTAATCTGAATAATCTTCTTTTCAGATTCTTTTCTACTCCCAATGCTTAACCCTCCCATAGAATCAACATCTTCGATATAGCCTGATGGCATTCCAAAAATGAAAAGTATAAGTGCACCTATAACATCTAACAATAAACCAACTTGAGTAATTGTCATAGATTATAATTTTGTTTACACCAAATCTAAGCGAAAAGACTTGTTTCGGCTATCGCCTCAATGCTCCGCCCTTCCTTTTTTTCTTAAACCTTTTCTCCCTCATCGCCCCTTTTGTAACGCTATCGCTAAATTTACAAAACGGGCTACACAAGGCTAACCGTGTAACATAACATAGAGTTATTATTGCCTTTCCTTTGTCTGTAGTTTGCCATGCACGAACATGGCGGGTGTCCGGTTATTGCGATTTTATCCCTGAAAATGCAGTTGAAGGAAAAAGGAACGGGATAAAATCGCAATAACCGGACAAGGCAAGGAAAGACACTAATAACGAATCTTTATGTTAAACGGCGCACAGCGAAAGACCTTATTACCCTTTCCCTTCAGGTGTTTGGTATTTATTGGGGAATTATTTTTAAAGAATATCTTTGTTTCACACTCATTCCTTCATTTTCAAAACCATCTTATATGCGTAAAAATATCCTTTGGATTTTCGTTTTATTGTTGCTCAGTTCCTGTGCCACTGTACGAACAGTGGCTCCACCACAACCCGCAAAACCCGCCGGGGCTGCTGCAACCAGGCAATAGCTTTCTTATACCCATTAGACTTTACAATAACCTTCGCGTGATTGTATGACTTAGTGAAGATGTCTCCACGTTCCTCACAAGGACGTTCAAGACGTAAATTTTTCTACTACATATAAAAGCCTGGCAGTAATTTTTTGAAAACTGCCAGGCTTTATTATTTTTTAACGCGTATTCGTTTTATTCCGGAATGATGCGGATAATTCTTCCGGGCCCTTCAACAGAAACATAAATAGATCCATCCGGTGCCTGACGTACATGCCTTACGCGGCCAACTTTATCCAGCATCTTGTGTTCTTTAATTACTTTGTTATCCTTGATCTCAAGACGGGCAAGGTATTGTAAGGCAAGACCTCCTACCAATAAATTACCTGTCCAGCTTTTGAATTTAGTATCGGTAATAAAAGCCATACCACAAGCACCAATAGAGGGCACCCAATTGTAGATGGGATCTGTGATGCCATCTTTTTTAGGACTGGCAGCTACCGGCACACCATCATAATTTACGCCATACGAAACCAGCGGCCAGCCATAGTTGGCACCAGCCTGAATAATATTTACCTCATCACCACCTTTGGGTCCGTGTTCGGCTTCCCAGATGGTTTTGGTAAAAGGATTATACACCAGCCCCTGTGGATTGCGGTGTCCATAAGAAAAAGCAGTGGTGGGTGCGGTATTTCCGGGTAATATGGGATTGCTTGCAGGGATGCTTCCCTCCTGTGTAATTCTGTGTACTTTACCCCAGGTGCTGTTTACATTCTGGGCATTCTGGTTGGGCGAACTGGCACCACCGTACGTAGTTGCTCCGCCCTCTCCTACACTTACATACAAATTTCCGGCTTCATCAAAATCAATCCGGCTGCCATAGTGCCCCGTCATGGTATTGGCGGAGTTGGAGGTTAATAATATGGTCGGTTCTGTAAGCTGATCGTTCACCAACTTACAACGCATCAGGTTCCAGTTTGCACCAACACCGGTATAGTTGCCGGCATAGGTAATAAAGATCCATCCATTGCTATTGTATTGTGGGGATACCCGAATATCCAGCAACCCACCCTGCCCGCTGCTATTGATTACGGGAAGCCCGGTAATCTCTTTTATTTGTGTGCCCGATCTGCGATGCAGTTTTCCTTTCTTCTCGGTAAACAACAAATCTCCATTGGGCAGAAAGTCCATTCCCCAGATGATTTCATATCCCTTGAATAACTCTTCTGTTTTAATCACCGGGTCAGATGCTGATGGTGTAGCAGCATCAGTTGGTGTTGTTTTTTCTGTGGAGGAGCAAGACAGCAGTCCTGCAATGGCTACTGCTATCCATGTATTTGAATATTTCATAGGGTTGATTTATGTTTTCTTAAAGATAATCAAGTTTCAGTTGTACATCAATTATGCAGCAGGAACAATGGAAGCAATCAGGTCTTCTGCCTTATCTAATATCTCTTTGTTATTCCCATGTGCCTGCAAAGAAAAACCGCCATCCTTACTTTGTTTAAGCGTGATATATGCACCCGAGTGCATTAGTTCATAGGCAATAGGTTGCAATACATGTCTGATCTTCTCTGCATATTGGTTACCTTTTTGAATCAGTTCTGTTGATGTTCCGGGTTCGATGGTAATTTCTATTTTGATATCATTCATCATCTTGGGTGTTTTTAGATTATATGTTTTGTCTCTGCGAAACCTCACGTAACTCTGCGCCTCCGCGGTGAAAAGGGGTGTATTCACCGCGGAGGCGCAGAGGGCAAGGAGGTTTCGCAGAGATAAATGAATCATTATGAAATTAAATGACAAACTGCATCACTACCATTTTTCACAACTTGGTTTGTATGGCAAAAAAAAGCCGACTGTATCATTTCCAGTCGGCTTTTTTACATTTGTTATAAACGATTAATATTTTCCGTGAAGTGCATCAAACACTTTGTATTTGGCTTCATAAGCGTCAAAGGCTTTGTCATCTTTTCCGCGGCTTCTGTCGCGCTTGTACGCATATAGGTTAGCGAGAAAGTCAACCGATTTATTCAGTACACTTTTTTCTGTATTGGAGCGACTGGCTTTGTCTTTCAAAACCGTATATGTTTTTTCCAGCCATTCCAGCGAAGCATCCAGATTCTCCATCATCGGCTTTTCCAGATCTACATTTGCTTTACGCAGCGGCTCCAGTTTGGCTTTCAGTGCAGCTTCGGCAGCCAATTTTTTCTTGGGATCTTTCTCAACGGGTTTGTCGGCGTTAATGCTTTGCATGGTGCGGATGTTCTGGGCATATTTGTCATCATAATCACCATAAATATTGTAATAGATCACCCCTACGTTAAAGGAAGCAATACCATTCTGGTTATTTTTTGCAAATGCTTTTTTAAAAGCATCTGCTGCTTTAAGCGTATACTTTAATTGTGAGGCACTGTCAAGGCTTTTGTCTTTATTCTTGGCGTTTACAAATACATCTCCAAACTGCAGGTATTTCATTTCGCTGAGAATGCCGGCGGCATCTTCCTTATCATACAGGGCAGTTTTTTCTGTAAGGTTGTAGTTCTGGTCTATGTAATCTATCTCAAATTCTTCCCATGGTCCTTTGGGGTACAACTCTTTTGCAATAGCTGTATACTTATCAAACTGTGCCTGATTCTTAGTAATGGTATAATGATTCAGCAGGAATTTATAAATATCGATATAATTTTCCCCTGCCACTTTGTTATCAGCCAGTCGGTTGTAATATTCTGCTGCTGCATTGGGTTTGGATGAGTTCTGGAAAGCATAAGCCAGGTATAAAATAGAGGTGGTATCAAATTGAATATTGGCGTTACTCCATTTGTTCCTGAAGATATAATCGCTGTATTCAACGGCAACTAGAAAATTTCCGGTAGCTTCTTCCCATTTTTTATCATTGAATAATTTTACGCCGGTGGTAAATGCGGTAGCATACATATCAAAATAGCCTTCTGCTCCTTTGTCTTTAATCATGGCAAAAGTTGGGTCTGCAGCCATGTATTTTTTAAATGCCTCATCAGCCTCTTTTGAGGCGTTTGGAAATTTGGCACGCAAGACTTCATTTTTATATACACCTGCGTATATTTTAGCTTTCCAATAGTAGGCTTCCGTTTTGGTATTCTGCTTGGGATCGGCCATCACTTTATCGATCTCCATTTTTGCATCTTCGTATTTATTGAGCAGATAGGTTGTCTGCACTTTTTTCAGGTCCTGCGCATGCAACAATTGCATGGTGCCGGCAAACATGGCAAGTAATAAAAGCTTCTTCATGATGGGGAGTTATGGTTAATTGTTATCGTTTGATGTTTCAGTATCCGTTTCCGTTGCTGCCGGGTTCTCATCGGCGGCAGGCGTTTCGGTTTCATTTGTTGTGTCTGTTTCGGCAGCGGTAACCACTTCTTCATCCTGGTCCTCAATTTGAGAAATGGCGGCTATTTCATCGCCTTCATCCAGTTTGATCAGTGTTACACCCTGTGTGGCACGACCGGCTTCCCTGATATCCTGTATGCCCGTACGAATGGTTATACCGGATTTGCAGGTAATGATCAGGTCTTCCTTCTCCGTTACATACAAAATGCCTACCAAACTTCCGGTTTTATCGGTTACGTTGATAGTTTTAACACCTTTACCACCACGATTGGTGATGCGGTACTCATCAATCACCGTTCTTTTTCCAAAGCCTTTCTCGCTCACAACCAATATGGTATGGGTAGGATCTTCTTTATTAATACAAATCATACCCACCACTTCATCTTTCTGGTCGTCTACCTCAATACCTGCTACGCCAATAGCGCCTCTGCCGGTAGCCCTTACTTTTTCTTCGGGGAAACGGATGGCGCGGCCACTCTTAACAGCCATCATAATCTCTTGTTTCCCATCCGTTAAACGGGCAGATAACAATTCATCTCCCTCGTTAATGGTGATGGCAATGATTCCATTGGCACGGGGCCTGCTGAAATCTTCCAGAGAGGTTTTTTTAATGATGCCTTTCTTGGTACAAAGTACAATATAATGTTCTTGTACGTATTCCTTATCGTCCAGTTTTTTCACGTCGATAATGGCTTTTACCTTATCATCGCCGGGTAACTGTATCAGGTTTTGTATGGCCCTTCCCTTGCTTTGCTTTTCGCCTTCGGGTATTTCGTAAACGCGTAACCAGAAGCAACGACCCTTCTCTGTAAAGAACATCATGGTACCGTGTGTAGACGCTACAAACAGGTGCTCTACAAAATCTTCTTCCCGTGTTTTGCTACCTACAGCTCCCCTGCCGCCTCTACGTTGCTGGCGGTATTCTGTGGCGGAGGTACGTTTGATATAACCCAGGTGAGAAATGGTGATCACCACATCTTCATCCTCTATCAGGTCTTCAATACGCATTTCATCTGCCAGGTATTGAATTTCTGTTTTACGTTTATCGCCGAATTTTTCTTTTACTTCTGCCAGTTCTGTTTTGATCAGTTCGTAACGCAGTGGTTCGCTGGCTAATAATTCTTTCAGGTGTTTGATGGTGTTGATGAGGCCATTGAATTCTTCAACAATTTTATCCCTTTCCATACCGGTTAATCGCTGCAAACGCAGTTCCAGTATGGCTTTGGCCTGTGCTTCTGATAAACCGTTTTCCTGTTGGTACAGATCGTTGGTGATATCAGAGAACAGTTCCCTATTGAGGCTCCAGATCTCATCTTTGCTCTTATTGATCAGGTTTTCTTTGGCATCATCGGGTGTGCGGCTGGCGCGGATAATAGCGATCACTTCATCCAGATGATCCAGTGCTTTCAAATATCCTTCCAGTATATGCGCCCTTTCTTCTGCTTTGCGCAAATCAAATTTTGCCCTGCGGATCACTACTTCCATTCTGAATTCAATGAACTCAGAAATCAGGTCGCGCAGGTTCATAATCCTTGGCCTTCCTTTACTGATGGCCACATTATTGATACCGTAACTGGTTTGCAGTTCGGTGAATTTGTACAGCTGGTTAATGATCACCTGTGCCACCACATCGCGTTTCAGATCCAGTACAATACGCGTTCCTTCGCGCATATTACTTTCATTGTTTACGTGGGCAATGCCTTCAATGGTTTTATCGTTTACTAGCTGACCAATGCGATCTGTTAACTGGTCGCGGTTTACCTGGTAAGGGGTTTCAGTGATCACAATTTGTTCGCGTCCGCTGGCTTTGGTGTCTACATGACATTTACCACGCAGTACAACCCTTCCACGGCCAGTAAGCAATCCCTGGCGCACGCCTTCCATTCCGTAAATGATACCTCCGGTTGGAAAATCGGGTGCTTTTACATATTCAATCAGTTCTTCTACAGTAATATCCCTGTTCTCCACATAAGCCACACAACCATCAATCACTTCGCTCAGGTTATGGGGCATCATGTTGGTGGCCATACCTACGGCAATACCTGAAGAACCGTTTACAAGCAATTGCGGAATACGCGTTGGTAATACAGAAGGTTCTTTTAAAGAATCGTCGAAGTTCAACTGGAAGTCTACCGTATCTTTTTCGATATCATCCAGCATGGCTTCGGCCACTTTTTGTAAACGGGCCTCGGTATAACGCATGGCAGCCGGTGGATCTCCATCCTGGTTACCAAAGTTACCCTGACCATCTACCAGTCTGTATCGCATGGTCCATTCCTGCGCCATACGCACCAGGGTATCGTAAATAGAGGCATCGCCGTGAGGGTGGTATTTACCCATTACCTCACCCACAATACGGGCTGATTTTTTGTAAGGTTTGTTGCTGTTGTTACCCAATTCATTCATTGCGTATAACACGCGGCGGTGAACGGGTTTAAATCCATCCCTGACATCGGGTAAGGCACGGCCCACGATTACCGACATCGAATAATCGATGTAAGCGGTTTTCATTTGCTCTTCAATATTTACCTGAATGATGCGGTCGTTATCATTGGTTTTTTCAGGCGGTAACAGATTCTCTTCCATGTGTGTTTTCCCGTAAATTTTAGTACAATGACAGGGTGCAAAACATCCCTGTTTTCAAGGATGGCGAAGATAGTTTTTTTGAGGGGGAAAAGGGGCTAAAAACAGCTGTTTTTTGAGGGGTTTTATCCACAGGTGTGAATCGTGAATCGTGAGTGGTGAGTTGTGAGTAAAACGGGTTGGTGTTTCTACTCACGACTCACCACTCACCATTCACGAAAAAGGTTCCCGTTTTGGCGGAAACCCTTTGTAGTATTGGGGGTTCGAGAGATGGTCAACTTACTTTTTTAACCGATCCACCGCCGCTTTTGTTGGTATGGGAACTGGCAGTTCCTTTATAATACACATCGCTGCCGCCGCTGGCATTGGCGTTGATCTGTTTGTTAGCGGTAATTCTTACATCACTTCCACCACTGGATTCGATGGTACAGTTGTTGGCATTGAGTTCAAAAGCATGAATATCAGAGCCGCCGCTGGCATTGATCTTCAGATCATCCGCAGTGCCGGAAATATAGGCATCTGAGCCGCCACTGGCCTGTACAGAAAGGTTTTTAACTTCCAGTTTGCCCCTGAAATCGGAGCCGCCTGAAAAATGCATGTTGAGCTGTGGGACACGCAGCGTTTCTTCTACAAACACATCAGCCCCGCCGGAAGCATGCAGTTGATCAATGTTTTTTACCGATACATAGGCTTTCAGTTTGCGATTGCCCCAGTTTATCCGCCATCCTCCCTCGCGGTCGTAATAGATTTTCAGAACACCGTTTACTACTTCTGTACGTATTTTATCGCGGTCGCTGTTCTCAGTAGCACTTACGGCGATGGCTTCTTCATTACCTTGTGTCAGGTACAGATCAATACCATCTGATATATCGATGGCATGAAAATTTTTGGCACTGCGGGTTACTGCATTGGCATCGCGTATTGTTTTTTGGGCCTGCAGGCCAAGGGTACTGCATAAGCTGATGATAAGTAATAGCTGTTTCATGTAAAGTAGTTTGGTGTGAAACGGATGGTTGTAGTAAAAGTTACACTTACTCTTCCGTCATTTCGAACCCGCTTAAGCGGGGGAGAAATCTGCTCATCGATGATGAGATTTCTCATTTCGTTTCACTTCATTCGAAATGACGTGGGGGTGGAAGGGAAATCTGTTTATCGATGATGAGATTTCTCATTTCGTTGCACTTCATTCGAAATGACGTGGAGGGGGTGATGAGATTTCTTATTTCGGTTCACTTCATTCGAAATGACGTTGGGGGTGGTGAGATTTCTCATTTCGTTTCACTGCATTCGAAATGACGTTTGGGGTTGGATGACTGTGCATTGTATCTTTGAAATACTACATGAAACATATCCTGCTTTTTGGTGCCGGAAAATCGGCCACTGTTTTAATTGATTATCTGCAACAAATTGCTATTGAAAAGCAATGGCGGGTTACTATTGCGGATATTAACCTGGCTGCAGTGCAGGCAAAACTGGGTGGTCATCCACTAGTTAAGGCCGCTGGCATTTCTATAGAAAATGAAACAGAGAGACAGGCATTGATACAAACAGCAGATGCGGTGATTTCATTGCTGCCACCTTCGCTTCATTACCTGGTGGCATTGGATTGTGTTAGGTATGGCAAACATCTTTTTACTGCTTCTTATGTAGATGACAAGATCAGGGCCTTATCTGACAAAATCAAGGAGAAAAATATCCTTTTCTTATGCGAAATGGGGCTTGATCCGGGCATCGACCATATGAGTGCCATGCAGTTGATTCATTCCATTAAAAACAAAGGCGGAAAAATCCTTTCCGTCCTCTCTCATTGCGGCGGATTGGTGGCGCCGGAGAGTAAGACCAATCCATGGCATTACAAAATTAGCTGGAACCCGAGGAATGTGGTGATGGCGGGGAAGGCTGGAGCTGTATATAGGAAAAAGTCAAAAGTGAAAAGTCAAAAGTATGAAGTGTTGTTTGAGAGCTGTGCTGAAGTTACTATAGATGGATTGGGCACACTTGCCTATTATCCAAACCGCGATTCGTTGAGTTATATACCAACGTATGAACTGGAGGAAGCAGAAACCTTTATGAGAACCACGTTGCGGCATCCTGATTTTTGTAAGGGGTGGTATACTATCGTTGCATTGGGATTAACGAATGAAGAAGATGTATTGAATACAGATGGATTAACTGTTTCAACCTTTATCAAAAATCGATTTGCTGAAAAAAATATTGTTTTCGATTCGCTTTCGGCATTACAGCAGGAGCAATTTGTTTTTTTAGGATGGAATGATGCTACGCTGATCAACAAAGGAAAATGCAGTTCTGCCATTATTTTACAAAGTATCCTTGAACGTAAATGGATATTGGAAGATGGAGATAAGGATATGATTGTGATGTTGCATGAAATTTCTTATGAAGTCAAAAGTCAAAAGTTAAAAGTCAAAACAGAATTGATTGTGAAGGGGGAAGATCATTTGCGGACTGCGATGGCTAAAACGGTTGGTTTGCCTTTGGGCATTGCCGCAACATTGGTGCTGGAAGGAAAGATCACAGAAACCGGATTGCACATTCCCATCCTGCCTTCTATTTACGAGCCCGTACTCGAAGCATTAGCTTCCAGAGGAATCGTATTTACAGAAACATCCTTTGGGTAGTTTTTAGTTTATAGCTCTATTACCTTTACACGTGCCTTTGTTCCTAATGTATTTTTTTTCACACTCAGTGACAAAGGCACGGTTTTTTATTTCATCACTTATGTCTTTAGCTAAAATTTGAAGAGCATTTATTTTGCCTTTTTACTTTTTCCTTTTGACTTATCCTCCTCTCCCGCTGCATTCATCACCCACTCATAATCAAGTTGTCTTTTTTCCAGGTTAGCAGATACTACCCGGATCCATACCTTATCTCCCATACGGAATGTGCGGCCACTTCTTCTTCCCACCAAACTATAATCGCCTTCTACATGGCGGAAATCATCGTAATCAGATAAACCAATGATGCTTACCAGCCCTTCGCATTTGTGCTCTACTGTTTCAACCCAGAAACCAAAACTGGCCACGCCACTTACCACACCTTCAAACACTTCTCCCAAATGTCCTTTCAAAAATTCTACCTGTTTGTATTTATTACTGGCACGTTCACATTCCATGGCGGCTCTTTCCCGTTCACTGCTGTGCTTACATTTTTCTTCCATCTTTTTATCCGTCATTGGTTTGTCTTCCAGTATGGATTGCAATACACGGTGCACCAATACATCGGGGTAACGGCGGATGGGTGAAGTAAAATGACAATAAAATTCAAACGCCAATCCGTAATGCCCTATGTTTTCTGTGGTATAAATGGCTTTGGCCATGGTGCGGATACCGAGTTGTTCGAGCACATGTTGTTCAGGCTTTCCTTTGGCATCGGCCAGCATGGTATTAAAACTCTGTGCAATGGCCTGCGGTGTTGAGGTATCAAAACTATATCCGTGTTTTTTAGCAAATACCATGAATGGTGTTAGCTTATCTACATCGGGTCTGTCGTGCACCCGATACGGAAAAGGCAATGGCTTTTTATTGATCTTGAGTTTGGCTACATTCTCTGCCACGGTTCTGTTGGCCAGTAACATAAACTCTTCGATCAGTTGGTGCGATTCTTTACTTTCTTTTACAACAATACCAATCGGCTTTCCTTTTTCATCCAGTTTAAAGCGTACTTCCTGTGATGAAAAATTAATAGCGCCTTTGCTGAACCTGGTTTTGCGTAAACGCTGTGCAATATCATTCAGGAGAAGTATTTCTTCTTCGTGTTTTCCTTTTTTGGTTTCGATGATCTCCTGCACATCTTCGTAGGCATAACGATGGTCTGAGTGAATCACCGTTTTACCCAGCCAGTATTGTTTGATCTCTCCTTTGGCATTCATTTGAAAAATGGCGGAGAAAGTAAATTTATCTTCGTGTGGACGAAGCGAACACAATTCATTTGAAATTTTTTCCGGTAACATCGGGTTCACACGATCGGGCAGGTACACCGATGTGGCACGTTTATACGCTTCATGATCCAGCTCTGTTTCGGGATGTACATAATAACTTACATCTGCTATATGCACGCCTATTTCATACATGCCATTACTGAGATGGCGAATGGAAATAGCATCATCAAAATCTTTTGCATCAGCGGGATCGATGGTGAACGTGAGCAGGTCACGACAATCCCTTCTTTTTTTAATCTCTTCTGTATCCAATACCTCAGGCAAACGCTCTGCTTCTTCCATCACATCTTCCGGAAAAGATAAAGGAAAGCCCGCCTGCGCCAGTAATTCCTTCATGGCCGCGTCGTTCTCATCTTCCGGCAGCATAATACTCACAATGGTGCCCACGGGTTTCTTATCATCCTTATCCCATTTTACCAAACGGGCCACTACCCTGTCTTTGTTTTTGGCACCATTCAGTTCCGTTAAGGGAATAAACAGGTCGGGCATGGGTTTGTCTGTATCTGGAATAAAAAAAGCGTAGTTGGTTGATAGTTGAACATGACCAATAAACTCGGTTTGTTTGCGGGTGATTACCTCGGTAACCTTCCCTTCTTTTTTACCCGTGCGCAGATTTTCTTTGATTACTTTTACACGAACCGTATCGCCGTTAAGGGCCGTAGTAAAATCACCGGGACGAACGAGTACATCTCCTTCTACATTTTCAACAATCACATAGCCCATACCCGATCGGGTAACTTCCAGTTTGCCTTTCAGGGTAACTTGTGCGGTGATCTTTGATTTTGACTTTTGTTTAGACTTTTTTGTTTTCATGTTGCCGGGTTGAATTGGAAGTTCGTAATAAAATCAGTTACCAGCTCATTAAATTGTTGTCCTTCGTCAAATAAAAAATAATGTCGTATTGGTAAAACATACATAGGTAAAGCGGCGAGTTCTTCGGTAAATTTTACCAAACGAACGGCATCTTTTTCTGTAGTGAGGATCATTTTATCCTTGGCCGTAATATTCTCAAACAGGGTTTTGATCTCATTCAGGTCATCGATGGAAAAAATATGGTGGTCTGAATAATCCTGTTGGTAATAGGTATGCGTTTTGGCATGCAGGTATTCTTTCAATGGTTTCGGATTGGCAATACCGCAAACGAGTAACACTTCATCGCGGGGGGTGATAAGCCATTCATCCTGCTGGTTAAAAATATGATAGGGTGTTCCGTATTCAATGGTAGTAAAAAATATTTTCTGAATGGCTTCAGGATGCAATTCCCTGATTATTTTTTGTTTCATTTCTGCCGAAAGATCGTAGGGACATTTTGTAACCACAATGATATCGGCTCTTTTAGCAGATGCTTTTTCATCGCGCAGATCGCCGGTAGGCAAAAAGAAATCATGCGTGTACAGATTACTATATTCTGTCAACAAAATATTAAACCCTGCCTTAATGGTTCGGTGTTGAAATGCATCGTCCAATATAATGGCCTGCAGATCGGGTACATCCTGCAGTAAATGCGGAATGCCTACAATCCGTTCTTCACAGGAAGCCACCGCAATATCAGGGAACTTAAGGTGCATCTGCATGGGCTCATCACCAATATCCAATGCCGTGGTGAACTGATTGGCCAGGGCATAGCCCTTTGTTTTTCT
Organism: Chitinophaga pinensis; assembly: GCA_943372845.1. Classification (GTDB taxonomy): domain Bacteria; phylum Bacteroidota; class Bacteroidia; order Chitinophagales; family Chitinophagaceae; genus Sediminibacterium; species Sediminibacterium pinensis_K. The sequence goes on along the minus strand of CALSAD010000001.1, from coordinate 155,887 downwards.
TTTATAGCCCCTGCTTAATGTACCCAGTTTAAATTGCGGTTTTAATAATGCCACCAGGTATTCTACCATCGGCGACTTACCGGTACCGCCAACGGACAGATTGCCCACACAAATGAGCGGAAAATTAAAGTCGGCCGATTTGAGATAGCCTTTATCATACATCCGGTTACGGATAAAAATAATCAGTCCATAGATAAGTGCAAAAGGCAGTAAGAGAACACGGAAAGATTTAAGGAAAATCGTGTTAAAATTCATAACAATGCTGGGGCGTGATACAATAGGATAAAGGTACATCAAAATGGCCGGTGTCTGTAATTTGATCAATCGGTTCAAAGTAAGAAAGTCCTATCTTAACAATATCTTCCCGGCAATTGACCAGGTACCTGTCGTAATACCCCTTTCCATACCCCACCCGATACCCCTTTTTATCGCAAACCAATAAGGGTACCAGTACAAGATCTATGTGCTGTGGATCGAGCACCACCCCTTCTTTGGGTTCTGTAATGCCCCATGTATTGGTATGGTAAACAGTATCTTCATTAATGGCAAGAGCCGTCATAATACCGGTAGCCGTTTCTGTTACCGGATAGGACAAAACAAGTCCGGGTACCATATGACGCAGGTAAGCAGAAAAAATATGTGTAGTGGGTTCTGCCTGCCCGGTAATGGGCCAGTATGATAAAACGGTTTGTACGGATGAAAAATCAAACTGCTGGAACTGTATCAGCATCAGGTCATCAAAACGCAGGCGGTCTCTGTCGTGCAGTTCCGCTCTTTTGGTTTTGTACAATTGCCGCAGTTCCTGTTTATTCATCAGTGGTTTAGTTTGGCTATCAGCTCATCGCGCATCCGCAATGCCTGTTGTTGTATAGATGATTGGTTAACGATAGATAGTTTGGGTACCGATCCCAATGAAGGATAGCCCGACCATTGCACAATCTCTGTTTCATACTGCATATAATCATCTGTAAAGATCCATCCTGCTACCTCTATGTTATGGCTTTTGCAATAAGCAGCTGTTAATAAAGAATGATTGATGCTACCAAGATAATTCCTGCTAACCAGAATTACTTTGGCAGTAAGTTCTTTGATTAGATCTGCCATCAAAACATCTGATGATAAAGGTACCAATAAACCGCCTGCTCCTTCTATCACCAAAGGTTTATCACCAATAGTTGCCAGTATTGTTTGCATGGCCGCTTTGATAACAGTCGTTTCAATCTGAACGCCATCTACGCGGGCGGCTATATGCGGAGAAGCAGGTGTTTGTAAACGATATACTTCAGGGTGTACTTTGCACAAAGGGTTTTGCACCAGTTGCTGAATGGTATCTGTATCCGTCCCATCTTCCCAACCTGCCTGCACCGGTTTCCAGTAATCGGCTCCCAATGCCTCGGTAACAATGGCTGATACCAGTGTTTTGCCTACGCCTGTTCCGATACCTGTGATGAAGAGTGGTTGCATTGTTTTGGTTTATTAGTTTGTTGGTTTATTAGTTTACTTGTTTATTAGGAGGGATATAAACAACAAAATTTACCAATAAACTAATAAACCAGTAAACCCTCCTACTCAGCAACAAAGAATGAAAACAAAGTGGTACCGTAATTCCGCAGAAAGCTAAAACCCGGAAATTTTTCATATTGGTTTCGGGGCGTGTGTTCCAGTACAAAAAAACCGCCTTTATTGATCATTTTTTTTGCTACAATGATTTTGGGTAATTCATCAATACTTCCCAATGCATACGGTGGACCGGCAAAAATAAAATCAAAACTTTCCTGGCAGCTGTTCAGGTAAGAGAACACGTCCATCTTTAGCACTTTCACATTTTCGGCGCCGAGCATGTCCATATTTTTTTTGATGAAGGCGTGCATGGTATTGTCTTTTTCTATCAATGTCATATCAGCCGCTCCGCGCGAGCCAAGTTCGTAACTGATGCAACCGGTGCCGCCAAATAGATCCAGGGTTTTGCTCCCTTCAAAATCCATACGGTTCTGCAGGATATTGAAAAGTCCTTCTTTGGCAATATCTGTTGTGGGGCGGGTATGGGGCATATTGGTTGGTGGACTAATCCTTCTCCCCCCCCATTTACCTGAAATAATCCTCATACAACCAATTTATAATAAGGGGTAAAATAGTGCAGCGGAAATTCTCCGGCCGAGGTAAACACACCATCCGGTTCAATACCATCAAAACTGATCAGTCCAAACAAGGGTTGCAATTGCTGGTGCAAAACAGAACCGGGTTCAAATAGTCCACTGATCTCAAGATGCGAGTGCGCAACATCCAGTTCCATGGTTTGTGAGATATGAACGAGGTGGTATAAAATATCTTCCGGTGCAATATGCGTGTAACTCTGTACCAGTTGCAACTGCCTGTTTTTTATTACGGCAATGATAAGCTGACTTTGGTACACCTGCAATTTGATGAAATGATCTGCCTGGTCTTTTTCTGCGAGTATATTGTTTAATAAAGCGGAATACGTATGATGTGGTTTGTACAGTATGAAGTTACTTCCCATCAAATCGTTCCAGATTTTTGTGATCCGATAGGCATTCACCATTCCGGGGTTTGTGTTCAATGTGTCATGCTTATGATCATGACGGGTACTTTCTCCGTATAGCAGGTTCAGGTAATCTTCTGCGGCACTAATGCTATAGCTGCCCGAAGGAATGATCACCGATTCTTCGGTTCTGAAATAACAATGCACTTCTTTGTAATGCCTGTTCAACAAATGGGATTCTTTTTTCACTTCATAGAAAACATCTTCCCATTGCGAAACGGTATGCTGCAACCGAAACAGTTCAAACGCTTCTATCTCTGTAGAAACGCCACCTTTTACCAAACAGGCCAGTTCATCACGGCCAATCTCCAGGTAAAGCTTGTCGGCATCAGATGGATTGGCCTGTGCCGCCTCGTTATAATATCCAATATTCTTCAGGGCCATAACTGGTAATTGCAATGCAATGATAGAAAAAAAAGCAGAAGGCCTAAAAGCACCCCCGTAAAACTGCAAAATAGTAGCTTTGCGCCACATTATGGGAAAGGCAAGAGAAATCAATTTACAGGTAAACATCAGTAACCGGCATATTCTGGGTATTGCCCTTCCTATTACCGCTGCTATTATTGTTCCGCAGATCAATTTTATTACCAATAATATTTTTTTAGGTGGATTGGGACAAAAAGCATTGGCACTGGCCGGTATTACCGGTGTGTACTACCTCATTTTTGCTGTAGTAGGTCATGGATTGAACAATGGATTGCAGGCATTGATTTCGCGCCGTGCCGGCGAAAATCGTATTGATGCCATAGGCAACCTGTTTTCGCAGGGGGTACGCATTGCGTTGGTATTTTCTTTATTGGGAATGGCCATTACCTGGTTTATTGCACCAACGGTATTGGGCTGGTCGTTACATGATGCAGAAAGTGTAAAAACCTGTGTTGATTTTTTAAACATCCGTATTCTGGGATTGCCTTTTTTATATGTGTACCAGATGCGTAATGCGTTACTGGTAGGAACCAACCAAAGTAAATACCTGATCATAGGCACTGCCACAGAAGCCGTATCCAATGTGTTTTTTGATTACGGATTGATCTATGGAAAATTCGGCATGCCGCAAATGGGCTTTAACGGTGCAGCGTATGCCTCCATCATTTCAGAGTTTGCAGGGTTGGCGGTAATTTTTGTGGTGATCAGAATGAATGGCATTACCAAGCAATTACACCTGTTTAAAAACTGGGCCTATGATGCGGCCAATGTAAAACTCATCCTGAATCAATCGTATCCCTTGATTTTGCAGCATGTGATCAGCATTATCAGCTGGGAATTTTTTTATATTTTGATTGAACACCACGGGCAGCGCGATCTCGCTATCTCCAATACCATGCGAAATATATTCGGGTTCTTTGGCTGTTTTACCTGGGCTTTTGCTGCCACTGCTAATACGATGGTGAGTAATGTAATTGGCCAGAACCTGCAGGATAAAGTACCACAACTCATTAATCGAATTATGGCATGGAGTGTGGGGTTTGCTTTATTTGTGTGCGTGTTACTGAATATATTTCCGCATTTATTTTTATCTATTTATGGGCAGGGAGAAGATTTTATCGCCGCCGCCATTCCCGTTCTCAGGGTTGTTTCTTCCGCACTGGTTTTGATGTCTATCTCGGTGGTATGGATGAATGCCGTAACAGGAACGGGCAATTCAAAAATGAACCTCATGTCAGAGGTAGCTGCCATCACTTTTTACTGCATCTATGTATACATCGTTCTAGAAAAACTAAACCTGCCCATTGTTTGGGGCTGGGCCAGTGAATGGATTTACTGGACAACCATCCTCGTTCCTTCTTTCTGGTATATTAAAAGCGGAAGATGGAAGAATAAAAAGATTTGAGAATGATTATCGCGTCAGTAAATTATTCATATTAACGATTTTTTGGCATCAATGTTGGCGCAAGCATTGTCTAACTAAAAAATCTGTCTATGAAAAATCGCTACATCCTTACTACGTGTTTATGTTTGACTTTATCAGTAATGGTAAAAGCACAGTTTACTACCGGACAAAAAGTAATTGGCGGCCAGTTACATTTTTCAAACACTAATTATGAAGCAACCAATTCACCAGGCGCAATTGAAAAAAATATAAATGGTGGAGTTTCACTTTCTTTATCCCGGTTCACCTCTCCAACGCTGTTAAGGGGAATTGGCGTTCAGTATGCTTACTCAGATGCTCGTTACAATAATACTTCAACTACTTATGAGAATAAAAATCATGTACTTGGGGCCTTTATTGAGCTAACTAAACTACAACCACTTGCCAAGAAAGTATTCCTAAGCTTTTCTGGTACAGGCGGTATTAACTATAGCTTTACTGATAGATATCAAACAAACAATACCAAAACACAAATGAAAGGTTATGGTATAAATTTGATGGGTGGAATGGGAATTTGGTACCAATTAACCAATCGGTTTGTGTTAACCGGTAATGTTAGTAACCTGTTTTCTGTTTCGTATGGTCACGGAAAAACTACTTCTTATCTGGCTAATAATACAACTGTAGTTGAAGGAAAGAACAATTCTTTTTCAATCAATACAGGGCTTACAAATTTTTCTTTGGGCAATATTGGATTTGGCGTAAAATATCTTTTGAAAAAATGATCATATACGCATGTAATGCAAATAAGAAATAAAAGCGTGTGATTTGCTTATCCTTTCAGTTTTGCAACCAGATCAATATACTGTTGCATCGCACTTTCTTTAGAAGTGCCCGCCAGTTTAGCCCATGCTTCGTGTTTGAACTTTGCTACAAAATCAAACGGATTGGATGGACCAGTTTCTGTGGTATCTCCTTCGGTTCCCTGTTTGTACAAAGAATACAGTTGTAATAAGGTTTCGTTATCAGGCTTTTCGCTGAGGGTTTTACTGTTGGCAGCGGCTTGTTCGAAGAGTTGTTGTAATTCCACGGGAAGTAATTAAAAATTAAAAATGGTTTAATTGAAGCAGCTTGATTATTGCATGGATTCTAAGAGTTTGCCGCCTTCTGCTTTTAAAGCTACATCATCTGTGGTTCTGGTGGGTAATTTTACCAGTTTGGTTAATATTTCTATAGCAGGTGCGGGTTGGCGATTCTCTTTATATGCTTTTGCGAGATCAAGGTAGTTGTTTACAAAATAAGGTTCCAGGGTTTTACATTTTTCCATGTATTGGATGGCTTTTTCCAGTGAGCCTTCGGGTAAGCCACCATAAAATAATTTCACCGCTGCTTTTTTGATGCCTGATAAATTGGCCATTTCATAATGCCATTTGCCTAAGGTATAATTGGCTTTGGCATGATTGGGATTGATTGATAAAGCTTTATCTGCATATCGCTTAACATCTTTTACATACGCAACAATTTTTTTATTTTCTGTTTCCACATCCGTCATTTTACCCGCTGCCATAGCAACAACGTATGAAGCATCGGCCTGTGTACTGTCTGATTGAAAGGCACGGTTGGCAAACGACAAAGCCGTTTCGTAATACAAACGTTTATTGTTTTTATCGGTTTGACGGTTGCCCAGCGATACATTCAATTCTGCAGACTTTACCAGCGATTTAAATTGTGTGGGATTCAATAATAAAACCTGTTTGTATTTCTCCAGCGCGTCCGCTTCTTTCTGCTGTTTTTCAAGGTTATCAGCTTCTTTCAGAAAAACAGTAACATCCTGCGCCTGAATAGTGGTCGCAAGCAAAGAAAGTAGTATACAAAAGATCTGTTTCATACTGTGATGATTGATTTATCTACTTAATACAAAACTCACGCCAACACTTCCCTGCATCTGCGAAATGGGCGGATACATTTTTCGTATAGAGATGGAAACTTCCTCCGCCAGTGAAAACTCAGCCAATATCTGCTGTGCTATTTCAGTAACCACTGTTTCAAGTAAAGGGGTTGGTAGGGCCATCCTTTTTTTAACCAGTTCATACACCAAGGAATAATCTATCGTATCCGATAAATGCTTTACCGGTAACTGCTCCGGCGTATGTTTGATGGTGATGTTCAACTCAAATTCATTACCCAATATTTTCTCCTCCGCATAAATGCCATGATGAGCGAAGATGATGATGTTGTGTAGGTGGATGGAAAGCATGGGGAGAAATTAAAAATTAAAAATTAGAAATTAAAAATTAGGAATGGAAGGTGGCCCTTCGAATTGTTAATTTTTAATTTCTAATTTTTAATTATCATTAAACAAGTCCTTTGGCACTCAGGTATCGCTCTGCATCCAGTGCGGCCATGCAGCCACTGCCGGCGGCGGTTACGGCCTGGCGGTAGTTTTTATCCTGTACATCGCCGGAGGCAAAAATCCCTTCTATATTGGTTTTGGTTGTACCTGGTTCGGTAAGTATGTAGCCCGTTTCATCCATGTTGATGAACCCTTTAAAAATATCACTGTTAGGTTGGTGACCAATGGCTACAAAAAAACCGCTGATGGGTATTTCCTGCGTTTGCTGGGTCTGGTTATTTTTAATCCGAACAGCTTCTACTTTTTTCTCACCCAGAATTTCATCGGTATCTGTGTTCCAGTATACTTTGATATTAGGGGTGTTCAATACCCTGTCCTGCATTACTTTACTGGCACGCATTTTTTCTTTGCGGATGAACATGTGAACGGTGGTGCAAAGTTTAGAAAGATACATCGCTTCTTCTGCAGCGGTATCCCCTGCCCCAACTATGGCTACTTCTTTTCCGCGAAAGAAAAAACCATCACAAACAGCGCAGGCACTCACGCCAAAACCATTCAGTCTTTCCTCACTCGGTATACCCAGCCATTTGGCCGAAGCGCCGGTAGAGATGATCACCGCATCTGCTTCTATCAGTTTTTCTTCATCAATCCAAACTTTATAAGGTTGTTGACTAAAATCTACTTTTGTAGCCAGGCCATAGCGGATATCGGCACCCATGCGGGCTGCCTGCTTTTCAAAATGAACCATCATTTCCGGACCTTGTATACCATCGGGATAGCCGGGATAATTTTCTACTTCTGTGGTAATGGTTAATTGCCCCCCCGGTTGGATGCCCTGGTATAAAACGGGTTTCATATTGGCTCTTGCTGCGTAAATAGCAGCGGTATATCCTGCCGGACCAGATCCAATGATTAAAACGTGAACTTTTTCTGTAGCCTCAGTTGCCATACTTCTTGTTTATAATTTAGACGAACAAAAATATCATTCCCTTGCAGTTATCCATCTTTGATTTTACACAATACCGGTTTATTTGGGGATAATCAGACTTTTGTATTGTACTGCATAGCCACAAAATGAGCCTAAGCCACCATTGCTGATATTGCCCAATACTTTTCCGGGCGTGGAAAAGGGATTTCCAACCGATCGGTATGTAAATTCCCATGTTCTCCAGAAATCATAACTGGCTTTATCAATATTGCAGAATTTAACCGTGGCCGTATCTCCTCTTTTAAAATATCCGTAATCTTCAAATTCCACTTTCTCATTCTTAAACACACCCTGATCAACCTGAACATCATAGGTTTTTCCATCGATGATCTGGTCGTCGAAAACACTGTTCAAACCGGGATTAAAATCTTTGTTATTAGCGCTGGTAAAATAGCGGATATAATTACCATAACCCGGCGGATCAGTTATGCGCGACATAAGTACCACTTTAGTGGTGTCCGGATTATTAGGCGCTTTTTTCCACCAAAGCGAGTCGATTTTTTTGGTGAGCGTTGGGATATTGGTAGTGGCTGTGTAAACCTGTCCGCCTGTTTCTATTGTCAGGGTATACTTTCTACCCGTAGCGCCCACCATCGATGTTGCCGGACTGGTTTGTGAAGTGCTATAGTAATAAAAAAAGTAACCACCGCGCAAAGGAACCGTAAACTCTTTCAGGGGAACCAATTTGGTGCCATCAGATAAAGAAACATTAGCTGCATGCACATAGGAGTCATTCAGTGAAGCTGAATCGATACTGGAAAAATAGTTGAGTGATCTGGATAGCACCACAATGGGTGTTTGGCCGCTTTCAATCTGTGCTTCTACCACCAGTTTAGGCGTTTGTACATCGGGCTGAATATCGAGTGTTTTTTCGCAAGACATCAACATAGCCAAACCCAATATGATACCACCCCATTTTTTCATGATGCAAAATTATGTAGATATAACATCGGAAACCGTTAAAAGTTAGGTAAGGTGGTAAGTAGTAAGTTCCGGGTATCCGGGTAATAAGATTTAATAATAAGTGAGTTTTTTACGATTTCCCCTCCTTGCGCAGCAAGGAGGGGTGTCCAATTCCGGCAAAAGCCGGGATATGGACGGGGAGGTTAATTTTCCTTTGAGCAAAGATGGATACACATAAAAAAGCCCCTCTGCACAAACAGAGAGGCTGTATCAAAAGTTTCGTAAAGTTTTATCCTAAATAAGCTTTCAACGCATTGCTGTAGCGTGCTTTCTGCAAACGCTTAATCGCTCTTTCCTTAATCTGTCGGATACGTTCCTTGGTCAGATCATATTTCATTCCAATTTGCTCAATGGTTACACCGTTCTCACCATCCAATCCAAAATAGGCGTTTACAATCTCGGCTTCACGTGGACTCAACGATTTCAGTACCCTGCGAATTTCTTCACGAAGGGAATCTTTCATCACATCTTCATCCGTATCGTCGCTACCTTCCAACAAATCGCCCATAGCTACATCTTCAGCTTCGTGTACCGGAGCGTCCAATGAGGTATGACGTGTATTGCTTTGGAAGATATTGTTGATTTCGGTTTCGCTCATTTCCAAAATCTCGGCGAGTTCTTCGGTTGATGGCTCACGCTCATGTTCCTGTTCAAAAGCCATGTAAGCTTTGTTGGCTTTGTTGTAGGTACCGATCTTATTTTGTGGTAAACGAACCAGCCTTCCCTGCTCGGCCAACGCCTGCAGAATGGATTGACGAATCCACCATACTGCATATGAAATGAATTTAAACCCTTTGGTTTCATCAAAACGTTGTGCAGCTTTAATCAATCCGAGGTTTCCTTCATTAATCAAATCGCTCAATGATAAACCCTGGTGCTGGTATTGCTTAGCAACCGATACCACAAAACGCAGGTTAGCCTGAACCAGTTTATCCAATGCCCTTTGATCGCCCATTTTAATTTTTTGGGCAAGGGTGGTTTCCTCTTCTGGTGTGATCATCGGGATCTTCGAAATTTCCTGCAGATACTTCTCAACGGCTTGTGAATCTCTATTGGTAATCTGGGTTGCGATCTTGAGCTGCCTCATGTATAATAACGGGTTTATATGGTAAACGTCTTTAAGACTCCAAATGTTTTACAAACGCTGTAAAGAAAATCGTAAAATTTGGTATAGTCCTTCCAGAAGCCTGCAAAGGTACGTTGCAACATCGAATTATGCCAGTTTTTGTGGAAAAACTTACCGGAATGGGCAAAAAAACGCAGTGTTTCGCAAAGAATCTGTATAAATTATCGTTGTACAGAAGTACAGAAAACTTTGGTTTCCAGTTATCTTCGCAAAATATGATAGATTTTCGATCGGATACGGTTACCCGCCCTACTCCTGCCATGTTGGATGCGATGTTCAAAGCCCCTGTTGGGGATGATGTTTTCGGCGAAGACCCTTCTATTAACCAGTTAGAAGCCATGAGCGCTACCCTTTTTGGTATGGAAGCGGCCATTTTTTGTCCTAGTGGCACCATGACCAATCAGATCGCCATCAAATGCCATACACAGCCCGGAGATGAAGTGATCTGTGAAAAATTATCGCATATCTATCAATATGAAGGTGGTGGTATTTCTTTCAATTCCGGAGCATCGGTTCGGTTATTAGATGGTAATCGTGGAAGAATTACGGCAGATCAGGTGATAGAAAATATCAATCCCGATGATGTGCATAAACCTGTAACCACCCTCGTTTCATTGGAAAATACAGCCAATCGTGGCGGCGGTAGTTGTTATGATTTTGCTGATATACAGGCAATTAAAGAAGTTTGTTTACAAAATAATTTAAAGTTACATCTGGATGGTGCCCGTTTATTCAATGCCCTTGTTGCAAAAAATGAAACCTGCCGGCAATACGGAGAAGTATTTGATTCCATTTCCATTTGTTTAAGCAAAGGTTTGGGCACGCCGGTAGGCAGTGTACTGATCGGTACAAAAGAACTGGTTAAAAAAGCACGTCGGATCCGTAAACTATTTGGTGGTGGTATGCGGCAGGCCGGTTTTATGGCCGCAGCCGGTATATATGCATTGGAAAACCATGTAGCCAGACTGGCCGAAGACCATGCCCATGCGCAGCAGATCACTGCGGCATTGGTAGGTAAAGATTTTGTAGGAGAAATATTGCCCGTTGAAACCAATATCATTATTTTTGAAGTGACAGGACGATACAGTGCCCCCGCACTGGCTGCCAAACTGAAAGAGCAGGATATTATCGTTATGGCCATATCTCCCAAACAAATACGGATTGTACTTCATCTCGATATCCATCCAGCTGATGTAGCCAGAACCATTGATGTCATCAACAAGTTATAAAAGAACAGAAAGATAATCAGCACAGCTATGCTACCCAGAATTAACCCCACGAATACACAGGCCTGGTTTTTATTGAAGAAACACCATGAAGAAGAAATGAGTCGCAGGCACATGCGCGACCTTTTTGCTGCGGATACCAATCGGTTTCAAAAATTTTCGATACGCCTGGAAGACATTCTTTTCGATTATTCCAAGAATATCATCAACCAGAAAACCCTGCAGTTATTGTTGCAGCTGGCAGAGGACTGCCAATTGAAAGATGCCATTCATGATATGTTTGCCGGCATCAAGATCAACGAAACTGAACAGCGTTCCGTATTGCATACGGCTCTTCGCAATTTTTCTGATACGGCCATTCTGGTAGAGGGAAAAGATATCATGCCCCGCATTCGCAAAGTGCAGGATCACATGAAAGATTTTTGTGAACAGGTACACAGCGGCAAATGGAAAGGCTATACCGGAAAAAAGATCAAATACATTGTAAACATTGGTATTGGCGGTAGTGACCTGGGGCCTTATATGGTAACAGAAGCACTTCGCCCCTATTGGAAAGAAGGGATTGAAACTTTTTTTGTAAGCAATGTTGATGGAACACATATTGCAGAAACACTGAAGAAAGTGAATGCAGAAGAAACTTTGTTTTTGGTAGCTTCTAAAACCTTTACCACACAGGAAACCATGACCAATGCACATACTGCACGTGCCTGGTTTCTGGAATCTGCAAAAGATGAAAAACAGATTGCCAAACATTTTGCGGCATTAAGTACCAATGAAAAAGAAGTAACCGCATTTGGCATAGACAAGGCCAACATGTTTGAATTCTGGGATTGGGTTGGTGGACGTTACTCTTTATGGAGTGCGATAGGTTTATCTGTGGCACTCACCATTGGCTACAATAACTTTGAGGCATTGCTAAAAGGTGCTTTCAGTGTGGATGAGCATTTTAGAAAAGAAAAGTTTGATAAGAATGTTCCGGTACTGATGGCATTGATCGGTATCTGGTACACTAATTTTTTTGGTGCGCAAAGCGAGGCCATTCTTCCATACGACCAGTACATGCATCGCTTTCCCGCGTATTTTCAGCAGGGTAATATGGAGAGCAATGGAAAAAGTATTGATCGCAGTGGTAACCCTGTCAATTATGCCACAGGCCCGGTGATTTGGGGAGAACCCGGCACCAATGGTCAACACGCTTTTTACCAATTAATACACCAGGGAACCTGTATGATACCTTGCGATTTTATTGCGCCGGCCAATAGCCATAATGCCATTGGCGACCACCACGTTAAACTGCTCTCTAACTTTTTTGCACAAACCGAAGCGTTGATGAATGGCAAATCGGAGAATGGGGTAAAAGTGGAAATGATGAAAGCCGATAAAAAAGAAGACGAGATCAAAAAACTGGCTCCTTTTAAAATATTCGAAGGCAATAAACCTACCAATTCCATCCTGGTAAAAGAGATCAATCCCTATACATTGGGCAGCCTGATTGCTTTGTATGAGCATAAGATTTTTGTACAGGGTGTGATCTGGAATATATTCAGTTTTGATCAATGGGGTGTGGAGCTGGGCAAACAACTGGCCAACCAGATTTTGCCTGAACTCATCGATACTGCTTCGGTGGTATCGCATGATTCCTCTACCAATGGATTGATCAATGCATTTAAAGCGTTTAAAAAATAACCCGTTGTTTCGACGAGGTACGAGGAGAAATCTGCAAATCGATTAGCAGATTTCTCACTCCGTTTCACTGCGTTCGAAATGACGTTATATAATTATGAACAGCATCACCATACGCCCTATTCAACCCACCGATAATGCAGCCATGGCCAATATCATCCGGCGAAGCCTGGAAGAATTTGGTGCCAACCGGCCGGGCACGGTATATTTTGATGATACTACCGATCATTTGTATGAATTGTTTCAGTCAACACCCAACAGTGCTTATTTTATCGCTGAAGAAGAAGGGATACTGTTAGGTGGTGCCGGCATTTTTCCCACAGAAGGCTTACCCAACGGTACCTGTGAGCTGGTAAAGATGTACCTCTCACCTGCTTCCCGTGGGATGGGTTTGGGCAGGCGCATGATTGATCATTGTTTACAAACAGCTGCGGAAAACGGCTACACATCTGTGTATCTTGAAACGATGCCTGAATTAAAAAAAGCGGTAAGCGTGTATGAGAAATTCGGTTTTGCTTATCTGAATGGCCCAATGGGTAATTCGGGACACAACGGTTGTGATATCTGGATGCTGAAAACATTATAAAAAGAAAGCCGCTGATTCAGCGGCTTTCTTTTTATAAAACAGTTTATACAGATTACCATTTATCAACTTCCTCAGAAGCCAGGTTATCACCGCTGGTTTCAGCGGAGGCGGCACGAGCTTCAACAGCTACTGGAGCTGCGATAACTACTTCAGCTGTTTCTGATGCTTCAATTTCAGCCAATGAAGGGGCTGCAGTTACTTCCACTTCAGCAGAAATGGCTTCTCTTTCGGGTTTTACATACCCTTCACCACCTTCTCCTTCACCTTCATTGTATTCATGGTTGAATGCATCGAAATCAAAATCAGGCATCAGGTCGGTCTTCACATAATCAATCGCTTCACCTAAGGCCTTAATAAATTTATTGAAATCTTCTTTGTACAGAAAGATCTTGTGTCTGTCGTAACCATTATCGTCAAAACGCTTGCGGCTTTCGGTAATGGTGAGGAAATAATCATTGCCGCGGGTTGCCCTTACATCAAAAAAATAGGTTCTTCTCTTTCCGGCCCTGATCCGTTTGCTGTAAACACTTTCCATTTTTTTGTCGTTGTTCTCGTACGCCACAGTTGAATAGTTTTGGGTTTATAATCCTTTTAAGTGTCACAAATATAGGGATGTTTTATAATTACCAAAATTTTAGCAGAAAGAGATAAAGTCGGTAAAGTCCTGAAGTCGAAAAGTCAGAAAGTGGATCATCTTCCGGTCTTTCCAACTTACAGTCTTTCTGACTTCTCAGACATCTCTTCCGTTAACTGCAGCCGGTACAATTCCGCATAATAACCATTGATGGCCATGAGCTCTTCGTGTGTTCCCTGTTCGGCCAGTTGGCCATTATCGAGTACGATGATGTTATTGAATGGAAAGGAGGAAAAGATACGATGCGTTATGATGACAGCGGTTTTGTCGTGCAGGTATCGATACAGATTTCCAATGATCTCATTTTCAGTTTTCGCATCTACTGCACTCAGGCAATCATCAAATACAATGATCTCCGGTTGTTTAATAAGGGCACGTGCAATGGAGATGCGCTGCTTCTGTCCACCACTTAAAGTTACGCCCCGCTCTCCTATCATGGTATCATAGCCATTTCCAAAACCTTTCACCTCTTTGTGTACACTTGAGAAAGCGGCCGCCTGCTCTATGGTTTCCTGTGAGGCGGTTGTTGCCAATCCGAAGCTGATGTTATCACTTACTGTATCGCTGAAAAGAAATACATCCTGCTGCACATAACTGATCTGTTCCCGAAGGGTCTTTACCTCTATATTCCTGATATCATTTCCGCCTATTTGTATCGCACCCGTATTGGGATCGTAAAAGCGGAGCAATAGCTGCGCTAATGTTGATTTACCACTGCCGGTTCTGCCCAGTAATAATATTTTATCTCCTTTTTTGATGCGAAGCGTAAAATCCTGTAATGCTTTAATACCTGTATGCGGATAAGTAAAATTCACATGGTCAAATACAATATCACCCGAAACCGTTACCACCAAAGGATTTTCAACATTGGCGATCACTGGTTTTGTATCCAGAAATTCATTCAATCTTTTTTGCGATGCAGCGGCTCTTTGTATCATACTGGCTGTCCAGCCAATGGCACTTACGGGAAACGTAAGCATGTTGATATAGATTACAAATTCTACAATCAATCCCACTTTACTGCTGTCTTCCAATGCCTGCATACCTCCTACCATTATGGTCAATAGTGTGCTTAAACCAATCATCAATGCCATACTGGGAAAATAAATGGCTTCTACTTTGGCCAATCCCACTGCATTTTTTTTGTACTCCTCACTGTTTTTCTGGAAGAAACCAAACATGGCTTTTTCCTGTACAAAGGATTTGATCACTCGTATCCCTGAAAAAGATTCCTGTGCATTGGTGGTAAGGTCTGATAACAATGCCTGAATTTTTTCACTCTTTTTATTGATCACACTGTTTACCAGGTAAATGGTAATGGCCAGAATGGGTAATGGCGCCAATACCAGCAAGGTCAGATGCACATCTTTGCGAAGCATATTCACCACACAAAAACCGATGAGTGAAATCAGGTTGATCAGGTACATAATGGCCGGCCCGGAATACATTCTTACCCGGCTTACATCTTCCGTCATACGGTTCATGAGATCGCCGGTACTATGGGTTTTATAAAAATGCGTATCCAGTTGCTGGTAGTGCTGAAAAATTTCGTTCTTCTGGTCAAACTCAATATGCCGGCTCATTACAATAATGGTTTGCCGCATAAAAAACATCAGAATGCCGCGGATAATGGCCAATCCCAATATGGTCAAACTGCAAATAGCGATCAGCCATCCAAAACTGAATTGGCCCGATTGCATGGTATTGATGAACCAGTTCACTAATTGGTCGTGTATGGGACGTGTAACCGGTGGTCGGGCTCCCGGTAACCGCTGTTGCACCTGGTTTACCACAAAACCGGTAACCTGCGGCGCCAGAACGGCAAAATAATTGGAAGCCATCACGAAAAAAATCCCGATGAAAAAACGTTTGCGATACTTCCAGAAATATTTATTAAGGGCCGAGAGATGCTTCAATGGTTTGCCTGTTTCGGGCAAAGGTAAAGGCCAATCTGTATTGAAAGATAACAGAAAGGATAAATGGATGTAGCGTACAGGCTTTCTGCTGTTTCCTTCCTGTACTATCTGTTACGCTGTGTTGGCTTGATGCTTCAAATGCGTGAATGGTACAAGGATCAGGATCGATTGTGTAATTTTTTGTCAGATAAAGGATACATTTTTGTATCGTTAAAAAAATGACATTTTTATGAAAAAAAGCGGGATGAAAGAAACCAAAATACTCAATGCGATTTTTTCGATCAGTTCTTCAAATAAGAATGTCTTTTCAAAACCAAAATATACTTACTCCAATTATGTAAAATCACTTTTGCGCCTTCGAAAAGTGATATAATAGCTGCGTTTGTTTTATCCCCATCGGTGTGATAATATTTTACACTGTTCCGCAATGTTTTTTTGATACTATCTTTAGTTTTGTGTTTTATCCCTTCATAGCTGATTAAAATAAGTAACATGAGATTTGTATTTCCCGGCATTTGCTTGTTGCTGCTGCATGCAGTCGTTTTTGCGCAACCCACACAAAAACCACCTTTACATGGTAAAAACTGGATGGCCATAACCGGTAAACCATTGGCCGCTACTGCGGGATCGATGATCTTTCAAAAAGGGGGCAATGCCATAGATGCCGCCTGCGCCATGCTTGCCGCTACCTGTACCATGTGGGATGTATTAAGCTGGGGTGGAGAAACACAGGCCCTTATCTACAATCCTAAAACAAAAAAAGTAATTGCTTTAAATGCCATGGGTGTAGCCCCAACCGGCGCCACTGTTGATTTTTTTAAAAGCAAAGGATATAGTTTCCCTCCTGAATACGGCCCATTGGCGGCAACAACACCGGGTACTGTTGGCGGACTATGCTACCTGCTGTCTGAGTTTGGTACCATGAGTTTGAAAGAAGTAATGTTGCCGGCTATGCAATTGGCAGCGGGCTATCCTATTGAGGCACAAACCGCCAATAGCATTGAGAAAAATAAAGAGATGCTGAAACAATGGCCGTACTCTGCCAAAGTATTTCTAACACATGCAGGTGAAAAAAGAGAAGCACCGGAAGCCGGTGAAATTTTTGTACAGAAAGACCTGCTGGCCACACTAACCAAACTGGTGGAAGCAGAACAGAATGCTTTAAAGAATCGTAAGAGCCGCAAAGAAGCCATTATGGCTGCTTTTGACCGCTTTTACAAAGGAGATATTGCAGATGAATTTGTGAGAGCCAGCAAAGAACAGGGCGGACTGATTACCAAAGAAGACCTTGCCCGTTGGAAACCTGTTTTTGAAGAACCGCTGCATACCAATTACAAAGGCATTGAGGTGTACAAATTGCAGCAATGGACACAAGGCCCCGTATTGCTACAATCATTAAACATACTGGAGAATTTTGACCTTAAGAAAATGGGATATAATAGCAGTAAATACCTGCATACCATTTATCAAACCATGAACCTGAGTTTTGCAGACCGTGATTTTTACTATGGCGATCCTTATTTTCCACCGGAAGAACCGATGAAAGGCTTGTTGAGCAAAGCTTATGCAAAAGAAAGAGCTAAGCTGATTGGCTTTGACAGAAATGATGCCCATGCCGCACCCGGAGACCCTTATCCTTTTGAAGGAAAAACAAATCCTTATCTCAGTTTATTAAAAGAACACGCGATTTTATCTGATTCTGGTTCCGCCTCCGGATCGGCTATTCCGAAGCATGATCAAACCATGCTGAATACAGCAGATCGTGCTGCGTTGGCATTGGCAGAGGAACAATATACTGACAGGCTTTTACGGGGAACTACTTCTGTTGAAGCGGCAGATACCTCGGGTTGGGTTATTTCCATCACGCCCAGTGGTGGCTGGTTACCGGCTTGTATTGCAGGGAGAACCGGTGTGGGCATGAGTCAGCGTATGCAGAGTTTTGTACTCGATGCCGCCATTGATCCGTTTAATGTAGTGGAGCCGGGTAAGCGCCCAAGGGTAACCTTAACACCTACCCTTGCACTAAAAGACAATAAACCTTTTTTATGTTTTGGTGTGCAGGGCGGCGATACACAAGACCAAAACCTGTTACAGTTTTTTCTGAACATGGTTGAATTTAATATGACTGTGCAACAGGCAACAGAAGCGGCCAATATCAATACCAATCAATTGTGGTTATCCTTAGGCGGAACCAAACTGTCTGACCGTAAACCCAAAGCGGGAAACATCATTGTATCAAGCCTTACCCCTGAAAATATCCGGAATGAATTAAGCAAAATGGGTTACAAGGTTACGGTGGGCGAACGCACCAGTGGCCCTATTAATGCCATTTATTTTGACTGGAAGCATGGAAGTTTATGGGGTGGCAGCAGCAATAATGGCGAGGATTATGGTATTGGATGGTAAGGGTTAATTGACGCATATATTGCGGCACTTGCCAATAGTTCTGTTGTATTTTTGTTTATATTTAAACCCGAAATAATAAACAATTGGAAGACTTTCAACTCAAGGTGTCCACTTTTTTTGAAATGACACCAGACCTGGTTTGTATAGCAGGCAGAAATGGTTTTTTTAAAAAAGTGAATAAGTCTGTACAGGATACATTAGGCTATACCCTCGATGAATTATTAAGCAGACCTATTGATTCGTTTGTATACGAAGAGGACAAAGAAATTACCCGGCAAAGCAGGGTGAATGTGCTTAACGGAACCAACCTGCTCAATTTCGAAAACCGTTATGTGAAAAAAGATGGTTCACTGGTTTGGCTGGAATGGACTTCCATCTATTTTGCAGATGATGAAGTGGTGTTTGGGATCGCAAAAGATATTACGGAGAAGAAGAACAGTCAAAAAGAAATTGCCCACAAATTTGAAAAATTCAAAGGGCTAGCCAATCATTTTAAAACCAGTATTGAACAGGATAGAAAATACCTTGCCAGTGAACTGCATGAAGAACTGGCCCAACTGGCTTCGGTTGTAAAAATGGATGTTGACTGGATAGGCCTTAAAGAACCCAATTTATCCGAAGCCTCTAAAAAAAGAATCCAACACGCATCTTTAATCAGCGAACTGCTTATTAATACCATTAGAAGAATCACCTTCTCTATCAGTCCTACTTTGATTGAAGAGAGTGGACTGGATGCCACACTTGAATTTCATAGCAAAGAGTTTTCCATACTGAATGGGATTGATTGTGTTTTTGAAAACAACCACAATGAAGCCAATCTTCCATTAGAAATAAAAATTGATTTTTTCCGCATTTGTCAGGAAGCACTCAGCAATATCATGTACCATGCCAGTGCCAATAAAGTAAAGATCAGTCTTGATGAAAAAAACGGCGGCACCCTGCTTACTATTGAAGATGATGGAAAAGGTTTTATCCCTGAAACCAGAGAACAGTATGCCGGTTTAAGCAGTATGCGCGAAAGAGCGGCGTCTATTAATGGCGTGTTAACCATAGATAGCCAGCCCGGCAGGGGAACTTGCATTACGGTGTTTGTGAAACACTAATCCCTGGAGTAATCTAATAGTAATATAAGCTGCTATAGTTACCGTATAATGCTTTCTTGCGTTCATTGCGATTCTTTGCGCTCCTTGCGATACTCAAAAGGTAAAGCAGTAACGCAAAGCCCGCAGAGTATGCGCAAAGATCGCTATGATTGTTGATTTTAATAGCACAACACTTATAGTTAGTAAACTCTCTGCGGCTGACATTAGCAAGTTTGCCGCTAGCCTATATGGCTTTACTAAAAGTATGGGTACCAATTTGTTTTCGCCACAATTGCGCATCAATGGCTGCGCTGATGTTTCGAATGAATGACATCCCTTTGGTGGTTACCGAAATCTTTCTTCCATCAAGTACTACTAACCCATCTTCTTCTAATTCGCTTAGTTTGCAAAAAGCGGCTTTTACAAATGCTGGATCTAATAAAGGATTATCCAATCGGGTTTCGTTCCTGCACATTAGTTGCAGAATTTTTTGTCGGATAAGCAGATCTTCCTGATTCAGTAAATGACCATGCACGAGCGGAAATTCGTCTCTGCTGATTTTTTCTTCGTATGCTTCCACTTCTTTTTCATTTTGCGCAAAAGCCGTCCATGCATCACTGATACTGGAAACCCCCAGTCCAATTATCAGTTTTGATTTTGTGGTGGTATAGCCCATAAAATTTCGGTGCAGGTTACCTGCTTTGGCTGCGGTAAATAAGGCATCATCAGAAAGGGCAAAATGATCCATGCCAATACTGGAAAAACCAGCGGCTTCCAGTAATTCCCTGCCGCGTTGGTACATTTCCCATTTTTCATTTGCTGCTGGTAAATCGGCCTCTGAATACCTTCGTTGCACTTTACTTTTCCATGGCACATGAGCATAAGAATAAAAAGCAATTCTATCCGGCATAAAGCCTTTGATCAATGCGATCGTATGCTCAACACTGGTCACGGTTTGGTGTGGCAATCCATATACCAGATCAATATTGATGCTGGTGTATTTGTATTTCCTCGCCCAATCAACCACTTCTTTTGTTTTCTCATAGGTCTGGTTTCGGTTGATGACGAACTGAACTTTGGGATCAAAATCCTGCACACCTAAACTAATGCGGTTAAACCCAACCGATGCCAGTTGTTTGATATGTTCTTCATTGGTATAATTGGGATGTACTTCTACACTAAATGCATGGTTCTTGTGCACAATAGCATCTTTGGTAATACCATTGATGAGTGTTACCAGATTTTCAGGACTAAAAAAAGTAGGTGTACCTCCACCCAGGTGTATTTCTTTGATCACGGGTGTTGTGGGTAACAATGCCCGGTACATATGCCACTCTTTTAATACCGCAGCTATGTATGGTTCTTCTACTGCATGGTTAACCGTGATCCTTTTGTTACATGCGCAAAACGTACACATATTCTCACAAAAAGGCAGGTGGATATACAAACACAATTCTCCATTTTCTGAAAGAAACGTATTTACCACAGACTGTTTCCAGCTATCCACCGTCATGGTATCAAAATCCCAATAAGGTACTGTTGGATAACTGGTATACCTAGGTGTGGGTTGATCATATTTGTGTAATAAAGAAAGAATTTCATTGTGCATGGCTGATGATTAAATGCTGCACAAAGGTATCGGCGGGTGTATTTTTAAAACATGACAAATGTTAGGTACACGACTCTTTTCAGAATATATCGTTTGATTTTACCAAAGCATGACAAGCTGGAATCATTCATCCAATGCTGTTAAATGCTTAACGACTATTTAGCTGTATCTGTGAACAGTATATCATTTTAAATATATCGTAGGGTAATCAGAAATTTTAGCCGCAGATTCGCAGATTATTTTACTCTGCGAATCTGCGGCCAAATGCTGCATTTATTTAACTTTATACATTACCTATTGCAGAGGTTGTTCGCATTCCGTCTTATTTCTTCATTTTATGTAAATAATGCAAGTCTTTTATCGTGGAATGTAAATCCAACAGCATTTTCTGTTTCATCTTTGTCAGAAACATCTTATTCTATATGTACAGGTATTTACTGCTGCTTATTTTTTGTTTACCTGTTGCTGCCACTGCACAAGATGCTTCGTCCATCATACCCGAAAAAAACATTAGTAAAGACACTGCCTACCAGACAGACCTGATTGATATTGTGAAGAAATGGTTACGCATACGTGATCAAACCATCAAATCGAAAGGCAAACAAAAAATATATTTTTCCTTCCTGCCATTCAGTACCACTGTTCCCGGCGGAAATGGCAATGCACTCATCACCAGTACCACGGCGGGTACGTATTTAGGTCCGCGCAAAACCACCAACCTGTCCAGTGCCACATTTGCCCCTTACTGGAATTTTGATGGTCGCTTCGGATTACCACTCAGAACCAGCATCTGGCTACCTGATAATAAATTAACGGTACAGGGCGACACACGTTTTTTATACTACCCTCAATACACATGGGGTTTGGGATCTGATCATACCAATGATGAAAAATTATTGGTGTATTATAAATATATCCGGTTTTACCAGAATGCACTCAAACGCATTAAGCCCTATTTTTTTGCAGGACTCGGCTATCACCTGGATTATCGGTTGAACATTAGAACCGAGGATTCTGTCTATAACCTTGCACAGTTTACAGGTTATCAATATGGTACCGGCAGTAATTCATTTTCTTCAGGCATCAGTTTAAATGCCTTGTACGATACAAGAAACAATTCCCTCAATCCATTACCCGGTGCCTATGCCAATCTTATTTACAGGATCAATCCATCCATATTGGGTAGTAATAACAGTTGGCATTCGCTGTACCTCGATTTGCGTAAATATGTTTCTATGAATCCGGCGAATGAGCGGCAACAAAATACATTGGCGTTCTGGAGTTATTTGTGGACGGTTTTTGATGACGGTGTTCCCTATCTTGATCTGCCCAGTATTGGCTACGATCCTTACGATCGTTCGGGCCGAGGCATAGACCAGAACCGATACAGAGGTAAAACGCTTTTATATGCCGAAACCGAATACCGGCGTGATATTACGCAGAATGGTTTGTTTGGTTTTGTGGTGTTTGCCAATATCAATACTGTAAGTGGATCAGGAAGTTTATTAAAAGCCTGGCATCCCGCTGCCGGTGCGGGTTTGCGTATTAAGTTTAATAAGGGCTCCAATACCAATATCGGCATTGACTACGCTTTTAGCAAAGGCTACCGCACATTGATGTTTAGCCTGGGTGAGGCATTTTAAAAAAGCTTATAGCGAAAGGCTTGCAGCTATCCTTACACACAACAATCCTCCCCCAGCTGCATTGGCGGACAAACAACCGTTCCATAACTGCAGAACACGCAGCAATCACCTTCTTTGGGTTGTAATCTTGTTTGGCAGTGGGGACATACATAAAAATACTGGCAGGCATTTACCGGCATGGTTTCTTCTGTTGCATGGCCACAAGTCGGGCAGGTAATGATGGATTGCGAGATGATCACTGTTTGTTTTTTATGTAAACGTGTTCGGTAGATATTGTAAACGGATGCGATGGTAACCAATGCCATGCCTGCATACATCAGGTAGGTCCAATAATCCGCATCAATAAAATGGTAACTATAAAAAATGAAAGCTGCTCCAGTAATGGCCATTAGTAATGGATATAGGCACCTGTGTTGCCGGTAAGAAATAAAGAGACCCACCAATGACAAAGCAACAAATCCCTCAAAAACATACATCGTCCAACCACCAAATAATTCAAAACTACCATAACCCAATGCAGTTAACCCAATACCCAATAAGGGGAAACAACAGGGGGAGAAAATGGCGGTGATTAGGAAGCCTATGTTACCAATGGTATGCAGGGTTATACGCTTCATATAGAAAAGGTAACTGATTCTACAAAAAAGCCCGCTTGTACTAAGCGGGCTTTATAAGCAATTGGTTGTGGTGCGGAGAGTTAGGGATTCGAACCCCAGGACCTGTTACAGTCAACAGTTTTCAAGACTGCCGCAATCGACCACTCTGCCAACTCTCCGGGTGCAAAATAATAGTGTGGCGGCCTATCTACCAAAAAAAGAATGGATTTTACCCAAATTAAGTATCTCAAACTGGTTGAAAGGCCATAAAGGGGTTCGGGCTTTTCAGTATTACTATTGTGTCCATGCGACTGTATTTGCGAAATAAATTCAAACAATGGCATGGTCAGGCGGACTCTAATTCAGACTAGCCGAAATTGTTCTTGTAATTTATTCTCTTAAATTTTTGAAACACCATTTTATTAAATAAAACAAGTATCGCATAACGAAAAAAACACATAATAGTACAAAAAGTAGGTTTATGCTAAAGTTCCTTTGTTTGTCCAACGGAATTAGTGATTTATACAAAGCTGCCAAGTCGACGTTTAATACCCTAACTTCATTTAAAATTTCTTTAGCTTTCTGATTATTACTTATATCCTTTTCAGAAAATGATTTGCTAGTTATAAAGTATTTCAACTCCTCTAATGATGAAAAATATACCTTATCAAGGTAGACATTATTTTTATTTACTTCACTAATGGTATTCCAGGTTTCTAAAGTTTCTTTTTCAAAATTATCAGTGAAATACTTCCATAAAACATCTTTGGAGTTGATATATTTATTTTCTCCAATGTTAGAATAATAATTACTCATTTTTTCAAAGAACCATTGCTGGTTTCTCTGCTTATAATCAAAATCAATATTTAAATTATTAGCTTCTTTTTCTTTGAATTTAATATTATCGGTTAATCTAATTATTTCCGAGTTTTGACGATAATTATATGCATATAGTCCCAAAAAAAATAATACAGATAATATAAGTACCGATAAAAAAATAAGTATTTCTTTCGAAATAATCTTCTTTGTGTTTTTATTCATACATAAAATTATTTATGCCTTTTCGTATTCACTTTTTGTAAAGGCAGGAAATCAGTAACAAGCCATATAGAAAGTAATATTGCCAAGAAAAGGTCTATTTTATTCCATACTGCACGATTAAAGTATATCTTATATATTGGGTTGAATAATAAAGCTGATACTATGCAACTAATAGTTAGTACTATTCTTCTGTTTTTGTATTCACTGTTTGCTAACCAAATAAACCCAATACATACGGAAATGCGAACAAATTGGAAGTAACCGTAGGGCATTTTAAAAAAACAGCCTATCAATATGACAGCTATCAGACCTTTAATCAGTTTATTCATATTATTCATCTATCTCAAACAAATAGTAGTCTATCATTTTCCCTTTTATTCGCATTAATCTTTGTGAAAAATCATATGTCAATTGAGTATCATCATCTCCATTTTTTTCAGAAGAAAGTTCTGGGTAGGTGTTGAATAGTTTTATTGGTTTAAAAATAAATACCCCACTGCGTAAGTTGGAGGGGTTTATCTGTTTTTCTAATTTCACAAATTCAGATGGTGTAATCTCTAATTCCAATAGATAATCGTTAAAATAAGCAGAGAAGCCTCCATGAATTTTTACAATAAATAAACTATCATTTTTAGCTATATCTCCAATAAACCCTTCAAAAGAAAAATTTTTGTCTTTATTTTCAAAAATCTCGGTTATCTGATATGAAAAATTATTTAGAGTATCCCATCCAGAAACAGCATTGAATTGCATAATTAATGCATTAGAATTAGCCTTATTTTTAACTTCTATACTATCTTTTCTTGACATGTGAATGTCCTCTTCGGGTATTACTTTTCCTTCACCTTCACATCGAACAAATGACAACATTACAATTAAAATATAAGCCACAAAGTGCGTAGAAGATTTGAGATTTACAGATAGCATTATTAATTACTTTTTTACTATTACAAGGTACAACACATCAATCGGAAATGTTTCTAATCCTCAGTGATAATTATATTTCTTATACTCTTCTTTATATAAAATGAACTTGTTTCTTAATTAATTGTGATTCAGATACTTAGTGTTTTACAGCCCAAAATATATCACCAAAGAGTCCCCTGATGTAAGAAGCATCCGCACACGAACGCTCCAAAAACACGGGTTAGATAGCCTATTATTTGAAACGGTAAATACGATTTTTAGGATTAATTTCGCTTACCTTCCTTTGTTACCGGTTCTTCCAGTTTTTCAACAGAGATAAGATCGGCAATATCCACATTCATGGGTAAAACTCCCACCTGCACAATCGCCCGTTTGCCGCGGATTTCTTTTACCTCGCCTACCTGGTAATTCTTTTTCAGTTTTACCAGCGAGCCCACCACAATATTCTGGTTGAGCTCTTTATATTTTTTATCTACTTTTTTTGCCAGCTTGTTTACCACAATTTCTTCCTTGCCTTTAAAGAGCATGTTTTGCAGGTTCTTTACCACATCGCTCTTGTTTTCCGATTTCTTCCAGTCGAGTACAATCTGTTTTAACTTACGCTCCATATCTTTCAAATACACCAATCTTTCTTCGGCAATTTTATTCTGCTGTTTCAACAACTCTACCTGCTGGCGGTGGCGTTCTTTATCCATCACCAGTTCCATTTCTTTCTTTAGTTTTTCATTCTCTTTTACCAGTCGTGATAATTCTTTTTTCTCTTTGTCCAGTTGCTGCAGATCTTGTTCGGTGCTATTCAGTAAACGATCCAGTTTAAAATGATCTTCATCCACCAGTTTTCTTGCGCGGTTGATCAGGTGTTGCGGTAAACCAATTCTTTCAGCAATGGCAAATGTGTAAGAGCTGCCCGGCTTGCCAACAATAAGTTTATACATGGGTTGCAGGCGAACTTCATCAAACTGCATCGCCCCATTTAAGATGCCCTGTGTATGATTGGCCATTACTTTCAGGTTCAGGTAATGCGTGGTAACAATACCGTAAGAATGGCGGCGCGATAGTTCTTCCATAATCACTTCTGCAAATGCACCACCGAGGTTAGGATCACTTCCACTACCCAATTCATCAATAAAAAATAGGGTTTTACCATTGGCTGTTTCGATGAAATATTTCATGTGCAGCAAATGACTGGAATAGGTACTCAGTTCAAACTCCAGATTCTGTGTATCGCCAATATGAATAAAGAGTTGTTTAAAAATGCCCATTTGCGAATCAGGGTGTACCGGCACCAGCAGGCCACTTTGCAGCATTAGCTGGTTTAGTCCAACTGTTTTCATGGTAACCGTTTTCCCTCCGGCGTTCGGACCGCTGATCACGAGTATGCGGTTTTTCTCGTCCAATGTTAAGGTAACCGGTATGGTTTTTTTACCTGATGTTTTATTATAGAGATATAATAAGGGATGATAGGCATCTATTAAATGAATGTGCGCCTTATCAGTTAAAGATGGAAACTGTCCGTTCATATCCAATGCTAGTTTTGCTTTGGCATTGATAAAGTCATATTCACCTGTTGTGTCGAGATATTGTTTTAGCAAATGGGCATATACTGATAACCGCGCTGTGAGTTCACGAAGAATTCTTTGTACTTCTTTGATCTCATCATTTTCGAGACTAAATACGGCGTTGTTCAGGTCGATGGTTTCCTCAGGTTCTATAAAAGCAGTTTTGCGGCTATCGCTTTCGCCATGCAGAATTCCTTTTACCTGGCGTTTGTGTTCTGAAAATACGGCTACTACCCTTCTTCCATTGCTGAAACTTTCATCGATATCAGCACTATAACCGGCTTTGGCCAGTTTAGCAATTACTTTCTCAAACACGCGGCGCAGCTCATTTCTTTTTTTGTACAAACTCATGCGGATCTTTTGCAGATCTTCAGAAGCATTGTCTTTTACATTGCCACTTTCATCCAGTATTTCATCTATCAGTTCAATGATTACTTTCTCATAATAGGTTCCGGCAATTACTTTGGATAAAGCAGGAAAGGCAATTCTTCGCTCCGTATCAAACCACCTGAATATGGAATTGATATTTTCCGCCAGTTTTCGAATGGGCATCCATTGTTCGCCGGTTAATAAAGCGCCGGGAATGGATAGTAGTTTTATGTCACGACCAATGTTCTGCGTAAAATCATTTGGAAAGTATTGCCCCAGCTGCAATATCAGCTTGAATTCATTGCTTTGCTGTAGTTCCAGTTCAATATAATCTTTACGGGTATGGATACGGAGCTGCTCTGCCTTTTGTTTGGCATATTCGGTTTTGGCATGTTCTGTTAACAATGCCTTTACCTTATCAAATTCCAGTTGCGAGGGGGCAGTTTCCGGGTACAAACGCATACAGATCCTTTCTTTTTAAGTGGTGCAAAGGTAATGGAGCAGCTTGTATCTCAGCAAAACCTCATTTCTGTGATCGATGTATTTTATTTACCGCGAGGACACAAGGGCACGAAGTGTCGTTAAGCGCTTAGCGTACCCTTGCGTCCTTCCGCCTTCGCGGTTACATTCTCTAAACTTGTTAAAAGATTGCTATGCTTTAACAACAAAGTAAGGATTGAACCAACGCCTCGTCAATCTGTTAGTAATTAAGTGTCGTACATTTAAAAAAATAAAACTGATGAAAACCTGGTTTTCCATGTTACTGTTGGCTACGGCTTTTACTGCCTGTGCCCAACCTAAAACAGACAAGAAATTAGCAGCTATGAATAATGAACCCATCCCCAACGGGGTAAAAACAGATACGGCCACATTTGGCGAAGGTTGTTTCTGGTGTACCGAAGCTTTTTTTCAAAGAATTGAAGGCGTTTATAAAGTGATCAGCGGCTACGGTGGCGGATTTGTTGAAAATCCTACGTATGAGCAGGTATGTGATAAAAATACCGGTCATGTAGAACTCGCACGCATTGTATTTGATCCTGCCAAAGTAAGTTATGATGAGTTACTGGAAGTGTTCTGGAAAACCCATGACCCAACTACGATGAACCAGCAGGGAAATGATATTGGCCCGCAATACCGCAGTGCCATTTATTACCACAATGAGGAACAAAAACAGAAAGCTGAAAGCTACAAAGCCAAGCTCGATAAAAGTGGTGCATGGGATAAACCCATTGTAACTACGATTGAAGCTTTCAAGAATTTTTATCCTGCTGAAAACTATCACCAGAATTATTATAACGATAACCAGAACCAGGGTTATTGCCGTTTTGTAATTGCACCGAAACTGGAGAAATTTGAAAAAGTGTTTAGGGATAAGTTGAAGAAAAAAAGCTAGAGAATTCAAAAGTCAAAATTCAAAAGTCAAAAGGTGATTTTTTTGACTTTTGACTTTTGACTTTTTACTTTGAAAAATATGTTTTCCGCAATTCCAACAAATTCAACGCATTCGGATAAAACCCCTTCACATTGGGCTGTACCAGGTGAATGGCCATATCATACCAGACGGGTATTACCGGTGCATCGTTAATAACGATTTGATCCATTTCTCTGTATAGTTGGTATCGCGCTGTATCGTTGTTTTCCAGTAATGCCTTTTCATATAAGACATCAAAAGCGGGGTTTTTATAACGGGTATAATTGGGTGGTGCAGGGTTCTTGCTGTAAAACATGGCCATATAATTTTCGGCATCCGGATAATCGGCAATCCAGCTTCCCCTGAAAAACAGTGCCTGCGATTTAGCGGTTTGCTCAAGTAACAAACTCTTCTGTATCACTTCTACCTGAACGGGAATGCCTACTTCTTCCAACTGCCGTGCAACAAAACTGGCAATATCTGCATAGATACCAATGGTAAGCAGTTTGATGGCCGGTAAGCCTTTGCCATCCGGGTAGCCCGCTTCTTTCAGTAATTGTTTGGCCCGTGCCGGATCAAAATAATACCCTTTCACAAATTCTGTATTCTTCGATGGCAAGCCTCCGGGTACAAAACCGGCTTCTGCAGGTATGCCAATGGAGTTTCGCATGTACATCATTAACTGACGGCGGTTGATAGCATAGTTCATCGCCTGGCGGATGGCTTTGTTTCCCGTAGCAGTATTTTTTACCAGCGGATTGTTTTCATCCACCAGAATGCCAAAGTATTCCGTGTTGAGGTAAGCATGTTTATTTAGAATGATCTTTCCCGCCCATTGCTCGCGCAGCGCTCCTTTTTTGGTCAGCAGTTCATCTTTAAATGAGGCATCAATATCATTCACAAAACTTAGTCCACCCTGCCGGAACTGCAGAAACTCGGTGGCTTTGTTGTCAAAAAAACTCACTTTAATAGCATCCAGGTAAGGCAATCGGTTTCCGGCGCTGTCTTTCTCCCAATAATTTTTGTTTTTATGCAGGATCATGGCCTCACCCTCATCCCATGAGATCAGCTGAAAAGGACCGGTGCCACAGGGATGACGACGAAAATCTTTTCCATATTTATCTACAACTTCTTTCGGAACGATGCTGCAATACTGCATACTTAAAATACCCATAATGGGATGAAAAGGCCGCAACAGGGTTAACTGAAAAGTAGAATCGTTCAACGCCACAAACCCTTTACTGGTATCTACCCGGTTATTAAAAATCCAGGCGCCGCTACTGGCAGTTGACTTATCCATAATGCGCTGAAGACTATAGGCAACATCTCCTGCCGTTAACAACCTGCCCTTGCCGTTGGGGAATGCTTCATTATCATGAAAATAAATACCCGGTTGCAAATGAAAGGTATAGGTTAACCTGTCTGCACTTACTTCCCAACTTTTAGCAACAGAGGGAACAATGTTCAGTCCACTATCTATCTCCACCAAGGTATTATAGATCTGGTGCACAGGCCACATAATGGATTGGTTTTTGGCAAATGCCGGATCCAGTGTAGCAGTACCCGTAGCTTCGTTATAATAAAATACCTGCTTATCGGATAAGGCCCGTTTACCACAACTCATCAAAACAAAACCTGCCAATACAAATAGCAAATACGGTACAGGTACTGTATGTTTGACAAAGGGTTGGTGTTTTAAGGTATTATTGACATCCATGCTGCCCGAATATCATAATTTTAAACAATGAATGCAAAATTCAAATTATTGATCTGTTTGTGTATCCTTTTTCAAGGAGCAACCAAAGCACAATTGGGCGAAAACAAAGAAGTATTTACCCGCGCAGATACACTCAGGGGCAGCTTAAACGCCAACAGAACCTGGTGGGATGTGATGCATTATAGTATTTTGGTTAAACCCGATTTTGATAGGAAGACCATTAACGGAAAAGTAGATATCCGTTTTAAAGTGATAGGAACCGGTAAGAAAATGCAGATTGACCTGCAGGAGCCGATGGAATTAGACAAAGCTTATTTGGGTGATACCAAACTCTCTTACACAAGAGACGGTAATACCTACTTGATAAATATTCCATTGGCACTGAAAAAAGGAAGTATACAAACGCTGGCATTGCGGTATACCGGCAACCCCAAAGTTGCAAAGCGTGCACCATGGGATGGTGGCTGGATTTTTCAGAAAGATGCGAAAGGACGGCCATGGATGAGCGTTGCCTGCCAGGGATTGGGAGCCAGTATTTGGTATCCCTGTAAAGATCACCAGAGTGATGAGCCCGATAGCGGCGCTACCATGATGCTAACCATTCCGGATACCTTAGTAGGTGTTGCCAATGGCAGACTCATCAGCAAAACCAGTTTTAGTCCCGGAACACTTACCTGGAAATGGGCAGTAAAAAATCCCATCAATAATTACAACCTTATTCCTTACATAGGTAAATACGTAAATTTTACAGATACCGTAATGGGCGAAAAAGGAAAACTGGACATGAGTTATTGGGTATTGGATTATAACCTCGATAAGGCCAAAGAACAATTTAAACAGGCTAAAACCATGATGCATGCGTTTGAATACTGGATGGGGCCTTATCCGTTTTATGAAGACAGTTATAAATTGGTAGATGCCCCGCATTTGGGCATGGAGCACCAGAGTGCAGTTGCCTATGGCAATCAATATATGAATGGATATCTGGGCAGGGATTTAAGCAATTCGGGCTGGGGATTGAAATGGGATTTTATCATTGTACATGAAAGCGGACATGAATGGTTTGCCAATAATATTACCAGCAAAGACCTGGCCGATATGTGGATTCATGAAGGCTTTACCAATTATTCAGAAACCCTGTTTACGGATTATGTATATGGAGTGCAGGCCGGTAACGAATACAATTACGGAACTCGAACTGGCATACGGAATGACAAACCCATTATTGGCCCGTATGGCGTGAATAAAGAAGGTAGTGGCGATATGTATCCTAAATCAGGCAACATGATACACAGTATTCGCCATGCAATGAATGATGATGGTAAGTTTAGAGAAATGATTCGCTTTCTGAATAAAAAATTCTATCATAAAACAGTTACTACGGAAGATATTCAGCAAGTGGTGAGCCAGTATTTCGGAAGCAGTGTAGAAAAGATCTTCAATCAATATTTACGAACCACACAAATACCCGTATTGGAATATGCTGTATCGGCAGATAAAACCAAACTCTCTTACCGCTATACCAATTGTGTAGCAGGGTTTAATCTGCCCATCTTCCTCAAAACCGTAAAAGGTGGTTTATTCCTTGGCCCGGAATCGGAAAAATGGAACACGAAAGAGCTACGTGCTGGAGATTTAGAGTCTTACCAACTAAATCTGATTCAAAGAGATTATTATATTACTGTGAAGGAAGTAAGCAGAAATTAAAAATTAAAAATTAGTAATTAAAAATGTTAGAACTGTTGTCATTTAATATGGGGTGCATAGGATTGAAAAAATTATTAATTTTTAATTATTAATTGTTAATTAATAATGGCTAGTATCAGGAAACAAACCATCATCTCCAGTGCCTTAGTATACATTGGTTTTCTGATTGGGGTAGTTAATATTTATTTTTATACCACTACTACCCCTTTCTTTTTTTATCAATCCGGCAATATTTTCAAACCCGAGCAGTATGCGTTAACACGGATATTTTTTGATTTTGGCCAAATCATGTATGCGTTTGGTTCTCTGGGTGTGATTCCGGTGATCTATAAATTTTATCCGTACTACAAAGACAATCTTCCCGATAAAAAAATCGATCTGTTATCTTGGGCTTTGCTGGCATCTTTTGTCGGTTTTGTATTGGTAGTATGGGGTGGCTGGTATTTTGAGCCACTCTTTATTCGCAAGTTTTCAGAAAAATCTCAACTTGTAGTTGATTACTATTTTTGGCTTTTCCCGTTTGCCATGGGTATGTTGTTTTTTTCGGTGATTGAAAGTTTTTGTTGGGCGGTTAATCAATCGGTGGTGTCTAATTTTTTGAAAGAAACTGCCCTGCGCATTCTTACGAGTTTGTTGATCCTACTGTATTATTTCAAAGTGGTCTCTTTTCAACAGTTTATTTATCTGTTTGCCTTTCAATACCTGGTAGTGTTTCTGGTATTGCTGGTGTATTTATACAAAACCGGGCATTTATACCTCACTTTCAACATCAGCCGCGTTACCAGAAAGTTCTGGAAAAAAATTGCAGGTATGCAGATGTTGATCTTTGGCGGTACGGTAATAGCGGCGGTAGCTGCTACCATTGATAGTCTTATCATAGCAAGCTTAAAAGGATTAACCGCCACCGGCATTTTTGTATTTGCCCAATACGCTGCCAATCTGATACAGGTGCCACAGCGGAGTATCCAATCCATTTCTGCAGGGATTTTATCACGCGCTTGGAAAGACAAAAACTACAAAGAAATTCATCGCATCTACCAGCGATCTTGCATCAATTTATTATTGATGTCATTATTTATTTTTGGAAACATCTGGTTGAACATAGTAGATGGTATGCAGGTACTACATATTCAAAAGGATTATGCAGATGGATTGGGCGTGCTGTTTATTCTGGGTATGGTGCGTATTATAGATGCCGGTACGGGTTTAAATGCCATGGTCATCAACACCTCTACTTTCTGGCGGTTTGATTTTTATAGTGGCGTTACTTTACTGGCTTTGCGATTACCACTTACTTATTACCTGATCAAAAATTATGGCATCATCGGCTCTGCCTTTGCAGAATTAACTGCGTATAGTGTCTATAATTTTATCCGCTTCGAATTCCTGCGCAGGAAGTTTAACATGCAGCCGTTTACCCTAAAAACATTGTACTCACTTTTCTTAGGTGTTGGCGCTTATGCCTTCTGCTATTTTTTATTAAAAGACATTCATGGGTGGACAGGATTGATCCTCCGCGGCACTACCTTCTCCGCCATCATGATCCTAGGTATCTTCTACTGTAAACTAACGCCCGATGCAGGGCAGATGCTGGATAATTTTTTGAAAAGAATAAAGAGAAAGTCTGGAGTCGTATAAACCGTCATTTCGAACGAAGCATAGCGAAGTGAGAAATCTTTTCATTCGACGAGCAGATTTCTCAGTCGTTCCTCCTTCGAAATGACGTTGTGAATAATTATTTCTAATTACTTACCTACACGCCCTGCTCCTCTAAACTTCGGTTGCCAGTATTTTTCGTTCAGGTCGCTGATCATTACACCACCGCTGGTAGCTGCATGTACAAATTTGTTATTGAGAAGGTATACACCTACATGCGAAATATCCCTTCCGCTGGTGTTAAAAAAAACCAGATCGCCTTCGCGCAGATCTTCCAGTTCAATTTTTTCTGCCGCATTGTATTGCTCCTGCGATGTTCTGGGTAACAACACCTGGTATACCTCACGTAAAACAATTTGTGTAAACGCAGAACAGTCTACACAGTTATCGGTACTGCCACCCATACAGTATTTGGTACCCCACCATCTGTCTATCACAGCCAGTAAAGGAATATTGGTCATTTTTTCTACTGTTGCATCAGTAGCAATGGCATATTTCAATTGCAGCATATTGGCATTCTCAATACCAATGGTCATCATCTGTGCATTCGGTTTTTCTGTTTGAGCAGAGGGGCTTTTCCCGGTTTCCGGTTTCCGG
This sequence comes from Chitinophaga pinensis, assembly GCA_943372845.1. Taxonomy (GTDB): domain Bacteria; phylum Bacteroidota; class Bacteroidia; order Chitinophagales; family Chitinophagaceae; genus Sediminibacterium; species Sediminibacterium pinensis_K. The sequence continues at coordinate 121,722 of CALSAD010000001.1, read as the reverse complement.
TTAGTAGGGGTGATCTTCTTTTCTTTGGTAGCTACCATTCCACCGGGTGTTACTTCTATCCCATTCATAAATTCACGCTTAGCACCGGAATAGGCCGATTTTTTAGGAGTAGTTGTATTACCAGAACTGTCTTTAGCAGAGATCTTACGTACCGCACTGCAACTGCTGAATAGTAGCACACATATAACGGCCAGTATTAGAGGGTTTGTTTTCATATAGCTGAATTGGCAAGTTAAGTGCCGAAAACCAATATCAGGATAAGGGGGAATAACTTTTGCTTTTTATTGGTAGAACCTCATATATGTGGATAAGTTAGAAGTCTGGAGACTGGAGTTAGGAGTTGATTGTGTTACATCTTTTTTGTGGAAAATTGTCAATCCTTTCACACCCGATATTAACGATATTTGCAATCGTGCTGAAGTTGGTAAAACCTGCTCCAGTCTCCAGACTTCAAACTCCAGACTCACATGCAATTCTCTCACCTCCATGTTCACACCCAATACTCGTTACTCGATGGTGCCGCACCAATCGATAACCTGTATAAAAAAGCAATGAAAGATGGAATGCCTGCACTGGCCATTACCGATCACGGTAATATGTTCGGGGCATTCAACTTTGTTAGTCAGGCATGGAAGAATACCAAAGTAGTGGGCAAAGATGCCAATGGAAAAGACATACTGGAACCTACGGTAAAACCAATTGTGGGTTGTGAATTTTATGTGGTGCGCGATAGGCATGCCAAATCTTTCACCAAGGATGAAAAAGACAAACGCTACCACCAGGTATTACTTGCCAAAAATGCATTGGGGTACCAGAACCTCGTTAAGCTTACTTCGTTAGGGTTTATTGAAGGTATGTACAGTAAGTACCCGCGTATTGATAAGGAGTTGATTGAAAAATACCATGAAGGATTAATTGCTACCACCTGTTGCATTGGTGCATATGTGCCTCAAACCATTTTACATGATGGCGAAGAAAAGGCAGAAAAAGAATTCAAATGGTGGCTGGATATGTTTGGGGAAGATTATTATATTGAATTGCAACGCCACAATATTAAAGAACAGGAGCTGATCAATAATACATTGATCAAATTCTCCAAAAAATACAAAGTACCGGTTATTGCTACTAATGATAGTCATTATGTAGACCGCGACGATTCCAACGCCCACGATATCCTGCTTTGCATCAACACCGGCGAAAAGCAAAGCACGCCCGGGTTTGATGATTTTGTGAATGATGATGTGCAATTAAAAAACCGGCGCTTTAAGTTTCCAAACGATCAGTTTTATTTTAAGACATCCGAAGAGATGGGCAAACTGTTCAGCGATATTCCTGAATCGCTGGATAATACGCAGGCCGTGGTGGATAAGATAGAGATACTCAATCTTAAAAAAGATATCCTTCTCCCCGCCTTCCCAATACCCAAAGAATTTCAGGTGCATGCAGATTCCAACCTGAATCAGTGGGAGTTTTTACAACACATCACCCGCGAGGGTGCGGCAAAAAGGTATAATGATCTTACACCCGAAATACAGGAACGGATAGATTTTGAATTATTCACCATCAGAACCATGGGTTTTGCAGGTTATTTTTTGATTGTGAGTGATTTTATCAAAGCGGGCCGAGATATGGGTGTGTTTGTGGGGCCGGGACGAGGCTCTGCTGCTGGCAGTGTGGTGGCGTATTGCATTGGCATCACCAATATCGATCCTATTAAATACAATTTACTGTTTGAGCGTTTCCTGAATCCGGATCGTAAGAGCATGCCCGATATTGATACGGACTTTGATGATGAAGGCCGGCAGAAAGTAATTGATTATGTAGTTGACAAATATGGCAAGAACCAGGTAGCACAGATCATTACCTATGGTACCATGGCTGCCAAAATGAGTATCAAAGATGTGGCGCGTGTATTGGATCTACCATTGGCAGAAAGCAATATGCTGGCCAAACTGGTACCCGATAAACCCGGAACAGAATTACGCCGTGTATTGCATGCGCCATTAACGATCAAAGAAGGCGAAAAATCACTGGAAGAAAAAGAAGCGTACCAGCAGGAAGATATTGAGAACGTAAAAAAGATCCGCGAAATATATAACGGAACCGATATCCGTGCGCAGGTATTGAAAGAAGCAGAAAGACTGGAAGGCTCTGTGCGCAATACGGGTATTCATGCAGCAGGTATCATCATCGCTCCGCGCGATTTAACGGATCTGTTGCCTGTGGCTACCTCCAAAGATTCTGATTTGTGGTTAACACAGATTGAGGGAAGTGTAATTGAAGATGCGGGCGTAATTAAAATGGACTTTCTGGGGTTAAAAACCCTGTCTATTCTGAAAACGGCTTTGGAACTCATCAAACAAAACCACAACATCATCATTGATCTGGATACCATTGCATTGGATGATGAAAAAACATTCCAGTTATACCAGAAGGGCGAAACCAATGCTACGTTTCAGTTTGAAAGTGTGGGTATGCAAAAATACCTGCGCGAATTAAAGCCGGATAAATTTGATGACCTCATTGCGATGAACGCCTTGTATCGCCCCGGCCCTATTGCGTATATCCCAAAATTCATCGACCGTAAACATGGCCGCGAGCCCATTAGTTATGATCTCGATGATATGAAAGAATATCTCGAAGAAACTTATGGTATTACCGTATACCAGGAACAGGTGATGCTGCTTAGCCAAAGTATTGGCGGCTTTACCAAAGGCGATGCGGATGTATTGCGTAAAGCGATGGGTAAAAAGCAGAAATCGGTACTGGATAAAATGAAAGCGCAATTTATTTCCGGTGCCACGGCCAAAGGACATGATGCGGTGAAACTGGAAAAAATCTGGACCGACTGGGAAGCATTTGCACAATACGCATTCAACAAATCGCACTCTACCTGTTATGCATTTGTGGCGTATCAAACAGCTTATTTAAAAGCACATTATCCGGGAGAATATATGTCGGCCGTGCTGAACCATGCCGGTGCCATTGAAAAAATCACCTTCTTTATGGAAGAGTGTAAACGTATGGGCATAAAAGTACTCGGACCGGATATCAACGAATCGCTGAAAGGTTTTGCTGTGAACCAAAAAGGCGAGATCCGTTTTGGCTTGGGAGGATTGAAAGGTGTGGGCGATGCAGCAGTTGATAATATTATTGCAGAGCGGGAAAAGAATGGCTGGTACAAAGACATGTTTGATTTTATCAAAAGGGTTTTACAGAAGAACGTAAATAAAAAATCGCTGGAAAGTTTAGCCTATTCAGGGGCATTCGATTGCTTTACCACGTATCATCGTGCACAATACTTTCATGTTCAGGAAGGCGAACGTGCTACGGGTTTGGAAAAAATTATCGGATATGGACAGGCAAACCAAACAGCCACAGGAAGCACCAATACCCTGTTTGGCGATCTCTCCTCTTCTATGCAGGTACAGATGCCCAAGATTCCCAATTGCGAGCCGTGGACATTGACAGAATTACTGGATCATGAAAAAGACGTAACGGGCATGTTCATGAGCGGCCATCCATTGGATCATTTTAAATTTGAATTGAAGTATTACGGCATTACCAAGATCAATGACTTCAATGAAATAAAAGAAACGCTTCACCTGCAACCCAATCCGGGTAAAGGTTTGCGCGTTGCAGGTTTGATCATAGATGTGCAACACCGGGTAACCAAAACAGGAAAGAATTTCGGTTCTTTTTCGATTGAAGATTTTACCGGCAAAACCGAGTTTTTATTGTGGAGCGAAGATTATATCAAGTTTCAGAACTATCTGGAAAAAGGAACGAATGTATTGCTGAACGGATTTTTCCGTCCACGTTACAATCGCCCTAATGAATTTGATTTCAAGATCAATACCATGTCGTTACTGGAAACCGTAAAACAGGTGTTAACCAGAAGCATTGAGATCAATATCCATCCCGCTTCTATCACGCCGGATTTTGTGAATTTTGTAGATAAGAATGTAAAAGGAAACCCGGGTAAATCGTCCTTACGATTCAATATTTATGAACCCAAAGAAAACCTGAAAGTAAGTTTGTACTCTTTTGAAAGAGGCTTTCTGATGAACGAAGAAATGGCTGATTTTTTAATGGATAATCCGGATGTGGATGTGAATGTTGGGTTGGTGGGGTGAAAATAAAAAGTCAAAATTAAAAAGTAAAAAATATATATTTTGACTTTTTAATTTTGACTTTTGAATTATATCAGCGCCTGATTCTTTACACAAGCCTCACCGCTACATTCAACCGCTCTGCCACATTATCCCAGTTTACAATCTGCAGCATGGCATCCACAAAATCATTACGTTTATTCTTATATTTAAGGTAATAGGAATGTTCCCAAACATCCAGTACCAATAAAGGAATTACACCCCATTGCGTAAGTTTTTCATGGTTCTCACATTGAAGGATAGTGAGTTTATCAGAGTAAGGCTGGTAGCCGAGTATTCCCCAGCCGTTGCCATCTACATCTTTTGAAGTTTTGGAGAGATAACCCTTTAGTTTGTCATAGCTGCCAAAGTCTTTTTCAATCCGCTTCAATAAATCACCGGATGGCTCCGTTTTTTTGTTGGTAAGATTTGTCCAGAAAATGGTATGCAGTACATGCGATGAAAAATGGTAGCTCAGTTTTTTTGTCCAGTAATCCACCGTTTCCAGATTGCCTTCCTCCATTGCTTTGCGGATTATCTGTAGATCTTTATTGGCCCCTTTTACCGCACCCCCGTGGTGAAAGGTGTGGTGCAGGTAAACCGTTTCTTCATCCATATAGGGTTCCAGAAAATTCTTGTTGTAAGGCAAAGGCAGGTGCAGAAAATCGCCTTTTGCATCGGTTAATTTATCCAGTCCGTTAGCCTGATAATTCTGGGCCACCACCGATTGATCGGGCAAAATAGTTGCAGCAGAAAGAATGGCCGAGGCGGTAAGAAAAGATTTTCTGTCCATAAAACTATATTTTACATCAAAGTAAGCCTTTTGGTTCTAACGAATAGAAGGTTACAGTTTAATAATGTGCAGAAAAAACCTTGTTTTGAGCCAATCCCTGCCCCCTTGTCAGGTTTTCACTGTTGCAACGTCATTAATCACAGTGGTGGAAAAGTCAAATCAGCATAAACCGGGGTTTGGATTTATATTTGACATCTTCTACTTACATAAAGACAAATCATAACAATTAAAATTTTAGAAAAATGGCTTTAGAACTAACAGACGCAAACTTCCAGGCAACGGTTCTGGACAGCGATAAATTGACATTGGTTGATTTTTGGGCAGAATGGTGTGGCCCTTGCCGCGCTATTGGGCCCGTTATTGAAGAACTGGCGAAAGAATATGATGGTAAAGTAAATGTGGGCAAAGTAAATGTTGACCATAACCCTAACCTGAGTGTGAACTATGGTATTACCTCTATCCCTGCGATCCTTTTCATCAAAGGTGGTCAGATTGTAGATAAGCAAATCGGTGCGGTACCAAAATCTGTGTTGGACAAAAAGATCCAGGCGCATATTTAAGTAGTGATACATGTTTTTTAAAGAGAGCCTTATTGAGGCTCTCTTTTTTATGCTATACAGTTAAGGCATCGCTGTTAATGCGAAACATTTTGTACTTCAGAGGGATTGTGTTTATGTCTGAAAAGAATGCCAAAAAACAGGGTAATAAATAATGAGTAGATAGCAAACACCATCCATGTACCATGCCAATCCTTACTACCATCGGGTAACAGGAAAAATGTATCAATCATCCATCCACTTATCACACTGCCCATAATAGCCCCAAATCCATTAGTCATCATCATAAACAAACCCTGCGCAGATGATCTTATTTCGGGATCAGTTGAGGTTTCAACAAATAAGGATCCGGAAATATTAAAGAAGTCAAATGCCATTCCATATACAATATTGGAAAGTATGATCATCCAGAAAAATCCTTCGGGGTTACCATAAGAAAACAAACCAAAACGCAATACCCATGCGAACATTGAAATCAACATCACTTTTTTGATGCCAAATTTTTTCATAAAGAAGGGAATCGCCAGAATGAACAATGTTTCAGAAATCTGCGAAATGGAAATAATGATGGTTGAATATTTTACCACAAAAGAATCAGTGTATTGAGGAATTTTTTCAAAATCTTTCAGATAAGTATCCCCATACATATTTGTAAGTTGAAGGGCCGCTCCTAAAAACATCGAAAACAAAAAGAAGATGGCCATTTTATAGTTTCCTAATAATTTAAATGCCCTAAGTCCCAAATTATCAATCAGCGAGCCAGAGCCACGTCCTTTGTTTTGTGGGGGGCATTTGGGTAAAAACAAAGCATATAATCCCAGTGTGATGGCAAAAACCCCGGCTATGTAAAATTGATTCGCATTTACAGCATGGCCAGTTAAAGCAGCAATTTTTTCACCTATCATTTTACCAGTCGCCAATGGCGATTGAGGGTCACTCACCAGGTTGGTAGTCCACATAGCCACAATGAAACCAATCGTGCCCCATACCCTGATGGGTGGAAACACTTTAACTACATCCAATTGGTTATCCATCAATATCCGATATGATAAAGAGTTAGATAAGGCAATAGTTGGCATATAAAAACACATACTCAACAAAAGCACCCAAAAAAAAGTATTTGGTACATCTATAAAGGGTAATATAAAAAGCGAAATGCCATACAAAATATGCAAGATGGCATAGAGTTTTTCCGCATTCATCCACCTGTCTGCAATGATACCTACCAATGCAGGCATTAATAATGAGCCAAGCCCTAAGGTGGAGAATACAGCACCAAATTCCGAACCTGTCCAGTTCTTAAACCCAAACCCATAGGAGCCCAAAGTAGTAAGCCATGCACCCCAAACAAAAAATTGTAAAAAGCTTAAAACAGTTAGTCTCAGTTTTATTGACATACATTTCTTTTATGATTGAACCCATTTCCAAGCGAAAGATTGCTTTATTGGAGCCATTATGGCCATTTTTTCGCTATATCTTTTTTCACAACGCCAACGAATCTAACCAAATTTAACGAACAAATACAAGTAGCAAAACTGCCAATTAAAATACACCTGTTTTGTATTTCATACTTAATTTTGCATCTCAAACAGGTGATTATGATTTCCGCAACTTCAGACCCTTTTATATTGGTTGCCAATACAGAAGATACTCAGCTTAAACAGATTGGCGAAAAAATACTGAGAAAAGAAAGAATTTCCTTTGAAGATGGGGTTACTCTTTTCGAAAAAGGCTCTTTATCCTGGCTGGGTGCACTGGCCAATTGGGTACGTGAACAGAAGCATGGCAACAAAACCTATTTCAATCGCAACTTTCATATAGAACCTACCAATGTTTGTGTGTTCTCCTGCAAATTCTGCTCCTACTCGAAATTATACGCTAACCGCGAAGAAGGTTGGGAACTGAGCATTGAACAGATGATGCACATAGTAAAAAGCTACGATGGCAAGCCCGTTACGGAAGTACATATTGTAGGCGGTGTGCATCCTAAAATGAACCTGGATTTCTTCATCGAGTTATTAAAAACCATCAAAGCACATCGGCCTGATCTGCATATCAAAGGGTTTACACCGGTTGAACTGGATTACATGTTCCGGAAAGCAAAAGTATCTGTGGAAGAAGGTATGCGACTGGCACATGAAGCAGGTTTGGATTCTTTGCCTGGTGGTGGTGCTGAAATTTTTCATCCTGAGATCAGAAAACAAATCTGTGAAGACAAAGTAGATGCAGATGGTTGGCTGCACATTCACAAAGCAGCGCATGAGTTGGGTATGCATAGCAATGCTACTTTGTTGTACGGACATATCGAAAACTTCTGGCATCGAATAGACCATATGGACAGGCTACGCAAACTACAGGATGAAACCGGAGGTTTTAACACCTTTATTCCGCTGAAGTTCCGCAACAAGGATAATGATATGAGTTATGTGCATGAATCATCCGTGATTGAAGATATGCGGATGTATGCCGTATCGAGATTGTACATGGATAATTTTCCGCACATCAAAGCCTACTGGCCCATGCTTGGACGGCAGAATGCACAGTTAACGCTGGCTTTTGGTGTAAATGATATTGATGGAACGATTGATGATTCCACTAAAATTTATGCCATGGCGGGTAGTGAGGAACAAACCCCTACCATGAGTACGGCAGACCTGGTACGATTGATTAAACAGGTAAACAGACAACCCGTAGAACGAGGTACTTTGTATAATGAGATCAGGGATTATTCAGCGGTGGCAATGGAAGAACTGGAAGTGAATCCATTATTGAACTAATTAATAAGTAAAAAGTCAAAATTAAAAAGTCAAAAGCAAAACACTTTTGACTTTTTAATTTTGACTTTTGAATTTTACCCTAGCATTCCGGCAAACTGATTGGAATATGAATTGCCAATCCCCCATCGGCGGTTTCTTTGTATTTGCTGCTCATGTCGAGAGCGGTATCCCACATGGTTTTGATCACTTTATCCAAACTAACAATGGCATAATCGGGTGAACTCTGTAATGCCAATTGAGAGGCAGTGATGGCTTTGATAGCTCCCATGGTATTTCTTTCAATACAGGGAATCTGTACCAATCCGCCGATGGGATCGCAGGTTAATCCCAAATGATGTTCCATCGCAATTTCTGCAGCCATTAAAGCTTGTCGTTGTGTACCGCCCAAACATTCTGTTAATGCTGCGGCGGCCATGGCAGAAGAAACACCGATCTCTGCCTGGCAACCACCCATCGCAGCAGAAATGGTAGCGCCTTTTTTAAAAATGCTGCCAATTTCTGAAGCCACCAGTAAAAAGCGGATGATTTTTTCATCACTGTTGCCATCACAAAAAGCAATATAGTATTGCAATACGGCCGGTATTACACCAGCAGCACCATTGGTTGGGGCTGTAACTACTCTGCCAAAAGAAGCATTCTCTTCATTCACCGCCAATGCAAAGCAGCTTACCCAATCCAGTGTGTATTTGAAATCATTACCGCCTTGTTTGATGCATTGTATCCACTCTTCGTAGTTGGTATACAATTGATCTTTCATCAGTCTTTTATTCAGATCAAATGCCCTTCTTCGTACTTGTAATCCACCGGGTAATTGCCCCTGCGCATGGCAACCGCGAAAAGTACATTCTTTCATGGCATTCCATATTTGCAAAACACCATTTCTGGTTTCTGCCTCTGTTCGCCAGGCCGTTTCATTTTCCATCACTACTTCGTGAATGGCCATTCCGTTCATGCACCAGTGTAATAAATCGCTTGCGGTATTGATGGGAAAGGGCAGGTCAATACTGGCTTTACCACCATTCGTTTCGCCGTCTTTTACCACAAAGCCCCCACCTATTGAGAAAAAGGTTTCGCTCCAGCTTTCCCCATTTTGTAAGGATACCAGAAAGGATAGTCCATTGGGGTGAAAGGCAAGCGTTTCATCATACAGAAATTGTACATTTTCTTCCATAGAAAATGCAATATTGGTATCGCCACCCAATGGCAATATTGTATCCTTGATGATCGCATTGATTTTAGGCGTAATGGAATTCACCGGAATGGTTACAGGGTCTTCTCCGCACAAACCCAATAGTACAGCGATATCGGTTCCATGCCCTTTCCCTGTTTTTGCCAGTGAGCCATATAATAAAACGGTGAGGGAAGTAACCTGATCAAGACTGGTTTTTTTACGAATCGTATCCAAACAACGCAATGCCGCCCTCCATGGCCCCAGTGTATGTGAACTGGATGGACCAACACCGATTTTAAACATATCAAAAACAGAAATCGATTCGTGTGGCATAGCTGGGTTTGTTTCCTCTCAAAAGTACGGAATCGTTGTTTGGTTTATTGGTTTACTGGTTTATTAGTAAAACCCTATCAATATTGTCTCCCAAAAAAAATACCAGTAAACCAATAAACTAATAAACCAATCCCCCTAAACTAATAACCGTTTGGATAGTTTTTCCGAACTTCCGCCCGCTAAAATAATAGATAGACCATTTTAATTAATGTAAAAACGTATGCAACTTTCTTCGCTTCTCGACAGGTTTAATGAGCCCGAAACACTTAAAATGGCCAAACTGGGCCGTGAACTGGCAGCCAAAGGTTTTAATGTAATTAATCTGAGTTTGGGTGAACCGGATTTTGATACACCGCAGCACATTAAAGATGCAGCCATACAAGCCATCAATGATAACTGGAGTCATTATTCGCCCGTAGCCGGTTATATGGATCTGCGTGAAGCGGTTTGTACCAAATTATTACGTGATAACCACCTGGTGTATAAACCAGAAAATATTGTTACTTCCACAGGTGCCAAACAAAGTCTGGCCAATGCCATTCTGGCTTTGGTGGATGAAGGGGATGAAGTGGTGATACCAACACCTTACTGGGTTACTTACTCTGAGTTGGTAAAGATTGCACGTGGTAAAGTAGTGGAGATCAGAACTTCGGTAGAGAATGGTTTTAAATCAACCGCCGCCGAACTGGAAGCTGCCATTACTGATAAAACGAAAGTGTTCATGTTCTCCTCTCCTTGTAATCCATCGGGTGCGGTATACAGCAAAGCAGAACTGGAAGCCCTGGCGGTTGTGTTTAGAAAACATCCGAATATTATTATACTGGCAGATGAGATTTATGAGTACATCAATTTTGTGGGAGCACATGAAAGTATTGCCCAGTTTGAAGACCTGAAAGACCGTGTGGTATTGATCAATGGTTTGAGTAAAGGGTTTGCCATGACGGGCTGGCGACTGGGTTATATTGCTGCCAATACTACGATTGCAAAAGCCTGCGAAAAATTACAGGGACAATTTACCAGTGGTGCTACTTCGGTAACCCAGAAAGCGGCGGTAGCAGCTTTAACAGGCGATCTGAGACCTTCGCAGGAAATGGCAGCCGAGTTCACACGCAGACGTGCCCGCACGTTGGAATTGATTAAAGAAATTCCCGGCTTCAAATGTTTTGAACCCGAAGGTGCTTTCTATGTATTTCCTGATGTAAGTGCTTATTACGGAAAAACAGATGGCAATGAAATCATTAAGAACTCTGCAGATCTGAGTATGTATATCTTAAACAACGCGCATGTTTCCTGTGTAATGGGTGAAGCCTTTGGCGAACCCAATTGCGTTCGCTTTTCTTTTGCTGCCAGTATGGAAAATATTGAAACGGCCTGGGGAAGAATTAAAGAGGCGTTGGCGAAATTGAAATAAGTTGTTGGTCGGCGACTATAGGTGTTCGGAAGATATTTTTCTATAATCTTTACTCGGGACTAAAGTCCCCACTAAATAGTTTTTAGGATCATGCTCCACCCGCTCTAAAGAGCGGGGCAAAAAAGGGAAATACAATTTGCCACGCTCTTCAGAGCGTGGATACAAAGAATAAACAGAGTTCTTGTTGGGGCTTTAGCCCCCAGTTGCAAAATGTAGTTTTCCGAACACTAGTAGTCAGCGACCAAAAACAACCTAAAATACAAAACCGTCATTTCGAGCGGAGCAAAGCGAAGAGAGAAATCTGCAACCTGATTAGCAGATTTCTCCTCGTACCTCGTCGAAATGACGGTTACATTTTTAATTATTAATTTTTAATTGCTAATTATTAATTACTCCCACTCACCATTCCTCCTTTCTTACTATCCACACTCACCGTATACTTTCCTCCACCCTGCACAATCCATTTAACCGTAACGGCTCCCATGCCGGGAATATTGGGTACTTCAATGGTTTGTGGATTGTTCTTTTGTTCGGTAGTCAGGTTTAGGTCTTTGTTCTCTACTGTCATGGCAGCGAGTATTTTTCCTGTGGTGGTTAGCGTTATGTAATCGGGCCGCTCAATTTTATTTTTGGCATCCTGGCTGCTGTGTGTGGGCATCATTCGTTGATTGGCGATCACGGCAGTTACTTCCTTTAAACCATCACCCAGGTCTTTTTCCTTAATATCCTGCACTTCTAATTTAGGTGTGGAATAACAATGGTAAATACTGAATGCCATATTACGGTGCGCATCCGATTCCATTAAAAAACCCGGATGTGCCCTGGTGAAATTCTTTTTAAAGCCACCAATCTCTACCTTACCAAATTGCGGATGATCGTATTCTTTCCACTGAACAAAAGCATCTTTAAACAATAAGTAACGATCAAAACTGTACGTTGTGTTATCAAACGGATCACGCGTACTCTCTTTCATAAACATCAAATAAGGTGTCCACAATTCATTCGAATACGTGTAGATACCGCGGCCTGCATAAAACCAATCCAGTTCGCCGCCATACGCAGAATACAGGTCTTTGTACACTACTAAATATTTATAACCGGGTAACAACTCCTCTCCCTTTTTACCAATGGCATCATACACCTGCAGATCCTGGGCATTGTAAGTGTTTACATCTTCCTGTCCACCAGGACCGCGCAAGATCATACCACCTGCATTGTGATAAGATTGTGCCGCAGCAATATTGGGATGTTTCATCACAAACTCCATCACGGCCCTGTTCTCGGGTAATGAGAACGGATATTTATAGGCACCATTCTGTATATAATTAGGCTGCCATCCCCATCCCCAATCGCGGTTGGGATCATACTGAAATGCGTATCCATCTTCACTTACACGGCCATCGCCATCTTTATCCATTCCTTCCTGGCCAATGAATTCATAATCGCCTTTTTCATCCGGCCCCACCTGTATCATGTTACGTGGGTCTTTAGGATCTACTTTAAAACGACCGTTCAAACTCTTCCTGCGCATCAGGGTAATATTACCATCGCCATCCAGATCTGTGTATGTGTCTTCATCCGTTAATCCATCACCATCATTATCCACCGGTAATAATCCTGAGCGCGGTGAGCTTGCCGAATTGGGCTGGTGCATATAACTATCACGCCCATCCGGATTAATGGTAGGTATGATGTAGAAAACTTTGTCTTCCAGCAATTCCTGTATGAATTTGGTATCACCAAAAGATTCAGTCAGGTACCATGCCGTGTACATGGCAAACTCCGCACCCTGTATTTCATTGGAGTGAATGTTACCATCGATATACATGCCGGGTTTACGGGCAGGATCTCCTTTTTTGAAATCGGTAATGGTTAAGCACCAGAGATCTTTTCCCAGAAAAGATTTTCCAATCGATTCCAGTTTGGCCAGATTGGGATAGGCTGCTGCTATTTTTTTACAGATCTCTGCTATGCCACCATGATCGTAGTATTTATTCCAGGTTACGGTTACTTTCGGATTGACCGGAGAGCCAGCCGCTTTGAACATTTGCTCTGGTGTTTGTGCAAATAGGGCGCTGCTGCAACATAGCGCAAGAGCGGTGAAAGCTTGTATGATATTGCGTTTCATAATGTCGTTTTTTGAAGGTTACAGGGTAATGTCAACAGATTTGGTAGTAGCAGTAGGGCAACCTACTTCCACAGATATTTTACCATTGCCTTTTATCAGCCAGCTGAATGATTGTGAACCGGAGGCCTCTAAAGAATTCACCAGCACAATCTTTCTTCCGCCAACTACTTCCTGCTTCTCTGTTTTTACGGATACTTTCAGCTTCTTTAAAAAATAACTACGCTCAGCCAATTTGCTATGGGTAGCTAAACCGCCTTTGTTGATCACATCCAGGCTAACCCTTGTTAAGCCGTTACCCAGCTTTTCTGTTTTCAGGTTGGTGATCTCTATCTCCGGTTGCAGATCAGCGAGTTTTACCAGAAATTCGGTATGCTTTTTTACAATATCGGCTACCATTTTATAAGGAGGATTGATCAATACAAAAGGATCCAATCCGCCTACTTCTACTTTTTGATTGGGGTAATCAGGATGTTGTATCACCTTCCATTCTGTAAAGTTGTTGGTAATACCCTGTTGTTGTGACCAGCGTAAATAATTGGCTGCAGGATCTTCTACCGAAAACGCTTTTTCTTTTTTACTGGTATCGGGCTTTGCCTTGGGTACCCACCAGCCGGGTGTACTAAAACTGTAACGGGCGTAGTGAAAATAACCCCATGACAATACATCCCCACCTGCGGGAGACGTGCGTGGTGCTTCTTTTGTTCCGGTTACTTTATTATATAGATCGCTCACAATGCCATTCACTTTTGCATCAGGCTCCAGATAACCCGCTAATATGCGTTCCCTTGCAGCAATGGCGTTGAAGGGAATGGGGTTTGATAAATTATTATTACTGCCAAAACTGATAACCGCATATACATTAAAAGCATCAAACAGCACATCCAGTAAGGCTCGTGTTTCTTTTTCGCTTGCAGGAAAATCGCCTGAACCAGCCCCGAATGTATTGTGCCGGTAGGTAAGGTTTTTATTGAAAGCAATACCGCCTTCCCCATCTTCGTTCAGGTTACGGTCTTTATCGTTATCCATGCCTTCGGGTAATAATACATATTTGCCTTTTTCTCCTTTAGCCGCATCTGCTTTGATCATTACCCGTGCATCATCAGGATGCAGTTTATAATCACCTACTAGAGACTCTATCCGCATCAGGGTAATCTTTCCATTACCATCCAGGTCATCTGCCCCGTCTTCGTTTTGTTTACCATCACGATCATCATCTGTATCGGTGGCATTGCCATTGCGTTCAAATTTCAGTCTGGCAAAATATTGCTCCATGGCATCCGGACTCATATTCGGAAATACATAGTACGTAGTTTTGGCTAAACGGTTTTGAATACTGTCTGTACCACTGCCTTTCAATAGATTTTCTGCAAAGCCAATAGCCAATTCAGTACCCAGCAAATGTGCGCCTTCTGTACCGCCGATCACCGCAATGGCAGGCTTGGTTTCTGTTTTGCCCGTGCCAATGGTTAACATCCAGATGTCTTTGCCACCATTGGTTTTAGTAAGGGATCTCAAGGTTGCCAGTGAAGGATAGGCTTTGGCCAATGCATTCAGCCGTTCTGTTTGTGCGGCATGGTTGCTATAGTCCTGTGCCGAAGCACCGGTTAACAGCAAACCAAAAATCGCAACGTAAAAAGTTCTTTTCATGAAGCAGGGTTTAGTTTTTAAATATAGGGGTTATTGGTTTATTAGTTTATTGGTTTACTGGTTTATTAGTAGTTCTTGACGCTATTTAATTTCTGATAGCGATCATAAACCAAGTTCAATCCCAAACGAACTAATCTAAAGCGACTTCAAAGGCCAATTAAATTACCGGTAAACTAATAAACTACTAAACCAATAAACCAGAAACCTCCGTTATTTTGCATTCATGAGTGAAACGGCTAAAACTGATATGTTCCGCAACCGTTTGGTAAAAATGTTCAAGCACCGAAGCAAACAGGCACGCAGGCAGGAAGTTTCCTGTTACAGGGTGTATGATCATGACCTGCCTGAATTTCCTTTGTGTGTGGAATTGTATGAAGATAAAATCTATCTGGCCGAATACGTTCGCCGGCATGGCATGAGCGATGAAGAGCATGAAGCCTGGCTGGATGCCTGTTTAGCGGTAATTAGCGAAGTAACCGGTATTGTGAAGGAGAATATGTATGTGCGGCAGCGGAAGCGGATGTCGCACCGCGGTGAAGACCAGTATGAGAAAATGGATACCAAACAGGAATTTTTCACCGTATTGGAAAATGGATTGAAGTTTCAGGTAAACCTGACCGATTATCTGGATACAGGTCTTTTTCTCGACCATCGCCTTACCCGGCAAATGGTAAAAGAACTTTGTTATGGCAAGCGTGTATTGAATCTGTTCTGTTATACCGGTTCGTTTTCGGTGTATGCGGCTGCGGCAGGAGCGGCTTCTGTTACCTCTGTAGATCTTTCCAAAACCTATCTGGCATGGGCAGAGGATAATTTTGTGATCAATCATTTTAAAGACAAGGAGAAATATACCTTCATTCATGCAGATGTGATGCAATACCTGAAAACGCTGAAGCCGGATAGTTTTGACCTGGTGATCATGGATCCCCCAACTTTCAGTAACAGCAAGCGGATGAAAGATTTTCTGGACATCCAGCGCGACCATGCAGCATTGCTGAATGATGCGTTAGCAGCAAGCTCACAGGGAGCTATTGTTTATTTCAGCACCAATTTCTCAAAGTTTGTGATGGAAAATGAATTGATACATGCATCTGACATAAAAGATATCACCAAAGCCACTACCCCATTTGATTTTGAAGGAAAGCTGAAACGCTGGTGTTACCGTATTGTGAAGTGAGTGGGCAGTGGCGTGAATAGTGAATTGGCAATGATGAATTTATTTCATTGTCCATTGACAATTCACTATTCACAAAAACTACCTAATGGAAACACTATCAATCAAATACTTCCTCGATAGTATTGAATTGGAATAGTGATAATGTATGGCATAGCCTGATGCAATGGTATCTGATACATAATACATCCGCAGAAAATACATTTTTCCTTTGCTTCCGCCTGTCCATACATCAACGCCATTTTGGGTGTTAACAGGTTTGCCCAGATAGTCGTGAACGATTTCTTTGGGTTGCCGTAAAGGAATCATCCGCCATTTTTGAGGCGTGGTAAACGCTGCCGTTTTGGGAATGACTATGTCAAAAATCAAATAATACATCCCTGCCATGACAAGTAATACGGCAACCAATGCAACATAATTTCTCTTTTTAGAGGATTGAACAGTTTGGTCTATTATCTGAGGAATAACGGGCATTTAATAGTAATTAGCTTATTAAGAAAAGCGGCCAACTTAATAAAGGATGTATTTGCGTACCGTTTTTCCCTTTATGATTACAGTGTCTCAAGTATTTTCTTTGTAAAATCATTTTCTGTATTACCGGTATTCAGTGTGGAAGCCGGTTCAAATAACATCACCCATACCTCCTCGGTTGCGTTTGGCCTATGCTCGGTTCCTTTGGGTACAATGAGAAAATCGCCCTCATTCAGTTCAATATTTTTATCGCGTAATTCCATCACAAATGATCCCTTTACCACATAAAACAATTCATCCTCATTTTCATGATGGTGCCAGGTAAACGGCCCTTTGAACTTTACCAGTTTCACCTGCTGGTTATTCAATTCGCCCACAATTCCGGGGTTCCAGTAACCGGTTACCTGTTCAAATTTTTCCAGTAAGTTCACTTTATTCATAAAATCAAATTTGAAAATTTGAGGATTTGAAAATGAAAAGCCTAAGATTAAGATGAAGCACATTTCCTGCACTTCCTGCATTTTCAAATTACCACATTTTCAAATTTTCAAATTCTCTCAGATTCTTCCAAAAACTGTTCGTGCAGTTTCATCACCTGTGGGATCAGCAATTGCTGATCATCGTTTACAATCACAAAATCACATAAACGCATTTTAATCTCTTCCTGGATCTGACGATCCATTCTTGCCAGTACTTCTTCACGTGAAATTTTATCCCTTTCCATTACTCGTTTTATGCGGATATGCTTTGGCGTAAATACCCCGATCATATAATCAAACCCAATGGCCGATCCGGCTTCAAAAAAAAGAGCCGCTTCTTTAAGGGTGTATGGGGCGGTTTGCCGTTCAGCCCAGGCTTCCGCTGCAGCAATGGTATGTGGATGTACCAATGCATTGAGTACCTCCAGCTGAAAGGGATCGTTAAATACCATATTACCCAGGTATTTTCGATCGAGCTGTCCATTGGGATACACCGCTTCTCCAAATTTTTCAATAATGGCTGCTCTGAGTGATGCATCCGTTTGCATGATTTCTTTTGCGGCTGTATCTGCATCGAAAACAGGAATGTCCAGCACTTTAAAAATGCCCGCTACCGTGCTTTTTCCACTACCAATACCACCTGTAATACCAATTCTGAGCGACATACCATTTAAATTCTATCTGAAAGGTATTATTTATGTTGGAATGATACGAATGAGGCCATTGCTAATTATCAATCTGGAATATAGAACAGAAGATCTGCTAATCGATTGACGGATTTCTCACTTCGCTTCGCTACATTCGAAATGACGCAGTATGCGCTTCGAAATCAGTGCAATCAATGTAATCAGTGAAATCAGTGGCCAAAAAAAGAGCCGGATGAAAACTCACCCAGCTCTTCACATCAACCAAAGTTGACCTTATTTCTTTTCTACCGCTACTTTATTAATAGCCAGTGACCACTCCATACTGATAGAAGATTTTTCAATCTTCAGGTAGCTGCCGGGACTCACTTCCAGCTGTATGGTATTGTCTTCATTGATTTTGTTGATAGCACCGTGGATGCCGGCAATGGTTACCACTTTATCTCCTTTCTGCATGTTCTCAACAAATTTTTTCTGCTCTTTTGCTTTTTTTGCCTGAGGACGAATCATAAATAACCAGAAAACAAGGATGATACCGCCCATTAACACCAATTGTACCATTCCACCACCACCACCGGGTGCTTGCAGTAATACGAAATTCAGATTAGTCATTACGTTGTTTTTTATTGTTTGATTACCGGCCTTGGGGCCATTTTTATTTTGCCACTTCTTTAATAAGGCCCGTAAAGATAAGTGTATGGGAACTTTTATCGTGCGTATTTGTGGTAACAAAAATAGATTTTCGTACTTCGCCACCAGCAGATTGATTGCTATCAAACGCGGCGTTTACCACGCCTTCGGTTTGTGGGGCAATGGCACCCTTGGTATAATCCGGTACGGTACATCCGCATCCGGCCTTAACATTGGCCAGAAATAAAGGGTATTTGCCCGTGTTACGGAACCGAAAAGCCAGTTGGATCTTTTCCCCTTTGTTAATGGTTCCGAAACTAACTACAGAATCAAGCCATTGTATCTGTGTATAGGTTGACGTATCAGCTAAAACAGCCACATTGGCACTGGATACCGTATCAGTGCCGGTACAGGAAAAAGCAAACATAGCAGCTGCCAGAGCTCCCATAGTTGGTATTTTCATGTGCGTCAGGCTTTGTTTTTGAAATTGATCTTACGGATTTTGCCGGCATCCATCATCTCTTTATGGATATTATCCAGTATTCCATTTACAAACTGCCCACTTTGCGGAGTGCTATAGTCTTTGGCAAGGTCAATGTATTCGTTGATGGTTACTTTGGTGGGGATGGTTTCAAAATAAAGCAGTTCGCAAACGCCCATACGCATCAGCACCATATCTAGTTGGGCTATCCGTTCAGCATCCCAGTTTTTTAATTTGGGTTTGATGAGTTCCGCGCAATATTCTTTCTTTTCTAAAGTGGTGGTAAGAAGGGTTTTGGCAAATTCCCATTTTTCCGGGCTCAGCATTTCCTGAAGATTATAACTGCCGGGCTTTTGTATGTAGTTCAGCATCAGCTGGTCCATCATATCGGCATCATCGTCCCAGTTATTGTACAACTCTTCCAGGTGTGCAATAAAAGCCTCGTTTGGCAGCATCAATTGCGTAAAGATGAGCTTGATGATCTCTTTTTCTTTTGATTTATCACGACTTTTTTCAGCGATGTATTCTTTGTATTTATCGGATTCTGTAAGATCCCCATAAATTTTCTTCACCAGTTCCTTATCAATCCGCTTTTGAGGCAGGTCTGTTTCTTTGGCTTTCTGAAAGGAGGTGCTTTCCAATATCTGCCATAAAAATTCATTGCCAGCAATTTTGGTATTCACATTCAAATCGTCTTCAGAGGGAAGGTTACGCGAAGCCCTTTTTTGGGCACTGGTTTCGGCATAGCGGGCCACTTCTGTTAAAAAATAAAGAAGATAAACAAACAGCTCACGGCTTTTGTCTAATTGTTTCTGTAATTCCTCTACCGGTTTTTTAAAAGCCAGGGGGCTGTCAGCTGCTTCAATCATGTACAGCAGCTGCATCACTTTCACACGAATATTTCTTCTACTGATCATCTGGTAAGAACTTATTTGAGAGCGGCAAAGGTATTGGTTTCGAGGTGTGGAACAAAATGAAAATGCAGCTATGAGCTTTGAGCCGTGAGCCACGAGTAAATAGTTGCCAACTCGAAGCTCACGGCTCAAAGCTCATAGCTATACCCAAAAAAATACCCGTCCGGGAACGGACGGGTCTCAACCTTGATACAACCTTGCTTAAAGGTCTTTTCTATACCACAATTTTCACTTAGGTTTTATAGGGTATAGTGCTTTTCCAGTTTATCCAAAAACAGAAGCACACCTACATACGAAGCATTTTGCCGATTGGTTTTATTAGTAGGTTGATTTTTAAATAAATACTTTTTTTTCAGAATAATCAATCCATTCTAACCCTACCACCGTAACTGTATGCGTAACCCACATAAACAAACCTTCATTAAAGAAATCAATTATGAAAACGAAAAAAATTTTATTAAGTGTTCTGGGAGTAGCCATTATTACTGCCGGAATCGTATTTGCAGCCGATCACGCCGACACACCGGCACTTACCGGCAAAACAACTGACATTACAGATGTGTATGCCTTTCAGGGACAAAACACCAGTAACATGACATTTGTACTGAACACGCAGGGATTGTTAACACCGAGCGCAACAGGTGCCGCTTCTTTTGACAACAATACCATGATTGAGCTGAACATTGATAACAATGCAGACAATGTAGAAGACCTGGTGGTACAGTGTGTATTCAACAATGGGATCATGTATGTATATGGCCCTATCAAACCATCTGCAACAGGTGCCAGAAGTAAAGTAGAAGGGAGCCAGACGGTGAGTGTTGCAGTAACTCCTTACGGCCAAAACGCCATTATTGCTTCTCAAAATAGTTTCATGGCATTTGCCGGCCCAAGAGATGATCCATTCTTCTTTGATCTTGATCAATACAAGAAAATCATCGGCGGAATGGCAACTTCTTTCAACAATCCCGGTAACGATTCTTTCAAAGGAACCAATGTTATGAGTATTGTTTTGGAGTTTCCTAAAACCTTATTAGGTGCTACCAATGGTAAAGTAAATATTTGGGCAGAAGCAAAAAGAAAAATCTAATTCAACACAGTTTAACCAACGATAAAAAATTAATTATGAAAAAGTACACAACTATTTTACGCTCCACTACAGCAATCTTACTGCTCGTGGTTCTCTTCACTGCCTGTAAAAAAGATTCAGCCGCTACGGTAGATGTATTTGCCAATGTAATGTATCAAACAGAAGATCAGTTTGCACGTCCGGCCATCAACACCGTGTTTAATGTGTCTGGTGCTGATAAAGATGCCTATAATGTTGCTTTACCATCTGCAATGGGTGCTGGTTTTCAGTCTAAATTTCAGGCAAGGTTACTGGCTTTAAACCCAGCCTACACCACAAACGCACTGGGATTAACTGCTGCTGCCTTCACAGGTATTCTGGCAACAGATGTATTAACGGTATCAACAACCGGTACTACCACTTTCTTTGACGGTACCAATGTACTAACTGGAAGAGCATTAGCTGATGATGTAATTGATACTGAATTGTTACTCATATTTGGTGGTACTGCAGGTGCATCAAACCCTGGCTTAACCTCAGATAAAGTAGGTTCGAATGATAAACCTTTCTTATCAAGCTTTCCTTACCTCGCAACTCCCTGGTAATAAAATCCAATATACATTTTCAAAAAGCTGCCCAAACGGGCAGCTTTTTATATTTATAGCATTAACGAGTTGTGCAATTAAAATCATCAAAAATGGAAATAGAGATAAATAAATCATCATTGCGAACCTTGCGCATACATTGCGGGCTTTGCGTTACTACTTTGTCTTTATAGTATCGCAATGATCGCCAAGAACCGCCATGAACGCAAAGGGTATTATAACATTATGAGAGATAAAACCGGTTAATAGAACAAAGGTTATCATTTTATAAAACCTTGAAGCACGTATTTGCGTATGTAGAGCAGTAGTTAAATACTATATAACGATACTGATTTTATTATAACCATGCTTACAAGAACTTTACTATACCTGCTGTTGGTTGTTTACGCAGTAAACATGGTAAAGCCTGTATTGCCGTATGTAAAGGATACTGTATCGCATATTTTTTGGTATGCAGAGCACACTTCCACCGTTCACTTTGAAAATGGTCAGTACCATGTACATGCAGAAGCTATGAAGGAAACTGAGAAAACAGATCTTCCCAAAGCAAGCTTGCCAGGAAAAACCACGACTGATCTTTCAGAACATATCCGCAGTGAGCTTGGATTTGCTTTTTCTGTGGAGATGTTCATTACCACCAATTACCCATCTTACAACACCTCTCCTCTTTCCCGTTTAATTGAACGGGAATATCTTCCGCCGCGTGCGTGAATAAAAATATATGTATCAGGTTCGTGCAAAGACCTCATTTGATATATCTATGCAATTTCTTCTGAATGACTGCCTGTTTGTAACTGATTACACAAGTAATCTTTTCCTTACAACAACAGGTAATTTTTATTCATCATTTCATCTTGAATTTTTATGTTCTCCTCAAAAAAATATTCATGGGCACTTTTGTGTCTGCTATTCTTGTGCAACCTATCAGGCCAAGCACAGCAATTGATTAAAGGAATCGTCATCGATTCCATCAGCCGTCAACCTATGGAATCAGCATTAGTCCTGATTCCCGGTGGTGCCACTGCATATACTGATCAACTGGGAAATTTTTCCGTGATGCACACAGGTACTACCAATCAACTCAAAATTACTTTTGCAGGGTATAAAACCAAACTGGCGGATATTACCAACAATACCATCAAGGTTGAATTACAAAGGGATATTATTAACCTTGAAGAAGTCATTGTAATGCAGAGCGACCGCTCCGCCCGTTTCAACAACCTTGCCCGTATTGATTTGGATTTAAAACCCGTAAAAAATACACAGGAACTAATGCGTGTGGTACCCGGTTTATTTGTTGCCCAGCATGCAGGTGGTGGAAAAGCAGAACAGATTTTTTTGCGTGGATTTGATGTTGACCATGGTACGGATATCAATATTACGGTGGATGGTTTACCTGTAAACATGGTATCGCATGCGCACGGACAAGGCTATGCCGATGCACATTTCATCATCCCCGAAACAGTAAATAATATTGATTTTGGTGCAGGCCCTTATTATACACAACATGGCAACCTGAATACAGCGGGATATGTATCGTTTGCTACTTTTAATAATATCAGTAATAGCCGCATACAGGTAGAAGCAGGCCGTTACCAAACCTATCGCACCTTATTGATGCTGGATGTATTGAATAAAAACAAAGACAAACAAAGCGCCTACATTGCCGGCGAGATCAACACCACCAATGGCCCCACACTTAACCCGCAAAACTTCAGCCGCTATAATCTGTTTGGGAAATATCGATTGGCATTGAATAACAAAACCCAATTCATCGCTTCCCTTTCTGCATTTAAAAGTAAATGGGATGCATCCGGTCAGGTACCGGAAAGGGCCATCGAATCTGGATTGATAGATCGTTTTGGTTCCATCGATCCTTCAGAAGGCGGTAATACAGAACGTTACAATGCCAACCTGCAACTCTCCCACCGAATAAACAGTACTACCACCTGGGAAAATCAATTATATGCAAGCAGGTATCTTTTTAATCTCTATTCCAATTTCACTTTTTTTCTAAACGATCCAATAAATGGAGATGGCATTCAACAGTCTGAAAGCCGTAACCTGTATGGGTTTAACTCCACCCTTACCAATAAAAAAATGTTTGCCAACTGGACATGGAATGCAACGTACGGAACCGGGTTACGGTATGATGTTACTACCGACAGCCGCTTATCAAATGTGGTAAACCGCCAGTTGATCAATGATACAAAATTGGGCGATATTAAAGAAGCAAATGCTTTTGCATTCATACAGCAGCAATTGTCTTTTGGAAAATGGTTGATAGAAACAGGTGTTCGTGCAGACTACCTCCATTTTACGTATGTTGATAAATTAGCTTCTGCAATGGTATCTCCACAAGCTAAAGCGATCGTTAGCCCTAAATTGAATATTCAATACACTGTAAACAGAAACCTTCAAGTATATGTAAAGGCTGGTAAAGGGTTTCATTCAAATGATACGCGTGTGGTTGTAGCGCAGAAAGGACAGGAAATTTTACCTGCTGCCTATGGTGGTGATATAGGTTTTACCATCAAACCATCACCCAGACTTTTGTTGAATGTGGCAGCATGGTATTTATATTCGCAACAGGAATTTGTGTATGTGGGTGATGATGGAAATGTGGAGCCCAGTGGCAGATCACGCAGGGAAGGAATTGATGTGGTAGCCCGCTATCAACTTACCAAAAACTGGTTTGTAAATGGAAACCTTACGGTAACCAGACCAAGAGCCATTGATGCACCCAAAGAACAAAATTTTATACCGTTGGCTCCTACCTTCAGCAGTACCGGAGGCATTTTTTACAAAGCCAGCACCGGATGGAATGGAAGTATCAGTTATCGTTATTTAAAGAATCGTTCTGCCAATGAAGATAATAGTGTGGTAGCCAAAGGATATTTTGTAGCGGATTTTGCTTTGAATTATACAAAGAAAAAATATGAAATAGGTATTGCTATCGAAAACTTGTTCAACACAACATGGAATGAGGCACAGTTTGCCACCACCTCTCAATTGCGCAATGAAACAGCACCGGTTACAGAACTGAATTTTACACCCGGTACGCCTTTTTTTCCAAGAGTTAAATTCGCGGTGTTCTTTTAAAAATTGTAGTGATATATACCATAGAAAAATGAAACAAAAACTCAGGTTATTTTCCGGATTGATATTATTGGCCCTATCCATATCCCTTCCTGCATCAGCCCATGTGGCGGTGCGTGAACTGGATAATATCAGCAAGTCTGATGCAGCCATTCTTTACCTTGTACTCGGCTTCAAACACATACTGCCATTGGGCTTAGATCATATACTTTTTGTGCTGAGTCTTTTTTTATTAAGTCCTAAACTCAAAACCATCTTCTGGCAATCATTAGCCTTTACCATCGCACATTCTGTTACACTTTGTCTTGCCGCTTATAATGTGATCAATCCTCCATCCAACATCATTGAGCCATTGATTGCTTTATCCATTGTATACGTGGCCTTGGAAAATATTTTCTCTCCACGTTTAAAAGCCTCGCGCATAAGTATTGTATTCCTATTCGGTCTGGTGCACGGGATGGGTTTTGCCGGCGCATTGGCAGAAATGGGCTTACCCAAAAATGCCTATTTCACTTCACTCGTAATGTTTAATGTGGGGGTTGAGCTGGGGCAGGTTACCGTTATTCTGGCTGCGTATTTTTTGCTGGCCAAATGGTTCTCAGGAAAAGAATATTATCGTAAGCGCATTGTGATACCTATCTCCATTCTTATTGCAGCAATTGCTGCATTCTGGACGATTGAAAGGATCTTCCTATAATTCCTCCGCGAAACCTCCCTGCCCTCTGCGTCTCTGCGGTGAAAAAAGGTTTATTCACCGCAGAGGCGCGGAGTTGCCAGAGGTTTCGCAGAGATAAATTCAGTATGTCTAAAAAATCAACACCGCTTATAACAACTGTTTCAAATCTCTTTGCTTGGCAGGAGAAAGATCGAAACGGTTTTCATCAGCTGCTTTAAAAAATTCTGCTGCGTTATAATTTTTACCCGTTTCCTTCATCATTTTCCCCATCCAATACAGTTCCAATGCCTCTAAAGGCTTTCCGGATACATGGGCTTTATACAGTTCCATGGCTTTGGAATCGGCACCAGTTCTGTGTAACGACCATACCAGCCAAGCATAGGTTTGCGGTGTGGCACGGTTGGAGATTTCTTTTTCTGCAATGGTTACTGCTTTGGCCGGATCATTCAATACACTGCTGTATAATTCAACTAAGTATTTGTTATACATACCACCGTAAATACTATCCGTTGCCCTGAGGATAAAATCGGTTGCATATTTTTTGGCCATAACAGTATCCTGCTTTTGTTCGGCTACCCATACCAGGTTATAAACAGCATCAGGCAATTGGTTTTTGGTGCCGACAAAACGAAATAATTTCTCTGCACCGTCTGCGTTATTATCATTCATCAGCATAATGCGTCCTAACCCCTGCAAACTGTGAAAATCAGCTGCATTGCGGGATAGGTTGTCCAGGTAAAGATCCGTTGCTTGTTTTAGCTTGCCTTCATGCAAATACAGATCGGCAAGGTTGGATTGAGCAGTTTGTTTCAGGTAAAGACTGGTGCCCGACAGCGAAGCCGCTTTTTGCATGTAGAAAGCAGCACTATCCGTTTCGCCCTGCAAATGTTTCCATTTAGCCAGTCGAAAAAAATAACCATACTCATTAGTAGCCGCACAACTTTGCAAAGCCCCAATGGCCAATGTATATGATCCCAGTTCAAACTGGGTATCAAAAAGCAATAAAGTACTTGCCTGTTTTTCAGAACCAATAGCCAATGCTTTTTGTACAAAGGCATCCGCATTTGTAAAGCGATGGCGGGTAATGTTTAATGAAGCAAGCGATCGCAGTAATCCGGCATCTGTTTCCTTGTATTCTATATTCAAACCGCTTAGTATACTATCTGCCATCAGCAGGTCTGCCATATTACCATACGAGTGAAAACGCTGGGTAAGCGCACCGGCATAGCGAACAAGCGCGGTATAGGTGCCGGGGTTAGAATCAAGACGGTTTTTCCAGAAAATAAGCTCATCTCCCATCTGTTTTTCAAAGGGGCTCTCTTTGTAATTGGCTTGTAAGCTGTCTGTAAACTGTGGATTAACCAATACATCCGGACGGCTTTTACAGGCACAAAATCCGAGGAGGAGAAAGAACGAAACACGTATCAAAGCTTGCATGGTTGTTTTGGGAAATATACGGGTATTATGCAAGGGAAGATTGTTCTATGGCTGAAAATCAGGCAGATAAGCGCCTAACAGCGTATGAAATTTTGACACAGTCCGTATCGAAAACTTAGCCCATCTTTGCGGCGTTTCTGCCAGTCTGTGTAATAGCCATAGCCTTTGAGGCCAGGTTCTGAAAATTTGACCTGAATAACCCCCATGGCATAATTATCGATGATTGGTTCAACATTATTACCAAATCAATAAAAAACCTATAACCATGGCAAAAAAGGTAAATTTTGAACTTTACGATGATAGAGTTCTTATTAAACCAGCCGCAGCCGAAGAGAAAACTGCTGGTGGTATCATTATCCCTGATACAGCTAAAGAAAAACCACAAAAAGGAACCGTAGTTGCTGCAGGCCCAGGCAAATATGCTGAGCAAACTGGTAATTTGATACCTGTAAAACAAAAAATTGGTGATGTAGTTCTTTACGGAAAATACGCCGGAACTGAAATTAGTGTGGAAGGCGAAGATTATCTTATCATGCGCACTGCTGATATCTTAATGAAAGCTCCGTTATAATACTGTTTGAATAATTAATTCAATTTTCAAATTTTCAAATTCACAAATTTTCAAATCCGTATACAATGGCTAAACAAATTTTCTTCGATATCGAAGCAAGAAATAAGATGAAAAAAGGCGTTGACACCTTAGCCAACGCTGTTAAAGTAACCCTGGGACCAAAAGGTCGTAATGTGGTTATTGAAAAGAAATTCGGCGCACCTCAGGTAACTAAAGATGGTGTAACCGTAGCAAAAGAAATTGAACTGGAAGATCCTATTGAAAACATGGGTGCCCAAATGGTGAAAGAAGTGGCTTCTAAAACTGCAGATATTGCAGGTGATGGTACTACTACTGCAACTGTTCTGGCCCAGTCTATCATTAGCGAAGGTTTGAAAAACGTTGCTGCAGGTGCCAATCCAATGGATCTGAAGCGTGGTATTGATAAAGCGGTTGCAAAAGTGATTGAAAGCCTGAAAGCGCAATCACAAACCATTGGTAATGATTCTAAGAAAATTGAGCAGGTAGCTACTATTTCCGCCAATAGCGATAATGAAATTGGTAAACTGATTGCCCTGGCTATGAGCAAAGTGGGTAAAGAAGGTGTCATTACTGTAGAAGAAGCCAAAGGAACCGATACCACAGTTGATGTGGTAGAAGGTATGCAATTTGACCGCGGATACATTTCTCCTTACTTCGTTACCAACAGCGAAAAAATGGAAGTGGAACTGCAGAATCCTTATATCCTGATCTACGATAAGAAGATCAGTGCTATGAAAGACATTCTTCATATCCTGGAGAAAGTTGCACAAAGTGGTCGTCCATTGTTGATCATTGCGGAAGACCTGGAAGGTGAAGCACTGGCTACCTTGGTAGTAAATAAATTACGTGGTACCCTGAAAGTGGCTGCTGTTAAAGCTCCCGGCTTTGGCGACCGCAGAAAAGAAATGCTGACCGATATCGCGATCCTGACTGCAGGTACCGTGGTAAGCGAAGAACAAGGTTTCAAATTAGAGAATGCAGACCTGACTTATTTAGGACAGGCCGCTTCTGTAACCATTGATAAAGACAACACCATTGTTGTTGGCGGTAAAGGTAAAAAAGCTGATATCGTTGCACGTGTTAACCAGATCAAAGCACAGATCGAAAACACCACTTCTGATTACGACCGCGAAAAATTACAGGAACGTCTCGCTAAATTAAGCGGTGGTGTAGCTGTATTGTACGTAGGTGCTGCAACAGAAGTAGAAATGAAAGAAAAGAAAGACCGTGTTGACGATGCACTGCACGCAACAAGGGCTGCTGTTGAAGAAGGAATTGTACCGGGTGGTGGTGTTGCCTACATCCGTGCAGTAGAAAGCCTGGAGAAACTAAAAGGTGCCAACGAAGACGAAACAACCGGTATCCAGATCGTGAAAAGAGCGATTGAAGAGCCACTGCGTCAAATCGTTGTAAACAGCGGTATTGAAGGTTCTATCGTGGTTCAGAAAATCAAAGAAGGTAAAGCTGACTTTGGTTTCAATGCCCGTACAGAAGTTTACGAAAACCTGTTTAAAGCAGGTGTTATCGATCCAACCAAAGTGAGCCGTGTAGCATTGGAAAATGCAGCCTCTATTGCCGCCATGTTGTTAACAACAGAGTGTGTGATTGCTGACAAACCAAAAGCTGAAGCAGCACATTCTCATGGTGCACCTGATATGGGTGGCATGGGCGGATATTAATCCAACAAGATCATTCTTTAAAAAGGATGCATTGCATACAATCCCCGCTTTACCAAAAGCGGGGATTTTTTTGTATAATGAAGAAGCCGTTTGCGTTAAATATTTATTTCGCTATATATATATTCTCTGCGAAAACTCCCTGTTCTCTCCGGCTCTGCGGTTGGTGTAAGGTAACGTTAGCCGCAGAGATGTGCTATGCTTCGTTTTTAGGATATATTTTAGCAATACCCTGCACCATCAGGTACTGAGCCAGTCCATACGTGAACATAACCACCACAAAAATATCTTTGTCGTGATCGTAATGGAATTTATTGGCGGCTACCAATACATTTTCTATCAGAAAAATAAAAACGCCCGGGATCAGATAATTAGTCGCTGCTTTTCGTAATCGCGTATTAGCCGCTACATTCACTGCCAGTACAACCATAATGGAAATCGTTACCATGTAGGCAATAATCGGAATGCGGTAATTGCCCATACTATCACCAAGAAAACGAAAAAAAGCATATCCGATAAAAGCAAGAAAAGCGATAGTAAGCATCAGTACCGGACTGTTTTTTATTTTCAGCGGATGCATCAGCAGGAATGAGGTGCTGTAAAAAAGATTCATCAGCATGAACGCGATCATGCCACTCAGAAAAAAAGTGTCGTTAATGAGTATGAGTAATACATCTCCAAAAAAAGCCAGTATCAACCCGATATAAAAAATAAATTTTCCGGCAGGCTTACCAATATTATTGTCATGCAATAAAATATTGAGAAAAAGTAAGGGCACCAGCATGGGTTTGGTAACCGCAACATAAGGAAGCTGGTAATGCTGAAAAATACAATGTATCAGCAACACCACCCAGTAAATGGTAAGGGTTCTTTTTTCTAAAAATGTTTCCATGTATTAGTTAATTCCGGTATTTGAATATACCCTGTTTAGTTTGAATTAGCAAGACATGAACTTTTGGGGATCACTTTGTTCATCTTATGTTGGCTTTTAACCGTAAAGGCACGAGGACGCAAGGGTTCGCCAAGAAATCTATCTAACACACCTCGCGCATCCTGGCGCCCTAGTGTCTTTGCGGTTGAAAATTCTTTGTGACCGATACAGATTGTCTCAAATGGGTTGCTGAACGGTAATTCTTACAAAGCCACGCACCAGAAAATACTGGGCTAGTCCGTAAGTGAGCATTACCGGTATATCTACCAATGGCAAATGCCAGGCAAATTTATTCAAGGCCAGTAATGCATCAGACACCACAAATAAAACAGCTCCGGGTATCAGGCATTGCCATGCTGTTTTTTGTAGCAATGCGTTCCGTGCAGTTCCTGCAGCCAAAACTGCCATGGTACTGATAATACACATGTAAGCAATGATAGGTAACTGAAAATCGCCCAACTGATCCCGCAGATACGCAAATACACACAACGACAAAACCAACATCGCTATGGCAGTTACTATCATCACCCCCATCCTACCCATTATTCCTTTTTGTAACCTGATAAAAAAAATACCGTTACAAATATGTGTTCCAATAAAAGCGACCATACCCAGTAAAAACATAGTGGTGCCCGTTTGGGTAAGCACCATATCACCTATAAAAGACAAAATCAAGCCAGCAATAATAATTGGAGAAGCCTTTTTGGCGCTCAGCTTTGCAGTAGCTAATAAGTAAATTATTAGCAAGGGCAGCAATAACAGTTTGGTGGCAAACCTTCCATCTGGCAGTTCCTGGTAAATAAAAAACAGATGCGCCAGTAACGCAATGGCAAATAGGGTACGCGAATTCTTAGCAAGCAGGTGCATGGGCAAAGGTTGAATGATGATGAAATCCTGACTGAAAATACTTTTTTATGCGCATTATTTCCTATTTACACCCTGATGCACTTTTTTATTTCGGATAGATTAGTTTTGCGCCATGTTGAGCAAGGAAAATGAAGCCTTTCTGGCCTATTGGGAAAAAAACCGTGAGCAACAACTAACCAGTATCCGGCCTTTACTGGTGGGTTTATCAACGGGTTTGGCCATTGGCATTGGAGTAGTATTGCTACTGGAAAGTGGTTTGTTTGAAAGAGCAACCATGGTGGCCAATTCGCGGTTGAGTTCTTTTGTATTGGTACTGGCTATTGTTATTGTATCGGTTGGGATGGCTTTTTTCTACCGAAAATTCCGATGGGAAATGATGGAACAGCGGTTTCTGGAATTACAAGCCACAAAAAATAAAGCTGAAAGTCAGACTGCTATGCAGCCTTAATACCTGAAATAAAGTCTATATAAATAAAACTGCATGAAAAAATTACTGGTTGGTGTGCTTATTCTTTCTTCTTTTATTCTGAATTCCTGTGGAAAAACGACCGATAGTGGCTGTCAGCCCGTTCCGGTAGCTAATGAAAAAGCACAATTGGTGGCTTACTGTACAGCCAATAACATCACGTATACTGAGCATTCGAGTGGTTTACTATACCAAATCATTGATCCGGGTACAGGCGTTAACCCAACTACCGCTAATACGGTATCCACTGTATATACCGGTACTTTCCTGTCGGGCGTTAAGTTTGACGGTACCTCCAACCCGGTTACCTTCCCACTAAACGGTGTAATTGATGGCTGGAAAATTGGTGTACCGCTGATCAAAAAAGGAGGCCGTATTAAATTGCTGATTCCTTCTGCCCTGGCCTACAGTTGCACAGGTTCGGCACCCACCATTGCCCCCAATACCCCGCTTTTCTTTGATATTACCCTTACAGACGTAAAATAAAGCTGCTGTTTACTGCATCAAAAAGCCGGTAATTTTTACCGGCTTTTTCATAAATAACCAATCTAACAGGCAGATAGCAGATTTCATTCTCATTCCCCTATCTTTGCCGCTCTAAAAAAATTTGTAAACCGTTACTAATATGCAACTGAAAGGTTTAGTGCGATTTTTTGCGATTGCTTTGATACTCATCTGTGTGTATCAATTGTCATTTACCTGGTTTGTTAAGAACCATGAAAACGCAATGGATAAAAAAGCCAGCGAATGGCTGAAGACAAAATTCCCAACCCCGGAATCCAAATACCCCGGTAACAAAGAACTGCAGGCAGTGTATGCCGATAGTCTGGGTGATTTGAAAAAAGACAGACTGAAACGTTTGCTCGACAGTACCAAAGACACTAAACTGGCTTTTGGTTTAACTACTTATCGCAGTGCCAAAGAAAAAGAACTGATGCTGGGTCTTGATCTTCAGGGTGGAATGAGTGTAACCATGGAAGTAGGTTTAGACGGATTGCTGAAATCTCTTGCCAACTATACCAAGGATGTACAGTTCAACAAAGCATTATCCAATGCAGTTGCTATCAAAGCCAATACCAGTGCGGATCTCATCACTTTATTCAGGCAGGAGCTTTTAAAAGTAAACCCATCTGTTAAGCTGGCACCTTTCTTCGCAGCCCGTAGTAATGGTAAAGTGAAAATTGATGATAGTGATGATAAAGTAACTTCTTACCTGAAAGAACAGGCAGGCATTGCTTTCAACACCACATACCGCATCCTGCGCACCAGGATCGATCGTTTTGGTGTGGCTTCTCCCAATATCAATCCAGATCCGGCCAAAGGCTATATCAGTATTGAACTGGCTGGTGTAAACGATAAAGAAAGAGTACGTGCTTTCTTACAATCTACCGCCAACCTGCAATTCTTTGAAGTATATACTTTCGAGAGTAAGGATCTGGTGAATGGATTAACGGCTGCCGACAAAGCCACCGAAGATTTCCTGAACGGAACCAAGCCGGTTGATACCACAACAAAAGCGACTGCTGATACAGCAAAAGCGGTAGTTGCTGCAAAAACAGATACCGGTAAAACCGCTACTATCTCTTCATTGGCAGGTAACACAGTAAATAAAGCTGGTGCTAAAGCAGATTCTGCTGCTAAAGCTTCCAATAAAAACCCTATCCTGCGCTTAATGCAGGTTACCCAACCTTTTGCAGACGCTTCCGGTAAAACGGTGTATCCTGCATCACTGGGTTATATCGCTTCAAAAGATACCGGCACCCTGAATGATTACCTAAGAATGGATTTTGTGAAGAACAAATTCCCTTCCAACCTGGTTTTCATGTACGGTAAAGCAGATCTGAACGATCCTAAATTAACCGATATCCTTACTTTATATGCCATTAAAACATT
Organism: Chitinophaga pinensis; assembly: GCA_943372845.1. Lineage (GTDB taxonomy): Bacteria > Bacteroidota > Bacteroidia > Chitinophagales > Chitinophagaceae > Sediminibacterium > Sediminibacterium pinensis_K. The sequence goes on along the minus strand of CALSAD010000001.1, from coordinate 88,650 downwards.
AGACAATGGCCAGGCTGAGTTGGGTGGAGAAGGCATCAGTGCCTCTCAGGATTTTGATGAAAGAGGACGTGTGGCCATTAAAATGAATATGGATAAAGCCGGTACTGCCATCTGGGCTAAAATGACCGGACGCAATGTAGGCAAGCCTATCGCAGTGGTACTGGATAATTTTGTGTACTCTGCTCCTAACGTAAACGAAGCCATTACTACCGGTAACTCTCAAATTTCAGGCAGCTACTCTACCAAAGAAGCACAGGATCTTGCGCAGATTCTGGAAAGTGGTAAACTTCCTGCGCCAGCTAAAATTATACAGGAACAACAGGTTGGACCAACATTGGGTAAAGCCTCTATCACCGGTGGTGGTTTGTCTTTCCTGATTTCCTTTATTGTGATTTTTGCTTTAATGCTTCTGTACTTTAATACAGGTGGCTGGGTGGCAAATATTGCCCTTATCCTTAACTTATTATTTACCATCGGTATTCTCAGTGCGTTGGGCTTTACGCTTACGGCTCCGGGTATTGCCGGTCTGGTATTAACCGTAGGTTTAGCGGTGGATACGAACGTAATCATCTTTGAACGTATTAAGGAAGAACTGACCAAAGGAAAGAGCTACCAGAATGCAGTGAATGATGGATACAGGCGTTCCCTCTCTCCTGTTTTGGATGCACACGTTACTACTTTATTAACGGCTATTATTTTGGCGTACTTCGGTCTGGGTCCTGTATTGGGCTTTGCTACCACGCAGATCATTGGTATTCTGTTGTCGTTGTTCTGTGGTATCCTGGTTTCAAGACTGATTACCGACTGGTACATGAATAAGAACCGCCACTTTGAATATTTCACTGGTATTTCGAAAAGAATATTCAAACATGCTTCTTTCAAATTCATTGAATACAGAAAGTATGCGTATGGTTTATCCATTATTATTTTCTTACTGGGTATCAGTACTCTTTTCCGTACCGATGCATTTGATGAAGGTGTTGAATTCTCCGGAGGCCGCAGCTATACCATCAAATTTGAAAAACCGGTTAATGAAGACCAGATTCGTGATGAATTAAAAACGGAGTTTGGTGAATCTGTGATCATCAAAACAGTGGATGTTAAGAACCAGATCAACATCACCACTTCTTATAAGATCAAAGAAACTGGCAGCAATATTGATTCTCTGGTAGAGAAAAAACTCTATACCGGATTAAAGAACCATTTGCCGGCCAATACTTCTTTCATTGATTTTGAAAAGAATTACAAGCAGAGTTCACAAACCGTATTACCTACTATTTCTGACGACCTGAAAAAAGGCGCCACCAAAGCGGTGATCTTCGGTATCATTGTGATTTGTCTGTATATCTTCATCCGTTTCCGCGACTGGCGATATTCTCTGGGAACCATCTTTGCCTTGTTGCACGATGTATTTGTAACCCTGATTGTATTCAGCTTTGCCCGTAAAATTGTTCCGTTCCCATTGGAAATTGACCAGCATTTTATTGCAGCCATATTAACGGTGATCGGTTTCTCTATGAATGATACGGTAATTGTTTACGATAGGATCCGTGAAGACAGCAGCCTGATGAAAGGTTCTGATAACGCAACCGTGATCAACCGCGCCATTAATGAAACGCTGAGCCGTACCATTATGACTTCATTGACCGTGTTCATCACCATTCTGATCCTTTTCATCTTTGGTGGAGAAGTAACCCGTGGTTTCGCATTCGCCATGCTGGTGGGTGTAATTACCGGTACCTATTCTTCCATTTTTGTTGCAGCACCGGTATTGGTGGATTTTGCCAAAACCAGGGCACTGGGAAGAAAAAGTTCCACAGAAACTAAGAAATAAGTAAAGTATTCATAATAGTAAGGCCCGCAACAAATTTTGTTGCGGGCTTTTTATTTGTGCAGTGATTGTGTCCCCACAATCACCGTCTGCATAGTAGTTAAACTGCTATCTATGGTGCTGTATGCCGCCGTGATTGTGTCCCCACAATCACCTGCCTGTATAGTAGTCAAACTAGCTAACCATGCTTTGAATACTTATGTGCTATAACACATAAAAAAGCCTCGCAAAACGAGGCTTTCCTAAAATACTTTTAGTTGATAAGGTATTAGTACTATACCGCAAAACTCGTTCCGCAACCGCAGGTCTTACTGGCATTGGGGTTGCTGAAAGTAAAACCACGGCTGTTCAATCCGCCCTGCCAGTCAACCTCCATACCAAACAGGTATAATTGGTGACTTTTATTCATGATACAGGGAATACCCTCAATCTCAAAATGCTCATCATCAGCTTCGGGTTTATCAAAACCCAAAACATAGGTCATACCACTGCAACCGCCACCTTTTACACCCACACGTAATTGCTGGGTGGTATCAAAGCCCTCCTCATTCATCAATCTCCTGATCTCTGTAATAGCACCTTCGGTTAAGGTTACAGGTATTGAAGCTGTTATTGTTTCCATAAGTATCCCTTTAGTAAAGGCAAATTTACAAAGAATATGCGGTAACGCTGTGCCAGGCATTTTCGATACCGGAAAAAACAACACCGGCTATCACTTGAAAACTGGTAACCAGAAACCTCCCATGCCCCTGCTTTACCTTATTTTTACCAAAAAAAGATGTTTGATAACGAGTATGTGGTTTTGTTCATTGTTGTGCTGGTAGGCGTTATGGCCTATTTCTTTTTCCTAAAGGATAAACCCAAATCTGAAGTAGTGACAAAGCCGGTACAGAGCGGATCGGTTTCACTTCAATTGCAGGCGTATGAACGTTTAATATTGTTAGTGGATAGAATAGCGATTCCTAACCTGATTAGCCGAACAGCGCATGATGGACTAAATGCAAAAGAAATGCAGCTGGTGCTAACGCGAACCATTCGCGATGAATTTGATTATAATATTACGCAACAGATCTATATCACACCCGAAACATGGAATGCGGTGAAAACCATGAAAGAGAAAAACCTGCTTATCATCAACCAGGTGGGAGCACAAATACCGGCCACTGCTTCGGGATTAGAATTGAATCGCGCCTTACTTGATTATATCATGAGCGATGATAAAGCCAACTTACAGGATCTGGTTAGTAAGGCATTGAGTTTTGAGGCGAAGAAATTGTTGTAGTGGTTTATTGGTTTATTGGTTTATTGGTTTATTGGTTTATAAGAAGATTTTTTACGATAATGATTGCTGCATGAGTGATAAAAAAGTTTTTACAGATAGCGGGATAGAGATTCGGAAAGTTTATTACCCTATACCTGAAACTGGAAACCAGGAACCTGAAATGCCTGGCATCTTTCCCTATACAAGAGGTGTTCAGCCCGATATGTATCGCGGTAAGTTGTGGACCATGCGACAGTATGCCGGATTTTCAACGGCAGAAGAAAGTAACAAACGATACCACTATTTATTATCACAGGGTGTAATGGGGTTAAGTGTGGCGTTTGATTTGCCCACACAAATCGGTTACGATAGCGATCATGCATTGGCAGAAGGCGAAGTAGGTAAAGTAGGTGTGGCCATTGATAGTTTGGAAGACATGGAGATTCTTTTCAAAGACATTAAGCTGGAAGAAGTAAGTACGTCGATGACCATTAATGCAACGGGTTTTATCTTACTGGCTTTTTATGTAGCACTCGCAAAAAAGCAGGGAGCCGATCTCAAAAAAATTACAGGAACCATACAGAATGATATTTTGAAAGAGTATGCGGCAAGAGGAACCTATATCTATCCTCCTAAACCTTCCATGCGCATCATCACAGATATTTTTGAATGGTGCAGTAAAGAACTGCCTAAATGGAATACCATTTCCATTTCCGGTTACCATATCCGCGAAGCAGGAAGCACCGCTGTTCAGGAAATTGCTTTTACACTCAGCAATGGTAAAGCTTATGTGCAGGCCGCACTGGCAAAAGGTTTGGATAGTAATGTGTTTGGCAAACGCCTCTCCTTCTTTTTTAACGCACACAACAATCTCTTTGAAGAAGTGGCTAAATTTCGCGCTGCAAGAAGAATGTGGGCAAAAATGATGAAAGACCTAGGCGTTACGGATGAAAAAGCACGCATGCTTCGCTTTCATACACAAACCGGTGGCGCTACGTTAACCGCACAACAACCATTGAATAATATTTCCCGCGTAACCATTCAAACTCTTGCTGCTGTTTTGGGTGGCACACAAAGCTTGCATACCAATGGATACGATGAAGCCCTAAGCCTGCCCACAGAAGAAGCTGCACGCATTGCCTTACGTACCCAACAAATAGTAGCGTTTGAAAGTGGTGTGTCAGACACCGTAGATCCGCTGGCGGGAAGTTATTTTATGGAAACACTAACCAATGAAGTAGAGCAAAAAGCCTGGGAACTGGTACACAAAATAGATGCAATGGGCGGAAGTGTAAGTGCGATTGAAGCCGGTTTTATGCAGGACGAAATTGCCCGCAGTGCCTACGAGTACCAACGCAATATTGAAAGCGGAGAAAAGATCATTGTAGGTGTAAACAAATTCACCATCGACAAAGAGACTCCAATACCGGGTTTTAAAATAGACGATAGTATCCGCACCATTCAGGCAGAAAAAATACAATTGTTAAAGGCTAAACGCGTTACGCAAAACGCTGAACGCTGTTTACAAACCATTGAAACAGCCGCTAAAGAAGGACATAACCTGATGCCTGTAGTAATTGAAGCCGTAGAAAATCATTGTACACTGGGCGAAATTGCAGATGTTCTCCGTAAAGTATTCGGAGAGTACAAGTAGCGTTAGAAGTAGGGAGTCTGGAGTACAATTTGTACAACAGACTCCTTCCCTCTATCAAAACTCAAAAATGTATCTTATACTCCAGACTTCTAACTTCTAACTCCAGACTTATCTATCTCTATCCGAGTACAACAATCAAAGCATAAATAACACCCGGTAACCAGAATAGTAAGGTAAGCAACAAGCTTAACCAGAATTTGCCATTGATGGTTCCTTCGTGCAGGTATACAGCCAGTGGTGGTAATAAGAGGGCTAAAATAACCAGCAACAGTGTATTGGTACTGGGCTCGCCTCCTGCTTTTTTTGCAGCCTTAAATTCTTTTACAGCTTTTTTAGCCTCAGTAATGCGCATCTTTCTATCTACGCGCGATAAACTTCTAAACTCTTTTAATGCATCCGTAGCTACCACATCATCCAGCAATACTTCTTTGGTAACCGATGCATCAGTACTGGATTTGGTAACAGGATCCGTTTCTGATGTTACAGCACTAAATGCGGTGAAACTTGCGAAACAGGTAATCAATAAAAATGTGGTGATCTTTTTCATAATTCAGTTTTGTTTATGGTTCTAAAATGAGTGTTTTTAACATAACAGCAACACAAAGATCAAACTCATCAATTGATTTTTATTACACGATGTGATAGATACATTACATAATTCACGTATTCTGTTGCAATAGAAAAATAGTATATGATAAATATATGTACTATCTGCCGATTTCCATACCTGCAAATCAGTATCTTCCCTATTTAAATCAGGTTATATGAAGAAATGGTTGGGCATTCTCTCCGGTATTTTGTTTTTGCAGTTATCAGTTTCTGGTCAGGGTTCTCTTTTTGTTATGGATAGTTTGGATAGTTACATCAATCGGGGTATGAAAGATTGGCAACTGCCCGGCCTCGCCATTGCCATTGTAAAAGATGGAAAACTGGTAGCCATGAAAGGATATGGCGAACGGAATATTACCACGCATGAAAAAGTAGATGAGAATACCCTCTTTATGATTGCCAGTAATAGTAAACTGTTTACAGGAACCTCATTAGCCAAACTGGAGTTTGAAAAAAAATTATCCCTGAACGATAAGATCACAAAATACTTTACTGATTTTCAATTGTATGATAAGACTACTACCGAACTGGTTACGATAAAAGATATGCTCTCTCATCAGCTCGGTACAAAAACCTTTCAGGGAGATTTTACTTTCTGGGATGGTAACCTCAGCCGTAACCAGATCATCCAACGAATGCGTGTACTGAAACCGGTAGCAGGATTCCGACAGGATTTTGGATATTGTAATAGTTGCTTCCTAACCGCTGGCGAAATTATTCCCCGCGTTACCGGTAAGCCGTGGGAAGTATATGTATACGACAGTTTACTAATTCCCATTGGCATGAGCAACACACATACCTTAACCACCGGCATGTCGCAAAGGCCTAATGTTTCCAAGCCCTACACAACTTCTTTTTCTTCCACCAATTCACTGCAGGAAATTCCCTATGACCAGGTAGATAACCTTGGCCCTGCCGGAAGCATGGTGAGTTGTGTAAAAGACATGAGCAAATGGCTATTGTTACAATTGGATAGTGGCCGCCTCAACGGTAAAAGAATTCTTCCCTGGTCTGTGATTCGTAAAACTAGAGATATGAACTCCATTATCTCCAGCCGTAAAAGCAGTTTGTATCCCAGTCATTATACCGGCTACGGTCTCGGTGTTTTTATGACAGATTATAATGGCAAACAAGTGTACTGGCATACCGGTGGTGCATTTGGTTTTGTAACCAATACCTGTTTTGTGCCTGAAGAAAATTTAGGAATCGTTATCCTTACCAATAACGATAACCAGAATTTTTTTGAAGCGCTTCGTTACCAGTTACTCGATGCATACCTTGGGGTTGCGTATGTAGACAGAAGTAAACAATTGCTTTCCGGCCATCACAGCGATGCCACTGCTTCTGCAAAACAGATCAATGCATTTAACAACAGAGTAAAAGGCAATACACCTTCTCTCCCACTAACTGCTTACACAGGCGATTATACCAATGAAGTATATGGCAGCATCACCCTTACCAATACCGGAAACGATCTGAAGATTAAATTCAATAGTCATAATAATCTCGCGGCTACTTTACAATACATGGATAACGATGAGTGGAAAATGGCTTATAATAATATTGCCTTCGGTATTTTTGCTACAAAATTTAAAATCGAAAATGGAAAAGTGGTATCGGTAGGTATCAAAGCAAATGATTTTGTTGAATATGATGCATACCTATTCACCAAAAAATAACTCTGCGATATCTCCCCGCCCTCTGCGCCTCTGCGGTGAAAAAGATTCACCGCAGAGGCGCAGAGATGCCAGAGTTAACCGCAGAGATCCCTTCAACACATAACAACTTGTATCATGAAAAAAATAATAACACTTTTAGCATTTCTTCCGGCGGTATCTTTTGCTCAGAATTTACCCGCCTCCTACGATCAACTGATCAAAGAAACAACCCCTAAAGTAGTGGAATGGCGCAGGTATTTTCACCAGAACCCGGAACTCTCCAACCGCGAATTCAATACCGCTAAAAAAATCGAAGCCTTCTTAAAACAACTCGGTATCGAAACAAGAATATTGGCAGGTACCGGTGTAGTGGGTGTTTTAAAAGGTGGCAAACCCGGTCCCGTTGTAGCATTGCGCGCAGATATTGATGGGTTACCTGTTACTGAAAGAAACGATCTGCCTTTTAAATCTGCTGCAAAAAGCGAATACAATGGCCAGCAGGTGGGCGTAATGCATGCCTGTGGCCACGATACACATATTGCCATGCTGATGGGTACTGCAGAAGTATTGGCTAAGATGAAAGCCGATGTACCCGGCACCGTTGTATTCCTGTTTCAACCAGCGGAAGAAGGTCCACCCGGAACCGAAGAAGGGGGTGCACCACTGATGGTAAAACAAGGGGCATTAGACAACCCAAAAGTGGATGCTGTTTTTGGCATTCATATCATGGGCAGTCTTGATCTTGGAAAAATTTATTACAAGCCCGAAGCATTCATGGCCTCTTCGGATTGGTTTACGATCAAAGTAAAAGGAAAACAAACACATGGTGCCGCCCCCTGGCTGGGTATCGATCCCATTGTGGTTAGCTCCGCTATTGTAACCAATTTGCAGACCATCGTAAGCCGGCAAATGGATATCACGAAAGCACCGGTTATTGTTACGGTTGGTAAAATCAATGCAGGTGTGCGCCCTAATATTATTCCGGAAGAAGCCATTATGGAAGGTACCATCCGCACATTGGATGGCAACATGCAAAAAGAAGTGCATGAACGTATTCGCAATACGGTGAAAAACATTTCGGCTACTTATGGTGCTACTGCTGAAGTAACGATTGATACCAAAACACTGGTTACTTATAACGATCCGCAATTGGTAGCACAATCCCTACCCTCTCTTCAAAAAGCAGCCGGCGATCAAAATGTAGTATTGCATCATTGGGATACCGGTGCCGAAGATTTTTCTTACTATGGCGCAAAAGCGCCCTCCTTCTTTTTTTACCTGGGTGCCCGCGATGCTAAGTACACAACAGCCAATGCCCCCGGCCACCACACACCGGATTTTTTAATTGATGATAGTAAATTAGATGTAGGTGTAAAAACCTTTTGCCAATTGGTGTTTGATTATGCTAAGAACAAAAAGAAGTAAAGCAACTATTCCAATCACATATTCTATATAAAATGAAACAGATTACCGGCATTTTTCTCCTGAGTATTTTAGTGCTGCCCACCCTGGCTCAAAACAAATTAACCCCCGAACAACTCTGGAAGTTGGGAAGGGTTTCTGGACTGGGAATATCTAAAGATGATCAATACCTCATCTACTCCGTAAGTACACCCAACGCAGATGAAAATAAAAGCAGCCGTAAATTGTACCTGATGGCTACCAGTGGTAGTGAACCGGTTGAAATTAAAAATACTGACAGTGTTTTTATTGATTCGAAAATATCGAAAGATAAAAAATACAGGATCAGCACACAGCCGGTGAAGGTGATGAATATTACCGGTGCAGAAACCTATAAAGATCTTCCTAAATCCAATGTATATATATACAACTCTCTTAACTACCGTCATTGGGATACATGGGAAGACGGCAAGTTTGATCATGTATTTATCACCCCCATGGAAAATGGTGCGCCTAACCCCCGGGCTGCTAAAGATATTATGCCCAATGAAGCATTTGATTGTCCTACTAAACCTTTTGGAGATGAGGAAGATTTTATCTGGCACCCGGATGGCAAACGTATTATTTATGTAGCTAAGAAAAAAGCAGGCACCGAGTATGCCATTAGTACCAATACCGATCTGTATGAATATGATGTAGAAAAAGGTACCACTAAAAATCTTACAGAACAAAACAAGGGATACGATGTAAACCCCGCCTTTACCAAAAAAGGACAACTTGCCTGGCTTCGTATGAAACGCGAAGGGTATGAAGCGGATAAGCAGGATATTATGGTAAGCGATGGGGTTACCAAATTAAATATTACCGAGGAACGCAACGATATTCATGTAGAAAGTTTCCGCTGGAGCAGAAGAGGCGATAGCATTTATTTTATTGCACCAGTGAATGGCACGCTGCAATTATTTAAAGTGAATGATCCTTTGCAAACAAAAACCAAAGCCACCATTGTACAGGTAACCAATGGCGATTTTGATGTGAGTGGTATTGTAGGCGAAGTTGACAATCAAATTTTTGTATCCCGAACCGATATGAACCATGCCACCGAACTGTATAAAGTAAATGCCAAAACAGGCACCATGCTGCAGATGACGCATGTAAACGATGGCGTGTATGCAAAACTGGGTATGGTAAAAACAGAAAGACGTTTTGTTACCACTACCGATAACAAACAAATGATGGTATGGGTTATCTATCCGCCGGGATTTGATGCCACTAAAAAATATCCAACCCTATTGTATTGTCAGGGTGGTCCGCAATCGCCATTAACCCAATCTTATTCTTTCCGCTGGAATTTTCAGTTGATGGCTTCGCAGGGATATATTGTGGTAGCACCAGCGCGTCGCGGCATGCCCGGCTTTGGTACCGAATGGAATGAACAGGTAAGCAAAGACTGGGGCGGACAGGTAATTAAAGATTATCTCAGTGCTATTGATGCCGTTTCAAAAGAACCTTTTGTAGATAAAACCAAACTCGGTTGCGTTGGTGCCAGTTTTGGTGGCTTCTCTGTGTTTGCATTAGAGAGCCAGCACGAAGGAAGATTCAAAACCTTTATCTCACACGATGGTGTTTTTGATTTCAGAAGTATGTATGGCACTACCGACGAACTGTTTTTCGAGAACTGGGAAAAAGGTGGCCCCTATTGGGATAAAAACAATGCCGTAGCACAAAGATCATTCAGCCAATCGCCCAGCAATTTTATTGATAAATGGAACACCCCCATCCTGATCATACAAGGTGGCCGTGATTACCGTGTGCCCATAGAGCAGGGCCAGCAAGCTTTCCAGGCCGCACAACTAAAAGGCATTAAAAGCCGGTTCCTCTATATCCCTGATGAAAACCATTGGGTACTCAGCGCACAAAATGCATTGGTATGGCAGCGGGAGTTTTATAAATGGCTGGAGGAGACGTTGAGGTAATTTGAAAATTTGAAAATGGGTTAATTTGAAAATGAATTTGCATTCTTACATTTTCAAATCAACCCATTTTCAAATTCAGTATTTGATTGTCTCGAAAAAATTATCAGCAAAATAAAAATCAAATTCATTTTCAAATTTTCAAATTAACACATTTTCAAATTATCCCCTTGCGCCGAATAGTAAACTCCCTATTCTCACCATCGTACTACCCTCTTCTATCGCCATCTGGTAATCACCACTCATGCCCATACTGAGCGTAGTCCATGTTTCATGGTCTATGTTCCAGGTACGGAAGCGATCAAATAATGTTTTCAAATACCGGAACTCGCTCCTCACTTTCTCAACATCATCACTAAACGATGCCATCCCCATCAATCCGAGAATACGCACATTGGGTAACTCGCCAATGCATGCCTTTACTTCTGCTATCTCGGCTTCATTCATCCCGAATTTGGTTTCTTCCTGTGCAATATGTACCTGTAGTAAACAATCGATGACACGGCTATTTTTGGTAGCCTGTTTATTAATCTCTTTCAACAACTTCAAACTATCCACCCCATGTATCAAATGCACAAAAGAGGCAATGTATTTTACTTTATTACTCTGCAAATGACCAATAAAATGCCAGCGGATATCTTTGGGTAACGAAGCTTCTTTATCTACCAGTTCCTGCACATAGTTCTCTCCAAAATCCCGTTGGCCAAGATCATACAAAGCCTGTATATCTTCGTTGGGTTTTGTTTTGCTTACCGCTATTAGGGTTGTATTGGTAAGCGCCAGTTCTGCAATAATTGTTTGGTACTGATCCACGTTTACTGCCATTGTTTGTTTCTTTTTGGTAAAGATACTTCTGAGCGCCTTGCTGTGCCAAACAATTGTTTTTAAATAGTGTATCCATTCTAATAAATCTGCGGCTAAATTTTTTGACCGCCTTCCGTTATATTTCAAACTGATAAAAGTGGTATTTTTAGAACCTGCTAGAATTAAGGTTTTGATGTGGCGAAAAACCTTAGAAATTTTGTGGGTGTGAGGTAAGCCAACCGCTGAGCCACAGAGAGCAGGGAGTTTTCGCAGAGAATTGTAACATCATAACATATATTTTATCTTATCCAGTTAAGCGTATATAAACATATGTATCGAATACAGACAATAATCAAAATATTTTCCGGCGTTGTCAGTATTCTATCCATCCGTAAAAAGGAGAAAAAATGGGCCATCCGCTATATCCAAAAAATGGAGCAACAATTTGATGGTAAACTTTCCAAATCAGCTACCGACCGCGCAGTAGTAAGTTATAGTGGGTTTATCCCTATGATCAGCGATGCTTTTACACAGCTTCGCGGACGAAAATCAAACCCCGGAGAAAAAGAAAGGATACTACTCTACTTTTTATGCAGTTCTCTTTTTGATGATTTTTGCGATGAAAAACAATTATCGGAAGATGAATTATACCGCATCTCTTATCAACCTGAATCATACCAACCCACCCGTTTTGAAGAGAGATTGTTTTTACATGCGCACCTGACAATCAAAAACTATGTAAAAAACAAAGACTATTACGATGCCGTAACCAAAGAATTATTCAAGGCACAGCTCGACTCTGTTCAACAGCTTGACCCATTGATCAGCAATGAAGAAATTCAACGGATTACCATCACAAAAGGAGGTTCCTCCACCTTGCTTTGTCATTTTTATTTAGACCTTGATGCGGGTACCATCGAACAAAACTGCTGGCGGCAATTGGGTGTACTGTTACAGTTTACAGACGATTTGATGGATCTGTTTGATGATCTGAAAACCGGTATGCAAACCTTACCTGTGCGAATTAAAAACGTAGCGGATTTTCATTCTTTTTATTTGGGTCAGGTACAACAGATGCAGGATCTGGTATCGCAATTACCTTTTCCGCCAAAACAAAAACAACACCTGATCATGTCGCTGGTAGGCATTTGCTCTTTGGGTAACCTGGTTATGAAACAATTAAAAAATGCGCAGGGCGATGCATTGGAAATAGCAGATCTCAAATCACAGCCCCGTCATGTACTCATCATTGATATGGAAAAGCCGCGCAATATTTTTTATTGTATGAAATTTACTTACCGGCAAATACGCAGCTGGTCAAAACTGATGCAGGTTAATACTGCGGCACAGCCCTAATAAAATCCATAAAAAACCGTCATTTCGAACGAAGCAGCGCGAAGTGAGAAATCTGCAACTCGAGTTGCAGATTTCTCTACTGGGGGCTAAAGCCCCATCAGAAACTCAATCTATCTTTATATCCACGCTCTGAAGAGCGTGGCAAATTGTATACTTTTTATTACCTCCCTTTATAATGCAAATCAATATTCCTTTTGCACTGTACTTAAGCTTTGCCCCTCTACAATGAAAGGCAAATTTTTGCCCCGCTCTTCAGAGCGGGGCAAGCAGTATACTTTTCATATTTGTTTGGGACTTTAGTCCCGAGTGGAGACCCCATTGTTGGTCGCCGATCAACAATCCAATTATTTTAAAATACTCCGCGATATCACAATCCGCTGCACTTCCGAAGTACCTTCATATATCTGTGTAATTTTAGCATCGCGCATCAAACGCTCTACATGGTATTCTTTTACAAAACCATACCCGCCATGAATTTGCACCGCTTCTGTAGCCGTCCACATAGCTGCTTCGGAAGAGAATACTTTGGCCATAGAGGAACTCAGGGTATAATCCAGTCCATTGTCTTTTTCCCATGCTGCTTTCAGGCATAACAAACGGGCCGCTTCTATTTTAGTGGCCATATCGGCCAGTTTAAACTGAATGGCCTGGTGGTGCATAATTTCTTTACCAAATGCTTTACGCTGTTTACTGTAGGCTAATGCCAGTTCATACGCACCACTGGCAATACCAAGTGCCTGCGAGGCAATACCAATGCGGCCTCCGGCCAATGTTTTCATGGCAAACTTGAAACCAAATCCATCCTCACCAATGCGGTTCTCTTTCGGAACCTTTACATCGCTGAACATAATGCTGTGGGTATCACTTCCGCGAATGCCGAGTTTGTTTTCTTTGGCAGCCACCACCACACCTGGGGAATTTTTCTCAACGATAAATGCATTAATGCCCTTGCTGCCTTTAGCCGGATCGGTTTGTGCAATTACCAAATACACAGAAGCCGATGAACCATTGGTAATCCAGTTCTTGGTTCCGTTAATGAGGTAATGATCGCCCTTGTCTTCGGCGGTGGTTTGCTGGCTCGTAGCATCGCTGCCTGCTTCTGGCTCGCTAAGTAAGAAAGCACCTATGTATAGTTCCCCATCTTTACGGCCCTGGGCCAGTGGGGTTAGGTATTTTGTTTTTTGTTCGTGGGTACCAAAGGTTTCAAGTCCCCAGCAAACCAAGCTATTGTTAACGCTCATGCAAACGCTAACGCTGGCGTCTATTTTACTGATCTCTTCCATGGCCAGTACATAGCTAACAGTATCCATGCCCGAGCCGCCGTAATCGGGGCTAACCATCATACCCATAAAGCCCAGTTCGGCTAATTTCAGTACCTGTTCGCGGGGAAATTTCTGCAGTTCATCGCGCTCAATTACACCGGGTAAACACTCGGTTCTGGCAAAATCGCGGGCTGCTTTCTGTATCATCAAATGTTCTTCGCTCAGTTCAAAATGCATGGAAATATCTTTTTATGGCGCAAATTTAAGCTAACAGGTGTTAGGATTAATAAACTGAGGGATTTTTTATTCAGTTTTTTTAGGATGAAATGCGCTTATTGTTGATTAAGTTATTTGGTATGCTCCCAAGAATATGGTGAGCATACCTGAAATAATGGGGAATTCCCCTACCTCTATTTGCTTACAAACTTTTATGCATTGCGTATATTTAAATGTTGCGCGTCATTTTAGACAGACCTTATACATTAAAATTCAGGTACTGAAAAAAAGCAAACTTATAATTCGTAGAATAGAACACACACACATTTTATGACAAAATTGAATCCATATCTTTTTTTTGACGGTAATTGTGAAGATGCATTTAATTTTTACAAATCAGTTTTTGGTAAAGATCTTAGAATAGCACGTTATAAAGATGTACCACAAACAGATAGGCAAATCTTTCAGGAAGAAGACGAAAAAATTATGCATGCTTCTTTGCCGATTAATGCTGACACAATTTTGATGGGAGCTGACATGACAGGATTGTATAAACAGCCTGTATCAACGACTAACTTTGCTCTTTACATTAATACAGATAATAAGGAGGAAGCCGACCGGCTATTTAATGAACTTTCCAGTGGAGGTCAAATTAATATGGCAATGAGTGAGACATTTTGGGGTTCCTATTATGGCCTTGTTACCGACAAATTTGGAATTAATTGGAAGATTACATTTGACTTAAATCCTAAATAATAAAAAAACGAACACCAATAGGCGGTTTGACGAAATGGCTGGACGACGAATATATTCTCAATTTTTTATTTGCTATCAGCAGCAGTGCGGGCTGGACGTTTTTCAAATACCGCCATATCGCCAAGCCGAAACGTTACCAGCCTAAACTAACCACTACCTACAAACAAACATAAACCTGCAATAACTAACACCCTAGTCAATGAGCAAAGATTACTATAATATTGGTTCGTCCTATCTTGCTTAAACGCATCACTCCTATTTTTTTTAACAGCATCATGAACAAACTACTTACTCACTTCACAGAAAACCCCAAAACACTTTTCCTCATCGACAGTGCAGGAGCTTTACTAACCTCCTTTTTCCTGTTTGTGATTATGCGGCAGTTCAACGAATATGTTGGAATGCCTGAAACGGTATTGACCTATCTTTCTGTAACAGCCATTTGTTTTTTTAGTTATTCTTTAGCCTGTTTTTTATTGGTAAAACAAGGTTGGACAGTATTCTTATGGGTCATTTGTATAGCCAATTTGCTATATTGTATTTTAACTGTTGGGCTACTGGTAAAGTATCAAGCATTACTCACCGTGCTCGGAACAATTTATTTTTTGATGGAAATCCTGATTATTTGCGGGCTTTGTTATATTGAATTTACTGTGACGAATGAAATAAGGAAAAGAGATGGGTTGATTGGGAAGTAGCTTTTTGGGTTAGCGGAAAACCAACCGCGGCGCCGCAGAGAGCAGGGAGTTTTCGCAGAGGGGAAATAGTAAGTGAACTGAAATAATTAGCGCAACCAGTTTTAAAACAAGGCGTTCAATATCGCTAAAGCATATGCCTTTCATGCATAAACGCATCAATCATATTTTCTGGGCACTCATCTCCCTTTTATTTGCTGCATTATTAAGTGCTCCTCTTTTCTTCTTATTATCCTGGGTTTTCATTTATTACTTCCCCCCACTTACACCAGATGGACACGTAGTGATGGCAACGGGGCAAATAATGGCAAGTTTACTAATCACAACCGTTTGCGGTATCATCATGTCTATCATGATATATAAACGGCTGAAGGCAAAGTGGAAGCCATATTACTGATCACCTTGATTGGTTAGGCTTCTCATCAACCATACAATGCTGATAGTGTATACATTCAAATAAATCCAGGAAGCTTTAGCCACAGATTCGCAGATTTTCGGCAAATAATCTGCGAATCTGCGGCTAAAATTCTATACTATCGTCCGATACATTTCAAACTGACACACTGCGCAATTTTCATTCCTACTAAACATATACTAACTTTTAGTATATTCATTCTGCAATAAAATCCTACAGAAAACCAACCAGAAAATCTTCTTAAAAAATCATCAATCATTACAGAATCCAAAAATAAGAAATACAATCTATGGAAGTACATCACCATGCTCATCACGAAGGAAAGAAAAACTGGAAAGCCTATTTTTGGGAATTTTTGATGTTGTTTCTTGCTGTGTTCTGCGGGTTTCTGGCAGAATACCAGTTAGAGCATAAGATTGAAAGAGATCGTGAGAAAGAATATATCCATTCGATAGTTAACGATTTAAAAACAGATACTGCTAAGCTCAATACAGTTATTGCAGAGTACCAAAAGGGTGCTATGACTCATGATACCTTACTGATGAACTTTTCTGCTGTACAAAACGCCTTCGATGAGAAAACCTTTATGAAGATCTTAACTGTGGTTAACGGTTATCCTGACTTTATTTATACGGATGCTACCATTCAGCAATTAAAAAATTCAGGAGGCTTCAGAATTTTGCGAAACCGAAAAGACATTGATAGCATCATGGCATATGATGGAATTGTGAAAAAAGCCTTATTAAATGAAGGCTTCTTGGGCAGGAGTTTAGAGGGAATTGTCAGCTATACTTTTGACATATTTAGTTATCAGAAAGTAGTTGAACAGCTGCAGCGTGGCAAAACGTACCAACAGCTGAAAATGGAGCATTTCAATTGGCTTCTCACAAACGATAAGAACACATTGGATACGTATGCTAATCGTCTTTTGGCCTACACTTATACGTACAAAAATTTACTGTTTTATATGCAGGAAGTAAAACGCGGAGCAACCAGATTGCTGCACTATTTAGAAAAAGAATATCACTTGAAATAGCTCTTCATAAGCTGACTATGCACTCATAAAAAAATGAATGGATTAACGCCCTTAAAAGGAATATAAACCTATATCATTTTAGCAGGCTTCGATTTATATTTGATACATGATGATAGCCAGAAAATCAACATACATCCTATCTCTGTTTGCCTTGTTTACATGGCTACAAGCTCAATCACAATTATTACAACCCGCCACTTCGCCCAATGCGGCCCAAAAAGAAATGATCAAACGGGGTTATGGCATGTTTATTCACTTTGGGGTAAATACGTTTACCGATGCAGAATGGTCGAACGGCACCATACCGGCCAGTACCTATAACCCTACCAATCTCGATCCGGAGCAATGGGTGCGTACCGCCAAAGAAGCGGGTTTTCGCTATGTATTACTCATTACCAAACACCATGATGGTTTTTGCCTGTGGGATAGTAAGTATACCGATTACGATGTGGCCTCCTCTCCCGTTACCACCGATGTGGTAAAAGCGGTGTCTGATGCCTGTAAAAAATACGGGCTGCAGTTTGCGGTGTATTATTCGTTGTGGGACAGGCACGAAGCATCTTATAAAAACAAAAATCCGCAGGTGTATATTGATTTTATGCTGAATCAATTAACGGAACTGTTTACCAACTATGGTTCTATATGTGAGCTATGGCTGGATGGCGGTTGGGACAGAAAGCCCGGCGATTGGGGTATTGATCAATTGTATGCATTGATAAAAAAATACAATCCCAACTGTGCCGTAAGTGTAAACCATACCATTGTAAATGAAGAAGGCAAACGAAAATTTACACCGCCCTCTGCCATGACAGAGGATAACAAATATTTTTTTCACTATTTCCCCAGCGATTTCAGGTTATGGGATCCAAAGATCATTACCCGGTTTGATAAGAAACAATACTTGTATGAAGGCAAATCGTATTACCTGCCCTTTGAACATACACTTTGTTTAAGCAGCCGATGGAACTGGTTTCAAAAAACAGAACAGCTTCCGGTACGTAGCCTGGATGAACTGCAGGAATTGTTTTACTGGTGTACCGATAATGATAATTCGCTTGTGATCAATGTTCCCCCGGATAAAACAGGAAGGATCCGCGAATATGAAGCACTCACCGTGATTGAATTGGGAAAACGGTTGGGCATATCCGCTAACAAACCCCTTCCCAAAAACGGGGCATTCATTTCATTATTACAACCTGCCTCCGCTACCAGTGTGTTTACAGATACCATTATGACTTACCGTGTATCATTTGTAAACGATGGAAACCTGGACAGCCGATGGATGGCTGCCGATACGTTGGCAGAAATAACGATCGATCTGAACCCGGCAGAGGCATTTAACAAGATTAGTATTTTTGAATACCCCGATACCAAAAATTTGCCCGATGGATTTTCGCAACTGCGAACGGGAAGGATACAAACATATACCATTGATATCATGGCCGATGGGCAATGGAAAACCATCTACCTGGGCACCGAACCCATGGGTGATTGTAAGGTAATCAGGTTCCCGAAAACTTATCGAACCCGTCAATTGCGTTGTAAAATTCTAAAGGCGACTGCACCTCCTTCTATTTATGAGTTATCAGTGATGAATCTGAAATAAGCCAGCTATCGCTATGCGTGATTGCTTACAAAAGTTGCAAAAGAACTTACTGTAATTTAACCTTATTTTTAACCGATAAAAGATCGATTATACCTGTTTATTCCGGAATACTATTTGAAGTGTCACCCAATCGTAAGATACTTCTGAGAAATAGTGCGAAGAAAAGGATTCAGGAATTAGAGCAACCCTAAGTATACTATACATGAAAAGATGTAGCCAGCTTTTTATTCTCCTGATTTTTGCAATAGCATCGTTTGCACAGGAAATAAAAGTGCAAAAATGGAAAGAGACTGTTCTTAAAAACAGCAAAGACACCATCACGCTAAAAGCAATAGATAGTTTAAGTAATTGGTATGGTTCTAACAGAACGGATACAGGCAATTATTATATAGCGCAGATGAAAATCTTAGCAGAAACATTAGATAACAAGCGCTATATTATTAAAGCGTTAAGGCTGAGCGCTGAAGGACATTTTACAAAAGGAAAAACGGCAGAGGCGCTGACAGAGCAATACCGCGCTTTGGGTTTGGCGGAAGAATTACATGACAGCACTCAAATTTCATCACTTTACGCCTGGATAGGAAATGCGCACAAAGAATATGGTGACTATGCGAAATCTTTAATTTTCTATAAAAAAGCATACCAAATTGGTTTAGCGATTAATAGCCAAATACAAATAGAAATTGGCGCATTAAACATGGGATATGCCTACGCACAACTGAATCAATTAGATTCGGCTTTGTATTTTGAACAGCAGGCATATGCCATTGATATGAAACGAAAAACAGGTACGTTAATGCCCGGCATTGAATGTTATCTGGCCAATATACAGTTCAAGCTTGGCAATTATGCGATTGCCAAAGAATATTATCAATCTGCGCTCAATAAATTATTGCTGTATAATGATACGGCATTTGGACACAGACCTACTGTTTGGGCATATCTAGGTTTGGCAAACTGTTTTAAAATTATGAATCAACCAGACAATGCTATTTATCATGCAAAGCGTGCGATACAGGTAGGTGAAAAGTTGGGTTATTTAAAAGGAATCAAGGAAGCCTATCAAATATTGGCTGAATTATTCGAAAACAAAAACGACCTGCCCAATGCTTTTCGCTATCAAAAACTGTATGTAAAGGCTAATGATAGTTTATATAATCGAGACAAATCTTCTGCCATTGAAAGTTTGACTTTCGAACAAAATTTAAAAGAACAGGAAAGGCTTACACTGTTGAAAAAAGAGGCGGAAAATCGCCAGCACAATATCCAGTTAGCCATAACAGCCATTGTTATCCTTAGTTTTTTACTCCTGTTTCTGTTGCTCAGCAGAAGCATACTGGTTAGCCATAAGGTAGTGGCATTTTTGAATGTAGTGGTATTACTGGTGGTGTTTGAATTCATCAACCTGCTTATCCATCCTTTTTTAGAAAAAGTAACACATCACTCACCTGTATTGATGTTGCTGGCATTAGTAGCCATTGCAGCCCTGATTGTGCCACTTCACCATCGCCTGGAACATTGGACAACCCATAAACTGGTAGAGAAGAACAAAGCCATCCGTTTGGCCAATGCGAAGAAAACGATTGAGGAATTGGAATCCACAAAACAAGACACATGAAAAAAGGGTTACTTATAGTATGTTTATTCTTATCTGGTGTTTACAGCCAGGCACAAGGAAATAAAATAAATGAGTGGAAGAAAACCGTCTCTATTAAAAACAAGGATACCACAACCTTGGCGGTAATCGATAGCCTATTTACTTATTATAGTCGAATCCCGAATAATGATAGTGTATTTTATTTTGCACAAAAGATGTTTGATATGGCGGGGGAGCTTCATAACAATTATTATCAATGGATCATTGCAGCAAGAAGATTATCTGAACGATATTTTGAAGAGGGAAATATTGATAGTGCTTTACAATTACAGTTTACTGCGCTAAAGATATTTGAAAATATAAAAGATAGCAATAGCCTTTCTTCCATTTACATAAATATAGGAAACGCACATAAGGAATATAACGATCACAAAAAAGCGATCTATTACTACACAAAAAGTTATCAGATAGCTAAAGAAACGAAAAATCAGTATAGTATTTATGCGGCGGGTTTAAACTTAGGATATGCCTATTCGCAAACGGGGCAATTAGATTCCGCACTGTATTATGCCAATGTCTCCTACCAGTCTGCCTTACCCGCTGATTCAAAAGGTGCATTATTTATTTCAGAGACCATGTTAGGCATCGTTTATCATAAATTGGGTAATTACCAAATAGCTAAAAATTTTCTTACCTCGTCTTTAATGAAGGGTGAAAGAGTCCTAAGAACAAGATTTGGTTACCGACCCCTAAGTCTAATTCATCTAAGTTTAGCACAAACGTATGCCGCATTGAAACAATATGACTCAACACTCTATCATGCACGCCTCTCACTACTAATTTCAAAAAAGATCTCATACCAAAAAGGGATGGTGGATGCACAAAAAATACTTTCCGAAACTTTCGATTTACGTAATCAAATAGACAGTGCTTACTATTACCGTAAACTATACGATGTTTCATTGGAGATTTTATTTAATCGTGATAAAACTTCAGCCATAGAAAGTTTAACCTTCGAACAAAACCAAAAAGATAAGGAAAGGCAAATTGCCTTACAACAAGAATCGGAAGCTCGTGAACATAATATCCAGTTAGCCCTTACAGCAATCGCCATTTTATCCTTACTCATACTGTTTCTCTTACTTAGTAGAAGTATATTGGTAAGTCATAAAGTAGTAGCATTTCTAAATGTAGTTGTATTATTGGTGGTATTTGAATTCATCAACCTGCTCATTCATCCATTTCTTGAAAAAATAACGCACCACTCCCCTATATTAATGCTCTTAGCATTGGTAGCTATTGCCGCACTCATTGTACCACTGCACCATAGGCTTGAACACTGGACAACCCATAAACTGGTAGAAAAAAACAAAGCCATCCGATTGGCCAATGCGAAGAAAACGATTGAGGAATTAGAACAACCAAAAGCATAATGAGATGAAATCCATTCTTGCCATATTAGTTTTCTTGTTTGCTGTAATGGCAGTACAAATTTCCTGCAAGAAAACGAATGAAGCGGAAATTCTCCCGCTACTAAAACCTCCTATTACCCTTGACAGCATATTGCAATGTCATGGGCAAATGCAGCTTGATTCAACGGCCATACGGAATAGATTGATCGGTAAATGGCAATGGACTTTTATTAAGTGTTATTGGGATCCCGAAAAAGCAAATGGCGAAGCGTATAAAAATCATTCCATAGAGTTTAAACAGAATGACTCTGTAGAGGTGAAAGTAAATGGTCAGCTTACACAAAAATCTTCCTGGAAAATAACCAAACTAAATGATGGCTATTATAAGCTATCCGTTAATCCAATTGTTGTATTGTTGCCGGGAAAGATTTTGTTTTGTGGAGACCAGGTTTTATTTTATGACAGTTATGTGGATGGGTGTGATAACTATTTTAAAAGACAAAATTGAGGTAACGATGAAAAACACTTTACAGGCCACCCTTCAAGATGGTGATCAATGCATCGTAATAGCAGGCACCCACAATGGCAAATCAGGCACTGTTAGGGATATTAATCTCAGTAAAACCGGTCATATCACCATTACTGTAGAACAGAAGAATGGAGTACGTTTTAAAACATTAGGCAGGAATGTAATGGTAACTCCTGGAAAAAAACAGGTAAAGCCCGTTGCAAAACCGGAACTAATTCAAACCCTCCATCCCCTGCCCGGTAAAACAAATAAGCGTATTTCATTGGAGAAATATAATACGATTAAGGAAAGTCTTTTATCTGTTTTACAAAAAAAATCACTTACCCATACAGAATTGATGGAGCAATTGTATAGCCGGGTAAAAGATAGTTTTGAAGGAGGTATTCAATGGTATGGTGAAACCGTAAAGCTGGATCTGGAAGCGAGAAAAATCATCGAACGAACCGATACCAAACCGGAGAAATACCGGATCATCCCTAAGCCACGCTAATCCTGTGTATCCTTCTCATGGCCCTAAACTGATTCCCTCGCGTGCCCACCCGTCTTAGAGCCTTAGCGGTAATTTTAACCGCTAAGACACAAGGACACGAGGGTTGCGCAAAGGGTGTGGGCTATCGGGCTTTAAAAGTGTTTTATCGCTATAGGTTCCACTTACGCAAGGGCTTAAAATAACCACCAGCTTGCCCTGTTTCTTTTGTACCTTACCCCTAACTGTTTCACACCAAACTAACTGATTATGCATCGCAGAACTTTTGTAAAAAATTCAGCACTCACGGCATTTGGTATGGCCGCATTTGGCTCCATCAGCTGGAACGGAAAAAACTTTGAAGGCGATACCCCTACTACCAGTGATATACTAGGCCCTTTTTACCGTCCCGGCGCACCTATGCGCAGTAATTTAATTCCTCCAGGTGCAAAAGCCGAAGCTTTGCATTTGAAAGGAATTCTGTATAACGAAGATGGCAAGACACCGCTGGCAAATGCACTGATTGAATCATGGCAATGTGATGAACATGAACTGTATGATAATGTGTCGGATGATTACCTGTTGCGTGGTGCCGTTAGAACCGGTAGCGATGGCAAATATGCTTTTACAACCATTGTCCCCGTTCCTTACAAAGATGGGGAAGACTGGCGGCCGGCACATATTCATTTACGTATATCCAGCAGGCAGCATCAGGATCTGATTACGCAAATATATTGTAAAGGCGATCCGCATATCGTTGGTGACGCATCAGCAGAATCACCCCAATCGGCAAACCGGATTCTGGAAATTAAAAAAAATGCAGCCGGACAAAACACCATACAATTTAATGTGGTGATGGCTAAAAACCTGCAACTGAATGATGCAGGCTACCGCAAAATAACCGGTCTGTATAAATTAAACTCCGGCACCGCTGAATTTACCCGCGAAGATGATCTGCTGATGATGAAGATCAATGGCCAGATCATGGAGGGCATGGTGTACAGTGGAAACAATCGTTTTGAAGGTGGGATGGGGTTTAATAAAGTCAGTTTCCAGATACTACCCAATGGTGAGGTACAAACCAGCATCCGGTTATGGGATATGTTATCCGCAAAGGGCAAGTCTTTTCTAGAAGAATACAGCGGAACCAAATTGATGAAGTATTCGCGTTAGCAGTATATACCCATTAATTAATGTAATATTTTTCAGCTTGTAAAGACATATATCTTTGAAGCTGATAGTAGTATATGACAACAACAAAAAAGAACAAACTCCGTAGCTCGTTACAGATAGTGACGTTAATGCTCATCTTTCTTATCGTTGGTTATTATGCCGGAAAAATGGGAATCCGTGCTTCTTCCGGTATCGCAAAACCAACCATGATAGCCATCGCCCTGCTATGTATTCCTTTCTTTTTTCTCGTCATAGGCATACATGAGGCCGGGCATGCATTGGCCGGCATTTGGGTGAAATTTGATTTTACCATGTATGTGGTGGGGCCCTTTATGTGGACAAAAGAAAATGGCCAATGGCATTTTCGCTGGAACAGGAATGTAAATACGGCGGGGGGACTGGTACTATGTTTACCAACAAACAGCGATGATTTAAGTAAACGTTTTTCCATCTATGCTGCCGGTGGGCCAATCGCCAGTTTGCTGCTGGCCTTTCTTGCCTATGGTCTGTTTCGGATATTTTCAATGGATGGATTTCCAACACAAACCCCACAACAGTTGCTGGCCGTATCCTCTATGGTGATAGCTTTTTTATCAGCCGTAATTTTTTTAGTAACGGCCGTTCCGATGCATATGGGTGGATTCTCAACTGATGGTGCAAGAATACTTCGATTTGCCAAAGGCGGCGACAGTGCCCGGTTTGAAATTTTGATACTGACCATTTTTACTACCAGTACCAGTGGCTTACGGCCCAGATTGTGGAAGGAAGCTGATTTGACAGAAGCACTAACACTTGCCAGAGCATTACAAGCGCCCATGGGTGTATACCTGCTGGGATTCTTTCACCAGTACGCATTTGATGGGGATGATCTGGAAAAAGCAGAACAATATTTACAGGAGTACATAGCGGCGGCTGATGAAATTCCCGCAAGCATCAGAAGTTCGGTTTGGCTGGATGCAGCGTTCTTTTATGCGTTTGCAAAAAACGATCTTACACAAGCACAACAGTATTGGACAATGTTCACCCCCAATGCCATGATTCCTAAGGCGCAGGTTGCGGCAACAGAAGCGGCTATCCATTTTCTTACCCATGAGAAAGAAGCCATGCTTGGTAAAATAGAAACCTGCTTACAACAAATTCCCAATATGATGGATAAGGGATTAGGCGTTGCTTTGCGTGAGAGGATGTTGTTCCTGCGGGACAATAAACAGGGCTATCATAGTGTGGATATGTAGTAATATGTTGAAAAATGATTGGCATTCTTATGCGCTAAAACTAACCGCAGAGCCGGAGAGAACAGGGAGTTTTCGCAGAGAAAAAATGCTATAGTGAACTAAAAATAATTAACGCAACCAGCTACTTGAAAATTAGAAATATTATCCGGAAAATCTTCTTATCTTATTATCAAATAAAATAAGCACATGTTCCGAAAATATACCAGCGTTTATTGTGTTGGCCTGCTTTGTCTTATGACAATCCTACCTGCACTCTCCTCTTTTTCACAAAGCCGCGACATTAGTTATATGACATCAGGTGGTAAACTGCATCCCCTGCAGGCGTTGATGGATATCCGTCACTATACACTTTCACTGGATGTGGATATTACGGCTAAATCCATCAGTGGTTCTGCAGAAATTGATATGATCCTTTCAAAACCGACCGATACGATTTTGTTAGACCTGCTTCATTTTTACACCATCAGCAAAATTTTGGTCAACAAACAACCCGCTGCCTTTACACAAAAAGAGGATAAGATTTATATCACCGCTACCAATACGTTTGCCACCGGTAAACAAACCGTATTAATTCAGTATAGCGGCGAACCACCGGTGGCGGTTCGTCCACCCTGGAACGGTGGTTTTACATGGACAAAAGACAGTCTCGGCAATCCATGGGTAGTGATCAATTGTCAGATGGAGGGCGGCAAAATTTATTTTCCCTGTAAAGACCATCCCAGTGATGAACCTAATGAAGGGGTAGATCTGAAGATTACGGTGCCGAAAGGACTGGTAGTGGCCGGCCCGGGTTTGTTACAGTCGGTTGCAACGAAAAAAGATAAAGATACCTATCACTGGAAAACCAATTATACCATTAGTAATTATTGTATCCTGTTCAATATTGCCAAGTACAAAGTGGTGAGCAGAAACCTCACCACCATTGCAGGGAATACCGTACCCATGCAGTTTTATGTATTGGAAGAAGATACGGCCCATGCACAAAAAGCATTGGATCTGAAAGAAAGAGATACCCGTGTATTGGAAAAATATTTTGGCGAATACCCCTGGGTAAAAGAAAAGATCGGTCTTGCCGAAGTACCTAACCCGGGCATGGAGCACCAAACCATGATTACGTATGGAGATAAATTCAAGTACCAGACAATAGGCGGACAATCTTATTCAGCCAATCTTTTTCATGAATATGCGCATGAATGGTGGGCCAATAAAGTAACCAATAAAGACTGGGCGCACATGTGGATACAGGAAGGAATAGCCACGTATGCAGAAGCACTTTGCTTTTATGAAATGGGCGGTGAGGAAGCTTACCGACAGATCATTAGTGGCCACCGCAGATCGGTACGAAACCGCAAGCCCATGGTACAGGGGGAAGAAGTAACCGAAGCAGTTACGTATTCGGGGGGAGATATTTATACCAAGGGATCTTTTTTTATGCATACGCTTCGCTATGTAATGGGTGATGCATTATTTTTCCCAACACTGAAAACACTGGCAACAGATACTGCGTATACCTATGATTATATGGTTACATCGGCAGATGTGGAAGCATTGTTCAGCCGTAAAATGGGTTCCAGCCTGAAGCCCCTATTTGATTTTTACCTGCGCACCACCGATGTATTGGATATAGTGATAAAAGAAACGGCCTTCCAGACCTACTCTGTGAAACTGAACAACCATTTTATGAACCTGCCTATTGATATCAGTACCGACAATGGAAAAAAGAGAATGGAGATTGGAAAAGAAGCATTGGTAATCAAAAGTAAAACTCCGCCTGTGGTGGACGCAGATGGCTATTATCTGAAGAAAGTATTGCTGCAATAAATGATCACACTACTAACCCAATCCAATAAAGATTATTTGAATACCTAATTGCTGTATTTTTTATATCTATTATGGTTTACCGCATGTCAAATTTAAAAAAATGAAACAAATAGCCTGTATCCTGTTTGCAATTTGTGCTTATACTAATCCTTTGCTATCACAAAAAACAGAACAACTAAAATGGATGGTAGGTGTATGGAAAACTAAATCAAGCAAGAATCCCGTCATTGAGCAATGGCAAATTACCAACGACAGTACCTTAACTGGAAGAAGTTGGTTATTACGAAACGGAACAGATACCATACCCCAGGAAACCATAGAACTTGCCTATCGCAATGGCAATTGGTTTTATATACCAACTGTAAAAAATCAAAACAATGCGCAACCTGTATCCTTTAAACTGATCTATCAAAAAGGAACAGAATTTATCAGCGAAAACCCGGCTCACGATTTTCCTCAGCGAATTGCCTACCGGAGAATGCAGAATCAGTTATTTGCCAGTATAGAGGGTAAAAAGAATGCAAATTATGGGAAACAGAATTTTGATTTTGTCTTGCAGTAAGGTACACTAACCAGAATTCACTGCAGTCATTGTTACACTTTGGCAAATGCGTAAAGCATGTAAGGTGAAAATGATTATATGTAACAGTTAAAGGTGTGGTATATGGTAATTTGTTTCCCGGGTAAAATGTCTTTATCCATAAAACCAGTTACCAATGAAAAACATTCAGCAAGGGATTTTTGCAATGATGGTTAGCATCCTGTTTGTTGCCTGCTCAACCTCTTCCGATCCTAAAACAGTTTTATCAAACCAAGAAACCAGAAAAGAGATCATGAACACCATTGCAGCAGATAGTGCCATGCATCGGGAAATGATGATGACTATGTTGACGAACCCGGATGAAAAAGTAATGATGCAGCACCATACTGCCATGATGGAGGGAATGAAAAGCAATCCTGAGGTAATGAAAAAAATGATGCACCATATGATGGAAATGTGCAAAACCGACAGTACCATGATGGATGGCATGTGTAAAGAAATGATGTCAAGCCCGGAAATGATGGATCATATGAAGCACATGAAAGATATGCCGACACATAAGCATAAATAGTTGGTAACCACCTGCCACCGATAAGAACATAAAATAGTACAATGCCCCATATAAATGTATGGGGTATTTTATTTGCTTAAAATTCCCGGATATCGTACAGCCAAGATATCAATTTGTAAATTTATGCCAGGATACAATCAATCGTTCTATATGTATGAGAATTGTTGCATAGAACCAGAATTTTGTTCAAGTACGCTTTCACAATTTTTGGGTGATTTAAAATACAATAGTAAATTCCAATACATTAGAAATCAAACCGTGCCTTTGTGCCTTAGTGTGAACATTTATTACACACTAAGGCACAAGGGAGCAGAATACAACAATGGTTATCTAGAATAATAGCATTATTTAACTTGTATTTCAATTGATAGATATTTTACGTAATCATATCATCAAGCGTCTTGGCAACAATATTGACCATATTGATGAGGTATTGTCTACTTTTCAACCCATTTATGTCAAACGTAATGAGCAATTGCTGGTACAAGGCGTTACCTGCCGCTATGTATATTTTATTGCCAAGGGATGTTTACAGGTATATGTGCATGACAATGAATTGAACGAAACTACCCGTGATATTGTAACGGAAGATAACTGGTGTTCAGAACTGATCAGTTTTGGCACCGGCACACCGGCCACGGAGAATATCCGTGCGGTAGAACCCTCTGAGCTACTGGCCATTAACCGCCAGCATTTTCAGCGGATGATGGAAACTGTTCCGCAGTTTGATAAAGTATACAAACAGATCCTGGAAGCCTCATACGCCAACTCTGTTTATCGCCTTAATACGTTTGTATCTATGGATGCATTGGCCAGAATTAAATGGCTAATGAATACCCGGCCTCAATTAATGACCAGGCTCTCCAGTAAACTCATTGCCTCTTACCTTGGCATTTCTCAGGAAACCTTCAGCCGGTTAAAAGCCAAACTCTGAAACATTGACATTTGTCAATACCCGTAAAAAAAGTTCAGATGAATTTTACAGCATTATTCATCTAAACCTTTTACACATGAAAGAGTACTTATTATTATTCCGAAATGCCAGTGCTGCAGATGGTTACCTGACCACTTCACAGGATGCAATGGAAGACATGCCCAAATGGCAATCATGGATTGGGAATATTGCCATGCAGGGCAAACTGGTGTCTACTGCACCCATGGAATACCAAGCTGTGCAGGTTAACAACAATGGCACGGTACAGGGGCCGCATAAAGAAGCCAACAGCGTACTTGTATCCGGCTTTTTAATTTGCAAAGCCGAGAGTGCAGAAGAAGTAGCCACATGGAGCAGCACCTGCCCTATTCTTAAATATCCGCACAGCAGTGTAGAAATCAGACCCCTCATCCCATTCCCAGTAAATTAAAATAAATCGTATGGATAAGCTCTTACACATTGGAAAATATATTTTTCCGTTATCATTTATGTTGTATGTAGGATTGCATCTTGGTAAACCTGATGTGGGCGCCGCTTTTGTGCCAGACTATATTCCGTTTCCTTATTTCTGGAATTATTTTACTTTGGTTTGTATTATACTTTTTATGGTGAGTGCTGTTATTGGGAAATATGATAAGCTGGCCTATGCCTGCATGGCACTCTATGTAATACTCCTTGCTTTCCTTGTGCATTTACCACGGGCTATGGGATATGAACTGGTTACCGCAACCATGATGACGGGAGACATCCATCGCGAAAAAGAAGTAGAGATGGTTAACTTCTTCCGGAATATTATGGTTACAGGGGCATTGCTTGGATTTGCCAGGTATGTTGCAAAAGACAAACGGGTAATTGGATAACCTCATTGCAGTAAAATAATAAGGGTTGTAACTGTTACAACCCTTATTGTTAACATACTGATCAACGCAGATCAATACTCTGTAGAAAATTTATTCTCCAGTAATTTTTC
This sequence comes from Chitinophaga pinensis, assembly GCA_943372845.1. Taxonomy (GTDB): domain Bacteria; phylum Bacteroidota; class Bacteroidia; order Chitinophagales; family Chitinophagaceae; genus Sediminibacterium; species Sediminibacterium pinensis_K. Next base: position 58,868 of record CALSAD010000001.1, on the reverse strand, counting down.
TTTAAAGGTTGATTTGAATGAGTAAGCAAAAGTTACCATGATAGCCCGTGTATCGGCTTTAGAATAACGTGTTTGCGCAAATGCCAAAGTATAATTGTTATTTCCACTTTGCAAGGTATTCAGCAGATCTGTAATAGTAATCCCCAACCGGGCATTGCCATTCCCCAGCTTTTGTTGAAAGCCAAGATCAATAAAGTACTGTGCGATGCGTTTGCCTTGCGGTGTAATCTGTGGAGATGTATAGCTTCCGGTAATCTGCAGTTTCGCCTTTTTATTAACAGCAATATTATTAATCAGTTTTCCGTTCCACGCCCATCCTTCCTGAACCGCATCTACCGAAACATTACTGGCATTGTATTGCTGGTTAAATACAGAAATGCTGGCATTAAAATCATACAGGGTTAATGGTGAGCCGCTCAACATATTTTCCCAACCATATAAAATAGCCGTGCCAATATTAACCGGATAACCAAAATTGGCCCCATTGGGTAACAATTGCGAAAACTGTCGGATACTGTTGAGTGAATACCGATAATATACTGCCGAAGAAAATGAAAATCGGTTCCATTCTTTGGCATAGCCCAATTCAAACGCCTGAATAATCTCCGGTTGCAGATTCGGGTTACCACCATGCGGACTTAATGAATCGGTCACATCAATAAAGGGATTTAACTGACCAAGTCCGGGGCGGTTGATGCGTTTATTATACGTTAGCTTCCAGGATGCATCATTCGGTAACTGATACATCAATTGCGCGGATGGGAAAAGTTTTAAATAACGATTGGTAAATTGAGTTGAACCGTTTTGTGTGTTGCCATCATTCAATACCTGCTCCGCACGTATACCCAATTGATATTTCCAGAAACTTGCTTGCTCATTTCCAAATATGCCATGGTATTGAAGATATCCGGCATGCACCTGTTCTTTAAAGCGAAATACATTGCTGGCTCCGGCATTTACAACAAAAAGACTATTTTTTTGATCGGCCAATTCATAATCATTTTTACTACCCCTGAACAATCCTTTGTAACCTGTTTCCACTTGTCCGTTCCCAAATGGAAATGTATAATCCAACCTTGCCTCGGTAATCTGTTCGTTTTCGTAATTGTGTGTTCTTTGCAGATAAGGCACTCCGTTAGCAATATAATCCTTGGAAAAATCCTGCGAGTTGATATCTGTATTTTGCCTGTTTCGTTCCAATGAACTGGAAATACTGGCAGTAAGTGATTGTTCTTCGTTATCATATTTGCGTTGATAATCCAAACTAAACTCTAACGCTTTTGTGCGTTCAATTTCATTAGAAAAGCGGCTGGTATTCGATACAAAATTGGTATTCTGTTTAAAGATGCGTGTGTTCAGCGTTTCATTATTATCCTGCCCCTCTGAACTTCCAATCATTTCCAGTGAAATACGGTTACGGCTATCAGGTTGATAATCCATGCTGAGTTTCAGGTTTTGTAATTGCTCCACTCTATTGTCGCTCCGGTATTGATTGATGAGATAATTATCAGGTAAAAAATAATTGGTTCGGTTGGCATTGATCTGCCGCGTTCTGCCGGCAAAACGATTATCGTAACCAAGCCCAACATTGAGCTTACCCGCTTTATGATTCAATAACACAGAACTGCTTACTCTTCCTTTGCTACCTAAGCCGCTACCTAAAGCAATAGCACCATTGGTTCCATTTTGTTTGTTCTTTTTCAGTTTGATATTGATGATACCACTTTCGGCATTGGCATCATACCGTGCATCTGCGTTTTGAATGATCTCAATACTTTCAATACTGCTGGCAGGAATATTATTGGGATTGGCCAATGTTGAGTTTCTACCGTTAATCAGGATCAATGGTGTCTTCCCCCGCATGGATATGGCGCCTTCTGCATCAACCGTAATCACAGGTGTATTCCGGAGAAGATCAGTAGCGGTACCGCCTGCCTGTGTAATATTTGCGGCGGCATTAACCACAAAGCCGTTCTCTGTTTTTTCTACTAATTTCTTTTGAGTAGTTACGGTAACATTTTGTAAGGATCCTGCCACTCTCTGTAATAAAACAGAGGGTAATTGAATTTGATCCAATGCTTCTTTCAGGATAACAGACCGGATGATAGTTTCATATCCCACCAAACTAATCTTAACGCGGTACTCACCAGTAGCCAATTTGGTAAAAGCAAACATTCCATTGCCATCAGTAGCAACAAATCCTATTGTTTTTGTGCTGTCCGGCAAGCGTTGAAGGGTAACAATGGCATACTCAAGTACCTGATCAGCCTCTTTTACCTGCCCACGGATGGTGCCAGAATACTGCGCCGATAAGCATGAACAGCAAAAAAATAAAAAAAGGAATGCTGTTGAAAACTTTATAAAAAAAGATTGTACCATTTTTATGTAATCAATTGGGAAATGGATAGGCAATAAATATCGGGAAAACACATATTGCCATGAAATGATATCGGTAAACAAGTACCAGACGCCTGTAAAAGTACCTCACATCAATGAATATAATTTTGAGCAATTTGCCAGTTTGTAATTTATCAAGGATAGTCAGGGATTTTTAGCCGCAGATTCGCAGATTACAAGCCTAAAATCTGCGAATCTGCGGCGCTGGAATTCTGAATGTATCGTAACTAACCCTGACAAATGTTAGGTAGCTTTTCTTCGTGACAAATCAGTAAATTAGCCAGTATTTAATCCAAAATTCTAGTTTATTGATACGATAACATCACAAAGAACCGTTTTAATGGTGGGCATTTTGATGGTATCCTTTGTATTAACAGGTATTGTTTTGTTGATGTTTTATTATAAAAATAGAAAATCCTTTAATAAATAAAATGGTCAGTATTCCAACCTATAAAAAAATAGCCCTTTCCTTTCAAGGGAGTGTTGAAGAAGCCCATTTTGAAAAGACATCCTTTCGGATTAATAAGAAAATATTTACCACATTGGATGCACCAAAAAAAAGAGTTTGCCTTAAATTAACAAAAACAGATCAGAGTGTTTTTTGCGCCTACGATAAAACTATTATTTATCCGGTCCCAAACTTATGGGGTAAACACGGTTGGGTATTTATTGAATTATCGCTGGTACCTAAAGCCATGCTGCAGGATGCTTTAACCTGCGCTTATCTTACCGTATCTCAAAAGAAAAAAGCAACGATAAAATGATATTACCCTAACCATACATTCAATCTCTATCACTAAGCGTTAAGCATTTAGCGTTCAGCCTTAAGCGTTCAGCGTTTACTATTAAGCCGTAACTTAGCCCCAACTAACCAGCGCATTCATATATGGAAGTACATCATCACGCACATGCACACGGGAAGAAAAACTGGAAAACATATTTCTGGGAATTTGCCATGCTTTTTTTGGCTGTGTTTTGCGGTTTTCTGGCAGAGTACCAATTGGAACATAAGATTGAAAATGACAGAGAGAAAGAATATATCCACTCCATGTTGGAAGATCTGCAAACCGATACGCTTAACCTTAGCTTATCTATTGATAATTTTACGCGACAAGAAAAAAGTTTCGATACCGTATTCCTTTTATATTCTCAATTAGCAAAAGGATACAACCATTCTTTGCGCACCAACCTGGATGGGATTATTGGCTATAAAGATTTTTTTCCTACGGATAAAACCATGCAGCAACTAAAAAACTCGGGGGGAATGCGTTTGATACGCAGCAAAAAAGCAGCTGATGGTATTACCACATATGATTTCAGGCTAAAGGAATATGATAAATCGCTGATAGTATTAGATGAGATGTTTAGCAAAATGTTCGACATTGGATTTACTATTCTGGATATTGAAAATCTGGAAAATGATAAGCGCTCCATGACACCACAGCAATTGGAAGCGGGAAGCAAAAATTACCTGTTGAAATCAGACCCCGCCACGCTGGGCAATTATTATAACCGAATTAAAGTGTATCGTCAGCTCAGACAGATCGTGATTAGAAGAATGGTAGTACTAAAGAAGTATGCTACTGAGTTGATTGTGTTGCTGAATAGTGAATATGATTAATTTTTGTTGACGTGAATTAATGGCATGATAGCAGCTGTTATAAATTTTGCCAACCGCAGCGGCGCAGAGAACAGGGAGGTTTCGCAGAGGTATAGTCTACGCTGAATTACCTCTGCGGTATTTTAAACCTTTGAGGGGAATAATTGTCTAACCGGTATGAAGATGCATATATCCTATACCCTGCTTTTAGTAGTATGTATTACTGGCTTAGTTGCCTGCAGTAAAAAAACAGCTATTATTGCCGCTGTTGAAACAGGCAGCCTGTACTTCCCTCCCACCACGGGTACTGAATGGCAAACCGTTACTGCCGGCTCTCTGGGTTGGAATGAAACGGAACTAAACAACCTGTACCCTTTTTTGCAGAGTAAGAATACAAAGGCTTTCATCATTCTAAAGAATGGAAAAATAGTTACAGAAAAATACTTTGGCAGTTTTACAGCAGACAGTCTTTGGTATTGGGCTTCGGCCGGTAAAACCATGACCGCATTTTTAGCCGGTATTGCACAACAGGAAGGGCTGATCAACATCAACAACAAAACTTCACAATACCTTGGGGTGGGCTGGACATCCGCACCGCTGGCAAAAGAGAATCTGATCACGGTAAAAAATCAATTAACCATGACAGCCGGTTTGGATGAGGGTGTGGCAGATCCTGACTGTACCTTACCCTCCTGTTTAGTATACAAAGCAGATGCGGGTACCCGTTGGTCATACCATAATGCAGCGTATACCCTATTAGATAAAGTAATTGAGAAAGCCAGCAGTCTTAGCTATAATGTTTATTTCCAACAAAAAGTAAGAGACAAGATAGGCATGAATGGATTTTGGATACAAACCCCTAATTCAAATAATGTATTGTACAGTAATGCACGCAGTATGGCAAGATTTGGCCTGATCTTGTTGAACAAAGGAAGCTGGGGCAATACTGCTATATTAAGTGATACTGTTTATTTTAAAAACCAGATCAACACTTCTCAGAATCTGAACCTAAGCTATGGCTATTTAACCTGGTTGAATGGAAAAAGCAGCAGTATGGTTCCGGGTTTACAAACTGTGTTTCCGGTTTCATTAATCCCTAATGCGCCATCTGATATGTATGCTGCGCTGGGAAAGAACGATCAGAAAATATATGTGGTACCCTCCCAGCAACTGGTCATTATTCGCATGGGTGAATCGGCCGGTGGTTTTACGTTTGCTGTTTCAGGATTTGATAATGAGTTATGGGGCAAGCTGAAAACGATCATCCGCTACTAACGCTATTAAATAATAAAGGGATAGCTGACGCTATGGTTGCAACTATCCCTTTACATGTTTACCTGCACGCTTACTTATTGTTTTGATGCTGTAATCTGTCCACGAACCTCACCCGAAGCATACGCTGATGTACTTAACAGGTAATAACATTTACCTGCCAATAATTGCGCCTCCTGTTCTGCATTAAGTGTGGTACTTACAGACACAGAACCAGATGCGGAAAGATTACTTCCCAGTGTCCAGGTGGTAATAGAAGTACCCACCTGACCAATAGCACCAATAAACAATCCTCCGGTAACAGGTGCTCCCGATAAATTACTCCAGGTACTGGTATACGTCATCACTTTTGTTTGGGTACGATAGGTACCCGACATATTACCGGAGCCATTGCTATTGTTAGCAGGTGTAGCTTGTGATCCATTGGCATTACCACTTAGGTTATACGTAATATCAGCAGTAATACCTACCTCAGATTTTGTACAACTGGTAACTAAGAGGCTGGAAGCGATCAGGAAAGAGAACATAACCAAGGCCTTTGAACCGATTGACTGTTTCATAACAAATAATTTAAGATGAAATAAAAGAAATACCCTTTTACTGAAACGCGCGTTCCGTTACACCTTTGTAAATACTATGCCAAAAAGCATGTATGAGGATACATCCTTTACACAATCTGTTTTATTGGGAATTCTTTAACGACCTATTGTTAAAGGAATTACCAGTACACTATCGGAAAGTTTTAGAGCCTTTTTAAAAATGCAAAAATTTAGTTATAAGCTTTTAGCTATTAGCTGTGCGCTGCGGGCTTAGCAGGTGATAGCGAGATAAGTGGTACGCTTACTATGAAATTTCAATAGACTTATGATAGCTGAAAACTATAATTTTAAACAGGCTCTTAGAAGCTATTTGAGTGAATTACGATTTAACAAACTTTTGGTATTAAAATTCTCTGGGAGTTTGCAAAATACCCAGGATGATAATCGCTAAGCTCATAGGTAATAGGAATAGATGAAATATGTTAACTCCGGAATAGAGTACATGCGTTATTGTAAAAAAAGATGTGAAAATTCCCTCCATGAGTAATAAATAGGGAAAGAAAGATTTTCTGCGTAGAATAGCAAGGATGGTGAGTACACTAAAAAAACCTACCAGAACAAAAATGATACCCCCTAACAATAAATAGTTACTAAACAAAGTGTCTTTGATAACTTCCCGTGGATAGGGAAATAAAATCGAGTCGCCATCAGGATGGGTCATTAGCCGGAATCCACGCATCAATCCAATAAAGGCAGATATGGACATAAGGATAACCGAGATTCGACGGTACATTTTCATAGGAGGTTTAAAAATATCCAAACTTTTTTGAAACAGACGAATGTTGGATGCCTTTTTTCAAAATAGATGCTTTATCTTAACCTCAGTACTTATCGGCAGATGAGTACTCATTTATAAAATCAGTATTTTCAACCCGCAACCTGCCATATGAAATCAACCAACAGAAGAAAATTCTTAACCACTGCTGCAATCATAGGAGCCTCTGCTGCTACAGCTGCTACTACAAATTATCCATTTGCAGAAAAAAAACAATTGGTCCATCATGTTTTTTTCTGGTTAAAAAATCCTGATTCAAAAGAAGACCTTGCTGCGCTGATAGCAGGTCTGAAATCATTAAGTAAAATTGAAACCATACGTAAACTGCATGTAGGCGTTTTGGCCAGTACAGAAAAAAGAGAGGTGGTAGATACCAGCTGGCAAGTTTCAGAACTCATGTTCTTTGATGATCTGGCAGGACAAGCTACTTACCAAACTCACCCACTTCACCTAGCTTTTATTGAGAAGTGTAGTCATCTTTGGTCTAAAGTGGTTGTGTATGATGCCGTGGAAGCCTGATCATATTTTATCATTCATTAACGAATAAGACTTCTTCACTCCTAAAATAAAAACCTATGTCTGCCAATACCCATTCACAAACTGAACCGCATCATTCACGTCGTAAATTTCTTTACCAGGGAGCGCTGGCGGGATTCGGATTGATCTGCCTCACCAAAAATACATTTGGAGCCCCGGCCTTTTCCGGTATCGGTATGCCGGGAGCATCCTCACTCATCAATGGTGTGCAAATTGGTGTGATCACCTATTCTTTTCGCAGCATGCCTGGCAAGGCAGAACAGTTACTGCAATATTGCAAAGAAGCCAATATCACTGCTATTGAACTGATGGGTGATGCAGTTGAAGAGTATGCAGGTAAACCTGTTAATACCGTAAAATTACCACCACGTATTCCAGGTCAGCCTTTTGCTTTAACTGATGAACAAAAAGCACAAATGGCTGCTTACCAAAAACAGGTAGCCGAATGGCGCGCCACTGTTTCGATGGAAAAATTTGAAGAAATCCGGAAGATGTATGCAAAAGAAGGCGTAACCATTTATGCCTTTAAACCAAATGCGTTAAACAATAACAATACCGATGCAGAAATTGAATATGCACTAAAAGCAGCCAAGGCACTGGGAGCCAAATCGGTTACCGTAGAATTACCTGCTGATTCCGCACATTCAAAACGTCTTGGCGATTTGGGAGCCAAACATAAAATATATATTGGCTATCATGCGCATTTACAGGCCACAGATACGGCCTGGGATATGGCACTTTCGCAATCGCCTTACAACTCATTAAATTTAGATTGCGGACATTATATCGCTGCAGGTGGCAACAATACCAAAGAAAGCTTACTGGCATTGATAGAAGCCAAACACGACCGGATTACCAGTATGCACATCAAAGACAGAAAAAATAAAACGAATGGTGGTGCCAATGTTGTTTGGGGACAAGGCGATACACCCATTAAAGAGATCCTTACTTTATTAAAGGAGAAAAAATATAAAATACCGGCAACGATAGAACTTGAATACGAGATACCGGCTGGTTCTGATGCCGTAAAAGAAACCGCCAGGTGTGTGGCTTTTGCAACCAATATTTTGAAAGGCTCGTAATACATTCCCAAATTGGGAAATCAAATGCCACTGATTACACTGAATTACACTGAACATCAGTGCCATTCAGTGTAATCAGTGGCAAAAAATAATGTCTCCTTAATTCCCTTTCTTCGCCCGCTGCATCGGATTGGTAGTAGGTGCTACTGTCTGACCCGCACCCGGCCCTGTAAACCCGGTTTGCACTTGTTTGAATAATTGAAATTTATTTGGCATCTCTTTTAAAGGCCATTGACCATTGGCTTCATTAATATCGGCTGTTTCGCGATTGGGATCGAGTTTAACAGAAGCCACTTCTTTATCTTTGATAAATACCTTACTTACTTTTTCTTCGTTCAGCAACCAGATAGATACCGGTATCCTGTCAACCTGCTTGGTACCATCCTTAAACGTCCACTCAAGAATAATAGGCATTACCAACCCGCCCTTGTTTGAAAACTGCAATTCGTAAAAGTAATTGTCTTTCCATTTTGCAAGACTCTCTTTATCAATGGTAGCTTTATAAGTATCATCTTTTTGTTGATTGGCCTGTTGCTGGTTATATACCGCATCAGCATTGCGGTTGTAATAATAAAAATCGCGCAGACTTGTATCCGTATTCACATAAAACTGCATGGCTTTATCTTCTTTGTTACGCAGCCTGTTTAAATCGTTGTACACGGCAATACCATTGGGTGTAGCGGTTAATGCATCATCTACTTTGAAAACTTTCACACTATCAATAGAAATATCTACCGGGTCGGTGCCAAAATACCAACCACGCCAAAACCAGTCAAGGTCTACCCCACTCGCATCTTCTATCGTTCTGAAAAGATCCGACGGCGTAGGATGCTTAAAGGCCCAGCGTTTGGCATATTGTTGAAAGGCAAAATCAAACAGTTCTCTTCCTAAAATGGTTTCTCGGAGGATGTTTAATCCGGTAGCAGCTTTGGCATAAGCATTGGAGCCAACTTTGCTAACTGCATCTCCTTTCGACATAATGGGCTCTAGCTCGTTCTTTGGTAAACCCATGTAATCTGTAATCAAATGTGCGGGCCCTCGTCTAGAGGGGTAATCGATATCAAATTCTCTCTCTGTCAGAAACTGGCAAAATGTATTCAGCCCTTCATCCATCCACCACCATTGGCGCTCATCACTGTTTACGATCATGGGAAAGAAATTATGTCCCACTTCATGAATGGTTGTACCGATACCGGAATACTTGGCTGCTTCTGTATACGTGCCATCAGAAGCCGCTCTGCCAGGGTTCATGGCCAGCATAGGATACTCCATTCCAATAGCAGCTTCTACAGATTGTGCAACAGGATACGGATACGCAATGGTATACTTTGAATAGGTCTTGATGGTATGTGCGGTAGCTTTTGTTGAGTATTTACGGTAGATAGGATACGCTTCTTTTCCATAAAAACTCATGCACATGATTTTCTTTCCATCAACATAAACCGGCATGGCATCCCATACCAAACGACGACTGGTATTGAAAGCCACATCACGCACATTATCTGCTTTAAAGATCCATGTTTTTTTCTCTTTCGATTTTGTTTTGGCCCTTTCCAATGCCTCGGCAAGTGTTACAATTTCAACCACATCCTTAGCCTGCTGGGCATCCTGCCAGCGTTGAAATTCTTTGGCATTCATTACCTGTTTAAAATTCAAACATTCACCCGTTGCCGCTACAATATGATCAGCAGGTACGGTTATTTTAAGATTAAAATTACCAAAGTTCAAAGCAAACTCTGCCCCGCTTCTGAACTGCAAATGCTGCCATCCTTTAAAATCACTGTACACAGCCATCCGCGGGTAAAATTGTGCTATCGAATAGAGATTGTTATCATCTTCTGCAAAGTATTCGTATCCACCTCTTCCATATCGCGTAAGCTTATCCGGTACTTTGTAATTCCAGTCGATAGAGAATACAAATTTCTGACCTGGCTTCAAAGGCTCTGCCAGATCAATGCGCATCATGGTTTTTACCAGTGTATATTTTAACGGCTTACCCAATGCATCATTTACTTTGGTGAGGTTCAGGCCATAACCATCCAGTCTTCTCCAGGGTTCCAATGCATTCAGTTGCTGGTCTGTCATCCGGTCCTGCATTTTACTGGGGTTATCCCTGTTTACATCTGCATCCGGTTTATGAAAATTCTCATCCAATTGTAGCCAGATATAGGATAACACATCGGGCGAATTGTTATAGTAGGTAATGGTTTCTGAACCGGTAATGCGGTTATTGGGTTCATCCAGTTCAACGGCAATATCATAATCGGCCCGTTGTTGCCAGTATTTTGGTCCGGGAGCACCACTGGCGGTTCGGTATTCATTGGGCGATTGTAACAGGTAATCCAACTCTTCAAAACGGTTGGCGTGATTAGACCCCGGATTGTTTCGTAGCAGCTGCGCATTAGTGTGCATACCAACAAAAACAAGGAACAACATGATACAGATTCTCATACAGTATAATTTGGATTTTAAAAATACGTGTTACAACAGGGAAATGAACACCATTGATCCCTTTTTTATCAACGAGCTTTACAGGATACTTTTCAGTGCCTGTTCTCAATATGTAAAAAACCGACAACAGAAAAGGAAAACCTTACAAAAATCATTTTTTAAGAAAGGCAAGCAGTTGAGTTTTGCCACATAATAAAAACCTATGGCCCATCATTTTGAATACACCACTGCAGAAGAGGCATTAAGTTATATAAAAAGTAAACAAAGGGTATTTGTGCATGGCAGTGCCTGTACCCCATTGTTTCTGATGCGCAAACTGGCAGAGCAGGCCTCCCGTTTACGGGATGTGGAGTTGGTTTTTATTACCGTTTTGGGTGATATAGAAGTGCAGAAACCGCAATACCAGGAGAGTTTTCATATTAATTGCATGTTTGTTTCTGCACCCATCCGAGAAGCCGTGAGTGAAGGAAGAGCAGATTATATTCCTGTATTCTTAAGTGATATTCCCGATCTCTTTAATAAAAAAATCATCATGCTGGATGTAGCATTGGTACAGGTATCTCCGCCGGATAGCCATGGCTATTGCTCATTAGGCACCTCGGTTGATATTGCCCGCTCCGCAGTAAACATGGCCACTTATGTAATTGCACAGGTAAATCCGCGGATGCCCCGAACACATGGCGATGGCGTGATGCATGTAAGCAGTTTTACACATATGGTATACCATGAAGAAGATTTACCGGAAGTAAATTATGGTAAGCATATCAGCGAAGCTGAGATCGCTATCGGAAAATATATTGCAGAAATGATAAAAGATGGCAGTACCCTGCAGATGGGTATTGGTACTATACCGGATGCTGTATTAAAAGCGTTAACCAACCATAAAGACCTTGGCATACATACTGAAATGTTGAGCGATGGCGTAATTGATCTTTTTGAAAGTGGCGTGATCAATAACCGTAAGAAAAAAATTCACCCACATAAAGCAGTAACAGGTTTTGCTATAGGTACCCGGCGTTTGTATGATTATGTAGATGATAATCCGGCCATTAATTTTTTAGACATTGATTATGTTAACGATCCACACGTGATCAGAAGAAACCCCGATGTGGTAGCCATTAACAGTGCCATTGAAGTGGATCTTACCGGGCAGGTATGTTCGGATAGTATTGGCTCTTTACAATATAGTGGCATTGGTGGACAAATGGATTTTATGCGCGGTGCTGCGCTTAGCGAAGGCGGCAAACCCATTATTGCCCTTACCAGCAGAACACACAAAGGCGTTCCGCGTATTGTGCCCTGCCTTAAAGAATTTGCAGGGGTGGTAACCACACGCGGCCATATTCATTATGTGGTAACCGAATATGGGATTGCTTATTTATATGGAAAGAATTTGCGCCAACGTGCCAAACTACTCATCGACATTGCCCACCCCGATGACAGGGAAACCCTCACCCGCGCCTGCTTCGAACGATTCAAAAGATTTTTCTAAAAATGTTATTGCGCAGCAATAACTTCCCCCTCTTTGCGCAGCAGAGAGGGGTGACAAGCGAAGCGATGTCGGGGTGAGTTGAAAAAAGAGTTGAAACAATTACATGTATTTCTTCTGCAGATTATACAACACACTCCTATCCACCTCATTCAACTGCCTCGTAGTATCCTGCAAAAAATGTCTCTTAAAAGAGCGTATCGCCGCAGTAGTATCTTTTACATCATACCCAACAATTCGTAATGCCTGAATAGGATTAAATCCAACAGGTACTTCTTCTCTTGTTTCGTCAAACCATAAACCAAACCCTTTTTCTGCTAATTTTTTCCATGGGAATCGGTAATTGGGATCGTTTTTTCTGGTGGGTGCAATATCTCCGTGCCCGATAAAATTTGCCGTAGGAATCGTAAAGTCTTTTTTCAATCTCGCCAACACACTGATCAGGCTATTGATCTGCAAACTGTCAAAGGGTTCAAAGCCGGTATTATCCAGCTCAATGCCAATGGAAGAAGAATTGATATCGATCAGGTTGCCCCAACGGCTTACACCTGCATGCTGCGCCCGCAGGTAATCACTCAGCATATGATGCACTGTTCCATCTTTACAAATTACATAGTGTGCACTCACGGCAGATTTAGGCGTAGTGAACGTTCCCAGGGTTTGATCACAAGAGTTTTGTGCCGTATGATGAATGATCACAAAATTGGCTTTGCGGATACCGAAATTGGTGGTGCCTACAAAATAGGCAGGTACTTTAACAGTATCGTTCACCATATGTAAGGGCTCAAGCGTCAGTTGTTTTACAAACGCCTTGGCTTGTGTGCGATATATTTTGTTGGTGCTTGCATACGGTTTAGGACTGCATGCATAGAATACAACCGCGGCAACAAGGGCAACTGATACAATGATATATTTTTTCATTCTCTTCGTTTGTAATGGATCGGTTTATAGAGGTTGTAGTTCGTTCGCTTTTTTTACAATTCGTTTGTTGAGATAATACAACATCACCGTAGCTAGCACCATAGACGCCATCACCACATATCCCAATGTATCATACCGTTCAAGTTTACCGGAGGTGGTTTGTACAACAATGAATCCTGCAATAATAGAAGCGATACCCCCCGAGATTTGTTGTGTGGAGGCATTAATACTCATGAATGCACCCCGGTCTTTTGCATCAGGCACTGCGGTTAACAAAGCCGAGGAAGAAATCATTCTTGCAGTTAAGCCTGCAAACAAAACCACATTCAACACGATCAATTCCCATAAAGGAGTAATACCTAATTGTGTATAAATAGCCACCATAAAAAAAGTAAGCACAGAGCCAATCAGAAAAATAGTGAACTTGCCTATCCTATCACTGAGCTTACCAATAAATGGCCCAAGAATAATAGCCGATGCGCCGGTGATAAAATAAATCCAAGGTAATTGATCCATTATAATGCCGAGATTATGGATACTGTACGCACTTCCAAATGGCATTAGCATAAACCCACCAGTAGCCAGTAAAGTAGTGGCAAAAAAAGCTTTGGCATAATCACGTCGGGTCAGAGTGGCAAACAAATGCTGCACTGCATTGTTCTCAACTTTCAGGTGCAAGTGTGCATCTACCGGTTTTAATTTCAACCACATAACGATTCCCATAATAGCCCCTGCAAATGCAATCATCCAGAAAGGCGCATGCCATCCAAAGCGGTTGGCTAATTCCAAACCAATGGGTATGCCAAGTACCTGACTGGCAGCAAAAGACATTTGCACAAAACCCATCACCCTTCCACGTAATTCCATCGCAAACAAATCTGTAATGATGGCAAAACTGATAGAACCGATCACGCCTCCAAAAATACCGGTGATGATGCGTGCCCACAAAAGCAACTGGTAACTGGGTGCCATGGCACAAAGTATGGTTCCAATAATGAATCCTGTATAAAAGAACATGAGCAATTTCTTCCTGTCAAATTTATCGGCAAAGCCGGCAGTTAGCAAACCCGCACCCCCTGCACTAAATGCATATGCAGAAACCACCAGTCCAAATTGCGATGTAGTAACATGCAGCTCATCCATTAGTATCGCGCCCAAAGGAGACAATACCATAAAATCAAGTATTACGGTAAATTGTAACAGGGATAAAATGGCAACTACAAATATCTGGTAAGGAGTAAATAGTTTTTCTTTCGTTTTTTTATCTTCCACTATACACTTTGTTTAAATAAACTGTTATCAGGGCTAAAGATATTGATCACTGCTACATCTATTTCAAAAACAGCCCCCTATCTTTGAAATAAACAGTCATAACCATGTCGCTACAACTTGGCAGAACAACTTTTGGAAACCCATCCAATACTGAAAACGTATTAACCCGCGAGGAAGCCAACCGGTTATTTAATGAATGGGTATTGAACCCCAAACTAAAATTGCATATGCAGCAGGTAGCCTATCTGATGAAATGCTGGGCTGCAGAAAAAGAGAATCTTACCGAAGCAGGTCAGTGGAAATGGGAAATGGCCGGTTTATTACACGATGCAGATTGGGATCAATGGCCCGAACTTCATTGCAAAAAGATCATCGAAGAATTGGAACAGAGAAATATTGATCCGGAGATCATTCGTGCTATTGCCTCTCATGGTCATGTTCATTTTGGTGTGGAGCCGGTTAGCCCAATGGATAAAATGCTGTATGCTTTTGACGAATTATCAGGATTGGTTCATGCCTACTCGCTCATGCGCCCCGGCGGTTATGAGGGCATGGATTTGAAAGGGGTAAAAAAAAGATTGAAAGAAAAATCGTTTGCCGCCAATGTTTCCAGGGAGGATATCAATGATGCATCTGACCGGGCAGGAATTGTTCTGGATGACCTCATCAACTTTATCATTCCCCGTCAGGCAGGGATAACGGCAACAGCAGTTATATAGTATTCGTTTGAGAATGATAATACTTTTCTCTGCGAATAACTCCCTGTTCTCTGCGACTCTGCGGTGAATATATTTTTTCACCGCAGAGATGCGGAGTTGCCTGAGTTTTCGCAGAGATGTAAGCAACGTATATTCACAAATGCACAAAGCTTCTTAAAATAAGTCTATGAAAAAATTTGTATCCTGTTTATTAGCATTAGTACTGGTGTACCAGTTACCCGCTCAGCAAATTCTATCTGTGAAAGACCAGGCGCGTGTGGTAGATGAACTGCTGGCAGAACGGCTGAATACATTGCTTCCCAAATTAATGGAGCAGGAACAAACTGATATGTGGGTGATTATCTCACGCGAATACAATGAAGATCCTGTTTTAAAAACCATGCTGCCCGCTACCTGGTTATCTGCCAGGCGAAGAACCATACTGGTATTTTATCGCGATCCTGTAAATGGGAACTTTGAGAAAATGGCCATTGCCCGTTACAGTGTAGGTGATGTAATCAAAGCCTCCTGGGATATGGAAAAGTTTCCCGATCAATGGGATGCATTGGTGAATATCATCACACAACGCAATCCAAAAAAAATCGCTTT
The DNA here is from genome assembly GCA_943372845.1 of Chitinophaga pinensis. Lineage (GTDB taxonomy): Bacteria > Bacteroidota > Bacteroidia > Chitinophagales > Chitinophagaceae > Sediminibacterium > Sediminibacterium pinensis_K. Next base: position 43,166 of record CALSAD010000001.1, on the reverse strand, counting down.
GAATTATTCCAACGACTTTGCCCATGCTGATGGGTTGACCTTCACAGAACAAAAATTATTAGTAGAAAAACTGCCGGCTAATTTCAAACAGAGAATTGGCTCTGCTGAAAAATTAGCCGTTGCCTGGCTGGAAACCCGCACCGACAGGGAACTTCAGCTATACCCGCAATTAATTCAGTTAACCCACCAGATTATTGAGGAAGGCTTTTCTGAAAAAATAATCATGCCCGGCGTTACTACCACGGATGATGTGGTATGGTGGTTTCGCCAGCGCATACGCGATCTGGGATTGGATACCTGGTTTCACCCTTCTGTTGCTGTGCAAAGAAAAGATGCAGAAAATTTTGAGCACCTGCGTGCATTCTCCAATCGCCCCAAAGAAGAAGTGATACGGCCCGGTGATCTCTTACATGTTGATATCGGCATCACCTATATTCGGTTAAATACCGATATTCAGGAACATGCCTATGTGCTGCTTCCCGGCGAAACCGATGCACCAGCCTCACTGCACAAAGCATTCGGCAAAGCTAACCGCCTGCAGGATATTCTGACAAGTCAATTTGCACTTAGTAAAACTGGTAACCAACTGTTATCCGCAGCATTGGCACAGGCTGCCAAAGAAAATATACAAGCCAGTATCTACACACATCCTATCGGCTTTCACGGGCATGCAGCAGGTCCAACCATCGGACTATGGGATCAGCAGAAAGGTGTTCCGGGAAGTGGCGATTTTCCACTTCATCTCAATACCGCCTATTCCATTGAATTAAATGCGGCCAGTGATATTCCGGAATGGAAAAAATCCATCCGTATCATGCTGGAAGAAGACGGTGTATTCACTGCTTCTGGATTCCGGTTTATTAGTGGCCGTCAAAAAAAATTATGGATAATTCCACGTCAAAAAGATACTTTGGGAAATTAAAAAAACGATACTTCTTTTCTCTGCGAAAAAATCCCTGTTCTCAGCGGCTCTGCGGTGAATAATTTTTTTCACCGCAGAGCCGCTGAGGAGCCAGAGGTTTCGCAGAGAGGGATGCTATGTGCACATAACCTTTAATAAATTCTAAGATTTTTATAACTCACATGGAAACGAACCCCGATTTTCTTTCTGCCGAATACTGGGATAAACGATACCGGGAAAAAGAAACGGGTTGGGATATTGGCTATCCTTCTACCCCATTAAAAGAATACATTGATCAGCTTACCAACAAAAATCTTCGCATACTAATTCCCGGTGCGGGTAATGGTTATGAAGCCATCTATTTATCCCAACTAGGCTTTCGCCATATTACTGTGATAGATATTTCAGCGGTTCTTACCCAACAGTTAACAGAAAATGTATCCGACCATCCCTGCATCACAGTGGTAACGGGTGATTTTTTTGAATTGGATGGTGAATATGATCTGATTGTAGAGCAGACTTTTTTTTGTGCGTTACATCCCTCTCTCCGTAAAAAATATGTAGCAAAGGTTAAGTCACTGTTATCAGGCAACGGTAAGCTTGTGGGCTTGCTCTTCAACCGGATGTTTGAGATAAATCCACCTTTTGGTGGAAATGAGGAAGAATACAGGCAACTCTTTTCATCCTCATTTCGTACATATTATCTGGAAGCCTGTTACAATTCCATTCCTGCCAGGTCAGGATCTGAATTGTTTATCATGGTTTCCTGATCATCCGGCTTTGTAAAACCAACATTCATAACCCACAAATTACTTTAACATGCAAAGAAGAGAATTTTTAGGAAGCTTATCCGGCCCAATGGTAGTAGCCTGTGCCGTTTGTATGGGCGCCTGTAGCAAAGGCGGCGATTCTGGCACCAATCCTCCCACCGGTGGTGGTGTAACACCGCCTGCTAACGCAAATATTACCGTTAACCTGTCTAACAGCCTCTTAACCATAGGATCTTCTGTGGTGCAGGATGGTGTTATTATTGTAAGACTGGCCACCGGAAATGCAGCCAGTTCTTTTACAGCCGTTCAGGTTGCCTGTACGCATGAAGGAACTTCTATCAATTTCAATTCATCGGCCAACCAATTTGTTTGTCCCAACCATGGTTCTACTTTCAGCACTTCAGGTGCTGTAAATCTTGGTCCGGCTACCAAACCGTTGAAACAATATAGCATTACCGTTACCGGAAGCACACTTACCGTTACCGGATAGACATATTTTGCCGTAGGTGCGGCAGGAACTGTTTGGTATCTACACAAGCGGTTCCTGCTGGCTAAGGCAATGAAAACTTCCCAGCCCCCAGATAATATCGGTTGAATCGATACCAACTGTTTTTCTATCCGGAAAACAATCTGCAATAATCTGTAATGCCTTATCGTCTTTTGCACTTTGGAAAGTAGGAACAATTACATGCGCATTACTAATGTAAAAATTAGCGTATGAAGCAGGTAAGCGCTGGTCTTCATAAATCACCGCATCGGGCATGGGCAATTCTACAATATTGAGTTGTTTACCATTCAGTAAACGCATTTCCTGTAATTGTTTGAGATTACTTTGGAGCAACGCATAATTCTCATCCTGTCTGTTCTCTTCAATAACAGTGATCACCGTATCCTCATTAACAAAACGAACGGTATCATCAATATGCCCATCGGTATCATCACCAATAATTCCCTCTGCTACCCACAACACCTGTTCGACACCATAGTAATTATACAGGTATTCTTCAATCTGCCCTTGATTCAGGTCAGGATTTCTGTTTTCATTTAACAGGCAGGCCGTAGAAGTAATCAGTGTTCCTTTACCATTGAACTCAACAGACCCACCTTCCATTACAATACCGGGATGATATACGGGAATGTTAAACTGTTTACCAATCAATGTAGGAATAACATCATCCAGATCAAAAGGGGGATATTTATTTCCCCATGCATTATAGTTCCAGTCTACAATTACTTTTTTAATAGCAGCTGATGGATTGATTAAAAATGCGGGGCCATGATCACGGCACCAGGCATCATTGGTAGGATGCATAAAAAATTGCACCCGGTTCATATCCACACCTGCTTGTTGCAAATGAAGTGTAGCAAAATTTTTCATCGCTTCATTTACCACATTGATTCTTACCAATTCTGATTCGGTAAGGTATTTTACAAACAGGCTATAATTTGGATAGATCGAATCTATCTTACCCGGCCAGCTCGCTTCTTTATGCGGCCAGCTTAACCAGGTAGCTTCGTGTTTGGCAAATTCTGCAGGGAAATGGTAGCCCAGACTTTTAGGAGTCGGCAAGTCAGTATGTCCGGAAGTCGGTATGATATTTTTCAAATTCAGGTTATTTCAATGAGTTTCTTAATGAATTCAACATGACCAATATTTCTTCACAGCGTTGATATACTTCTGAAAAGTCATTGTCAGAAATGATATTTCGTCGCTTGGCAATATAAATACAACCCACCACTTCAATATTGGATCGTAAGGCAATTCCTATAAATCTGGCAAACTCAGGATTGGATTGACCTGTAGATCCTTCAGCAATATTTAGAGAAACAGAATCAGCCGCACGTTTAATTTGTGAAGTAAGAATATACAATTCTTCTTTAGGAAATTCTTTCGTGATTCGGTTTATCAAATCAGACAAATCAAGTGCTTTTTGCCATACCAGTAATTTTTCAAACTTAAACGACATACTCAAATTTCAAACATTACAAATCAAAAGAATCTTCCCATCTTTCCCACTCACGGACTTGCGGACTTCCCGACTTCCCAACTTTTTAATCCTCATCAATAAATCGCTTTGTAATCGGCTGATAGGAATCAATTCTTCTGTCGCGCATAAAAGGCCAGTGTGTCCGGTATCTGTCTGTTTGATCTGTATCAATGGTTACTACCGTTACTTCTTCCTCCTCGTGTGATGCTTTGTAGATCAGGCTTCCAAAAGGATTGCTTACAAAAGAGCCACCCCAGAATTTCATCGCACCCTGCTGCTCATAGCCTACCCTGTTTACACTAACCACGTGCACCCCATTGGCCACCGCATGACTGCGTTGAATGGTTTGCCAGGCATTGTATTGTTCATTGTTGGTTGCTTCATCCTGCGATGTGGCCCAGCCAATGGCGGTTGGATAAAATAAGATCTCAGCTCCCATCAATGCCGTAATACGTGATGCTTCCGGATACCATTGATCCCAGCAAATCAATACGCCTAATGTGGCAAATTTTGTTTTGAATACTTTGTATCCAAGATCACCCGGCGTAAAATAAAATTTTTCATAATAGGCAGGATCATCGGGTATATGCATTTTACGGTACTTACCCAGATAAGTTCCATCTGCATCTAATACAGCGGTGGTGTTATGGTAAATACCCTGTGTTCTTTTCTCAAATAAAGAAGCAATGATCACTACATTCAATTCTTTGGCCAATGCACCAAGTGTATCAGTAGTAGCACCGGGTATGGCTTCTGCCAGTTTAAAATTTTCATAGTCTTCCACATCACAGAAATATAGGGAAGTAAACAACTCCTGCAAGCAAACTATCTGTGCACCTTTGGCCGCGGCCTCGCGCACTTTGCTGATCGCTTTTGCAAAATTTTCTTCCTTACCAGCCGTGCAACACATCTGCACCAAACCAATGTTTACTTTAGACATACCCTTTTTTTAAAAGTATCAAAAATGATTAATAACCACATTGCCGTCATTTCAAACAAATCGAAGCGATGAGAGAAATCTTTTCATCGTCAGCAGATTTCTCAGTCGTACATCCTTCGAAATGACCTAACCGAATACTATTATTTTTTATTTGCGCTCAGGTCGTCTGCTGTATCAACCCATCAAACCCTTTAAACCCAATTGTTTTCTCGGTATAATACCCTTCTGCATATGCCACTCCTATCCGCTTGCCCAACATCAATGCCCTTGCCTTAACGGTTTCTAAAAACTGCGAAGAAGAAATATAGGTTTGCGGTTCATTCAAATCCGGATTAAAGAATTGTGTTGAATAAGCTAATATCGCTTCCATTTTCTTATCCATATGATCCGTAATATCAATCACAAAAGAAGGTTGTATAAACCTGTCCTGTATATAATGAAATACATACGCAGGTTTCCAGATATGCTGTGTACTACCATCCGATACCGTTTCTACTTTGCGCAGTCCTGATAAAAAAGCAGCATCGGCTACCAATTTGGCACTGCGGCCATGATCCGGGTGGCGGTCTTCAAAAGCATTGGCAAGGATAATATCCGGCTGGTACTTACGAATCATTTCAATCACCTTACGCTGGTGGCTTTCATCATTCTGAAAAAAACCATCGGCCATACCCAGATTTTCACGCACATGTACGCCCATAATGGCGGCGGCTTTGGCAGATTCTGTTTTACGGGTTTCCACATTTCCCCGGGTACCCAGTTCACCACGGGTAAGATCAATCACGCCTACTTTTTTTCCATCCGCAATAGCAGCCAGCAAGGTTCCGGCACAACCCAATTCCACATCGTCGGGGTGTACACCAAAAGCAAGTATATCCAGTTTCATGAATTTTATTTATCGTTGGTAAAGGTAATGTTTGCTTCGAATCTATAAACTTCTGTCACGAGCCGTTTCTTGTAGGATACAAAAAAATCCCAACGGTTTTCGCTGGGATTTTTTTTGGGATATGTTGAGAAAGAGATTAGTCTTTCTTTGCGTAACGCTTTTTGAACTTGTCAATACGACCTGCTGTATCTACCAGCATATTCTTACCGGTATAAAAAGGGTGCGATGTGTTAGAGATCTCTATTTTAATCAATGGATACTCCTTGCCATCTTCAAATTGAATGGTTTCTTTGGTGTTGGCTGTAGAACGACTGAGGAAAGTGTGACCATTACTCATGTCCTTAAACACAACAAAACGATAGCTTTCTGGGTGGATACCTTGTTTCATTTTTTATTTTTTTAGGTGGTACGGATTTGGCCGTACGATTATTTAGGACTGCAAAATTAAGGACGAACAGGCTATTAACCAAATGAAATTACCCTATTTATTGCCTAAAATGACCGTTTCAGGGGCTTTTATCAGCTTTTCATGTTCACAAACTGGAGAGGAATACCAAAATTGTCGGTTCTGCATTTGGCAATTACTTCCTGGAGATCGTCTAGTTTTTTACCGGTTACCCGGATAATATCGTCCATAATGGCTACCTGAACTTTAAATCCGCCCTCTTTAATCATCTTCACTATCTTTTTGGCATCATCCTGTTTCAGGCCATTTCTTACCCCCACTTCTTTCTTAACCACCTTCCCGCTAGGGTACGCATCTTTGGTAAAATCAAAAGCACCGGCATCAATTCCCTGCTTCATTGTGCGGCTGATCAGAACATCAATCAGCTGCTTCATTTTCATGTCGCTTTCTACCTCCAATAAGATCTTGAATTCTTTTTTATTGAACTCAACAGTTACCGGAGACCCACGAAAATCAAAACGGGTACTGATTTCTTTTTTAACGGTATTGATGGCATTATCCAAGGTCTGGACGTCTACCTCACTGGCAATATCAAATGATGGCATGTAGGTGAATTTGCCCAAAGGTAATAAACAGAGAGGGAATATGGAATATCGAATGTTGAACAGGGAATTTTGAACCTGCCTGCCGGCAGGCAGGTGTAGAAGGGCTTTCGAATATTACATGATGAACGTCATTTCGACGAAGAATGAGGAGAAATCTTTTGAAGTGAAGCATTTTATTAAAGATATTTCTCTTCGTCCTTCTCCTTACTTCAACATTCCCTGTTCGACATTCGATATTCAACAAAGAGGCCCCGATAGAGATCGGGGCCGGTTCTATATAATGCACATGAGAAAAAAAACGCTGTTGATCTTTCAAAGTTGCGTTGCCGCATGATTCGCGTCAAGCAATATGGTATGAACGGTGTTAATGAACTGTTAGGAACAGCAACCCTCAACCAGGGTTGCAGGCTGCTGTTGGTTTTCCGTATTATTGACCGTCGCCTGCTTTTACACGACTGGCTTCTTCATTGGCTCCACCTCTCTTACGTTGTACATTGGCTACTTTACCTTTGCTAAAGCGATATGTGAAAGAAACATTCACTACTCTCGATTCACCAAACTGCTGGAATTTTGCATCAATATTGCTGTACCTGCTTTCTCCTTTGATACGCTGGCTCCACAATACATCTCTTACACTGATTCTGAGAGAACCTTTGTTCTTCATCATCTGCTTACTGATACCCAGGTTCATGGTTCCAAATGCTTTGATGCGGAAGATGCCATCTATACCTTCTGTTCTTCCAAAACCACTAATCTCTGCACCCCAGCCTTTATTGAATTTAAATTGTTCCGTAATGTTGAACATACCTGTGGTAGCACTAATGGTTACAGGATCTCCGTTAATAATACCACTGAACTTGTTGTTAAATACATTCACATAAATATTGCTTGTCCACCATTTGGTAATTGGCACGAATGCATTTACAGATACACCATATTGTTGCTGATTGGCAATATTGGTCTGCTTGATATAGCTCTCGTTTTTAGCCGTATTCTGCTCAAGTACCTGCTGAATAATATCTGTGGTATTGGTATAGTTCAGTGTGGTGGTTAAAAAATTATTATAGGTATGGGTAAGTTCTATGTTGTGACTGAACTGCGGCTGAAGGTTTGGATTTCCCTGCTCATAGGTATACCTGTCCAGAAAAGTAACAAATGGGTTCAGGCTCTGGTAATCCGGACGTCTGATTCTTTTGCCATAGTTCAATACATAAGTATTTTTGGTATTGGCTTGGAACTGCAGATAAGCCGTTGGGAAAAATTGTACATAATCTCTTTTAAATACAATACCGGTTGTACGCTGGTCTCCGTTAGAATGCGTATGCTCCATACGTAACCCAAACTGTCCGCTTAATTTTTTGCTCAATGGACGGCTATAGTTTACATACGCTGCGTTAATGTTTTCATCGTACACAAAATGATTACTTCTGTTTACATCGCGAATGATGATACCATTTTTCAAACTATCGTATGAAGCATTGTTATCTGTTTTTACAAAACTTGATTTAAATCCTGCTTCAAAACGGGCACCATTTTTAAGCGGCTTAAGGTAATCTACTTTTATACTATAGATAGAAATATCCTGTGGCAGGTTACCTAATAAAGTATCCGATTTAGCAGTGGCAGAAGGATTTCCGTTGGCATCAAAATATTTATTGGTTACGCTCTGACCGTTAGCAGCTTTGTATTTGATGTAATCAAAATCTGCAGTGATCTCTGAACCTGTGGTATCCAGTAACTGACGAATATTAAAGTTGGTACTGAAATTATTCCAGGTTTGCTCGTTATCAGACATAGCGCGTGTCTGGCTAAGCAAATTAAAATTTGGATCAGAAATATTGATGGCACCGCGACTGGTAAAATCATTTAGACTTTTGCCACCATTCAACACAAAGCCAAGAGTTGTTTTCTTAGAGGCAAAATAATCCATACCGATCTTCGCACTATACGATTCATCATTGTTTCGCAGATTATTCAGCTGGTCAAAATTGGATAATACATTTTTAGAAACTGCATCTATAAACTTACGTTGAATTTGCAGTTCTTGAAAACGCTCACGGTATGCATAACTGCCATTTCCGAATATATTTACTTTACCTGCGCGGTAATTCATGTTCACACTTTCATTGGTTTTGGGATATACACCCTGGCCATAACCAACGGTTACACTTCCGTTATAGCCTACCTGTTTGTTCTTTTTAGTTTTGATATTGATGATACCTGAATTACCGGCCGCATCATATTTTGCAGGTGGGTTGGTCATGATCTCTAACTGGTCCAGCTGAGAGCTTTGCATATTGCGCAGCATATTGGCCAGATCCTGTCCGGATAAATAGGTAGGTCTGCCATCTACAAATACCTGAACACCCTGTTTGCCTTTCAAACTGATATTACCATCCTTATCTACAGAAATACCCGGTGATTTTTCCAGCACTTCCATAGCGTTTGATCCGGTGTTAGAAACAGAAGCTTCTACATTCACTACGGTGCGGTCAATTTTTTGTTCAATCAATGGCTTTTGCGAAACCACCGTTACGCCGGTAAGTTCTTTGCTGGCCATTTTCAATTCAATGCTGCTGTTGGTATAAACAGCATTGGTAGCAGAAATGTCAAAAGAAGGGCCAAAATATTTTACATGCCCTAAAGACTGAACTGAAAGCAGGTACTTACCGGCTTTTACATTCTCTATTTCAAAAGCACCTGTTTTATCAGAAACAGCCAGTTTAACCACTGTTGAATCTTTTGCCTTTAAAAGGCTAACAGAGGCCGACTCAACCGGTTTTTGGTTGGATGAAACAGTACCGTTTACTTTCCCTGAAACGGTATTTTGTGCTTGTGCTGTGAAGGCTGATGTGATAAGGCCCAGAACAGTCAGCATGGTTACGATCTTTTTCATTATAAGCGATTTATGAGTTTTTTACAGTTCCCGTTGTTACTAATTACAGGTCAAAACTATGAACTATGTAATGCATAGTACATAGTTTTGTATTTAACGGTAAAAAATCAGGATAAATGGCAAAAGGTTAAACAGAAAGCAACGCCGACCAAATGCTGTGTGCAAAGTTGAATATGCAACTATTTGATAATCAATAAAAAAGCGATCTTTAAGAAAGATCGCCTGGTAAAGAAAGTTATATGTAAGAAGTCTTTATATCTCAGCTGCTGGCTTAGAAAACCATTTTGGGGCTTTTAGTATGAGCACAATTCCGGAAATAACCAGTATCAATGAAATGATCTCAGCCTGTGTAGGTTGAAAAGGAAGCATCTCATATTTGGTATTCACGCGGATTTTTTCGATGAAAAAACGCTCAGCACCATTAAAGATCAGGTAGAGGCCAAATAATTGTCCCGGAATTTTGATCCGTTTACGTAAAGACCAGAGAACCGCAAATAATAGCAGGCAAATGATGATCTCGTACAAAGCTGTTGGGTATACAGGTGCGGCTAGCTGGTTACAGTAAGGCCCGGTACAACCCGTTATGGGAATGCCCTCACCTACTACATTGTGTGGATATTGGTAAGCCCACATCCAATCAGGCATCCAACTAAAAGGTTTGGGATGCAGGTTTACAATTCCCCAATCACCATCACCACTTATCTGGCAACCTACGCGGCCAAGTCCATACGCCAACATCATAGTGGTTGCCATCGAATCCAACAGGTGCACAATGCCGATCTTTCTTTTTTTAGCATACAAAAGAATAGCGATACCGGCACAAATTAATCCGCCATAAAATGTTAAGCCACTAAAAGAGATCAATGAACCAATCGGGTCTTTGGCAAACTCGTTCCAGTTTTCCAGGTTATGAAAAATCTTAGCACCTAAAAATCCAAACAGTGCTGCATAGATTACAATATCTCCTACCCTGTCTTGCGGCCAGATGCGTATGGTACGGGTTTCCGGTTTAGCCAATTTTTGTTTATTCTTCTCCCACCATTTCAATCCGCCGAAAATCAATCCCACCAATACGCCCAGGGCTAGGTTTCCTCTGGAAGATAAAATAAATGCCTGCGGATCATTCAATGCATCGGCTATGGTAAAAGCACCGATGATCTTGTAGCCAAACACAAAACCAATCAGAAAATTAATCAGCAATTCAGATATACTGGCAGGCGCACCAATGGTAATGGTTTCTTCTGTGTGTACAAACAAACCCTGTTGTTGTTTCCGCTTTAATTCAAGCGTTAGTACCCATGCACAAATAATGAAAGCCAATGCCACAAAAAAACCAAATGAATTCACCAGTTTCAATCCTGATAATTCAATGCCGAATAAATCCTGAAATGCGTAGTATAAATTGGGATACATGAAGAAATGGGTCTGATAAAAATCGTTAGTAAAATGTGTTGCAATGTTACTCAGAAATACTGATACTGCCGTTATGCGATTGACGGAGTACGTTCGGAACTTTGTTAAAAAAGTAAGGCTCCACTTTTCGTGGAGCCTGTACTTACTAACCCATCTATAACAAAACTAAGTGAAAATTAATTACAGAACTCATCAAAAACAGAAATTAAATGCTGGGCAATTACCTGCGCAGGACGGCCTTCTATCTGGTGACGTTCTACCATACTTACCAACTGACCATCTTTAAACAGCGCAATGGCTGGAGAAGATGGCGGGTAAGGCAATAAATGTGCTCTAACCTGGTTAACCGCTTCAATATCAAAGCCGGCAAAACTGGTGGCTAATCTATCTGGGCGCTTACCTGCATTCTGAACCGCCATTAAAACACCTGGTCTGCAAGTGCCTGCTGCACAACCACATACAGAATTAATCACTACCAATGTGGTGCCTTTTTGCTGTAAAGTGGCATCTACTTCCTGTGCGGATGTAAGATCATCAAAACCGCCATCTGTTAACTCTGCCTTCATAGGCAAAACAATTTCTGCTGGATACATATGTTTATCTCCTCTGTTTAATTAAATAAACAGCAAAACTAATACAAAAGTTGAAACATTAAATGGAGTTAACACAATAGACATTATGGCGCAACTGAAAACCAAATAATGTCATTATGGCGCATGCTATATCTATAAAATTGTCAAAATGTTAGTGAATTCATTAAAAAAATGGGCTGGTATATCATTTGAACATTTGTTTTCATCATTATTCATTAACGAAAAAAAACAAATAACTATGACACTCGTAAAAAACAACCCCGTTTACTTCGGTAACGTATTCGAAGAATTGTTTAACCAGTTTCCTGCTAACTGGGGCAAAGATGTTCCGGCCAATGCCAGTCATGTTCCGGTAAACATTCATGAAACCAAAGAAGGATACCACCTGGAATTGAACGCACCCGGCAGAAACAAAGAAGATTTTAAAGTGAATCTTGAAAATGGGTTGCTCACCATCACCTTTGAGAAAAAAGAGGTAACTGAACAACAAGACTATAAAACCATCCGCAAGGAATTTGCTTTCCGAAGCTTCAAACGCAGCTTTAGTGTGGATGATAAGATTAATACTGCAGGTATACAGGCCAAATATGAAAATGGTATTTTAAAACTGTACCTGCCAAAGAAAGATGAAGTAGTGGCTGCACCGCAGCAGATCTCGATTCAGTAATCTTTCTACATTATTTACAATACTGTTTCATAAGCAGTTGGTTTTGGTTTACGCCCCGTGTTTCTACACGGGGTTTCTTTTTGTAAAAAAACATGTGCCTACAGGTAATATTCTCTTATAAATAGCTACTTATGCAAAAATCTTCTTCATGATCAGATGTGTGATGGCAGCGTTTCTGCTGCTGACAGTAATAAATGCTTCTCAGGCACAAGTGCCAAAATCATCCTTGCTATGGGAAATCAGTGGAAATGGACTTGCGCAGCCCTCCTACCTGTTTGGCACTTTTCACCTGATGTGTAAAACAGATTTTTCGATTTCTGAAATATTGGAAAGTAAATTAAAAGCTACTTCTCAATTTTATGGAGAGTTAAAAATGGATGATCCGCAACTCCAAATGAAACTCATGGGCAAAATGAGCATGAACGGTAAAACCCTGCAATCTTTATTAAACGAAAACGATTTTGCGGCAGTGAGTGCAAAATTTCAATCGCTTACCGGTTATCCCTTACTGGCATTCAATAATTTCAAGCCATTTCTCTCCATGAGTATGCTTACGCTAAAGAGCCTTACCTGTGCAGAAACCGTTCAGCCGGAGACTGAATTTGTTGGATTGGCAAAAAAATGGAATTTGCCAATACTGGGATTGGAAACCGTGGACGATCAAATGAATGCGATTGATAAAGAACCTATTGATTCGCAGATAATTTCTTTTAAAAAGACAATACTCAATTTTGATAGTGTGAAAACCGTCATGCAACAAATGAGTGATGTATACAGATTACGTGATGTAGATTCTTTGTATTCATTTATGAAACAAATGGGTGTAGATGACAATTTTGAAACAGCCATGCTCACCAACCGAAATGAAAAATGGGCTCCATTGATTAAAGAGATTATTACGCAAAAACCTAGTTTCTTTGCGGTGGGTGCGGGCCATCTTGGCGGGCCAAACGGAGTGATTTATTTATTACGAAAACAGGGATACCGGTTAACGCCGGTAAAGTATTAAACCAGCCAGATGGCATCTGAGAAAGAATTTATCACTTTACTAAACCAGCACCAGAAAATCATATATAAGGTATGTAACCTGTATATGGACAGGCATTCTGACCGCGAAGATCTTTTTCAGGAGATCACCCTGCAGGCATGGAAGGCATATGGAAGCTTCAGAGGCGACTCAAAATTTTCTACCTGGTTGTACCGCGTTGCTTTGAATACGGCCATTACCTTTTTCAGGAAAGAAAAAAGAAAACCCGATGTGTATTCAACAGATGTGGTGCCCGAACAAACAGAAGATGCATATGATCCGATAGAGGAACAGGTGAAAGCCATGTATGCTGCCATTGGCAATTTATCTAAGATTGATAAGGCCATTGTAATGCTATACCTGGAAGATTACAGTTACCAGGAAATCGGCGATATGATGGGTATTACACCCAACAATGTAGGTGTTAAAATGAACCGTATCAAAATCAGGCTGAAAGAGGAAACACAAAAAACAACGACTAATTAAGTGGCTACTTTATGGAATTAGATCAACTGAAATCACAGATCAATCATCGGCTCTCTACCGACCATGCCGGCCGGTCTGCCAATGATTTTGCCGATATGCTTACCAAAAAAACGGCCTCTGTAACAGATAAACTGAAACGTAGTTTGTGGATAGAGATCATCAGTTGTATTGTGATCGTACTCTTGTTTGCGTATATTGGAATCTGGGGTAAGTATACCTCTTTCCGCATTTACTTTTCTGTTTTTGCCGTTCTGGCCTTCGGATTTCTTGTGGTGGTAATACACCTGCTCAAAAAAACAAAAATACTTACTGCCACACCGCTTCCTGTAAAAAGCAATCTGCAAAACATTGTAACTATTATTCAGGAATTTATGAAAAGGTATTTCCAGTTTACCATGGCGCTAATACCCGTCTGTATTATTTTCTCATTCCTGCTTGGCTACAATGAACCTGCAACCATTCCGGAAGTGGATAAAGCAGCTTCCACGCTATTCGCACATGCCTGGCAGGCCATTGCATTCCTGGTAGCCTATATGATACTGTTATCGGTTGGCATTTATTATTTTACGCGCTGGTACCTGAAAAAACTGTACGGGCGTTATGTAGAAAAACTAAAAGAATGCATCCATGATCTGTCAGAAGAAACTTCCCTGTAACACAAGCGTAACGCCATTACTCACAACCCTGTTTACGACGGGTATCAATAATGTATTGAATCTTCCATAGTCCATTGATACGGACTAATTGAAAAGAATTAACTCCACAATGGCTGAACTGTCCGTTGAAATAAAATTTATACGGTGTCCACGCAGTAGCCAGTGCCCCATCTACCTTAACCATATCAAAAGTAATTCTTTCATCTGCCGCTCCCTTGGGCATTGAGCCAACGATCATAGCAAATTCAGACAGCTTTTCGTTCTTTACCATCGTTTCACCTTTCGCATCGCGTACAATGGTCTGCATAACAGCACTATCGGTAAAACAATTCAGTACACCCCTGGCATTGGTTTCGCGCATGGCGCTAAACAGGTTTCCGATGGTTAGTTTTACTGAATCAACCGCTGTTTGAGAAGAGGCATAGTTTGCACTACCCATCATCAGCAGCAACCCTATTACGGCTTTAAGCATACTCGAAATTTGTATAAATATAGCCATGAATACATAAATAATTTGTTAAGTCATCAGGAACGGTAAACAACCTTTTATTGCTGTTCACTGCAGAAAAATAGATACATTGTAGCCATCATTACCATTCGTTGTTTTAGCTGTTTGTATGCATTGGATAAAGACCATCTTACTCATATCTCTCGGAATTGTATTATACAGTTTTATCGGGTATGGTATTTTACTCCAAATGATACACTGGCTTAGGCAATTCCTGCAAAAACCATTAACTAACCATCAGGTAGTTTATGAACCGCACATCACACTTGTAGTTCCCTGTTACAATGAAGCGGATATACTGCCGTTAAAAATTGCTAACTGCCATGCATTGGATTATCCTGCAGAAAAACTGTCGCTTATTTTTATCACAGATGGATCTACGGATGATGCTGCTGAAATACTGAAACAATATCCTGCTATACTTCATTTACACAAAGATCATCGTGCCGGAAAAACTGCTGCAGAAAACAGGGCCATGCCATTTGTTAACTCGCCGATTGTTGCGTTTACAGATGCCAACAGCCTGCTTAACCGCGAATCGATCAGGTATATCGTACCGCATTTTTCTGATGAAAAAACCGGATGTGTTTCCGGAGAAAAAAAAATCAGTATTGAAGCAAGAGATAATGCCAGTGGTGCCGGCGAAAGTTTGTACTGGAAATACGAATCGTATTTAAAAAAACTGGATTCCGATTTCAACTGTGCCATAGGTGCTGCAGGCGAGCTCATGGCCATCAGAACATCTCTGTACAACACCTTACCGGAAGATACGCTATTAGATGATTTTATGCAATCGATGCAGCTTGCAGCCAGTGGTTATAAAATTGTATACGAACCACGTGCCGTTGCTACAGAAAAAGCTTCTGCTACCATACAGGAAGAACTAAAAAGGAAAATCCGCATTGCACATGGATGTTGGCAGGCTTTGATGCGGTTATGTAAGATATTGAATGTGGCAAAAACACCTGTTCTTTACTTCCAATATCTATCGCGCCGCGTGTTGCGTTGGGCCGTGGTTCCTTTTTTATTAGTGTTGATTTTTGTAGGTTGTATCCCACTTGCCTTTGAAGAAAATTCTTTGTATCAGCTATTACTTCCGTTACAGCTATTTTTTTATGGACTAGCCATTTGCGGGTACTTTCTCAGGAATAGCCGTACCCGTTTTACCTTCTTTTTTGTGCCTTATTATTTCTGCATAATGCATTATGCAATGATAGCAGGATTGGTTCGCTATCTTACACAACCCAGTTCGGGTGTTTGGGAAAAAGCTTCCCGGAAAAAATACTAACGCGCTATACAACAGCTTATCTAAGGTAGCCCAGTATCTTCAACATGCTTTGCGCAGTTTGTTCTTTTGCATACACCCAGTCAATCAGCTTACCATTTTTATCGGCTTCCACAATCACATGTTTGGGAGAAGGTATCAGGCAATGTTTGATACCACCATACCCACTGATCTGGTCCTGATAAGCACCTGTGTGAAAGAAACCCACATACAAAGGTTCTTTATTGGCTACTTCGTCTTTTTTATCAGACGAAGATATTTTGGGAAGGAATACTTCGTTGATATGTTCTTCAGAATCGTAATAATCATGGCTATCGCAGGTAATACCACCCAATACCACCCGATGGTATTCATTATCCCACTTATTTACCGGCAGCATTAAAAATTTTTCACCAATGCCCCAGGTATCAGGTAATGTGGTAATAAAAGAAGAATCAATCATATACCAGCACTCGCGGTCGTTCTGGATCTTCTGCCCTATTACGCTGTAAATATGTGCCATACTTTCACCTACGGTGAAGCTTCCGAATTCTGTATAGATATTCGGCATCGGAACTTTCGCTTTCTTACAGGCTTTTTTGATATTACTCACGATCTCATTGATCATGAACTGGTAATCGTATTCAAAACCCAGTGAGTGTTTGATGGGAAAACCGCCGCCGATATTGATGGAATCCAATTCAGGGCAAATCTTCTTTAACTGACAATATAAGTTGATGATTTTGTTCAGCTCAGACCAGTAATAGATATCATCCTTAATGCCTTTGTTGAGGAAAATATGCAACATCTTCAGTTGAAACTTGTCTTCATATCCCTCAATATCATCCACATAAAATTCGAGAATATCTTTTGCACGAATGCCCAACCGGGAAGTATAGAAAGGAAAATTGGGTTCTTCTTCTGCTGCCACACGAATACCCAAACGGAAAGGTTGTTTGGCACTACGCTTGTACGCCAATAATTCTTCTTTATTATCCAGTATGGGAATTACATTCTTAAACCCGGAATTGATTAGTTTGGAAATACGTGAAGTATAATTTTTCTGCTTATACCCGTTACAGATAATGTAGGTTTCTTTATTAATTTTTCTGCGCTGGTACAAACGGTTGATGATCTCTATATCATACGCGTAGGATGTTTCGAGATGGATGTTATGCTTTAACGCCTCTTCTACAATGAAAGAAAAATGAGAACTCTTAGTGCAGTAGCAATAAAAATATTCACCTTCGTATTTGTGCTTTTTAAAAGCATTGTCAAACATCTTCTTCGCCTTATTGATCTGCATACCAATTTTAGGCAGATAGGTAAGTTTTAACGGTGTTCCGTATTTTTCAATCAGCCCTTTCAAATCCACACCATTGAATTCCAGATAGCCTTCATCATTCTGGTCAAACCCCTCTTGCGGAAAATGGAAAGTCTGGTTAACCAGCGAAGTGTAGGTATTATTCATTGAGGGTTTGTTGTGATGCGGTAAACAAAAGCTTTTTAACGAGCACAAAAATAACAGTTTGTACAGTTCAAAAGCTAAAAAAATAAAAGGGGTGTCTCAACACGAAAAGCTTCATTTTAATCCAGCCTGTGGAGGAAAGAAAACTTATGCTACCGGATACTTGTTTCTTATGATACATTGCTTAGCATCATGAGATTTCTCACTTCGCTTCGCTTTGTTCGAAATGACGTTCGTTAACAGGCAAGAAAAAACCGGGAAGCATTTACGGTTCCCGGTTTTTTACATATTATAAGACGGATCTTACTTAACAGAATCAACCAATGCTTTGAAGCTGGCTGGTTCGTTCATGGCCAGATCAGCCAATACTTTACGGTTCAGGTCAATTCCCTTTACACTCAGTTTGTTGATGAACTGGCTGTAGGTCATTCCTTCAGCGCGAACTGCGGCATTGATACGTGCGATCCACAACTGGCGGTATTCGCGTTTTTTCAACTTACGGCCTACAAAGCTGTAGGTCATACCTTTTTCAACAATATTTTTGGCTACGGTATAAACGT
Source organism: Chitinophaga pinensis (assembly GCA_943372845.1). Classification (GTDB taxonomy): domain Bacteria; phylum Bacteroidota; class Bacteroidia; order Chitinophagales; family Chitinophagaceae; genus Sediminibacterium; species Sediminibacterium pinensis_K. Next base: position 25,132 of record CALSAD010000001.1, on the reverse strand, counting down.
TTTTACGTTTACCATAGAATCCTTTGGCTTGCTTCAGGATTCTTTTTCTCCTGGCTCTTGATGCTACTGCATTTTTTGAACGTGGCATACTATCTTTTTTTGAAACCGTTTACATCACTGCGCCCGGTCTGATTTTGTAATTGAGTTGATGAATGGGTATGTACCCGGATTATCCTTTTAAACGCAATAAACGCAAAACGAAATCCTTGTTTGGTGCACTTACCAAACCTTTTTTGTTCATCGCTCTTTTACGTTTTTTTGATTTCTTCGTCAGGATGTGACGTTTGAAAGCTTTCTGGAAGGTGATCTCACCTGTTCCGGTTACCTTGAAGCGCTTTTTTGCGCTTGAGTTGGTTTTTACCTTTGGCATATAAAATAATCTACTAAAAGATTACACCCTGCTGGCGGACCCGAACAGACGGGACACTTGTTGAGCCATACGGGAAATGGGCTGCAAAGGTAAGGGTAGATGGCTATATTTCAAGCACTGAGAGAGGGATAATTAAAAATTAGAAATTAACAATTAAAAATTAACACTATTATATATGTAAATAATTGCTAATTTTTAATTGCTAATTTCTAATTCATCTATGAAGTGGCTTTCTTTTTACTACTGGTTTTGGGAGTAAATATGGCAAACATACGTTTACCCTCAAGCTTAGGCATACTTTCCAGTACTCCGGCTTCGGCCAATCTTTCGGCAAATTTCAGCAACAACAGTTGTCCACGATCCTGGAACATGATGGCACGTCCCTTGAACTGTACATACGCTTTTACTTTATTTCCGTCTTTCAGGAATTTTTCGGCGTGTTTGGCTTTGAAATCAAAATCATGATCATCGGTTCCGGGCGTAAAACGAATTTCTTTCACTTCGCTTTGCTTGGAATTGGCTTTCATTTCCTTTTCCTTCTTCTTCTTTTCGTAGAGGAACTTCTTGTAATCGATCACTTTACAAACAGGTGGATCTGCGGTGGGAGAAATCTCAACCAGGTCCAATTCCTGTTCCTGTGCAATTTTCAGTGCTTCCAATGTAGAGTAAACGCCAACGGTTACATTGTCGCCTACCAATCGAACCTGCGGAACCCGGATTCTTTCGTTGATACGATGTTCAGGCTCCGGCTGCCTGTTAAACCGGGGATTAAACCTTCCGCCCCCTCTTGGTGGTAATGCCATTAAAACTTGTTTAGTGAATAATTGATTTGTTGTTAAAGATATGCATATTGGCGACTATTCGCCAGATTTACGATTTTCTATTTCATCCACGATCATTTCCATAAAGGCGGCAATGTCCTGGGTTCCGATATCTCCTTTGCCCTGACGGCGAACAGAAATTTTGTTTTCGTTCATTTCTTTTTCGCCAACCACAAGCATATAAGGTACTTTCATCAGCTCAGTGTCGCGGATTTTTTTACCGATCTTTTCCTGCCTGTCATCTATTTCTACCCGAACACCTGCTTTCCTTAATTGTTTGCGAACCGATTCTGCATAGTCCATGAACTTATCGCTGATCGGCAATATTTTGGCCTGTAAGGGAGCCAGCCATACAGGAAATTTTCCGGCATAATGCTCCAGCAGAAAGCCAATAAATCTTTCATGCGTTCCCAATGGTGCGCGGTGAATGATCAGGGGTGTTTCCGGTGCATTGTCTTTATTGGTAAACGAAAGATTAAAGCGCCTTCCCTGTGCAAAATCTACCTGGTTGGTGGCCAGTGTAAATTCACGACCGATGGTACTCCAGATCTGTACATCAATTTTGGGTCCATAAAAAGCGCCTTCATCCTGCACTTCTACAAATGGGGTTCCACTTTCTATCAGCACCTGGCGAACCATCTCTTCTGTTTCTAACCACAATTCGGGTTCGTTAATGTATTTCTGTCCCAGTTTAGCAGGGTCATGCAAACTCAAGCGCATCACATATTTATCAATCCCAAAGATCTCAAAATACTTAAGGTACATGTCGTTTACAGCTTTGAACTCCTGCGCAAACTGTTCTTTAGTGCAATAAATATGCGCATCGTTCATGTGCAGGCAGCGAACACGCATCAATCCAAATAGCTCACCACTCTGTTCATAACGGTAACAGGTGCCGTACTCGGCCAAACGGTAAGGGAGGTCTTTGTAACTTTTTTGCTCTGAATCAAATATTTTATGGTGATGCGGGCAGTTCATCGCCTTCAGGTAATATTTGGTTCCATCCAGTTCCATGGGAGGAAACATACTATCCTGGTAATACGGCAGGTGACCGCTGGTGATGTATAAATTTTCTTTGGCAATATGCGGCGTTACCACTCTTTTGTAGCCGGCTTCTTCTTCTGTTTCTTTGGCCAGTTTTTCCAGTTCTTCAATAATAATGGTTCCATTGGGCATCCATAAAATAAGGCCCGGGCCAATGTCTTCATCCATGGTAAAAATGCTGAGGTCTTTGCCCAATTTGCGGTGATCGCGTTTTTTGGCTTCTTCGAGCATCAATACATATTCATCCAGTTCTTTCTGGTTAGGAAAGGTGATGCCGTAAACACGGGTAAGCATTTTATTTTTTTCATTACCCTTCCAGTATGCGCCGGCAATACTGGTTAATTTAATGGCTTTGATGAAGCTTGTATCGGGTATATGCGGGCCGCGACAGAGATCTGTAAATTCTCCCTGTGTGTAAAAAGTGATCTCTCCATCGGTCAGGTTCTGCAACAGATCGAGCTTGTACTCATCTCCTTTCTCTTCAAAATATTGTACGGCTTCGGGCTTAGGTATTTCTTTGCGGATGAAACGATTGGCTTTTTTGGCCAGTTCGTTCATTTTCTTTTCGAGTAATAACAGGTCGTCTTCGGTCATTTTACGATCACCGAGATCCATATCATAATAAAACCCTTTTTCAAGAGCCGGGCCTACCCAAAACTTAACACCGGGGAACATTGTTTCCACGGCCTCTGCCATCAGGTGGGCAGAAGAATGCCAGAAAGTATTCTGACCTTCTGCATCACTCCATGTGATTAATTTGAGGGAAGCATCTGTGGTAAGAGGGCGCGTAGCATCCCATACCTGACCATTTACACTGGCAGCCAACACTTTTTTGGCCAATCCTTCACTAATCGATTTTGCGATATCAAGGGCGCTAACGCCGCTTTCGTATTGCCTTACGGCTCCATCCGGGAAACTGATACTAATCATGAGATATAAATCATCCTTTTTTATAAGGAGTGCAAAGTAACAAAAAAAAGCTGTTAGCCGCTAGCTATTAGCTGCAAGCAACAACGCTTTTTCTTACAGCTAATAGCTAAAGGCTAACAGCTGCCCTTAAAAAACCTTAACGCTTCTTTATCAGGGCTTACTATATTGCAACCGTAGATTTGTTACATGAGATTGAATTTTACCCTTTTCACTCTTTTACTGTTAAGTTTCACCGCAAATGCCCAGAAAGTAACCGGGATATGGCGGGGTTATTTCAGTTCTTCCAATGGTGTTTACCGCGAGGGTGCGCGTGAGGAAACCTATAAATATGAAATTCAGATAGACCAACAATCGAATAATGGCATTAAAGGCGTAACCTATTCGTATAAAACCACGGTATTTTATGGCAAGGCTGAATTGAGCGGCATATACACAGCCGCTTCCAAAAGTATTATCATCAAGGAAACCCGTTTGGTGGATTTGAAGATTTCCGATAAAAGTGAGCCTTGCCTAATGACCTGTTACCTGGATTATTCCAAAATTGGGAAGATGGAAGTATTGGAGGGAACCTTTATCTCTATCAATGCAAAAGACAAAGGTGACTGTGGCAGCGGCCGTGTATACCTGGAAAGGGTAACCACTTCTGATTTTAAGAAAGAAGATTTTCTGCTGAAGAAAAAAACGGCAGATACACCCAAGGTAATGGCCAAACCGGTTATACCGGCTACTACCAATAAGGCAAAATCAGTTATCACACCACCTGTAGCCAATGGCAGAAATGGCAAAGACAACCTGTTAACCAAACCACTTACGCAGAAACCAGCGGTACAAAAACCGGTGGTGCCACAGGGCGGGAAAACGACTCCACCAAAAGTTGTACCTCCTACTGTAAAAAAAATAGAGCCCAAACCTAACAGCAATAAACCTAAAACAGGTAGTAAAAATGAGGCACCGGTGATAGCCAACCGCGAGCCGGAAAAAGTGCAGCAGGAACCCGTTAAACCGAAAAAAGAAGAATCGGCCAGCATGCCGCAAACCGAACCGCAGATGCGTAAAATGCCCATTCCGAAAGTATTGGTGGAAAGGGAGAATAACCTGGTAAGAACCATCACCACTTCAGAAGAATTTATTCAGGTGGATTTATATGACAACGGCACCATTGATAACGATACCATATCTGTATACCATAACAACGAGTTAGTGGTAAGTAGTAAACGATTAAGCTATATGCCTCTTACTGTAAAAATAAAATGCAGTAAAACGGATAACCGGCATGAGTTAACGGTAGTAGCAGATAACCTTGGCGATATTCCACCCAACACTGCCTTGATGGTAATTACAACAGGTAACCAGAAACAACGTTTTGAGATCTTCCTTACTTCGAATGAACAGCGTAATGCGAAAGTGGTGATTAATTTCGTTCCCAAAGAATAAAACAGTGTTTCTAAAAGTTACCAACTTCGCCTCTGCGAGAATATTTCACGCAAGGGCGCAAGGGCGCAAGGGCGCGGTTTTTAGAGGCGAATGTTCCAGGTTACTGCCGGGATCATTGGGAATAGCGATACTTGTTTAGCGGTTACTTTTAATGTTCCTGCAGTAGCCGTTCCTTCCTGATCGAAATAAATAAAATAGGGGTTTAATCGGCTATACAAATTGTATACACTGAACACCCAGTTACTGCTGTATTTTCTTTGTTTCTTTGGTTTGGGTGTATAGGTGGCAGAAAAATCCAGCCGGTGATAAGATTTCATTCTATACGCATTGATGCGGCTGAACTCCTGTGTTAATACCCCACCCACAAAATAAAAACGCTCCGGTAACGAAGTGGCATTACCAGTACCATATACAAAAACGGACGAGAGCTTCCATTTATCGGTTAATTCATAGCTGCCAACAACCGACATATCATGTCTTCTATCGTAACGGCTGGGATATTTCAATCCATCGTTCAGGTTGGGAAACTGGCGCCATGTCCAGCTAAGGGTATACCCTATCCATCCGGTAAACCTTCCTTTCACTTTATTCACAAAAAACTCTGCTCCATAACTCCAACCTTTTCCAAACACAAATTCTTCTTCCGGATCTTGTAGCGAAGGCGTGTATCCTTCCCGGTATTCAATTTGGTTTTCCATGGTTTTGTAATAGGCTTCTACCGAAGTTTCATACATCCCTTCCTTAAAGTTTTTAAAATACCCAACTGCATATTGCCAACTGATCTGAGGCTGCACACGAATGGTGCTGGGCACCCATAAATCTGTTGGTAAAGTAGAGCCTGCATTGGTTACCAGGTGTATGTATTGCAGGTTACGGGTTACGGCAGCTTTTACAGATTCCGTTTCATTAAATGCATACCGCAAGGTGGCCCGTGGCTCAATGCCTCCATAAGTTTTTACGGTTTGTCCGCCGCCATACATGGTACTATCCGTTTTATTTCCATTGGCATCGCGCTGGTATAAAGTATACCGACCCACCTGTTGAAACATACTGTAGCGGATACCGAGATTTAATTTGAGCTTTCGGGTAAGTTCCCAATCATCCTGTAAATAAAAGGCATACTCCCTTGCAAATTTCTTGGTGGCATTGTTGGGTTCAAACACCACGCTATCCTGGTTTCCGCTTAATACATTGGGCAAAAAAGTGTGAAAAGTATATTGTGCCCCAAATTTGAGTTTGTGTTCAGGCGAGGGATAAAAATCAATATCTGTTTTAGCCGTCAGATCCCGAATACCTGAGGAGAGATTGATGTTGAAATTATTTTGTTTACCATCCAGCGCAAATTGATAATCGTTATATACTAGCGTAGTGTTAGCAAATAGTTTCTTGTTGAAAATATGGTTCCATCGCAGCGTTGCCGTAGAGTTTCCCCAGGGAATTACGGTACTAAAAGAACGTTTGCTGTTGTTGAAAGTAAATTTATCTCTTCCAAAATAACCGCTCAGGTATACCCGATCTTTTTCGCTGAACTGGTAATTCACTTTTGCATTCAGGTCGTAGAAATAATAACCGGAACCGTAAAATTCGCTAGTCTTTTTAATAAAGGGCTTGGCCAATGCATCTACATAAGTTCTCCGGGCAGAGATCATGTAAGAAGCTTTGTTTTTTTTCAGCGGCCCCTGTATTGAAAATCGCGAAGCAATTAAGCCGATACCCGCATCTATCTGTGTTTTGTTTTCGTTTCCTTCTTTCATGGCCACATCTACCACGGATGACAATCTGCCGCCGTATTGTGCCGGTATCCCTCCCTTAATCAGGGTTACATTTTTTATGGCATCTGCATTAAATATTGAAAAGAAACCAAACAGGTGACCCGTATTATACACCACCGCATCATCCAGCAAAATCAGGTTCTGATCGGGACCTCCTCCCCTAACATAAAAACCGGCATTACCCTCACCCGCATTGCGCACACCGGGTAGTAACTGTAAGGTTTTTAAAATGTCTACTTCGCCTAAAAAAGCGGGTAAGGCTTTGGCGGTATTTACACTTAACTCAAACTTACCCATCTGCGCTGTTTTTACATTGTTATCCCGTTTTCTTCCATATACGGTAACATTGTTGATGATGGCAGAATTGGGCAGCAACAGAATATTGTTCTGGTAGTTGTTGGTAAGATTAATCTCGATTTCTTTAGGCTGATACCCTACAAAGGAACAAACCAAGGAATATTTTCCTTTAGGTAACGTGATGGAGAAAAAACCATACTGGTTACTTACAATGCCCCTGCCTTCTGCACGAAGGGTAAGGTTGGCTCCAATCAGGGTTTCGCCGCTGAGTGAGTCTTTGATGTAACCGTTGAACGTATATTTTTCCTGTGCCGTAAGTACATTTCCTGTTAAACAGAGTAAACACACCAGTAATATTTTCCGCATACACATGTATATCAAACAAAGCATCTCCCTGAAAGTTGAAAGATACCAATAGATGGAAGTTTATTGTTTGGGCCTGAAATCAATCGAATCTTTCACCTCGCCGCACGTAAGCATTTTTTTAGGGATATAAGGATTCCTGATCTCAGCAGTATTACTTAGCCAGTTGGCACCCTGGTCGTTAAAAGCCATGGGACAATAATCGTGGTACACAACAGCCCTATCGTACTGTACCGTTCTGATAAGATCATATAACTGATCGCCCACCATCTGAAAAGATTTTCTTTTTTCCTCCAATCCCTTCTCTCCCAACAACCCCTTCAATTCTGCAGAAATACCCAGTGTGTAGGTGCTTGCGGTAGAAACAATATTGCTGTCGGCCTTTAATTCATCGAGTTTCAGGCTATCCACAGAAACAATCAGGCTTCTGGCAGATTGGGCAATACCCGAATCTTTTTCAGCAATAAATTGATCTTTCAGGGAATAATAATCAGCCAATAACTGGCCAAACGACTGGTTAAATGCGTCTGAATTAGCACTTCTGGTAAGCGGGGCCTGTGGCTGAGCGGGCTCTTTGGCTTTTTCATCGGCATTGCCGCAAGCAGTTAAAAACAATACCATACCGTACAAAAAGCACTGTTTCATATAAAAAATTTAGCCCAAAAATAAAGCAAATAGAATTGGGAGCTGTTTGCATTTACCTTTGCGGCCTTAAATACTTGTTAATAGATGCTGATAGGATTCCAGAATGTTACGTTTGAGTTTGGTGCAAGAGCCATTGTTGAAGATGCTACCTGGCATATACAGCCCGGCGACCGTATTGGATTGATCGGGTACAATGGTACCGGAAAATCAACCCTGTTAAAGGTGTTGGTAGGCGAATACACGCCATCGAAGGGAACTGTTGAAAAAAGCAAGGATACCACTATTGGTTACCTGCACCAGGACCTGTTAAGTTTTGATACCAACGAAAACATAACAGAAGTAGCGCTTAGTGCCTTTGAAAGAGTACGCGAGTTGGAGAAAGAAATTGAAAGGCTGGGCAATGAACTGGAAAAAGATTCTGAGAATGAACCCCTGCTGATCAGGTATACAGATGCCCTGCATGAACTGGATGTATTGGACGGATACAATATTCACCACAAAGCAGAAGAAGTATTGCATGGACTGGGTTTTAGCAATGAAGACCTGGTAAGGCCCTATAAAGAATTCAGTGGAGGATGGCGGATGCGGGTATTGCTGGCTAAAATGATTCTGCAGCAGCCCGATGTATTGTTGATGGATGAACCTACCAACCACTTAGACTTACCCTCCATAGAATGGCTGGAAAAATACCTGCTGCATTACAAAGGCAGTGTGGTGATTGTAAGCCACGATAAATTCTTTTTGAACCGGATGGTGAATAAGATCGTGGAACTGTACCAGCAGCAACTGCATATTTATACGGGCGATTATGAGTTTTATGAGCAGGAGAAAATGATCCGCATTGATATGCAGCAGAAAGCATTCGAGAACCAGCAGGATTATATACGCCAGCAGGAACGTTTTATTGAACGCTTTAAAGCTAAAGCCAGTAAAGCGGCACAGGCACAGAGTGTACAGAAACGACTGGATAAGATTGATAAAATTGAAGACGTAAAACTGGAACGCCCCGATCTGCGCATCAATTTCCAATTGGATAAAGTACCGGGAAAAGTATTGGTAGAATTGAAAGGCGTAAGCAAAAAATTTGGGCAGATAAAAATTGTGGAAGATGCCATTGCGGAAATAGAGCGTGGCGATAAAATTGCCCTGATCGGTGCCAATGGTAAAGGTAAATCTACCGTATTGCGCATGATTGCCGGAACAGAGTCTTTTGAAGGAGAACGTGTATGGGGCCATAATGTAGAAGAAAGCTTTTATGCCCAGCACCAATTAGAAGCATTAGGACTCGGCAACAATATCCTGGAAGAATTACAATCCTGCGGAAGCAAAAAAACAGATGTAGAACTGCGTGCATTATTAGGCGCTTTTCTTTTCAGCGGCGATGATGTAGATAAGAAAGTAAAAGTGTTGAGCGGAGGAGAAAAAGCCCGTGTGGCATTGGCCAAAACCATTGTGAGCAAGGCAAACTTCCTGATTTTGGATGAGCCTACCAACCACCTTGACATGCACTCGGTTGAATTGCTGGCAGGTGCGTTGAATAAGTATGAGGGAAGTATTGTATTTGTTAGTCACGACCGTTATTTCATTTCCCAAACCGCCAATAAGATTTGGGAAATTGTTGACCACAAGATCAAAGAATTTAAAGGCACGTACCAGGAATGGGTAGAGTGGAATGAACGCATGGCCAAGATCAATGCCGAAAAACAAAAGCTGGGAGTGCCGGATATTAAATCGGAACCGAAACCTGTTGCCAAAGCGGAACCAGTAAAGCAGGTTGTAAAAGAAAACCTACCCGTTAACAAGGACTTGCAGAAAGAATTACAAAAAGAACAACGTAGGTTAAGCAATCTTGAAACACAGATTACCAAGGCAAAAGAAGACGAATCAAGATTAGAAAATGCATTGGGAGATCCGGCAAATTATTCGGATAAGAATAAGTTTGTTACGATTGAGTCTGATTATAAGAAAGCAAAAAGTAGCAGGGAAACTTTAGAGAAAGAATATGAAGAAGTGTTTGAAAAAGTAATGGAACTCGAATCTCAAAGTTAACTCACCCCGGCCCTCTCTACTTCGTAGAGAGGGAGTATGTTTACTGCTTCACCCTCTTTGCGAAGCAGAGAGGGTCGACAAGCGAAGCGATGTCGGGGTGAGTTGAAGAAGGGCTAAGGAATCATCATCGCCTTCACAAAATCACTCACCAAATACCCGATCATCTTTCCCGTACCCATACTCGTTCTTCCATCCGCCAGTTGCGATGCGCCTTCGCAAATATGCAAATATGCTACTTTACTATCCGCAGCCGTAAAACTTACATATTGCCGCGCATGATTAATGGTAATACCCACCGGGCTGGAGGCGCTGCTTAACGCATTTTCAATACAATCCAGATCCAGTTCAATACCACAAAGCGTATCGCTGGTAAAATTAGTAGCATGGCCTACGGCCTGCAGGAAAGTTCTTTTTTCATGCAGAAAAATATCTTCGAATGTGATGCAATCAATAAACGGATTGTTCACCATATCCATCCAAACATTCTGTGGTAAATAGTTTTCGTGCAAACCCAACACACAATATTTTTCCAGGTATCCATCCGCCTCTGCATAACTGAACCCGTTGCCACTATGCCTTCCTTCCATGGGTCTGAAATCGGCATGTGCATCCAGATTAATGGCATTGATCTGTGCAATAGGTATCACACCTGCTTTATAAAAACCTTTGGCGGCACCTTTGATACAGGGATAAGAGTTGTTGTGCCCGCCCCCAATTACAATCGGTATTTTTTTATTTTGTGTGATGATATGAATCAGTTGTTCCACTTCATCATCAATGGCATTTACGGCGTGGCGGTAAGCTTCCAGCTTTTCATCAAACCCATGTGCATTTTGTTCTATGAGTTTTTCCACATCCGAAAAATCAAAATGTCCCATCAGCAGGATATTGCTTCCCTCAAAAAAATCGTTACTCTGCACATTTAAAAATGCCTGTAAAAAAGAAAGCCAGGCAGAATCGGTTCCACCAATACCCATATTGGCTTTTACGCCTATGTCTTCCGGTATGCCTATCAATACAAATGAAGCAGAAGAATTTTGCAGCGACTGTTCAATGGCATTGGGATCGGTCAGTACCTGCAGGCGCTCGCCCAGTTTGGTTTCAAAACGCCGGATCCGGGTTAGCGATAATACATCCTGTTTATTGTAGATCTTAAAATGGCTCATATGGCTTTTTTTAGCTGTGAGCTGCGAGCCATGAGCTACGAGCCAAAGCATATAGCTCATGGCTCGCAGCGCATAGCTCACGGCTATCTAAATATACTTAAATAAAATCACCATTGATCATCACTTTGTTAATCAGGTTTGTACCAAATGCATAAGGTAAATAGGCAAGAGATGGAATGGGATGGGTAAAGATGAGATTGGCCCTTTTACCTCTGGTAATGCTACCCAGTTCTCCGCCCAGATCCATTGCATAGGCTCCATTAAGGGTGGCAGCATTGATGGCTTCTTCCGGCAGCATTTTCATTTGAATACAACTCATGGCTACTACAAGATTCATATTACCACTCGGACTGGATCCGGGATTATAATCAGAAGCCAGCGCAATGGCACAGCCTTTGTCAATCAAAGCCCTTGCCGGCTGAAAAGGCATTCGCAAAAAGAACGCTGCGTTTGGTAACAACGTACCAATGGTTTGAGAGGAAGCAAGTGTATTTATCGCATGGTCATCCATGGTTTCCAGATGGTCTACTGATAATGCCTTCAGCCTTACACCAACCTCTGTACCGCCTGATAAGTGCAACTGATTGGCATGTATTTTAGGCTTCAATCCAATAGCCATTCCTGCTTTGCAAATGGTTTCTGTTTCCTGTGGTGTAAAAAATCCCTCCTCACAAAAAACATCTATATAATCTGCCAGTTTTTCTTTGGCAATAGCGGGCAACATTTCGTGAATAATTTGGTCAATATACCCCTGGTGATCATCACGGCAAGACAATGGATACGTATGCGCACCTAAAAAAGTAGCTTTAACCGGTATGGGTGATTTTTCTTTTAATCGTTTTATTACACGTAACATTTTTAATTCGCCGGCTACGGTTAATCCATAGCCCGATTTGATCTCGATAGCCCCCGTACCCAAATGCATCAGTTGCTGCAAGCGCTTCCATGCCTGATCAAACAATTCCTCCTCAGATGTGGCGTTTAGTTTTTCAGCCGAATGCAAAATACCACCACCTTTGGCAGCAATATCCGCATAGCTCAATCCCCTGATCTTATCTACAAACTCCCCTTCCCTGCTCGCTGCAAACACGATATGTGTATGACTATCGCACCAGGTGGGTAATACGGTTGCCCCTTCTGCATCATATACCTCACCCTTTGCCCATTCACCATTCACCATTGCCCCCATGGGCCCGAAGTCTTTGATCAATCCATTTTCTATCCGCAAAAAAGCATGCTCTATCACAGGCAGATCTGCCAGTTCTGTTCCTCGCAACAGTTTGCTTTTTTCACGAACATTTACCAGTTGATGTATGTTGGTGATGGTGAGATTCATGAAACCAAATTAGCAGATTCTGATGAATCACACACAAACCCTTTATTTTCGAATATGATCTGCACCCTCACCGTTGTACGTTACCCCAAATGGATGGGATGGGCAGGCTTTCTGTCTATGGCCATTTTTAGGCTGCCTTTATGGATCAGTAAAAGAAACCATTTTTGGAAATTGATGGGCTGTGGCAGAAACGGCACATTCGATAAAACCCCCGACTGGCGCCAATGGGCGGTGTTGGAAGTTAGAAGTCTGGAGTCTGAAGTCTGGAGCGAAAAAGATAATCACAACTCCAGTCTCCTAACTCCAGTCCCCAGACTCCAGTCTCCAGACTTCCTCCTCCTCTGGTGGAAACTATTCAACTGCGAAAAATGGACCCTTGAGTTGGAACCTATCGAAGGCCATGGAACATGGGATGGAAAACAGTGTTTCGGAACATTAGCCAAACAAACCGGTTACGAAGGTATGATTGGCATTTTAACACGTGCCACCATCCGCCTGAATAAACTAAACAGCTTTTGGCGTAATGTGGATGCCGTTGCACAGCAAATGGCCGGTGCCAATGGCTTTATTACTTCGCTGGGTATAGGTGAAGTACCTTTTATTAAACAGGCTACTTTCAGTATTTGGGAAAGCAGGGAACAGATGAAACAGTTTGCCTATCAAATGCAGGAGCATGCCGAGGTGATCAGAAAAACACGCAAAGAAAACTGGTACAGTGAAGAAATGTTTGTCCGCTTCAAAATCATCTCATCGCACGGAACTTTGCAGGGAAAAGATCCTTTACAAAGAAAGTTGTAATTTGCATCAGCTTCATGAATCATTGTTCTACCATAGTATTCTTAACAGCACACTTCGCATGGATGTACCGCGGCCTTAATTCCATGCCCGATCATTAAGTAGTTTTTTGTTTACTTACTGCTATTGATTTCGATTAACACATTTTACATTCAACACTTTATTGTATGGATAATACCTTATCTGTAAGCTCCGAAATAGGAACATTACAACGTTTGTTAGTGCATAGTCCAGATAGCGGACTGGGCAAAGTAGTGCCTTCAAAAGCACAGGATTGGCTGTTTGAAGATATTGTTCACCTCGAAACCATCCGCCGCAATGAGTACGATTACTATACCAAAATCCTGCTCTACTTTCTGGACCCGGAAAAAATAAAAGGTAAACTGGCGGCTATTGATGCCCTGGAAGCCGATCGGGAATTTTACAAACCAGAAAGCAAACATTTTTTTGCATCAGATAAAGTAATTGAGCTGCAATGGTTGCTGGCGCAGGTATTGGAAGATAAAAATATCCATTCAAAACTGGTGGCTTCGGTAAGTGCTATTGAAGGCTGTACCTATGAAGTGCAGAACCATTTACAGGAATACTCACCGGTTGAACTGGCCAAGACTTTTATTTCGGGCACTTCCATTGAAAAGAAATTACTGTTCGCCCCTATCCCGAATTTTATTTTTACCCGCGATATTGGCATTACCATCAAAGACCATGTTTTACTGAATAAACCTGCTAAAAAAGCTAGAACACGCGAGGCCCTGTTGGCCAAATACATTTTCTTTCATCATCCTTTGTTTGCGGCGTATAAAAACAACATCATAGAACTGGCCGATTCCAACCACAGTTTTCTGATGCCAAAAGAAGACGATGATCGCAAAATAACACTGGAAGGTGGCGATATCATGGTAGTTAGTGAGAACCATCTGTTGGTTGGCGTTAGCGAAAGAACCTCTTCAGAAGCTGCCGTACGTATTACCAATACCATTTTTGAAAAAGGATTGATGGATAAGGTCACCATTATCAAGATCCCCAAAAAAAGGGATTATATGCATATTGATACTGTTTTTACACAGGTAAAAAGAGATGTATGGGTAATGCTTGGCAATTTCTCCCGCAAAGCGGTAAAACACGAGGATGAAGATGCGATTGAGCGGATACTTGAAATTAAAAAGGAAGAGAAAATCAAGATCTTACAGTTTCATAAAAAATGTCCTGAAAATCCGGTGTCATTCGAAAGTCTGGAAGATCTCTTGATAGATATCAGCAAAAACGATCTGCATTGCGAGGAAGAAGTTCGCTTTATTTATTCGGGCAATAACGAGTTTCCATATAATGCCAGGGAACAATGGACCGACTCCTGCAACCTCTTGGCTTTAAAAGAAGGCGTGGTATTAGGTTATGATAGAAATGATAAAACCACCGAAGCATTTAAAAATGCCGGCTTCCAAATCATTAATGCCAAAGAATTGTTGCAACAACTGGAAGCAGGAACCATTGATGTAGCTACCATCACCGATACCGTAATCCTGATGCCATCGGCAGAATTATCAAGAGCCCGTGGTGGTTTTCATTGTATGAGTATGCCACTGCGCAGGCTGCCTATCGGCAAATAAACAGTTAAGAACTAAATACCATCACCCTAATTCTTAAAAATGCAGCATACCTCACAGCTATTGATGATACAACCGGTACAATTCGATTTTAATGCAGAAACCGCGGTTAACAATCGTTTCCAAGTGCAGTCGGCAGATAAAGCCATTCAGGAAAAAGCATTGGACGAGTTTATCGGTTTTATTGATGTGTTGCGCAAACACGGTGTAGCGGTTACTGTAATACAAGACACACCCGAACCACATACACCCGATTCGGTCTTCCCAAATAACTGGATCTCTTTTCATGATAATGGTACACTCCTGCTTTACCCCATGTTTGCAGAAAACCGCCGGAAAGAAAGAAAGCAACATGTGTTGGATGCCATTGATAAAAAATTTCAGGTTACTAAAACGATCGACCTTACTTACCATGAATCAGAAAATCTTTTCCTGGAAGGAACCGGAAGTATGGTGCTGGACAGAGACAACAAAATAGCCTATGCCTGCCTGTCGCCCAGAACAGATGAACTGGTTTTATCTAAGTTTGGTTCATTGATGTCTTACGAAACGGTGAGTTTCCTGTCAGTTGATGCACAGGGCTCTCCTATTTATCACACCAATGTTATGATGTGCGTGGCAGATGGTTATGTGGTAATCTGTTTGGATAGCATACCCGATGCCACAGAAAAAGAAAGACTCACTAACCGCATCAAACAAACCGGTAAGCAAATCATCGAAATCAGTTTCAGCCAGATGAATCATTTTGCGGGCAATATGCTGCAGGTGCATAATATGAATGGCGAAAAATTTCTGGTAATGTCGTCTCAGGCTTTTCACAGCTTAACCAAAGAGCTGGTTCAGGAAATCCAAAAATACAATCCCATTATTCATGCTGATATTACTACCATAGAAACCAATGGCGGAGGAAGTGCCCGGTGTATGATGGCAGAAGTTTTTCTACCATTGTTATCCTGAAATGGATTAGGATAAGTAATAATGAATGATGCTTACAGCGACTAACCACTTTTAGTTGGAGTAATTGTAACCATACACTTGAAAATTAGATGGGGTTCAGAGGCGTAGCCTCGACAAATATTGTAACTACGGATTTGAATCCGTAGAGCAATGTAAATCTGCTTACTAAGAACCGTAGGTTCGGCCCGTGTAAAGTATAATATCTGTCGTACCTACGGGACTCTCAATATTGTTTGATCTTAATTTCAACGGATTAAAATCCGTTGTTACAATATTTACCGAGCCGATGGCTCTCTTGCAAGTCTTGCTTATATTTACCCTTGTCATTCAAAAATCACCCAAATGAAATTGTTCCTTTTGTCTATTCTCCTACTATGTGTTGGTACGGCAAGTTCGCAACTCTATGTTGAGCATCTTTACGAAACAACAAAAACATATAATCCATGGTTTGGGAACGATATGGGAAGTTTAACAGTTAGTCTTGAAATGAGTTATAAAGAAGGTGGGGATAGTGTGATGACACTTGTATTTGAAATAAGCCAAACAAAGGCAACACAAGTTGCAGGATCAACCGGCGTGAGTATGTCTGGTGGAGGTAGTTCCGGTTCTTGGGGTTTGATAGGTGCATTAGCAGGTAGTTTTTCTACATCTAAATCATATACTTTATCAAACACGCAAGGAGTAGCTATGTTTGACCAACATTCTTATGATTCACTTATTACAATCATTAATAAACTTCAAAATATTTCTAAACAATATGCCGCCTACGGTAAAACCGTATTTTTTTGAGTGAACAAAGCAATAATAGGGTTAGATATTCGAGTTAAAAAAGAAATGGATGGTTCAAAAAAAATTGTAAAAAACTACTACTTCCAGATTGACAATTCAAGTTTTAGATTATCAGAATCGGAGTTTGTTGACCTTTTCGACAATTCACTCAAACCAATGGCAGAATCTTTCAGGCAATTCAATACTATAAAATCAATAGTACTACCTATTAGCAATTAAGGTGTCTCTTAAATATTTAGGGGAAAGTTTAGGATAAGGCTAATGAACACATGGAAAAGCTATTTTTAATGGTCCGTTTTAATACTATTCTAATGGTTCAGATAAGATAGAAACAAAAAAGTCTTTTCATACTCCTAAAAAGCAAAAACTACTAACGTCTGTTAGCAGAAAGAAGAATGCTTAAATTACTTCATTTATTTTTTACGAACCGATTGATGACACTAAAAGCAGCCTGAAACCCTTATCAGCATTGATATTAATAGTTTGTCAGCCAAATGGCATTTTGTCGCCATGTATCATTTATCCCCATTTAATGTTTATACAAACTGTAATGAATCAGAACAGAACTTGTCATTTATCTTCAAATGCTTATTTTTGGAATTCCGTGTAGTTGATACACATCACATTACGTTTGATTGCCATTAGTATTTCATTGCATTAAAGTAGAATCGACAAATTACAATGTCTGAAAAACAAGTTACTAAAATAGGTGTGCTTACTTCCGGCGGAGATGCCCCGGGCATGAACGCCGCGATCAGGGCTGTTGTTAGAACCGGAATTTATCATGGACTGGAAATCTTCGGTATCATGCGTGGTTACAGCGGCATGATTGATGATGATATTTTTGAGATGAACTCCCGCTCTGTTGCCAACATCATTCAACGTGGGGGCACCATTCTTAAAACCGCCAGAAGCAAAGATTTTTTTGAATACGAGGGCCGTAAAAAAGCCTATGAAAACCTGAAGAAAAGAGGCATAGATTCTCTGGTGATTATCGGCGGCGACGGAAGTTTCCGTGGTGCACAAAAATTCAGTCGCGAATTCGATATCCCCTGTATCGGTTTGCCCGGCACCATTGATAAAGATATTGCCGGCAGCGATTTTACCATCGGTTTTGATACGGCTGTGAATACCGCAGTAGAAGCCATTGATAAAATCAGGGATACGGCAGATGCACATGACAGACTATTTATTGTAGAAGTAATGGGCCGCGATGCGGGTTATATAGCCCTGCACAGCGGTATCGCTACAGGTGCCGAAAATATTCTAATTCCGGAAACCAAAACCGATATTGAAGAGCTCATTTCCTCACTCACCGAAAAAGAAAAAAGAAAAAAACTGGTTAACCTTATCGTAGTGGCGGAAGGAGATGAATTTGGCGGCGGTAACGAAATTGCCACCATCATTAAACAAAGATTACCACAGGCAGATGTACGTGTGTGCATTCTCGGCCATATTCAAAGAGGCGGCTCACCTACCTGTTTAGACAGGCTCATCGCCAGTCGCATGGGTTACCATGCAGTAGAATGTTTACTAACCGGCAAGCACAATGTAATGGTGGGTATATTAAATAACAAACTGCACTATACCCCACTGGACAATGCAGTAAAAGCCAAACAAAAAATATCAGACGACTGGTTCAAGATCGTAAAGATCCTTGCCAGCTAAATATTATTATTCTAACGAGCAACCATACAATTAAACATACAATGTCAAAAAATCTCGATAAGTACCTGCATAAGAACATGGATAAAGAAGCAGGACTTGCCCACGTTAACCACCGCACCAAAATAGTAGCCACCGTGGGACCAGCTTGCGATTCATACGATCAACTGCTGGGATTGGTAAAAGCCGGCGTAAACGTATTTCGTTTAAATTTTTCGCACGGCAGCCACGAAGACAAGAAGGCAATTATTGACCATATACGGAACATCAATAAAACCCAGCCCTACAATATTGCCATACTGGGTGATTTGCAAGGGCCCAAACTTCGTGTGGGAGAAATTGAAAACAATGCATTGGAAGTAAAAGCAGGCGATATCCTCACATTTACCAATGAGAAATGCGTAGGCACACTGGAAAAAATTTATGTATCCTATCCCAACCTTGCCGGCGATGTGGTGATGGGCAATATCATCATGATTGATGATGGTAAGATCGAAGTAAAAGTGGTAGGTATTGAAAAAAACGGAGATGTGAAAGTATTGGTATCACTGGGCGGTATCCTCTCCTCAAAAAAAGGATTGAACCTGCCGGATACCAAAATTTCTTTACCGGCTTTAACCGATAAAGACCTGGTTGATCTGGAATTCATCATTGAACAGGAACTGGATTGGGTGGCTTTGAGTTTTGTAAGAAGTGTAAAAGACATCGTGATCCTGCGCAGTAAGCTGCAGGAGAAAAAAAGCAAGACCAAGATCATTGCCAAAATAGAAAAACCGGAAGCACTGGTAAACATCCGCGACATCATTCTCGAAAGCGATGCCATTATGGTAGCGCGTGGCGATCTGGGTGTGGAATTACCGGTAGAACAAATTCCTTTGATCCAAAAAGAATTGATCCGCAAATGTATTCACCGCGCCAAACCCGTTATTGTGGCTACACAAATGATGGAGAGTATGATAGACAGGGTAAAACCCAACCGTAGTGAAATTACCGATGTGGCCAATGCTGTTTTGGAAGGTGCAGATGCCGTAATGCTGAGTGGCGAAACCGCAACCGGCCAACACCCCGCACTGGTGGTAGAAACCATGCGCAAGATCATTGCAGAAGTGGAGAAAAAAGAATACCGCTATAACCGTGCAGAAGACCTGAAACCGCAACCCCACTCCCCTTCTTTTCACAGCGATGCCATCTGTTACAATGCCTGTAAAATTTCGGATGATGTGGAAGCAAAAGCTTTGATTGGGATGACACAAAGTGGTTATACCGCATTTATGTTGAGCAGCTATCGTCCTTCTTCACCACTGTACATTTTTACCAAGGAAAGAACTTTGGTAAACCAGTTAAGCCTTAGCTGGGGTGTTCGGGCATTTTATTATGCTGAGGAAGACAGTTTGGATGATATCATACACGACCAGATCAAGATTCTGAAAGAAAGAGGATTTGTGAATACGGGAGATGTAGTGGTGAATACAGGAAGTACCCCGGTACATTTGCACCTGCCCACCAATATCATCAAGCTGACTAAAGTAGATTAATTGATTTTTATAAAAAGCTGAGAAAGATTCCTGTTTACACAGGAATCTTTTTTATTTTCAACCTGCTGATGATTGCCACAAATCAGTTTTTCAACTGCTTTTAAACCCCATGCCTGCTATATGAAATACAGATTGCTTTCTATTGGTTTACTGTTTACCATTTTCACAATGGCCCAGGAGGTTAGTCTTGTTCCCAAACCATCAATGATGGAAACGATGAGCGGAACTTTCACCATTACCCCCTCAACACAAATTATTCTTGCTGAAGCCGGCCTTGAAAAATCAGCCGGTTTTCTCAACGACTACCTGGAGCATTTTTATGGTTTTCGTTTGCCCATCAGCAAAAGCAGTAACCACAAGAACAACATCGTATTGGATCTGGAAAAAATTGACCATCCCATACCCGGTGCTTACACCTTACAGGTATCTGCCAATGGAATTGAAATCGGCGGAGCCAATCCTACCGGCACTTTCTATGGCATTCAGTCATTGATACAATTGCTTCCCCTCGAAAAAAAGAAGCGTCTTACCATTCCCAATCTGATGGTGGAAGACAAACCCCGCTTTGCCTATCGTGGGATGCACCTGGATGTAGGCCGCCATTTTTTTACAGCAGATTATGTAAAAAAATTCATCGACTTCATTGCCATGCATAAGATGAATACGTTTCACTGGCATTTAACAGAAGACCAGGGCTGGCGCATTGAGATCAAAAAATATCCAAAACTCACTTCTGTTGGCGCATATCGTAACGGAACCATTCTTGGACACCATCCCGGCACGGGGAACGATAACACAAAATATGGTGGTTATTATACACAGGAACAGATCAAAGAAATTGTGCAATATGCAACAGACAGATTTGTAACCGTAGTGCCCGAAATTGAATTACCCGGTCATGCATCAGCTGCCATTGCTGCCTACCCGCAATTAAGTTGCTTTCCTGAAGAAGCTACCAAACACGCTGCAAAAGTTAGCTGGAGTGGTGATAGTACGGGTAAACAGGTGCAACAAAGCTGGGGCGTATACCCCGACGTATTTGCGCCCACTGAATACACATTCAAATTTCTGGAAGATGTAATGGATGAGGTGATTCAGTTATTTCCCGGGAAATACATCCATATTGGTGGCGATGAATGCCCCAAAGACAACTGGAAACGCTCAGCATTTTGCCAGCAACTGATCAAAGAAAAAGGATTGAAAGATGAGCACGGTCTGCAAAGCTATTTCATACAGCGGATAGAAAAATACCTGAACAGCAAAGGCAAACAGATCATTGGCTGGGATGAAATACTGGAAGGTGGCCTGGCCCCCAATGCCACAGTAATGAGCTGGCGTGGCGAAAAAGGTGGCATTGAAGCAGCCAAACAAAAACACAATGTGATCATGACGCCTACAGGCTGGGTATATTTTGATTACAAGCAAAATAAAAACGAAGACTCATTAACCATTGGCGGGTACCTGACCGTACAAAAAGTGTACGACTATGAACCCGTACCCAAAGAATTAACCGCCGAAGAAGCCAAATATGTATTGGGCGGACAAGCCAATGTTTGGAGCGAATACATGAAAACACCTGCCAAAGTAGAATACATGATCTTTCCCAGAATGAGTGCCCTTAGTGAAGTGTTGTGGAGCCCGAAAGAAATGCGAAGCTGGCCTGATTTTGAAAAACGGATGCAACAGCAGGTAAAGAGATATCAATGGCAGGGATTGAATTACAACACAAAATACCTTGATCCTGCCAATAAGTAACTTGCTTTCTCGTAGATTAAGAAATTGCAGCTTTTTGCGGTTTTGAAGTCAATTGTGACACATTTCCCGCAAATAGCCGTATTTTAGCTAAAATTTTAACCAATATGACAATGGTAGACTCTTTCGAAAAGATCCCTGTTAAAATTTATCCGGATTCACAAAAAGGATCACAGTATGTGGCCGGAGAAATTGCAGCATTGATCCGTAAAAAGCAAGCCAACAAAGAAAATTGCATATTGGGAATGGCTACCGGCTCTACCCCTATTCATCTGTATAAGGAACTCGTTCGTATGCACAGGGAAGAAGGCTTGAGTTTTAAAAATGTGATCACCTTTAACCTGGATGAATATTATCCAATAGATAAAGATGCTTTTCAAAGCTACTGGAGCTTTATGCATCGGCACCTCTTTAACCATATTGATATTAACCCAGATAATATTCATCTTCCCAGTGGCAACTGGCCAAAAGATGAGATCAAAAAATATTGTGCCGCTTATGAAGAAGCATTGGAAAAAACAGGCGGCATTGATTTACAGATTTTAGGCATTGGTTTAAATGGCCATATCGGATTTAATGAACCCGGCTCGAGCATCTATTCTAAAACAAGACTCGTAAATCTGGATAATACCACCCGTATTGCCAACACGTACGAGTTTGCCAATATTTCTAAAGTACCCCGCCTGGCAGTTACCATGGGCATTAGCACCATTCTGAAAGCCAAACGTATCTTATTGATGGGCTGGGGACAAAAAGCACCCGTTGTTGCAAAATCCGTTGAAGGAGGTGTAACAGAACAGATCCCTGCCAGCATATTGCAACAGCACCAAGATTGTACTTTTGTGTTGGATGAACCAGCCGCCGCCGAATTAACGCGAATCAAATCGCCATGGCTTACGGGCGATTGTGCGTGGACACCACAAATGATCAAACGTGCCGTGATTTACATGGCACTGAAAGTAAATAAATCCATACTCAGCCTTACTGCCAATGATTACCTGGAAAATGGTTTGTCTGATTTATTGGTTGAAAAGGGAGATGCCTACGAAATTAATTTACAGGTATTTTATATGCTGCGCGACAGCCTTACCGGATGGCCGGGTGGCAAGCCAAATGCAGTAATACCCGGACACCCTGAACGGAGTGCCCCCCACCCCAAACGATGTGTTATTTTTTCTCCGCATCCTGATGATGATATCATTAGTATGGGCGGAACGTTTATGCGTTTGCACGACCAGGGTCATGAAGTACATGTGGCCTATCAAACCAGCGGCAATATTGCCGTAACAGATGAGTTTGTAACCCGCTTCATTGATTTTGCGGTAGGTTTTGAAGATATGTTTGGGATAGATAACCAGAAAAGTCAGGAAATACTGACTGCAGCAAGAAATTACATTTCTTCCAAGCAAAAAAACCAGCATGATACCGCCGAAATCCGTTCCATCAAGGGATTGATCAGACGCTGCGAAGCCAAAGCAACCTGCCGGTATGTTGGCCTTACGGATGACAGGGCACATTTCATGGATCTTCCTTTTTATGAAACCGGTGCCATTGAAAAAAATCCAATGGGTGAAGAAGATGTGCTGATCACAATGGCATTGTTGCAAAAATTAAAACCTCACCAGATCTATTGCGCCGGCGACCTTGCCGATCCGCATGGAACGCATAAAGTTTGCCTGGAAGTGGTATTTGAAAGTTTGCGCCGGTTAAAAGCGGCCGGCGAACCCTGGATCAAGGATTGCTGGGTATGGCTGTATAAAGGTGCATGGCAGGAATGGGATATTTCCGAAATAGAAATGGCCATCCCTATGAGCCCGGATCAGGTAATGAAAAAGCGTTTTGGCATCTTTATCCATCAATCACAAAAAGACATGGTTCCTTTTCAGGGAAGCGATAGTCGTGAGTTCTGGCAACGCGCCGAAGACAGAAATGCCAACACAGCCAACCTGTATGCGGCACTGGGCATGACCAAATATGCCGCCATGGAAGCATTTGTTAGATGGCATTATTAAGATGTTGCTATTTTTGACCAATGGAAGAGAAGGATCTGCGGAATAAGGCGGTTGCACTGGCATGGCGGAAAGCATGGACTAACAAGGCCTTCAGACTAAAAACTGTGGTGGGTAGTGTGGTACTGATTGGTGTATTGATTTCATTCCCTTTCTTCTTTGCCCTGATAGAACAACGGCAAGGAACACAATTCAACGACAGGCTATTACAGTTTATACCGGCCATTGATGTTTCGGGTATAACGTTTGTGGTGATATGGTCAATGAGCCTGTTTCTATGGATACGGTGCGCACAGAAGCCCTATATTTTTCTGGTAACGCTCTGTTCGTTTGTGATTCTTTGTTTTACCAGAATGATCACCATTTCCCTGTTCCCGCTAAATCCTCCGGAGGGGCTGATTCCTTTGAGAGATCCTATTAGTAGTTTATTTTACGGCGGTCCCGAAGTATTTATTACCAAAGACCTTTTCTATTCAGGCCATACCGCAACGCAGTTTCTGATTTTCTTGTGTTTGCGAAAGAGAAATGATAAGATGATTGCCCTGTTGTGCACCCTTACCGTAGCAGCATTGGTACTAATTCAACATGTTCATTATACCATTGATGTGTTGGGTGCTTTCGTAATTACTTATTTTGTTTATCTGCTCGGGAAAAAAATTGCTTTGGCAAAAAATTAAACCTTACTGCTACACAAAGTCAATTCCAAAATTGCCCATCCCAAAATTCCAAAATCCTAAAAAGCCTCACCCAACTGCAGGTAAAGTCCGCTGTTTTTCCCCTGACCAATACCATAATCAATACGCAGGTTCAGGCGCTCCTTTTTATTTAAAGCAATTCGCAGGCCTGCACCATACGATACTTTTAACTCCGATAGAGAATAATCCCTGAAAGAATTACCTACACTTCCGGTTCCGCCAAAAGCAACCGCACTTACTCTTTTGTACACGGGAAACCGATATTCGGTTTGAAAAACCAGTTGGTCAAGGGCTCTGTAACGGCCCTCATAATACCCGCGCATCCGGTTGGCACCGCCAAAAGAAGCCAGGCTGCGAATAGGTACTTCACCTATATTATTAAAACTATACAATTGAAAAGCCAGCACTTGCCGCTTAGTAACGGGAATGTATTTGCGGAGATCGACTACTATATTGGTATAATTGAATTTTGAGCCCCAAAATTTATCAAAATGATTGATGAAAAGCTGGCAGAACAGTCCATTATCGGGCGAAAAAGCATTATTTCTTTTGTCATAGGTAAAACTGGTTCCAAAACCAGCCACCTGGTACCCCTCTCGGCCCAAAACCTGTTGTTGATCAAACAGGCCACCAGACTGGTAAGTAATATTCCAAACCCGCTGCGTTTCAAAAAGTGCGCCCACAAAAAAATGAGGTGCCACTTTACGTAACAGGTGTGCATATATGTAGAACTGGTTAAACTTATACGCCTCCTCGGCATTATCGGACGTATGCTTACCCAAACCCCAGAATTTATCCGGAAAAGAGCTGAAAGAAATCTGCTCGGTAAGAATAAATTTCTCTTTATGAAAATACTGGGTTCCGTTAAACGCGGTAACCAACTGCTTTTTTGTTGAATACAATACTAAAACCTCTGCATTCGACGTTCTTGAAACGGAGTCTTTGGGAGATATCCGAAAAGTTAAAGCACCGACTGTACCAAACGACCATCCGGTTTCAATGGATTTGGCAATTACAGGTAAAATCAACAGATTTTTCCGCTTTATGCTATCTTTTTGAGCAGAAACAATCGAAATCATCCCGAAAAAACCAAAAAAAAGAAAA